>JADJSY010000013.1:130000-147686 GCA_016711435.1 Lewinellaceae bacterium
TTTGCGGCAGTTCACACAGCCGTGGCCTGTAAAGTCGACAAAAACGGGCTTGTTCAGGCGTTTGGCTTCTGCCAGCGCTTCATCGAAATCGTGGAAACAATCGAGTCCTTGCGGGCAGCCGGGGCCGTCGTGGTCTTTTTGCTGATCGTTGGCGTATTTATAACTGTAATGCACCGGCGGCGCCAGGCCGCTGAGCAGCGATAAGGACTGGTAATTGAACAGGCCCCAACCCACATAAGCCGCAAAAGCCAGGGAAGTCAGCCCGACGCCAAGCCGGACCAGACCGGGCCGGCCGCTGTTTCCTTTCCAGGGCAACAAACCGAATTGATAAACGGCCAGCGCCAGCGCAATGAGGAACCACAGCGCCATGAATGTTTCAAAACGCAAGATGCCCCACTGCTCCACCATGTCGGCCGTACTGAGGAACTTGAATGCCAGTGCCAGTTCGACCAGACCGAGGGTTATTTTCACATTATCCATCCAGCCGCCTGATTTCGGCAGGGAATTGAGCCAGCCCGGAAACATGGCAAACAAGCCGAATGGCAGCGCCAGTCCCAAACCGAAGCCGAACATACCGATGGCGGGTTTCGTCGGGATAAATCCCAAAATAGATGCGCCTGCGTTGCTGCGCGCCGCTTCCACCAGCAAAGTACCTACAATGGGGCCGGTGCAGGAAAAGGACACCAGCACCAGCGTAAATGCCATAAAAAAGGTGCCGACGAGTCCACCCCGGTCGGCCATTTTATCACTTTTATTGACCCAGGAAGAGGGCAGCGTAATTTCATAAAAACCAAAAAACGAAAACGCAAATACCACCAGCAGGGCAAATATGCCGAGGTTGAAGTATTTGTCGGTGCTCATGTCGTTCAGTGCGGTTGGTCCGAGCGCGGCAGTGACCGCCGAACCCAGGGCTACAAAGATCAGCACGATGCTGGCTGCATAGATAAATGCGTTGCGCAGCCCCGTTTTGCGGTCCTTCGAACGTTTAACAAAAAAACTGACCGTCATCGGGATCATCGGAAACACACAGGGTGTGAGCAGGGCAATCAATCCGCCGAGAAAACAAAACAGGAACAGGGAGACCAGGGTAGCGCCTTCGCTGCTGCCGTCAGTCACCTCTGCGTTGCAGTTGCCGACAAACTGTGCGGCGTTGATTTCGGGGCGTTTGGAATAAAAAAAGCCTTTAAAATTAGGGTCGTCGGGTGCAACAGTGCCTGCATCAGTTGTTGCTGCAACTTGTGTCGATGCATCGCCCGGCGTCGGTACCGCGCCGGTACCGGGCGTTGGGGCAGGTTCGGGCGCAGGCGGCGGAGCGGGCTCCGTTTTGCCGCCGGAAGCGTTGTTGCAGTTGGCTAATGCCGGGATTTTGAACGAAAAGTCAACGTCTTTGGGCGGCAGGCACATTTCATCGTTGCAGACCATGAAGTTGATATAACCCGTAATAGGCTTGGAAGGATCGCTGATTTCTACCCGCTGGGTCAGAATGGCTTTGTGTTTGAACTTGCTGAGTTTCATATCAAACACCGGATCGTGCACTGTGATTTTTTCACCGCCTTCTTTGGCTTTGCCCATCAGTTTGTACCCCGGCGCCGGACTGAAAGTCAGCAGGGTAGCAACCGGGCCGTCCTCACTTTCGAGAAATTGCGAGTACGTGTACCAGCCATCATCGATGGTGCCGGTGAAAATCAGGTCGGCCTGGCAATTGCCCGCATCCTTGACGGAAAAAGACCATTTCACCGGATTTTGGGCCGATATGTTAAAAGCCGGGAGCAAAAAGAGCACAAACGGCAGTAAAGTGTAAAATTTTGTACGCAACATCAGTCAAAAAATTTAAGACTACAAAGGAACAGCGCTTTTACCGTTTGTGCGTTCATTTTCCGTGTTTTAAAACAACATTAACCCTTGTAGTGAGTAGTGAGTGGTGAGTTGTGAGTGGTATGGCGTTAGAAGAACGAGCTCAATATTCTTCAAACGCTATGCCACTCACGCCTCACGATTCACGCCTCACGAAAAAATTATCAGCAGGGTTATTTAATTTCGGAAAACAAAATTACCTTTGCGCTCCATTTTTGAAACGCAGTACCTAATTATTGATAAGCGATGAAACGTACATTCCAACCATCCCGCCGCGCCCGAAAGAATAAACACGGCTTTCGTGAGCGTATGGCTTCTAAGAATGGCCGCAAACTCCTCTCGCGCCGCCGCAAACAAGGCCGCTGGAAACTTTCGGTATCGGATGAAAAACGCCTGAAATAAGCAGCGAGCGGTGTATCCACCGTATGCAGCCCTTTTTCTGATTATTATTGTAAGACTTCCGGAGTTCGCGCAACTTCGGAAGTCTTATTTTTGTATTGTTGAGCACTCAATGCCACCTTTGTGAACGCTCCAATCCATACCTTCTCCCGATCCGAACGGCTGAAAAGCCGGACGCTGATCAGCCGCCTTTTTAAGGACAGCCATTCTTATGTGGCCTATCCGCTGCGGGTGGTCTGGCTGGAGCACCCCGCTCCTGCTCATCCGGATAAACAGGTATCGACGGTCAAAGTCGTCATTTCCGTACCCAAACGTCATTTCAAAACCGCCGTGGCGCGCAACCGCCTCAAACGGCAGATCCGCGAAGCGTATCGCCTGCACAAACACCTGTTCTACGAAAAATTAGCCGGTCGCAACGACATGGCTTTTCTCAACTCTCAACTTTCATTTGTTTCTTTGTACTACCAAAACATGGGTACATTATGAATGACAACGGCGGTTGCCTGTATGCCTTCGGACGGGGAAGTTTTTATGCGCTTCTCATCGTAATACTGCCGGGAATACTCGTTTTTCTTTATTACGACGACATCAAAGCGCGGGTAGACGGCATTTCGGGTCTGCCTGTTTTCCACGAGATGAAAAACGAGTTCAAAACGGGCGCCGACATAATCGGCGCAACTTTTGCACGTGAATTGCAGCAATTTTATGCCGATACCATCGAACAACGAACCCTCATATCCGCGCCGGGTAAAAAAGGCGTTTACTGGCATCGGGCAGCCATCGAACAGGAACTGAAACAAAAACTGTCGAGGGGCAGTCAGCCCAATGCCATCGCCTATCTCAATTACCTCGAACAACACCGCGATATGGCGGTGCTGGAGATGCAACGCACCAAAATACCGGCCTCCATTACCCTCGCCCAGGGACTACTCGAAACAAATGCCGGACGCAGCATATTAGCCACCAAAGGCAACAACCACTTCGGTATCAAATGCCGCAGCCGCACGGGCTTCCGCCGCGACGGTGTGATCGACGACAACGATTTCAATTTTCATTCGCTCGCGATCGATTGTATGCAAATGAAAGACGACTATGTCTGGGATCGTTTCGAGGTGTACCGAACGGCCGGCGACAGTTACCGCCGCCACAGCCTGCTGCTGCAGGACCGGCGCTACGGCTGGATGCTGCACCGGTACGAAGTAGGCGGCATCTATCGCATTTCTAAATCCATTTACGGACATTACGAAGTACCTTACTACGCTGCCTGGAGCGTCGGACTCAAGCAGTCGGGTTATGCCACTGCCCGCACGTATGCCGAAATACTTACACTCATTATTGAAACATATCAACTCTGGCGCATCGATTATGAGGCGGTTGTTTCTGAATGATGAATGATGAATGATGAATATTTTGCTTGAGCGGTGAAGTGGATTCTGTTTTTTTTATTTTAAAGTATTGATTTACAACAAATTAATGTTTTTCATCATTCATCATTCATCATTCATCATTCATTTCCAAATTTCTTCTTTCACTATCTTCATATTTTAATGCTCACATGAAAAATTTCTTCGAATTTTTTGGTTTCCTTTCCGCAGCAGGTATGTCTGCCGTATTGATTTTTCTTTTTATCGGTAAAAAAGAAGGTTTGAAAAACAGCGATAAAGACCTTCAGGTATCCGGTTACAACATTGCAGCCGATTCGGATATGCCGGCAGAGCCGCGCGCCATTGCCATGCGCCCTTCCAAAGGCAGCAAAACGAGTGTAAAAAAAGAAAGAGCGGTCCAGGAAACAGCATCGGAGCAGTCCGCCTCGGAAAAACTCAAATACCTCTATGACGATGCCGAATTTATTGCCACGACATCCAAACAATGGAAATCGGCGGTGAAAGATGCTTCAGAGGAGTACAACATCAAACCACAGGTGTTGCTGGCGCACGTACTGGTGCAATCGTACACCGGCTCCTATTCAAAAAGCCAGCTCCGGCGCGATGCCGTACAACACGCCGGGGAGCGGGTAAAACCGGTCTCCGCAGCAGTAAAAACGTATCCGTTTGGATGGAGTATGCAAAAAGTAATGCAGCAGTACGACCTGCTGCGCTATTTCCCGGAAGAAATGCCGACCGCTTCGGCATCGGTGCGCATGACGCCGGAGAAAAAAACGAGCATTAAAGGAGAAACAAAAGCGGCTAAACCGGCAGCCAAATCAAGCGCTCCGCAGGTATCTGCCGTCGAAGACGGTTTCCGGGCAATGGTAGCCAAAGATAACGGATTTTCTTCCTGGGCAGGGCTGCAACGCCTCGCCGATCCCGACACCAAAACCGCTGCGCAAAAACGCGTGAAAACGTTGATGATGGCGTCGAGAATTAAGTAGGTGTTTCGTTTGGTGTTTGGTGTTTGGGGTGCTTCGGGTTTGGCCATTCCCCCGACCCCTAAAGGGGAGTGCATCGCAATAGATTGACAATCAGATCTTTAAGGTAGAAATTATCCGTCTATTTCGATGTATTCCCCTTCAGGGGTCGGGGGAATGGCCAAACCCGAAGCACCCCAAACACTAAAAACCAAACACCAAACACGAACTCAAGGTTGCAGTTCTCCAATCCGTTGCATCAGCACCGGCTGGTCGCCGCGTGGGCTGTGGGTAACGTGGTACCACTGGTCTTCGCCGAAACGCGTCCAGGTAAACGGGTTTCTGCCCGGGCGCGTAGGCTCGAAGCGAACATCTTTTTCACCGATCCAGGTGACGACCCAGTCGCGGTTGTCGCCCAGGTAGTAACAGCCTGCGTGCCAGGTCAGCAGCATGGAAGTCGGCTCACCGGAAGTGCCGGTTTCAATAATTTCCAGCGCATAATCAGGCGTGAACTGAAAATTTTGTTTGACGGGTCGCTCGGGCTGCGTGCTTTCCCAAACCCCCTTGATCCAGCGGAGTTTCTGGATATCGGCCTGGGTATAGCGGACAATCGGTGCTGCTTCAAATGTAACATCAGCGGGCACTGAATCGGATATTTCGCGACAAGCGAAAGCAGAACATAAGAGCAGCGCGAGGACAATTATTTTCATGGCAACAGGTGTTTTCGTTTTACGTGCGTGTATGGTGTATGCTGTTTGGTGTTTGGGGCGCATTGCCTAAACTACTCACGGTTGCCAAAAGCAATGCGCCCCAAACACCAAACACCAAACACTATACACCATACACGCCCTCAAGCCTTAGAACAATTTTTTTGCCAACCCCGCAAAATGCTCACTATCAATACATTATGTTGTTTATTTAAAATAAAAAACGCCCGAAAGTGAACAGCCCTGTTCATTTTCGGACGTTGTAAAGTTTGCTCCATGTGCGTATAATCAGCAAAGGAAATCATAGATTTGTGTGCGTTAATGAACCGTCTGCAAAATAACTTAAACACCTCTTCCAGCATGGATCGCAGAAACTTTATCAAAGCGGGCGCCACCCTTACCGGTTCCCTGATTTTACCATTTCCTGCAAAGCCCGCACAGGATCCTGTCAAACTCGCCATTGTCGGTACCGGCTGGTGGGGAACAGATGTGCTGCTGAACACCGCCCTGACTTCGGGCCTGTTTGAAATCGTGGGCCTGTGCGACGTCAATTCCGTTTCCCTGCAACGCGCTGCGGCGGTAGTTACGGAAGCAGGCGGCAAAAAACCGAAACTGTTTGCCGATTACCGCGACATGTACCAGATGCCGGGCCTGCAGGCAGTGATGATCGCTACACCTACGCATTGGCACGCTTTACAATTTATAGATGCCTGCCAGGCCGGGCTGCACGTATTTCTGGAAAAACCGATCAGTTACGACATCCGGGAGGGACAAGCCATGCTGGAAGCGCATCGCAAGGCCGGAAACGTGGTAGTGGTCGATTTCCCCCGAACGATGCTGGGCACTAATGAAAAGATCAGTGATTTGATTCAGCGCGGTGATATCGGAAAGATTTGGCAGGTACAGGCGAATATCCATAATCCCGAAGGCGGCGTGGTGGAAAAAGCGATCCCGGAAACCATCGACTTTGAGACGTTTTGCGGTCCCGCGCCGCGTGTAAAATTTATGTGTCACGAAAACGGGCAAAATCCCGCCTGGAGAAGTCAGTTCGACTTCAGCAGGGGCATGATGGTCGACTGGGGTATTCATTATATCAACAACGTCAGGAAAGTGATGAACCTCGGTTTGCCGGACAACGTTTCCGCGATCGGCGGCATTGCCAGAAAACTGGGCCTGGAAAACCCAGATCACCTGGATGTCCGCTTCGATTTCTGGTATCCGGCAAAAATCCAATAAAGGCATTACGAATACGCTGGAAGATGCTTTTAAAACAACCTCCAGCATGATCTATGCGGATATGTCGTATCGTTTGAAATCGGGTTTGAACATCGATATCTCGAACATGGACATTACCAACCACGAGGAAGGCCGGAAGATGTTGAAAAGAGAATACCGGGCGCCTTACCGACATCCCTATGCCGGTTGAGTTGAGGTGACATCTGCGAGGCACGAGCAGGTGTTATCTCAACTCAAGCAAAGTGCTATACCATCGTTCGAGATAACACCTGCTCGTGCCTCGCAGATGTCACCTCTTCACTCAAAAGCACCCTTATGCGGACTGATCAAGACCTTAAGTTTCGATGACATGCGTTTTCAGCAAAACCCAGTCGCGCGGCGTAAAGCGGGTTTCGTTTGTGTCGGGGTCTTCCTCTATCTGAAGGTGTCGCCCTACGAGATAAATATCGGCGCGGGCGCCGTCCGGCTCGGCCAAATCAACCCGAAACCAGCGCTGTTGTACCAGGTTATCAAAAATCAAATTGCGCAAATTGCGCCAGTGCGGAACGAGTTCGCGGTAGCCGCTTTCCTGCACGTAATATTCATTGTTCTTAAAAGTGGTAATGACATCTGTGAAAGAGCGAAAAAATCGCTGCGTACCATTGCTCTCTAAACGATTGGCCTCCGCCCACTCTATACTTGCCGCACTAAAATCCCCTTCGGTATCGTAAAACAATCGGTCGATATCCTGGGTAGAAATCGCTTCACCAATTTCCTCCACCGGCACCTGTAAAACTTCAATCGGCGCATCGGTTTCACTGGGGTAATACAATGGTTTGACAGCCGATTTAAAGGCCTCTAACAAAGCTTCCGGACTGTATGAAATGAGTTGTAATGGCATATTGATAATATTTTTAATGATTATTTGTTCGAGGGCACTTTGTTGGATAGTCAATTTTTTTTTTTTTACAAATGTCTTGAAATCATGTTTTCAGGATATTTTTTTAATATTACCAATACGTAAATTTTATTTTGCCCATTTACTTAATATTAAAAGCTTTCTAAAACTCCGCTAAAATGAAATATGCACTTCGAATGCACTGCTTTCCTACACGCACAATAGTTGTTGCCGCGTTATTTACCTTAGTATTCCTGTCCTCCTGCGGGCAAAAAACGATTCCCCGGGCCAGTGTCCTGGTGGATAAGGACTTGAATTACAAGGCATACAAAGTCAAAAAAGGCGACAGAGCGATTTCCAGATCAAACTATGCCAATAAATTATACGGTTTCTGGCTGGGGCAGTGCATTGCCAACTGGACCGGTCTCGTCACTGAAATGGATAAAATCGGGAATATCGGGGAAATCAAGACGGGCGCATTTTATACCCGAAACGACTGGGGAAAACCCGATCAGCCGAGTATCTGGGGCGCGGGAGTGCCGAGCAACTTGTCGCCCACAATAGATTTTGTGCTGGAAAAAGAAGGCGGTCTCTGGGGCGCCGACGACGATACGGACATCGAGTATATGTATCAACACCTGCTGTACACCAACAAAACCCCGGTGCTGACAGGACCGCAAATACGGGAAGGCTGGCTGAAACACATCAAAGCGGAAGAGGAGAACTACTTGTGGGTATCCAATCAGAAAGCGTTCGATCTGATGAAAAGCGGACTGGCGCCGCCTGCCACCGGGCATCCGGACAACAACCCCGAATTCGACATGATCGATGCGCAGTTGACTACCGAAATTTTCGGCCTTTTTGCGCCAGGCCGTCCGGATATCGCTTTAAAAATGGCGCAATTGCCTATTCAGACGACCGCGCGCTACAACGCGGAATGGATTTCCCAGTTTTATGTCAGCATGTATGCCCTGGCCGCGCAAGTGGACGAAAACAAATCCATGAAAGACAAGATACTCTGGATGGCGGACAGGTCGCGAAATGTATTGCCCGCCGACTCTTACTCTGCAAAAATGTACGATTTTGTAAAAAGCAGGTACCAGGCCGGCATCCCCTGGGAACAAACCAGGGATGAAGTGTATCAAAGGTACCAGGTGGAGCAGGCAGACGGCTATGATATCACCTCAAAAAACAGGTATTGCAACGGTTGTTTTGCAGCCGGCATCAACTTCGCTTCCAGCCTTGTGAGTCTTTTTTACGGCGAAGGCGATATCAAAGAAACGATTAAAATTGCCGCCCTGGCAGGTTGGGATTCCGATAATCCCACGGCCACCTGGGGCGGATTATTGGGTTTTATGCTGGGAAAAGAAGGTGTGGAAAAGGCTTTTGACCGGAAGTTTGCCAACAAATTCAACATCCACAGAACCCGGATTAACTTCCCCAATGATGGTATCGATACCTTTGAAAATATGGCGCAAAAAGGCGTTTTTATCATTGACCGGGTGGTGCAGGAACAAATGGGCGGCGGCGTGGACCTGAAAAAAAACGTATGGTACATTCCTGATAACAAACGATGAATTACACATGCAACCTGTATGATTCATTGTACTCTTTGTTCGGAAAAGACAACGGAAATCCATGAGGTATTGTAATCATTTTATGCTGCTCCTGAACTTGCTGTGTGCCGCTGCCCTCGGGGCCCAACCACCCCTGAAAATAGCCTGTGAAATCCCCGAAAACGACCTCATTCCGGAAGGACTGGCGTGGGATGCTGTCACCGGCGACCTATACCTGAGCAGCACCTGGAAACGGAAAATTATAAAAATCAGCCCCGACGGGAAATGGCAGGACTTCGTTTCTACCGGACAGGATGGTTTGCTGGGCGTCATCGGTATGAAAGTGGATGCTGCGCGGCGATTGCTATGGGTGGCCACCAGCACTGCCGGAGAAAATATGCCTGTTCAAGGGCTGACCGACCTGAAAACCTGGAAATCCGGTATTTTTAAATATGACCTGAAAACGGGCGAATGTTTACAGCAATATTGGTTGAAAGAGATTGATAAGTCCTTCTTTTTCAATGATTTGACACTTGATTCAACGGGGAGGGTGTATGCAACGGAAATGATGACCAACAGGATTTACACCATTACGCCCGACAGTGAAAAACTGGAAATATTCCTGCAATTACCGGAAGGACACGCACCCAACGGCATCGATCTAGACAAAGGGGGACGTTTTTTGTTCGTTGGACTTTACACGAAGCCATTTTCTTTTGGGCGGCTCGATATCGAGACGAAACAACTGGATTTTATTCAATTGCCGGCAAACGAAACAATCGGCGCCGACGGCCTGTATTTTTATAAAAACAGCCTGATTGCGGTGCAGCCCGGTGTGAAAAAACGGGTAGTGACACAGTATTTTCTGGATGCCGCTTTGTTGAAAATTACGGGCATCAAAATCCTGCTCGCCGATGATCCGCTTCTTGCGCAGCCTTCCACCGGAGCGCTCGCAAGCGACCGGTTTTATTTCATCGTCACAAGCCAGTTGCAAGTATTTGCGAAGCACTACAAAGACAATGGCGGAAAGGTTTATCCGGAAAAACTGCTGCCAGTGCTAATTGGCGTATTACAGCTTTGACAAATCCCAATTTCTTCGTTTTTTGCCCTAAAAAAATCAACATGACGAAAACATCTCTCACCCTTTTCTGGGTCATCTGGCTCATCGACGTACTGATCACTTTGTACGGATACCGGGAATTTCTCCAGGGCATGTTCGGCCAATACGCCGCGCCAACTTCCAAGTACATCTCCATGTGGGTTGTATTGTTCCTCATCGCCGCAGTGGTGATCGGCGGCAGCCTGTATTTCAAAAATCAGGGGAAAACGGCCATTGCCTTTTCGGTAGCCTCCGTTCCGCTTGTGCTGGCGCTGCCTTATGTATTGTGGCTGGCCGTCGCGCTGCTGAGTGGCAAAAATGCGCGCTGGAACTGATTCATTTTCATTCGGTTCATCCTCAAATCCTTTCAATCAAGGTCTATGTACGTTTTCACTTACCTCTACATGTGCCTCTACATCGGCATTTTTCTATATTTCCAGTGGGCAGGCGCCCCGATGCCCGACATGTTGCCCCAAATCAATAAGTGGGTATGCTGGGCCTTCCTCTTGTGGGGAACTTTCACAGCCGGCCGAATTATCGTGGATTGTGTGATGCTGAACGCTAAAGGCCAGATGAGCGCCGTACATGTGCGCAACGGCATTTTGCTGGCGCTGATGCATTTTTTGCCCACTTTCCTGATCTCGGTTTTTATGCTGAAAGAGGGTTCAAGGGAAAGGCAGGGGGGGCAAAGGGCTTTGCCTAAAACGCCAGGTCAAAGGCATGAAGATGCAAGGGGCCCACATCAAACACCATTGAAGCCGCTAAACGTGCCTTGTTTGCCCTTTGCCTTTTGCCCCTTGCCCTTCCCGGTCAATAAATCACTTCCTCCCGCAAATACCGCTGCACATAGTCTTCAATTCCTTCCTCCAGGCCGTAAAAAGGTTCGGCATAACCCGCGCTGCGCAATTTGCGCATATCTGCTTCCGTGAAATACTGGTACGTATCGCGGATGTCGGCAGGCGTGTCGATGAATGAAATATTCGGTTCCAGTTGCATGGCGCGGAAGGTGCCGGTTGCCAGGTCCAGGAACGTACGCGCCTTACCGGTACCGAGGTTGTAAATCGCGTTGGCGGGATATTTTTCGAGGAAAAAAAGCAGCACGTCCGTCAGGTCTTTCACATAAATAAAATCGCGGCTTTGTTCGCCGTCCTTAAAATCGGGGCGGTGCGAGCGGAACAATTGCATGGCGCCGGTGGATTTGATTTTTCGACAGGTGTGAAAAATAACGGAAGCCATACGCCCTTTGTGGTACTCATTCGGGCCGTACACGTTAAAAAACTTGAATCCCGCCCATTGCGGCGGCGCCATGTCGCCTTTCGCGATGGTTTCCAGCACCCACACGTCAAAATCCTGTTTGCTTTGTCCGTACGGATTGAGCGGCTTCAGCAACGGGATCAGGGTGTGATCGTCAGAATAGCCGTGTTCGCCCAGCCCGTAGGTGGCGGCGCTGCTGGCGTACAGCAATGGAATCTGGAATCCCGCGCAGAGCATCCACAAGGCTTTCGAGTATTCCAGGTTGAGTTCATCGAAAATGGCAACATTCATTTCCGTCGTGTCCGTGCGGGCGCCGAGGTGCAGAATGGCGTCTACCTCCGTGTGGTTGCGTTCAAACCAGCGGATAAAATTCATGCGGTGCATCTGGCTGCGCACTTTTTTAAAAGACAGGTTCACCTGCTTGTCCGAACGGCTGAAATCATCCACCGCCATAATATCTGTGTAGCCTGCGTCATTGAGGCGTTTAATCATGCAGGAGCCGATAAATCCGGCAGCACCGGTGACAACAATCATAAGTAAGTTATGAGTTATGAGTTAAACTTCCTTGTGTTTGGTGTTGGTTATCGGACGCTTGCCTGGACGTGTGTGGTTTGGGCGAAAGTCCCCTAAACACAAACACCTAAACACAACCACAAGCGCAAAAGTACTGCCTTCCCATCAACTTGAGAGTTGCATGAACAAAATACCCAACTCCCGGTTTTTGATTGCTGTATTCATTCACTTCAAACTAACGAAATGTTCCACCTGAAAGAAGGCGACGCCGCCCCCGATTTTGTTGCACCCAATGAAAAAGGCGAACAAGTGAGCCTCGCCAATTATAAAGGCAAAAAATTAGTGCTTTATTTTTACCCGAAAGACGACACGCCCGGTTGCACTGCCGAAGCCTGTAGCCTGCGCGACAACTACCAGTCTTTTCTTTCCAAAGGTTTTGACGTGCTGGGCGTAAGCCCCGATTCCGTCAAAAAACACGTCAAATTTCAGGAAAAATACAGCCTGCCCTTCGCCCTGCTGTCAGACGAAAGCCACGCCGTTTCGGAAGCCTACGGCGTCTGGGGCGAGAAAAAATTTATGGGCCGCGCCTACATGGGCATTCACCGCACCACCTTCGTGATCGATGAAAATGGCAAAATTGAACGCATCATCGCCAAGGTGAATACGGATAATCATGCGGAACAGGTGATGGAGGGATGAGTTATGAGTTATGAGTTATTGGAGTTTCAGGCCGGAATGGGGAAAGAATGTATACTTCATTTCCCCATTCCGGCCTGAAACACCAATAACTCATAACTCATAACTCATAACTCATAACTCATAACTCATCATTCCTCAACGCAAAAAATAATCCCCCGCCTCCCCCGGCTCCCGGAACGGCACCCGCACACTCCAGGTGATATTCCGCAGGTAATTGCCGTCGCGTTGTTCGGAGTAGCGGTCTTTCAGGATTTTTGAACTGACGATCGGCAGGTAAAACTCGAATGCACCTTTATAAAACTCGAGCATAAATCCGCCGCTCCAGAGCAACTGTTCGTCGCGGGGACGATCCTGCCCGATTAGCGTCGCGTCGTCGAAATAACCGATGTCGAAATAAGGTTTGAGTTGGATACCGAAAGGCAGCCGCTGCGGCAAATCCGCTTTGAGGTTGAGCGCCAGCATATAATTATTGGAATTGCCGATGATAGAGGCAAACGGCGCGCCGAAAGCCCCTTTAAAACCGCCTTCCGTCTGGCTTACCTGCCGCGACAACAACCCACTCACCGTATTGCGGCCCGGAAAAATCTGGTCGTACTTGTAATCATTGAATCCTTGCGGATTCAGTGCGAAGGCATTCGGCTCGACAGAGCGGTTGCGCTGCGTATTTTTCAGGAAAGTCCCGGCAAAAATTCGGACACTGATACGCCTGCTTCTCTGGTAATAAAATTGTTGGCGCCACTCTAAAGAACCGCGCACATAAGGCGCTTTTTCTCCAAAAATACTCCGGTAATTGCTGCTGTTTTCCACAACGGCCTTGAACTGCCAGGGATTGGGCGAGCGTTTTTGCATGGCCTCGTAACGCGTTTCAAAAATGGCCGTTTTGATCCGGTTTTTGCCCGCAAATCCGTTGGCATCCACCTGCCCGTCTTCCACATCGAGCAAAATGGCCCGGACATGCAGAAAATGCCGGAACGACAGCGAGCGGTCGGCTAATTCCAGCCGTACCTGCGGAACCAGCCGCATCATTTTTTCCCGGTAATCGAATCCGGGGTTGTAGTTGAAAGCGAAGGTTTTGGCGCTGAGGCCCAGCGTGACTTTCGGCAACACGCCGCCCGGAAAAAACTTGTACCGCAGATCGGCTACGCCCACCAATTGTTTGCTGACTAATCCGAAACCGGGCGCGATGTAATATTGGAACCTGCGCGAAGGCAGCGGCGCATTGTACAACACCACACCCAGCATGGTTTTATCGTAATTATTCCAGCCGATCCAGGGCAAAATGCCGGTGGCGCTGCGCGTGGGGTCCTGAAACAAGGCAGGTATTTTTAATTGCAGCGGCTCCATGCCCGCAAAGGCTCCGCTGCTCTTTCGCCAGTTGTTTTTCCGGTTTACATCCAGTATAACATGTTCATAATCAATGACAAAAGCGTCGGCGTCGCTGGCCGGGAAAACCACTTTTTCGCCCGGCTGAAACCACATGGTAGCAAGGGCCTGGCTGTCTCTCAAAGCCGTCACCGGGAAAGGCGCAGCGAGATCGCCTTTTTGTTCGACGTCGATCTGCCAGCCGGTTTTATCCTTGCGAACATCGCGGATTGCCACATCGACCTGTTTTTGGGTTTGCATCAGTTGGAACCACCAGTTGGCTTCGAGGCCTGCATTTTTCCAGCTGGCGCGCAGGTCTTCGGGGTAGGGGTGGCGAAACTGCCAGTCGCGGTAATAAGCCTGCATAGCCAGGTCGAATTTTTCCGTGCCGACCGACTGCTCTACCCAGCGCAGGGTGGTACCCGTTTTGCTATACACCTGCGCCCCGTAGGCAATCTGCGTCATATTGTTGGAATGCCGGTCAGGCGGCGTGTCGACGTGTTCGCGGGCCAGCAACAGTTGGGCAATTTCGATGACAGAACCCTGGCGGGCGGGGTCGAGCAATTTCTTCGGGATACTAATCGGATCGCTGTCGCCGTAGTATTCCAGCATGTAGCGGTATTCGTAATAAGAATTGATGCCTTCATCGAGGAAAGGGTGATCGCGCTCGTTGGAGGCCAGGATGCCGTAAAACCAGTTGTGGCCCACCTCGTGGGTAATCACTTCGTCGAGGCTTTTGGGCGACTCGCTATCTCCGATCACGGTAATCATCGGGTACTCCATCCCGCCGCCGGCGCTCAGGGCCGAATGCACGGCAGTAGCCTGAGGCCAGGGATATTCCCCCACGTGTTTGGAGTAAAATTCGACCGCCCGGCGCACATAAAACGCACCTTTTTGCCATAAATCCGCTTCCGAATGGGTAAACATGGCCCAGCAATCCACCGTTTTGCCGGAAGCAAGTGTGGCCTGGTCTTTCAGTACAAAAAAACGTTTGTCGGCAAACCACGCAAAATCGTGCACCCGCTCGGCCACATAGCGGATCGTTTTCATTTCGCTGGTGGACGCTGGGAAAGTGTCGAGTTTTGCGGCGCCTTTTTCCGGAGCGTTTTTACTGAATCTTTCGCGGGTTTCGGCTTCTTTCCGGTTTAAAAATTCGATTTCCGAAGCCGTTTGCAGTACGCCCGAAGCGCCTACCACATATTTGGAAGGCAGCGTGATCGTCACATCGAAATTGCCGAATTCGGAGTAAAACTCACCCATGTCGAGGTAAGGCATGGCATGCCAGCCGCGGTTGTCGTACACCGCCGGTTTGGGGTACCACTGCGTCATTTGATAGGAAGTGCCGACGTGGCCGAGCCGGGAAAAAGACGCCGGAATTTTTAACAAAAACGGCGTAGCGATGCGCACGCGTTCGCCCGGCGCGAGTGGTTTTGACAGGGTGAGCCTGGCAATGTCGGGGTTGTCGCGGTCGTATTTCCAGCTTATTTTCTGATCGTCTGCCGTGAAATCTAAGTTTTTGTAATAACCCAGATTCTTTTCATCCGCGAAATAGAATTCCCGATTGCCGTCGCGCAGTTTTTGTTTGCAAAAGGCTGTTTCGCGGTTTTTAAACGCGTTTCCCCACAAATGAATCCAGATTTCGGACAAGGCGTCGGGTGAATTATTCAGATAATCCATCTCGATATTACCGGTCACCGTATGGGTTTTATCATCCAGGGCCACCACGATGCGGTAGTTGACTTCCTGCTGGAAATAAGGTTTGGGGGTTTGTGCGCCTGTCACAAAAGGAAACAATAACAATGCTATAAAAAAGGACTTTTTCATACTATTTGACGAGATCGTTGAGCGTTTTTGATGGGTAAAGGTAAGTACTGTTGATTGTTTTGTTTGCCTACGCCACGGATCGTATCAAAGGCGCCAGTGGGCGTTATATCAACCTGGCGCTGGGGCGCACAGGGCAGGATTGCCGGCAAACGGAATACCACGACCGATATATCCGCGACCAACGACACTTGCCGGCTGCGGTGGATTATATCAAGCAAAATGTGGTATCATGATTTTGGTAGCACGCCTTTCAAGGCGTCAGGAAAAGGCCATTCATGGCCGTATAAAAGAAAAAAACAACACAACTCCACACGCAATTCCTCCCCACAACTCGATTCAGGGCGCTTGTTGTTGCGTTTTTTTATTCGGCCATGAAGGGTTCTTTTTGGGGGCTTATTTTTTATGGACGGCCATAAATGGCCTCCTCCCGACGCCTTAAAAGGCGTGCTACCACCACTCCAAAACTTTTTTCGACCAAAAACGACTTCACATAAAGTTAACAGTGCCTTTTCCCCCCATTCCTCCTTTAATTCCCGTACTTTTGTGGGTGCTGAAAAACAACTCCGGTACGGACACGACTGGTTGCTGAAGCGAGTTTTTTTCCTGCTGGACGTTTGCGGCAGGTCAAAAGACCAGCCGCGGCGGCGGGCTTGAGTGGGGTTTGGTGGGAGATTGGAAGACCTGCCGAGGCGCAAACTCTTTTGGTAACCACCTGAATTAAGGATATCTTTAAACCGTTTGTTGCTGGTAATAACCAACAACAATATTATCACCTAACAACTATGATTGCTAATTTCAAACTCGCTTTTGGACTCTTCGCTCTATTGCAATGTACATCAATATTTGCACAGGTAAGTATTAATGCAAATCCGTTCACCTATCTTCAAGATTTTGATGGTATGGCAAATACTGGCGCAACAGCATCAACTATGCGCTATAGCGTAGTCATTTGTTGAATCTGGTGCAAATGCTAATACTACATATGGAATAAATGATGGTGCTAGTAATGGAGGTAACACCTACAGTTATGGAACAGGTACAAATGCTGACAGGGCTTTAGGTGAACTACATCAGGTAATTTAACTTCAACTTTTGGAGTTCAAATTGTTAATATGCTCCAGTTAATCCTGATGGACAGATATTGAAATCTATCAGTATTAGTTATACTGGTGAGCAATGGCGAAGAGGTAATGTAGCAGATGATAGATTGGATTTCAATATAGTATAAATGCTACCTTCACTTACGACTGGTACTTGGACGGATTTCAACTCATTAGATTTCTCCCGTAACTACATCTGGCACAGAAGGCGCCATTGATGGAATGTTAATACATCATCTTGTATCAGGTACAATACTGGATTGAATATTACTTTAGGGGTACTATCTGGCTTAGATGGGTCGCATCCAATGGAACGGTAACCATCATGGTCTTGCAATAGACAACTTTAATATTACGCTATTACACTTCCCATTACATTTAAAGGGGATTCTAATGTAAAGTAATTGAAAAAATCCACCCTCCTCTCCTTCTCCACCGCCACCGAGCGCAACAACTCCCACTTCGCCATCGAGCGCAGTGCCGATGCGCGGATCTTTTCGGAAATCGGTCAGGTACGCGGTGCAGGCACCACGCAGGAGCCGCAGTCGTATACGTATACGGACGAACGTCCGCTGGCGGGCATCAACTACTACCGCCTGCGTCAGGTCGACTACGACGGCACGGAGTCTTTCAGTCCGGTAGTGAGCGTGGTATTCGGCAAACAGGATCGCATCACCCTGGCGCCATCTCCCGCTACTGATCGCGTGCGTATCCAACTCGATGAAGCCCTCCGCACCGACGGCCTCTGGCAGGTGTACGACAACACGGGCCGCCAGGTGCTTTCCGGCGCCTGGGAAGCAGAAACCGCTGATTATGAACTGGATGTGAATACGTTGCCGGAAGGCATGTACACGTTCCG
>JADJSY010000014.1 GCA_016711435.1 Lewinellaceae bacterium
AGTATAGACATACCCATCTATCGTATCATGGACGGCATAGTAAATCAACAGCCATCCGTGTTCTGTTTCTATCGGGGACAACCGCCGCCGATATAACACTAAATGGTCGTATTTGGGGAAAGCACAATGTAGTCGGAAATTCAAATAATTTTTCCCAAAACGCGGTAATGAGTTCCTGTAAATTATTATTGACTGCAACGATTTGAATATCAGGTTTATGCGGTGCCCGAAGTACAGTTTTCGTTTATCTTTCTTAAACGCGACATCTTTGTCCCAAATCAATATTTTTTGCCCGTTTTTTTGAAAGGCCCCGCCCCTGTTCATTATGGGAAAGTATTTGTATGGATTGCGTACCTACATTCCGAAGAGGCGACTGAACTCATCATAACAAAACTGCGGCACTATCAATCCCAACTTGTCCCATTACGCAGATCTTTTGAGGTTGCCAGCGCACCCCCATTTACCCCCGCCGTCATAAGCAATTATGGTGAGATAAAACAGGTCATCAATTTTCGCCAATTCGAGGGTCTTCCATGCCATGCGATTCATAGTCAGGTGTGGATGAAGCACGGGTAGGTCAGAACGTTCTTCAATCGTAAAGGGCCTTTCAATTTGCAATGGCCAATGCTGGAGTAATTGCCTTTGCTTACCGCCCTGTCAAAAGGTGGATACAATTGCCCTCCCCTTATTACCGCAGGATTTAAGACGCCCTCGTTTTTTCAAAACCGAGCGTTGTTTTTTCAGGAGGATGCCTTCTTTTTACTTGTATCATAGTTTATCTTTTTACTTTCAACATACTCGCATTGATAGCCACGACAATCATACTGACGGTCATCAAAACGGCCCCGACGGCAGGGCTTAATAAAATACCTTGTTTGTAAAAATGCCTGCGGCCCAAGGCAAAAGCAATAATATTGTAACCCGTTGCCCAAATCAAGTTTTGAATCATTTACGGTACGTCGCTTTGCCAAAATAAAATTAAACTCACGATGTCTTTTGGATTACTGTTTACCAAACAATACCTGCGGTTTCTGCCGCAATATCGCTGCCACTGCCAACAGCAATGCCTACATCTGCCTGTGCCAGTGCCGGCGCATCGTTTACGCCATCGCACTATAGCGACAAACGCACCTCTGCTTTGCAATTCTTTATCTTTTCTAATTTTTGATGCGGCAATACTTCGGCGATAAAACATGTCCATGCCAACGTTTCACTCACACTCTTTGCTACTTTACTATTATCGCCCGTTAGTAATATTGCTTTAATTTTATTTTCCTTTAAGTTTTAATTGCTTCGGCAGATTCAGGTCGAATTTCGTCTGACAAAGCAATGTACCCTGCCAATTCTTTATTGATAATTACAAACACAACCGTTTCCGTATCATTGGCCGTAAAGACATCCCGGAACAGTTATTTTATTTTCTGATAAATAGCCGGGACTGACCACCCAGAAATTTTTGCCTTCTACGGTTTGCTTCCACGCCTTTTCCTGTAATCTCCTGGAAGTTTCATTGGAAGGAATGGTGATTTTAAATCCTTTGCTTTTTTGCAAAATGCCCGTTGCGATGGGATGTTCGGATGCTTGTTCCAATGCGGCGGACAGGCGAATGATTTCATTTTTCATCCATATCTTTTGAGAGCGGGACAATTTTTGACCTTCAAATTTTCCGACGGTGAGCGTACCTGTTTTATCGAAAACAATCGTGGTTATTTTTCCGGGCATTCTCAAATACGGTCCTGTTTTTAATCAGCAAACCGTTTTGAGCGGATAAAGCGGTTGATTTTGCCACTACCAAAGGACAGCCAATCCCAAAGCATGCGGGCAACAAATAACAATGACCGTACCCATTCTTTCCATGGCAAATGCAAAGTTTGCCCGGTTAAATACCAATATAAAACGTCCCAATGCCTGCAACGATGGCAATGATAAGTTAACCATCTTGCCGCCGTATCTGCCAATAATTGCGTTTTGGATTTTGATTTTTGTGCATCATCCACCAATTTATGACCTGCGAGAGATACGAATCCTTTGCCGCATAGAAACCGTAACTTTAATAGAACCATTACCATTGATAGACCCTGCGATTACCTTATCGCCTTTTTACTTTTGTACAGGTTTTGATTCTCCGGTGAGCATACTTTCATTCAAATAACTTTCTCCCTCTAATATTATACCATCGGCTGCCTCTTTTCACCCGGTTTTACAAGGATAATGTCATTCGCATTCAGGGTATCAGTTTTACATCATGCACCATATCAGGGCATGACCATGTGGACTTCGGACGGCATCAATTTCACCAGTAATTCCAATTCTTTAGAAGCACCCGCAATGGATTTCATTTCTATCAATGGCCCAGAAGCATGATTAAAATCAGCGTGGATAATTCCCAAAAGAAATCCACCCCCTGCAAACCAAACACAACAGCTACACTATAAACATAAGAAGCGGTTATCATAAAAACCAATCAAAAACATCATGCCCGGGTTCTTTGCTTTTACCTCCTGCACAATCCTTTTAAAAATGGTAAACCGCCATAAAAAACACTATAGACGATAAAGCAAACAGTACATAATTGGAACCCGTAAACTGCCAATCGACCCGCATGAATTGCTGTATCATGGGTGATAACAGCATAATGGGGGCCGTTAAAAAAGCACCACATAAAAACCGATTTTTGAAATCGGCAATCATCATTCCGTGATGATTGTGGCCCTCATACCCATTTTAGGGCTGTCTCCATGTTGCATTTACTGTGGGACATTTTTCATGGGTCGCAGCGGCAGGCTCTGTATGCTTTGTTTTAACAGTCGCAGAAGGGGTTTTTGCCTTATCCTTTTCTACCGTATTTTTTTTATGTTTGTGTACCATGAATTTACTTTTAATCTGTTTTAATTTTTAAATAAACCATCCTCGCTTCATTCCCAAACTCTCATTTGTTTTCCGCATCGAGTTTTCGGCGCTTTTTCAATGCCCGTCAAAGCCCTGATAGCGTCAATGGTCTCCGGGATTACGATAGCCTGATTATCTACCAAATAGGCGTAAAACAATTCATCATTGACCACTTTAGCATATCGTGCCATAAAGCCACTTCCATATCCCCATAAGGACGGTTAAGTGCCAGCATCAATTCTTTCACCGTATTGTTGGCAGAAAGCCCGTCTGCATAATTGATAAATGCCGTGCGGGAAGATTTTCCAAAGGCTTCCAATACTTCTTCGGTTGTTGCTTTTCGGGTGAGTTGCACGTTCCAATAGTGCAGGTGGCTCAATGTTTCGGGCACTTTTACGGCCATTGTTATCACATCCAGTTCAGGGTCAACGGTTTGTGCATCGGGGCCCTGATGGCTGGGAATATCTTTTTCAGGCACCAGCGTGTTCATGATCCCATTGAGGTGGCTTTCCCAGGGGTCAGCAGCTCGGCGGAGCAAAGTCCCCCTTGCTTTTGAAGTAACCCAGCCTTTTTGAGGGCAGTTAGTGTCCTGACAATTGAAGTGGTATTGCAGGAAACGACCCTTGTTGCATTCAGCCCCAAAGCCGTTTCGTAATTATTTTCCGCACTAAATGAATGCCCGGTGGTTTCATGTTTTTTTCGCCTCCTTGTACAATGAACTTCAATCCCGCTTTTTATACAGTTCAATGTTTTGAGCCGCAATATTTTTGGGCGTACAGTCCACGATTATATCGGACATTTTTATCAATTCCGATAAAATGCCTTTTACCTCGATGTTGTTCCCCGCCATTTCTTGTTGAAATTTACTGTCAAAAGCATAGATGGGAAACTCTTTTTGCAACGCAATCCTGATGCGCCAATCAGAAATGATATCGCAAACGCCCACCAATTCCATGTCTTCTTGAAGTTGGACAGCATCCGCAACACGTTTTCCAATAACACCGTATCCGTTGACGGCGACTTTTACTTTTTTCATAAGAATGTGATTTGTGTTTTCTTTTGATTCTATGAAATTGTACAGATGTGGTTCAATAAATAATCCGCTTTCTCGCCCAACAATTGGGTAGTTGTTTTATCTTTCAATTTGAAATCTGGTATTTGCCGCCAACGCCGCCCAATGCTTTTTGCAGTTCGGGCAGGCCGATATGTGTGTCCATCGAGATGGTCGCGGTGTCCGTCGCTTTTGAAACTTCCACAGAAGTTACGCCCGCGACCGTCTGCAAACTGTTTTTCACGCTTGCCGCGCAACCGCCGCAAGTCATGCCCGTAACTTGGTATTTGTGTGTCATTGCTCTTGAATTTAAAAGCGTTTATTGTCAAAGCCCAAGTTTGGGCATAACTGAATTTTTATTGAAAACTGATTTTTGGGGATGATGCTTTGTGCTTACAACTACTTCTTTTTCTCCATCTTCATGCCCCTCATGTCGCACATTTCGTGCATGGTTTGCATCATTTTAGGGCTTCCTCCCATCGAACCCATCATCATGTCGCATTTAGATTGGTCGGCCTCGCACATAGCCGCTGTTTTGTCCATCATCATTTTGCACATGGCAGTATCTGATTTGCACATGTCCATCATTTTATCCATCATTTCGGCATTCATGGCTTTGTCATTTTTCGCCATGGAAGCACCATGCCTTGTCTGCATGGAATCCATGACTTCGTTCATATAAGCATCATTGTTCATCAGTGAGGAAATGAGTTTCCCGCGTGTGGCTGGATTGGTGGAAAGTTTTTCAGGATCGGTGTTATTGCATTGCGTGAATGAAATCAGCGCGGCAACGGAGAGCAAGAGAATGGTTACTTTTTTCATGTTATTTTGTTTTTAACTGATTACATTTTGCCCATGTTGCTGCATTCTGTAGCACATTTGCGGCAGGCTTCTGCGCACTTTTTGCAATGCTCCATGTGGTGCGAATGCTTTTCACATTCAACTGCACAGGCGGTACAGATTTCAGCACAGAGTTTACAGATTTGATTGGCAAACTCACTTCCGCCAGCCATTGCTTGCACGGCTAAAAGACAAATGGCGCCACAATCATGATCCAACTTGATGCAACGGGCTAACATTTTAACATCCTGCTCATTCAAGCATGCACTTGCGCAGTGATAACATTCTACCGCACAGTCTGAACAGGCTGCGATGCAGCTTAGATACTTCTGATGACTCATCGTGTTGTTTTTTATTCCCGCAACTTGCAGGACAGGCGTGAAAGAATTTTCACGACACAAAGATGAGTCCATGTAATCCCTTAATTAGTACACAATTCCAAACAAGAGTTACATTATTCACACATAAAAAGGGACTATGGAGGATACTACTGGAGAGAAGAGCAAGATTGGAGTTACAGCACATCTAACGCCTTTCGCCCATGCTGCTTGCGATCGGCTTTGAACTGCGTCGGGGTCAATCCCGTCATTTGCCGGAACTGGTTGCTCAAATGGTGTGAACTGCTGTACCCGGTCTGAAAAGCGATTTCGCCAAACGACAGTTCATTGTATATCAGCAACTCCTTCACCCGCTCGATTTTCTGGGCGATGACGTATTTCTCAATCGTCAGACCCTCTACTAAAGAGAACAGTTTGCTCAACTGTGAATATTGATGTCCTGTTTCGCGGGCAAGGAAATCGGAGAAATTCACTGACTCCGGTTTCTTGTATGTCGCGTGGTGTATTTCATTGATTACCAAGTTTTTGATTTGCGCCACTAATTGACTATTCCGGTCGTCGAGTAGTTCAAAGCCCTCGTATTCAAGGCTCTGGCGCAGAGCCGCCAACTGCAGGAGATTGGGCGAAGCGACCAATTCCACTTCGCCCAATCGCACTTTTTTTGCTTCTAAGCCTGCTTCCGTCAGCAAATGCTCGACGGAGCGGATGCATCGGGCGCAAACCATATTTTTGATTATGAGGGTCATTGCTTTATAAATGAGGTTTGAACAGTATGGCTCAATTATTTTGAATGAGAGAAAGGTGATTTTGGCTGCTTGGAATCTTTTCCCTATATACAGAGTAAATCCGCATGGTGCCAAACAGGGTATCTACTTTATCCGATTCCTGCACCAAGGCAAAACCCGATTCGTGGAAAATCTGTGGCAACCGCCCCTCCACGTTTTCGCGGGTGGTTTTGACCCCGTCGAGCAATTGCACGATGTAGAAAGCCAGCCGCATCCGCCGGTTGGAAGGTTTTCCCCAGTCGGCTACATGCAGACTGCCGGAGGGTTTCAGTACCCGTCGCAATTCGCGCAGACTCCGGCGTTTTTGCACCGGATCAAGATGATGCAGCACTAAGCAAGTCACCACCCGGTCGAAAGTAGCGTCGGGGTAGGGGGAGTATCTCGCCGTCGTATTGCGCCAATTCCAAATAAACACCGGCTTTCTACCTTTTGTTGCGCGATTGCCAGCACCTCCGGGTCCACATCCACACCAACGACCTCGGGCATTGGGTGGCGCTGTTTGAGCCGGATAGCCAAAGAGGCCGTGCCGGTACCAAAATCGAGAATCTGTTGGCCGTGTCGAATGTCTGCACTGTCAATCAGCGCATCGCGCACCCGGGCTTCGGGGAATACCCGTGCCATCAGCGCGTCGTACCAGCGTGTGAGCCAACGAAACCGCAGAGCCGGGACATAATTGGTCGTGCTTGCAGTTTTCATTGGCAGCATTTCTTTTTTGGAATGAACCATTTGAGTACTTTCAAAATATTTGACCACATAGCATTTGAAGTTGAAAAAGGAAGTTGTCAAAATCGGCGGACGCCTTTTCGGCAGTCCGCCGTCATGTTGAAAAACCTACTTTTTGAAAATGACGGTATTCTTGTTGACACTTATTGCATCACCGTTATCCGGTGCATATAAGGTGCTCCGTTCACGGTCATTTTCAACACATATTCATCTGGCAGGAGACTGCCGACCGGCATAACCTCGCTGTATTCTCCAGCTGGCTTGGTGCTTTCCATCACCTCGGCTACCCTGGCTTGGGTATTTACGCCATTGGCGGCAGTCGGGGGTAGTTGGTGCGGCTGTTTTTTGGGTGGAGTGGTGGTGTTTATGATTTTCCATTTTATAACAATACCTGCTTGTTAAAAAAGTGACGCGAAAGGACTTTCGTGCCACCGAACATAAAAAAAAATACCCGCCTCAAAACCTGATTTGTCCTTGTCAGTCTCATTTCTCAAAATCAATCTCTACTTCCTTGCCGTCCACCATATTGCCAATGCGAAGGGTATTTCCTTCGAGGTGGTGAATCGTCCACACGTTCCCGGACAGCGTCAGTTTCATATTGGCTTCATCCGCGCTCCATGTGCCCGAAGTGGGATGCGTGAAAGGTGTGATATTGGTCGTGATTTCGTAATTGCCGTCGGTCTGCAAGTGCAGGAACATCGTCGTAGAAGCCGGAGCTGCCACACCGTCAACTTTGATTTCCGTAGAGTTCCACTCGGCGGTCATTTTTTCGGTGAAAGTGGGGTCGTCATTTTTGCAGGAAGTCATCGTTAGTCCGAGTAGGAGCAGGGCGGAGAAAATGGGCATGAATTGCTTCATTGTTATAAATTTTATGTTTACAATGGATGAATTTGATTTTTATTGGATTTCATAATTAAGCATCATCCCCCCATCCTCGTGTTCGAGGTTGTGGCAATGAAAAACAAATTTGCCTTTGAGGTTGGGAAAACGGACGATGATGCGCACTTTTTCGCCGGGGAAAGCCAGTACGGTATCTTTCCAACCATTTTCCCAGGGTTGTACGGCGCCCCGGCCACCCGTACGGGAAAGCACCTGGAATTGTCCAGCGTGGAGGTGCATCGGGTGCGTCTCCGTGCCGGCTGAATTGTCGAATTCCCAGATTTCGACTGTTCCGGCCTTCACCACCTCGTCGCGGCGGTCGGCATCAAAGGTTTTGCCGTCTATTGGGTGCATTACCATGCCGTCCATGCCGCCGTGCTGCATCATGTGCCCGATGTTGAACGAGCGCGTGGCTACCGACTGCGATTCTGGGATTTTTTCCACAGGCATCAGCGAAGCGGGCAGGGAGGTATTGTCGGATTCCTGCCGCATCACCTTGAATTTCAGGATGTAAAACGCCTGCTGGCCTTGCGTTTCCGTGCCTGCGAAGGCGTTGCTCTGCAAGTACAATTCCGAGCCGACAGCCTGACCGTCGAAATTGACCAATACATCAGCGCGTTCGCCGGGCGCAAGCAACACGGACGAAACCGCGACTGGCGCATCGAGCAAGCCGCCGTCCGAACCGATGAGATGGAACATGGCGCCGCTCGAAAACGCGAAGTTGTAAATGCGGGCGTTCGAGCCGTTCAGCAGCCTGAAACGGTAGGTGCGCGTGGCAACTTCGAGCACCGGCCCCGCCGTCCCGTTCACCAACACGGACTCGCCAAACATCCCGATGCTGCGGTCGTCGGTGTCGGGATTGTAGGTCAGGCCGCCGTCGAGCCGTTTGTCCTGCACCACGAGCGGCACGTCGTATTCGCCCGAAGGCAAGCCTAAAGATTCTTCTTCCGGCGAAGTGACCACAAAGAACCCCGCCAGCCCGCGCCAGGCCTGACTGGCTGTGGCCATGTCCGGGTGCGGGTGATACCAGTACGTGCCGGGGCGGTTCTTTATCAGAAAATTGTATTGAAACGAGCCGCCGGGAGCGGTCACGTCGGTCGGATAACCGTCTTGCGCGGCGGGCACTTCCAACCCGTGCCAGTGAATATTGGTCGCTTCGCCCAGGCCGTTAGAAAAAGCCAGGTCAAATTGTTCGCCGTGCCGGATCCGAATGGTCGGCCCCAATATGGAAGCGCCGCCATAGCCCAAAGCATTCACCGAAATATTTGATCCGAGTTGAGCGGTGCCGGATTTTGCCTCGAAAGCAGCGTGCACACCGTCCAATGTGGCGGGGATCGCCAAAGGGTTGACAAAAGTTTTCTCCTCCACCTTGCGGGCTTTTGCATTCTCGCTGCTCTCCATTTTATGGCAACGTGCGCATGAGAGCACGGTCAAAGCGGTCAACACCAATAGTCCTGGTACCTTCATGAATAGTTTCATTTTGAAAAAAATGCTGTTTAAACGGTTTCGCCTGATAGGCGCAACTAAAACAAGAAGTGCGACTTGGTGCGGAGAAAGGTTGCACGCGCGCCTAAAAAATCAACGCTTTGCTCAGAAAGACCCTTTCGGCATAAAAAATGCCCGCCCGGAATCCGCAAACTGGTTCGGGCAGGCATTCGTTGCGGCGACGGGGGGGGGGCCCGGCGTTTACCGCCCCCCGGCCGGCCGGGCGCGGGCCCCCCCCCGGGGGGCCCCCCCGCCCCCCCGGGGCCGCCCCGCCCCCCCCCGCCCCCCCCCCGCCCGGCGCCCGCCCCCCCCCCGCCCCGCGCCCGCCGGGGCCCGCCGCCCCCCGCCGGCCGGCCGCCGGGGGGCGCCGCCCCCCCCCCCCCCGGGCCGCCGGCCCCGGCCCCCCCCCCCCCCGCCCCCCCCCCCCCCCCCCCCCCCCCGGGCCCCGCCCCGCCCCGCCCCCCGCCCGGCGGGCGCGCGCGGCCGCGGGGCCCCCCCCCCCCCCCCCCCCCCCCCCCCCCCTTAGAATGGTAGCCCGCCGGCTGCTTTTATTTACCTCCCTTAGGCAAGTTGAATCGTAGCAATCGCCGGAGCAACTTTCCGCCCTCGCTGAAATTCTAATCCCAGCAGGTGCGCGGCCGTCTGTGCAAATTGCTTTTGCCACAATTGCCTGGGTGTACGTACCTCCCCAGTACAGGGACATCGGGACCCATGGCGCCCAACCAGATTTGCTCGAGCCGGACAGATGCCGGTTATGTTCCATCCAGCGCCGAATTGTTTTCCCGCCTCGTCCATGATCCGTAGTCACAATTAGCGTACTTTTCCTGCGGTACATGGAGTCTTGTTGGAGGTAGGTCCACAATTCATCCAAATACTGGTCAAACTGATGGGCTGCACCCAGATAAGCCGGGTAATTACCAGCATGGCCGAGTAGGTCAGTTGCATTCAGGCCGATATAAATCACATGGGGGCGCTGTTCGTAGATATAAGCCATAGCCGCTGACCAAGTGAAAGGATCATCGAATTTGCCAGGCGGTAAATGCCGGTTGTGAGGCCTAGGACGACGATTTTCTTTTCCGCTGTTTACGGGAATGCCGGCGCGGCGGGCGTTTAATATATATGGAAAGGCATCCCAACTGGTAAAGGCAGCCACTTTGTCCCGCAAATGCGGTTGCTGCTGAAAAAACTCCAGCAGGTTTTTATTGGGGTTATGAATCTTTCGGTTAGAGAAAATCCGCCAGTTATCTGGCCGCCCGGTGAACATTTCATTATAACCTGGATAAGAGAAAGCCCACCGGTTGGCCACATCCATGTTATTACCATAATCTCGGTTGCCATAAATTTGGCCCTGGTCGGCGAAAGCCAACCATAAGAAAGGTAGTAGCGCTTTACGACGCGCGTCGGGCGTTCCAGCCCAAAAGCGGACGGCGGCATCCAATGTATCCAGAGCACGTGATGCCGGGTCGAACAATAAGCGCTGTCCGCTCCGCTAAATAATTCCTGCCAACGAAGACCATCGGTAGTAACCATGAATAAGCAACGCGTGGCTGGTTCCGCTTCCGGAGCAGTTGAATATTTGCCAGACTCTCTTTCTGCCGCGACCGCTGGTATATTTTCACCATTCAAAGAACGTGGCGACCACCATGTGATAAGGATAAACGACAGGCTGCTTAGTAGCAAGTGAAATATATTTTTCATGCCTGTAAAATCCCAACCTTAGTTTAAAATCACTTTTTGTATGCCCTTCACCCCGGTTTCCACTGTATCGTTAGGAAATAAATGCCCGCAGGGACCTGCATTGTTTCTATAGTAAAGTCTGGTGACCAGTTGTTTGCTGATTAATTACCTTGATCGAACTGGTTTTCCACCCACGTCCGATAATTCAAAACGCACCTTACCCGCCCGGGTCAACCATTTCAATGGTCAGCCCATTGCTGGCCTGCGTCGGATGGAATACTCGAAAAGCCGCTGGTCACGGTTGGCCCGCCGACTGCGCTCGTCTCTGCGGGTCCCGGCAAAATGCGCACAATACGCGCCACCGACGGAATATCGTCCACCAAAGCCCAAAGCAGGTACCAGCTCGGCAAGGCCCGCAGGAATCGTCGGGAATGGTGGCCTCGATGGATTGGCCCTGTTGCGTAAAATCCAGGTCGAGAAAGCGGTTTTCCCCGCAGTTCATCATGTGCGTGACGGCCTGAGTGCTTTGCAGCACCACGGCTGTTGGTGCGTTTGTTCGCCCTGCCTCAAACCGGATCATTTCGCCACGCTGGTAGTCTGTTTTTCAAGATTTAAAATTTGCGGACGCCTCCCGGAATAAGTAAGGCGGTTTAAATGCATCAATGATACTAACCGGCGGCTCATTGCCGGGTGAGCCTTCGCCTCCGCGACGATCACCCGCCCATCAGGCACTAAGATGGCTAATGCGTGATACTCCCGTTTGCGCGGCATGGCCGCGAGCCGCCGCCAGGTATCGGTATAGGGGTCGTATTGGTCGGCCAAGTCCATGTAGCCCCATTGGTTCACGGGCGCAGGGTTGGTGGGGTCCTCTTTGGCCGAGATTACCGCCGCTGCCCGCCGGGAAGGGTTTGAAGCCTATGGCAATCACCTCGCCTTCCGGCAAATGCACGAGCTCGTGGTCCACGTGGTCGCCATTGGACATCCGGTTACCCTGCACAAAATCAGCAGCCAAATCCCATTGCTCGGTTACGGGGTCGAAGAGTTGCGGCGGGCGAAAAGTCATCAGCGCTTTGCCGCTATAAAGCGTGAGAATGGGCGACTGCTCGTTGCGAATGGCAATGGTATCGACCCATTCAGTTTGGCCGGTGAGCGGATCGTACAGTTCGGTCGTATTTACGCGGACAGGATTGTTCAGCCCGCCACCACCGGTGATGAGCAGTCTCCCGTCAGCCAATTGGGTCATAGAAGGATACCAGCGGTAATCGAGCATGAGCGGTAATATCTGCCAGGTCTTCGTAAAAACGTTGTACTGTTTCATTTTCCGAGTACCGGGGCCGTACACCTCCTGGTCGGTGCCGCTCGCCATGATGATATTGCCGTTCCAAAGCAGTTGTGATGCCACGCAGCCCTGCACTTCCAAGGCGCTTGGGCACGGCCAGCGTAACATCAGCAACAGGGTCAAAGCAAAGGGCCCTTGGTATTGTGGACAGCAGTAGATGCTGCCGTCAGGCATCAATACTTCAAGGTCGGACTGCCGAGCGGTTCAAGCGAATCTTATGATGACATTCCACTCGCCCTGTTCTGTTTCTGGTCGTTGCGCATCGGGACGATTGTGCCGAGGATACCCGTCGTGGCATTTTTGGAAAATACGCGAAGTCGGGTTTGGCTACGCCGAAGAACAAGACACGCCCCGCCGCCGGGCAGGTTTTCAAACAAATATTGCCCGGCAGCATCCGTACGCGTTTCCCAAAACCAAGATGTATCCGCGTTGAACAGTGTGACACGAGCCCGCCACGGGCGCGCTGTCGGGATCGTGGTGACCGTGCCAGTGAGGGTTTGGGCGGGAAGTTTTGAGGACAGGACAATTACTGCGAACAGCGGGAGTAGGTTGTAAAATTTCATTTTCTGATTATTTTTGAAACATTGGCGAAGTAACTATAAACAATGCAAAACCCGAACAAATGGTCAACAAAACCAGAGCACCGAAAATGCCCGCAACAGCCAATTGCCGATGTGGTCGCGGCCGTAGTCCATCACAAGCAGCATCCAGAGCCAGTCGAACCACCGCCATTTTTCGTGCGGAATTTTTCCACCGTGCCCAATTCGGCAGCGACATACACGATGGTTTGGAAGGGTGTTCAAAAGCAAGGGCCCAGGCTGGCAACGCATTTTCCGGTACTCGTGGTCCGGAGGGGTTTCATCGAGGCTACACCGCCGAAAGCAATTTCGGTGTGCCGTCGCGAATCATCACCAGCCGCGACGGGCACCGCTTCTTCTTTCGATAAGGCCCGGCGCAGGGCGCTGGTTTTGGCATCAAACAGCCGCACTTTCGCGGATGCCGGTAGGCATTTTTCAAAAAAAAAACCTGCCACACCGCGTCCAGCACCTGACCAAGCGTAGACTGAGGATGCTGTCGGGGCTTTCGTCCAACGCAAGTTCTGCAATGATCACCGAGGCGATACACTCGCTTCATGCATCCGGCATTAGCTAGCGGTGCCGGTCGGCGCTGGGTAGTCGCCATTCCGTCCATGTCCGGACCAACTGAAAGCTAAAGCCTCTTGATCGTCCAGAGCAAAATTGAATCCCGATGGTCACGCCCATGAAGCGATGTAATCGGCGGAGGTAATATCGGCGGGTGTGGCGGATGAAAAGAGCAGCATGTTTATAGTTTCACAAAAGAAGCCTGGTCGATTGCCACCCGCCCTCATCACGCAAAAGCACCGGTTTCTGCCTGGCGCGCGCCGGTGTGCTCGCCTACCAAAGTGAGTCGCAAGGGCCGGGTGAAGGAGGGGAGAAGTTCGCCATTGCAAGAAGGGCCGCGGCGAATACGGAACGAGCAGGTTTAATTGTCATGGCTTTCTCGCTATTTTGTGCATGATATGGTGGCTGTCGCCGAATCCCGTAGATAGCGTCGCAGTGCGTCCGCAAAATCGGAAAACAAGATTCAAAATTTGACCTTCACAGCTATCCGAAATTTTCTAAAGTCTCCCAGTTTTTATTGTAAAATATCGCCGTCGGGAGATCAAATTCCATCGGTTGCTCCTACAGTATTGCACCGTTCCGTGTAGTGGATTGTGTTCAGGTTTGACTTTCTGTGCGCACCACTGCCGTCTTTCAGGTCGTATTTGTCGGCAAAAGGGGTGCTGTCAATTTTTATTCAAAATTAGTGTCCAGGTTTCCCTTTCCGGCTAGTAAAGGCGTATACTTGCCTCGCTGGAATCACTCGTGCCGGCCACTTTGACGGCTCCGTCGAACTCGACGGAGGCGGTATTGTTCGCGCCCGTGATCCACTTTTTCAAACGGCACCAATTCGGCTCAAATCGCCCGCCTGCGCACTTTGGGGAGGAATATTGAATGGTCACGGGTTACAGCCCCAATTTTTCCTGACGGTCATCGCTTTTATGCTTTTTAGAGTGGTGTCGCCCTCGACGGCATTCGGGTTCCTCATGAACTACCGTCGGCTGAGTTGGCCGGTATTTTTCAAAAAATCCCTTTCGGCCCAACCCCGTGAAGTGTACCAACTGCGCCCCTGATGCCCCGAAATGCCAACTGCAACAGCCGCACCGGTCAGGGCCAGGGCAGTCAGCAGCACCAAAAAGAGCCGCTGCCGAAAATACAAGCTCCACTCCTTTCAGCACCGCCCTGTGCCACCCAGATACACCGACCCGCGCATACCACTGGTGCTCGTCACAAATCAATTGGGCAGCCGCGCTCACCATTTCCCGTCTGGAGTTGCGGATGTCGCCAAGCGGCGGCGAAATAGGCTGATGCGTAGCCCAGCACCGCAAAAACCAGTATGGTATGGTAAGCCCTTTGTTTTTCACCCCAAACTGACCAATTGCATCAACGCCGCCAGTACCAGCACAATGGGAAAGTGAACAATCATCGGGTGATAATTCGGAAACTGTTCCATGTCCATTATTTTACTTTAATCAGCCGAAGGGTCACTACCTGTCCGGCTGATTCGATTTTGAAAAAAATAAGTCCTGCCGGAAGCCCTGCCAGGTCGAGGGTCTTGCCGGGATCGGGGCCATAATCGCGGAGCAATCTGCCCAGCGTGTCAAATACTCGAATGAATCGGTTCATTCCAACCGGCTTCTGTCTGCACCGCACAAGGTCAAATGCGGGATTTGGAAAAATCCGAACAGGGAAAGCGGCTCGTTCCGGTTCAACTGTGCCCGTCACCAAGCCGCCATCGATTTGAATATCGTCGAGGTACAGCCGGTTACCGCCATCCGTTACGTTGACAAACCGGATTTTCACATATTCCTCTGTTCTGTATTGAAACAGGTTGACAGTTGCTTTTCTCCATTGTGCGGCTGTCGGGATAAAGGGAGTGGTTTGAGTAGGGCCAGTCACAAGCGCATGACCCGATTTAGTCAGGATGTTGGTATAGTTTACTCCACAGTCTTTAGAAATCTGTACGATCAATTCATCGGAATAATTCGGATCGGATCGCGCATAAGCCCACCAGAAAATGAGCGACAAAGACGAATCGGGATTGGAAGAGTTCAGATTTAGAAAGGGTAGCAAAATTTCGTCACGGGTTCCATAATTGACGTTCACCAAATTGTCGATACGGGCAGCGTACGGCGGCGAGTGTGCGGCCAGCGAATCTAACTCCCAATGAATGCCCAGGTCTGGATTGTAGATCTCCGCACCTGTCGGTGGAAAAACCCCATCGTCGAAATTAGCCGAAAAACGGCAAGGACTGGCCAATGCCTGGTTCCGTAACCTGGACGTAATTTTCTAAAAAAGCGTATCGCTGCCATTGGCATTCGTAGCGATCAGAGTGACTGAAATGTGCCTAATGTGTCGTAAGTTACAGTAGGATTTTGTAGTGTGGAAGTAGCAGGCATACCGCCGGGGAAACAACCACTGCCAGGAGGTAGCGCTATTAAGTGAACGATCTATAAAATAAACTATTCCTTTCAGACAAACCTGCGGTGTCAAGGTAACAAAATCCGCACAACAAGGCAAACAGGTGGCTCCATATAGGCGCTGTCGCATCCGGAGGCGCCTACATTATCGGGTGTCCAGATATGAGTACGAACTGTATCGAGTGTTGCCGTAATCCGATCCTTTTGCCCTTGCGTAAATATGCTTTTGCAATCATCAGGTGTATAATCCATGTAGTTGCGCACCTGATCGGGCAGATTTGGATTATCATTTCCACATGAATTGGCGTTAAGGTTGCATGTAAAATTAGGATTGGCTGCGGGTGGCGTATCGCAAACATAGTCGCCATCCGAACAGGTATCCTGACCACAGCCGCCATTAAACGTGTGGTATAACCCCAACCAATGACCTATTTCGTGTGTTGCCGTCGGCCTCCGGCTGCTGCTGCTGTTCCGCTATCGCCAAACAGATTATGCCGTACTACGAGACCGTCTTCTTCAGGTGGAGCATAAGGGAACGAAGAATAACCGCCCACGCCGTTGCTGATGGTTTTACGACATAAATATTCAAATAGCGGGTGTTATCCCAAAACGAAAGGTTTTCAGGGACGCCCTATCTACAGGCTGGTGCGAAGTCAGTGTTTTCAAACAGTACGTCCCGTCTGTACAACGCCCTTGCGGATCTGTATTTGCCAGACAGAAACGGACACGGGTATCTACGCCCGCACCATCACCCGGTGTACCGGGTAGTTTGCCAAAGTCTTCGTTTAGAATTTCAATTTGCCGATCGATCTGGGCTTTACTGATGTTTTCAGAACCACCGTTGTGAATGACGTGTATGACTACCGGGATAAGCCTGATGTCATCGCTGTTTTCAGTAGTATTTGATGATTTTATTTGGGCGACTGCCGCACTGATACGCGCTTCAGCCGCTCGCAATGTAGCCGGTGGATTCAAAGCGTCAAAAAGGCAAGGCTCGTCAGACTGGCATTGGGCATTTAAGATTTGAAAAGCTGATTGAAATAAATTAAGGGCTAATAAGAGGCGGCAATATCTTAAAGAATAAAAATTGGAAAGGTAAGGTGGAAATTCTATGATCTAAGATTACTCAGGCTTTTGATATGCCGGATTCTCCAAAAAGGTCTGGTCCGTCAATGTTTTCAAAAACGCTATCAAATCGGCTTTATCCTGAACGGTCAATTGAAGGCCGCCTGGCTGGATGTTATATTGTAAAAGTTCGTCCATGGTAGCCGACTGTTTTACGCCAGTATTATAATGGTCAATTACAGATTCCAACGTGGCAAAACGTCCGTCATGCATATAGGGCGCTGTGAGCGCTACGTTGCGCAGGCTGGGCACCTTGAATTTGGCTTGATCCAGTGGATCTTGCGTTACTTTCCAGCGGCCTTCATCGGTTTGTTCGGCATCGGCATCGAGGCCGTTGTTCATAAATTCGTCGTTGGTAAAATTGAATCCCGCGTGGCAGTGAAAGCACTCTGCCCCTCGTTCCGTCCCGAAAGGATCAAATTCCGTGAAAAATAACATCCGTCCCCGTTTTTCGCTATCGCTCAACGTTGCCTGTCCGTTTTTCCATTTGTCGTATTTGGCGTCATTAGATACAAGCGTTAGCATGAACTGCTCCAAGGCGAGCCCTACCCGCTCGGAAGTGACGGAAGCGTCGCCGAAAGCACGGACGAATTGATCGGTATATTTCTTATTTGCCGAAAGTTTGGCTATCACATTGGACAATGATTCGTTCATTTCGAGCGGATCCTGAATCGGTTTAAGTGCTTGGTCGCGCACATTCGGTGCCCGACCGTCCCAGAATAGTCCGTTGTGATGCCAGGCCAGGTTCATTATGGCCATCGCCTGGCGCTTGCCCGGCAACCCTTCCACCCCGATGCTGAATTGGCGAATGTCTGAAAAAGCATCTGGCTGTTTGTGGCAATCAGCGCAGGTTTGCGAGCCGTCTTTTGAAAGCAGCGGTTCATAAAACAACATCCGGCCGAGTTGTACGGTAGATACTGTCAGTTTGTTGTCATCAGGCAAGTCCGGCGCAGGAAAGTAACCTACAAGGTGTAGGGTCATAGGTAGCGGGTGGCTCGACGGGATCTTTAGAATCACAGGCAGCCATCAGGAAAACTATAAATAACAGGAGAGTCAGTTTTTTCATTTCAGAACAATCAATTTTGACGAAACTTTGGATTCCTAACGAATGCTTGATCCGTCAGGCTATTTAGAAACGCTACCAAATCAGCCTTTTCGCCGGCCGTTAAACCCAACGGCCGGATGAGTGCGTTTTTATTCGGATGCGGATATCCACCTGCATTATAATGTTCCACCACTGCCTCTAAAGTTGTAAGAGATCCGTCGTGCATATAAGGTGAAGTAAGTGATACGTTCCTCAAGGTTGGCACCTTGAAACGCGCGCGGTCGCTCTCCAATTCGGTGAGCCGAAAGCGGCCGGGATCAGGATAGTCTGCATAAAGGCCGTTGTTTTCAAAAGTATAATTTGTGAAGTTGAACCCTGTGTGGCATTGGGAACAATCGGTTTTTTTCGGAAAAAACAGGTTCAAACCGCGTTTTTCAGCCGTAGTAAGCGCCTCATTTTTTCCTTGAAAATAATACAGATCATAAGGACTTTGTCCGCTGACCAGAGTCCGCTCGAAGCAGGCTATGGAGCGTGTTATGACAAAGGCGTCCGGATCTCGGTCGTATGCTTCGCGGCTCATACGCACGTAAGCAGTATCGTGCAGCAACCGGTCCACAATCAGCAAAATATTAAAATCAAATTCGTTGTGTTCTTGGATAGGTACAAGAATTTGCATTTCAAGGGTCGGAACGCCGCCTTCACGAGTGAAATAGGGATGGTAGCCAATATTGGCCAGCGTTGGGGCATTCCGTGTTCCGGGCCTGTTGGCAATACCGGGACTGAATGCAACCGTATCACTAAATGCTTTGGCAGCATGGTGGCACGATGCACATGATCGGGTGCCGTCGCTTGACATGATCGGGTCGTAAAACAATTTCTTCCCCAAAATCCAACGGGCAGGAGTGAGTCCGTTCCCATCCGGGAAAACCGGAGTAGGGAAGCCCGCCGGCACTGCCAATAACGGCTCCGGTTCCACAGGGGTTGCCTCCGGCATGTCTTTTCGACAGGCAGTAACGATAATCGCCAGGAATACTACGATATAACAGACTCGTTTCATTGGAAAAGGGAGCGTACAGTGGAAACGAAAATCTCCATTGTACGCCCTTGCTCTAAATTTTCTATTGTGTAAGAATTAATTTTTCGATAGCCACTACACGTTCGTTTTGCCACAAATAAACGAAGTATATGCCTGCTTTCAGGTTTTGATTGAACGCAAAAGATTGACTACCCGAAGCAATTGGCTGACTCAACACAACCCGTCCGGTCAAATCAGTCAATGAAATCCGGTAAGAGAAACCTGCCGGTAAAGTCATTAAAGCAGAAGCCTTACCCGATAAGGCCGGATTAGGGATTACGTTAAAAGTACCTTCAAACGCCGGATCAAGTGTGGAAGATGTTTCAGCGCTAAAAACGACGTTCTTCATGTTATTCATCAGTGTCACCGCTTTGCCTGAAGAGCCATGTACAATCAGGCCGGTAGAAACATTGATGCTGTTTAACACCTGTGAGTAGTCAGCCACTACGTGAATAGTTTTATCGCCGTTCTGATGTGTTTCAGCCGTAGTGGGTAGGGTAAGTGTTTTATAATTCGCATCGCCCAGGGCATGTATCTCAAAATCGTTTGCGAAATTTGTTCCCGCTTTGCCCTCAATGGCTACGAAACGATAACCCGCTGACCAACCCCATTGCATGGCCGGGTTTTGGGGAGCCAGCGGGTGATTGGCTGGATACGAAGCCGGGTCGAGGTGGTTATAGGCTTGATCTACGCCTACCGAAAATATGATGCTTTCTACGTTGATAATATTCGGATATGATCCGAGATCGTACATACTGTCTACGGCAGGGCGAACCAACAAGAACAGGTCAGTTATGGGTGTTTCCTGACCGCCATCGTGTACCACCTTGATTCGGGAAATATAGTATTCCAAACGAGTGATTTTGTAATCATAGGAGCCGGCAGAAACAGGTGTATTGAGTGCGAACGATGCAGTCCCAAGGCGCGGCGAAATATGCAATTCCAGATTATTCTGTGCCTGTGCAGCCCACAAGGAATGAAAAATGAGAAGGCAGGAGAGTAGTAGTTTGTTCATAAACAGTTGATTGTGTGTGAAATAGTTTGATGAAAGCGGATAATTAAAATTTTAGGCTTACCCCTGTATGGAGCGATAAGCCGAGTTGTTTTTTCTGTCCGAAGAGCATAGGAGATGCCTGTAGACTCCAATTCCGCCCTAAAGAGTAACCGACTCCGGCACTTACCATCCAGGAGAATGAAACGCTGCCGCGTTCCCGGCTGGTTAGCGTCGGCATATGATTGGCTTCAAAGCACAAATCCTCACACATCTCCGAAAAATGATCTACCTGCATAGATATGTTGCCCGGAACATTCAGTGTTCCACCGCCTTCCATAAAACCCTGCCAGCGGCCACGACCAAATGTGCGCCGCAATGCCAGCGGAAGCATCCAGTCCGTTCGCTGGCGCGAAGTACGCATGGTTAATAAAAATGGTTCGTCAGCAGGCATTGTAGACATGCTGTCCACTTGCGCGATGCGTACTGTCAGGTTAGATTCATTTCCGCTGGAATGCAGGCCGTATTGAAATTCATAAACTTTTGAACCGGTGTCATAAGGATTAAGGCAAACGCCGTCCATAAGGCGTAATTCGGCGGTATGGGATGAAATCTGCTGAGTTGTCCGTCGCCATAGACCGGAACTGATTTGCCAGTTCGGACGAACTGCAAAACGCACGGACAACCCAGCCTGCCAACCGGTGGCGGGGCCTTCACTATGTTCGGCAAAAACCAATTGATTCGTGTGGCCGGGTGCTCCGGTTACTGGTTGCTGCCATTGCCATACCGGACCGGCAATGGCACTGATTTGCCAGTTTCGTGCCCGAACAGGTTGAATCCTTGGTACCTGCGTAAAAAATTCTAATTCAGTCTTTTTCCTACAGTCCAATAAAGAAGGTTTCAAATATGGCAGCGATACAACGGTCGGGAGGGTCAGAGGAATAGTGGCAGGTTGGTTCGCTATTGATCGGAATTTTTCAGAAATTACTTGAACTGATAGAATTTCGGCATCATGCTTTCGGCTTGGCTTCAAAAGATTTGCACCTTTCTCCTTCACAGATTCTGGCTCATTTGATGCAGGCAAATTAGTCAGAGTTACAGCCGATGTTTCAACGGTGGCAGTGGTATTTTGAGACTGCTCATAGTTTATGGACGACTTAATAGTCGTAGTACTCAAGGCAATCGGCTGCTGGCTATTGTAACTGTAGGTCATACCCGTCAACAGGCCCACGGTTATACCTCCAGTTAGCCACCACCAGAAAAATATCAAACGACGGCGACGACGTGGTAACCGTGCTTCGATACCTGTCCAAAGCAGGTCAGGCGCTTCCGGAGCAAAATCACGCAATTCGGAACGAAGATATTGCTCCAGTTCGTCATGTTCATTAAGTGGCGGTTGTGTCATAACATTAGCAGTGTTTTATCCACGAGTCCGCGCAAAAATGCTTTGGCCCGGTTAAGTTGTGATTTGGATGTGCTGACAGTAATACCCAATTCCCGTGCAATTTCCTCGTGGCTTCGTTCTTCAATCACGTAGAGGTTCAGCACAGCCCGAAATCCTGGCGGCAGTTTTTGCAGCAATGCGACCAAACGGCCGGGTTCGTCTGAATCCGGATTGCTAAAAGCCTGGTCTGCAACTGATAACACTTGTTCCAATTCTGTTTCATTCAACATTTCCGTTTTGATGCGTTGCTTTTGCACATGCGCAATAGCAGTACGCAATACGATGCGCCTTACCCATCCTTCCAAACTTCCTTCACCTCGGTACCGGCCTATATCACGGAATACCTGTACAAACGATTCTTGCAACAAATCTTCCGCCTCTTGCCGGGAAGTTGTGAATCGCTGGCATACGCCGAACATACGGTTCTTGAATTGCCCCCATAAAGCATACTGCGCCTGACGATTGCCTGCATGACAGGCCTTCGCCAGCGCGAACCCTTCCGGGTCAGGCAGCAAATGGGTGTGTTTCATATGCGTGTGTTAAAAACCTAAGTGCAGACCAGTGATGAAAAAGGTTGCATGAAGGAAAACTTTTTTGGGCAGAACAGCCGAACCTTTATGGGTGGTTTACCACGTTGGGAATACATCTTGCACTGGACTTACTCCTTTCTTTTAAAGTTATTTTAGGATGGAACGCTTTTCAAACTTTTTCACTAATCCCCTTAGTATCTCCTCCACCTCCTCCATCCATTTTTCCAACATTTCTTTATCTTTATAAGGGATAACATCCTCATTTACTTGAGGATGTTCTTCAGGCCCGCTCTCCAAGAACATTTCTCCGACACCTGTCAACAGCCAGTGTAGATTCACTTGTGCATACCTACCCGATATCCGATTTAGTATTTCTCCAGATATATTGCTATTGCCACTTATCATCCTGTTGATATTAGGTTGTGTCTTCCCAATGCTCTCAGCAAAACTTGATTGATTAAGGTGCAATGCCTTAATCAATTTTTTCAGTCTTATACCTTGATCAATTTGATATTGCTCCATTTTACAAAAAAAATATGTATTATTTTACATAATTTTTCAAATTATTTTAAAATTATGTAAAATTTGGCATAATTTTGTTTGAAAGTTACCCAAAAAGTAAATCAGTGTAAAATTTTTGATCATGGGAGCAGAAAAACCTCAATTTGAAGAGACAATTACTAACCACCAAACACCAATTAGGCCGCTCCTTACAGGAGTAGCCATTTTATTCATAACTCTTATGATATTCACCAAAGTAGATATCAATGGGAAAAATGAAATTCCGCAACTCAGCCCGAAAGAAGAAGCAAAGTTGCAGAAACGTCTAAAAGAAATTGATGACTCTGAACAGTATGCTTTGATTGCAAAAGAAGATGGATGGTATCTATGCAACCATCCAGGACGCCCTACTTTTTACCTACATGCAGGAGAAGTATGGAAGTATGGTACAACCACTAAACAGCAGTTTGGCAGGTATACTCTTACGTTCCTGGAAAAAACAAAGGTTTTCTATATTATTCAATTCCAAGGCACCATTGCAGAATGCTTGAAAGAGGAACAGCGCAAGATGTATTACTACCCTTACCTACCTGAAAATCTGGCTCGGTCAGAGATAGACCGTTTACCCAGACCACCATATAATAGTAAAATGCAGTAGGCTTGCGGTTTAATACAATCGCTTGTACATTTGTAAAAATTTACACCATGAATGTAGGTAAAGTCGCCCAAGAGGATGTTGCCGACAAGATCGACACCTCATATATTTTAGCACTGTTTCAACATATAGATAAAGTGGCAATTACCTTTATTTGTACGAAAGACGAACGTGAGGTAGCGGATTGGACAGATGAAGATGGTCGTCATATCGTAATTCGTTTACCCTATAAAGAAGTCAAAAGGTTGTCAGATATCAGACCTTTGATGCTGGCAGGCGTACAAGAACGATTAGGATTGATGGGGTGAATCCAGCAATACTTTAGAGTTTTATTCATGTGATTCATAGTTATAGTAGAAAAATCGGCCGAAACCCACCAAATTCCCAATTCATATCGTAGATTAAAATCGGCATTTCCTTTTTTGGTAGTATTGCCATGCCGGAGCGAACAGCGATTGAAAGGGGAACAGCTGGTAAAAGGTGAAGCATGGTCTTTGCCCCGTAAGCAGCCTGCAGTTCATTAAGCAGTTGATGAAACAACTTTACGAATTGATTTACTTGTGAAGGATGCTTCAGGTAATCACGATTCGGAACTGCCCCTTCTAAAGTAATTGTATAAACATCCGTTTCGTTCGGCCAAAGCCCTTCATATTTATCGGGTTGAATATGATCACTTAATGCCAATAGAAGAACGGGGGAATCTATGTGAGTTTACAGTTTGAGGTCGCTCTATACGATAGCCAGGGAGCATAGCATGGTCAATATCCACAGGCCAATCCCATGATTGCGTTTCTCTGCTCCTTTGAAAAACTTCCACGTGGTTCACCCTGGTGTCGGTAATCAACTTACCTAACAGGAATAAAAAAGGCATGCTACCCAATGCAAATACAGATAAACGCCCCATTTCTTGCCCGTATAGATCAAAAAGTCTTTTAAACTCCTGCTCTATTTTCCCCCGATTATAATCCCAGTAGTTTTCTGTACCGTCCCCATCTTCCTGTGTTCGATCAATCATTAATATATCTTTAGACGCCGGATAATACCCACTCCTGATAATGGTGCCTTCCACTTCACGAATATCAACTGATACAGGTCGTCCTGCAATCTTGGATTTGAATATGAGTACCTCCGTTTTTTGATCCACTGTGATTCCAGTCACCCGATCGATGCGGTACTCGTGCTCCTTTTTCATTTCCAGGAGTATATCCACAGTGTATATTTCGGGATTGTCATCAATCTCTTTGTGACAATCTTTGCACACGATTATAATATTTCGAGCATCCGTGGCCAATTTATCAGAATCTGGGCCTCCTCGGGGGCCGTCTTCTTTAGCACCAATAATATGGGCCATGTCACTAAAATTACCGGACATAAGTGTCAGACCATTATACCATAAAGGCTTGTTGCATCCCCTGATAGAGCATCTCCCTCCCGCAGCGCTCCATACTGCAAGGCGTACTTTAGGTTGGATGTTAGGTCTATTCATTTTCTTTTCCATATTCAGCCATTTTTGAGAAACTTGCATTTGCACGATAACCACACCATACTCTTATCGCTTTTTCTCCGATAATGATAAAAAACAACATCTCGTAATGGTTTTTGGGGTCGAGTAGTTTAAGGCGCCAGTTGTCCCAATCTACTTTTGAAGGAGTTGGGTAATCTTCCGGATGGGTATGCCATTCGCCTAAGTAGTTACAAGTGCCTGAACTCAATCGCCAAACCTTATCTAAAATTTTCTGGTGGTGATTAGAGCGATAAAAACGGAAACGTTTCCGCCGATCCTGTGGTAAAGGAGTAGTTACTTCATCCACAACAGCATCTCCAGTTTCCAAAATGATACGACCAAGTAATAGACCTCCCGCTTCAGGTGCCGTATTCCCCTGCCGGTATGACAACATGGTTTTCCATGTGTCAGGAGTAATTTCGAGCAATTGCCCATGCTCATCTTTAAAAATTATTGCCACAGATTGGACAGTTTTCATCAGCGAAATTATGCTGGAGGTCCATAAGTTCCATTTCACTCTGTTTATAACGATTTGAAACCTGGAATCCCGCTTGTTCAAATGCTTCAGGATCACCTTTCCAGGAAACGATTGCATTGATTGTCTCTTTTCCGGCAAGCACCTTTTCTAAATTTCTAATTGTCAGGTTGGCAACTTGCCTTGCATCTAAGCAACCGTAGGGAACGAAGGCGGAATTACACCCGGAAATAAATTTAGAGAAATGCTTTGGCTGATTCATGTGGGCAAATGAGGCACGATTGCAACCAAAATGTACGTCATCTCCATATAGGCAAAAATAGCAACCCCGACTATTTTTCAGATTAGTAATTAAACAGTGCCCTCCCAACCCATAAGGGTCAAGCCAAGAAAACAGCACGGGTAAACCAGGATGCTTATCTCTGAAATATTGTGTCAAGAAGCAGTTGGCAGCAGGATTACCGGTTGCAACAACCACAAAATCGACCAGACTGAAATCGGCTTTTTGATTTTGAATTGCATCAAATGCTGTAGCTGAGAAGGCATTAATTTGAACGTTAGGAAAGGCATTGGAGAAATGTACTTTCAATACTTCTACTTTAGGCAGGCCAATTCCACGCCATCCAATACAATGCCGGTGAATGTTTTCGCTGCTTAGAATATCGTGATCTATCAAAGTCAAAGAAGAAACGCCCATCCTGATCAGGTCTTCACTTATGAAACCACCTACGGAGCCACAACCTATGATTACACCCTGTTTACCGAACAACGAATTGACTACATTTCCACGAGCCACTAAAAATGAAGCATCTACACGTTTTACCGAAAGAGGAAAAATACTTTTACAAGATCGGCTATCAAAAAGCGGATGCTTATCCGCGTGAGCGGGACTCCGCAGTTCCAATGCGAAACAGGCCAAGTTGCCATCTGGCTGATTTGTACTCAATACTACGTATTCGTTTCTTTTGGGCCTTCTGATGTATTGTTGAATTTCTTCAATCAGACTTGGGGTTACATCTTTGAATAACCAGTCCTGAACAAATGTATGGCTCAGCACCTGATCATATTTGGGCGGGGTTATAGGTCCAGGCAGATGGATGTATAACCCATTTTGATTCGTGGGAGGTATTTTCCCAAGAATCTGGAAGCACGAGAAGCGCGATCGGCTTCCATGGCTAAAAGTTTATTACCATGCCGTTCAATATGAATCAATTTGACACCCCGTGTAAAATCCAAATCACATTCCAACTCCCGGATGTTTTTTCGTGCGCCCCAGTACTGCTCAAATTCATTTGGAAAATCCTCCTTATTCTCTCCTGTTATGCCTTTGCGAACGGTTTCCAGCGCAAGGCCCAGACAGTATGTTACGACGCCTTGCGGGTTTTGAAAGTTAACAAACAAGTCTTCCTTTCGTGTATAGCAAATTGCTCCTTTTGAGTCGATATGCGGTATAAAGCCAAAAAAGTCATAGGGTATGAGCGAAATCACTGGAACGTCATACGGAAACCCTTTTGGGAATTCGATACGGATTTGGGCAAGTTTATTTTCAATCAACACATGACATTCGAACGATGCATAAAATTCCGACCGAGGTGGCACATCTAACTGTGTCAGGTTTTGTACACCCTCGGATGATTGTAAAAGTGATTGAAGCGTATTAGAGTCTATCAACCCGTTAATGATTTAGAAGGATGGTAGATTTATGCTGATTCGTTTGAACCCACGATGGCAGGCGCACCAACACGTGCTGTTTGCTCTTTGGGCGGTACGGGAAAGTCTTTCCCAAATTCTTCTTCTAATCGCTTGCAGGCTTCATGTGGATCAGTGGTATCATTGATTGCAAAGTCCAAAGCGTCTCGTAGCCGCACCAAAGATTTCTTAAAAGCGGCATGATGTTTATCTTCGAATTTGGCAAACAAATCATTGCCTGGTGGGACAGGCAATGCAACTGAGATTTTACCTGTTATGGGATCGAATTGATTGAGAATATATATGGTGAAGTCCAAAAGTGCCTGCCCATCTACCGGTTTTTCATTTCCAGTAAAACGGTCTTTTTCAAAGCAACAGACAAATCCATTGTTAGCCAAAGCCGTAATAGCAATACCCGTCGGTCGCCCATCTCCTGCATCAAAATTGTTGTCTTTCCATCGCTTCATATCACGAATTGCCCGACGAAACTGTGCTCTCTTATCTTCATCATTCGACCATCCATTAATCAGGTTTTTTACCTTGGTTGGGCTTGATTCTTCCCATTTCTTATCGTTTTCGTTGCATGTCTTCGTACCACGGGCAAGGTGGTGACAATCCCCGGAATTAAGGGAAGGATCTGCGTACGTAGCAATATCAATGTGAAAAAACGGCAATCCATCTTCAATATATTGGACACGGACGCAAGGTTTCTTGTGTTCAGGAATTCTTACAGGCGGGCGATATACGGCATCCCAAATCCACTGTTTTACTTCCATCGGCTTGTAGTCATCATTACAAATCGAGAGGGAAACGCCTAAGTCGAGGTCGTAGTCTTCATATTCTGACACCGGATAAACTCCCGTATGCATTGCATAACTTCCCTGGTCAAAAAATGTAACTGTTATCGGCGGATCGATTTTCTCGTCTTCGTTCTTTTTAGCGAAATAATCCAAGATGGCCTTTTTAATTATTTCTTTCTTTTCAATTAAAAAGGCCTTGTCCTTTGCATCCAGTTTAATGGTTTTATGAAATTCTTCAAATTGCGGTTGAATTTTGGCCATGATCCTATTTTTAAATTTTTTATTTCAAAAACCAGACCAACTGCAAAACATTCTGTATTTATTACTCAGTCAATATTTTCCAATATAAGCATCTGCCATAATTTCAGGTTTGATGAGAAATTCCTGTCACCATGGGTAATTCTTGTCATTTATTATCTATGAACTGCTGTATTACTTCGAGGCATTTACTTTGCCACTCTGCCAGTTCTTCAAAATAATCAACTATGGGTAGCCCTTTCTGATAATACTCCGTCGGATGGTGTCCGCACTCTGCACAAGGATAACGTGAATCTGATTCATGGGCACTGGTAATGATCGAAAGAGGAATTAAAATCTGAGCAAACCAAATTTCAATCCGTACGGCTTTCTGAACAGCATCTATCATGAGATGTATGTTTTTAAAATCGCTGAAGGCCATTTTCAACTCGTCTATTTCATTTTGTGCAATGAGGTTTTTTTGGGAAATATTATCCAACCACAAGTCGAGAAAATCGCGCAACTCTTCCGGCACGAATTCAAATGAGATTTCGGATGTAGTTTGAAAAGCCTGGAATAATTTCAACAACTCTTCGTCGGATGGCTCCCTGTATTCTGTGGGCTGGATCGACCCTATCTTCGCTTCACTGCTTCTCAACTTATCCAGATATTCCTGAAAATCCTTTTTGGGCATGGCTGGCAAGAATTCGAGTACCGGATGCTTTGCCTCTATAAGTTGCAAAACACTTTTTGTCTGTTCGGCCATTGCCTTGGCGCTTATTGCGGATAGTCTAAAAGCATTGTGGCCTATTCTTTTCGTTCGCAATTCATCAAAAGAGATCAGACCAACTTGCAACCCGACCGCTTTTATGGTTTTTTCTATTGATTGTTGTAAGGAGAATATAGCATGAGGGAAGGCTTCGTTTTGATGAAGAAGACGAGCAGCGCTCAAATCTGATTGAGCGGTTTCTAGAAATTTTCGCGAGATGGATTTTTGCATAGTGCGTTAACAGAATGAAAAGCCTATCAGTTCCAAGCATATTTTTTGAATGTCAAAGGAGTGTTGCTACTTTTCCAATAATTCAAGCTTTGCCTCACAGGGTATTTTTCTATTTATCTCTCAGGCTTATTATTCCATCAACTTGAACTACCGTTTGTTTAAACCATGTTTAAACCGCCCAACAAAAAAGGGTTCACGCTTTCGCGCAAACCCTTGATAATCAACGTGGAGGATAACGGATTCGAACCGATGACCTCTTGCATGCCATGCAAGCGCTCTACCAGCTGAGCTAATCCCCCTTTTCTGGTGTTTGGTGTATCGTGTTTGGTGTTTCGGGTGTGGGTGCAGCGGCAAAAATAGCCGTTTACACCCACACCTGAAAACCGTATTAATCTTTTTTCTCTTCTTCTTCTGTAGCAGGCGTTTCGTCGGCGGCAGGAGTTTCTTCTGCTGCTTCGGCCACTTCTTCAGCCGCGGCTTCTTCTGCAACAGGCGCTGCTGCTTCCACTTCAGCCACTACTTCAGCCGCCGTTTCTTCAGCGACTTCAGCGATAACTTCAGGAGCAGTTTCTTCCGCAACCGGAGCGGCTACTACTTCCTCTTCTACCTGTGTTACGACTTCCTCGATAACAGCCGGCGTTTCATCTACTTCTTCTACCACTGCTGTTTCGGGCGTTCCGGCAACCACGGCTGCTTTTTTGCCACCGCGACGGGTTTTCTTCGCCGTTTTGGTTTTACCTGCATTCGGGTTGTAGGTTTCGTTGAAATCCACGAATTCGATCATGGCTGTTTCAGCGCCGTCACCGCGGCGGAAGCCGAGTTTGATGACGCGGAGGTAACCGCCCGGACGTTCGGAGATTTTGGCTGCGATCGGGCCGAACAGTTCTGTCAGGGCCTCTTTATTTTGTAAGTAACTGAAAACGACGCGGCGCGAGTGGGTGGAGTTGTCTTTCGACTTGGTAATGAGCGGCTCCGCGTAACGGCGCAGGGCTTTCGCTTTCGCCAGGGTAGTTGTGATGCGTTTGTGCTCGATCAACGAGATGGTCAGGTTGGCCAGCAAAGCGCGGCGGTGGGAAGCGGTGCGTCCGAGATTGTTTATTTTATCTCCGTGTCTCATGGTACAGGTACCTTTTTGTAGGTGGCGGCACTGGAGCAGCGTTAGCGCTCATGCAGTTACCACACTTTGTTAATGATGAATGATGAATGATGAATGATGAATGATGAATATCACACGTAGAGTATCTAAAGCATCATTCATCGCTCATCATTCATCATTAAAGTTTTATTCTTCGTCCAATTTGTATTTCGCAAGGTCCATTCCGAAGGTCAGGCCCTTATCTTGCAGTAATTCTTCGATTTCCACCAGCGATTTTTTACCAAAATTGCGGAATTTGAGCAATTCGTGGGTGTCGTAGCGAACCATTTCGGCCAGGGTATTGATCTTGGCTGCTTTGAGGCAGTTGTAGGCACGTACGCTGAGGTCGAGGTCTTCCAGGGAAGTTTTCAACAGTTTGCGCATGTGCAGGATGTGTTCATCCACTACATTTTCCTCGCGGCTGGTCGGGGTGTCAAACGTGATATTGTCGTCTGTGATCAGCATCAGGTGCTGGATCATGATACGGCTGGCTTCGCGGATGGCGTCTTCGGGGTGGATCGTGCCATCGGTTTTGATGTCGATGGTCAGTTTTTCATAGTCCGTACGTTGGCCTACGCGGGTATTTTCCACTTTGTAGGATACGTTTTTGATCGGGGTATAGATGGCGTCGATCGGGATCACGCCGATGGCGAGGTCTTTCGGAGCGCCGTCGTCGGCGGGTTGGTAGCCGCGGCCTTTGCTGATCGTCAGTTCGAGTTCGAGGTTGATGGTCGGTTCCATGCGGCAGAGCAGCAGGTCGGGGTTCATCACCTTGAACACGTTGTTGAACTCTTCGATCATACCGGCGCGGAATTCTTCGCGACCGCTGATGGTCAGGTAAATTTTTTCTTGCGGGTTTTTATCGTCCTGAATCACTTGTTTCAGACGCACCTGCTTGAGATTCAGCACAATATCCACCACGTCTTCTACTACGCCACGAATGGTTGCGAACTCATGGTCGACACCGCCGATACGAACGGCGCTGATGGCATAACCTTCTAATGAAGAGAGGAGGACGCGACGAAGCGAGTTGCCCACCGTTTGGCCAAAACCTGGTTCCAAGGGTTTGAACTCGAAAGTGCCTTCAAAGTCGGTTGCTTTTTGCAGCAGAATTTTTTCAGGCTTTTGGAAATTGAGAATACTCATATTTTGGAAGTCTCCTTAATAAAGGGTGGGAAAACAAAAATTGGTTTGAGGGCGGAGCAGGTCGGATTGAAAAAAGCATAAACGCGAAAATGGTTGGCACCGTAACCGAGTGCCAACCGTTTTGCTATCAATATCTTTATTTAGAGTACAATTCTACGATTAACTGCTCGTTGATCCGTTCCGGTATCTGGTCGCGTTGCGGGTAGGAAAGGAAGGTGCCCTGCATTTTATCAGGGTTCCATTCGAGCCATCCGAACTGGCGCACATTGCTGGTTTTTGCATTGGCGTGGGTCGTTACAATCTCCAGACCTTTCGATTTGCCGCGCACTGCGATCACATCGCCCGGTTTAACAGAATAGGAAGGGATGTTCACGATGTTACCGTTCACAGTCACGTGGCGGTGTCCGACCAATTGGCGGGCGCCACGACGGGTTGGGGAAATACCGAGGCGATACACGGTGTTATCTAAGCGTGCTTCCAGCAGTTGGAGCAATACTTCACCCGTTACGCCGTGACGGCGCGTTGCACTGACGAAGGTTTTGCGGAACTGACGTTCCAGTACACCATAGGTATATTTTGCTTTTTGCTTCTCCGTCAACTGCAAAGAATAGTTTGAAGCCTGTTTTTTCTTCTTGGACAGACCATGCTGTCCGGGAGGATACTTCCGGCGTTCAAATGCTTTATCAAACCCAAAAATCGGGTCGCCGAACGAGCGGGCTTTTTTAGTTGTTGGTCCAGTATAACGAGCCATTCTTTACAGGAATGTGTTAGAATTCGATAATGAGATGAAGTGAGCAGCAATAATTATACGCGGCGGCGCTTAGGCGGGCGGCAACCATTGTGCGGCATCGGCGTAACGTCGTTGATGACGGTTACTTTGATACCGGACTGGTCAATCGCACGAATAGCAGCTTCGCGACCGGAACCCGGGCCTTTTACAAAAACCTCGGCGGTACGCATACCGGCTTCAAATGCCGTTTTCGCAGCATCATTGGCCGCTACCTGCGCAGCGTATGGGGTGTTTTTCTTGGATCCACGGAAACCTGCCTTACCGGCTGATGCCCATGACACCACTTCACCTTGCTTATTGGTGATAGAAATGATAATGTTGTTAAAGCTGGCCCGAATGAAGACAATTCCTTCGGGGGAAATTTTGACTTTGCGCTTAACAACTTTTTTTGCAGCTCCTTTTGCCATTGTATATGGTAGTGTGCTTTTAACTTTGGTGTTTAGTATATAGTGTTTAGTGTTTGGGACACTTTGCCTTTGGCTTTTATGATTAGGTTTGCCAAAGGCAATGAGTCCTAAACACTAAAAACCAAACACTAAACACTATTACTTCGTTGCTTTTTTCTTGTTGGCAACCGTTTTACGCTTGCCCTTGCGGGTACGAGCATTGGTACGGGTACGCTGGCCACGAAGTGGCAAACCTTTCCGGTGACGGAGACCGCGGTAACAACCGATATCCATCAGACGTTTGATACTCAACTGAACTTCCGAGCGAAGTTGACCTTCTGTGCGGTAATCATCCGCGATGATGCGGGTGATCGCCTTGATGTTCTCATCCGTCCAGTTTTCCACTTTTGTGTTCTCGTCCATCCCTGCTTTCTCCAGGATATCTTTGGCTGTTGTAGAGCCAATTCCATAGATATAGGTCAGACCGATAACCCCTCTTTTATTCCGGGGCAAATCCACACCAGCAATACGTGCCATATTCTATTGTTGATTTGTTGTAACCTTTGATAAGTCGATTCACACTCAAGTTGTTGATTTTCAATAACTTGTTAATGAACCAAACACCAGTTTTAACCCTGGCGCTGTTTGAATTTCGGGTTTTTCTTGTTGATTACGTAGAGTTTGCCGTTCCGGCGAACAATTTTGCAATCAACCGAACGCTTTTTGATAGACGGTTTAACCTTCATGTCGGGCGTATTTTCAGTTTGCAAAAATTATATTGACACCTTTGATTATTTGTAGCGGTAAATAATTCGTCCACGAGTCAAATCGTATGGCGACATTTCTACCGATACTTTATCACCAGGCAAAATTCTGATGTAGTTCATGCGCATCTTGCCGGAGATGGTCGCCAATATGACGTGCCCGTTTTCCAGACGCACTTGAAATTTGCATTTGAGAGCGCTTCCGCTACTTCTCCGTCTTGTTTAATAATGTCTTCTTTTTGACATATAAGGCCTTTTCGATTTTGGGCTGCAAAGGTCTAACTTTTTTGGGGAGATTTCCCGCAAAGAATTATTATTTTTTATAGCGTCCAAAATAAATTCATGCGTTGAGAGAATATCTGCCTTTCCTTTCCGTACTGCCACCGAGTGTTCGTAGTGTGCGCTCGGCTTTCTGTCTCTCGTATGGATGGTCCAACCGTCTGTATCCTGGTACACCTCTTTAACACCCATATTGATCATCGGTTCAATAGCGATCACCAGACCTTCCATCAAAACCGGCCCTTTCCTCTTTTACCGAAGTTCGGAACTTCTGGTTCTTCGTGCAAAGAGCGCCCGACGCCGTGTCCCACCAGATCTCTCACCACGCCGTATTTATGTTGCCGTTCACAGTAGTCCTGAATTGCGAATGAAATATCTCCCACCCGTTTTCCATGTACTGCCTGTTCGATGCCTTTATATAAAGAGCCGTAGGTGACGCGGAGCAGTTCCATGGTAGCGTCGTCAACATCTGCCAAAGCAAACGTAAAAGCCGCATCCCCGTAAAATCCTTCCAGTTCCACACCGCAATCCACCGAAGCAATATCTTTTTCTCCAAATTCCCTGTTTGCCGGAATCCCGTGTACCACTATATCATTGTAAGAGATACAGAGTGAACCCGGAAAAGGGTTATGTGGCGACCCGTAGCCTTTAAATGCCGGCCGGGCTTTGTGATCGCGGATAAATTCTTCAGCCGCCTGATCCAACGCTTTGCCGGTTACCCCCGGCTTGAGCAGCGTACCAACATATCCGAGGGTTTTTGAAACCAGGAGGTTGGCATTGCGCATCAATTCAATTTCTTCTTTGGTTTTATAGAAGACTCTTTTGCCTTCTTTACCAGAACCGAAAAGTCCCATAATTTTTATTGCGGCTGCCCCATTTGGAGACCCTGTGAAGAGCGTCCCTGTATGCGGCCTGATTTAATAAGACCATCGTATTTCTGCGTCAGCAAGTAGCTTTCGATCACTTGTAAGGTATCCAGTGCAACACCCACCATAATCAGCAGCGTGGTGCCGCCAAAAAAGAGTGCAAACTGTTGGTTGACTCCGAAAGTGGCTGCAATGGATGGCATGATACCGAGCAGACCGAGGAATATTGCGCCCGGAAGTGTGATACGGGTCATAATATTATCGATGTAGTCGGAAGTTGCTTCACCCGGTTTGACACCCGGAACAAACGCATTGTTGCGTTTCAGGTATTCTGCGTAGTTCGTCGGGTTGATCATCAGGGCAGTGTACACGTAGGTACAGATAACGATCAGCAGGAAAAACGACACGTTATAACCCAGCGAATAAATGTCGCTAAACAGTGTAAACGACCTGTATTCGCCTGCGTACCGGCCAGGTATTGATAAGCGGTAGCCGGAAGGAACATCAGCGCCTGGGCGAAGATGATCGGCATAACGCCCGCAGAGTTTACTTTCAGCGGCAGGTAGTCGCGTGCGCTGGCAGCAGGTACGGAACCGCCCGAACGCCCCACCATTCGTTTGGCAAACTGTATCGGAATCCGTCGAACCCCCTGGATAACCAGGATAGTAGCCAGTACGATCAGGAAGAAAAATGCCAGTTCTACAAAGAAAAGCAGCAGTTTGTTGTCGCTGAAAAGTTTCTGGAATTCAAATACGAATGCCTGTGGCAAACGGGCAATGATACCGGCCTGGATAATCAGGGATACGCCGTTGCCGATACCTTTATCGGTAATACGCTCACCCAGCCACATACAAAAGATAGTACCTGCGGTCAGGATGATGATATTGGTAAACCAGAACAGGCCGTCAGGAATTTCGGTAGAAATAGCGCCCGGCGTACTGCGAATCAACTGGAGATAACCACCGCCCTGCACTAAGGTAATGGCTACGGTGAGCAAACGGGTGATCTGATTGATCTGTTTGCGACCACGTTCACCTTCTCTTTGGTTTTTGCAGGCGCTGGAAATAAGGCACCGCAAAACCCAGCAACTGCACAATGATAGATGCCGTGATATAGGGCATTACGCCCAGTGCAAAAATGGCGGCATTGTCGGCAAACCGCCGGTAAATACGTTGATCAGACCGAGAAGGTCGTTGGAACCGCGGATTTTGGGTTGCTTTGTCAAAAGAAAGCGGGCGGAATAACTCCCGGCAATACAAAATTGTTTACCACACGGTACACCAACAATAAAACCCAACGTAAAGAGAATACGCTGGCGGAGTTCTTTGATACTCCAAATATTTTGAGAACCGTAAAAGTTCATTGCCGAGGAGAGAGAAGAATTTAAACAAGTTCAACACTACCACCTGCCTGCCTCAATGGCTGCCTTCGCGGAGGCCGACACTGCATGCGCCTTGATATTCACTTTAGAGGTCAAGGTGCCTTTACCCAGCACTTTGATTTTGTCGCTGGCTTTTGCCAGACCTGCCGATACCATGAATGCTACATCCAGATCAGATACGCCTGTTTTTTGGACATACGCTTCGAGTGTGCTCAGGTTGAGCGTGTGTACTCTTCGCGATTGACATTATGGAAGCCGCG
>JADJSY010000015.1 GCA_016711435.1 Lewinellaceae bacterium
GAAATGGGCGCTGCCATCGTTGCCTTGTACAACGAACTTTCCGGCGGCAGTGGCGGACCGAAAGTCAATGAAAAAGCAGCGGCAGCCATCAAAAAAATAGCAGCCGAATTGCGCAATGCCGCAGGTAAATCATTGGTAGTCAGCGACTCCAACAATGTTGCCGAGCAGGTGATTGTCAATAAAATCAATGATTTGCTGGGCAACCTGAATACGACGGTTGATTTCGGCACACCTTCTTACCAGCGTCAGGGCGACGAGCGCGCTTTGGACGGACTGCTGGCCGAAATGAACGCCGGCCGGGTGCAGGTCGCCATCGTTTGGGGCGCCAATCCAGCCTGGGAACTGCGCAACGCAGAGGCTTTCAAAGCCGCATTTGCCAAAGTACCTGTTCGTGTTTCTTTCAACGGAGTCGTCGACGAAACCACCGGACTTTGCAATTACGCCGCTCCCGCACACCACCTGCTTGAATCCTGGGGCGATGCAGAGCCGAAAAAAGGCCACCTGAGCCTCATCCAGCCAACTATTTCACCACTCTTCGACACCCGTCAGGCGGAGCACAGCCTGCTCGAATGGGCGGATAGTGTTGATCTGAACCGCGAAGACGAGCAGCCTTATTACCAGTACCTGAAGTCACACTGGGCGAGCGAGTTATTTGCCCGCCAGTCAAAATACAACACACCTGCCGCTTTCTGGGATATGAGTCTCCACGACGGTATTTTTGAAATACCTGCAACAGCTACTCCGGTTGCTTTTGCCGGAACGGTAGATGTAAGCGGCGTTTCCAAACCATCCGGCGCAGCGCTGGAAATTTCATTTTACGAAACAGTCAATATCGGCGCCGGTCAGTACGCCCACAACCCCTGGTTGCAGGAAATGCCCGATCCGGTGAACCGCACCGTTTGGGGGAACCACCTCAATATTCCGGTAGAATCCAACGGAAAAGATAAAATCAAGGGCTGGAAAAATCTGGAAGACGGTGAGCAGGTGGAAGTGGAAGTGGGCGGGCAGAAACTGACTTGCACAGTGGTGCGCAACTTCGGTCAGGCGCCCGGAACGGTTTCGATCGCATTGGGCGGCGGTCGCGAAATGGGCGGCTGCGGCGTTTCCTTCGGGGTGAATGTGAATCCCGCCCTGAAAGTGGAAGGCGGTTTGACACAATATTATGCTTCGGATGTAAATGTGTCCGACAAAGTAGGTGTAGACAAACACTTCGCCTGCGTACAGCACCACCACACTATGGGTGTGCACAGTGCTGCCGATGCTACACAAAATATCGACGAAGCCGAATACTTCCAGGGTTCGTTGACCAAACGCTCCATTATTTTCCAGACCAACCTGAAAGATTTGCAGGAACTGGGCGACAAAATGGAAGAGTTCCACGAAGAAGCGGAGCACCTGAATTCACAAACCCTGTATCCCAGCACCGATGAATGGTTCAAAACCGGCCTGAAATGGGGGATGTATGTCGACCTGAATTCCTGCATCGGTTGCGGCGCCTGCCAGGTGGCCTGCGTGAGCGAAAACAATGTGCCCGTAGTAGGTAAAAAAGAGGTGGCCCGCCACCACGAAATGACCTGGTTGCGCATCGACCGCTATTTCTACGGCGATATCGAAAACCCGAAAGTGGTATACCAGCCGATGATGTGTCAGCACTGCGACAATGCGCCTTGCGAAAACGTTTGTCCGGTTTCCGCTACCACGCACTCCATGGAGGGACTGAACCAGATGGCTTACAACCGCTGTATCGGTACGCGTTACTGCGCCAATAACTGCCCTTATAAAGTGCGCCGTTTCAACTGGCTCGACTACACCACTGCCGACCTTTGGCCTGCAAATGAAGAGCGCATTTTCCACCTCGAAGGCGACGAAAAACCATTCTATGCCGACAACCTGGTTCGGATGGTATTGAACCCGGATGTGACGGTTCGTTCCCGTGGTGTGATTGAAAAATGTTCTTTCTGCGTACAACGTATCCAGGAAGGCAAACTGACGGCCAAACGCGAAGGCCGCGCTATTCTGGACAATGATGTGCGTTCTGCCTGCCAGACGGCTTGCCCAACCGGCGCGATCGTATTCGGCAACCTGAATAACCCCGACAGCGAAGTCAATAAGAAAAGTAATGCGGCGGCGGCGCTCGCGTATAAGGTTTTGGAAGAAATCAACGTACGCCCGGCAGTGAATTATTCCGCCAAAGTGATGAACAGTAACGAAGAACTTTATTCTTAATGATGAATTATGAATGATGAATGATGAATTTTGGGTTTAGTACCGATCAAAAACATTCATCATTCATCATTCATCATTCATAATTATCTTTAATTATGTCTCAAGCAGTAGCGCCAGTTCGGCACGTATTGATTACGGGAAATAAATCCTACCACAACATCACGGAGGATCTATGTACGCCCACAGAAAAAAGTCCAACGCGCGAGTGGATCATAGCATTTGCGCTGTCATCTGCTTTCCTGGGTCTGTATGTTTTCGCGATCGTCTGGACGGTATGGAAAGGTATCGGAGAATGGGGCGCCAACCGCACCGTCAACTGGGCCTGGGATATCACCAACTTCGTTTGGTGGATCGGTATCGGTCACGCCGGTACGCTGATCTCCGCGATTTTGTTGCTGTTCCGCCAGCGCTGGCGCACAGGCGTTAACCGCGCGGCAGAGGCGATGACGATCTTCGCGGTGATATGCGCCGGACAATTCCCGATTTTCCACATGGGACGCGTCTGGCTGGCATTTTTCATCATGCCATTCCCGAATACACGCGGTCCGCTGTGGACGAATTTTAACTCGCCCTTGCTTTGGGACGTAGCCGCGATCTCCACCTATTTCTCGGTATCGCTCCTATTCTGGTATACCGGTCTGGTGCCTGACCTGGCGACGGTGCGCGACCGTGCATCCGGTTTTCGCCGCAAGATGTACGAGACTTTTTCTTTCGGCTGGACAGGCAGCGCCAAACACTGGCAGCGCTGGGAAGCCTTGTCGCTTGTATTGGCGGGTATTTCCACTCCGCTGGTACTTTCCGTACACACCATTGTATCCTTCGACTTTGCCACGTCTGTTATACCGGGCTGGCACACCACCATCTTCCCGCCTTATTTCGTTGCGGGCGCGGTATTCTCCGGTTTCGCCATGGTACAAACGCTGATGGTTATTACCCGGAAAGTGCTCAAACTACAGGATTATATTACGATTAACCACATCGAATCGATGAACAAGGTAATCGTACTCACGGGTACGATTGTCGGTGTGGCATACCTCACGGAATTGTTTATCGCCTGGTATTCCGGGTATATCTACGAACAGTTTGCGTTTTACAACCGTGTATTCGGCGTCTACTGGTGGGCATATTTCGGTATGATGTTCTGTAATGTGGTCAGTCCGCAACTCTTCTGGTCGCGCAGTATTCGCCGCAGTGTCTGGTGGACTTTCTTCCTGAGCATTGTGGTCAATATCGGTATGTGGTTCGAGCGTTTTGTCATCATTGCCACCACGCTGGCCCGCGACTTTTTACCCTCATCCTGGAGTTATTACCGCCCGACCTGGGTGGAGATTTCCATCTTTACGGGTACGCTGGGACTTTTCTTTACCCTGTACCTGATTTTCACAAGGGTGGCGCCGGTAGTGGCCATTGCAGAGGTGAAGGCTATTCTGAAAGTAGCAGGCGATCAATACGTCGGCCCGGATGCCAAACACGGTCACCACGACGCGAAGAAAGGCGCGTCGGCTGCTGAAAAGAAAGAAGAGAAGCATTAAAAAAACAGATGGAGCAGTACAGGTAGTTGTACTTTAAGTTTCCACTAAAAAATAATTTATCATTGCTAATTCATCACTCTGAATATGGCTACTGAAAGTAAAAAAGTCCTTTACGGCCTGTATAACGACGAAGAAGACCTGAAAGGCGCCGTGCGGGCAGCAAGCGCTGCACACCTGGATATTATGGATGTGTATACGCCTTTCCCGGTACACGGATTGGATCCGATTCTGGGATTGAAAGAAAGCCGTCTGCACTACCTCGGGTTTATCTATGGTGCGATCGGCGCTATATTCGGGTTTATGACAATGACCTGGATTTTCACCCGCGACTGGCCGATTGTATTCGGCGGTAAGCCATACTGGTCTGTACCGGCGTTTATCCCGATCACCTTTGAATTGACGGTGTTGTTTGCAGCATGGGGCATGACCATTACCTTTTATACCATTTGCGGTATGTGGCCAGGCGTACAGGCAAAATCACTCGATCATCGCATTACGGATGATAAGTTTTGCCTTGCCTTTGATGTAACGGAATCTTCAGCCAGTGACGTGGATCACCTGAAAGGCTTTTTTGCCCAAAGCCAGGCTGCGGAGGTGAATGTGAAAACGATTTAGGATGTTGAGATTGTTGAGGGGTTGAGATTGTTGAGTGATGTACACCTCAACCCTCAACAATCTCAACTCCTCATCAACCCTTAACAAACAATATTTCAACGAATCAACAATAAGATAATCAATGAAATACGCAATTGGCGCTATTCTCGGAGTCGCTTTATTCGCCTGGCTTTTTTCCCTGTGTTCGCCGCCGGGTAAAAACAAAACAGGACACGAATACATGCCGGATATGTATCACCAGGTGGCCTACGAAGCCAACCAGTACAGTGCATACTACTGGAACCACTGGGATGATAAAAGTGTGCGCACGAAGGCCGAATTGTCTCAACCGCGCGGCAATGTGGACGGAACGGTTGCGCGTGGCATGACGGGTGTGTATTACACCGGGGCAGGCGCCCTGGATGTAGTTCGCGGAAAAAATGCTTCCAATGCCATCGCCGTACAACCCAACGGTCATGCGCCGTTTTACTACCAGAATACGGAAGAAGACCGCCTGGCCTGCGAACAACAAATGATCGGCAATCCGTTCCCCATTACACAGGATGGACTGGATCGCGCCAAACCACTGTACAATATTTACTGCGGCGTTTGCCACGGCGAAAAGGGCGACGGACAAGGCTGGTTAGTTACCATGCCCGACAGCAAATATCCGGCGCAACCTAAAAACCTCATGGGCGACGACATGATCAGCGCCGGAAACGGCCGCTATTATTTCGGTATCGTGTATGGCAAAAACGTAATGGGCGGGTATACCGACAAACTTTCTTTCGAGGAGCGCTGGCAGGTTATCCATTACATTCGCTCTTTGCAGGCCAAATCAAAAAGTTTAGAGTACAGTGAAACGGCCAATACCCTGAGCAATATTGAACAACCGGCAAAAGGTACTGCATCCGGCCCGGCCCGGGCAGGCGCTGTTATACAGTAAAAAAGTGCTGAAAGATCAATGTTTTACAAGTTTTATTGTATAGATTGATTTTGCTGTAATACGCAATAAATTTATGAAGCCCGAATACCAAACCTTATTTCAACATCAAACTTATCAGGCTCGGCCTGAATTTGCGATATGAATCTGACCAATACGCAATTCGTATTTGAAAGCAAGACCAAACTCATTCTGATCGGCGGGATGGTATTGGGCGCTTTGTGCCTTATTCTTACGGGCCTGAATGACGATGCATACCATACCCGGTTCTGGACCAATTTCCTGCACAACTCGGTGTATTTTACAGGCATCGCGTTCACATCCATGTTCTTCCTATCGGCACAGATCACTGCTTTTGCCGGCTGGAATTCATTGATGAAACGCGTGTGGGAGGCTATGAGCATGTTTATGTGGGTAGGTCTTATCCTTATGGCCATTTTGGTTATAGGCGTATGGGGACATTTCCACCACTTGTACCACTGGAATACACCGGGTATCACAGATCCGAACAACCCGATTTTTGATAAAATTATCGCCGGGAAAGCAGGTTTCCTTAATGCAAGCTGGTATACCCTCGGTACCCTGGGTTTCCTCGCCATTTGGTTTTTCTGGGCCTACAACCTTCGCAAGGCGTCGGTCGATCAGGATACCATGGAAACGGAGTCGCTTACCTACTACAGAAAACAGCGCAAATGGGCTGCCTCTTTCCTGCCGCTGGGCGGTTTTTTGAGCACCGTATTTATCTGGCAGTCGGTCATGTCCATCGACCCGCATTGGTACAGCACCATGTTTGCCTGGTACTCCATGATCTCGATGTGGCTGGGAAGTTTGTCGCTGACCATTATGATTATTATTTACCTGAAATCATTGGGTTACCTGGAATATGTGACGCGCGAGCACTTGCATGACATCGGTAAGTTTCTGTTTGGTATTTCGGTGTTCTGGACATACCTCTGGTTCGACCAGTTTATGTTGATCTGGTATGCCAACAACGGTGAAGAAACCATCTATTTCCGCGAACGTATGGTGCATTACCCGGTTTTGTTCTGGGGCAACCTGTTGCTCAACTTTGTAACGCCGTTCCTGATCCTGATGCGGAATGATACCAAACGCAAGTTCGGAACCATGTTTTTTGTGGCATTGATCGTTTTCTTCGGTCACTGGTGGGATTATTTCTACATGATCAAGCCGGGCGCCCGTATTGCGGCTACCGAAGCCAAAGAAATTTCGGAAGGCACATTTGGAAAACAACATAAAGCAGCTCCGATGGAAGCCGTGCCCACTGAAGAAGCACATACTGCTACCGCCGGCGAACACGCCGACACCACGGCACACGCTGCGGCAGCACATGAAACGCCCGCAACTGCTCCGGCAGCAGCGGCGCAAGATGCTCCACATGGCGATGCGGATGCGCATGGCGGTGAACACGGTGATGCGCATGGAGACGGCGTGAAACCATTCATGGCAGGATTCACGCTGCCCGGGTTCCTGGAACTTGGTACCCTGATCGGTTTCCTGAGTCTTTACTTATTTTTCTTCTTCCATCAATTGTCAAAATCCTCCCTGGTACCCTGGAAGGATCCATATCTGGAAGAAAGTTTACACCATGAAACCGGCGCTTTGATCAGCACGGAAGTGGACGAAAAACACGGACATGACGATCATCATTGATTGTGATATAATCATGTGACTGTGCACAATTGTTGTGACACAGTTTGCTAAATCGACGGAGATGGTTTTGTTCAAATAATTTTAATATTTAGAGCATTTCTATTCAACACTTCGTTCGCTGAGTCTAAAAACTAAACTTCATACCTTTGGGTTAAAGGAATAAAATTTTATCAATGACAGGGCTAATTATTCTCCTCTGCGTTATCCTGATTACCATTGTTCTGGTACAAATCGGGAAAGTAATGGAACTCACCGGCCAGATCAAAGGTGAGTTGGAGGTATTGCGCGACAACAGCAAATGGAATGGCTGGTTATCGCTGGTCTTCATGGTGTTATTTCTGGGTGGCGTTATTCTTTCGGCCTGGGCATATCGCAATGAAATGATGGGCTTCGGGCCACACAAAGGCGCCTCTTTACACGGCGACTCACTGGACAGCCTTTTTGACTGGACCTTGTTTTTTACCGGGATCGTTTTTGTGATTACACATATCATGTTGTTCTGGTATGCCTACAAATTCCGTTGGAAGGAAGGCCGTAAAGCAGCGTTTATCTCCCATGACAACCGCCTCGAAGTCATCTGGACCATCGTTCCGGCTGTTGTAATGACCTTTCTGGTAATTCGTGGCCTGGATACCTGGAATACCGTAATGGCGGATGTCAACCCCGATGAAGATTACATCGAGATTGAAGCAACCGGTCAGCAATTCAACTGGATGATTCGTTACCCTGGCCCGGATGGGAAACTGGGTACGCGTAACTACAAGTTGACTACTGCGAATAATCCGCTGGGACTGGATTTCAACGACCCGAAAAGCTGGGATGATATGATGCCAGGCCAGGAATTGTACTTGCCTCAAGGTAAAAAAGTGCGTGTTCGGATTATTGCCAAAGACGTGCTGCACAGTTTTTTCTTACCCCATTTCCGGGTAAAAATGGACGCAGTACCCGGTTTGCCGACCTATTTTGTGTTTACCCCTGTCAAAACGACGGCGGAATACCGCAGCGAATTGCGCAAGTACGAGGAATACAATGTTCCTGCCGACCCGCTCGACCCAACCGGGCCGAAACGCTGGGAAAAATTTGAATACGAACTGGCTTGCTCAGAGTTGTGCGGCAAAGGCCACTATTCAATGAAACGGATTTTCCGCGTTGTGTCGAAGGAGGAATTTGATGCCTGGTATAAAACACAGGAGTCATTCTACCTGACGCAGGTTCGTGAAAAAGACGAAGACCCCAACAAAGGAAAAGTCCTGGATATTGAAGTAGGCACGCGTGCCAAAGCGTTCAGCGAAAGCATGAAAGCAGCCGTCGAATCGACCGATATCGCAGCCAAGACGCTGCCGCTCAAATACGTAGGTTTTCAAACGGGTTCTGCGGCACTAACTGCCGACAGCCGCTACGAATTGGACAATCTGGTGACTGCTATGACGGCCTATCCTTCCTTAGTGATCGAGGTGGCCGGCCATACTGACAATGTGGGCGACGCGGCGTCTAACCTGACGCTGTCCGCACAACGTGCCGCTGCCGTTGCGAAATACCTGACAGACCGGGGGATTCCTGCGAGCCGCCTCCGACCGAGGGGCTACGGCGATACCAAACCCGTTGCTGAAAATGATACGGATGAAAATCGCGCTAAAAACCGCCGGACGGAATTCACGATTTTGAGTTCTATTTGAGAAGGTTTGGAAGTTTGAATGTTTGATGGTTTGAATCTCAACAATCTCAACCCTCAACATGCAAGTAGGTTTGATGGTTTGAAATGCCCTTTTGATTAAAGAACACCTAACCCAACGAAGGTTTTACAATACAAAACAATTATAAAACTCCTGGATATGGCACAAGATATTACCGCCGTTGAAACACTGGAAGAGAAGTTCACCCAAGAGTTGGGTTATGACGATCATTTCCACGAACACCACCACGGCGATAAGTTTCAGTCAAATTTTTTGACGCATTATATTTTTAGTACCGACCACAAGATGATCGCCCGTCAGTTCCTGATCACAGGTATCTTTTGGGCTTTTGTGGGCGCTGCGATGTCGATCGTATTCCGTCTGCAACTGGGTTTCCCGGAAGCGGATATGGCTTGGCTCAGACCAATCCTCGGAAAATGGATTCAGGTGAATGATGCCGGTATCGGTAAACTCGATCCTGAGTTCTATTATGCCCTGGTGACCATGCACGGCACCATTCTGGTGTTTTTTGTACTGACAGCGGGTTTGAGCGGTACCTTCTCCAACCTGTTGATTCCGTTGCAGATCGGCGCCCGCGACATGGCTTCTCCACTGTTGAATTCCTTTTCCTACTGGGCGTTTTTCCTCGCCGGTGTGGTCATGTTTTTGTCGCTCTTTCTCAGCACCGGTCCATTCTCCGGCGGCTGGACGGCCTATCCGCCGTTGAGCGCTTTACCACAGGCTTCTGATGGTTCTGCTGCGGGCATGACGATGTGGATTGTTGCGATGGCCTTGTTTATTGTATCTGCGTTGCTGGGCGGTATCAACTATATCACCACGATTCTGAACATGCGTACAAAAGGTATGAATATGTGGCGTATGCCGCTTCCTATGTGGGCATTCTTCGTGACGGCGGTTTTGGGTGTTTTGTCATTCCCGGTTTTGTTGTCCGGTGTGTTGCTGCTGATGTTCGACCGCAGTATGGGTACGTCCTTTTACCTGAGTGAAATCGTAGTAGGCGGACAAATCCTGGATCGCGTGGGTGGAAGCCCGATTTTGTTCCAGCACTTATTCTGGTTCCTGGGTCACCCGGAGGTATATATCATCATTCTTCCGGCGATGGGTATCGTATCAGAGGTTTTGTCGGTCAATGCCCGCAAACCGATTTTCGGATACCGCGCCATGGTGTTCTCTATTCTTGCCATCGGTTTCCTGTCGTTCATTGTTTGGGCGCACCACATGTTTATGTCGGGGGTCAATCCTTTTATAGCCAACTTCTTCGTGATCTTCACCCTGATTATTGCGGTGCCGTCGGCGGTGAAGGTATTTAACTGGATTACAACGGTTTATGGTTCAAACTTCCGGTTTAACTCTGCCAGTTTGTTCTCGCTCGGTTTTGTTTCGATGTTCATTTCGGGCGGTCTAACGGGTATTTTCCTGGGCAACTCGGCCATCGATATACAGATGCACGATACCTATTTTGTGGTAGCGCACTTTCACATTGTAATGGGTATTGCGGCGTTCTTCGGCATGTTTGCAGGGGTTTACCACTGGTTCCCGAAAATGTTCAGCCGCTACATGAACGAAACGCTGGGTAAAATACACTTCTGGGGTACCATTTTCGGGGCTTATGCCATTTTCTGGCCAATGCACTACACAGGCATGGCCGGGGTACCGCGCCGTTATTACAGCATCGAAAATTTTGAATCTTTCAAGCACTTTACAGGCCTGAATCAATTTATTACGGTGGCTGCCATTGTTGTATTTTTCCTACAGATCATATTTATCGTTAACTTCTTCTATTCCATTTTCAGTGGCAGAAAGTTGACGGTTAAGAACCCATGGGGCGCTACAACGCTGGAATGGACCACGCCTATTGTTCCCGGTCACGGTAACTGGCCGGGCAAATTGCCAACCGTTCAGCGCTGGGCTTATGATTATGGAAAAGACGGGGAGGAATTTATTCCGCAATACGTGCCGTTGCGAGAAGGCGAACATGATCACGGCCACTGATTAATAAATAGTTATTCGTTATTAGTTATTGGTTATCAACACAAATAACCAATAACTAATAACTTCTTATACCCAATTTTGCACACTTATTTAACAATAAATGAGTCGTAATCAAGTCAAGTCAGCATATTTGTGGGGAGGTTTTGGCCAGTCTGTAACAGATTTCGGGGTACTGGTTAAGTTCAAATTGACCCTTTTAGTTCTTTTTTCTGCTGTAATGTCTTATGCTATCGTTGGGAAAGGCAACGTGAGTTGGGCGGGCATGATACTGCTCACGATGGGCGGCTTTTTTGTAACCGGCGCTGCCAATGCACTCAACCAGGTGCTGGAACGCGAGTACGACCGCCTGATGCCCCGTACGGCCAATCGCCCTGTGGTGACTGGACGAATGAGTGTATCGACGGCGGTATTACTGGCCGGATTGATGGCTTTACTCGGCATTTCTCTGCTCACGGTTTTTAATCCGTTGACAGGTTTTTTGGGTACGCTGTCGCTGATCAGTTATGCATTTGTGTATACGCCTATGAAACGCACCACACCCTTATCGGTGCTGGTTGGGGCGATTCCGGGCGCATTACCGTTGATTATCGGGTGTGTGGCTTATGAAGGATATATTTCTTCCACGGCTTTCATGCTCTTTACCTTGCAGTTTCTGTGGCAATTTCCCCATTTCTGGGCGGTTGCCTGGGTAGCAGATGACGACTATAAAAAGGCGGGTTTTTACCTCCTGCCTTCTAAAAACGGTGAAAAAGATAAGACGACGGGTTTGCTTTCTTTCATTTTTTTGTTTGTTGATGGTGGGCAATGCTACGGCAGGGTATTTTATGGGGGAATTGGGGCTGCTTGCTATGCTGGTACTGAATACGCTTAATTTGTACTGGGCCTGGTATTGCTGGAAACTTTACAAAACTTGTTCGGGTGCGGCAGCAAAACGGCAGATGTTTATTTCCTTTATGCATCTTCCGTTTTCACTGATCGTTATTTTGCTCGACCGGTTATAATTAAAAACAAAAGCGAAGTGCAAAAGGCAATGATTGGATTTGCTGATCGGCTTTGAACACTTGCTAAAATAAATAAAGATGGACGCAATGACACCGGAATATAACCGGAGTAAGATACATCAGCACAAGTTTGCCTTGTGGGTGGGGATTGGCAGCATCATTATGATGTTCGGCGCTTTTACCAGCGCTTATGTGGTGCGCAGGGCTTCCGGCAACTGGTTTGAATTCAAATTGCCGGATATCTTTTTGTTGAATACGGCGGTGATCGTGCTGAGCAGTATCACTATTCATTTGTCTTACAAGGCATTTGTGAACGGTGCGGAGAAACGATATAAGGCATTACTGATTACGACGTTTTTGCTGGGTATCGCCTTCGTCATTTTGCAGTATTACGGTTGGCAGGCGATGGATGCAATTGGTGCAACATTTACGGTAAACCCTTCGAGTTCATTTATTTACGTGATTTCAGGGTTGCACGCCGCGCACGTTTTGGGTGGTTTGGGCGCGCTGACAGTCGCTATGGTACACGCGTTTGTTTTGCCTTACAAACCCACGCCCCGTCGTAAATTGCGCTTTGAACTGGTGGTGCAATACTGGCATTTTGTGGATATTTTGTGGGTGTACCTGATTGTGTTTTTTATGGTACAATCCTGAACGATTAAATATTGACTGTTCATAACGACTTCGGACCTGCCAAGACTTCTGACTTCGCACTGACGACTTCGCACTTAATAACATAACTGTTTGATTATCATGGCAGATACATCTGTTACACACGCACACGATACGCATGAACACGAAGGCGACGAGCAACTCTGGGAAGGCGGTGGTAAATCGCCGATGCGCGCGAGCTACGGCAAAGTGATGATGTGGTACTTTCTGGTATCCGATGCGTTCACTTTCGCCGGATTCCTGATCGCTTACGGCGCACTTCGATTCAGTATGCCTACCTGGCCGGAACCGGATTTTGTCTTTGCATCATTTCCGTTTGTGAAAGCGCACTGGCCCCTGATTTTTGTCACGGTGATGACCTTTATCCTGATCTTCAGTTCGGTTACGATGGTACGTGCCGTACAGGAAGGTCACAGGGAAAACCAACGCGGCGTGGTATTCTGGATGTTCCTGACGATCCTCGGCGGCGCGAGTTTCCTCGGTTGCCAGGCTTATGAATGGAATACGCTGATTGTCGGCGAAAATATGACGGTTAGTCAGAACCCGTTCGGAAGGCACGTGGCAGACGGGATTTACCTGAATGCCGATGGCTCGGAAGCCAAAAATGAGGACGGAACGCCCAAAACATTCAAAAAAGACGATAGCTACCTGCTGCACAAACATGACGGCAAGTTCGACATTCCGAAAATCAGGTACACCACGGGCGTGGATGCCGGTAAGACGACGGAAGCATCTTTTGGTCCGCCTGCGTTTGGCGCCCTGTTCTTTTTTATCACCGGTTTCCACGGTTTCCACGTATTCTCCGGCGTTGTTTTCCTGACGATTATCATGTTGAATGCAGGAGGCAGTTTATATGCCGCGCGCAGAAACGGCTATGAAATGGTCGAAAAAATCGGGCTGTACTGGCACTTTGTAGACTTGGTCTGGGTATTTGTATTCCTGGTTTTCTACCTGTTGTAGTACATCCGGACGTACGACTTCGCACTGACGACTTCGCACTTCGGACTTCTATTACGCGCGGACTGAAACTCTTTTTCCAACTAATTTACACCGTTTTACAGAAATGGCTGGACATCAAACATATGAAGAACAAAAGGCACTGGTATTCAAAGGCCTGCTGCTGCTCGGAGCGATTACCATCGTCGAAGTAGTAATTGCATTGCTGGCTAAAGGCCACATGATAGAAGGGGTGAATTTCAAACACGGCTTTGGACATTACCTCTACATGGCCCTGATGGTTGGCTTTTCGCTGTATAAAGCCTATTTTATTGTCTTTTACTTTATGCACATGGCCTATGAAGTGCGGGGACTGGTTTTAAGCGTTTTGCTGCCGACCACGCTGTTGATCTGGGCCATTATTGCCTTCTTTCAGGAAGGTGGTTCCTGGGGTGCGCGCCGCGAACTGATCAAGGAAAAAAATGAAGAAGTAGTACAACCAACACCCGCCGGGAAACCGACAGGTTATATTTTGCCCGGTACCGTATTGTACAAAGGCTAAGTAGTTATTCGTTATTAGTTATTGGTTATTTGTGTTGATAATCAACCATTTACAAATAATTTAGCCAAAACTGATTTTGCTTGATTACTTAATAAATAAAGGCTTGCCTTTCAGGTTGATGAGGGTTGATAAGGGTTGATAAGGTTTATAAGGTTGATAATACAGCCGCTCGGAAATGAAGCAATTTTACTTTTTCCGAGCGGCTGTATTATCAACCTTATAAACTTTTATCAACCCTCATCAACCTTTATCAACCTTTATCAACCTTTTTTCGTCAACCTCAAAGCCCTATTTTTGTTTAAGTAAACAGATTTCAAAACAATGGATAATACAGAAACAGATCAAAAGCCCAAAACCTCGCGCAGGATAATCATTGCGTCTATCCTCCTCGTCATTCTTGTTGGTTTTCCCGCGGCTTCCTACATATATATGAACAACGGATATAACTGGCGCAAACAAGCCGTTTCGGAATTGGGCCAATACGGCAAAATCAGGCCGGCTTTTCTCATTCTACCAAATGGAGAAAAACAAAACCGCTTGGAGAGTAGTGTGGCCGTCATTCATATTTTTGGTAAAAATCCCGATCTGACAGATGCCAACCGCAAAATATTGGATGACGGTGAACGGCTTTTCAAACAGTTCGGAATATTGGGAGATATGCAAATAAGAGCCGACTTCCGAATCGCTATGATTATGGAAGGCGGCACTGCCGAGTTTACTTCATACCGCCAGAAGTTGCCCAATTCCGATTTCGCCACTTTTGTATGGACAGCCGGTCTGGATGTCTGGAAGGTGATCGTCGATCACGGATACGAGCAATTTTGTAAAAAAGAAGGTATTGAACCGTTCCCTGAATACTACGCGCTCACAGATACTTCCGGCCAGATACGCCGCTATTACAATGCACTCGATGAAAAACAGGTTGGCAGAATGGTCGAACATATTGCCATGCTGTTGCCGAGTACTAAGTAAAAAAACAAAAGTCAAAAAGCAAAAGGTAATGTAAAGATCGCGTTTTTTGCTCTTTGCCTCTTGCCTTTTGATTCATTTATTCCATTTCAGATGTCTACTGTACAACCGGATATACAATTAGAAAAAAAAATGAACCTGCTGGCTTATGTGGTATCCGTCGTGGTACTCTTGCTGGTAGGTCTTATGCGACGGGTTAAATTTGACCTGGGCATTGATTTTCATTTTTTACCGCCCTTGCATGCTTCGCTCAATGCGCTCACGGCGGTGATTTTATTGGTGGCTTTGTATTTTATCAAAAACAAACAGATAGAAAACCACCGCAAAGCCATTTATGCCGCGATGGTTTGTTCCGCCCTGTTCCTGGTATCGTATGTATTGTACTATTTTACTACGCCGGAAACCAAATTCGGTGGAGAAGGCGCCATCAGAACCGTGTATTTCATTTTACTGATTACGCATGTGGTGCTGGCTGCGGCCATTCTGCCTTTTATCCTGTTGACTTTCAATCGAGCGTACACCGCTCAATTTGAAAGGCATAAAAAAATGGCCCGCTGGGTATTCCCGCTTTGGCTGTATGTGGCGATTACCGGCCCGGTTTGTTACCTGATGTTGAAGCCGTATTATTAATTTTGCACGATTCAAGAGATTTTGAGGGATTCACCACTACTCACCACTCACAACTCACGATAACATGACACGTAAAATATTGAAATACATAGCATTTGCCCTGGTCATTCTTTTGGTTTTGGCTGCCGAACCCCTTGCGGCGCAGTGCGCCATGTGTAAAGCGTCTGCGGAAACGAATTTGAAAGCAGGCGGCGGCGATCCGCAGGGCCTCAATGCAGGGATTCTATATATGCTGATGCTGCCCTATCTCCTGGTTGGAAGCATCGGATACTGGTGGTGGCGCAACCGGAAAAGCGAGACGGTGCAAGTGACCGAACTAACGGATGCCGATTTTAAGCAACCATAAGAAAGGAAAAGGCAAAATTGTAAGAGGCAAAAGGCAATGATTGGCGATGCGTTACAGAAGATTTGTTATGACCTTTTTTGCCTTTTTACCAAATCAATACCTTTTATGGGAAAATATTTATTTGCCGCACTCCTGTTCGTGGGAGTATGTGTGTGGCCTCCTGTCTCCATGTATGCCGCTGCTCCGGTATCCAGCCATGCGGTATCGACGCTGATTGATGAGAAAACGACCGGGAATACAAGCCGGAAAATTCGGAAAATCAAGCGCCTGCAAATAAAGTTTTTCAAAAAACTGGAACGCTACAGCTACCGCGCCTCTGCGGAATACTGGCTGTGGATGGGATTATTTGCCCTGGGCTTAGCACTCGCTTTAACCATTATCAGCGCCACTTTAGCGGGTATTGTGGCGGCGGCCGGCCTGGCCTGCCTTTTTATTTGGGGCTTTTTCAAATTGGGCGCATTGTAAGTAAAAGGGCAAAATTGCAAATTGCAAAAGGCAATGTAAATCAATGTGTTACAGAAGATTTAGGATTAACTAATTTTGCACGCCTACTTAAGCCGTTGCGCTTCAATTAAACTTGTACATTAGCCGCCTAAAATCCTCTTTCTTCGTATGAAATCAGCCAAATCACTTTGGTTTGCCATTTTTAGTGTTGCCGCAGTGGCCGGCCTGCACCTCTTGCCCTGGGCTGGAATACCTATTGAATCCAATGTATTGATGGGCGCACGGTGGTGGGCAATCGGCGCACTCTGTATCTATGGTTATCGCAACAATTCCCTGACAACCTGGATATTACTGAGCATGGTGATCGGGATGGCTGTCGGGTATGATTTTCCGAAAATAGGCTCCAATATGGAGATTTTGAGCAAAATCTTCATTCAACTCATCAAAACGGTCATTGCACCGCTGCTTTTTGGCACCCTGGTGGTGGGTATTGCCGGGCAAAGCAACTCCAAACAAGTGGGCCGGATGAGTGTAAAAGCCTTCACTTACTTCATTGCCGCCACGACGATTGCTTTGGTGATCGGGCTGATTGCAATCAATTTTACCAAAGCAGGGGAGGGGATCGTATCCAAAACGATCATTACAGAACCGGTCAACATGATGGCCAGCGACCTGAATGTGGTGGTAGACTCCGTAAAAGGCACGGCCAAGCTGTTTTACCACGGAAAAGAACTGTCTTCTCCGCCGCCGCCCGTGAAGCAAAACTGGAAAAGCGTAATTCTGCATATTTTTCCCGAAAACATAGCCAAAATGGTCTACGAGGGAGCGGTTTTGCAGGTCGTACTGTTCAGTCTCCTGTTCGGTTTTGGACTTAGGCAAATACCCGAACACCACCGGCGTATTATGCTCGACTGGACGGAAGCGCTCACCGAGGTCATGTTCAAGTTCACGGGCATTATCATGTATTTCGCACCCATCGCGGTAGGAGGCGCTATGGCTTACACCATCGGCACTATGGGCTTCGAGGTCGTCTGGAACCTGCTCAAACTGCTGGGTACTTTGTATGCAGCGCTTTTTGTTTTTATACTGCTGGTTTTTATCCCGGTGCTGCTCTTATTCCGCATCCCCATCAAAAAGTTTTTTGCCGCCATTTACGAACCGGCCTCTTTAGCCTTTGCCACCGCCAGTTCGGAGGCGGCCCTGCCCAAGGCGCTGACGGCCATGGAAAAATTCGGGGTGCCGCGTAAAATCGTTTCGTTCGTATTGCCGACCGGGTACAGTTTTAACCTCGACGGCTCCACTTTGTACCTGTCGCTGGCTTCCGTCTTTTGCGCACAGGCCGCCGGTATCCACCTGAACTGGCAAACGCAATTGGCCATGATGGGCACCCTGCTGCTCACTTCTAAAGGTGTGGCCGGGGTACCGAGGGCTTCGCTGGTGATCCTGGCAGCCACGGTCAATCAGTTCAATATCCCGGAATGGCCGATCGCGATCATCCTCGGTGTCGATGCACTGATGGACATGGGCCGCACCAGCGTCAACCTGATGGGCAATTGCCTGGCTTCTGCAGTTGTGGCGCGCTGGGAAGGGGAATTTGATGACGAAATGGCGAATCAATAAAATCAAATCAGCGGCACCCGCACCACAAACGAATCTTCAATTTCGCCCGCCCAAACCGGCTTGTCGGTAATGAGCGCATAGCGGTTAATGATATTCCCGAGACCAGTTCCCGTAGAGACCTCGGGCACAGACCTGCGTTGCAGCCTGTTTTGCACGATGAGGTAATCATTTTCTATAAAAACACGCACGACGAGCGGCTCCTGCGTCGACATCCGGTTGTGTTTCACGGCATTTTCCACCAATAACTGGAGGGTCAGCGGCGCAATTTGGCAGGTATCCAGGACAGATTCTTCCAGGTCAAGTTGGAGTTGGAATTTGTTTTCAAACCGGATTTTCAACAAAAAAGCATAGGAATGAATGAAGTCCAGTTCGGTGCGCAAGGTCACGATCCGCTGGTCTTTTTGTTCCAGGATATAGCGATACGAGCGGGCCAGTTGTTCGATGAATTGTTCCGACAAATCGGCGTTGACGTGCACCAGTGAGGAAAGGATACTCAGGCTATTGAACAAAAAGTGCGGATTCACCTGGCTTTTCAACAGGTCGATTTCATTGAGCAACTGCTGTTTTTCCAATTCTTTAGCCCGCGCTTTGACTGCTTCCAGGCGCAGGCGTTCGCGGTGCCGGTATCGGTAAATGCCGTATAGGCTGCACAAAATCAGGAGCGCGGCAAGGCTGCGAAACCACCACGTTTGCCACCAGGCAGGCAGCACTTCGATGCTGACGCCCTGCGCCTGCTCGTTCCAGGCGCCATCGTTGTTGGCTGCCCGCACAAACAGTTTGTATGTGCCGGGCGGCACAAAATTGGCCTGAAAGTATCGCTCCCGGTTGGGTGGCGACCAATCGTTGGAAAAACCTTCGAGCCGCCAGGAGTACAGATTGTCTTCCGGCAGGGTAAAATTCAGCGCCGCAAACTCCATGCTGAACGAATTATCCTCGTGTCTGAAACGCATGTTCCAGGCGGAATCCATGGGGGCAAAAATTTCTTTGTCGCGATATCGGCAGGCAATATTGACCACCGGCGGCGGCAGGTTGTTGGCACGCAGGCTGTCCGGGTGCCAGCGCAAAAAAGCGCCCCGTAGCCCGGCGAAGACTTCGCCTGTTTCTGCATTTTGCGAAAACCGGGTGAGGCGATAGGGCGTTCGGCCGATGCCGTAGCGATCGTCAAATATCTTGAACGTGCGCTGTCGGGGTGAAATGCGTAAAATCCGGTCGCTCAGGCCCCACCATAAATCGCCGTTTTTATCCCGCAATCCACCCCGTGTGTTGTTGGCACTCAGGCCGTTTTCACGGGAAAATGCGAGTTCAAATTTTTTGGTTGCCGGGTTGTAACAGAGCAGTCCCTTGTCGCCGCCAATCCAGACATTGCCGTCGTTGTCCGGCTGGCAATAACCGGAATTATTCAGCCCCGGAGCGTCTTTTTCGGTGAAATGTCGGAATTGCATCGTTGTTAGATCGCATTCCACAAAGCCGTTTAAATCGGTTCCGAACCAGGCATAACGGCCATTTTTATCCATCCAGATATCTATAATACGTTTGGCCGGTTGTCCCTGCTCGGGACCGATGATGGAGTAGGCTTCCGTTGCAGGATCGAAAATAAAAATCTTGTCGGTCGAGGTAGCAATCCAGATATTTCCTTTGGCATCTTCAGCAGCGTGTTTGTTCAGCGCTTTTTGTCCGGGCGGTACCGGAAAGGGTGGGGCGGGCGTCATCCGAAACGTGAGCGGGTCGAAGCGCAGTAAACGTTCGGCACAGAGCAGCCACACGGTACCGTCGCGGGCGCGCCATAAATCATTGGGCGCCGTGTAGGGGTGGGTCGGGATACTTTTTACAAAAACGGCGCCTCCGGGTTGGTCGCGCAACACAAAAACCATGTTCAACCTGCGCGAGATGGCAAACAGGTAGGGGCTGCCGGGAAATTGTTGTACGTCTGCGATGTCGTTATCAATCAGTCCGGCAGTTTGGGTGTGTACCGGCACTTTTTGAAAGCCCTGTAGAAACGGGTCGAGTTTGAACAAGCCGTTTTCGGTGCCGAACCAGGTTATGCCCGACCGGTCGCGGAAAATAATTTTTACCTCTGCGTCGAACTCCGGGTCGTTGGGCAGGGAAATGGTGGTAACCGTCGATTCGCCCAGACGATGCCGCTCTACCGTATTGGTACAACCTATCAGGATGGACTCACTGCCTTCCGGCAGCGTTTCTCCCGTAAACGTCGGGTTTGTAACCGAAAAATAAGTCCAGGTACCATTTTTGAGGTTCAGCCGACCGATGGCTTTTTTTTCAAAAACCACCCAGACCCAATCCTGCGAAACCACCCGTATATCTGTGGGCGCCGGCAAATCCGCGCGACCGGGATCAAACCAGCGCAATTCCATGGTTTCCGTATTCAACTGGCAGATGCTGCCCTGGCGACCCAGCCATATCTGGTTACCGAGGCCTTTATCGAGTACGGAAAAATTGGCTTCTGCGCCGTCCGGCAACCGCCATTTATCCATTTTCCCTGAAATGGGATCGAGGATAAAAATGTCGTTGATGTGGTTGCGCAGCCAGATGCGGCCTTTGGCATCGTCACAACCATCCATAATATAGGTGCGCACGCGCTCCGAAGTCTGTTCCGGCCAGGTGAAATAGCGGCGAAAGGTGCTTTCTTTTGCGTTAAAACGGTTCAGGCCGTTGCCTGTGCAAACCCAGAGTTGTTCGTTCCGGTCTTTAAAAAGATACGTGGCTACGTCGTTGGAAAGGCTGGTGGAGTCGCCCGCTTTTGAAAAAAATGGCCGAAAATTGTAGCCGTCATACCGGTACAAACCCTGCCCGGTACCGACCCAGAGAAATCCGGCTTTATCCTGCTCCAGGGTCAGGATATGGTTGTCCTGCATGCCTCCTTTTTTCGATACAGCCTCTACGAAGTGGCCGGATGGCCCCTGGCCCCAGATCAGGGCAGGGCAAATGAATAGCAGGGCAAGACAAATAAAGGCTTGAACCGGGATGGTCAGTAGCCGTTTTTCATTGGTAACATCGCAATAAATCATACAGCAGGAGGGCTATTGAATCGTCCATTCGACTGAAATGGTATACTCAACGCCAAAAATACATATTGACCGGTAAAATGTATGTGAACGAACCCTCTTAAGGCTATTTTTTACCACAAAGTGCACGAAGGGGGTTTCCAAAAGGACACTAAGCGTAGAGTTGACCGCATTTTTTGAGGCATTTGCGAGGTGCGTGCCATATTTACAGCAAATACCAAGCGGAACGAGTCAACTCTACGCTTAGTGTCCTTTGTGAAACCCCTTCGTGTCCGTTGTGGTAAAAAAGGCGTGTGGGTATTAATGTTTTACCCAATATCTCCCTTTTTCAAAAGCAACGTCAGTATCCTCGGAATACCCGTTCTGTCGTGGTCGTCAAAAAGTTCATTGAGCAGCACCAGTTCAAAACCGCAAGCCTGCGCCGTTTGAATAAAGTCGGACACATGGTGATCAAAACAGGTTACTACTTGCTGCCCTTCTTTGGTATCGAACCTGGCTTTGGTGCCGGAATACTGCTTAAACGGGTGCAACTCGCCGATGTAAAGGTGTCCGCCGGGAGCGATGACCTTGCATGCTTCGCTGAAAATATGATCCAGGTTTTCAATGTGCTCCAGCACCAGGCTGAAACTGATCAGGTCGTACGGCCGGTCAGCGAATGTCCAGGGCTGCGTAATATCCGCCTGGCGGAATTGCACCTTGTCGGAACTCACTTTGCTTCTGGCAATGGCCAGCATACCTTCCGAGAGGTCGACAGCTGTAATATGCCCGGCTTTTGTAACCAGCCATTCCGTGTTTTTTCCGGTGCCGCAGCCGATTTCCAGGCAGCTGTCAAAAGGAATATTGAGGAGGGTTGTCCGCAGGGACAATGCTTCCAGGTCGCGGGTTTTATTTTTGTTGGTGTCGTACTGGGAGGACCAGGAGTCGTAGGATTGTTGGACGTTCATGGTTATAGTTATTCGTTATCTGTTATTGGTTATTAGTGTTGATAATCAAGTATTTACAAATAATTTAATCAAAAAGAATTATTTATAAGTAGATGTACAAAATTAGTTTTGGCTAAATTTTTTGTAAATGCTTGAGTATGAACACTGATAACCAATAACTAATAACGGATAACTACTTAAGATTTCCTGCTCCACAAAATCCAGTTCCCTTTCGTATCGATATACTCCGCAGTCGGGAACACCTTTTTAAAAGTCCGTTCAAAAAAGCGTTCCGTTACCGAGCGAATTGCCTCGTCTTCGCCGTGCAGGCGGTTGAACAGGATAATGCCGTTGGGGCGCAGCAAATCGCGGCAGGTTTCGAGGAAATCGGGGGTACAAAACTGCGGTGGCGTAATTTCGTCTTCAAAGATGTCGATAATCACCATATCGTATTGTTCTTCAGTGACTTGTACAAAAACCTCCGCGTCGCCGGTGATCACGTCGATAGGACTTTTGAGCCGGGAAAGGGTGTATTTGGCGGCCAGTTCGGAAATGGTTTCGTCCCATTCCACGGCTGTATAATAATAATTGCGGTGAAACACCTTTTCCAGCATGTAGGGAATGGAACCCAGGCCCAGGCCCAGCACGAGCACATCCTCGAACGGTTCTTCGTCAATTTTCAGGTGGTCAAAAGCAATCAGGAAATTCTGGTACAGATCATCCCAGGAGTAAATGGCATCGCCACTCAGCAACTGCAAGCGCCCGCGCGACAGGGCCACGGTCAGTTCGGGGTTGTGTTCCGAAGCCGTTTCCTCGATAGTGAGGGGGGTGAGGTGGGAGAGCCACTTTTTCCAGCGGGGAATCTTCATGTTTCGTTATCGGTTATTCGTTATCTGTTATCGGGGGTGGTAGTGGAACCGCTCATTTCCAAACTGGTTATCGGTGGTGCGGAACGTAGCCACCTGTTTCAACGCAAGGCATTTTCTAAACAGATATAGGTGATAAACTTTGAAAATGAGCGGCCAAGTTCCGCACCACCGATAACCAATAACTGATAACTGATAACCAATTTAGTTTTTCTTCTTTTTCTTAAACGGATCCCAGTCATCCAGTTTTTTCTTCACGTCTTCCACCTTTTTCTGGCCCTGGTCGCCGAGTACTTCGCCGGCTTTTTCGTTTACTTTTTCACCTACTTTGTCGCCGACCTGTTCACCCACTTTGTCTTTCAGTTCCTGCGTGGCTTTATCGGTGGCCTCCTTGAGTTTTTGGTTGGCCACGTTTTGCAGGCTGTCGACGGCTTTGTCAGCGGCGGCTTTCACCTGATCTTTGGCTTTGTCGAGTTCGCGGTTGGCGACATTGCTCAGCGAGTCTTTGGCTTTGTCGATGCCCGCCTGAAGCGTGGCGCCGGCTTCTTCCTGGAGCGTGCTTTGCCCGTCGGAGCCGAGTACTTTCATCGCCACTTTAGGGTTGAACAAGGAACCCGTGAGATCGAAACGCACATTGATGAACTCGCCCTGGGCGATGTTGACGCCAAGTTTGGAAGCCTCTTTCGACAACAGGTTCAGACCGCTGTTGACTGCGCCTAATCCGCTCTTTTCCAGTGCTTTACGCGGTGTTTTGGTAGTAATGGAATAGGCCATTTCATTGCTCAGGCTGTGCGAGCCGCCGATTTGCATGGCAATGTCGCGCACCTGCACATTGAAGGGTTTGACCGTTACCGAGCCGTTTTTGACTTCAAACCAGTTTTTGGTGTTGCCCAGTTCCATTTTTTTCAGGTATTCGATGTTGAGTTTGTCGGCGATGGCGCTCATCGGCTTGAAGTTGTTGAAAATAGCGCTCACCGTTTCTAAAAATCCCGCAGCGGACAGGGTAGTAAAATCGGGGGTCATGTCTTTTCCCAACAGGCCGCTCATGGAGAGGGTCGTGTTGAATTTACCGTCCATCAGTTGAGCGACGGGCGCCAGGGTTTTGACCGTCACGAAGTTTTGGAACGACTCTTTGAAGCCCATGTTTTGCATAGCCATATCCATGTTGAAAGAAGGCTTGGCCAGGTTCTGCGTATTGTATTCGCCGTTGAGGGCCACCTGGCCGCCGAGAATACCGGCTGTACAGTCCTGCAATTTGGCCACATCATTTTTTACGATGATCTTGCCGTCGAGGTTGTTCAGTTCGTAGGTGGTGTATTTTACCTTTTCAAAATTGGCATTGATCGTCATGTCCATATTCTCCGGTACCGGGATAACATCTTCAGCAGGCACTTCTGCTGCCGTGGCGCCGGCGGCAGGAGCATCTTCCGTCATAAACTGGTTGAGATCAAAGTAAGAGGAATTCAGGTTGACTGTGCCTGCAACAGTCTGGTTATCAAACAGATAGTTCCAGGCATTCAACACTTGACCGGAACCGCGGAGGTCGCTGGCGCCGCCTATTTTCATCCCAAAGTTGTCGATGTTCATTTTGTTGGGCATAAAATGGCCTTTCATGGACACGTCGGAAAGGTCGTACACGTCGTATTTCAGTTTGCCGATTTTACCGTCCACCATAAAGTCCCAGCGATCGAACACCTTCTCCGTAGCGGCGGCGGGCACATCGCTGGGGACTTTAGATGCGGTTGCGGCGGGTTCGGGTTCCTCCATCCATTCACTGGCATCGAAGAAAGCCGAGGAGAACAGGAGGTCGCCGCGCATGGTTTTGTTGGTGCTGAAATAGGCCAGGATATTGTCGATGCTGCCCGAAGCGCGCAGGTCGCTTTTGCCTAATTTGGCGTCAAAATTTTGAATGTAAACGCGTTGCGGCGTCAGCGTGGTGCTAAGCTGGTTGATTTTGACGGCAGGCATACCGTCGGCGCGGTAACTGACGCCCGACATGCCGAAATCGCCCGCCATATTCACCTGGTCGTATTGCTGCTGCTCGATCTGGTTCATCGAAGCCTTGATGGTCATGTTGGCGCGGAGGATGCCCGTCAGTTCCTGCACACCTTCCATCGGGAAGGCTTTGGACAATTCGCCGAGGTTCAGCGTTCCGTTGATTCTGGTGTCGACGGTTGGATTTGATTCAGGCGTTTTCAGGTTGAAATAACCTTCCAGCGGGTTGGAGCCTACGCGCAGGCTGAATTTCGGAATATTCACCGTCATGTCGTTGATGCGCGAGGTCGGGCTGTTGACGGAGGCGTCCACATTGATATTGCTGACGCCGAGGGGCAGCGAAGGGTATTTGAAATCCGCGTTGCCTATTTTGAAATCAATTCTATAAGCCGGGTAAACGGTTTCGTTGTAGGTGCCTTTAGCAAATCCCGCAAACTGAACCGTTCCGTTGGCCTGCACATCCCCGAAATCCTGTGTGTAAGCGCCCGGAATGATGCTCAGCAGGCTCTTGAAGGTATTGGCAGGCGTACCGAACGTGAGGTCCATGCGGATATCTTCCGAGTTTTCCGGCATTTCCACCCATCCGTCCAGCAGCAGCGTCAAATCGTTGACTTTCAGGTCGTTGTCTTTGAAGGTGTACTTCATGTTCTTCATATCGGCGCCCAGCGTGGCTTTCCAGTCGGCGCGCGCATTGCGCAGGTACTGGATACCGCCGTAGTTCACCGAAAGTTGTTGCACCGCCGTTTCCATCACAAAGTCGTAGAGGTCGGAAGCGAATTCGCCCGATCCGCTGTGATCGACGCCCACGAGTTCCGCTTTCATATCTAATCCGCGGTCGTCGTACAGGATTTTACCATTGGAAATACCATACGCCTCTAATTTGACGGGGCTGCTTTCCGTAGCGGCGCTTTCGGTAGCCGTCGGGTCAGGTTTTGTGATGTCGTAATTAGCATCCCCGTTGCTGAGTGCATACACGCGGATATCGGGTTGTTCAAAAAACAATCCCTTCACAATGACCTCGCTGCCGAAAATAGCCGACCAAAGGTCAATCGTTACATCGAGGCGCGGGCATTGTATCAGTTTCACCCCTTCAAACGGGCCTGGGCCGTTGGTTACGTCCAGGTTGACCAATCCTATGGAGAGTTGTGGAAAATGGCGGAATACCGAGACGTCTACGTCCTTGAATTCCACGGTAGCCGTCAGGCTTTCGTTGGCGGCTGTTTTTACCTGGGCCACGATTTCATCCTTAAAAAAATAAGGAATGCTTATCAATGCTACGATCAGCAGCAGCAGGGTAATGGCGATGCCGAAGAGTAATTTTTTCATGGTATGGTTATGTTGCGTGTATGGTGTATGGTGTTTGGTGTTTCGGGCACTCCGCCTAAGCCACACACAGTTGCCAAAGGCGAAGCGCCCGAAACACCAAACACGAAACACCAAACACTACAAACGAAAAAGCTGTTCCAAACATTGCCAATGCGAATGTTACGGTTGATTTAACATTTGAAACACGAGCAGGAATTAAAAGTTACGATTGGTTATAAGGCATTTAGTTTCAAAGTTCGAAACTAATTTGCATGACCACTTGCCAAAAGTAAGCGACTAAACTCTGTAAATGCTTGATTATGAACACTGATAACGAATAACGGATAACCGATAACTTGTTTAGTTCCGGTCGGCTTTTGCATCCTCCCGTTTTTCAACGTAGTCGTGCCAGACGGACTCATAATCATACGTGAGGTAAATTTCCGTATCATAAGCGCCCCAGGCGCCGTTTTCGAGGGCCAGGTTGAGGCGTCGAACAGCCCCTGCAGGTATTTGCAGGGTGATAACGTGGCCAAGTCCAATGGCTAATGTCCAGGATAAGACTTTGGCATCTTCCGGCGGAAACATATCCCAAAAGCCCTGTGCCTCCAGAATGCGGCGGATTTCAGCCAGGTTTTTGTCCTGCTGGTGTTTCAGAATAATCGTTACCATGACACTGTCGGTGCGTTGCACCTGCGGCGGCGTGGTCGAAGGGCCTTCCGGGGGAGTAACAGGTTGTTGTGCCATTGCGCCGGCAACACATATTGCGGAAAGGAGAACCGTCAACAAAACTTTTTGTAACATAGTCAGTATTTGATTGCTGATAAATTTTTGTAAGTTAAATGCCAGGCAAAGATATGAAGGCCGGAGAAACAAATCATTTTTTACATTTGCCCGGTGCGAAAGATATTCCACATTAAATCATACTACAATGTTCAAAAAACATCCAGTTGGTCTGCCCTTCCTGTTTTTTACGGAAATGTGGGAGCGTTTCGGTTATTATTTGATGATCGGCATTTTTGTTTTGTACATGACAGATGCGCAGCGGGGCGGCCTATCGATGGATCGTTCGGTAGCTTCCGACATATTCGGAACGTTTATCGCCCTGGTGTACCTCACACCTTTTATCGGCGGTTTGCTGGCCGACCGTTTACTGGGCTATCGGTTCAGCATTATCCTGGGGGGCGTTCTGATGGGTGTTGGCTACCTCATGCTGGCGATTCCCAATAACATTTTTTCCTTTTACGCCTCGCTTGGGGTGATGATACTGGGAAATGGTTTTTTTAAACCCAATATCTCCGTTTTGCTGGGAAATTTGTACAATGACGAACGTTACAAAGTACTGAAAGACACCGGGTACAATATTTTTTACATGGGAATCAATATCGGGGCGCTGATCTGCAATTTTTTTGCGGCCTGGTTGCGCTGGAATATCGGCTGGGGCGCTGCATTTGCGGCGGCAGGCGTCGGGATGTTTATCGGCGTCATCGTGTTTTTGAGCGGGATGAAACATTATGCCCATGCGGATGTGGTCAAAACCACCGATAAAAACGAGGCCGGGGTAGGGCAGTTGTTGTCCTCCGTATTGCTGCCTGCCATCGCTACCGGTATTGCGGGCTGGATGATTCCGGGCAATATTTTCGGTTCCAACTCGACCGATGCTTTTATGCTCGGCAGCCTGCCCGTCATCGGATTCTACCTCTGGACGCTCAAAAAAGCCATACCTACCGATAAACCGCGTATTCAGGCGCTGCTGTCCGTATATGCCGTGGTCATTATCTTCTGGGCTATTTTTAAACAAAATGGCACAGCACTCACCACCTGGGCAGAATATTACACCGACCGCGCTATGCCAACCTGGATGGAGGGACCCGCCACCAAACTCAAAATGGCGCAAATCGTCCGGACGGACACGGCGCAATACCCCAAATACGACGAGCATTTCCGCACGGAGCGCGATGCAGCAGGCGAGATTGTAAAAATAGCCTCGATCAATCCTTATTTTAAAAATATACCGGAGGCAGAACGGCCGCCGCAAGGGAAAGATATGGCACTGATTTCGACAGAAATTTACCAGTCCGTCAACCCGTTTTTTGTGGTGGTACTCACGCCGCTCATCATTTTTGCCTTCAGTTGGCTTCGACGACGGGGTAAAGAACCCACCACGCCGGGGAAAATCTGGTGGGGCCTGACGATCTCCGCGCTCTCCACGCTGGTGACGATCTGGGCCGTTTACAGCTGCCACAACGGAGAAGTCAAGGCTTCGGCCAACTGGCTGATCGGCGCTTACGGTGTCATCACAGTAGGCGAACTCTGCCTTAGCCCAATGGGACTTTCCATGGTATCAAAAATGTCGCCCCGGCACCTGACCGGACTGATGATGGGCGGCTGGCAATTAGCCACCTCCTTGGGCAATAAACTCAGCGGCGTACTGGCGACGATGTGGGACCGCTATGATGATAAAGCAGACTTTTTTTGGGTCAATTTTGCATTGCTTGCTGCCGCCGCAGCTGTACTTTCGCTGATGTTAAAAAAACTCAACCGGATATTTAAGGAGCAGGGACTAAACTGAGGGATGAGGACTTCGCAGGGATGAGGAGGGATGAGGAATGATATAGCCACTCGAAAAATTGAGGAATGAGGAATGATAATGAACACTCGAAAAGTGGTTAATTTTGATCATAGAGTGGCTATTATCATCCCTCATTCCTCATCCTTCATTCCTTTTAAATAATAATTTTCTAATCTCTAAATATTCAACAAGATGTCTACCAAGCATAAAACAAGCAAACCACAACGCTCTGCCAAAGATGCGGAAGAAAGGCGTAAGTTCCTGACAGCAGTAGCGGTGGCTACATTGCTGCTGATGGTGCTGATGTACTACATTTTTACACGGTAAACTTGTATTCAGGACAAACGGCGTTTGTAATCGTTGTATCCAAAACGGCGCACCACATCTAGCGTCCCGTCGGTACGCCAGATGGCGATGGCGGGGTGTGTCACGCCGTTGAAGGTGCTGGTCTTTACCATCGTGTAGTGGATCATGTCTTCAAACACGATTTTTTGCCCGATTTTCAGCGGTTTTTCAAATGAATACGCTTCCAGGAAGTCGCCGCTCAGGCAACTGACACCGCCCAGTCTGTATTGCGGCTGTCCCGGTACCAATTCTTCCGAAGCGCCCCGGACGCGGGGGCGGTAGGGCATTTCCAGCGTATCGGGCATGTGCGCCGTGAAAGAGGCGTCCAGGATCGCTGTTTTTACCTTTTTATTGGAAACGATATCGAGAACGGTCGTGACCAATACGCCCGTATCCCAGGCAAAAGCGCTGCCCGGTTCGAGCAGGATATGCAGGTGCGGATGCCGCTTTTTGAATGCTTTCAATACCCCGATCAGGTGTTCCACATCGTAGCCTGCTTTGGTCATCAGGTGTCCACCTCCGAAGTTGACCCATTTCAGTTGAGGCAGAAATGCACCGAATTGCCGCTCGAAGTGTTCCAGCGTTGTTTCCAGATCATAACTTGTGCTTTCACACAAAGTATGGAAATGCAGTCCTTCGATGCCCTCGGGGAGTTTTCCTTTAAAATTTTCGAGCGGTTCGCCCAGCCGGGAGCCGGGCGAAGCGGGATTGTACAGCGCCGTGCCGACCGGCGACCAGCCTGGATTGACCCGGATGCCTGGGCTTACAGGTTCGGGCCATGCTTCCAGTTTTTTGCGGAAACGGCGGTATTGGCCGATGGAATTGAAGGTAACATGGCTGGAATAGCCCAGTATTTTTCCAAATTCACGGGGCGTATAAGCCACGGCGTAGGTATGCGCTTTGGTTTTCATTTCCTCAAAACAAAGCCGCGCTTCATTGAGGGAAGAGGCGGTAGCGCCTTGCACGTATTCGCGTATGATCGGGAAAACGCTCCAGATGGCAAATCCCTTGAATGCCAGGATGATCTGTACGCCGGCTTCTTGTTGTACCCTTTGAATGAGGGCTAAATTCTGGCGCAGCCGGGCTTCGTCGAGCACAAAACAGGGCGAGGGTATTTTTTTTATGTCCACTTGTCGGTATTAAGTAAAAGGGCAAAATTGAAAAAGCAAAAAGAAATGTGAATTAATGAGTTGCAAAAGATGTAGTACTCACTAATGTTACTCACTTCCATAGAATTAGGTAATGCGATTTAAGTGGGGGCAAAGGTAGGGCTTCACTGCCAGTGAATTTTGCCAAACATGAACATCCCGCCTACAAAAATCACGATAAAAACCAGTATAGCAATGAAAATAAATGCCAGACCGAAAACCCCCGTGGCCCTCCAGGGGCCCCCCCTGGGGGGTTTTTTGCCCAACCCAGGCCGGGTCCCGGGGAGAAGGAGGGGAAAAATTTTTTTCCCGCCTTTTTTGGGGGGGGGATTTTTTTTTTTTTTTCGGGGGGGGGGGGGGGAAGGAAAAGGGGGGGGGGGGGGGGATTAATTTTTTTAATGGGGAAAATTTTTTTTAAAAAAAAAAGGGGGGGGGGGGGGGGGGGGGTGGGGGGGGGGGGGGGGGGGGGGGGGGGGGGGGGAAAAAAAAAAAAAAAAGGGGGTGGGGGAGGGGGGGGGGGGGGGGGGGGTGTGTGTGTTTTTTTTTTTTGGGTGGTTGTGTGGGGGGGTGGGGGGGTTGGGGGGGGGGGGGTTGGGGGGTGTTTTTTGTTTTTAAATGCCCAAAAGCAGTGTTGCCAATGCGTCAGGGAAGATTATTATCAAATAAGACAACCTAATAGGGATAAGCAAGCGTCTTGTTAGCATTCGTTCAAACAAAACCTTAAGATTATGCTGTCCAAAACAATTACGACCCTGCTACTTTTATTCACCCTGAACCAGTTGTCGGCCCAATTTACCATTGGCGTACACGGCGGCGTCAATGCGAGTACGATCAACACCCACGGCCCTGTCACTGCATTTTACCCTGAACCGGAAGCCCAGGTGCATTATTTTGCAGGCATTAACACAGCCTATCAACTCTGCAACAAATGGTCGGCAGGACTGGACGTCGATTACGCAGTCCGGGGTGTAGGGTATGAGGTAACCGGAGATGCCGATGCAAATGCACTGTCCAATTCCAGGAGAAAAAACCTGGATATCACGCCGAAAGTATCGTACCAACTGTTCAAAAATCTGGACCTCAACTTCGGCGTTTATTGCAGTTTTTTGCAGCGGCATGAGGTACAAATAGGCGATTCCGATGACTGGATAGAGCCGTTTGCCACCTATTATTCCAAAACGGATGTTGGACTTGCACCAGGGCTACGATACCAAATCGGCCGCTTTTCGCTGCTTGCATCCGGCCAATTAGGTTTGAAAAAAATGGCAACCATCTCTTTTACCGGTGAAAACGGGGAAGAAATTGGTGAAAGACATGAAAAAAACCGTGCGCTGCAAATCGGGTTGGGATACCGGATTTTCAGGAATGAGGAATGAGGAATGAGGGATGGCCGAGCGTGATGCCCGCCGACATCACGCTCGGCCATTCCTCATCCCTCATCCCTCTTTCCTTCTCCGCCCCAACACCTTCTCCATCTCCGCCCTGATCTCCTCCGTGCACAGATTCCCCAAACTTCCCTCGTGGGTGTGCTCCAAACCCCTTGAGGCATCGAATTGAAACGTCCCGGCCTCGATGGCTTCTCCCACCTGCCGGTAGGCTTCGCGGAACGGCAGCCCCTGTTTTACTTTTTCATTCACGGCCTCCACACTGAACAGGTAGCGGTATTTTTCATCTTTCAGAATATCCGCTTTCACCTCGATAAATCCCAGCGCATGGATCATCATGGCAAAACAGTTTTGCAGTTCCGTGAACGCCGGAAACAGGATTTCTTTGGTCAGTTGCAGGTCGCGGTGGTAGCCGGAAGGCAGGTTGGCAAGCAGCAGGGTGAGTTCATTGGGCAACGCCTGTATTCGGTTGCATTTGGCACGGATCAGTTCAAAAATGTCCGGATTTTTTTTGTGGGGCATGATACTGCTGCCGGTGGTCAGTTCTGCCGGAAAACTGATGAATCCGAAATTCTGATTCAGGTACAGGCAAATATCCATCGACAAGCGGCCCAGCGTCGCGGCGAGGTTGGACAGGCTTTGGGCTACAATTTTTTCCGTTTTTCCGCGACTCATTTGCGCATACACGACGTTGAAATGCAGGGTGTCAAACCCCAGCAGTTCGGTGGTCAGGCGGCGGTCGAGGGGAAAGGAAGAACCGTAACCGGCCCCGCTGCCCAGGGGATTTTTATTGACGACCCGGGCCGCAGCGGTAACAATTTCCATGTCGTCGACCAGGCTTTCGGCATAAGCGCCGAACCAAAGACCGAAAGAGGACGGCATGGCGATTTGCAGGTGTGTGTAACCAGGCAGCAGATGTTGTTTGTGTCGCTCGCTGAGTTCGAGCAACAGGTTGAAAAGCGACTGCACAGACGCCGTAACTTCCTGTAATTCAGCGCGTAAGAACAGTTTTATATCCACCGCCACCTGGTCGTTCCGGCTGCGGCCGGCATGTATTTTTTTGCCTGCGTCGCCGATGCGCTGCGTGAGCAGGTACTCCACCTGCGAATGCACGTCTTCCATATCCGGCTCGATTTTGAATTTTCCGGCCCGTATGTCGCCCAGAATCAGGTTCAGTTCCCGGTGGATGCGCTCGTGCTCGGCCGGGTCCAGCAATCCTACTTTTTCCAGCATTGCAGTATGTGCCAGCGAGCCGATCACATCGTGTTCGGCCAGCAACACATCGAACTCCCGGTCGCGGCCCACGGTAAATGTTTCGACGAATGCGTGGGTGGCGGTATTGTTTTTACTCCAAAGCTTCATGGATAGAAGTGAGAGGTGAGAAGTGAGAAGTGAGAGGCGTAGATTACACCGCTTCGCATTTGGGATGAAGGTTAAAGAAAAAGAAATTATATGATAGAGTGTCAAATATCAACCTCATCAACCTCATCAACCTTCATCAACCCTTATAAACCCTCATCAACATTTTCCAGCAAACTTACATACAGCGCTATACCTTCCTCAATTTCCTTTACATAAATAAATTCATCGGCCGTATGGCTGCGGGCGCTGTCGCCGGGGCCCATTTTCAGGGCGGGAAAAGGCATCAGCGCTTTGTCGGAAGTAGTAGGCGAACCGTACATCGTGCGCCCCAGTGCCAGGCCCGACTGCACCAGCGGGTGTTTGGGTACTATCATCGAAGAGCGAATACGCAGGCTACGCGGCTCCACGCTGCACTGCACGTTGGCACGGACGGTTTCCAACACCTGTTCGAGTGTATAACATTCATTGACGCGGACATCCACCGTAAAACGGCATTCATCCGGCACTACATTGTGTTGTGTGCCGGCTTGTATCAGGGTGACCGACATTTTGACCGGCCCGAGGAATGCAGATGTTTCCGGGAACTGGTATTGCAGGAACCAGTTTATATCATTCAGCGCTTTGTAGATAGCGTTTTCACCTTCTTCGCGGGCTGCGTGACCGGATTTGCCGTGCGCCACACAATCGAGCACCATCAACCCTTTTTCGGCTATGGCCAATTGCATTTGGGTGGGTTCGCCGACAATGGCGCAGTTGATCACACCCAGTTCGGGCAGCAGCAATTCCACCCCGTTTTTGCCGGAAATTTCTTCTTCGGCAGTGGCAGCGTAGACGAGGTTAAAAGGCAAATCCTTCTGATCAAAAAAATACAAAAAAGCAGCCAGCAGGGCCACCAGTGGGCCGCCGGCGTCGTTGCTGCCCAGGCCGAACAGTTTGTCGTCCAGTATTTCAGGAGCAAAAGGGTCGCGGGTGTATCCTTTGTTTGGTTTTACCGTGTCGTGGTGCGAATTGAGTAAAATAGTTGGTCGGGCAGCGTCAAAATGGCGATTGAGCGCCCACACGTTGTTTTGCAGGCGATGGGTGGGAACTCCTTTTTTTTGTAAAAAATCATCCAGCAACGCAGCCGTATCCGCTTCTTCCCGGCTAAAGGAAGGCGTTGCAATCAACCGTTGCAGCAGTTCGACCATTTCAGCGGTCAACTGTTTGATATATGCTTGATCATTACCCATATTATGTAGCCCTGTTTCACCCAAGCAGTTTGAACTGATTCTTTTGTAATGCGTTGGCTTTCATTGCATTTTGCTTTTTGCAATTTTGCCTTTTTTTACTCATCATACATCTCGATCAAAGTCCCGTTTTTTCCCGCTACCAGGTCGGGTAATTTTTCTGCCTGCCCGATAATGACTTTTCGCACACCTTTTTTCAGTGCGGCAAAGGCGTTATCCAGTTTAGGGATCATGCCGGCAGTGATGACCTGTTCCGATCTCAATTGCTGATATTGTTCGAGGTGGGGGGTTGGCATCCGGCTGTTTTCATCCGTTACATCCAGCAAAACACCGCTTTTTTCAAAACCGAAAATAAGTTGAACGGCAAAGGCCGTGCTCATGGCTTGCGCAATTTCCTGCGCGATGGTATCGGCATTGGTATTGAGCAACTGACCTTCTCCGTCGTGCGACAAGGGGGCCACCACAGGAGTAAGGCCCTGCCCGATCCAGCGGTCGAGCAATGGGATATTGACCGAATCGATATCACCCACCCAGCCGTAGTCGATGCTCGGATGCCGGCGTTTGTGGGCCCGCAGCAAGTCGCCGTCGGCGCCGCAAACACCCAGCGATGGGCAGCCCAGCGCCTGAAGCCGGGCGACAATCTGTTTGTTGACTAAGCCGCCGTACACCATCGTCGCAATACGCAGGGTTTCGGCATCGGTGATACGCCGCCCGTCGATCATTTGCTGGGGAACACCCAGGCGCTCAGCGAGTTGTGTGGCCTGCCTGCCGCCGCCGTGCACGAGTATTTTTGCGCCGGGTAAGGCAGCAAAATCTGTCAGGAAAGTCAGTAGCCGCGTGTCGTCGTCGAGTATATTACCGCCGATTTTTACAACATTGAGTGTGATTTTTTTCATGGAACGTTTTTAACGTTGATGGAAAAACATCGGGTCTGTTGGTTAAGTAGTTATCGGTTATCAGTTAATAGTTATCCGTATTGACAGGCATTTTATGGACAAAAATAACTCAAAATGGATTTAACTCGACACTAGGGCGCCAAATGGAAAACGGTAGCACGGCTGCTTTCAGGCCTTTGGTATATGTGCCGGATATTAAAAGTGCGGGCGCGCATGGCAAAAATAGGGCCTAGAACGGGCATTAGAATGTACATGTCCCGCGGCCTTAAGGCCGCTACCACTTCAAACATCTAAAACATTGATTATGAGACTACTTACCACACTTTTTTACTTTTTATCCAGATAGCCTCCATGCAGGCACAACAAAACAGTAACAGCTATCTGGATGGTCGATTTCACCAAAATTAAAGGCGGGCACCGCACTGAATTGTTGTATTACCTGGAACAGAACTGGAAACTTTACCGCGATTCCGCACTCGCCCGAGGCTACATCAGCGGCTACCGGCTGCTGGAAACGACACCCGACTCGATCGGCGATTTCGACTTTATTCTGCTGATGGAGTTTCCGGACAGCGCCGCATTCCACCAGGTGGAGGCAAATTTCCAACCCCTGATGAAAAAGTTGCGGCCTTCGGGTCCGGTGCTGCTGAACAGCATTAAAGCGGCTGATTTCAGGGAAATTAAAATTTCCAAAAATGCCAAAACGATTTTTGACGCACAGGCCAAGTCATTTCCACAGATCAACATCCCGCAAACGCCGGAAAACCTGGAACGCCTGCGGGAAATCAACCGGGATATCTGGACGCCCTTTTCGGAGGCCTACGCCACCAACGATGCCGAAAAATACATTTCCCTGCATGCCCCGGATTTTATTCGGGCGAACGGCGGAAAATGGGCGGGCGTCAAAAACCTGGCTGAATACGGCGCTAGCGTCAAAACCAATTTCGCCCGCAATACGGAGGACGGGCGCATGGCCAGGATTGATTTCACCTTTTTTGAGCGGGCAGCCGGAGCGGAGACCGCTTCCGAACGCGGCATTTACCGCTATACCGACATCCCTAAAACGGGCGCACCAAGCAGTTTTTACGGAAAATTTCACGTTTTTCACCGCAAAGTGAACGGCGTCTGGAAAATCGCCGTCGATTACGACAGCAATGAAGACGGTTCCGTGAGGAAGCGGATTTAGGGCGGGCTGGCGGCGGGGGCGTCGCGGACGTGTCCTCTTCGCCTTTGCCCTTTCGTTTTTACCGGGCAGACTTCAATTCATACAACATAGCAGATTTCATATTGACGGCGCCGTTCACGCTTTCAAAACGAATCCTGCTGAATTTTTTTGTAGGAAAAATAATATCGGTCATCGCCGTCTCGCCACCGTCCGCAAACAGTTCGCAGGAAGCCACATCAAAAAACAAGTGCATTTTTAGTGTTTTGTCTTTTCGCGGCCGGGGCGCAACATGGCGTTTCAGCGCAAATTTGTCCGAAAAACGGAGGTCTCCTGAACGGGTCCGGTCGCTGAAAAATTCATTGCTACCCGCATCGAATCCTACGCGGTATTCTTCTCCATCCGCATTGGTAAGCACTACCGCAAAGGAGGATGCTGCATTATCCGGAAACTCCAATTCCAGCAGTACCTCCAAACCAGCGGGATCGAGGTCGTATTTAGGCGATACATAAAGCGGACCATCCAGCGATTGGCTGCTGAAGACAACCACGCCCTTGCGCAACGTTTCCAGTTCTTTCACCGGTTGCGATACAAGTCGAAGTCCGGCGTTTGTTTCGCGGAGCGCCAATGAACGTGGCAAGGTCATCGCGCTGCGCCAGGCCTGGGTTGGAACCGTTGTCGCATAATCCCAATTGGACATCCAGCCCATAAACAGCCGTCGGCCGTCCGATTTGGGCACATCCGACCAGGTCACGCCGGCGTAGTTGTCGCGCCCCCAATCGAGCCAGATGCCCTTGCCGTTTTGAACCGAACCGGCAAAATCCGGGTCCAGGGTAAAGGTCTTACCATCAAAGTCGCCGACAAAATACTGGGTACCGGAACCGCCGTTGGCAGCGCCGGGGTTCAGGCTGAGCAGCAGCACCCATTTTGTGCCCGAGTCAGGCGGTGACTTCAAGTCACCGCCTGACTTATCCCCTTCCACCGCCATCGGGAAAAAATCAGGACATTCCCAGACACCTCTGCGGGCGCCCCATTCTTTGCCGAAATCGCTCAGGTGTTTCCAGTTTTTCAGGTCCGGCGAACTCCAGAATTTTACATGATCCTGTGCGGCAAATACCATCACCCATTGTTTAGACGCCTCGTGCCAGATCACTTTCGGGTCGCGGAAGTCCCTGATTTTCTGGGTATTAGGCACGACGGGATTGCCCGCGTATTTCGTCCAGGTTCGGCCCTTATCGTTGCTGTACGCAATACTTTGGTACTGAAAATCGCTGCGGCCGGCTTTTTCACCCTCCATCAGGTGGTGTGTGAAAATGGCGACCAAAGGCGGTTTTCCGTTTTTGCCGAAACCAGATGTGTTTTTCCAGTCCACCACCGCGCTGCCGGAAAATATCATGCCCAGGGAGTCGGGGTAAAGCGCGATGGGCAAATGCTCCCAATGCACCATATCGCTGCTCACCGCGTGCCCCCAGTGCATAGGGCCCCAAACCGTCGAGTCCGGGTAATGTTGATAAAAAAGATGGTATTCGCCCTCAAAATACACCATGCCATTGGGATCGTTCATCCACATTTTGGGTGGGGTGAAATGGAAAAGGGGGCGGTGGGGTTCATGAGTTTTTGTTGATCTATTTTGGGTAGTGTGGCAGCCCAAAAGGAGCAAGAGGTAAAAGAAAAAGGTTATATTTTTTACCATGACAGGTTGAATATTGAATATGCTGACATATCGATGAGGTTGTGTCAAAAGGGTCGAAGTAAAATAAGATGCCAAATTATACTTGGTTTTTCGCTGCCTGAAAATTTTAAACTTCGGGAAGTGAGGAACGCGAAATTAAATTTCACACTAAAACCATGGCTCAAGTAGAATCCGACTTTTGACACAACCCTTGAAAATCAGGACAAAGATCAGCGAAGAATCGATGATCCGCCTTGAACTATATCAATAAATTGTTTTCAAGAGCGCTAATATCGGAATATTTAATTTTTAATAAAATCCGATATTAAGGGAAAACCCATACCTTTGTGGATAATCAGGCCCAAAAATCATTTTGGACTAAACTCTTTGCAAATGCTTGATTATCAACACGGATAACTAATAACGGATCACTACACATGAAATGGACAACATATCCTTATGATTTCAAAGGTCTGGACAAAATCCTTGCGCGAGTACAAGACAAAAAGGGCCGGCTGGATATGTTGCGTCCCTTGCCAGAGCCTGTTCTTCGCAACTTGCGAGACAGCCTCTCCCTCGAATGGACCTACCACTCCAACAGCATCGAGGGCAATACCCTTTCGCTGATAGAAACCAAGTTGGTGGTGGAGGATGGTATGACGATCCAGGGCAAATCCTTGCGTGAGCACTTCGAGGCCCTGAACCACCAGGAGGCGGTGGAATGGGTCGAGGGCCTTGTGTCGACGAATGAGCCGTTGCGCAAAGGAGATGTACGCACTTTGCAAAGCATAGTACTTCAAAAGATCGATAAATCGTTTGCAGGGGTTTACCGGACAGGCAATGTGCGCATTTCCGGGGCCAATTTTGTGCCGCCGGATGCACTCCTGATCGAGGAGTTCATGGACGAGTTGATTAGTTGGTTCAATGATGCCGGGACGCTGCCACCGGTGGTCAAGGCTGCCATTTTTCACCATCGGTTTGTGTGGATACACCCGTTTTTCGACGGCAATGGCCGTACTGTGCGCCTGCTGATGAACCTCTTCCTGATGCGGCAGGGTTACCCGCCCGCCATTATCCTGAAGCAAGACCGGCGCAAATACTACGAGGCGCTCAACCGTGCCAATAAAGGCAACTACGGCAAATTGCTGTTGCTTGTGCTCCAGGCAGCCGAACGTACGCTGGATATTTACCTCGGCACGGTTACTTCCCATGCGTACGCCGATTATAAGCCCATCGTGGACATCGTTAAAGAGGCGGACATTCCTTATAGCCAGGAATACGTGAGCCTTTTGGCCCGACAGGGCAAGATTGCCGCCCTCAAAGAAGGCCGTGACTGGCTCACCACGAAGGCCGCGGTGGAGGCGTATCGGCTCGGGCGCGAAAGAAAACGGTAAGTATTGTTTGATGCTATCGTCAAACTATCCCTTTCATCTCGCTGTAAATCAACGAGAACCAATCGTCGAAACGCCATATAAAGGCACATTTGTCATCCAGTCTTGCACCCGGAAAAGGCTCATCGAGGTACGAATTGCCGTGCCGGGTTTGTATTTTTCTACAAAAACTTTCAAACTTTTGGACTTTAAATTTTCTTCAGCTTTTACTTCAATCGGGATGATGCTGTTCTGGGATTGAATCAAAAAATCAATTTCGGCCGTTGCATTGGTAGCCGTCCAATAATAGAGTTCGTGAGTGATTTTCAATTGTTGCGCAACGAATTGTTCCGTCAGCGCGCCTTTAAACTCGATCAAAATATTGTTTTTTTCAAGCAGAATTTTCTGGTCAATTTTAGCGAGTGCATTCAACAGACCTATATCCAACAGAAACAATTTAAACACGTCGATGTCTGCATAAGCGTTTAACGGTATAGCGGGTTTTTCCACAAGGCTCACTTTAAGCACCATGCCGGCGTCGGAAAGCCAATGGATGGCAGTTTCAAAATCTTTTGCCCTTGCGCCTTTTTTGATTTGCCCGTATATGAATTTTCGGTTCTCTTTTGCCAATTGGCTGATCAAAGTATGCCATACTAACCTGATTTTTGGCACGATTTCGATGGGCGCATATTTCGCAAAATCGTTTTCGTAGCCTATCAAAATTTTTTCCTGAATAGCCCGCACTTCCCTTAAATCACCTTGCTGGATATAACTGTTCACCGCTTCGGGCATACCGCCTATGAAGTAATACAGTCTTAACAGTTCCACCAATTTATCGTGAAAAACCTCCATTACCGACCAGTTTTGAGCCGCCAAATGTTCTTTCATCAGGCCCTGGCCCACATTTTCCAAAAACTCGAAAAAACTAATCGGGTACATCCGCAGAAAATCCACTTTCCCGACGGGGAATGAGGTGTTTTTCTGCAACGAAACACCCAACAATGAGCCGGCGGCGACGATGTAATATTCCGGGGCTTGTTCGCAGAAATATTTCAGTGCAGTCAACCCTTTTTCCGCTTCCTGTATTTCGTCAAAAATGAGTAGCGTTTTGTCACGCTGTATTTTGTGATTGGCTTCGATTTCTATGATTGACAGGATGCGTTTTATATCAAAATCCGGTACGAACAATGATTTTAGCCGCTCACTCCCCTCAAAGTTGAGATAGACAACCTGCTCAAATTCATTTTTGCCAAACTCTTTCATCAGCCAGGTTTTGCCGACCTGCCTCGCCCCTTGTAATATTAAGGGTTTTCGGGTAGGTGCATTTTTCCAGTTGACCAGCGATTCATAAAGGTCTCTTTTCATTTTTTTAATTTGATTTTTATTGCAATATTACATTTTTTCAAACGAAAAAATGTAATACTTTACACTTTTTCAAATGAAAATATTAGAAACTGCTGTGTAGTACAGATAGGCTTTACAGCATTTACGGTAGAAAGCATCCTTTTCATCCCAAATAATCATCACAAATGAAAATAATGCTCGATTTTGACGCCCATTTCAGTTCGTCAAACAGCAAAAAATATGCAACGCCGTCAATTCCTCGCCCAAAGCACCCTCGCCACCGCCGCCCTGCTCACTCCCGCAAGTCTCCTGTGCACCGCCCCCGACAACCGCCCGCTCGGCATCGCTTTGGTGGGACTGGGCAATTACGCCACCAACCAACTGGCGCCCGCCCTGCTACAAACCAAAAACTGCCGCCTGGCGGGCATTGTGACCGGATCGCCCGAAAAGGCCGCTGTCTGGAAGGCGAAGTACAATATCCCGGACAAAAACGTCTACAATTACGAGACCTTCGACCGCATCCGCGACAACCCGGACATCGATATTGTGTACGTGGTATTACCCAATTCGATGCACGCGGAATACACGATCCGGGCGGCCAGGGCGGGCAAACACGTGATATGTGAAAAACCGATGGCACTCAACGTCCGCGAATGCGAACAAATGATCGAGGCCTGCGCGGCAGCAAAAGTGCAACTGGCTATCGGTTACCGCCTCTACTACGAGCCGCACCACCTGGAAATGCGGCGATTGGGTGTCGAAAAACCGCTCGGCGCCGTCAAAACCATCGAAAGCAGCCTGGGTTTTTCGATGGCCAACCCGGAATCCTGGCGGCTGAACAAGGCCATGGGCGGCGGCGGCGCCATCATGGACCTCGGTGTGTACTGCATCCAGGGCGCGCGTCGGACGGTGGGCGAATTGCCCGTCGCAGTAACGGCACAAGGCTATGTGCGCGACACCAAAGTGTTCAAAGACATTTATGAAATGATGATGTTCCAGATGGAATTTCCCGGTGGAGCAGTGTCCAATTCGACCACCACGTACTCCTCTTATGTTGACCGGCTGTACGCCACCAGCGATTACAGGTGGTTCGGTTTGCAACCTTCTTTTAATGCGACCGGCGCAAAAGGCGTGTCCTCGGAAGCGCCTATCGACTTTAAAACGCCTGATTATCAGCAGATTGCACAAATGGACGCCTTTGTGCAAAATATCCGGGATAACACGACGCCGGAAGCCTCCGGACAGGAAGGAATGTTTGATTTGAAAATTATTGAGGCGGTTGTGCTGGCGGCCCAGAAAGGGCAACAGGTGGAGTTGAATTGGTAGGGATGAGGATGAGGGATGAGGGATGCCGAGCGTGGTGTCCAACTCCGTCAAAACTCAATTTTTCGAGCGACTTAGTGGTGGCATGGGATTTTTTAAATACGATTCGGGTAGTTTTTCAGTCGAAAAACTACCCGAATCGTATTTAAAAAATCCCATGCCACCACTAGGCCCGCTTCCAACCGTCAGGAAATGCGATTACAACCAAACAAACGATCAGCAAAAAACTATACTCAAAACCGTTTCTCCCGGCGCCTACCACAAACCAGCCTTCCTTAAAATGCACCAATATGATGCCCATGAGCAGGTTGAATATAAATACCAGCGCGATCGGGCGGACAAACTTTCCCAACAGCAGCAGTGTGCCACCCACTAGTTCAAAAAGGGTGATAGCCCAGGCGATATACAGGCCAAAGGGCGAAAAACCAACTGCATCCAGAAACTGTTCGCCAAATGGCGTGACGCCGTTGATGTAAATGCGGGTGCAGCCATGGGTCAGAAAAATGAAGGCTACGGACAGGCGTAAAAGTAAGTGGCTATTCATATGATTAGTTATGAGTTATGAGTTATGAGTTATTGGAGTTTCAGGCTGGAATGGCAAAGTAAAGAATACTTTATTTCCCATTCCAGCCTGAAACTCCAATAACTCATAACTCATAACTCATAACTCATTTAATAACCTTCACCGCTTCCGAAACCCCAATATCGCTAATCAGGCGCAGTGAATATACGCCATTTGGCAAATGTGCGGTTGAAAATTGAAAACCGTGCGAACCGGCATCGACCTGCATGGCGCCTTTGCTGCGTACCACCTTCCCCTGTGCGTCTATCAGTTCAAACCTGCCCTGCCGGATGGGTTTGTCATTGACGAGTGTCCAGTTTAATGTATCGCTGATGGGATTGGGCGCCACCTGTAATTTTAAGGCATTGTTGACCGGGTTATTTACCCCGGACGCCTGCCCTTCCACCACGGTAATGGTTTGATTGACCGCGGTATTTCCCAGTAGTTGTTGTAGCCCGGAAGGCCAGCGGATTTCGATACTGTCAATCTGGGTAGTGGCGCCGAAACCGAAATGCGCCGTCAGGCTGTTCTGGCCGCAATAGCCCGACTGAGCGCTGATGTCGCGGAGTTGTGTGACCGGTTGTCCGTTGATGGTTGCCTTTACGCGGATTTGCGCGCCGATAGCGGCCTGGTTGGAATTGACGCCGATCAACTTGATTTTCAACCAGTTATTTCCATTGTCATTATTCAAAAAAACGCTGTGGTTAGGCTGAGCGGCAGCACTGTTCCTTTTGCAGTTGGCAATCACCAGGTCTTGGAAACCATCCTCATTCAAATCGCCCCACGCCACGCCATAGGAACAAGGGGTGGCGTAATTGGGCAAACCCGTGAGGTCGCGCGTAAAGACGCCGGCGCCGTCATTTTGATATAAAAAATTGTTGATCGTACCGCTACAAAAGCCGTTGGCGACAAAAAGATCGAGGTCGCCGTCGTTGTCATAATCGGCAAATGCACTGCCGAACGAACAACCGCCATCCGTATTGATGGCCCCTTGAGGCGCCACTGTGAAACCGCCGTTGCCGTTATTGATAAAAAGCCGGTTGTTTTCCGGCGCAAAATTGCCTGAATTCCCCACAAAAAGATCGAGCAGGCCGTCGTTATTCACATCGCCCCAACTGGCAGTGATGGAGCTGAGTACTTCCGAAGTAGCGGGGTCGTTGTTGACTTTGACAAAACCGCCGTTGCCATTGTTGCGAAACAGGTTGTTGATGTGCTGCGATTCGCGGGTGACAAACAAATCGAGGTCGCCGTCGTTGTCATAGTCAGCCCAGTTGGCCGAACGGCTGGCGGTGTTTTCGTTTAAAACAGCAGTATTTATTTTTACAAAACCGTTGTTGCCCGTATTGCGGTACAAGAAATCGCGCAGGTCGTCGCCGCCGCTGTTGGTGATGTACACATCTACCAGTCCGTCGTTGTCATAATCGCCGAAAGCCGCCGTTTCCGAGTGGGTGCCGGTGTTGCCTGTCACAGCATCAGGCAGGTGGGTAAAATTTCCATTCCCGACATTCCGGTAAAAAAATTGGGCGCCCCATACCAGGTGACCATGTAGGCATCCACGTCGCCATCGTTGTCCGTATCGGCAAAAGTAGTGCCGTCGGAAGGGCTGTGATCGAGTACAATCGGGTCGTTTTGTACCGCCTCGAAAACCCCGCTGCCGAGGTTGAGGTACAACTCGTTGTTTTGTCCTCCCTGCAAACCGTTGGAAATAAACACATCGTCGAGTCCGTCGCCATTGACATCCACGATGTTGACGCTGCGGCTGTCGCCGGGCGTGTTGCTAAGCGGTGAATTGTTGAGTTGGGTAAATTGTTGGGCGGATAAGGCCATTCCAGGCAAAAAAAGGCAGCAAATAAGAAGTTGTCGCATGTGAAGAAGTTTAGGAGCAAAATATGGGCATTAGCATCGGCGGATATTTTTATTCAATAAATGGCATTTATCTCCGGTTAAAGGGCGGTTTGCTCCCCCGTAAATGCTGCGGGCGTTTGTATTCCAATTCTTTTTCGCGAATACCTTTGCAACATGAAGTGGATAGACAACTACCGGGTAAGACACGGGCTTTTCTGGTTCCTATACTGGCTGATCATGGGTTTTATCGGCGGTCGCTACGATTTGCAGTTCGGAAGGGCTTATGCGCATGAAGCCATCGAACTGCCGTTGCGCATGTGTATGGTGTACGCAGTTGTAGCCAGAACCCCCATCCTGGGCAAAGGCAACTGGTGGCGGTGGCTGGCTGAAGTGTTAGCCATCCTGATCCTGGCTACATTTGCAAGCCGGGTTTTGATGTACTGGGTCATTTATCCCGCTTTTTACAAAGCAGATTACACCATTACTTTTTGGGCGGAAACGAGGTTTATTTACGCTTTTTTAGACCTGGCGCTGACGCTTTTTCTGGTGCTCTCCTTGCGATTTGCCCGGCAATACATGGATTTTTCAAGCCAAAAACAACAATTATTAGTTGAAAAAGCGACGGCTGAATTGAATGCCCTGCGCAACCAGACCAACCCGCATTTTTTATTCAATACCCTGACCAATATTTATGCGCTCGCCCGGAAAAACGCCCCGGAAACCGCCGACGTCGTGCTTCGGCTCTCTCAATTGCTGCGTTATATCCTGTATGAATGCGCTGTGCCTACCATTCCCATCGAGCGCGAACTGCACATTATTCAAACCTATATCGATCTGGAAAAACTGCGCTTCGGCAAGCGGCTTCAGGTGTCGTCGCAGCAATCGGTGGATGACCCGCAATTCCAGATTCCGCCCCTGCTGTTGCCCTTATTCGAAAATGCCTTCAAACACGGCGCCGGAGAAAGCCGTTTTTCCATTCAATTGGACTGGGCACTCCGCCTGCAACTAGGGCGTCTGGATTTTAGCATCAGCAATTCCGTAGAGCAGGCAGAATCCCGGGAAGAAACGTCTACGGCGGGTATCGGTCTGCGAAACCTGCGCAGGCAACTGGAACTCCTGTATGGCATGCACTACCAACTCGATACGCTGGAAGAACCGGAGCGATTTACCGTAACCTTATCGATACAACATGAATGAAACCCTGCGTTGCCTCATCGTTGAAGACGAACTGCTGCCGGCCGAATTATTGAGCGATTATATCCGGCAAACACCCTGGCTGGCGCTGGCCGGCGTGTGTACCGACGCTATTTTTGCGATGGAATGGTTGCGCCGCGACCCGGTGGACGTAATTTTCTTAGACATTCACCTGCCGCAATTAAAAGGGCTGGATTTCCTGGCAGTATTGCAAAACCCTCCCTTAGTGGTGCTGACCACGGCATATCACGAATATGCACTGCAAAGCTACCGCTTTGATGTGGTGGATTACCTGCTGAAACCGTACGATTTCCCCCGTTTCATCGAAGCGGCAGAAAAACTGCACCGCCGTCATACGCTGCACTATCCGGCGCCCGACGCTATTTTTGTTAAAGTAAATAAGCTACAGGTCAGGATTCTGTTGCAAGACATCCTGTACATCGAAAGTCTAAAGGAATACTGCAAAATTCACATCGCCGACCGCTCCTGGCTGACGCAGGCTACCCTGACGGAAATGGAAGCCCGCCTGCCACCCGATCTTTTTTTGCGCATTCACCGATCATACATCATTCATTTGAACCAAATGACAGCGTATGCAGCCACGGAAATTGAATTGGGAAAGTTTCGTTGCCGATTGGGAAGACATACCTGCCTGAAGTACAGGAGTATTTAGAAAAATGGTGCGGCAAGTAAAGGCTGACATCACAAACTACTAATTATGTTGAAACCTGACTTTATCTAAAAACAGTTTCAGCAGCACCGAATATTTTGGGCATATTTGCAACGCCTTCCCTTCATCGCGGGCCCCGGTGGTGGAGGCATCAGTACACTTCATTTTTTCAAAAACAACGACTTCACATGAAAATGATGCTCCAAAAAGTGGCACGACAGTTGTCACACACACACACACACACATTTTGTACAATTTTGCTGGTATCGGTTATGATGGCCAGGAGTTTTGGGGGTGAAAGCGCAGGTATTACCAGGCAATATTGCAATCGCAAACTTTTCGGCGCCTGTCAGCGGCCCGGCTATTGCACCGATCAGATGGACTGGTTATGATATGCCAAACAACACTATCAACGCATTCCGGGTAGTGGTCACCGTTTCCAATGGTGCATGTATCAACAGAAACGCAACGGTGGCTTCGCTGAATGCCTTGTTTCCATTAAGTGCGCTAACAGTGACTAATACGCTGGTAAAAATTGATTATCCGCCTAATTCACCCAATATTACGCTTCCGCCTGCCGGAGTGAAATGCTTTGTCCTTTTAATGTCCATTTGCAAACGGCCCGGGCTGTCTTCTACCGTAAATATTGAAAACACACCCACAACCCGGCCGTTTTTTACGCCTGGTAGCGGCTTTTTTTTCCCAACCGTTGGAAATTCGATATCTATAAATTTTAACAGCACTGCGCTTATTAGCGGTTTTATTGAAAAACCTGGAACGCCCGCTTCCAATTGTGTTAATGGAATCAATAATTCTATCACGAACGTAACCTTATCTTTTAAAGTGCCAGTGGGTCAGTGTGTGCCGATCAGTAATTTCACTACGGGCACCACCGGTCAGTATTCCAGGACAGTACTAAAGGGTTTTGATTATGACGTAACGCCTAGCAAAACCAACGGCAACCAGTTTGCGGTGTGACAACCTCATCATGTAGATTTTACAGCAGCATATATTGGAGGTGTTATTCCATTTACAACGGTGCAGCAGTATATTGCAGGAGATGTTAACTTATCCAATAATTTAAATGCTACGGATCTCAACGAGATTTCAAAAATTATTGCAGGCGCTTTTGTGCCAACGGCAGGATATACATCATGGCGTTTTGTGCCAACGCTGGATTATGGAATACAATCATTCCCACCGAATAACTGGCTGGCGATACCAAAGTTTATCACAGTACAGAATATTCAGTCAAATGCCCTCAATAAAGATTTTGTCGGAATAAAAATGGGGCGATATCAACCAGAGTTGTCAAACCTGTAATCAAACCAATTTTACAGCGCCTGCTGAAGAGCGATCAGATGAATTTGCCGTGCAATTGAGTGTTCCGGGGCGATCTTTGACGCGTGGAACATCTGTGATACTACCCATATCAGTAGATAATTTCAACCATATTTTGGCCTTCAGCACTTTTACAGGTTACGATCCTGCCGTTTT
>JADJSY010000016.1 GCA_016711435.1 Lewinellaceae bacterium
CCGGTTTGCAACGCTGCAAGCCACTGTACTGCATACGCAATTGCGCCAGGCGGAGCAGGATGTCGCCATTTCCGAACAACAATTGCAACTGCTGACCGGTATCGCCGGCCCAATCGTCCCGGAACCCTGGGTAACACAGGAGAAAGGGTTGTTGCCGGATTCATTGCAACGGGACAAAAATCCAACTTTGCAGAGACTTCGGCAGGAGACTGTCATCGCCGATCAGAAGGTGGCGGTGGAAAAAAGTGCATCCTGGCCTCAAATTACGCTCGGCTATATCAATCAGGGGAGCGCAACAGTCCTGTCGCCAACCGTTTCAACGCGGGTCTGAGCATACCGCTCTGGCGAAAACAATACCGTTCCAGGATAGACGCCGCTCAGACAGGTGTGGAAATTGCCCGCCAAAACCTGGCTGCACAATCGCTGCGAACCGGGGCGGAATGGAGCAGGACCATTGCTGAAGTAGAACAAACAAGTGAGGCGCTTGAAGATTATGCGCAACAGGTACTGCCCAATGCGCAAGCCCTGGAAGACGCTTCCCGGCGAATGTTCGAGGGTGGTTTGAGCGACCTGCCCACTTACCTGCGCCATGGCATCGAAGTGCTGAACCTGGAACTGGGGTACTGGGATTTGTTTGCGCGCTACCGGGAAGCGCAGTTAAAATTGCGTTTTATTGCGGGTAATTTGTAGTCAAAATGTTGATGATCAAAGAAAAAGAAAAATTATGCTCAATGCGCTGATAAAATTTTCCCTCCAAAACCGCTTGCTGGTAGTGGCATTTGCCGCCCTGGTCATAGTGTACGGGGCATTTACAATCAGGAATCTACCGGTAGATGTATTGCCAGACCTGAATCGCCCGCAGGTGACAGTTTTTCTGGAAGCCAACGGTATGGCGCCGGAGGAAATTGAAACACAGGTCGTGACGCCTGTGGAAGTTGCTATGAACGGAGCGCCCGGCGTCGAACGCGTACGAAGCAGTTCGGGTGTCGGCATCGGATTGGTATTTGTGGAATTCGACTGGGATATGGATGTTTACCGTGCCCGGCAACTGGTTTCCGAAAACTGCAAACCGTCGTCATGCCCGAAGGTATCACGCCGGTTATGGGGCCTATTTCGAGTGTCATGGGGCAGATTATGCTGATCGGGGTGACGGCAGATTCCACACCTGCCTCCGATCTGCGCACCCTGGCTGATTTTACGATCCGCCGACGCCTGATGAGTATCAAGGGTGTGAGTCAGGTTATTCCAATCGGGGGAGAACGTTTGCAATATCAGGTGTTGCTGAGTACGCAACGCCTCAAACAATACAACCTGTCCATTGATGCGGTGGATGCAGCGTTGCGGCAGAGTAACCTGAACAGTACCGGCGGTTTTTTCGATCGGCACGGCTCTGAAGTATTGATTCGCAACCTGGGCGTGCAGATGACCTGGACGATCTGAAAAACACGGTTGTCTCCAATCGCGAAGGTTTACCCGTACTACTGTCAGATGTGGCCGAAGTGCGCTGGTGGCGCAGTCAAACGCGGCGATGCCGGCGTGAACGGCAAACCCGCTGTTATCCTGACCGTCGAAAAACAACCCGGCACCAGTACCGTTGCATTGACCGACGAAGTGGAACGGGCTTTGGCTGAGCCTGCAATCTTCGCTGCCGCCGGATGTACAGTTGAATTCCAAAATTTTTCAGCAGAAAAATTTCATTGTCAATTCCTTAAAAAATGTAGAAGAGGCACTGCGCGACGGATTTATCCTGGTGGTAATCGTCCTGTTTTTGTTTCTGCTCAATTTCAGAACAACGGCCATCACGCTGACGGCCATTCCTCTTTCCTTAGTGATAACGGCTATCGTATTTAATATTTTTGGCATATCCATCAATACACTGACGCTGGGAGGACTGGCGATCGCTGTGGGGGAATTGGTCGACGACGCCATCGTGGATGTAGAAAATGTGTTCCGGCGGCTGCGGGAAAACAGCCGGATGGACACCCCCCGTCCTGTTTTGCAAGTGGTGTACGAAGCCAGTTCGGAGGTGCGCAATTCCATTGTTTACGCTACCATTATTGTGATTCTGGTATTTATCCCGCTTTTTTACCTGCAAGGTATCGAGGGGCGGATTTTTGCGCCGTTGGGTATTGCCTACATTACCAGTATTGCGGCTTCCTTGCTGGTGTCGCTTACCGTAACGCCTGCACTTTGCTCTTTTTATTAAACAATATCGGAAAAAACAGGAACAGGACGGCGCCCTGGTGCGCTGGCTCAAAAAGCAGGACGAACGGGTGCTGAATGCCGCCCTCGACAATCCGAGGCCGGTCGTATTGGCTGCGGGCGCTATGATTGTGGCGGCTATTGCCATTGTACCGTTTTTCGGCACGGAGTTTTTGCCACCGTTCAACGAAGGTTCTTTTACGGTTAACCTTTCGTCGCCGCCGGGTACCTCCCTGGAAGAAAGTGATAAAATCGGGTTGGTCGCGGAAAAACTGATTATGAAAGTACCCGATGTGGCTTATGCGAGTCGCCGAACGGGGCGTGCCGAACTCGACGAACACGTGGAGCCGCCGAGTAATTCGGAGATCGAAATTGAACTCAAGCCGGGCGCCCGTCCACGCGACGCGGTACTGGTGGATATTCGGAGCGAATTGACGGCACTGGCAGGCACTTCTGTCAATATCGGCCAGCCTATTTCACACCGCCTCGATCACCTTCTCAGCGGTGTGCGGGCGCAGGTGGCGGTTAAAATATTTGGAAATGACCTGACGGAACTGCGCCGCAAAGCAGAAGAGGCAGCCACTGTGATGCGCAGCGTACCAGGCGTTGTGGATGTGCAGGTGGAGCGGCAAACCATGATCCCGCAACTACAAATCAGGGTAAACCGCGAGGCGCTGAAACGCTACGGCATCCAGGCAGGTAAAGTATCGGGCGACCTTGAGATATTTTTTAACGGAAAAGTGGTAAGCCAGATGGTGCAGGGACAGCAGTATTTTGATATCCTGTTAAGAACGACGCAGGAAGAACGCACCAACCTGGACAATATTCGCAACACGCTCATTGATGCGCCGGACGGATCGATGATTCCGCTGCACCAGATCGCCAAAATTGAATACAACCCGGGTATCAACGCTATTTACCACGAAAATACGCAGCGGCGTATCGTGGTCTCCGCCAATGTACAAGGGCGCGACCTCGGCTCGACGGTGCAGGAAATGCAAACCGCCGTGAAAGCGCAGGTGGAAATGCCGCAGGGGTATTTTGTTACCTACGGCGGACAGTTTGAAAGCCAGCAACAGGCAACCCGGCTTATCGGATTATTGAGTATTTTTGCATTGCTGGGTATTTTTCTGGCGCTGTACCATCATTTCCGCTCGACACTTATCGTGGCGCAAATCATGTTAAATATTCCGTTGGCACTGATCGGGTCGGTGCTGGCTGTTTTATGGACCGGCGGCACTTTTTCAGTAGCCACGCTCGTCGGGTTTATCACGCTGACCGGTATTGCTTCGCGCAACGGCATTATGATGATCTCGCATTATATCCACCTGATGGAAGAAGAAGGAGAAAAGTTTTCCCGGCAGATGATTGTGCGAGGCTCGCTCGAACGCCTGGTTCCGGTGCTGATGACCGCTCTGACGGCAGGGCTGGCGCTGGTGCCGCTTACACTCGATGCACAGGCTTCCGGCAAGGAAATACTCCACCCCGTTGCAGTCGTGATCCTGGGTGGTCTGATCAGTTCGACACTGCTGGATATTGTCGTTACGCCTGCCGTATTCTGGCTGATCGGCGAACGGGCCCTCAAAGGATATTTTGCCGGAAAAACTGGAAAACTCACTGATATCTCCTGATTTTCATATATTAGCAAGTGTTGAGGGGTATTCACTGATTCCACCCACACTCAACCTCTCAACTTTCAGTATAAGTAAATTACAACATGAAAAAGTCACTCCTTTTCTTACACCTCTTGTTCCTGGCTACTGTCCCGCTGCAGGCGCATGGCGACGAGGTAGCCACGGGCGGCAAATCTGCCACGACAGGTTATTTCAGTACGGAAAACGTATCGGACAAATACGAGTTGCTGTTGAAATACACCCATCTTGATCCCGGTCAACCGGCAGACTGACCCTTTTGTCAGTGATATCAATACCAATCGACCGATAAAAGACCTGCAAATCAGCATCAAGTCTACCCGGAATGCTGCGCAGGTTTTCGAAGTCGTGGCCGTAGAACCGGGCATTTACCGACTGAAAACAGTTTTTGCAGACACACTGACAACAGACCTGAATGTTACCATTCGCGGCGGACTTGGGCTGATTTGATCCAACTGAAGGGCATCGAGCCGGGTAAGGATATTGCCGCCGGAACACCCGGAAGAACATTCATCAGCAGGTTCCGGCGCCTGGACGGTACTCTGGATGTTGCTGGCCTTTCTGGCCGGCGTGATTATGACGATCTTTTTGCCCGCAAACGCCCAAAAGCCGCCGCCGCAGTACTCATAGCCTTGCTGTTCAGCGGATTTCCGGTGCAAAACCTGCCGACTGCCGAAGCGCACGGCGACGAACCGCATGGCCCTGAGGGCAACCACATCGGCTCCGACGTTTTGATTCCCAAAGAAACGCAGTTCCTGTTCGATGTGACGGTCGCCAAATCCGGGATCGATGCTTTTGCGCCTTCTATCACCTTGTTTGGTACAATCATCCCGGGAGCCATGGGCAAAGCGACGATTCAGTCGCCCTTTGCAGGCAGGTTGCGCTCCGTACGGGTAAAAGTGGGCGAACAGGTAAAAGCCGGACAAGTCCTGGCAATCGTGGAGCAAAGTGTGGATGCCGGTACCAGCATCAACTGGCAAAGCGAACGCAATGCCGTAGATGCTGCATTTACGGCAGCGAAGAAAGATTACGAGCGGTTGAACAACCTGAGCGATATCGTCGCCAAACGCGATCTGGATGAAGCGACCGCCCGCCTGCAACAGGCAACGGAAAACCGGGATCTTTTCAACCGCTTGTACCAGGACAGCGCGGAAAAATGCCCGTTTTATTCCCCTGACCGCGCCAATTACCGGGCGCGTGGAACCTTTTAACCTGGCTCAGGGCGCTATGGTAGCGGCTGGAGAAACCATGTTTACGTTGCTGAATCCGGCTAAAGTGATTGTCGAGGCGCAACTGTACGATAAGGACGCCGATGCTTTGCGCGATGCAAAACAGTTCCAGATCGAATGCTCAAACAACGATCACCTCAGCCGCGCCGTGCGACTGCTGGCGTTGCCCAATAGCATCAACCCCACCAACCAATCGCAAAAAGTATTGTTCGAAGTAGACAACCCCGACGGCGACTTTAAAATCGGTGAGTTTGTGAACATCAAACTTTTCCGGCAAACATCACAGCGCCAACTGACAATCCCGAACAGCGCGATTACAGAAATAAGCGGAATGCCTGCCGTTTTTATCAAACAAAGCGCGGAACGTTATACACTGCGGTACCTGAACACGGGACAAGACAATGGTTCTTCAACGGTCGTATTGAAAGGTATGGAAGAAGGAGAACGGTTTGTAACCGCCGGAACCTACCAGTTGAAAATGGTGTATTTCAATCAATGATGTTAAGTCAAATGGCAAAAAACAAAAGGCAAAAAGCAAGGGGCAAAGATGCCACTCGAACCAATGCTAAAATTGCCTTTTGCCCCTTGCCTTGGCCCTTTGCAATTTTGCCCTTTACTTACAGAAATCATTCCCTTTCCAAAATTTAACTCAATTTTTTTACCATGAAACGCGCATTGTTTTGTAGCCTGATCCTGATAACGGCTTTGTTCTTTGTTGCCTGCAAACACGACGCCCCCGCATCAAAATTGCCGGCAGCCACTGCTGATAGTAAAAATGTGAAATACCAATGCCCGATGGACTGTGAAAAGGGCAAACTGTACGATCAGCCGGGTCAATGCCCCGTCTGTAAAATGGATTTAAAAGCCGTAGAAGCGCCGAATGCCGCCGATCCGAAAACATACAAAGTGATGTATACTTCCGATCCCGCAGCGCCTGCCGCCGGCAAATCCCTCAAGATGACGTTTACACCTGCAATCGTGGAAAAACCCGGTGAAGCCGTTCCGCTCGACGTCGTACATGAGAAAAAAATGCACCTGATTTTGGTGAGCAACGATTTGTCCTGGTTTGACCACCAGCACCCGGAATACAACGGCACAGGCCTCGATCTGACCTATTCTTTTCCAAAAGGAGGCGAATACCTGCTTTTTGCCGACTATGCACCCGCCGGCGGTGGACATCAGGTGGAAAAAATTCCCGTTGCAGTAAGTGGAGCGCCTGCCAAAGCAGTTGTCTTCAACACGCCTCAAACTACGGTCAAAGTAGACGGTTATGAGGTGACGCTTTCTACCGCCGATGGCAAGTGGTTGACCAACAATGAAATGCATATTACCGGAACCGTTAAACAAGGTGGTAAACCGCTGGATGTAAATGCTTTTGAAAATTATCTCGGCGCAAAGGCGCATGTGGTGATGGTTGGTCTGGCCGACAAAAATTACGAACATGTGCACCCGGGCATCGCAGGCAACACATTCGACCTGCACACCGAATTTAAAACACCCGGTATCTATCGCGCCTGGTTACAATTCCAGACAAAGGGCAAAGTGCATACCGCTGATTTTGTCTTAAAAGTGGAAGCCGGTAAACCAGGTGATGTGGTACAACCGGAAGGCCATGGCGGGCATGACCACCAGGAAGGCGAAAAAGACCACTCGGGTCATTAAGACAAATGAATCTCTATATCAAAAATATGGTCTGCCACCGGTGTATACTGTCTGTGGAGCAGGTGTTGCAGAAAAACTGGATTATTTCACCCAGTGTCTCACTGGGTGAAATAGTCCTGACGGAAGCGCTCAGCCCGATGCAAGCGGAAAACCTTCGTGCCGACCTGGAATCAGTCGGTTTTGAAATGCTGGACGACCAGCGCAGTCAATTGATTGAAAAAGTGAAAACCCTGTTGCTTGAAAAAGTACAGTCGGGCGAATTGCCGGAAGATTTCAGCCTGGTCAAGTATGTCAGCGCTGCGTTTCACCGCGACTACTCAAACATTTCCAAACTTTTTTCAGAAGTGGAAGGCATAACATTGGAGCAGTATTTCATTTTACAGAAAACCGAAAAAGTAAAGGAATGGCTGGTTTATAATGAACTTACCCTCTCGGAAATCGCCTTTCGATTGGGATACAACAGTGTGGCTTATCTGAGCAGCCAGTTTAAAAAAGTGACCGGAATGACGCCCAGTGCGTTCAAAAAAAATCACACCGGACGAAGGAAAGCGCTGGATCAGGTGCATTCCCATTAATTCACAACTCTTTGCCAACATATCGTAACATATTCGGGCATTGACGGGCGGAACTTTGCAGTATCAAAAATTCAATTTTATGGAAACAGCAATTTCTGCCACCGATACCGTCCGCAAACAATTTCCCGTGACCGATATGACCTGCGCTGCTTGTGCGGTCAGCGTCGAATCCATACTGGGCAACCAGCCGGGCGTTGTTTCCGCTGCGGTCAATTTTGCCACCCAGACCGTAATCGTAGAATATGAACCCGCCGTTATCAAGCCTGCGGGGATGCAACAGGCGCTTCAGGGAATCGGCTACGGTCTGGTTATTTCAGACAGCGAGGAGGCGACGAAAGAAGTCGCCCAAATCCAGATGCAGCACTATGAAGATTTGCGCCGCCGCACCATTTGGGCCGTTGCTTTGGCGGTACCGCTGGCTGTGCTGGGTATGTTTTTTATGAACCTGCCCTATATCGAATACGTGCTTTGGGCCTTGTCTACGCCGCTGGTGCTCTGGCTTGGCAGGTCATTTTTTATCAATGCCTGGAAACAAGCCCGTCACCGTTCCGCCAATATGGATACGCTGGTGGCCCTGAGTACAGGTATTGCGTATGTTTTTAGCGTATTTAATACACTTTTCCCGGAGTTCTGGCACAGCAGAGGTTTACATGCACATGTCTGGTTTGAAGCTGCGGGCATTGTGATCGCCTTCATTTTGCTCGGGAAAATTGCTCGAAGAACGCGCAAAGGCAAGCACGTCATCGGCCATTAAAAAACTGATGGGTTTGCAGCCCAAAACCGTTACGATTGTCCACACAGGCGGTCACATGATGGAAATTCCTGTTGCACAAGTGCGTATCGGCGATGTGTTGCTGGTCAAACCCGGTGAAAAAGTGCCGGTAGACGGTCTGTTGCAATCCGGTAGTTCTTATGTGGATGAAAGTATGCTCAGCGGTGAACCCGAGCCAGTAGCCAAGGAAACCGGCAGCCGTGTACTGGCCGGCACGATCAACCAAAAAGGAAGTTTTCAAATGTCGGCCCAAAAAGTGGGCGGCGACACCCTGCTGGCCCAAATCATCCGCATGGTGCAGGAAGCGCAAGGTTCCAAAGCGCCGGTTCAAAAATTAGTAGACCGTATTGCGGCGGTATTCGTGCCCGTCGTGCTGCTGATTGCGGTGCTTGCCTTTGGCGTATGGTGGATGTTCGGCGGTGAAAACGGCCTGACACAGGGCCTGCTGGCAATGGTGACGGTGTTGGTCATCGCTTGTCCTTGCGCACTCGGTCTGGCTACGCCGACGGCCATCATGGTAGGTGTGGGTAAAGGCGCCGAACAGGGCATTCTGATCAAAGACGCTGAAAGCCTCGAACTGGCCCACCGCATTCAGGCGGTGGTGCTGGACAAAACCGGCACGATTACGAACGGAAAGCCGGCAGTGGAGGCCCTGTACTGGGCGAATGAATCGGAGGCTGAAGTGTGGCAAAATGTCTGGTTTAGTTTGGAAAAAAACTCCGGACATCCTCTGGCCGATGCCATTGCGGCACACCTTGAAGAGAAGGCAGTACCTGTCAAAATCGAGCAGGTGGAAAATCTGACAGGGAAAGGTATCGTTGCCAGGTATCAGGGGCAAAAGGTTTTTACCGGAAATGCGGCGCTGATGCAGGAAAACCACCTGTCTATTTCAGAAGCACTTGAAAAAAAGGCGGTTATATGGGCGGCTGATGCCAAAACGGTTGTTTATTTTGCCGATCATCGCCAGGTGCTGGCCGTAGCAGCCATTGCCGATCCGGTTAAATCTACTTCTGTGGCAGCAGTACGGGAATTGCACGATATGGGTATCGAGGTGTATTTGCTCACGGGCGACAATCCCCAAACGGCAGCCGCAGTGGCTGCACAGGTCGGTATCCAACATTTCAAAGCCGGTGTGTTACCCGCCGACAAAGAAGCGTTCGTACAAGAATTGCAACAACAGGGAAAAATCGTAGCCATGGTCGGCGACGGCATCAACGACAGCCAGGCGCTGGCCCGTGCCGATGTGAGCATCGCGATGGGCAAAGGCTCCGACATAGCGATGGACGTAGCCAAAATGACCTTGATGAGCAGCGATTTGAATAAAATCCCGGCCGCCATCCGCTTGTCGCGCCGCACCGTAACCACCATCCGGCAAAACCTGTTCTGGGCCTTTGTTTACAATGTGATCGGGATACCCATCGCAGCGGGGGTGTTGTACCCTTTCAACGGATTTTTGCTGAATCCCATGATCGCAGGTGCGGCCATGGCGCTGAGTTCGGTGAGTGTGGTGAGCAACAGTTTGCGTTTAAAATGGACATAAAGGTGTTTGGTGTTTAGTGTGTGGTGTTTAGGGCGCTCCGCCTTTGGCAACAGCAGGTAGTTCGGCTAAAACGCACACAGTTGCCAAAAGCGAAGCGCCCAAAACACGAAAAAACCAAAACACCAAAACACACAATCACAATCACACAATCATGAAAAAAGAACTAAAATTCAAAACCAATATCAAATGTATGGGTTGCGTCAGCGCCGTTACTCCGGCCCTCAATGAGACCGTCGGCGCCGGTAACTGGGAGGTTGATATCCAATCACCCAACAAGCCGTTGACCATCCAGGGAGAAGAGGTAGAGGCAAATGCAGTAATTGCTGCCCTGGAAAAAGTAGGGTACAAAGCTGATTTTTGGATTGAAGGGCACACGGATGAAAAATGGACACGGATTTTTTCCTCGTAGGAATAATGGGGACGGATTGGGCGGAGAGCGCGGATTTTCCCGCTTTAGAGTTGACACGGATCAAATATGTTCACTTTTAGAAAAAAGCAGGTCAACTCTAAAGCGGGAAAATCCGCGCTCATCCGCCCAATCCGCCCAATCCGCGTCCCCATTATTCCTACGAGGGAAAAAAAACTCCGTGTCTTATCCGACTCCTGCAAAATATGCTCCGCAATCAGCGCCGAATCCATCTTGATATTGCGCAGGATACCGCTCAGCGGAATGGAAAAACCGCAGAAATACAGTCCTTCGTATTCTGGTTCCTCAAACCAGAGGCTGCGTGGATACCCCCTTTCATTGAGCAACGCTTGCCCGTTTTCAAAAAAATCTTCCACCTGTGCGCGGTAACCCGTGCAGGCAATAACGGCATCGAAAGTCTCCGTCACGCCGTTTGTAAAGCGGACGCTATTTTCCTGAAAAGATTCAATATCGGGCAGTATTTTGACTTTTCTTTGTTTGATCAGATCTACCGTACCGATGTCGATCACCGGGACTTTGCCGAAGCGGCGCAACTGCTCGGAAGGCGCGTACGGAGAGGCCTGCAAGCCGTATTTAGTTAGGTTGCCAATGGTGCGTTTTTGGACTGTTTTGGCAATAAAATCGTATGCCCAGTCGGGCAGTTTGCTGAGCATAATAGCAGTTCGCTGTGCCGGTCTGCCAAGGATGTCGCGCAGAATGATATTGACCGGACTGCGTACGGAAATAGTGGGAAAAGCGCCGTGTTCGTATAAATCCAGGGCCAGTTCGGCGCCGGTGTTGCCCATGCCGATCAGCAGCACCTTTTTACCCTTGTACGGCAGGGCATTTCGGTAATCTTTGCTGTGTATGAGCGGCAATTGGAAACGCTCTTGTCCGGGCCAGTTCGGCAGATAAGGTATCCTGTTGTAACCCGTGGCAACCACCACGCGTTGTGAGCGAAATTTGTTTGTTGCTGTGGTTGTTTCCCAGATATTGTCTACCCGCCGGATGTGTTGCACTTCCTGGCCGAACAATGGCTCGATGCCCATTTTTTGAACATAGTCTTCCCAATATGCAATCAGATCCAGGCGCGGCACGTAAGTAGGGTAGTGTGCCGGAAATTCCTGGTGCGGCAGGTTGGAATGTTCCTTGGTGGTATGCAGGCAAAGCCGGTCGTAATGCGCAAACCACGTATGGCCCACATGAGCGGATTTTTCCAGCAACAGGTATGAAATGCCCATTTTAGCAAGCCGGCCTGCGATGGCCATGCCGGCCGGGCCTGCGCCGATAATTAGGGTGTTGGTTGTTGTTTCCATGTTGTTTTGCTTTACGGCACTTCAAACTCTACTTTTGTCACCCCGATGGATGAGATCATAAAAGCAGTGTATTTCCCTTTCTCCCAAATAGCATGTGCAGGAACACTATGACTGCTGGAGCCGGCATTGACGATGATATCTTCCCAGTAATTATGCCAGCCGTCTATTTGGAAAACGCTGATAATCAGGTCGGTGCGACTCGGAGACTCCAGTTCAAATGTCCATTTGTCCTGTAGTAATACGGGCGCTTTGATCTGGTAACCGGGAATTGTCCGGGCATTTTTTTGCAGTGTGGTCAGATCGTTTTGCGATTTGAAGTATTCTCTGGTAAAAAAATTATTTCGCAGGGCTAAATGGATAAAGGGCGTCTGGTAGCCCGGTAATTCAATGTTGGTAATTCTCCAGCCGTTTGTCGACAACTGCTCACGGGAGAAAATTTTCAGCAATTGTGCGGGATCAAATTGCCCGTTTTCCACCCGGTATGCAACACTGTCGTGGGTGAGGAGGGTATAGGATGCGTTCTCCACCGGTTCGTTGTCGAGCCAGAACTGCGGCGCCTGCATGCTCCAGACATTCAGGCTGTCCATCGTGGCGGAAGGAAATGCCCATCGGTTGACAGGCTGGTCGATCGGCACGTCGTTCCCCTGTGGATCGGAAAAACTTTTTAAATACAGGTTTTCCATGCTTTCATTCCAGGCGCGCCAGCGGAATTTCAAGGTGTGAAAATCGCGGTTGCGCCGAAGCCGCAAACGCTCGTCTCCTTCGGCCACCAATTGAAGGCTTTTTTGATATAGCCGTTCGTAACTGTTGCTGGTTTGCAACAGCAGCGTTGCCCGGATGCCCTGCTTAATCAGGTGCCGGTAAATGCGTACCTGATTAATAAATTCGCTGTAAGCGTTTTCTTCCAGCCTAAATCGCAGCGACAAGGTTACTTCTTCCGCGTCGATGATTTGGAGTTCGGCCATAGCCGGCTGCGCTTTTTGCCAGGATTTCCACTCTAAATATGGTTCCTGCCCCAGGATTTGCCAGAATTCGTCTACTGTAAAAAAATCGCGCTCCGAAATTTCAAATTTTTCTTCCTGCCCCCACACGACAGCCTCCATCATTTGTCCGTTCAAAAAAGGCGCATAACCTTGTACACCGAACAATTGTTTTTTTACATTGTCGGGTTCCGTGAGTTCCAGGTCGATTTGCGCCAAAATGCCGTTGCCCAGATTCAGGCCCGTAATGGAGAATGACTGCCCTGCCGCTGCCGTTTGGCCGAATTGCTGGTCTAATGCGGCAATTTGAGTAAGATAATCTTTGCTGTTGACCTTGAATTTTTGCAAATCAAAACTGAAATTAGCCACTAATCCCGAGCCGTTCCAGAGCTTGGGTGTGCTCAGCAGCATTTGCCGGAAGGCGGAAGGGGTCATGTTCATGCGGCCTTTATATTCCTGTTCTGCGGTCAGGTCGCATTGCTGCTGGCCCCAGTAGAAGATATATTTGGCCGATTGGGAAGGCCTGGGCGGGGTGGCGTCGGCAAACTGGAAGGCCATGGCGCCGGTATTGGCGAGCAGCAAAATGGAATAAATGAGGACTAAGGCGGAAGAAATTGCATATCGATAAAGGATTGATTTTACAAAAATAACGTAAGTGCACGATGTTCAAAACTGGCGCGGCTTTTTTCTGGCGGCGTAACAAACGCCTGGATGTATGGGTGGGACACGGATTTTTTCCTCGTAGAGTCAATGGGGCGGATTGAACGGAATTGGCGGAAGCCGGATGAACGCGCATTTTTTTTCCCGCTGCTTAGAGTTGAGCGCCATTTCAAAAACGGCCGCCCCTGACCATTTACGAACCCTAACGCTGGGTTTTAACACCATCCAAGACTACAACGGTAGGGGAAGCCCAACTCAGCCCTATTTGACCTAGGCATGGTGACCGGTTGTTTCGGCGGGGTGGTGCGCGATGTGCTGCTCAATGAAATTCCGCTGGTCTTTCGCAAAGACATTTACGCCTCCGCATCGCTGCTGGGCGGACTGTTGTATTTTCTGTTGTCGGGCTGGGAGATGTTTGCGCCGCTGGCGACGTCGCTGGCTATCCTGGCTGTCGTATTGCTTCGACTCGCTGTGGTACGCTTCGGCTGGAAGTTGCCGGACCTGAACAGGAGTAATGTTTCGTGATATTTTATTTGGTTTGTAGCCTAAAAATATTTGTAAAAACAAACTTTCAATTTTTATTGAAAATTAACAATCAGAATAAAAACTATATTGAAACTAGTTCGTTTGAGTATTTCAGAAGATCGTTTGGTTTTGGTTGTTTCGCTCTGCCATACAAACCATCCAACTTTCAAACTATCAAACCATACAAACCAACCAACTTTCAAACCATTACAACCCTCTTGCCATATTATGCAATTCAATATTCCGGATACAGATCAAAAACGCGTGGTGATCGTAGGCGGCGGTTTTGCCGGACTTACTTTGGCCCGTAAATTAGCCAAATCCAAATTCCAGGTTGTGCTGGTGGACAAGAACAATTACCACCAGTTTCAGCCGCTGTTTTACCAGGTAGCGATGGCGGGTCTGGAGCCTTCCAGCATTGTTTTTCCTTTTAGAAAAGTATTTCAGAACAATAAAAACGTGCTGGTGCGGGTGACGAAGGTGTTGTCCGTCGATCCTGTAAAAAACGAGATCAATACCGAAATCGGCGCCTTGCGGTATGATTACCTGGTTATTGCTATCGGCGCCGACACCAACTGGTACGGCAACGAGCAAGTGCGCGCCAACGCCATTCCCATGAAGTCGGTAAACGAGGCACTATACCTGCGCAATACCATTTTTGAAGACTACGAACGGGCCGTGACCACTGCTGATCACGACGAGCGTCAGCGCTATCTCGACATCGTGGTGGTGGGCGGCGGCCCGACGGGCGTGGAAGTTGCCGGTTCGCTGGCGGAAATGCGCAACCTGATTATCCCGAAAGATTACAGCGACCTGGATCGCAAAGAGATCAATATACACCTGATCCACGGCGATCCGCGCCTGCTGAATACCATGTCGCCCCAGGCATCTGCCAAAGCCGAAACATTTTTACGCGAACTGGGTGTCGAACTCTGGATGGACAAAGTGGTGAAAAATTATGACGGCAAGAATGTTTTTGTTGATGACGGCTCCACCATCCGCGCGGACAAGGTGATCTGGGCGGCGGGCATCACGGGCAATAAAATAGACGGCATTCCCGAAGCGGCGCTGACACGCGGTAACCGCCTGAAAACCAATCCAGCGAACCTGGTTGAAGGCACGAGCAACATCTATGCGTTGGGCGATATTGCCTGGCAGCAGCACGAAGAAAAATGGCCCAACGGCCACCCGCAGGTGGCGCAGGTGGCCATCCAGCAGGCAAAATTACTGGCTAAAAACCTGCTGAACGCAGGCAAAGGGCGGGAACCTGCCGCATTCCGGTACAAAGACTTAGGCTCTATGGCCACCATCGGACGCCACAAGGCCGTGGTAGATTTACCTTTCTGGCGCTTTCAGGGCATTTTTGCCTGGTTTACCTGGCTTTTTGTACACCTGTTTGCCATTATCGGTACCAAAAACAAGGTGTTTATTTTTATGAACTGGGTGTGGAATTATTTCACGTACGACCAGAGCTTGAGATTGGTGATTAAACCTTGGAGGAAGCCGACGGTGGAGACGCGCACTTAGCGTGATAGAACACGGATTTACCCGCGTAGGATAATAGAACACGTAGAGCGCGGATTAGGTTTTTTATAAACCAACGAAAATCCGCGTCATCCGTCTAATCCGTGTTGCTATTATTCCTACGGGCGCGTAAGCGCAAAAATCCTTTAAATCCGTGTTCCATCACGCTGCGTACGCGCTACCACAAATCACTTCTCGAATTCAAGAAACACCCCCTCAATAATATCACAGCATTCCTGCAGTTGATCCGCATCGATCACCAGCGGCGGCGCAAAGCGAATAATATTGCCGTGGGTCGGTTTGGCTAACAGGCTGTTTTCTGCCATTTTCAGACAGATATTCCAGGCCGTGTGGCTGTCTTCCGTGTCATTGATCACCACGGCATTGAGCAGGCCCTTGCCGCGCACCTGTGTAATGAGGTCGGGGCGTTTGTGTTGCAATTCGACCATGCGCTTGCGAAAAATCTGCCCCATGGCTTCGGCGTTTTCTGACAGTTTTTCGTCGGCCACCACTTTCAGGGCTTCCATCGCAACGGCGCAAGCCAGCGGGTTGCCGCCGAAAGTAGAGCCGTGCTCGCCGGGTTTGATGGTCAGGATCACTTCGTCGCTGGACAACACCGCGCTTACAGGCAGTACGCCGCCGGACAAGGCCTTGCCGAGGATCAGGATATCAGGTTTGAAACCGAAATGGTCGCAGCACAGCAGTTTGCCGGTGCGGGCAATGCCGGTTTGCACTTCATCGGCGATAAACAATACATTGTTTTGGCGGCATAATTTGAACGCTTCGGGCAGGTAATTGTCATCGGGCACAAAAACGCCCGCTTCTCCCTGGATCGGCTCCACCATGAATCCGGCCACATTCGGGTCTTGCAGCGCTTTTTCCAGTGCCGGAATATCGTTGTAAGGAATGATCTCGAAGCCCGGCATGTAGGGACCGTAGTTTTTAAAACTGCTGGGATCGGTGGAGGAGGAAATGGCCGCCAGGGTGCGTCCCCAGAAATTGCCTTCCACAAAGATGATTTTAGCCTGATTGGCAGGAACACCTTTTACCTCGTAGGCCCATTTTCTGGCTAATTTAATGGCTGTTTCGCCGCCTTCCACACCGGTGTTCATCGGTAGTACGCGTTCGTAACCGAAGTACTCCGTGATAAATTTGGCGTATCCACCCAGCAGGTTGTTGTAAAAGGCCCGGGAGGTCAGCGTTAGTTTTTGCGCCTGTTCCGTCAGTGCGCGAATGATACGCGGGTGGCAATGCCCCTGGTTGACGGCGCTGTAGGCGGACAGAAAATCATAATACTGTTTTCCCTCTATATCCCAGACGTGAACGCCTTGTCCGCGTTCTATCACAATCGGTAGCGGATGGTAATTGTGGGCATTATAGCGGTACTCCAGTTCCATGAGTTCGGAGGAAAGGGTGGTGGCGGTCAGGACTTCCATAGCTTTGGTAGATATTTGATGCACATCGCCGGCGGATATGCGGTGAGGGTAAAAAAGTAGCGCAAAAGTAGCGGATTTGATGCAAAGAGAAACGGCAAAATATACATCCACAGAGGGTACCATTTGATCGCTGGGTCAAAGTGCGATTTTTTTAGGGAGACGTTGGTGGTTTTGCCTGAAAGCAGTGCTAAACAAAGCGTTTGCCCGGGGGGCTTTCCGGAATACAAGAGGTATACAACATCAATAGCAACAAGACAGTTGCGGAAAAATTGTTCATTTTTTTGTTTAATTATTTTATTGAAAAAAGTAATAAAAGTTAAACAAAATATGAACTAACTTACAAACAACTTGTTCTTATGGTTCGTTGTATTTTCGACGGTTAACCAATCAATATTTTATGGAATCGCTTTTTTCACAACCAGTATTCCTTTTTGCAGGACTTGGCGCCAATGATTATGTTGGATTCACGTTCTTTATTGGCTACATGGCCATGTTTGCAGCTTCTGTTTTCTTTTTCTTCGAGCGTCAGCAAGTAGAAGGTAAATGGAAAACATCACTGCTCATTGCCGGTCTCATCACAATGATTGCTTCTGTACATTACTATTACATGCGTGATGTGTGGTTGACAACGGGTCAATCGCCTACCCAGTTCCGTTACATTGACTGGATTCTGACGGTGCCGCTCATGTGTGTGGAGTTTTATCTGATTCTTAAAGCCTTCGGCGCCAAGATCGATTTGCTTTGGAAAATGATCGGGTATTCTCTGTTAATGCTGGTAGCCGGTTATCTCGGCGAAACCGCTTTCCGCTCCAACAGTGTGCTTTGGGGTATCATTTCTACAGTAGGTTATGCAGGTATTGTTTACGAAGTGTGGCTGGGTTCGGCACGTAAACTTGCCAGCAACTCCAAAGATCCCAAGTTGCAGTCTGCCTTCAAAGCCTTGTCGTGGTTTGTCCTGGTGGGCTGGGCTATCTATCCGATTGGATACATGGCGATTGAAACCGACGGCTGGTTGCGCAACGTGATTGATGTGCGCAATATGGACCTCATTTACAACATCGGCGATGCAGTGAATAAGATTGGCTTCGGCCTGGTTATCTACAGCCTTGCGGTGAGTTCTTCTTCGCGCAGCAATGCTTAAAAATCGTCCCAACACGCCCAGGGGCTAATGGTAATCAAATTTACTGTTAGCCCTTTTTTTTCTTTCTTTGTAGTGGGGCGGTGGTTGCCAGTCACCGCCCCCCCAACGGGGGGGGGGGGGGGGGGGGTTCATCAACGAGTAAAAGAATTAGTGGAGAGCCAATTTGCATCCATCTTATGTTTGATATTCGCAACAATAATATTTATGTACCCATCGTGTTTATCACGCTTGCTTTCGGATTGATGGGCTGGTTTTGGCCCGATTTTCTGCAAAAAAACCAGTATGTATTGCTTTCTGTACTGGTTCTGCTGATCGGACTGCCGCATGGCGCTACTGATTTTCTGCTCTTTCGACGCTTGCGCGGACCGGGCTTGAGCAAGCAACAGATCATACGTTTTTTTCTGTTTTATCTGAGTGCCGTATTGGGCGTTCTGGGCTGTTGGATCTTCTTCCCTCCGATTGCGCTCCTCCTTTTTATCCTTATTTCATGTTATCATTTTGGACAGTCAAACTGGCAATATGCACAATTACCACGCTGGATAACATTCATCCTGAACCTGGCCTGGGGTGCTTTTGCGCTCGGTGGGGCTTTGTTGTGGCACTGGGATGAAAGCAGCGTGATCATCCGTCAATTGGTCGGAAATATTCCACCCTGGTCCGACGCTACCATGGCTGCCGTGCAGTGGCTCATTCTGTTGGTGAATATGGTGTTGCTTTTCGGCCTTTGGGTTGCTCAACTGATCCATAAACAGCAACTGTTGCGGGAAATGACCAACTTTGTGGTCTTGTCGTTTATGCTCTGGTTTACGCCTATGCTGGTTGGTTTCACCCTGTATTTTACGCTCTGGCATTCGTTGGGCTCTTTACTGGATCAGATTACCTTTTTCCGTCGGCGATGGCCCTCGTTTTCCCTGCTGCATTATTACCGGCAGGCGGCGCCGTATACTTTGTTATCCGTTTCAGGATTGGCGGCTCTGATGCTCGGGCAGTCCTACTTATTTTCAAATGTATCCATAGTCAGCCTCTTTTTTATTTTGATCTCCTGTATTACACTGCCACATATTCTTTTAGTGGAGGAGAGCTATAGTCAGGGATGAGGGTTTGTACGCAAAAGGCATTTGGGGGGAAGAATTTGATTTGGAAGATGGTATTTGACGGTTTACCATGCGCAGATTGGCTTGGGCCTGTGGGTCCGGTTTCCTGGCGATTGCTGTTGTGCTGGCGCCTGGGCTTTCTGACCGACCTGCTAATTTCAGATGTTTCAATACCTTTCGACTTTGCTTGCGCGCAAAAGGCCGCTGAGGTTTATAAACAGACCACCAGGGCGGTTATGAAAAGGAGGAGTGTGAAATGGTAAGATTTGCAGAAGTAGAGGAGAAGATGTTTGCAAATGGAATATTGAGCAAGGCGGAGATGTGAAGTAAGAGTAACTATTTTAGCATTAAACTATCTGTTCTATGAAACATTTTAATATTGATAATCTTAAAGAAGAATTGGCAAATGGAGATTATGAAACCGTAATTAATAAACTATTGACAATAAAAAAAAAAAAGGTTTTTCGGCGCAAATTCGCAATAATTCAAAAAAGTTCAAATTTAGGCCTCAATTTGAAAGTGAAGTAGAATTAAATAGGTTGACTGACAAAATATATAATCTTCTCCTAAAATTAGAAAAATACGAAACAACAATAGATTCATTAAAGAAGCATAAAAGTTTCATTAAAGTAGTTATTTTAAGCCTTTTTATTGCATTTGTCTCTTATTTATATATCGCTATTCTAAATAAAGGAAATTTTATTTTTGATAAAAGAGATTACCACATTTATCGAACGCTTAAAAAAAATGGATATGAGTTTATGATTGATAACCTAAGTTATGATACAAAAGATAGTGCTTCGTGGTGTTATGGAAGTGAACCTAAAAATTGCAATAAATTTGGTAAATTGTATAATCTTCAAAGTGCAACAAAGTCGTGTTTGGAATTAGGAAAGGGTTGGAGATTGCCTACAGACGAATAACCATTTGGCTTTCCAAAATAGATGTTAAAGGTATGCTTGGAGGTGGAAGGTCAGAAGATGGTGTTTTTCTATATACAGAAGTAGGGCACTTTTGGACTAATGATCCAAGTAATAAAGAATACCTGGAATGTTTATGGAAGTAGAGGAATAATTGATTGGTTTGATAGTGGGACCCGCAACACGGTTATTCTTGCAGGTGCATCAAGACACTTTAATGAGTAAAGAAAATTTGTAGAGATCCTTCCCCAAACCACAGCGGGCCGCACCCCTCCCAGGATGCGGCCCGCTGCCCAAAAACAAACACCGGGGCAAATGAGTTGACAAAAAATCTCCTCTACCTCATTGCCAAAATTGCCTTTTGCGCCTTGCTTTTTGCCCTTTCGTCTACTGCTGAATATCCCCCGCATTCCGCATAATAATCTGCTTGGCGTTGAAGTCCGACACAATCGCCGTGAGCGTCACCGGTACTGCCGGAGTGGCCGTGCCTGCGAACGTCGCTGCCGTTTGTGTAAACATGGCAATGGTGCCCGTGCCGTCGCCGACCGTGCGGTTACCGGAAAGTGTCGTGCCGCCGGTAATGGTCGCGCCGACGATCTTCACCAGCGTACTTTCCCAGGCATTGAAATTGGTGTTGATTTCCGCGATAGTAGCCGTACGCGGCGTCAGTGTATTGCCCGTGCTGATCACCTTGCCGTTGTCGGTTGATACATTGTTCAATTGCAGCAATTTATTGAACTCGCTGATTTCCTGATCTGAAATAATCACTTCGATCTCGTCGCCGAGGTTGAAAAAATGTTCCGCGTCGAAACGCACCACGATACCTGCGGTGCCGTCCTGGAGGTACAAGTTGCGGTTGTTCAGGTTTTTGCCTAAGCGGTCTGAAATGACCATGCCTTTGATCTTGCGGTTGGCCGGAGCGCTGGTGGTCGTACCGGTGAAGATGCTGCGTACGGCACTGATGTCCATTTGCGTTTCTGTGCCGGTGCTGGCGCCGCAGCGGATATCGGTCATCACCGCGCCTTTTTCATCGCGCAAAGCCAGTTGATAAGTGGTGCCGAAAACATTGAGCACACCTTCCACGTAACCTTTTCCGGTCGGCGTTTTTTTGCCGGCGAAATCGGCGAAACCGCTGGTGCGGACAAGTAATTGCAGTTGGCTGCAATTCTCCACGGTGCGGTTCAGGCTGAATTGCGTCACCGGATCGGCGAAGGTTTTGGCCGTATCCGCTTTGGCGAATTGTACGTCGTTGATACGGATAAAGGTGCTGATGTGTTGAGGTCCCAATTCGCTGATCGTCAATACTCTCGGAGCAATCGGGGTAGTGCTGAAAGGGCCTTTGACCACTTTCGAGCGTGCCTGTGCTTCCGTGAGACCCACGTCGCTCAGTTGTCCGTTTTCTTCCACGGTGCTGCCGATGAGTTGCGTCAGGTTGTTATAATCCGCCAGAATCAGGTCTTTGCAACGGATGTAGATCGTGCGGCCCAGCGGGTATTCCTGAAACAGGAATCCGTCGTTGAATTTCACTTCGATACCGCCCGATGCATCCTGGATCACGATGGTTTTGTAGTAGTTGCCGGATTGGTCGTCCATAACCACTTCGCCGCCGATAATGATGTCTTCGGTGATTTTGTCGAAACCGCCCGCCGTCATGTGCAGCGCTTTCAGTTCCGCGATGGTTTTATTGGGCGTCAGCGTGACCGGTTCGCCACCTACCGGTGGTTCGTCGAATTCGGTTTTGACGCAGGCCGAGATGCCGATGGCTAAGGTAAGGGCTGCAAAAGCAGCAAAAAAGCGAGATTTATTTTTTGCAAAAAACATAGTCTTGTTATTTGAAAATCAATGTTTTGTTTGTGAGTCGTGAATCGTGAGTAGTGAATCGTGAGTGAGTGGCATCCAGGTTGAAGTAAATTATTCAATTTTTCAACCTGGATGCCACTCACTACTCACTACTCACTCATTATTGCATGCGCAGTGTAACGCTGGCGAAATAGTTCGTTCCAAAGGCGTACAACACTTCATTGGTGTAGAAACGCGGATCGGCCACCTCGTTACGGAAGGCATTCCGGTAGGCGTCGCGACCGGAAATCACAATTTCCTGGTTGTTCAGAATATTGTTGACACCCAGGTTGAGGGCAACAAAATACGCATTTTTCCCGCGCAGGATGCGCCAGGATTTACCGCCGAAAAAGTCGAGCGTGTAAGCAGCCGGCGCTTTTTGCTGGTCAACAATCGTATTCCAGATCGGCATGTCCGGCGTGAGACCGCTCACAAAACGGGAAGTGCGGCGCACGCGGTCGAATTCGAACCAGGAATCGGCAGCGTAGTTCAACGTCAGCGATGCAAACCAGAAGTCTTTGCCTTCGTGGCGAATACTGAAAGAACCAGTCGTCTGTGGCGTACGCGGCACGTAGAAATTTTCCTGGTACACGATACCCGCGTCGATGATCGGAACGGCTTCCGTGCCGTTGTCCAGGGAGAACATCAGTTTCGGACGGTTGGTGTAAATGTATTTGCCCAGATTTGTAGCGGCAGTAAACACCCAACTTGGCAACGGTTTGGCCTCGATGGCTGCTTCGATACCGGCGTGGCGGCGATCGACGCCCTGCAAAATGGTTGCGCCGAAGAAAATAGGCTGCTCCAGCGAAGTGTCGTCGTCGCCGAAGCCCAGCGAACCGAGGTCCAGTTCGCCCAACACGCGGCCTACCGACCAGGCGCTGGCAAAAATGTTCTCCGTTTCATTCTTGAAGTCGGTCAGGTAAGCCGTGAAACGCGCCTTCAGTTTTGGCGAACGCAACAGGTAGCCGCCTTCTATACTTTGTATGTTGGAAACTTCAATATTGGGCACCACCAGGTCGCGGGTGCGGGGCGACACGAACGTATTGCGGTACAGCGGCGCGCGCGTACCGTATAAGCCGTTGACATAGAAATAGTTACGACCGTTCAGTTTCCAGGTAAGTCCACCTTTTACGCTGTAGGTCGTGAAATTGACCTTGTCGGATTCTCCCAGTGAGTTATTCGGGAAACGACCGCTTTGCATAAAGCCGGTGCGGGACATCTGTGTCTGGCCGCCTTCCACAGCAGCAAAAAACTGGAATTTTGACAGGGAATATTGCAACTGCGCCCAGCCGTTGACCTTGCTGATATTTTCATTGTAATTGTAACCGAAAACATCGCCTTCTCCTACCACGTTGTTGGGCACCTGAAGGTCGCTGTTGCGGGCAAGCGGGTTGGTTTGTCCGTCAAAATTGCCGAAGAAGTCCCAGTCTGTCCAGAAATCACCGCCCAGCAGGTCATCCACTACTTTGTAGTTTTCACCGCGGTACCACTGGTACTGGCCGCCGCCGTTGAGGGTCAGCCGCGGATTGATCGTGTGGTTGACAATGATATTGGCGCCCGTTTCGGTGTTGTCAGAGCGTTGCGTTTCAAGTATATAAATCGAATTTTTACCCGTGATGCTGTTGCCAATCCGTCCGTCAGCATCTTCTACCGTCACGGTATTGTATTGGTTGGATTCGTACAATCCCGCCCAGTTGATCTGCCGGGCGTCTTCATCGGTGCGCAGCAGTTCGGCCTGCAGCGCGATCATGGTGGAGTCTTCGAGGCTGCTCGGCAAGCGGCGGTTGAAATCCGGGTTCGGGTTGCGGCCGTTGATAAAGTTGAGGCGCCCGAAATCGCTGCGTCCTTTTTGGCCGTACACCGTAGCCATCACGCTGGTGTTAATGGACGGGTTCCAGTCGTAGCGTAAAACGGCGGTAGGCTGGTGGTTGTAGGTGACGGAGGCATTGCGTTTTTCGCCGTTCCAGTAGCCCCAGAGCGGGTTGTAGTAATTGGAACCGCTGAGGTCGAACATTTCCTGGAAAGAATCTGCGCTGCGTCCGCGTTTGGTCGGTGCGCCGAAGAAAGTCAGGTTCAGGCTGTGTTTGTCGTTAAATTTTTTGTCGACGCTCATAAAATATGCCCAGGCATCCATAAAGGAGCCTTCCACGTAACCTTCCTGCGACCAGCGGTGGCTGCCGGAAAGGCTTACTGCCCAGCCGCCCGGCATCAGGCCGGTGCTCATGGTTGCCATCACGCGGTTGCGGTAAAGGCGGTTGCTACTGGCGTAGGAAACGCGGATTTGTTTGCGCTGACTGCTGGCGCGGGTGTCGATCAGGGTAGCGCCGCCGATGCCGCCGAAAGAAAATTCCGAAGCATCCAGGCCGACCGAGCTGCTGCGCAGGCGGACGACATCGTTGAGGCCGCCCAATTCGCCATAAGCCGTAAAGCCCGTTTCGAGGTCATTGAACGGAACGCCGTTCACGAAGGTCTGGAAAAAAGCGCCGTCGTAGCCGCGTTCGCGAAAACGGAAAGTACTCCAGCCGAAACCGGAAACTTGCTGGAAAACATCGCGGCTGGCATTCAGCACATTGGCTACTTCGCTCGCGCCATCCGTTTCTGCATCGGCTTCTTCCAGCGAAACAGTCGGAATATCCGTCGGATTTGACAATGGATTTGTGGCGGCTGCCGGATCGCGGACGAGCGAATACTCCAACACAGGGTTGATGTCTTTGATGGTTACTTCCTTTTCAAACGGTTGAAATCCGGCGTGCGTGATCACAAGTGTGAACTTTCCGAGCGTCAGCCCCTCCAGCACAAAACGGCCATCGGCGCCGGTAGCGGCGAGTTTGCCCGTTGTACTCAGAACCACAGACGCATCAGACAACGGAGCGGAGTTTTCGGCATCCGTTACTTTGCCGCGCAGTCGAATATTCTGGGCGGAAAGCGCCTGTGCAAACAGCAAAATCAGACAGGGTAAAAGAACTTTTTGAATCATTCAGGTTGAAAATTGAAAAATGGTTGCAGGTCAGGAAGGCGGGGGGCGACGAGGTGCTTTTGAAAAAACGCTGCAAAGGTAGGTTAAGGCGCTCTTCCAAAGCGTTGTACGGCCATGTTAATTTATTGCAAAGCGCCGCTTTTTTACCGCCGAAACGGTGTTCCTTTGCATTCCGTTTTAACTTTTTTGGAAAATTGACACCTCACATCTTGTTCGCTGCCCTACCTATGAATTTTCAACTACGCCACTTCCTCTTCCTTTTTTGCTTCCTGCCCGCTGTGTTGTCTGCTCAAAAAGACTACAAAGTAGGCTCCATCGGGTTCTACAACCTGGAAAACCTCTTTGATACCATCGATTCGCCGACGACCAACGACGCAGATTTTCTGCCCAATGGCCGGCTGCTCTGGAATACGGAAAAATATATTTCCAAAATGGCAAATATGTCGAAAGTCATCAGCCAACTGGCCGTGGAACTTACCCCCGACGGCGTTGCAATCCTCGGTGTGGCGGAAGTGGAAAATCGGAAAGTATTGGAAGACCTGGTAGCGCAACCCGATTTAAAGGCCCGCAATTACCAGATTGTACATTTCGACTCGCCCGACGAGCGCGGTATCGACTGCGGACTGTTGTACCAGCCCAAATATTTCCAGGTATTGGGCAGCAGGGCTGTGCCTGTTGTTCTGACCGATCCTAAAACCGGCGTTTCCGATTTCACCCGCGATATTTTGTACGTAGCCGGCTTGTTCGACGGCGAACCAATCCACGTCATGGTGGGCCACTGGCCATCCCGCAGGGGCGGCGAATCGGGTTCCGCCTGGATGCGCGCCGCCGCCGCCGCTGTGTGCCGCCAGGTATCCGACAGCCTGCGCACGGTGAATCCCGATGCTAAAATCATTGTCATGGGCGACCTCAACGACGACCCGACCGACAAAAGCCTGACGAAAGTGCTGGGCGCCAAAGGCAAAGCCGACGATGTGACCAACGAGGAGTTTTACAACCCCATGTACGATATGTTCAAGGGTGGCAACGGTACCATGGCCTATCGCGACGCCTGGAGCCTGTTCGACCAGGTGGTAGTGTCCAAAGCGCTGGTCAATAAAAAAGTATCCGGCTGGCAACTGTACAAGGCGATGGTGTACCGCCAGCCCTGGCTCCTGCAAACGGAAGGCGCTTTCCGGGGATACCCTTTCCGAACCTACGTCGGTGATATTTTTATCAATGGATACAGCGACCACTTGCCGGTGTATTTGTTCTTTTTGAAGAAGTGAGAAGCGTAACAAGAAGTGAGAAGTGAGAGGCGAGAAGTGAGATGCGTAGATTACACCGCTCCGCCCTTGGCCAGCAACACCAAAAGCAATTGACCTTTATCTATTGAACACAAAGCCTGAAACACGTCTGCCAAGATACCACTTATCCCAAACGGGATGATTCTCTCACTTCTCACCTCTCACTTCTCACTTCTAATGAGGATTGGCCTTCTCTCCGACACCCATTCCTTCCTCGATCCCAGGGTATTCGACCACTTTGAGGAATGCGACGAAATATGGCATGCGGGCGACTTCGGCACCATCGAACTGGTGGATCAGTTGCGGGCTTTCAAACCCCTGCGCGGCGTGTACGGCAATATCGACGGCGCCAAAATCAGGGCTGAAATGCCGCTCGATCTGCGTTTTGAGTGCGAAGGCGTGCCGGTTTTTATGACCCATATCGGCGGTTATCCGGGCCGTTACGAACCACGCGTGCGAAAACTGCTGGAAGAAGATCCGCCGCATAAAGGCATTTTCATCAGCGGGCATTCGCATATCCTGAAAGTGATGCCCGATAAAAAACTCGATTTCCTGCACATCAATCCGGGCGCCTGCGGCAACGAAGGCTGGCACAAGGTGAAAACCCTCGTCCGGTTCAGCCTCGACGCCGGCACAATCAGCAATCTGCAAATTATTGAGTTGGGAAGCAGGGGAATTCGGGGCGGAAATGAAAAAATGCAGTAATTTTGCAGCCTTACCGGTCCCGTAGTTCAATGGATAGAATTGGAGTTTCCTAAACTTTAGATATGGGTTCGATTCCCGTCGGGACCACTTTTTTTGCGGTTGATGAAGGTTGATGAGGGTTTATAAAGGTTGATGAGGCTGCTCGGAAGGGTGGGGGCGTCGATCTTTATGAACCCTTTTGTTTTGGGAGGGGAATCGCTGCGTTGTGCTGTACGTTTATGGCAGGTCAAAAGATCATAGCCATGGCGAGAATTACCGTCAGTCGTTTTGAAACCGTTTTAATCATGAAACACAACTTGCTATTTGCTGCATTTTTATGTTTTACCCCCTGTCTTTCAGCCCAGATTACCGGCCTCGTACTGGACAGCTTGGATCACCAACCTGTACCCTACATCAATATTTGGGTTGTGCAGGAAGGTCTGGGAACCAGTTCTGATGAGAACGGCCGGTTCAGCCTTCCCGCCTTTGATTCGAAATACGCTCTGATATTTAATGCCTTGGGTTATAAGCCGAAAACGCTGCCCTTTTCTGAATTTCGCGACACAATTTACCTGGTTCCGCAGAGTATCGAATTGGCCGAAGTTATCATCGCTCCTCGGAAAAGGACTACTATACGGAGTACCGGCAGTTATAAAAGGCCGCATTAATTACTATTTTGGAGCAGGAAATCGGAAACCCTGTATTTTTGCAAGGTATTTTCCGTATGAACCGCTGTATATGGAAACTCCTTTTTTGCATAAGGTCAAGGTGCTGACAAATAGCGATATAAGGCGCGCGGTTTTTAATATTCGACTCTATTCCGTTGCGCCGGATGGCGCACCTCAAGACTACCTGTACGATAAAAATATACTGGGTGCGGCCCGAAAGGAAAAACATTTACTGAGATCGACTTGAGTAAACTAAATATCTGTATACCAAAACAGGGGTTGGCTGTTGCGGTTGAATGGTTGCTGATCGAATCCAACAAATATGAATATCGCTATACCGAAAAAGGCTCGAAAAAGAAAAAAACGGGTTTTACCTATTGCCCTTCATTGGGAAACAATCCCCAGTGAGACGAATGAAAACAGTTGGTTCTATGTAGGGGTAAATGGAACCGGGTATTAAAGAACAGCGGCCCAAGAGAAATACTGGGGCAAGTATAATTACTCGATGGAGTTAGTACTCTCGGATTAGCGGCACAATATATCTTTTCGCCTGTCGGGGCCCCCCCCCCAAAACCGCCGGGCGAGCGCGCGGGATTTTTTCTCCGGTTGCCGTTTCCGGAGCCCCGGAAAGCCCCCCCCGAGGCGGCGCTGCCCCCCTTGATCCCCCGCTTACTGCTCCCCGGCCCCCCCGCGGCACTGTTTTGGTCGCCGGTCGCGCGCCCGCGGCCCGCCCCAGGGCCCGCGGCGTGGCGGGCGAGGAGGGGGGGGGCTTGTTGGCGGCGCCCAGGGCGGAAACTTTTCCTCCCCCCCAGGTCTCGCCCCCCCCCCCGCCCCGCTCCCCCGACCCGGCCCGCCGGCCCGCCCCCCGCCGCGCGGGCCCGCCCCGTACCCCCCCCCAAACCCCCGCCCCTTCCCTCTGCTCCCTTACCCCTGCCTCGGCGCCCCCAACCCGAGCGGCGCTGGCGCGTCGCCGGCGCCGCGTGCCGGTCATCCCGCGGGGCTGTTGCCGGCAAACAAAGAAGATGCGCCCCTCGCCGCTGTTGGCGTCCCCGCCAACAGCAACCCCGTTGTAATTTCAGCGCAAAGACGAAAAGCAGGGGGCATACTGCCCGGGTGCTCACATAAACTGTTCTTATATCCGGCATTTGTGATAAACTGCTGTTGGCGAGGACGCCAACAGCGGCCCGTGGCGGCTCGATATGGGGCCGGTTGGGCGCATTAAAAACTATACCCCAGGCATACGTTCAGCCCGCCGTACAAATTTGGCTTGTTTCGATCATAGTTATCCTGGCAAAGGATCAGTGCGGGGTTAAAGTAAAAACCACGCTTGCCCCTCAGGTAGTAGCCAAGCCCGACATATTGGCCATGCGAGGAAAGGGACTCGATCTCCCCTTTGGGTAGATAGGAGCGGGTATGTTTGCTGAAAATACCGCAATATCGCACATCCAGGGAAAGCCAGTTGCGTCCTTTTCCAACATATAACTTGGGGCCGAGGTGATAGGCAAACTTTACCTCGGCGTTGATGGGCGGGGTAAATCCGGCTGCCAGGCTTGCCATAAAATGCTGTTTTTGTATCCATAAACGCTCATACGTGAGGGCGGCAAATCCGTACGCGAGAAACTCAAGGGGAGCGCCTTCAATACCGCGAGACCTTAAATAAGCCCCCTGGAAATACACACTGTTTTTGCGGGTATTCTGTTGTGGTTGCGCGTTTTGTTGCGCAGACAATTCAAATGTGCACAAAAGGGTGATGAACAGATAAATGTGTTTCTTTTTCATGGACTTTTTTTATGATGACCACAATATTGGTGGCTCAAAAGTACCCAGCCGTCACCCTGCGATTTTCTTGACTTGTACTACAATTACATTTTTAATAATTGAATATGAGTGCTTCATGCTCGGTATGTCGCCAAAAGAGGCGTAGCCAAAGCATCTGAGGGCGTAGCCTAATATGAAATTTCTCCCACAGATGCTTCGCCTACGCCTCTGCATGATACATTTGCTTGGTATGACTATTGAATGTTCGGCTATATCGCTAAAATGGCATAATTGCAGTTCCATTTTGATGCAAAACAAAAAAAGTCCGAACCTTTCCTCCCGGAAAAATTCGGACTTCCTGTTTTGTATTAGGCTTCAAAACTGTTGTCGGCACCACCTTTCAAGTGGCTATTATCAACCTTCATCAACCTTATCAACCCTCATCAACCTAGATCACAACTCCACACTCTTAAAATCCCAGTTATTCAAAAATCCCGTGTGGAAATTGCCGTCTAGGAAATCCTGGTTGCGCATGAGCCGCTGGTGAAAAGGCACCGTTGTTTTGATGCCTTCGATTACAAATTCATCGAGTGCGCGTTCCATTTTCAGGATGGCCTCGTCGCGGGTACGGGCGCGCACGATCAGTTTGGCGATCATGGAATCGTAGTACGGCGGAATGGTGTAGCCGGCATAAACATGCGTATCCACGCGCACCCCGTGTCCTTTCGGCGAGTGGAACGAGGTGATTTTGCCGGGGCTGGGGCGGAAGTCATTGAAAGGGTCTTCCGCGTTGATGCGGCATTCGATGGCGTGCATTTCGGGGAAGTAGTTGCGGCCCGAGATCGGGTGACCGGCGGCGATTTTGATTTGCTCCTTAATCAGGTCAAAATCAATCACTTCCTCCGTCACCGTGTGTTCCACCTGAATCCGCGTATTCATTTCCATAAAATAGAAATTGCGGTATTTGTCCACGAGGAATTCGATGGTGCCGACGCCTTCGTAACTGATGGCGTTGCAGGCTTTGATGGCCGCTTCACCCATTTTTTCGCGCAATTCGGGCGTCATAAACGGAGAAGGGCTTTCTTCGACCAATTTCTGGTGGCGGCGCTGGATGGAGCAGTCGCGTTCGGAGAGGTGGCAGGCGCGGCCGAGTTGGTCGCCGGCGACCTGGATTTCGATGTGGCGGGGTTCCTCGATATATTTTTCCATGTAGATGCCGTCGTTGCTGAACGAAGCCTTGGCTTCACGGCGCGCCGCATCCCATTGGTTTTCAAAATCATCCGCTTTCCAGACGATGCGCATCCCTTTGCCGCCGCCGCCTGCGGTGGCTTTCAGGATGACCGGATAGCCGATTTCACTGGCGAGTTTGATACCCGACTTTACATCGGCCAGCAGCCCTTCTGTGCCGGGTACGCAAGGTACGCCGGCTTTCAGCATCGTTTCTTTGGCGGTGATTTTATCGCCCATCGCCCGGATCTGATCCGGGGTCGGGCCGATGAATTTCACGCCGTATTCTTTACAGATTTCAGCAAAATTGGCATTTTCCGACAGAAAACCGTAGCCAGGGTGGATGGCGTCGGCGTCGGTAATTTCAACGGCAGCCATGATGCGCGGCACATTGAGGTAGCTTTCGGAGGACGCAGGCGGGCCGATACAAACCGCTTCATCTGCAAAACGAACATGCAGGCTGTCGCGGTCGGCAGTGGAGTAGACGGCCACTGTCTTGATGCCCATTTCCTTGCAGGTGCGAATGACGCGCAAGGCAATTTCCCCACGATTTGCTATAAGTATTTTTTTAAACATAGATAGTTATCAGTTATTAGTTATCAGTTATTAGTGCTGATAATCAAGGATTTGCACATAAAATAACGTAAACTAATTTCGGCTGAATTAAGTTGGCAAGACAAAAAACACAAAGCTTTTTATCAGCCCTTGAGTATGAAGGTGAAATCTACGTGTGCTCTCACCTCTCACCTCTCACTTTCTCACTTCTAACTCGGGTCAATGAGGAACAGGGGCTGGTCGTATTCCACCGGTGTGGCGTCTTCCACCAGCACCTTCAGGATTTTACCTTTCAACTCGGATTCAATCTCGTTGAACAGTTTCATTGCTTCGATGATGCAGACTTTGGAACCGACTTCTACCGTGTCGCCCACTTTTACAAAGGGGCCTTTGTCCGGGCCGGAGCTGCGGTAGAAGGTACCCACCATCGGCGATTTGATTTGTTTGTAACGGGGGTTGTTGTCCTCGTCTGCGGCTGCGGGTGCCGGCGGGGGCAGCGTCTGTTTTGGCGGGTGCTGCTGCCGGGGCCGCCATCGTTACGACCGGTTGTTGAACCGGTGCGGCCACAGGAGCAGCGCCCACGACCGTTTCGGTACCAGCTACCTGGTTGCGGATAACGAGTTTGAAATCCCCTTCTTTCAGGGAAAATTCGGAGAGCTTGTGCTTGCTCACCATCCGAATAAGTTCTTGTATCTGGTTGAAATCCATGTCGAAAGATTGTTTTACAACTGCAAAAAAAACAAATTTGATTTATTTTTTGACACGCTCAATATAAGCGCCCGTAGCCGTATCAATTTTGATCAGATCGCCTTCTTCGCAGAACAGCGGAACGCGTACTTCCGCACCTGTTTCCACGGTTGCCGGTTTGAGCGTGTTGGTAGCGGTATCGCCCCGCACGCCGGGTTCGGCATAAGTAATTTTGAGGATGACATTCTGAGGTAATTCCACCGAAATGAGCATTTCTTTTTGCGCATGGAAAAGCACATCCACCACATCGCCTTCTTTCAGGAATTTACCATTGTCAATCATCTCTTCCGGTACGGAAATCTGGTCGTAGGTTTCCTGGTTCATCAACTGATAGCCGCCATCTTCCGGGTAAAGATATTGGAATTTGCGGCGTTCCACCCGCACTTCTGTAATATTATGTCCACTCTGAAAAGTGTGCTCCACTACTTTGCCGGTAGTTGCGCTTTTTAATTTAGTCCATACCTTGCCACTGCCACGACCGACCTGAAATTTCTGAAAATCAATGATCTTCAGAATGTCGTTGTTGAGTTCGATGCACAGGCCGTTTCGGATATCTGCCGTCGTTGCCATTTTTACGTTAATTTGTTAATTTGTTGAACGGATGGATAGAACACTTTTCGGTCACAGCCAAAAAGGCGGGCAAAAGTAGGGTATTTTTGAGCAAGCATCCCAACGGCCGAATTTTCTTCTCAGGCGGCTGTAGTTTCGTGTACTTTGTTTTCAGAAATGCTGCCAAACAGTTGTTCTAATTTTTTCCAGCGATAGTCAAAAATACCATCTAATTGCCGACCGACAAACAGCCATTTGGCCAAAGCGCCGAGCGGCCCCAGCGGCAATTTGTAATGCACCAGATCGGTCATCTCCACCCCGCCCGGAATGGCTTTAAAATGGTGCTGGTGGTGCCAGATGGCATAAGGCCCGATGCGCTGCTCATCTACAAAAAACACGCCCGGTTCCACGTGTTTGATTTCCGTCATCCAGAACAGCGGAATATTAAGCACAGGCCTGACGGTGTAAGTAATGATCTGTCCGGTATACATTTGTTTCAATAATTCAGGGTCGGATGTGACCGTGAACTGCATATATTCGGGCGTTATTTTGCTCAGATTGAGCGGGGAGGAGAAAAAATCCCAGGCCTGTTCGAGTGAAATGGGCAGGCGCTGGACGCGTTTTAGAGAATAGAGAAACATTTTTTAGAAGTGAGAGGTGAGAAGTGAGAAGTGAGAGGCGTTGCTCTTGAGTACTCGGGTGAAGGAAGAAAAAATTGCTTCAATATGTGAATAGTTGTTTAAGGTTCAAAGCGACTTTTATTTGATTTGTTAAACATAAAATGTGGACTTTGGTTGAGATGCCAAAGGCGAAGCACCCCCAAACACCAAACACCATACACCAAACACAACAAAAATGGATTTTGGCAAACTCCCTTCCGTCGAAAAGGTCGACTTCACCTTGCCGCCGGAGCCTGCTCCGAATGCAGAAGTATTGGCCGCGCTGGTTCCACCGGCACAGCAGCGTTTGTACCTCGGCGCGACGGGTTACAATATGAAACCCTGGGTAGGCCGCTGGTACCCGTTCGGCGCGAAGGACAAGGATTTTTTGCGCCATTACGGGACGCAATTCAACACCATCGAACACAATACCACACATTACCGCATACCGGATACGGCCATGGTAGCGCGCTGGCGCGAGGAAGTGCCCGCCGATTTCAGGTATTGCCCCAAGATACCGCAGACGATCAGTCATGCCCGCGACCTGGGGCTGGCCTCGGGTTTGATTCCACTTTTTTGTGAAGTCATTGCCGGCCTGGAGGAACAAATGGGTTGCTGCTTTTTGCAATTGCCACCGCATTTCAGCACCCACGACCTGCCGATGCTGGAGCGCTTTCTGGATGTTTTTGATCGCCGCGTTCCCTTGGCGGTAGAAGTGCGGCACCCTTCTTTTTTTCAGCCGACCGTGGCGGCGGAGATGTTTTACCAATTGTTGCAGGAGCGCCATGTTGCCACGGTCATTACGGATGTGGCGGGCCGTCGCGACGTGTGTCACATGCGTCTGACCAACCGGCAGGTGCTGATCCGTTTTGTTGGAAATGGTTTACATTCAACGGATTATGCGCGCATCCGGGACTGGTCGGGGCGCCTGGATCAGTGGTTTGACGCCGGCCTGCACGCGGCTTATTTTTTCACCCACGAACCGGATAACCTCCTGGCGCCCGATCTGGCGGCCTTTTGCGCAGAGGTTTTTGGGGAAAGGATGCCGGACGTAGCAATGAGAGGACCAAAAAAGGTGGAAGGGCTTTTTTAGAGGTGAGAGGTGAGAAGTGAGAAGTGAGATATATCCCGTTTGGCCGCTCGGCGGTTTTGAGTATCGTTTTTCAGGCCTGTAATTGTATTTGTGAGTAGAGGTAGTGAGTGGCATCTCTCGTTTAAAGGAATTGACAATTCTTTCTTCTAATGAAACGACTCACTCTACAGACTCACAGGCCTGAAAACCAAATCAAAAACCAAAAGAGCGGCCAAACGGGATATATCTCACTTCTCACCTCTCTCTTCTCACTTCTAAAGAATCTTTCCCGGGTTCAAAATCCCCTTCGGATCAAACACCTTTTTGATCTGGCGCATCAGTTTCATTTCCGTTTTTGAAAATACAATATCTAAGTAAGGGCGTTGTACCAGCCCAATGCCGTGTTCGCCGGAAATAGTGCCGCCCACACTTTTTACGTACTTGAAAATCTCCCGGATTCCTTTGGTGACGCCGATATTCCAGGCTTCCTCGCTCAGGTCGCCACGCAGGATATTAACGTGCAGGTTACCATCGCCGGCATGGCCGTAACAAACCGATTCAAAGCCGTATTTACTGCCGGTTTCCTTTACTTTTTGTAGCAAAAACGGCAATTCCGCCCGGGGTACCACCGTATCTTCTTCCTTGTAAATGGAATTGCTTTTCACGGCCTGGCCAACGTTGCGGCGCAGTTTCCACAGCGCGGTTTTCGTGGTTTCATCGTCGGCAAAAAGATTTCCCCGCAGTCGTATCGCTCCAGTACCGTTGTAATCGTTTCACAATCAGCGTATAAACTGTCTATATGAAAACCGTCCACCTCGATAAGCAGGTGGGCTGCATCTTCTTCCCGGATTGGCACGGGCGTTTCGCCGACATAGCGCACGGCCCAGTCGATGGCGTTGCGTTCCATAAATTCCAGCCCGGAAGGCGTCACGCCCGACTGGAAAATAGCCGCCACGGCTGCGCAGGCGCTTTCTGCGGAGTGAAAAGGCACCAGCATCAATAGATTATGGGTAGGGTAGGGCTGGAGTTTGAGCACAATTTGTGTCACCACGCCCAGGGTGCCTTCGCTGCCGACCAGCAGTTGAGTGAGGTTGTAACCCGTCGAATTTTTGAGAGTATTGGAACCTGTCCAGATGATTTCGCCATTGGGCAGCACCACTTCCAGGTTGAGTACATGGTCTTTCACTACCCCGTATTTGACTGCTTTGGGGCCGCCGGCATTGGTGCTGACATTGCCGCCGATGAATGACCAGCCGCGGCTCGACGGATCAGGCGGATAGAATAAACCCATTTCTTTCAGGGTGTTCTGCAAGGTTTCGGTGACGACGCCCGGCTGGGTGCTCACCTGGAAATTGCGCTCGTCGATGTGCAAAATCCGGTCGAATCGTTTCATGGAAATCACCAGCCCGCCTTTGACAGGCAATGCGCCGCCGGCGAGACCGGAGCCGCCGCCACGCACGGTGACCGGAATACGTTCCCGGTAGCAGATTTTCATCAGCGCGCTCACTTCGGCGGTCGAACCGGGCAAGGCGACTGCTTCAGGCAGGTAAAGCAAGTCCTCCGTTTCGTCGTGTCCGTGTTCCCGGAGCGCCGATTCGGAAGTCAGGAGGCAGGATTCGCTCACTACGTCGCGTATTTCAGCCATACAGGAAGCGGAGATGGGCCGGAAGGCGTTACTTTTGCCCGCGATTGTTGAATTTATGTTTAGCCACCTTTAAATGTTTTTTTTATGGAGGGGGGGGGGTTGGTGTGCCACCCGTAGGGCGGGGGGTAAGAGGTAAAAATAGGGGGTCAGGAAAAGGAGGGGGGGGGGGGGATTTGGAAACGGTGGGGGGGCGGGACCCACACCACTTCTACAAATATTACCGCTGCGCTGCGGCTTTCAAGTCAAAGGACCATAAATAAAATGTTTATGAAAAAATATATTTACCTCCTACTCATTGTGTTGGGCGCACATCAGATGAACGCCCAAAAATTCCGGGAACACCCGGCCCAGCCGGAAGGCAACAGCAAAGGTAAAGCGATTTTGACGCATTTACTTTTTGGTTATCACCTGCCCGGCGGCGATTTGTCGGATCGGTTCCGCCCGGCTTTCAGCGCCGGTCTGGGTGCGGAATTTTTGACAAAAAACAATTTTATCCTTGGGTTGGAGGGCCATTTTTTTTATGCCAATGAGGTAAAAGAAGATCCGCTGGCGATTCTGCGCACCCCGGAAGGCGATATCATCGGCAATGACCGCGCCATCGCTTCCGTCGTTTTACGGCAACGCGGCCTGTACACCGGCGCATTGGTGGGTAAAATTTTTACCTTTAGTAAAAAACGAAGCGGCATCCGACTGACGCTCTGCGCCGGTTGGTCAATGCATAAAATACGCATCCAGGACGACAACAGCTCCGTGGCACAACTGACCGGCGATTACATCAAAGGCTATGACCGGCTGACCGGCGGACTGGGTATCCAGCAATTTATCGGATGGCAACACCTCGCCGAAAACCGCCGCGCTAACTGGATTCTGGGTTTTGAATTCGGACAGGCTTTTACCAATACCCGCCGCGACTGGGACTTCAACGACATGCGCAAACTCGACCAGAAACGCGTCGACCTGCGCTTCGGCGTCCGCGCGGTCTGGACGCTTCCCTTTTACATCGGCAATGCCAAAGAGGTTTTTTATTGATGCTGCGCATTTAGTTATCTGTTATCAGTTATTGGTTATCAGTGTTGATAATCAGGCATTTACAAAGAATTTAATCAAAACCAATTTTGTACACCTACTTATACGACTTAGCCATCCGGGTTTTTGTGCTGATAACCCATGTAGCCGCTTTTTTCGACCCGAAAGCAAAACTTTGGATAGCAGGTCGCAGACATTGGCGCAGCGACTTGTCTAAGGCGGCATTTGCTCCCCTGGAACAGGGCCGCACGTTCTGGATTCACGCTGCTTCGCTGGGCGAGTTCGAGCAGGGCAGGCCGGTCATCGAGGCCGTCCGGGAACAGTTTCCCGGCTGGCGGATTGTGCTGACTTTTTTTTCTCCCTCAGGTTTTGAAATCAGGAAAAATTACCCGCATGCCGATCTGGTGTGTTATTTACCCGCCGATACGCGCCGCAATGCAGCCGATTTTTTAGATTTAATACGCCCCGATGTGGCTGTTTTTGTGAAATACGAGTTTTGGGCCAATTACCTGTTTGAACTGAAAAAACGCGGTGTACCTGTTTTGCTGGTATCGGCCTTGTTTCGCCAAACACAACCGTTTTTTCAATGGTACGGCGCTTTCTGGCGACGCATGCTGGGCTGTTTTACCCATTTTTTTGTACAAAACGAGGCATCCGCCGGAATGCTACAAAGGATTGGTTTTCAAAATGTTAGCATTAGCAGGCGATACACGGGTGGACAGGGTGTTGAGCATAGCGCAACAGGCGCCGGGAAATATCGTTCTGGATGCGTTTCAAAAAAGCCCGGTTACCGGTGAATCCATTCCTTTACTTATTGCAGGCAGCACTTGGTCGCCCGATGAAGCCATTTTGACAGAAGTAATGCGTTCCGACGCTTTTGAAGAGATGAAATGGGTGTTTGCGCCGCACGACCCTCTCCTGGATCGGTGGAGCGCTTGTTGGCTGCCTGTCCGTCCGAAAAACCGGGTGAAGTTTTGACGTATTCTCAGGCAAATACTGCCGATGCCGGACAGGCTAAAGTGCTGATTATCGACAACATAGGTCTGTTAAATACCTTGTACCGCTACGGCCATATTGCGTACATCGGCGGCGGTCTGGGAAAGGGCATCCACAATACCCTGGAGCCTGCGGCGTTTGGACTTCCGGTCATTTTCGGGCCGAAATACGAGCGTTTTGAGGAGGCGCGGCAATTTGTTGCGCGGGGCGGCGCGTTTGTGGTGCGCAATGCGGATGAATTGTCGGCAGTGTTGCTGCAATTGCAGGATCCCGGTTTTTATAAAAATGCCTCCCGGGCGGTGCGCAAGTATCTGGAAGAAAACCGGGGCGCGACGGAGCAGGTGATTGCTTATCTGCGTAAGCCTTGAGGTGTCATCTGCGAGGCACGAGCAGGTGACATCTCAAGGCGGGTCATGGAAACATCGTTTGCAGCGTCGAGATGTCACCTGCTCGTGCCTCGCAGATGACACCTCGACGCATGAGCAGGTGTCACCGCTTCATTTTCCTGAAAATATGCCATTTTTGCCATAAATTCCTCCTGTTTTTTACCAACAGGTTCCTACCTTCGCCCCTCTTTTGAAAAGTACACCGAATTTTCAAATTTATACAATTCTCATATTAACATGACTGGTTCAGAAATTACAATCCGCAAAGGCAAACTGAAAGTACCCAACGACCCGATTATCCCTTTTATCGAAGGTGATGGCACGGGCGCCGATATTTGGGCTGCTTCGGTACGCGTATTAGATGCGGCTGTTGCAAAAGCATACGGCGGCAAGAAAAAAATCGTGTGGCAGGAAGTATTGGCCGGCGAAAAAGCCTTCAACAAAACAGGCAACTGGCTTCCCTCCGAAACGCTGGATGTGATCAACAAATATAAAGTAGCGATCAAAGGCCCGCTGACAACTCCGGTAGGCGGCGGTATCCGCTCGCTCAATGTAGCCCTGCGCCAGCAACTCGACCTGTACGCCTGCGTGCGTCCGGTGCGGTGGTTCAAAGGCGTTCCCAGCCCGGTAAAAGAACCAGGCCTGGTCGACATGATTATTTTCCGCGAAAACACGGAAGACATATATGCCGGTATCGAATACCTGGCCGGTACGCCGGAAGTGGAAAAAGTGATCCAGTTCCTGCAAAATGAAATGGGCGTGAATAAAATCCGCTTCCCGAAAACATCGAGCATCGGTATCAAACCCGTTTCCAAAGAAGGCACCGAACGCCTTGTGCGCGCTGCCCTGGAACACGCCTTCAAATACAAGCGCAAATCGCTGACGCTGGTACACAAGGGTAATATCATGAAATTTACGGAAGGTAAATTCAAGGACTGGGGTTACGAACTGGCCGAACGCGAATACGGCGACCGCGTGTTCACCTGGGCTACCTACGACAAAATCAAAGCAGACAAAGGCGAAGAGGCTGCCAACAAAGCGCAATCCGAGGCTCTTGCTGCCGGTAAATTACTCGTGAAAGACAGCATTGCCGATGCGTTCCTGCAACAAATCCTGCTCCGCCCTGCGGAATACGATATGGTGGCTACGCTCAACCTGAATGGCGACTACCTGTCCGACGCACTGGCTGCACAAGTAGGCGGCATCGGCATCGCGCCGGGCGCCAACATCAATTACCTGACCGGCCACGCTATTTTTGAAGCCACGCACGGCACCGCGCCGAAATACGCCGGTAAAGACGTGGTGAACCCTTCTTCCGTGATCCTGTCCGGCGTGATGATGTTCGAGTACCTCGGCTGGGACAAAGCCGCCAAACTGATCGTGAAAGGTATCGAACGCAGCATCCGCAAAAAACGGGTGACTTACGACTTCGAACGCCTGATGAAAGGCGCAACCAAACTGAAATGCTCGGAGTTTGGTTCGGAGATTATTGCGAATATGTAGCGGTTATCAGTTGTCTGTTATCGGTTATCTGTATACGGCACTGGTAAAAATGATTTGAATACAACAATGGGGCGTCGACTCGGGTGAGTCGTCGCCCCATTGTTGTACCACCGAACCCTGTTCGGTGCATGCAGGGCACAGGGCCCTCCGAACGGAGCCAGCGTAACCAGGGGACGGGTGACCGCACCCTGCTTGGGCCCAAAGGAACAATCCTTTAATTTACCGCCTGTTCAAAATCCCGGCCGGCAGAATGAGCGCAAACGCAGCGAAGGGGTGACTGACAGTCACCCCCTCGCTTGGGGAAGTCTACCATAGTGGAGTCTTGCTGAAAGACCCTGTCAAAGAAGATATTTATCGTATAGGCAAATACCTGATGCGAACACTTGTTTGATCAATTAAAACCAATGCGCCTTCATTGAGTGGAACTTCAATTCCTTCCCAACAGGTCATTAACAATTGAAAAAATAACTCGGGGTTTATATGATGTATTCGAAAAATTATCACAGATGGGGCAGTGGCTCCTGAAAATGCAAGTTGAGTGCCAAAGTCCAGATCGTGTGCTATAATTACCTCCTCACTTCGAAGAGCGACTTCGAGGATTTCTGCATCTGTAAGCCGGTTAGAATAATGATCAGGTGTAAATCGAAAGGTATGTCCCGCTTCCTCCAATAACCGGCCTAAGCGAGGGCTGATACCTACGTCCAACAAAAATTTCATGCACGAGCAGATTGAACAATCTCCAACGGCAGATAGGTTGCATCCATAGTGGAAGCGGCAAATGCGATAGCCTCTAAAATATCTTCATTTTCCAAAAAAGGAAAATCAGTCAATACTTGCTCCATGCTCATACCACCGACCAGATAACCTAAAAGCGTAGTCACGGGGAAACGCATTCCGCGAATACAGGGCTTCCCGGAACAAATTTCAGGATTGACAGTAATCCGGGTATAGATTGGATGTTGCAGTTCCATTTTGATACCTTATTATGAAAATATGCTTCACAAAAGTATAGAATTTATCTTAAAACTTAAAGCAGAGATTGGTAGGCAGCAAAGTCTGAACCAGGATTTTACAGGATTCAACCAGCCCTGCGCCCGGCATTTTCACCTGTCCCAAAGCGTGAAGAATCCTTTAAAATTCTGCGAATCCTGTTCAAAATGCCCGGCCGGATATGGCAAAGTGTACTCGAAAAATCAGGATAGATTATCCAGAATATCATCCCTGTCAGGTTTCTTTCTGTTCTGACTTATTCCAGTTCGCCTCGAAATTACTTTTACGAAGTACATACTTGGAAGGGCGCACAACAGAGCAATTATGGTTAATACAGCATCGGTCATGATAAGGTAATAAGTGGTTGGAAAGCAGTAATTATGAGAAAACTATTACCAGGTTTTAAGACGGCAGCCTAACCCGTAACGCCAAAGGCTACCACCCCTGATAACAAATAACCGATAACGGATAACCACCCGCGTTACAGTTTCCCCGCTGCAATCTTCTGCTCCAGCGTGGCCGATTTCCGCAGCGTATTCGCTTTTTTCCACTGTTCGATGGCGCGGTCATGCTGCCCGTTGAGGGAAAGCGCATCGCCGTAGTGTTCCAGGATGCCAGGATGTTGTTCACCTCCTTTGGGGAGCGATTGTTCGTAGCGGGTAATGGCGGCGCTGAATTCTTTTTTTCCCAGCAACGACAGGCCGATCTGATCCGTCAGGTCGAGGCGCAGGGCGGTGTTACTGCCCACCATCAGCATGGCCTGTTCCAGTTGGTTGATGGCGTCGTCGTACTGTCCTTTCAGGTTGGCTGCGATGCCGTAGTAGAAATAGGCTTTAGGCTGGTTGGGGAATGCGTCCATGGCCTGTTCGGCGAAGCGCAGCATTTCATCGAAGTTTTTTTGTTCGGCCAGGATGGTCAGCGTATTGTCCCAGACGGAGAACACGCGCGGGCTGAGTCGGATACACTGGCGGTATTTTTCCAGGGCTTCCGTGGGGCGGTTGCTGTAATAGAGCAGGTCGCCGGAAATGCTCCAGGCCTTGGCGTCGTCGGGATGTGTTTTTTCGAGGATGGCGCCGAGTTCGAGCAGGTTTTGAGCCAGTGCGGGATCTGGACTGGCGCCTAATTTTTCAAAATAAGGCAGCAATTCCTTGATTTTGGAGTCGATGGGCGTTCTGGGATCGCTGAAAAGCGGTTTCAGGGAGTTCAGGTAAGCGGCGTCCGAGTTGCTTTTACCCTTGCTCAGCAGCGCTAATTGCGCCACGGAGTCATTGGGGTGGCGGCGCAGGATATCTTCATATACGCGGCGGGCATTGGCCTGATCGCCCATGGTTTCGTAAAAACGGGCCAGGCGGTGGCGGTATTCCGGCTTGCGTGGGTAGGCATCGGCTAAGCGCAGCAGTTCGGCGGCGGCTTTTTTATCGTCGCCGAGGCCGACATAGATGATATGTTTTTTATCGGCGGTTTCTTCGCTGAATCCGGTGATCTGTTCGAGTTTGTCGAGCGCTTTCAGTCCCGCTTTCGGGTCCTTATTGAGTACATAGAGGTAAGCGAGTTGCCGGTAAAATTCCGGGTTGTCGGGCCAACGTTTCGTCAGCGTTTCGTACACGGTGATAGCGTCTTTATGCCTGCCTGTTTTGCCAAAAAGATCGGCTTGGAAAATTCGGTACCATTGGTTGTCAGGCGATTTTACAATGGCTTTTTCAATCGCGTCCTGTGCTTTTACATAGTCCTCTTTGGCCGCAAAACTGCGTGCCAGGCCGTACCAGCCGGCGTCCACTTCCGGATTGTTGTACAGAAATTTTTCGTAACGGTCGATGGCTTTGTCGTAGTGGGCCAGCAGGCGTTCCTTTTCTGCTTCCAGAAACTGGCTTTGGCGCTTCACTTCCGCTTCCGGCACGATGACTTTATTTCCCCCGATGGTGTTCTGGGAAAAAAGGCTGGAAGAACAGAGCAGGCATAAGGCAAAAATGATATTTTTCAACGTCGAACAAGTTTAGAATTAAAGAGGTTTGATGGTTTGAATGGGTTTGATGGTTGGAGGGTTTCACTTTTGGGCATTTATACCTAAATTTCAGCCAAATTATTTTGAATTTTTATGCATCCCCAAAAACAGATTTCAGGGCTGGACGCATGCTCACCTCTCACTTCTCACCTCTCACCTCTATCTCTCCTCGAACAAACCGAATAATCCCCCAAATTCAGTTCGTCCAAAGAACCCACGAAGCGGCTGGCATTTCCGATCATGGAGTTATGCAGCATGGCATTGTTGAGGTGCGAATTATTTTGAATAATACTCCCCTGAATAATGCTGCTTTCCACCACCGAGTCGTGCCCGACACTAACGTACGGTCCGATGACGGCATTGCGAATGACTGCGTTTTCGCCGATAAAACAGGGCGGAACGATCACGCTTTTTTCAATAACAGCGCTGGCGGCAACGAGTTCGCTGTTGCGGTGAATTTCGAGCATCCGGGCATTGGCATGCAGGATATTGTCCTTGTTGCCACAATCGAGCCATTCTTCAATATCGCCGGTGCGGAACCGCAGGCCGTCGTTTTTCAGGTATTCCAGCGCAGTGGTCAGTTGGTATTCGTTTTTTTCCTTGATGTCGTTGTCGATGATATGCTTCAGCGCGGCGCGCAGGCGTTCCCCTTCCCGGAAATAGTAGATGCCAACAATAGCGAGATCGGATATAAATTCGACCGGTTTTTCGACAAATTCGGTAATATAGCCCTCCGCATCCAATTTCACCACCCCGAAAGAAGCGGGGTCGGTCACTTTTTGGGTCCAGATCACGCCGTCTTCTTCGGTATCGAAACTGAAATCGGCTTTGAACAAGGTGTCGGCAAAAGCGATCATACATTTTCCCACCATGCTTTCGGAAGCGCAGGCGATGGCATGGCCCACGCCGAGGGCTTTCTCCTGCTGGTAAATGCGCGCCTTTGCCCCCAGGTTTTCGGCGATGCGGATCAATTCGCGTTCAATATCGGGGCCGAAATCGCCCACGATGTAGGCAATTTCTTCAATTGGATCTTTGTAGGAAGCGGCAAGGTCTTCCACCAAACGCTGAATAATGGGTTTTCCGGCGACGGGGATGAGCGGCTTCGGGGTGGTCAGCGTATGCGGCCGGAGCCGGGTTCCACGCCCTGCCATTGGGATGATAATCCTCATTGAGTGGTTGGTTATACTAAGAGTTGAGTGGTTGAGAATGTTGAAGGTTGATGGGTTTATAGGTTGTAGGTTTATTGGTTGAGGGTTTATAGGTTTATGGGTGCTATACTCAAGAATCGTGCTGAAAGTATCGAAATAGCTGACACTTCGCACTAACGACTTCGCACTTTGGACTTGAACGGACTTCGCACTTGAACGGACTTCGGACTTCGGACTGACGACTTCGGACTTTTAACTGGTGCTACCGAAGCCTCCGGTTCCACGTATAGAATCACTCAGTTCGCTGACTTCTTCCCACACAATTTGTTCGTAGCGGGCGATGACCATTTGTGCAATGCGTTCGCCGGGTTCAATCGTTTGCGGTTCGTTGGAGAGGTTGACGACGATGCATTTAATTTCTCCGCGGTAGTCGCTGTCGATGGTGCCGGGTGAATTGAGCATGGTCAGGCCGCGTTTGATGGCGAGGCCGCTGCGGGGGCGTATCTGGGCTTCGTAACCCTCGGTTAATTCCATAAACAGGCCCGTTGGAACGAGACTGCGTTCCAGGGGCGCCAGCGTGATGGGTTCGGGGATATTTGCCCGCAGATCCATACCGGCGCTGCCGGGCGTTTCATAACGGGGCAGGGGGTAAGGGGATGTGTTGATAATTTTCATTGCCAAAGCAAGTGTTTTTTATTCGGGCAAAATTAGTACATTGTACCGAATAGGGTAGCGGCAGAGACGAACCCGGTGATTTTCCTCCTGAGCGGATTTTTTTTATTGTCGGAATGGGGTTAAAATTGTGCATTTTGAGACGAATTTGGCATTTCCGGGCACAAAGCGAAAATCGGTTCACAGAACTTTAGAAATTCACAATATTTTCGGCCCGTTAAAACAACTGCTATGTTCTGCATGAAAACCTTTTATACCCTGTTTTTTTCCTTTTGCTCCTTTTTGGCTATAGCCCAGGCGCCTGTTAATGACAACTGTTCCGGGCTGATAGACCTGGGTGTTGTGCCTTTCTGCTCCAATCCGGCGCAGTACACCAATGTTAATGCGACGACCAGCGTGATTGCTGTTCCGGCAGAAAACATTCCGGCCTGCTTCAACAATGAGGCAGACCGCGATGTATGGTTTCAGTTTACCCTTCCAGCCGATGGCAGCATCGTGGATATCAACATTTCCGTCTTTGGGAATGTATTCGGCAACGGCACCATGCAAATGCCCCAGGTGGCCATTTATCGCGGCGACTGCGTATTCGGCGGTTTGGCTGAACTGGATTGTGCAGCCGCTCCCCTGAATGTAAACCAGGTGTCGCTGGAACAATTCGGGCTGACGCCCGGTATTCCGTACTTCCTTCGGATCAATGACTATTCAGCAACAGCCAACCCCAATGCCGGTACGTTCCGGCTTTGTGTAGAGGAATATGTCCCCGATGTTAATATGGGCGATGTTGCCGGTACGGAGAGCTGCTCCGGTACTTTATGGGATTCGGGCGGCCCCGATGGCGACTATAGCGGCGGCGAAAACCTGAACTTTACCATTTGCCCACAGGATTTTCACCAGTGTATCATTATAAATGTGGAGGATTACAATACGGAAAGCGGTTACGACTTTTTGACTTTTTATGAAGGTGAAGATGTTTCAGGGGTTGAAATCACCCAAATTGCCGGTAATGGCCAGGATTTCCAGGTACAGATTCCAGCGCCCTGCGCTACGATTAACTTCAGTTCAGACGGATTTGTTCAAAGCGATGGCTTCCAGATTACCTGGGTTTGTTCTCCAGATGCCTGTGTTTTGCCTCCGCCGGCATCCTGTGCCGATCCTGTCAACATTTCCGCATTGCCATATACGGCCAACGGTCTGAATAACTGTTTTTCGGATAACAGTATCAACGACGGCCCCTGTGATTCGGAATTAGGGTTTTTGGAAGGAAGAGACTATGTCTTTACTTATACCTCTCCGGGAGACGAGTGTATCTCGATTGCAACAACAGGCACCAACTTCGAGTCCGGTTTGGGCGTTTACGACGCTTGTCCGTCTGATCCGGCAGCGAATTGTATTGCCAGCACCGGTCCTGGCACAAATAATCCTACGATCAATTCACTGTATCTGGAAACACCAGGCACCTACTATATTGTATTCGGAGCGGGCGACGATTGCGGTGCTTTTAATATTTCGGTCAATACGGCTATTTGCCCAGTTGTGTTGCCGCCGGCCTCTACCTGCGATGTAGCGCTGAACATTGGCGGCTGCAGTACAACAGTACCCCAGATCATCACATTATTGCCCGGCGGCGGCGATCCCGATTTTATACAACAGGGCGTCAATCAAGGTTGCCTTTTATTTCCGGCGGAAAACTTTTCTTTCTTCTATTTTGTAGCGGGGGCTGACGGAAAATTCGGTTTTGCCGTAGAAGCCAATAACTCTGCCGAGGCTTCGGATATCGACTTTAATGTGTGGGGCGCCATCAACACGGTGGAAGAAGTGTGCGACTATGTGACCAATAAACAACCGATCCGCTCATCCTATGCGGCAGGCGCCGATCTGACAGGTCTGGCGGATATTCACCCGGAATTGGGAACGCCCGTGCTGGATGATTTTGATTGCGGTAGTCCGGCTACGCCGGGAACCGGTTTTTTAGCCGATGACTTTGTACGCCGTATTGATGTGGTGGAAGGCAAAATTTATGTCATCATGCTCGACGACTTTGGCAGTTCTATTGAAGAAGACGGAATTTCCATCAACTTTGATGTAACCACAGAGGGCGTGTTGGCGGCCATGCCCGATGACATTATGGTGTCTGAAGATACAACTGTTTGCAGTGGTCAGCCGGTTCAGTTGACGGCTTCCGGTGGTTTTGGATACACCTGGGCGCCCAATCCGAGCCTTTCCTGTGTCAACTGTCAAAGCCCTGTTGCAACTGCCACAGAGACAACCACTTATCAGGTGCAAGTAGCAACGACCTGCAATTCGGTCAATGCGTTTGTCACTGTAAAAATGGTGGAGTTATCGCTGGGGCCGGACATCACGGTTTGTAATGACGCGAGTTTTACCTTGAACCCGAATGCGTTGCCCAACGCAACCTATAGCTGGTCCGGCCCTCCGGGTCTGAGTTGTACGAATTGCCCGTCTCCGGAAGTTTCCGGGTTGACAACAGGCGTTTATTTGTATATCGGGGTACTCACTACGCCCGAATGCATAAAAACGGATACCATACAGGTCACGGTCGTCAACGGGCAACAGCCGCAGTATACCATCGCAGACGATCAGGCCGTATGTGCGGGCACAACCGTTAGTCTTGGCGGGCCGCCGACAACAGACACTTTTTATGCCTGGGCTTCCATACCCGCCGGGTTCACCGATGAAACGTCTAACCCCTCGGTAACGCCGACGCAAACAACCACCTATTACCTGGAGGTTGTCAATGGTTCCTGCCCTGTATCGTCTTTCGATAGTGTCACTATTTCCGTTTTCCAGCCTCCCGTCCTTGCTGTGCAGGGCGACACCCTGATCTGTCAGGGAGAAAGTGTGGTGCTGGGTACAACCAACACGCAAAACGGCGTTCAATATGCCTGGACGCCTGCTGATAATTCGCTCAGCGCAGCCAATGTTGCCAATCCGACGGCTACACCGCAGCAGTCGACCTCTTATGTACTCACTGCCTCCAATCCGGGTTGTGTGGAAACGCGTACAGTCAACGTGGACGTAACTACGATCAGTCTGCAATTAAATGTGGAAGATACGGTCCTGATATGCCTGGGTACTTCCGTGCCGATTCAGGCTACGGCTACGCCAACGGGCACCCCCGTTGTTTGGACCCCGCAAACAGGGCTTCAGATCAGTTCCAACGGCGCTTCCGTGGTAGCAACGCCTAATGAAACAATTTTGTACACCGCTACAGTCACTGTTCCGGGTGGTTTCGAAACGCTGTCTGTTTATGTTGTAGTCGATAGTTTGCCACTCGAACTGGCCATTCTTCCGTCAGATACTACTATTTGTCAGGGTAGCCAGGTTATTTTAAAAACAACGACTTACGAACCTGCTGAATTTCCGAATATCGAATTTTTATGGACGCCGGCAACAGGGCAACTGACGCCGGATAGTTTGTTTAACATGGTGGTGCAACCTGATGATACCATCACTTACACCAGGGTAACCACTAATGGCGCCTGTGTCAGTACCGATTCGGCATTGGTCAATGTGGTGCAGCCGCCGCCATTGACGGTGGTTCCTCCCGTCAGCAATTTATGTCTGGGTGAAAGTGTGACCCTGAACCTCACCGTGCCGGCCGGCGTGGAAGAAATCATGTGGTCGCCTGAAATAGGGCTTTCCTGCACGGAATGCGATGATCCGGTGGCTACCCCGCCGGCTACGACTACCTATACGGCCACCGGCATGTTTGACGGGTGCCCGACCAGCGTATCCGCTACGGTCAATGTGACCAATCCGCCTGCTTATCAGTTCCCGGACGATGTGAATCTTTGCGGCGGCGAGTCCATTACGCTGAATCTGATAAATGACCCCGGCGCTATGTACACCTGGACCTCTACCGATCCTGCTTTCGGCACGGTAACCGTGGCACAACCAACGATCACACCAACGCAAACCGCCACTTATACCTTGCAGGCAACCAATGGCTGTGCTGTAACGGCTTCGCTTACGGTGACGGTAGCCAACGGGGTGCTTACTACGGACGGCGACACGACGATATGTTCCAATTTCAGTACGCCGCTTTCGGCATCGGGCAATTTGCCGGGCGCCTACCTCTGGAGCACCGGCTCCACCCAGCAAGCCATAGTGGTATCGCCTACTGTTACCACAACGTACACGGTTACTTATACTTATGGCGACAATTGTATCCTGACGGATGATATTTTGGTCAATGTGCAGGGAGAGGGAGCAGCGCTTACTTTCCCGGCAGACATACAACTTTGCCCGGGCGAAAGTGTCACCCTGAACTCGACCATCACGGCGGGCGCTACTTACTCCTGGACTGGGACGCCGGGCGGATTCAGTTCTACAGCGGGTGGACCTACGGTGATGCCACCTGTGTCCACCACGTACTCCGTGACTGCCACGCTTGGTAATTGCGTCCGTACGGAAAGTATATCGATTGTGGTTTTCAGCGGCGTGACGTTGACTGCCAGCCCCGATATTACCATTTGCCAGGGCTTGAGTACTACACTGACTGCTACCGGTTCGGTCACAGGCAACTATCTTTGGACACCTGGGGGGACAATGCCCAATATTACGGTTTCCCCTTCCAATACCACGACCTACAACCTGCTTTACACCTACGGAGACGGTTGTACTTTGACAGATATGGTTACCGTAACTGTCATACCTAATTTCGACGTTCCGATCGAAGCCACACCTGATACCAACCGCATTTATGTCGGTACACCGCTGGAACTCATGGCGATTGTGACGCCTACACAAAGCCTGACGAATTTCCAGTTCCAATGGTTTGAAAATGGCGCCGCATCCGGTTCCGGCGAGAGTTACAGCGCAGTACCTTCCACACAGGACAGCGCCAGGTTTACCTATGTCCTGGTAGCCACTTCCCCCAACGGTTGTATCTCCTCCGATACCTTCTCACTGACGGTATTGCCACCGGTTGTGGTCATTCCGAATGCCTTTACGCCCGGAAATGATGAATTTAACAACACCTTCGGGCTGGTAATTCTGGGTGGCGACGTAACTGTTGAAAGTATGGAAGTGTACAACCGCTGGGGCGAAAAGGTATTCACCAGCGAAGAACCGAATGCCCGTTGGGATGGTCGGGTAGACGGCAATGAAGCGCCTTCCGACGTATATGTGTATGTTATCAAATGGCGGCGGGGCGATGGCGCGCTGGAAGTGGCGCATGGTGATGTGACGCTGCTGCGTTAAAAGGAACACATAGGGCAGTAGGGTGTTTAAACATGTAGAGTAGTATTTTAAACACATAGGCACATAGAACACAAGGCGAGGCTTTTTGCTGTGTGTGTTTTTAATGCCTATGTGTTTACGTGTTTACTTTTTACCTAATCGTTTAATCATTAACACAATTCCTTGTTTATGTACCATTTAACTCAAAAGTATCTGAATGACCTTACCTATCAAATTATTGGAGCAGCCATAGATGTTCTAAGGAACTTGGCCAGGGCTCTGGAGCAAGTTTATGAATCATGCCTTGCTTATGAATTAAAACAACGTCAATTCAAAGTTGTCAGTCAACAGTCAGTTCCGATTCATTATAAAGGAATGATGCTTGAAGCCAATTTGAGATATGATCTTCTTGTAGAAGACAGCATTTTACTCGAATTGAAGGCTGTCGAGGTTTTACACCCGGTGTTTGAAGCTCAGTTGTTGACCTATATGTACCTGCTTGAAAAACCTAAGGGATACTATTCAATTTTTATTGCACCAATATCTTTAAGGAAGGTCAGAAAACTTTTGTTAATGATATTTTCTGAGCATTGCCAAAAGATTAGGCGCACATAGGGGCTATATGCCCTATGGCCTATGTGGTAAAAATTGTACCTTTGCGTTTCAATTTTTTTTGAATGGTTAAAATCGGCAATGTCGAACTGGGGGATTTTCCGCTGCTTCTGGCGCCTATGGAGGATGTGAGCGATCCGCCTTTTCGGAAGCTCTGTAAAGAACACGGCGCGGATATGGTCTACACTGAATTTATCAGTGCGGACGGCTTGGTGCATGAGGCGAAAAGCACCTTTCAGAAACTCGAAATATTCGATTACGAGCGCCCTATAGGTATACAGTACTTTGGCGGACAATTAGAGAACATGATCGAGGCTGCGGAAATTATCGAAAGTAAAAACCCTGATGTTATTGATATTAATTTCGGATGTCCGGTAGCCAAAGTAGCCTGCCGCATGGCCGGCGCGGGTTTGTTGCGCGATATTCCACACATGGTACGGCTCACGGAAGCGGTTGTAAAAAGTACCAAACGACCTGTTACCGTAAAGACCCGCTTAGGCTGGGACGACGCCACTATTAATATCGTAGAAGTAGCGGAACGGTTGCAGGATATTGGTATTCAGGCACTTACGATACATGGCCGCACCCGCGCACAGATGTATAAGGGAGAAGCCAACTGGGAATGGATTGCCAAAGTGAAAAACAACCCGCGTATACATATTCCCATTTTTGGAAACGGCGATGTTGATTCGCCGCAAAAAGCGCTGGAATACAAAAACCGGTATGGTACCGACGGTATCATGATCGGCAGGGCCAGCATTGGTTACCCCTGGGTGTTCCGCGAGATCAAGCACTATTTTGCAACCGGCGAATTGCTGCCACCGCCCGATATTCACGAACGGGTACACGCGGCGCGCCAACACCTGCGCGACAGCCTTGCCTGGAAAGGCCCGAAACTCGGCATACTCGAAATGCGCCGCCATTACGCTCCCTATTTAAGGGATTTGCCGCATATCAAACCCTACCGGGCGCGATTGGTAACAGAAATGGAACCGGATACCTTGTTCGCTATTTTAGATGAAGTGGAGGAAGTGTACGCCGGTGAAGAGATGATGAGTTTAATGCTCTAATTTGATGATAGTACTCAAGCAAAATGAGTTTGAACTAATTCTTTTGTAACTCATTGCTTTTCATTGCCTTTTGGCTTTTGCTATTTTTGCCCTTTTACTTATGTTGTTTTCCATAGAACCCCACGAACGCAAAGTGTTGCAACTGGTTGGCCAATGCGCCCGTGAAATAGACGTACCGGCATACGTCGTGGGTGGCTATGTGCGCGACAGATTGCTGGGGCGACCCACCAAGGATATAGATATTGTTTGTGTTGGCGACGGCATTCGGCTGGCCGAACAGGTAGCCTCCAAACTTTCCCCGACGCCGAAAGTGGTGGTGTACCGCCGTTATGGTACTGCCATGCTGCGTTGTGAAGGTATGGAAATTGAGTTCGTCGGTGCGCGGCGCGAAAGTTACCGGGAGGATAGCCGCAAGCCGGAAGTAGAACAAGGTACGCTGGAAGACGACCAGAATCGCCGCGATTTTACGATCAATGCCCTGGCCGTCAACCTCCATGAAGACTCGTTCGGCCTGATTGTAGATCCTTTTGACGGACTGGGCGATCTGGAGCGGAAAATCATCCGAACCCCGCTCGATCCCGGAAAAACCTTTTCGGACGATCCTTTGCGCATGCTGCGGGCCATCCGTTTTTCGACCCAACTGGGTTTTACAATTGAACCGAATACCCTACAGGGGATTTCAAAATACCGCACCCGGATTCATATTATTTCGAAGGAGCGCATTGCAACCGAACTGGAAAAAATACTGCTCACACCAAAACCTTCCGTCGGTTTCAAACTCCTGTTCGATACCGGTTTGTTGCAACTGATTCTGCCCGAATTGGCCAATCTGCAGGGTGTAGAAGATAAAAACGGTAAAGGCCATAAAGACAATTTTTACCATACCCTCGAAGTGCTCGACAACCTGTGCCGTCGCAGCAGTAATATCTGGTTGCGCTGGGCGGCCCTGCTGCACGATATTGCCAAACCCGCCACCAAACGGTTTCACAAGGATACCGGCTGGACTTTTCACGGGCACGAATGGGTCGGCGCCAACATGGTGCCTAAAATATTCCGCAACCTGCGGCTGCCGCTGGATTCCAAAATGGAATACGTACAAAAAATGGTGCGCCTGCACCTGCGTCCCATCAGCCTGACAAAGGAAGAGGTGACCGATTCGGCAGTGCGGCGCTTACTGTTCGATGCGGGGCCGGAAATTGAAGACCTCCTGAAACTTTGCGAGTCGGATATCACGACCAAAAATCCACACAAAATGGTACGCTACCTGGAGGGTTACGAATTCCTGAAGCTGCGTATGTCGGAAGTGAGCCAGGTGGACCGTATGCGTTTGTGGCAACCCCCGATCACAGGCGAAGTGATAATGCAAACATTTGATATTCAACCTTCTAAAGAAGTGGGCATCATCAAAACGGCCGTCCGGGAGGCCATATTGGACGGCGCGATCAACAACGATTTTGAAATGGCTTTTCAACGTATGCTGGAAGAAGGGCAGAAATTGGGGCTGCAAGGACAAAAAACAGCTGCGGACTTTTCAGGAATGAGGAATGAGGGATGAGGAATGAGCGGCACAATTTCCTCATTCCTCATTCCTGAAAACCATTCCCCCCAGTCTGTGTTTCCGCTATTATGGAATCAGATTACTTACGAGACGAACAATTGCTGACAGCGCTTCGGCCTGATCTGCAACTTCCGGTGGAAAAATCCTTGCCCGAGGAAGTATTTCAAAACCAGACCCTGCGTCCAATTTTGAAAATGCAGCACATATTATTGGCGCAACTTTTCCAACATTACATTCACAAAAGGAAGGATATTTATTTTACCCTGACCAAAAAAGCGAAGCAGGACTGGATAGCACACAGCGTGCGAACCGATTTGCGCTTTAGAAATCTGTTGGTGGGTACCATTATCGGGCATTTCACGGCTGCTGAACTGGAATTTTTTCATTCCAATGAAGCGGGTTGTATGCGGCGCATCATCGATTTGCTGGTGCAGCGATTGCAGACGGTGGATTATAAGTTGTGATTTTTTGATAAAAAGGGAACACGGATTGGACGGATTAGACACGGATTTTGATAGAAAACCCCTTTAATCCGTGTCTAATCCGTCCAATCCGTGTTCCATCACCCTACATCGGAAAAAATCCATTTTATCAAATTCGCTGCCAGTACTGCGTCCGGTAAAAAGGCCCGAAAGCCCCACGCACCACCAAGGTATTGGGGTCGCCTTCTTTCAGCCAGAATTTCAGGTTGTACCATTTGCCCTGTTTGGGGTATAGCACTTTGCCTTTGCTCCAGAATCCACCCGTGTATTGCATGTTTTCAATGATGACCATGCCCAGCATAGGTTTATCCTTTCTGTGATCGCTGCATTGGTCGCAATTGTGGTTCAACGACGGGCGCAGCAGTTTGACGATTTTTCCAAAAACCTGCCCGTTTTCTTCATACAATTGAATGTGACTTTTGGCCTCGCCGGTTTCGTCGTCGCGGGTTACCCAGGTGCCGATTGCCGAGGATTGCGCGGACAGGCTCAGGGAAAAAAACTGCATTCCGATGGCAAGCATCAGGCCGGAAATGGAACAAAATGAAGAGATGAGCATAGTGATATGTATTAATCAGGGATGAGGAATGAGGGATGAGTGTAAAACGGGTAAATTTAGTGGTGTTATGCCGGTGTAGAAATCAGTTTTGATTAATCTTTTGTAAATGCTTGATTATCAGCACTGATAACCAATAACTGATAACTAATAACTACTTATCAACGCCGGATTACACAAAACATTTCACAGCGACTCCGTAGAGTTGGCCCGTATGGTTTCCAGCAACTGCGCAATGGCCCTGGCCCGGTGGCTGATTTTGTTTTTGACATCATAACCCAACACGGCGAATGTATCGGTATATCCCTCCGGGATAAACACCGGATCGTACCCAAATCCGCCGGTGCCGTGTTTCTGCGTGGCAATACTGCCCGGACAAATTCCCTGTAATAAAATCTCCTGATCCTTCATCAGCAGGGCAATGACCGTTCTGAACTGCGCCTTCCGCGTGCTTTTTCCTTCCAGGTTTTTCAACAATAGTTTGATATTGTCTTCCGGATCGCGCCCTTCTCCTGCGTAGCGGGCTGTATGTACGCCCGGCGCGCCGTCGAGCGCTTCCACTTCCAGGCCGGTATCTTCCGAAAAACAATCGTAGCCGTATTTTTCTTTTACATAACGCGCTTTCAGCAAGGCGTTGCCTTCCAGCGTCGGTTCAGTTTCTTCAATGTCTTCCAGACAGCCGATGTCTTTCAACGTTTTGATGATAAAGCCGGGACCCAGAATCTGTTCTACTTCCTGTGCTTTATGCGGATTGTTGGTGGCAAATACGAGGGTATGCATTTTAGAGTGCGAAGTGCGAAGTCTTTAAAGTGCGAAGTGCGAAGTCAGAAGTCCGAAGTCTGTAGAGTACACCGTTTCATATTATGAAAACCCAAGCATGAAACGGTGTACTCTACGGACTTCGGACTGTCGACTTCGGACTTAGGACTGGAATAAGGACTCCACGAATGCTTTTTTGTTAAAAATCTGTAGTTTATCAATACTTTCACCTACGCCGATGTATTTAATCGGGATTTTGAATTGATCGCTGATGCTGATAGCCACGCCGCCCTTGGCGGTGCCGTCGAGTTTGGTCAGGGCCAGACAGGTGATAGGGGCCACTTCGGTGAATTGTTTGGCTTGTTCCTGCGCATTTTGTCCGGTGGAAGCGTCCAGCACGAGCAGAACGTCGTGGGGAGCGCCCGGCAGTTTTTTCTCAATGCTGCGGTGGATTTTCCCGAGTTCCAGCATCAGGTGCGATTTATTGTGCAATCGCCCTGCTGTGTCGATAATGGCAATATCGCAGCCGTTTTCGACGGCATAATTGGTGGTTTCATAAGCCACGGCAGCGGGATCGGCATTCATACCTTTGGAGTAGAAATCGCAACCGACGCGTTCGGACCAGATTTTTAACTGCTCGACTGCTGCGGCCCGAAAAGTATCGGCAGCGCCCAGCACCACTTTGTGTCCTTGTTGTTTGAATTGGTAGGCCAATTTCCCGATTGTAGTGGTTTTGCCGACGCCATTCACACCTATGACCAAGAGCACATACGGTTTTTTGCCCGCCGGAATCTCGAAATCTTCGGCGTCCTCGATGTTGTTTTCAGAAAGCAATTGTACAATTTCGTCGCGCAGAATAGCATTGAGTTCTTCTGTGTTGACATACTTGTCCCTGGCCACACGCGCTTCAATGCGATCGATGATTTTGATGGTTGTGTCCAATCCCACATCACTGCTGATCAGCACACTTTCCACTTCATCCAGCACTTCTATGTCGACAGTGCTCTTTCCGGCCACAGCCCGAGTGAGTTTGTCGAAGATGCCTTCTTTCGTTTTTTCAAGCCCTTTATCGAGGTCTTCTTTCTTTTCGCGGTTAAAAAATTTGTCAAAAAAACCCATGTTATGGTGGTGGTTGGTTTAGTAATTGTTGCTTTTGAGAAGAGGTTTGATGGGTTTGAGGAAAGGATTTTTATGGTTTATGGTGATAATTTTGATCTGAAGTTAGATTTAATTCCTCATTGGCAAAAGTTACCACCTCAACCTCATTCCTCATTCTCATCATCATCAATTCATCATTATGAAACATTTCCCCTTCAATAATCTCACAAAGAATATGTCCGATCAGGATATGTGATTCCTGGATACGGGGCGTGTCGCTGCTGGGCACATTGAGCAACACATCGCAAAGATCGTGCATTTTTCCGCCGGAATTTCCCGTCAATCCAATGACGACCATGCCCTGCCGCTTTGCCGATTCTATTGATTTGAGAATATTGGATGAATTGCCGGAAGTACTGATCGCAAACAGCACATCGCCGGGTTTTCCGGCCGCCTGTACCATACGGGCATATACTTCCTCGAAACCATAATCATTGGCAACTGCCGTGACATAGGAGCTGTTTACATGTAATGCCTCTGCAAAGAGCGGCGGTCTGTCGAAATAAAATCGCCCGGACAACTCGGCGGCTATGTGTTGCGCATCGGCAGCGCTACCGCCGTTGCCGCAAAATAGTACTTTCCCGCCTTCCCGGAATGACTGAATGCAGGCCCGGGCGGCCTGTTCTATTTTTTCTTGAAAAGTGTTGTCCACCAGAATGGCCTGTTTGACAGCAATGCTGGCGGCAATACTTGCCTCTATTATTTTATTCATTATTTTTCTGAACTAAATCTTCTGTAACTCATTGATTTACATTGCTTTTTGCACTTTTGCCCTTTCCCTTTGCCTTTGCCCTTTTCTTTCTCACACATCCCGCCATAACAACAAAGCCGCCCGCAGACGGTTGCGCCATCGTTCCATATCCACCACCATCAGGTGTCGTTGATCGAGCGGCAAAGTTCCGTGCTTTTTTTGCAAATCAATATATTCCTTCAAACAAACCCGCGTAATACTGACAATAAAGTGAATGATACGCAGGGCGGTTTCTACTTGCGGGCGTGGGTAGCGTGTATGTCGGAACGCTTGAATGGTAGTTATGACCTGTTGTTCAAAGGATTGTGAAAGATGATACAGGTCGCCATGTTGTACGGCGGCAGTGGCTAAAGTTGCCACTCCTTCTTTTCGGTCAAACCAGAGGTCGAAAATATCGTCGCAAAACTGAATCAGGAAGCCAAACTGGTACAGTGCCGTTTTTTCCTCCGGATCGAGGGGGTGATGCAGCACCCTTCTGAACAACAAAACCGAATACCCGCCTTTTTCGGCAGTAACATTCTTCAATTCATTGTCTTTCAATGTTTTGGAAATGTCTTTTTGCTGACGCCCGGCGGTTTCGACATTAAAAACGCGGTGCATAAATGCCTGAAACTCTTTTAAATCTGAATCAGGTAGTTCGCGGTAAATATTGTTCAGAAAATGCAGGGCCAGTCCGCGTTCATCGGCGGTTTTGCCATATTTTTCAGGGTTGTTTTCCCATAAAATTCCCGTGTTGTCCTGTTCTCGGAAAGTATCTACAAGGTCGTCAAAAAAGTACGCCAGGGCAGCCAGATTCGTAAATAGATGCTTTTCCTGCGAGCTGCGAGTGCGGCCACGCAGGCTGCAAAAAACGATGCTCAGATAAGTAGTTCCATAAAAATAATGTTTTAAACGCCGTTTTTCTTTGGAATTCAGGGATTCGGGGTGGGGGAGTGCCAGATCGGTTAAAGCCCTGCGGTTAAAATACCATGCAGCGCGCGTAAAAGCCAGGGTAAGCCAGAGCGTTGCACGAATCAGGTAATAAATGTGGCGCATGGTCAATCGGATGTGATGCGAATGGAGGGCATTACAGCCGACAAAGATATTAACAAGGTAGTGTCGGACGCACAATTTCTGCGCTCAGCCCGCGCAACTTTTTCAAACGGAAACAGTTGAGTCTTTTTGACACCTGTTACCTATGAAAGATAGAAATTATAGAAGAGCCCAAAAAGAGGCCTTCCAAAATGGAAAAATGGCAAAAAAAACAGAAAAAAAGGGTTTCTTCCAACAATTTGGATCGCTGAACAATGTCCCCCGGTTTTTTAAAATGATCTGGGAAGTAAGTCCCAAACTGACGCTCTGGAATATAATCCTCCGGCTGATACAATCTGCCGTCCCCCTGTCCATGCTGTATGTCGGCAAAGAAATTGTAGACGAAGTAGTGGCCCTGATTGAACAACACCAGCGGGGGCTGTTTTCACTCGAACATTGGCAAAGTTTTCCCATCTGGTACTGGGTAATCCTGGAGTTTGCCCTGGCAGTGGCCAGTAGCCTGCTGGGCCGCGCTATTATCCTGACAGACAGCCTCTTAGGCGACCTGGTAAACAACGATTCGTCCGTACGGATCATCCGCCATGCGGCTACGCTGGATCTCTATCAGTTTGAAGACGCCAATTTTTACGATAAATTAGAACGCGCCAGAACGCAGACCTCCGGGCGAACGGCCCTGATGAGTATGGTGCTGGGGCAGGGGCAGGACCTCATCACGGTGCTTTTTTTGAGCGGCGGACTGATCGCCTTCAATCCCTGGCTTTTGCTGATTTTGGTGGTAGCTGTTATTCCCTCGTTTATTGGAGAAAGCAAATTCAACCAGGAATCCTATTCCTTGTCCCGCTCCTGGACGCCCGAGCGCCGCGAAATTGATTACCTCCGATATATCGGCGCCAGCAACGAGACGGCTAAAGAGATCAAAATTTTTGGCCTCGAACACTTTATTGCCGATCGTTTCAAGGTGATTTCTGACAAATATTTCCTGGCCAATCAAAAACTTGCACTCAAACGGGCGGCCTGGGGCAGCCTGTTCAGCGCCCTGGGAACGGCCAGTTACTACGCCGCTTACGTTTTTGTCATCTGGCAAACCATCGTCGGACTCATCACCCTCGGTACGCTTACCTTTCTGGCCGGCGCATTCAGCCGCCTGCAGGGATTGTTGCAGGGGATCGTGAGCCGTTTTACCCGCATTGCGGAAACCTCGCTGTATCTGCAGGACTTGTTTGATTTCCTCGAATTAAAACCCATGGCGCAAAGCCATATCGGAGGTCGCAAAGTGTCGCGCCCGATGCAGCAGGGTTTTGTATTTGAAAACGTCGGATTCCGTTATCCCGAAACGGATATCTGGGCCTTGCGACACCTGAGTTTTACCCTGCATCCCGGCGAAAAACTGGCGCTGGTGGGTGAAAACGGCGCAGGCAAAACCACCCTTGTCAAACTCCTGGCTCACCTCTACGAACCCTCCGAAGGCCGTATACTGCTCGACGGGGTCGACCTCTGCGAATACGATCCCGACGACCTGCGCCGGGAAATCGGCATCATTTTCCAGGATTATGTGCGGTTTATGTTTACCGCCTCTGAAAATATCGCCATCGGCAATATCGGCGAAAAAGAAAACCGCCCGCGTATTGAAGATTCGGCGCACAAAAGTCTGGCCGACACGGTCGTAGCCACCCTGCCCAAAAAGTACGAACAAATGCTCGGCAAACGTTTCTCCGGCGGCGTCGACCTCAGTGGCGGTCAGTGGCAAAAAGTGGCCCTCGCCCGCGCCTACATGCGGGAAGCCCAATTGATTATCCTCGATGAACCGACGGCCTCGCTGGATGCCCGCGCGGAACACGAGGTGTTTGTACGTTTTGCCGAACTGATGAAAGGCAAAGCGGCGGTGCTTATCTCGCACCGTTTCAGCACGGTGCGCATGGCCGATCGGATTTTGTTTCTCGAAAACGGCGAACTGCTGGAATTGGGCAGCCACGAAGAATTGCTGGCACAAGGCGGGAAATACGCGGAACTTTTTCGGTTGCAGGCGAAGGGATATGTGTAAAAGGTAAAGGGCAAAAAGCAAGGTGCAACAGGCAGCAAAATAATAATCAGAGAAAGAAATATATTCGATATTAGATTTATACCTTTGAACAAATGTTTTCCGTCATGTGTGCAATAGATTTGCCGGAATGAATGAGCCGCTTATCACAATATTGCCTTATTTGGGTGCAGCCGGAATCGGTTTTGTATGGGGATGGTGGTGCTCCATGCGTTTTAGTCTTGCGAATAAGAAAATGCGGAATGGTCTGGCAATAACAGTATCCACCCTGGCGATGATCGGCTTGTCCTGCTTTTATTTGGATTGGCTGTCCGGTCTGATTTTCTTAGCCTGTATGTCCTGGACCGCATTCCTCCATTATTTGTGGCTACAATATTTGCGAAAGCATATATCTTAACATACACTCACAATTCAAACTAAAAAGATGGGAACTTCTACCATTCAACTTTTGGGCGCAGGTGGCTTCGGCTGCCTTATCGGCTGGTATGTGTATTACATCAACCGCTATCGCAAAGGAGATGTGCAACTGAGCGACCTGGTGACACTCATCGGGGTCATCGGCGGCGGCTCTGTTTTGGCCTTGTTCAAAGAAGGAACAGACCTTTTCGGCGCATACGGGATCGGACTTTTTATTGGTTTCTTCGGCTATTTTCTCGTGCTGTTACTTTTAGTCGGCATCTCCAGAAACTTTAATGCGGACTGGTTTCTGGACGGCCGCCGCATAAAACCCTCCGGGGATTTTGAGATCCCGGGTGATGTGCGCCCTACCACTGGCGGTATGTCGGATGCGAACAATAATACGGTGAATCAGTAGTTGGTTTTCCGAGTATTTATGGATGCGAGTATTTGAGTATAAATGATTCGTTATCAGTCAGATACTCAAATACTCACATCTTCAAATACTCGAAAACTTGTACCTCATTTACGAAACCATAAACTCAAATGAATCATGGATATCAAAGCAATCGTTCTCAGACTGGTCGCAGATGATCAGATAAAAGAAGCTTTTGACGCGTTGCTTAAATATGCCGTAGCAGAGCGATACCGACAAGATGTCAGGGTTATTTCAGGTCGGTATCATATTCTTTTACTCGATTTACAATACGGACGAATTACTCCACCTGAATACAAGCAACGGCGAACTGAAATAATAAATAAGATCATTGATCTTGCTGGAAGAACCAACTTTCAAGAGCCCCCTTTTATTCCAGCCAGGCCGGCCAACAAAGATTATGAAAGCGCAGAAGGTGCAGAATCCAGTGGATCTTCACGCGGCGATAATGATTACGATTAGGAAGATGATGATGATGTCGTGGAATCTGCGCCGGAAGCGCCTGCAACAGATTACGAAGGCCTTGAAGGTCTGGAAGGTCTCGAATCCGAAGAAAGAGAAGCCCTGCCACCCGACCAACGCATCGTAAACACCGGTTTTGCCCCAAAAGACACGCCACAATTTCCCTCCCCCGACGATGTTACGCTGGTGGCCGGACAATCCTACTTTTTCTGGCTGGAAGTCGGCGTATTGCTGAAGGATACGATAGAGGTCCGGCCCGCTTCGTTACCAACAGAGCACCTGCCCGACGAAGCCGAGCTCGAAGTTGCCTTGTACGCCATGGGCGACGGGTTTCAGATCGAGGAAGCGGCATCCATCGGCAAACTAAAACTCAATAAAAACGGCGTCGTCAGAGTATCTCAACAGCCGATGTATCCTCCGCAATTGGCAGTATCCGCTGAAATGTTTGAAAAACGCCTGTTTTTCCCGGTACAAGCCGCTGCGAAAGAAGGCAGGGGGCTTCTAAAGTGCAATATTTACTGCCAGGGTATTCTGGTACAATCGCGGGAAGTCCGGGCTGAAATCGCCGCCCAGACCAAACCCCTCATCGCCGCCCTGACTTCGGAACTGCAATATTCCCTGGCGTCTACCCTTACAGCGAAACAACTGAACGCATACCGGGAGCACAAACTCAGTGTTTTATTGAGTGAAAGCGACCAGGAAAGCCACAGTTTGCAGATTTTCGGCAGCCACCAATACAAAAAAGACGCTTCATTCGATGAAGGCACGATCTCCAATACGCTCCGGGAAATTCGCGGAGGTTTGCGATTGGCGGCCTGGGGAAAAGAAACGGAATATCAAAACGAACCCTATTTATACGAGTCGAAAGCCAAAAACCTCGACCAACTGTCCGCCCATCTTTTTATGCTCGCCAAACGCGGTTATAACTTTTATGACGCGCTGGTGAACAGTTTTGCCGGGCCGGGCCGGGCCGCCCGGAAAGCGCTGGAAGAACTGATGCGCGAACCGGGTTACGTACAACTGGTGCTGCAAAAAGGCGCCCGGCAGGTGTTGCCGTTGGCGGTATTGTACGATCATCCGCTGGATGCGGGCGTTCCTTCCGTAAAATCATACCGTTTGTGCGATACTTTCCGTACGGCCCTGGAACAAAACCAGCCGCTGGCAGAATGCTCCTGTTTTCAGGGAAATTGCCCCAGCAGGGAAGACCGGTATGTGGTTTGCCCAAGCGGTTTCTGGGGATACCGGCATTACCTGGGAATGCCACATTCGGTCAAAGACAGCCCTTTTGCGCCTGCGGAAATTTTTTATTCCGATAAACCCGAAGTCGCCGTAGCAAGCTGGACGGACGTCGATTTTAAATACCGGGTAAATCATATCAACAACCTCAAAGCCTGGAACAATATCAACTGGAAGTTTGCCGAAGACCGAAAATCAACGATTAACTTGTTGAAAGACAAGCAATTGAGTATGGTCTACTTTTATTGTCACGGCGGCATGAGCAATTCATTCCCTTACCTGCTCGTTGGAAAAGACCGGAATGAACTGATTGTGCCCAGCCTTATCCGAAGCGAAGACATTTTCTGGGAAGATTCACATCCCCTGGTTTTTATCAACGGCTGTCACACGACCTCCCTGTCTCCCGAACAAACCCTGAATTTTGTCAGCGCATTTGTTGAAAATGCGCTTTGCGCCGGCGTTATCGGGACGGAGATTACCATCTTCGAGCAACTCGCCGTCGACTTTTCAACGGCATTTTTCAAGCGGTTTACCAATAACGTACCTGTGGGTAAGGCGATCCGGGATGCCCGACTGGACATATTGCAACAGTACAACCCGCTTGGGCTGGTTTATATTCCTTTTGTGATCAGCGGCTTGCAGTTGGTGAAGAAATAGAAATACTCTTGTACTTTTGCGGCTTCTACGCAAACTTACTTCCCATGTCCATCTCCAACCTGCGGCTTCGCTCCGCACTCATTTCCGTTTATTCCAAAGACGGCCTCGAACCACTTATCCGCCGCCTGCACGCCCTTGGCGTCCAATTGTACAGCACCGGCGGCACCCAGTCCTACATCCAGAAACTCGACATACCGGTAACGGCAGTGGAAACGCTGACCGGCTACCCGAGCATCCTCGACGGGCGGGTAAAAACCTTGCATCCTGCCGTTTTTGGCGGTTTGCTGGCGCGCCGCGAACCGGAGCACCTGGCGCAACTCAAAGAATACAATATCCCTGAAATCGACTGTGTTATTGTGGATTTGTACCCTTTTGAGGATACCGTAGCCAAAACCAACGACGAAAAGGAAATTATTGAAAAAATCGACATTGGCGGGGTGTCGCTCATCCGCGCTGCCGCCAAGAACTGGCAGGATGTGGCCGTGGTAGCCAGTAAAGAAGAATACAAGTTATTCCTCGATCTGCTGGACGAACAGGAGGGGGAATTGACCGAAAACGACCGCCGCGAACTGGCGCGCCGGGCTTTTAAAGTGACTTCCAATTACGACATCGCCATTTTTAACTGGTTCAACGAGGGTACTACGGATATCGCTTTCAAATACTCCATCCACCGCTCCGACATCCTGCGCTACGGCGAAAACCCGCACCAGAGCGGCGTGTTTTTCGGCGATTTTGAAAAGGTGTTCGACAAACTGAGCGGCAAAGCCATTTCCTACAACAACCTGGTCGACATCGACGCGGCGGTGCAACTGATGCGCGAATTCCAGGTCGGAAAACCCTGTTTTGCTATTCTGAAACACACCAATGCCTGCGGCATCGCCCGGCGCCACACCCTGCTGGAAGCCTGGCAGGCAGCCCTGGCCTGCGATTCCACCTCGGCTTTCGGCGGCATTTTTATCTGCAATACGACGGTCGATCTGGCCACGGCGCAGGAGATCAATAAACTGTTTTATGAGGTGTTGATCGCACCCGATTTTGCGCCTGATGCGCTGGAATTGTTGAAAAAGAAAGAACAGCGTATCTTATTGAAAATCAAAAGTTACGAAAGCCAGAAACGCTCTTTCCGCAGTCTGCTGAACGGCGTGGTGGAACAGGATACCGACCTGAAAACAGAAACCGAAGCCGATCTGAAACCGGTTACCGAGCGCATTCCAACACCCAAGGAAGTCGGCGAACTCATTTTCGCGGCCAAATGCGCCAAACACCTGAAATCGAATGCCATTGCCTTGGTCAAAGAGCGCCAGTTGATCGGTATGGGTTGCGGTCAGCCGAGTCGGGTCGATGCGCTGCGCCAGGCGATCGCCAAAGCCAAATCGTTCGGATTCGATCTGAACGGGGCCGTCATGGCCTCCGATGCGTTTTTTCCCTTCCCCGATTGTGTAGAAATTGCGCATGAAGTGGGTATTACGGCGGTGATACAGCCGGGCGGCTCTATGAAAGACCAGGATTCCGTGAATGCCTGCAATGAGCGGGGGATGGCGATGGTGATGACGGGTTTTCGGCATTTTAGACACATTGGGACAACACGAAGTGAAACAAATCAACAATATAGAGGTGGAGTCATTCTCCTCATTTTTTGCTGTTTATCGCAAGCAATCACAGCCCAAAACGCTGCCGGGCGCAGCATTCGCGACATCATGGCAGCCCAGGAGTTAGCCTGGAACCGCGGCGACCTCGAAGCCTTTATGGAAGGGTACTGGCGTTCCGACAGCCTGCGTTTCATCGGTTCCAGCGGACTCACCTACGGATGGCAACAGACGCTGGACAATTACAAAAAGGATACCCCGGATACCGATGCGATGGGCCAACTGAAATTCACGATTTTGTCGGTAGAACAACTCTCCAAACGCAGCGCGTATGTCATCGGCAAATGGCGCCTGGCCCGCAAAGCAGGCGACCTGAGCGGTCATTACACGCTTTTATGGAAAAAAATAAAGGGAAAATGGGTGATTGTGGCGGATCACTCGAGCTAAACAGAGGTGAGAAGTGAGAGGATGAGAAGTGAGAGACATCCCGCTTGGCTGGTGGGTGTGGTGTGTGTTTGGCCGCCTTGTGAATTTTGGCCAAAATTTCACGCAGCCCCGAAACACTACACACCACCACGATTACGCCAAAACCAAAACCAGACCATCGAGCCGCCAAGCGGGACCTCTCACTTCTCACTTCTCACTTCTCACTTCTATCACTGCGTTGCCAATTGCGCATTGATCCTTCCCCAACCGAACTGGCTGTTGCGGTTGGGAAAATAATTAGAGCTTGTTTTGAGACGGTCAAACACCTGTTGGCGGGTCCAGGACGGATATTTTCCCCAGACCAGCGCTGCGATACCGGCAGTCGTGGCGGTGGAAACCGAAGAGCCGCCCACAGTAGAAGGGTCATTGCTGTAATCAGCCAGAGAAAGCGGGTGATCCTCGCTGTTTTTTTCCATCACCACGACAAAATCAACCTTACTGCCGCTGTGGCAGGCGCCGCAACGGCTGGTCAGATTGGTTTTGATACCCGTTACCGCTACGGCCTGTGTGAGTGTGGCAGGGAAAATCACCCCGACAAACCAGGAAGTCCAGGAAAAAGAAGTACCTGCTGCGCAGAAAATGAGTTTTCCGTTGTTGTAGGCATAGATGATGGCATCCCGTATCTGGTTGACCGAAGTCAGGCGGCCCATGCTCATGCTGACGATTTTAACGCTGGCGGTATTGCCGGCCAGTGTGAAAGCGTTGGACACGCCCACTGTTTCACTGCTGGTATTGAGCAACACATCTTCTGCAGCGCGTACGGAAACCAGGTTGGCATTGTAGGCTACGCCGACGGCATTGCCATCGGTACCGCGGGGCGCACCGCAGGCGCCCAGCATGGAAGTGCCGTGGCCGCAGGGTCGTTGACAGAGGTAGCACCCGGCAAGGTGTAATATTTGGTGATGGTACGTCCGCTGGAACTGCCCTGGTTGAAGGCTGTTCCGAGGTTGTCCTGCGAACTGCTACAGCCGCTGTCGATAATCATCACTGTGGCGCCGGCGCCGGTATTACCATTACCCCAGGCCTGCGCGATATTGTGGTAGGAGTAGTTCCAGGATTGTTTGGTATTGGGCGCAATAACGGTGTAATCCGAACCCGCAACCAATCCGGTCTGTGGGCGCATTACTGCCACAACCCGAGTCGGAGCGCTCCCGGGAAACCGTCATATATGGCTCATAACCAATCGGTTCTGCATAACGCAGCATAGGGCTGTTGCGGAGCGCTGTCACGGTAGCGGGGTTTTTTACATAAATATTGAAAACCGGCAGATAAGGATTTTCTTCAAATGCCAGCAGATCGGATTCGCGCAAGGCAGGATTCAGTGCGCGTTCCGAATCGAGTGCGATTTGCATGACGGCTTTGCGGACAGCCTTCCACTCTGATGACTGCAAATCGAGCAGGTGTATTTTTTCATCCATGTTGGTAAAACCGGCAGGCTGGTAACCGACGGAAAGCACAAAATCTGAATTGGAAAGCGCAGTCCAAATCTGCTCGTCGGAAGCCCAGGACCAGAGGAATTCTCCTTTTTCTTCCAGTTTGACGTGAATAAAATCATCCAGCGAACCTGGATCGGGAGCAACAATTTGCTCAACGGAAACGGCGGTTTCCTGCTTGCGGCAGCTGTTCACTGCCAGCAGCAGCGCGGCACAAACGAGTAAGGTTGTTTTTTTCATGCAAAGACGGTGGTTTAAAATTTGTTTTTTCCCGTTCTTTGTCCGACCCAATAATTCACCATTCAAGCAATCACTCCAATGCATATATATTTTCGTAGTATTCTATTATTGGCTTTATTGATGTCCGGTCAGGTAATGGCCCAGAATTCCGGTTGGGACCTGGTGGAAGCCAATGATTTTGTGGCCGCCCGCAGGGCGTTTGAAATGGAATTGCAGCGCGATCCGCAACATGAATCTGCATTAGTGGGTATGCTTTTTTGTGCCGAAACAGTACACCAGGAAGAACCATACCAGCAAAACGCCAACCAACTCATGCGCAGCAACTGGCAGGCGCATTATGTGTGGTTGCTCGACCACCTGTTTGCCGGCCGGCCGGAGGAATTCCTGAGTCGGCCATTGCCGGTTGCACTACGAATTCCCATGATTGCAGCCACGGCAGACTCGCTGATGCGTTACCGGCGCACAGCGGAAAGCAAGGCGCTGACTAAGAATATTATTCCCGACTGGAACTGGTCGATTGCAGGGCCGTTCGACAACATGCGAGGAAGCGGATTTGTAGAGAAAGGCATCGTAGAAACGACTGCATTTGATCCAGGCGTTACATTTAAAAACGATGAAGGAAGCGAATTCAGTTGGCAGCAACGCCGGCTTCGCGCGCCAGGCACGGCGGTAACCTTCGATCTGCTGCCCCGCCACAACGGGTTGGCAACCTACTATGCCAACACTTTTGTGACGGTACCCGGCACGCGGCGTGTCCAGCTGCGTATTACGCGGAATGCACCCATGAAAATATGGCTGGATGATCAATTGCTGGCAGAATTGGGGCGCTCTTTTACCCCCGATGAATGGGATGGCGAAATCCTTGATTTTGAATTAACAGCAGGCACGCACCGGCTACTGGTAAAATTGTCGGAATATCCGGTAGAACTGGCAAACTCCCCGATTGAACTCGAATTTGAAGATGCGAAGGAAATCGAAGCAAATGAGGACGAGTATCTTGCCTATAATACCCACTCCTATACATCACACAGATACTCCGAAGAGCGCAATGCCGCCTTCCGGATTCGGCTGACGGACCCCGTCTCGGGATTGCTTTTCGACGATGTGTCAACCCATTATTCGGGGGCATACACGCCTGCTGACAAGTCGCCTGCGGTGGATTATCAAAACCGTATGTATCTGGATTATTTTCGGAAACAGGCAGCAAGCAACGAACCCTGGCGAATATACCTGCTGTCGAAAGCCTTTTTTAAAGCGGATGCAAATGAAGAAGCCGAAGCCTTTTTCGCGGCATACAAATCTGCACATCCCGGATCGGCATTCGCGCGCTACCTGCTGGCAAGATGTTTTGATGCCAATGGTAAAGGAGAGCGAGCCGAAGCGTTGCTGAGTGAAATGGATACGCTTGCTACGCCCACTTTTGCCGAGTTGTATAATCGTTTTCAAAAGATAAACCGGGAACAGGAAGAAGTGAAATATGTGGGCGCCCTGGAGCAATTGCTCGGTATTTCGCCTGCTAACTGGGAAATTATGAATACCTACCTCGACTTTTTAAAAGAAAAAGGCCGGAAAGAGCAGGTGAAAAACTGGGTGAATTATTTTTTGAAATATAATAATACCGAAAAGTGGAAAAATAGATTGGAAACATACTTAAAAGAAGAGAGTTACAAGCCACAGACATATAAACCGCTGACAGATAAACAGCGCCTGAAAAACTACAAAGAAGCAAAAAAGGAGCTCAGCAAACAGTTTTCCATCCTACACTATTTGCAGGTAATAGATTACTTTAAATACAAGGAACAGGAATCGGATGTATTGGCGACCTATGACGAAATCATAGAAGCCTTGCCCTGGGCTACCCATTTTTTATTGGAAAAGGCCAGTTACCTTTTTGAAAAAGAACGAAGCGCCGAAGCCCTCTCCGTGCTGACAACGCTTCTCAAAGAAGAGCCTTACTCCCCGGCGATTTATGAACTGTTGGGTGATATTGCCATCGAACAAAAAAATGAACCCGAAGCGCTGCGCTGGTACCGGCAAGCCGAAAAGGTAAGCGGCGAAAGCGCCAGGTATTCCGGCTTGCGCGATAAGGTGGAAAAACTCGATAACAGAAAAAAGTACTCAGGTTATTTCCGCCCCGTACAACTGACACAAATAGCCAAAGAACAACCGGGTATTGAAGAATATGCCGATGAAGAAGCTGTTGTACTGCTGTTTTCCGTGCAAAATACCTACTTGCGGGAGGAAAATAAAGTTGAATCGCTTCGAAAAGCGGCCATCCGTATCTTGAGCGAAGCCGGCGCTAAAAACTGGACAGAGGCCGACCTGCGTCAAATCGGCCAGATCACCTCTGCCAAAGTGCTCAAACGCGATGGCAGCATCACTTCGCCCGAGTTGGGTTATGGCATGGCGGTTTTTAAAAACCTGCAGGCCGGTGATGTGATCCTGGTAGAAGGTACAACGGAAATGGGTGTGTCGGAAGAGATTGCCGGCGATTTCTGGGACCTGCACATCTCCAACTGGCAGGTTCCGGTGTTGCATGTTGTCACCGAGTTGCTGGCGCCTGCCGATCTGGATTTGCAATTTGCAGCGAACCGCCTGGATGCAACCCCACTGAGCCGGCGCGATACCGGGGAGTTCCGCTTGTACACCTGGGAGTGGCGGCATGTTCCCAAAATGGAGGCGGAAGAAGCGGCGCCCGATACGTACGATAATTATGCCTGGCTGATGATGGGCAGCATGCCGGACTGGAGCCCGGTGGTGCGCTGGTATGAACGCCAGACGTATTGCCGTACCGAACCCAACTACGAAGTGCTCGAAAAAGCGCGTCAGATCATCCGCCCGGGTATGCAGGAGGAAGAGATTGTAGAGGCATTACACACCTTTATCGTCCGGGAAATCAACTACTCTTATGTTCCGTTTCTGAACAACAACTACATTCCGAAAAAACCGGGCGAAACCATTTCCGGCAAAGTGGGCGATTGCAAGGACGTCGCCACACTGATGATCGCACTGCTGCGTGAATACGATATTCCGGCCTGGTACACCCTCGTGAGTACGCACTCCTTTAGCAACCAGGATATGCGACCCTCGATATATGTATTCAACCATGCAATCATTGCATATGAGTTGAAAGACAAACAATTGCGGTTTGCAGACCTGACAACTGACTATTTCCCGACCGGCGTGTTGCCCTCCGGCGACTCGGATGCCTGGGGTTTGGTGATCCGCCCCGGCGAGACACAAGTGCGCCGCCTGCCCAACCATGCGCTCGACCCGGCAGTAACGCGAATTGAAATCGATGCCAAAGCCACGCTCGACCCGGAAGGCAACCTGCAGGTTGATCTTCATACCGTACAGCACGGCACCATTGCCGGTCACTGGCGCGAATTGCTGCAACGCGCCAATGTGGTCGATCGTCAAAAACTGTTGTCCGATTATTTCAGTGGCGGCGTGCTGACCCACCTGAATCTGAACCAGTTTGAATGCGACAACCTCGACAGTATCAATACGCCCCTCGATATCCGGCTACAGATAACGGCATACAACCAACTGGATCATGTTTCGGGCCTCTATATCATGCCCCTGCCTTTACCACTGAGTACCCCGACCCAGAAGGCGCTTTTTAGCAACAAACGATATAATGACCTGGACCTGGATGCGCTTTTTGAACTGGCGCCAGTGCGGGAAACCGTTGAATTGGTACTCCCCAAAGGTTTTCAGTTAGCAGAGATGCCGGTCAATCAGCAGTTTTCCAGTCCGTTCGGCGATTACACGCTTTCCTTTGAAAAAACTGCTTCCGGATTGCGAATTCGAAGGGAAGTCGTTTTCCACCAGCGTTTTATCGATCATACAGATTTCCAGGAATTAAAAAAGTATTACCTGCGTATGCTCGATGCGGATGACTTATTGCTGGCTTTGAAGAAATAACTTCATCATTTGGTAAAACAGAAGATAAATAATCCGTTTTTTGCCATCTCCATCTGATTGTATCTATTTTTCATTTGGAATCAAATTTTATTTCTTCTTTTGCAAAGCAAACAAGGTTTGTTACTAATCATTTTTTGAAATTTTTTTCTGAAAATAAGACCTCTTCCGTATGAAAAAAATGTACAAATTTTTGACTTTCAATATTTTGTGTATTCTCTACTTAGGTGTGACTTCCCTGAGCGCTCAAATAACGCTAAAAGGAAAAGTGATAGATGCCGAAAGTGGTGAAGACCTCATTGGAGCGGCTATTGCCGTCATCAGCGGAGGAGCAGGCGGGGCAGTGACCAACTATGAAGGCGAATTTAGCCTGAAAGTAGATGTGTTTCCGGCTACCCTGCGGATTTCGTATACCGGTTATGCTACGCAGGAATTGAACGTGAGCAATGCTGATCGTGTCAATGTGCGTATGAGCGCCAGCTCCATCATCATCACAGAAGCCGTGGTGCGGGGGCAACGCATCGACGACAAACAAAAAGCCGCGCCCCTGACGGTTGAAAACCTCGACGCCATCGCCATCAAAGAAACGGCGGCGGTGAGTTTTTACAACGGCCTGGGCAACCTGAAAGGCGTCGACATGACGACCGCCAGTCTGGGTTTTACCGTTATCAATATGCGGGGTTTCAACTCCACCAGCCCGGTACGTTCCCTGCAAATCATCGACGGGGTAGACAACCAGGCGCCGGGCCTGAACTTTTCCCTGGGCAATTTCCTGGGCTCCAGCGAACTGGATGTCAACAAAGTAGACCTCGTTGTCGGCGCCAGTTCGGCATTTTACGGCCCCAACGCTTTCAACGGCGTCATTTCGATGGAGTCCAAAAATCCGTTCGTCCACCGCGGGCTCTCGGTTTCACTCAAAACCGGTGAGCGCAACCTGCTGGAAGGCGCATTCCGGTACGCAGATGCCATCAAAAACAAAGCGGGACACCCCGTTTTTGCCTATAAATTCAACCTGTTTGCCCTGCGCGCTGATGACTGGGTAGCCGACAATTACGACCCTATCACAGAGGCGGAAGGCAATCAGGTATTTTCGGTTGCCGGTCAAAACCCCGGAGGCTGGAATGCCGTCAATATATACGGGGACGAGTATGCCGGCAGGTTTGTGTCTACTTATGATGCCCGCGCGGGATTGAACAATTTTCACCGCCAGGGATACAAAGAAGTGGATGTGGTGGATTACGATACCAAAAACGTGAAAGCGGGCGTTGCGTTTCATTTTCGCCTGAATCCGGCTAAAGAGTTCGATTCGCCCGAACTCATTGTGGCTTCCAATTACGGCACGGGTACTACGGTGTACCAGGGAGATAACCGCTTCAGTCTGAGGGGAATACAATTCTACCAGAACAGGATCGAGCTGCGTCAGAAAGACAAGTTTTTTGTTCGTTTGTACTCCACCAATGAAGATGCAGGCCGCTCTTACGACCCGTATTTCACGTCGCTCAAAATGCTGGAAGCATCCAAAACCAACCAGCAATGGCAGCAGGATTATGAATTTTGGTGGGTACGCAACGACCTCGGCAATGTGTTTAATAAAATGAAAGCGGCAGGTTACGGCCCGCCGGATAATTTTGAGGCCTTGCTGCAATGGCAACAGGACAACGCCGCTACCTTAACCGGTTACCACCAGCAGGCGCAGGCGCACGCCAACTTAGCCAATTCGGTCAGTAATACGGTGGCGTTTTTTGAACCCGGGACGGCCCGTTACGATTCTCTTTTTGATGCGATTACGAGTCGTAAAAACAACAGCCGGGAAAATGGAACACTTTTTTATGATAAATCGGCTTTGTACCATGCGCACGGCGAATACCGTTTCAAAACCAAATTCCTGAACGAATGGGTGGTAGGTTCCAATGTGCGTTTATACCGACCCAATTCGGATGGCACTATTTTCAGCGATTCCCTCGGTACCCGCATCAAAAATTCGGAGTGGGGCGCTTATACCGGCGCGGACAAACAGGTCGGCAATTTTAAGTTTTCGGCGACCATACGGGTGGATAAAAACCAGAATTTCGACTACCTGGCTACGCCGGCGGCATCTATCGTCTGGACGCCCCGCGAAAACAATTACCTGCGGGTTTCTTTCTCTTCAGCCATTCGCAACCCGACCCTGACCGACCAATACCTCAACCTGCGCGTCGGTCCCGCTACCCTGATCGGCAACCTGAATGGATTTGACAGCCTGATCACGCTGGAGTCGTTCAACCAGTATCGCAACAACACGACCGTACCGCTGGATTACCTGAATATTGATCCGATCCGTCCGGAAAAAGTAAAAACCTTCGAGCTGGGCTACCGCACCACACTGTTTAAACGTATTTACGTGGACGCCGGCTATTACTACAATATTTACGACGACTTTATCGGGTACAACATCGGGCTGACGCTTCCATTCGAACGTATCCTGCTTTTCCCGCCGGACACCTATATCAGTTTTCCGGTATTTGAAAAATTAAAGGTGTACCGCGTGGCCTCCAATGCCTCGCAAAGGGTTACTTCTCAGGGCATTGCCATCGGGCTGAATTATTATTTCCTCAATTACTTTATGGTGCAGGGAAATTACAGCTGGAATAAACTCAATACGGCAGACACCGATCCGATTGTACCTGCCTTTAACACACCTGAACATAAATTCAACCTCGGATTCTCCGGCCGAGACATCAAGACCTGGGGGAGGAATACGTTCGGCTTCAATATCAATTACAAGTGGATTGACAACTTCACTTTTGAAGGTTCGCCGCAGTTTACCGGACTCATTCCATCCTATGAATTGCTGGATGCCCAAGTCAATATGAATTTTCCAAAAATACATTCCACGATTAAACTGGGTGCATCAAATTTGCTCAATAACAAACAATTTCAGACTTATGGTGGCCCGCGTATCGGTCGAATGGCTTACCTTTCGCTGGTATATGATTTCCGAAAAAAATAGACGTTTCCCGACGTAAGGGGCTGGATTTTAAAAGGATGCCATATTCATTTCCTATTTTTGAAGTGATATTCATGGTAGCGAGATTCGACGCCTTTACTATTTCATTCATTTAATTAACCTGCTAAACTTTTTTAACCATGCAATTAGCAAAATTACCCATCCTTATCCTCCTGTTGTTAGCCTTTGGAGCGAGGGTAACGGCCCAGGATCGTTATCTGGAACCCGTGTTTTCCCAAGCCAGCAAAACGTCAGTATTTTACGGCTCTAACTTTACTTTTTTACCACTGCTGCAAGGCGGCCATTTCAAATGTCAGCCACTACAGATGGAAGTGTACCGCCCCGTTGGAGATACTGAAACAGCCCGCCCGCTGATCATCTACCTGCATACCGGCAACTTTTTCCCTTATCCTGCGAATGGTTCCTGCGGCGGTTTGCTGACCGACTCTGCCAACGTTGCATTTGCACACGTCTGGCTCAAATGGGTTATGTCGTGGCGGTTGCAGATTACCGTCTCGGCTGGAATCCGTTTTCCGACCAGGAATTGATCCGCCGTTTTACCCTGATCAATGCCGCTTACCGCGGTGTGCAGGATGTGCGCACGTGCATTCGGTACTTCCGCAAAAACGTCGCCGAAGGAGGTAATGAATTTGGTATAGACCCAGACAAAATTGTCGTTTGGGGACAAGGCACCGGTGGCTATTTGTCCTTGGCTACTGCCTATCTGGATAATTTCGGTGAAATCTACACCACTGCCGACCCGAATAAGTTTAAGTTGCCGGTTCCGGGTATCGGTTTTATACCGATGGTGCAGGAGAATTACAATGGCGACGTATTCGGTGTTCAAGCCGCTCCGGGTGTCGTAGATGCTACCTATAATGCCATTTCAGGATTCCCGCTCGGCGATACCATGTATGTACAGAATCACCCGGGGTATAGCTCAGACTTCCATTTGGCGGTCAATATGGGCGGCGCTTTGGGCGATAGTTCCTGGATGGATGCAGGCGATGTTCCGCTTATTTCTTACCACGTTCCGTCCGACTTTTTCGCGCCTTGCGAAACGGGTATTTTGAACGTACCTACCCTGACGGGACCTCAGCCTGTTGTGGAAGTTTCCAGTTCCTGCGATATGCAGGATATTGCTGCGGAACTGAATCTGAACGATATTTTTGAAACGATTCCGGATGGATTCGATCCTTATGGAGAACTTTCTATCAGCAGTAAAAACGGTTTTTATCCGTTTGTTGGAACTCCTGATAATACTTCCTCTCCCTGGGAGTGGACGCCATCCGGTTACAGCCCAGCGCCTGCCGCAACTGCCGACTGTAATCAGGACGGCGCTGTAGCGCACGCGTACATCGATACGATCATCGGCTACTTCGCTCCACGTGCCTGCGTTACGCTCGGACTGGGTTGTAACTTTGTAAAAACCAAGGAGTTAAGCGATCTGGAACTGGGTCTGCAGGTTTCACCTGTACCATCTTCGGATGCCGTAACGTTCCAAACCAAAGAAACGCCTATCCGTCAGATCTATGTATATGACCTGAGCGGCCGTTTGGTAAAAGCGCACACCGGCATTAACAGCACCGTATTCCAGATGCAGCGCAACAGCCTCACCAATGGCATGTACATCGCTGAACTGCGATTTGACGGCGGTTTTGTGAAACGGAAAATTGTGTTTAATAACTAGGAATTACCGTTTGTAAGTAGTTATTCGTTATTAGTTATTGGTTATTTGTGCTGATAATCAAGCATTTAAAATCAACTTAAACTAATCCCAACGACTTACTTGGAAATAAACGATTGATGATCCCGAATTTTTCAGCAATGAAAAATTCGGGATTTTTATTTGAGGTAAATGCGGGTTGGCGTTGTGAATTTGCGAAAAACTTCCGAAAGTTTTAAACTTGGAAGTTTGCAGAAAAACCAGGTAAATTTGGCGCTTATTCGCCGACCTTGAACAACCATTAAAATCCCCCTTTGAATCATAGCCATAACTTGCGACATTTGACCCCATGAATCGCCTTTTTTTCTTATTATGCACAACGCTACTTGTTCTGCATCCCGGTTGCCGGCAAACGTCGAAGCGCTCGGTTGCGCCCGCGTTTTACCACTGGCAAACCACCCTCGACATCACGCAGACAGAAAGCGATTACCTCGACTCCATCGGATGTAAAAAACTGTATGTCAAAATATTAGATATTGGCGTTAATGATGTTTCTGGAGCCATAGAACCTTTTTCCCGCCTGGAAAAAAAAGACACGACAGGCCTTAGTAAGTGGGAAATAACGCCCGCTATTTTTATTACCAACGCTGTTTTTAAAAACATCAGCGCTGAAAAAACGGATTGGCTGGTCGGTAAAATTGTGGAAACCTGCAAGGCTTCTTCATTGCAGCCTTTTCGGGAATTACAATTCGACTGCGACTGGACGGCATCCACCCGACAGGCGTTTTTTCTATTTCTGAAAAAAATGAAGCAGGCGCTCCCCGATACCCGGTTGAGCGCTACCATTCGCCTGCACCAGTACAAATTTCCCGATAAAACAGGTGTGCCGCCCGTGTCGCGCGGCATGCTGATGTTTTACAATACCGGCGACATCGAATCGGAAGAAACGGTCAATTCGATCATCAATCTGCAAGACGCGACCAAATACGTGCAGGGCGCTCCCGCCAGGTATCCGATTCCGCTCGATCTGGCCTTGCCTGTGTTTTCCTGGACATTAGTTTTCCGCGAAGGCGCGTTCTGGAAAATTATCAACGGCGTACCGGCGGATGTGGGCGATACGACACGTTTTACAGGGATGTCGCCCGATGGTTCGCATTTTGAAGTCAGAAAAGCCACTTTCCTTTCCGGCCATTATCTTCGCCCCGGCGACCGCTTGCGCGTGGAGGCGGTATCGCCCGGCTTGTTGCTGGAAACAGCCCAATTGGCCGCTCAGGTAGATCTGGCCGAACATGTCACTGCTCGGCGTTCGGCCCACCTGCTCCGGCAGAGGCGCCGTCGGGCGCCTGCACGCCGGAAGGAAAAACATTTTACGGCTACACTTTTTTGCATCCCGATATTTTGACAAAAAAGGAGGTTTTTGCGCCTTATTTTTTGAAATGGGACGATTATTACGACCGCTATTATTTTAACCGGGATGTACAGAAAGAGGAAAATATTGAAGAATGGAAAGGCCGTTTTTGCAATTTTGCCTCCGACGCCGACATAGAATTTGTGGTGTATCAATCGGATATCAATGACCTGGCCGGTTTGTACAACGCTACATCGGACCCCGATAAAAAAACGCCGCTTCCGTATCGCCTCGGCGGCAATAAATTTGCGGAAGTCATCGCCTTCAACAGTTGTATCGAGCCGGTTTCCTACCTCATGTTTGCCAAAAAATGCGAGCCTTATGTCGTCGCACAAGGCGATGGCTGGACGACTGCTGATCGCGATACGGCTTCCATGTATCTGTTGATCCGGGAGGGAATCGGGCGGTTCCGGGATACGGAATCGCATTTTATCAAATTGCGCTATGCCTACCAGATTGTACGGCTGGCGCATTACCTGCAGGATTGGCAATACACGGTGGAATTATACAACTACCTGATGCCCAAGGTAGACCGGAAGCGTTACAGCATCATGTATTACTGGACGCTGGGGCATCTGGCCGGGGCTTTACAACGCATGGGGAAATACCCCGAAGCCGCCTACCGGTACTCCCTGATTTTTCGCAACTGTCCTTCCAAACGCACGCAGGCATACCGCAGTTTTTTGATTCGCAATGACAAAGACTGGGAACAAACGCTGAAAATGTGTACCTCGGATGCGGAAAAAAGTACGCTTTACTTGTTGCGGGCGGGCGGTTCGCACACTTTTGCCGTGCAGGATATGCAAATGGTTCAAAACCTGGATGAAGGCAATCCGCAACTCGACCTGCTGCTTATCAGCGATGTGCAGGAACTGGAAAAAATATACCTCCGCACCTGGGTGACCGACCGGAAACTGGGCAATGCGCAAGGCGCCATCAAACGGGAAGCAGCCGCCAAACACCTGATGGAATTGCAAAAATTTGTGCGGGCCACCGTACGGGAAAAAAAGGCACGCAACCTCAAACTCTGGCGCGCTATGGATGGTTACCTGGAATTACTGGCCGGTGACCGGTATGCTGCAAAAAACACCTGGGACCGGCTCGAAAATGACCTCGACAGCGATGATTACGATGCAAAACTGCTCCAGCAAATCGAAATTTGGCGCTGCCTGCTGGAAATTCTGAACCTCGATCCCAACTCCAAGAATACGGATAACCTGGCCTTCCGGATTCGCAGTTACGATGCTTTTGAAAAGAATCCATATTTTGAACCTTTTCTACAAGATTGGTTATCAGCAGGTTATGCAGCAAGTAAACGCCCCGGAAAAGCAATTCTGGTAGCCTATCCGCCCTCGGCATTAGGCTACAATCCCAGCCTCGAAATATTAGACGACCTGTTGGTGCTGCTCGATGAGGACGATCCTATTTTGCTGGAACGCACCATGCAGTTGGATACCAACCCGGAGCGCATCCGGGCGCAATTGCTGGAACGAAAAGGCGCTTATCTGTTGAGTATCGGTCAACCCGAAGCGGCCCTGGCGGTTATGCAGAAAATAATCCCCTCGGAAGCGGCCCGGCTCACTAAATTCAGTCCTTTCCGGGATAAAGTCGGTGAAAGAATACACCGGCAGGTGGGGGATTCGATCCAACTCACCCGGCGCGGCATCGCTCAAAGGATTGTCAACCTGGAATTCCAGGCAAAAGCCGCTCTGGCCACCAACGATCCCAATGCCTCCCGCTATTTGTACCAGATCGGGGTCGCCTATTACAATATGTCTTACTTCGGTTACGAATGGGAGGTAACGGACTATTACAGAAGTGGTTACAACCAGATGCGCCTGGCGCAGGGGCCGCTGTTTTCGATGCCCGGCACACCTGATGGCAATCGTGAAAATACAGATGTCAGCCTTGCGCTGAGTTATTTTGAACGGGCGCTTGTCACCACCCAGGATGCTGAAGTTGCCGCCCGCGCAGCATTTATGGCCGCCCGCTGCCAGCAAAAACAATACTTCTGCGACAAAGACAGCCGCTACCGACCTGGCAGTCAACTGATTCCGACCTTGCCCGATCAGTACTTTGGCTACTACAGCCTGCTGCTTACACAGTATTCCAAAACCAAATTTTACGAGGGTATTATTAAGGAATGCAAATGGCTGGAAGCGTATGCGCGGCGTTGACATAGTTTCCCAGCCTTTTTTCGTTTTTTTTCATCGTTTTTCCGCACCTTTGCGCCGCTTTTTTTAGAGGTGAAAGACGCCATTCTTTGGATTCACGACCGAAGGCTGGCATCTCTCACGTCTCACGTCTCACCTCTCACGTCTATTAATAGAATGTCTGAAGATTTATTTAAACGGCTTGTTTCGCATTGTAAGGAATACGGATTTATTTACCCTTCCTCGGAAGTGTATGAAGGACTGAACGGCGTGTACGACTACGGCCCGATGGGCGTGGAGTTGAAAAACAACATCAAGGAATACTGGTGGAAAGCCATGGTGCAGATGCACGACAACATCGTCGGGCTGGATTCCGCTATTTTTATGCACCCTAAAATCTGGAAAGCATCCGGCCACGTCGATGCGTTCAACGACCCTTTGGTGGACAACAAAGACTCCAAAAAACGTTTCCGCGCCGACGTTCTGATCGAAACGGAAATTGATAAAATGCTGGCCAAAGCCGACAAGGAAGTGGAAAAGGCGGCCAAACGTTTCGGCGAAACTTTCGACGAAAAAATGTACCGGGAAACCAATCCCCGGGTCATGGAATACATCCAAAAGGCGGAAGCGACCGAAAAACGCCTCGCCAATGCCCTGAAATTGGGCGATATGGCCGACCTGAAAGCCCTGATCGAAGAACTGGAAATCACGGAACCCGACACAGGCTCGCGCAACTGGACGGAAGTGCGGCAGTTCAACCTGATGTTCTCCACCCAGATGTCGAACACCGGCGACGACGGCAAACTGTACCTGCGCCCGGAAACGGCCCAGGGCATTTTTGTCAATTTCCTGAACGTGCAAAAAACCACCCGCCAGAAAATACCGTTCGGCATCGCCCAGATCGGCAAGGCCTTCCGCAACGAGATCGTGGCGCGGCAGTTCATTTTCCGGATGCGCGAATTCGAGCAAATGGAAATGCAATATTTCGTGCGCCCCGGCACCGAAATGGAATGGTACGCCTACTGGAAAGAAAAACGGATGGCCTGGCACCGCGCCGTGACGCCTGCCGAAAAACTGCGCTTCAAAGACCACGACAACCTGGCGCACTACGCCAATGCCGCTGTCGACGTGCAATTCGAGTTTCCATTCGGTTTCAAGGAACTGGAAGGTATCCACTCCCGCACCGATTTCGACCTCAGCAGCCACTCGGAATTGTCCGGCAAAAAAATGCAGTATTTCGATCCGGAGCTCAACGAGCACTACACACCCTATGTGGTGGAAACTTCCGTCGGCTGCGACCGGATGTTCCTGACCGTACTCAGCAATGCCTTGGTGGACGAAACGGTTCCCGACGCCAAAGGTGAAGACAGCACACGCACCGTGTTGCGCATCGCTCCGGCGCTCGCTCCAGTCAAATGTGCCGTGCTACCGCTCTTGCGCAACAACGAAGAATTGGTCGGCAAAGCCCGCGAGGTGTACGACAGCATCAAACTGCACTTCCTCTGCCAGTACGATGAAAAAGACGCCGTAGGCCGCCGCTACCGCCGCCAGGACGCCATCGGTACGCCGTACTGTGTCACCATCGACCACGAAACGCTGGAAAACGGAACGGTGACCATCCGGGAACGCGATTCCATGCAGCAGGAGCGGATAGCGATTGCGGATATTGCACGGATTGTCAGCGAGAAAGTGGATATGGCGAAGATATTGTAACGCCGAACTCAGTTCGGCGGCATCGGCGCCTTGCGCGCAATGCTGCCCAAAACAAATCGACCGGGCAGCCTGCAAGCGACCCGGTCGATCATTTTATACTCAAAACCCGTTTGATTCGGGTTCCCATCCTTGTAGACCAATTTCATTGACTTAAGCGTAGTGAAGAGGTGTCATCTCCTGACGAAGGAAGGAGGTGACATCTCGTAACGGCCGTTCCCAGTTAAATCTTCGCTACGAGATGTCACTTGCTCCTGCGTCGCAAATGACACCTCTTCGCTAGGTCACCGACATTGCCATACAAGCCGCCATGCACCAACGCGCCGAACAGGGTTCGGCGTTACAGCGTACTCGCCGACGAAAAAATCCGGTCCCAACGAATCCCTTCCCGGATATTGCCGTTTTTGGTGGAGAACCAGATAAACAGCGGTTTGCCCACGATATGGTCTTCGGGCACATAACCCCAGATGCGGGAGTCTTCCGAATTGTGGCGGTTATCGCCCATCATCCAGTAGTAGTTCTGCTTGAACGTGTAGGTAGTGGCTTCCTGACCGTTGATGAAGATTTTTCCGTCGCGGGTTTCCAGCGCGTTATTTTCGTACACTTTGATGATGCGCCAGTAAAAAGGCAGGCTTTTTTCATTCAGGGCTACGGTCGCGCCTTTTTTGGGGATATAAATGGGGCCGTAATCGTCCACGTTCCAGGTGCCATATCGTTTGGCGTCGTTGGGGTAGACGTAACCGGGCTGGGAGCGTTCCTGTGGCACCCGTTCTACCTGTACGTTTGCAGCGAGGCCTTTTATTTTTTCCACCTGCGTATCATCTAGCATGAAATATCCCTGGGAAGCGGCATTCGCCCCGGCATCTTTCAGACTGACGCCCCATTCATCTAATTTTTTCAGGTTCACTGCCGGCGTTACGTGGTACAAAAACTGCCGGTGTGTCGGATTTTGTGCCGCCACGCCGTTTACGAACAATTGCGCGTTGCGGATGACGATGCTATCGCCGGCAATGGCTACGCAGCGTTTGATGTAGTGGTCTTTTTTGTCGACCGGTCTTGTAATCACTTCAGCGCCGGGAGGCATCATTCCGCCCATCTGGCGGCGAAGTTGGCCCACGTCGAAACTGCCTTTCCGGCAGCAATACGATACTATCGCCTACGGGCCAGTTGAACACCACCGGTTCGTTGCGATCCACACTTTCCATAGCCGGGAGGCGGTAGTAGGGTAGAGAAGGTTTTTCGAGATAGGATTCACGGTCCAGAAGAGCAAGTAACCTGAAAACACCTCTTTGACCGCTACTTTGTGAAAAGCGGTTGTGAATCAAGGGAAACTGCACCACCGTCATTGGAGTCCGGATGCCGTAATGCGCTTTGCTGACAAACAAAAAATCGCCTACTTTTAAAGTGCCTTCCATCGAGGAAGTTGGAATGACGTAGGCTTCCACGAGAAACATCCGGATAAACGCCGCTGCAAAAACGGCAAAAATGATGGCTTCTCCCCACTCCCGCGTCTGCGATTTGTGCATAAAAGCGTACTCCGTTTCTAATTTTTTGAGCGCCAGTTTGTCCTTTTTCTCTACGGCTTCGTGGTGCAGGCGGTGAAAAACACGTTCTTTTTCCAAAATAGGTCCCTGGTAAGTATCCTCTTTGTTGAGACCAATCATAAAAAAGGGAACCGGCGCATACACCACTGCCATTACAGCCTGCCAGAAACTATGTTTGCCGAAAGAGCGCACCATGTCGATGACCATGCCGGCATAGATGAAAAAATTGACGATCGGAAACAGCAGCCACAGGGCATATTGCGGCTTGCGACCGATAATTTTGCACCATTCCATGGCTGCCAGACCGGGAACCAAGGCTTTCCAGCCAGGTATACCCGCTTTTTCAAACAATTTCATCATGCTCAATCCGAGCAAAATATAAAGGACAATAAAAAAGATGAGAACCGACATGTAGTTCGAGATTGAAAAATGAATACTGTAAAACAGTGCAGTGCAAAAGTATTTTTACCTAAAACACCATTGCCCACACTTCGACTATCGCCCTCAAAAGGCCGAACAACGTTGCTTGCGCATCGTCTTACGCTTCCGTCGATTTCCGGCGTTTCCGGCGTGTTTTGAATAATTCCACCACTTCTTTGTCTTTCATAAAGCCCATGTCAACAAACTGTGTGGATACGAAACGTTTCACATCCTGGTAGTCTTTGGCGCGTTTGTCAATGAATTTTTTCAGCAGTTTGTCCACAAAAACCATCGAAATTTTTTCAATGGACTGATTAAATTGCTGATTACCAAAGATTTTCATATACACATTGAAAATTTTGGTCAATTCAAAATAGTCGGCATATTCCCGTTCGGTCAGGCCTTCCATCAATCGCGCGAAGTAGGTAAGAATCAGTTGCCGCAGGCATTCTGTTTCCACGGAAAGGCCTTCGTGGGTATTGTAAAAATTCTGCACGGCCTCGATGGAATCGGGGTGTACATATCCGAGTTCGTGAATTTTTTCAGCAATACGGTAGTAGTCCGAAATTTTGTCTTTCCAGTTCTTATCGATGAAGGCATTGATCCGTGCGTCATTGACAGAACTGATACCCGGCGACTGGTATAATCCGATCAGGAAGCGCATGTAGCGCAGGTCGAATTCAGGAAATGAACGCCGCTCGCGTTCAAAGTGCGTAGCAAAAGCAAGCCTTTCAGCGGGATCGAGGTCAACATAATTGCCGCACATGGCCAGCATTTCGAGGTATTCCTCCGAGCCGTGAAATTCCTTGTTGTTCAGGAAATCTTGTATCTGCGATTTCAGGCTGGCGTTGTCGCCGCCCGCTTCAAATCTTTTGAGCAGAAACTGACGCAAGGCAGAAAAATTGGGTTTCATCTCGCCCAGGGAAGCCGGAAAATCGGCGGAGTGGTATTGCTCATGGCGGAACTGATTAGAATACCGGCTGTACAATTCTGCACGGTCTTTCAGGTCGCGGTACCGGTCTTGCTTTTGTTGTTGCAGGAAAAAACGGATGCGTTTGTTTTCTACAAGTGACATCAGGTTGGTGATCCAGATGTCGCTGCTGAGTGCAAAACCCACAGAAATGCTTTGTCCGATGCGTTTTTTCAGCTGATCGAAGTGGGGGCTGCGGCAAATGGCCAGCAAAATATCTTTGAAGTGGTCATTTGGACGAACATAGCGGTACTGATCGCCGATTTCACCGCGCAGCACCGAGAAACCCAGTACACGGGGCAGGTACAGCCCTTCAAAGGGCGGTTCGAGCAGGTACTTTTCAAAAGTAACCAACTGCAAAGGCGCTTCCGACGCAACCTGGTGGTGCAGTTCAGAGAGTTGAGGTTCGAATTCTACACGCAGTGCGTTATAAAAATCATCCTCTTCTTCTTCGAGGTATTGCTCCAGATTGGGAGAATCCTGAATGGCTGCCGCCAGGTCGTTCAGGCGGTTATAATATTTTTCGTCTAAGGGTTGCATCCGGTTAAGATTATTTCGATGAAAGAATGAAATGAAAATGTGCTGAGTGCCCAGGCAAAATGAAAATCAACCTGCGCTCCATCCGCTAAAAATCAGGAAAATCAATCAGGTCAATCTTGTAAATCCTTTAAATCATGGTCCAATCATGGTCCAACTCGAAAAAAGACCTGGTAAAACCATCAAGGGCTTTACCAGGTCTTTATATCAATCTGTGGCAAAAGTAAAAACTTCGCCGATAGTTTAATCTTATACTTCTTCTGTTTTTTCAGTTTCGGCAGCGGCTTCTTCCACAGCTGGCGCTGCTTCTTCTGAAGTCGCTACTTCTGCTACCACTTCTTCCACAGGCGCTGCTGCTACTTCTTCTACTGCTTCAGCCACAGGCGCCACTACTTCTTCGGCTACTTCTGCTGCTGCTTCAGCTACAGGCGCTGCTTCTTCTGCTACAGCTTCCACAACTGGTGCTGCAACTTCTTCGGCTACTGCTGCTACTGTTTCTTCTACTTGTGCTTCAGGCGCTTCTTCTGCGGGCGCTTCTTCTACAACGACTACCGGTTTGGCTTTTACTTTAGCTGTGCCGTCAACGGCAACTTTGAATTTTTGTTTGGCATCTACCGTTGCCTCGCGGCGTTTCAGGATACCGGCTTCTTTGGCTTCGATCCATTGAGCCAGTTGAGCGTCTGCCTGCTCAGGCGTCAGGGCGCCTTTGGTTACGCCGCGGTCTAAGTGTTTGCGGAGCATTACGCCTTTAAAACGGAGGATAGCGCGAACGGTGTCGGTTGGTTGTGCGCCGTTTTTCAACCATTCATACGCGCGGTCGCGGTTCAGTTCGATGGTAGCAGGTACGGTAAGCGGGTTGTAAGTGCCGATTTTTTCGATAAAACGGCCATCGCGGGGTGCGCGGGCGTCAGCCACTACGATGTGATAAAAAGGAGCCTTGGTGCGGCCTTTGCGTTGCAAACGAAGTTTGACAGGCATGTTGGTATTGAAAATTTAAATGAGAAAAAACTCGCCCGGCTACTTATATAAAATAGCACCGGGCTTTTCGAGGGCGCAAATGTACGCACACCCAAGTCAAAAAACCAAATATCTCCTGAAAAACTGTTGAAATCCTCCTTTCCGGTCGCAATGACTATTGTTTTATACCCAATGCATGTTTTACGGTTTGAATATTGCGCAGGTTTTTTCCGTTGTCGGTCAATACCATCCAGTTCAGGGGCTTGCTTTCCACTTTTACCCTGGTAAGTTGTACTTCTTCAGGTTGTAACTCGATGGTGACAATTTCGCCCCAGCTATGCCAGGAAGGTTTTGTTTTGAATTGTAAAATGCTTCTGCTCTCATCTTGCCGGACTATTTTCCAGTGCTTCAAAGACAACTGGTTTTTAAGGTCCTGAAACAAAGCGTGCAAGGGTTGTGCCGCTTCAGTTTCCAACAACTGACGGACGCCGTAATCGATGGAATCACTTTCCCCTTGCGATAATCTTCGTACAAACCAGGCATGAACGGCTGTTAATAATATGGACAATGCCAGCGCCATTATAACGCCCTGCAAGATTACCCAGTTGAGTGAAGGTGAAATACTTTCCTTGATATAAGTGGGAAAAAATTGGGACCAGATCAGTCTGGGAAGGATAAACAGTAGGGAGGCAAAGATGAAAATTTTAATAAAAATGCTGAACAGGTTTTTCATGTGATTTGGTTTAAAAGGATGACACCACAAATATAATCCTTACCTGAAAAGAGTTCGCAAATGAACACGATGGAATATTCCGATTTCCAAAGAAATCCATACAAGTTTGTTTGCTGAATCCGGTGCGGGTTTCTATAAGCGACGCCACCCTTTCTTCACGCTGTTTGTTTTTTGTTTATTTTGATACTGTTAATTGCAGCATTGGGCATAACCATTCACGCAGCAACAATCACTAAATTCAATGAATAATTCGTTGATCGTATTGTTGGCTTGAATTTGCACTTCAAAATAGCACCATTCAGGATATTCAACCATTTCCTTACAATAAGCCCAGTTTGAGTAATCTACCCTGGCGCGTGCAAAACCAAGTGCAAAAGTGGTCGTGCAAGGTGCTGCAGCGTAGACTTGTTGAAGGCCTGTTAAAGCAATAAATAAAGCAATGATTATCTTTTTCATATTCGAGATTATTTTAGTTTTTAGTTTGGTTGGAGAGCATTTCTTCTGCTTGTTGCTGTCCTCACAAGGAACTTCGCTTGTTTTTGCAGCGTCTAATTGCAGAGAAATTCAGGAAACCATTTTTTTCCAGTTCATCACATTCTTTCATAAATTTATCCGCTTCCACGTATTGTGCACTTTTAGGTATTCCAGCCAGGCATTTTTCCAAATCACTCTGAGAAGCGCCGCTGGGAAACAAACCGCATTCCCGCATTTGAGTATGAATTGTTTGCAATTCTGCCGGCGTGAACGACATCAGCGCAACTGTATGAGCCTGGAACGCTTCCCTGTATTTGGCCACATTGGGACTGGCATCCAGTTGTTTCTGCATTTGTTCGGTACTGAGCGTTCCGGAGGAATTCTGTTTACAGGAAAAGAGGAGGATTCCTGAAAAAAGTATGGAAAAAAATAACAGGTTTTTCATATTGAGAAATTGTTGGTGAGAAAATCAGATAGTGTTCGTAATGTTTGTCCCTTTTTGAATCATCCGCCTCCTAGCGGATAGTTCTTTTCAGGATACAATCCATATAATTTACCCGTGCTCTCCACACGCCCAAAGTAGCTTCTCTTGCGGCCGGCTCAGGGCCATCCATTGCCAATATTATAGCTACTTCCGCAATCAAAAATCGTATTTCATGGACCATCTGCTTGTAACAGGGAAGGTTCGGGTCGCCTCCATTCAATGCTTGCGGCACGTCATCGGAAAGTATTGAAAAATCAAAAAACAGCAGGTTTTGCTCGAGTAAACGTGTAATCTTTTCATTACCCAAATTGCCGGCGTTTATAGCAGTTTGGATCGTATTAACTCTGTTTCCAAGATCCGCCGCAAAATCACCATACCCGCTAAAACCCAATGTATTTAACTTCGATTGGACCCGCGCTGTGGAATAATTGCCCGACCTGATGTCTTCATACACTGCTTTGTCTTTTACCAGCGGAACCATGTTGGTAATCATCCATTGCGTGTACTCAACTACTTCACTTTCCAGATCGGAAGACCGGGAAGTGCTTTGATACCGGATGCTGCCTGCTGCATCGTTTTCGGAGACCGCCACATCGGAAATAAAATCTTTCCGGCAGGAACCCAAAGTGAATAAAATGGCAAGCAGCAAATACCTGCTGTGCCGAAGTGCGCCATAAAGGCCGGGTGAAAAATTGCAATTTTTCATAGATTTGCAAAAGTTTAAAGTGACCCTTACTCTGATTGTTTTACCCGGCCATTTCAGGGTTAAAACCGGGGGCTTTGGGGGTAGGGGAAGCGGGGGGTAGCAGTAGTAGCTGTTACCCCTTTTCCTTAAAAAGGTACTCAAACGGACATAAATTGCTCCTTTGATGGATGACATTGCCATCGATCAAGTCAATAAAGAAACATTGCACCAATGGTGCGTCTGGAGAAAAACGAACAGAAAAATGTAAGATTAAAGCGTGCCGCACGTCCAATTCAAAAAGGCAGTGCTGTGTTTGGCAAGAATTCCGGATTAAAAATGCTTTGTCACATCATATTAAATTTCACAAGCATTATACAAACGTAAAAAGTTTTTTCAGTTTATGCAATATTTTAAAATAAAAAATTTTAAACAAACTTAAACAAGAATAAAATGTTTACATAATTCCTTGAATAAGAATTATTTACAACAACACTTTCGTCATATTTTTTCTTGAAAGCATCGTGCATTTTCAATCCGGCAACCCGTCTTTTCTTATGATTCGCACGTTTTTATTGATCGTTTCATTCCTTTTAACCGTAGGGCTGACCGCCCAAACTATTTCCGGTGTAGTGAACCGGTATGCCGGCGTAACCGGAATTGATACCTGCCAGAGCGTACTACAGGTTACGGATACGAGCGGGTTCAAAAAAGGAGATGCCGTGCTCTTGATCCAGATGCAGGGCGCTGTCATTGCCTCGGGAAACAACAGCGCCTATGGCAATATACTGACGATGAACGCAGCAGGCCGTTACGAACGCGCCATCCTGGATTCCGTTGGTTCCGGGGTTTTTATTCTGCAAAGCCCATTGGTTAATACGTATCAGACTGCGGGTAAAATCCAGGTCGTTCGGATCGCACAATACGATCAGATTACCGTATCGGATACCCTTTTTGCACAGCCCTGGAATGGCAACACCGGCGGCGTTTTAGCCCTGGAAGTAATCAATACATTGGTGCTAAATGCACCGGTCATCGCAGACGGCATCGGCTTTCGCGGCGGTTCAGCCTATATCGCTCCCGGCAATAATTGCAATTTTTTAATTCCTGAAGCGGCCTATTTTTATGGCGTGGGCAATTGGCGCGGCGGCAGCAAGGGAGAAGGTATTGCCTTGCAGGAAAATAGCAAAGAACTGGGGCGCGGCCCACAGGCCAACGGCGGCGGCGGCGGCAACGACCATAATACAGGCGGCGGTGGCGGCGCTCATCTGACGCAGGGCGGTCAAGGCGGCGACAACGACGAACCTTCCGCTTTCGGATGCGACGGTTATTTTCCGGGTTTGGGCGGTAAAGCAATTACTGACAATCAACTTCGGCTTTTCCCGGGCGGCGGCGGCGGCGCGGGACATGCCAATAACACCCTACTTGGTTCAGGCGGCAATGGAGGAGGAGTCATACTTATCGACGCGGGTACCATTACCGGTACGCAACCCCTTGTTTCCGCCAACGGCCTGGATGCCGGGACGGCCAACGGGGATGGCGGCGGCGGTGGTGGCGCAGGCGGTACGATATGGTTGAAGGCAGCGGCGGCTCCCGCCAATTTGCTGCTAAGCGCCAACGGTGGTCGTGGCGGAAATACCCTTAATGGCAATAGCAACCGATGCTTCGGCCCCGGCGGCGGTGGCAGTGGAGGCCGTATTTTGACAAATCTGCCTGGAATCGCCGTGCCCCTGGGAGGACAGCCGGGCATTGTTACCAGTTCTCTCAATGCCTGCAATGGTTCATCTAACAATGCGGAGGCTGGTGAAAACGGGCTTATAGAACCTGTTTACGTTATTCCTCAAGACACAGCATCTATCCGCCCGGCAATTCTGTCGGATACCCGTTCGGATACGGTTTGTGCAGGCAACGTTGCGTATTTTTTTATTCAGACCAATGCCGGGAACTGGGATATCCAGTGGCAGCAAAATGACGGAACGGGCTGGCAGGACATCACAGCAAACGCAGGATTTACAGGTTTCCAGAATGATACGCTGGTATTGACATCCGCTGCGCTGTTGCAAAACGGTCGGCAATTTCGCAGCCGTATACGACGCCCCGGGTGTTTTGAAATTACTTCTGCTACGGCTAACCTGACTGTAATGGCTGCGCCTGTGGCTGCCTTTACAGTGGATATCAATGGCGGTCTGGCGGTGTTCAACAACCAATCTGCTCATGGAACGAATTTTACCTGGGATTTTGGCGACGGCGGGTCCGATGGTGCGCCCAATCCGCAACACCTGTATGCCACGGAAGGGACCTACACGGTTACCCTGACCGTTTTTAACACCTGCGATACGGTGAGTACAACACAGCAGGTGGACATCTTTCTTTTACCGGAGGCGGGTTTCGCTACGCCTGATACCGCCCTGGGTTGTGGGCCTGCATCCATCTTGTTTGAAAACCTTTCTTCTGAAAACAGCGTCTCTTTTCAATGGCTGTTTCCCGGGGGGATGCCGGAAAATTCTGTAGATCCCGATCCAACGATTGTGTATTCCAGTTCAGGGACTTACACGGCTACGCTTGTTGTCGGCAATACTGCCGGTGCAGACACCCTGTCACAAACATTTGAGGTACAAATTCTGGATGTTGCCGTGGCAAACTTCACATACACACTACTTCCAGGCGGCGTTGTGCAAGCGGTGAATGCCAGTACGGGCGGTACAAGTTATGTCTGGGATTTCGGCGACAGCAGCCCCCAGGTGCAATCTGACTCCGTCGTCAGTCATCAATACCTGTCCAGCGGAACTTATCCCCTGACACTGATTGCTTCCAATGCCTGTGGCGCATCGGTATTTCAACAAAATATCGACGTGGTGGTGCAGGGCGTCCACACGTCCGATGTCTGGAAAAACAACGCTATTCAATTGTATCCCAATCCGTTAGCAGATTATTTGGTCGTGGATTGCTCCGATATAGGGCTGTTGCCTGATCGGGTGGAGGTATCGGATATATTGGGCAGGCAGGTTTTGATGCAACAGCATTTTACGGATATCAAACCCATGATTTTTCTACATGATTTGCCGGCAGGCATTTATTGGGTGCAGGTGCACGCAGGCGCTTATATGAAAAGGCAGTTATTGTCAAAAGTAAGTTGAATATTCTCGATTGAAGCATTTTTTAGGAGGAGTAAAGTGCGGTTTGAACCGGTTTTTAAGAGTTCAGTAAGTGCGGGTGTAAGACCTATACTACACGGATGTTTGGCTTAACAACGGAAAGCCATTGGTTATCAACTCATTCTTGAGTTGACCAACTTTATGGCCGTGCGAAGATTGACCAGGCTACAGAAGTACTCAGACGGACTTATAACTCTACGGTTCACAACCACTTAGTGCCGTTGAAAAGCCCAAGCCTTAAACCTAATGAGCCGCCAAACGGAGCGTCTCACCTTCACCTCCCTCCTGCCAGCGGGATGTCTCTCACTTCTCACCTCTCACCTCTCACCTCTCTCACTTTTTCCCCTCCAGCCAGTCTACATACTCGACCGAGCCTAAACGGAACTTGAATAAAAGCGGCAGTTTTTTGCCCAACTGGTGTTCTATCCTGCAAAGAAGGGCAGGTCTTCCACTTTCCATTGTGTGAGACCCGGACTGTAAAAAACGGGAATTTCCTCGTCTGCGGGCGTGTCTGCAAGCGCTTGAACAACCGGAAAGGAGGGCAGTGCAGAGACCGCGCGAAACATGGGCGCGGGCGATTGAAAAGATTGCCGGATTTCGGCTATCGATTTTCCATAGAATTGAAAATCAGCCTTTTGTGCGTGTATTGCACTGGAAAATAAACAGATGAAGAAACAGATTTTTTGCATCGTACTCATTTCGATTAAGTAGGTGTGCAAAATTAGTTGATACTAAATCTTTTGTAACTCATTGATTTACATTGCTTTTTGCTTTTTGCAATTTTGCTCTTTTACTTACTCCTGCGCCGTTTCGTTCACTTTGGTTCCCCTGGGTCCGTCAAATTTTTTCCCTTCGTACAATTCAAATTTCTGGAAGCTGCATTCCAGGGCGCCATTGTACAGGGTGATCCGGCGCGAGGGGCGCAGGCCGACATGTTTGAGGGCATCGCGGTTGGACGAGATCAGCCAGGCATTCCAGCCGGGCCAGTTTTTTTTCAGCAGGTCGCCGATACCCTGGTAAAAAGCAATGCTGTCCTCCAGTTGCATTCGTTCATCGTACGGCGGATTGGTGATGAGCGTACCGGGAATATCGCCCGGTGGCAGCGCTTTTTCAAAGGCTGCTTTTTCCACACGCACCACTTTTTCCAATTGAGCGGTCAGCAGATTCAACGTGGTGGCATTTCTGGCGCGGCTTTCTATATCTGATGCAACGATCGGAAAATCAAGTGTTTGAATGATTTTAGCATCTGCTTCGCCTTTCACATCTTCCCAGAGTTTTCGGTCGAAGTCGGGCCATTTGAAAAAGCCGAATCCTTCGCGTTTGTGCTGGGGCGGCATACCCACGGCCATCATGGCTGCTTCGATGGCAATGGTTCCGGAACCGCACATCGGGTCGATAAAAGGACTCTTTTTATCCCAGCCCGACAGGAGTACCATGCCGGCTGCCAGTACCTCGCTGAGCGGCGCTTCCACCGTGTCCTTGCGGTAATTTCGGCGGTGCAGGGAATCGCCGCTGGCATCCAATGCCACCTCGACGCGGGTGCCTTGTATATGAATATGGATGCGCAGGGTAGGGGAACTGGTGTTTACATCGGGCCGGCGCTGCGTCCGTTCCCGAAACTGATCTACAATGGCGTCTTTGGCAAGCAAACCCACATAATGCGAATGTTTGAATACCTCTCCGGTCACAACCGTATCTATGGCCAGGGTATCCTTTACCGACATGTATTGCAACCAGTCGATGTCGTAAACGCCTTCATACAGGTCGCGTTCGCTGTAAGCCGAAAAGGCATGTACAGGGATCAGCACGCGCAGGGCAGTCCGTAATTCGTAATTCGCCCGATACAGCATACGCCGGTCGCCGTCGAAAGCTACTGCGCGTTTCAATTCGCGAATTCCGGTAGCCCCCATTTCACGCAATTCTGCTGCCAGCACCGGTTCTAGACCGGCTGCCGTTTTAACGATATATGCTTGTATCATGGGTGATTAGAAATCAAGTTTGATGGTATCTATCGATACGGAATAGCCTGAAGAATTGCCATAACCGCCTTCCACATTGTTGAATACGGCATCCGGATCACTTAGCGGCAGGTTGTTGCCTTGTCTGGCAACAGAAAGGTGATAGCGGTAAAACTCTTCCGAAAGCGTGCGCCATTCGATGTAAAGTTGGCGGGGGCGTTCGTTCTGACCGGGTCTGAAAAACACCAATGCGTTGATATTCAAGGTTCTGACGCCAAGACCCCAAAATTTCTCATTGATGAGTACGGCCGGTTCTGCAATGTTGTGTAAAAGAGACAGGGTACGGCCGTCAGCAGAATAAGCAGCCGGCTCGTTTTCGTAGGTAAAGTCGACTACAGGAACACCGTCTATGTATTCCAGTACATCGATATCGGTAGTCAGGTTGAATGCAAAATAAGGTTGCCCGGGTGGCAGCGACGAAAGTTCGAGGGACAACGGAATACGCAAGGCTTTATATCCTTCATCGAGGTCGACTACCGTCACATCTTCCGGGCGAACAGATAAGGGTTTGAATGGAACATGTGCGGGGACCCTGCTGCTGGCTTCTGCCGGCGGAATACCGGCAATACGCGCGGCCATCGAATATGTCTGCCCTGCCTCCACGGTATCGCGGCTTTCCCAAAATGCGTTTTTCCCGGTACCTTTTAAAAATAATTTATCTAAAAAAAAACCTTCCTTGGAAACGCTCACATCGACGGAAGCAGGCGGGACAGGATCGCTTCCATCGTTTACAGACTGACTGAGATTTATTTTAATTCGAAAAGGCTGGCCGGTTGTAAAATGACAGATTGCAACAATTCTGGTTTCTTCCTCCGGCAAATCAATGATAACCTCACGGGCGCATCGCGCGCACAAAAGTCCGGTCAGAGCAAGGAGAAAAGTCAGAATGAAACGCATGAATCGTTATAATTGTAGGCAAAGGTACGGAGGATAAACAGTAGATGATGCGGGCATGTTCTAAACGTTAAATTTTAATTTCGTAGCGAAAGACAGGCAGCAATGGTAACAAGGTGTACTGAATGGCTTTTCCACGTATCTCGCTGTCCGTATCCACGGAAAGGTAAAAAGGATTGGCCCGGTTGTAGGTATTATAAGCGCCCAACTGAATATTGTGTCTTACTTGCTTCGTATTGAAATGTATGTTCAGCGCCAGGTCCAGCCGGTGATAGTTGGGCAGGCGGTATCCATTTACTTCCGTGTATACGAATACTTCCCGTGCAACCTCGCCCTCTACCGATTGGTGGCGGTATTTCACACCGGTCAGCGTAATGGGGTTGCCTATAGCAAAAGCCCAGACGGCACTGGCATCCAGCCAGGGGCTGAGGCGTTGCTGAAGGGTGATTTTCAGGTCATGTGGCCGGTCGAAACGAAACAGGAACTCCCGACCCGAATTGATTTCCGGGAAAGTCCGTGTCGTTTTTGAATAAGTATATGCAATGGAGCCGTTGGTGGCGCCGGTATTTTTTTCAAGCACCACTTCAATGCCTCTGCTGCGACCGGTTCCCGTGGCGATCCGATCCTCCCAGCCGCTGGCGTCTTCTGCGCCGCCTGTGAAAAGCGCATCATTGGAAGATAAAAAGGTAAAAACACGGTCGAGGTTTTTATCATAAGCCTCTGCCTGCCAGGCCCAGCCGTGTTTTTGCCAACTGATGCCCGCCGAAAACTGCTGCACTTGCTCCGGTTGTACTTTTTGTGTGGAAGGCACCCACAATTCAAAAGGTAAACTGACATTAAAAGAGCCGATCTGGTGCAGGTACTGGGTCATCTGGTGGTATCCGCCCCAGATATTCCAGCCGCTCGTTTTTCCCCAGCGTACCCGAAAACGGGGTTGCAAAGACCGGTAATTGACGTTTTTTCCCTGAAAAACAGACCCGTTTAAACCCGTTTCGATGTGTACGTTTTTGATTGGTTCAAACTCCGCATCGAAGTAAGCCTCTACTTCATTGGCTGTAATACGTTCGTTATTCAACAGGATGTTGGCCAATGAATCGATGGCCGTCGGCGACTGGCCGGGCAACTGAAAGTTGACCGACAGGGCGCCGGGCTGAAAATTGTGTTGTGTAATGGCGGCGCCCCAGCGCAGCGTCAGCCGGTCGGAAATAAAAAAACTGAAATCTGTTTTGCCTGATATATCGCGGATCAGCGTTTGGTACAGTTGGGCATAATCGTACAATACCTGCTGTTTGCCGGAAGGGAACAGCGCCAGCGAATTGAATGTCAACTGGCTTCCGTAAATAAAGCGGCTGTAACGCAGGGTGGTATTGGTAAACAGGTTTTTGCCCATCACGTGATTCCAGCGCAGGGCCGCGATTGAATTGCCCCAGTCGGAAGTGATGCTGTAACGATCTGTGATAAAGCCGCCGGGGTCATTGTATAATTGTATAAAACTGTTTCTAAAACGGTCGCCACCTGAGTAATAACTGAAATATACCCGGTCCTGATCCGACAGGACGTAATTCAATTTGAGGTTGGCATCATAAAAACGGTAATTGACCTGGTCGCCGGAAAAGGTCAGCAAATTTCCCTTCTTGCTAAAATAATTGACCCAGGGGCCGAGATAGGTGGTGCGAACCCCCAGTAAAAATGAACTTTTATCGCGTTCCAGCGGCCCTTCCAGCGCCAGCGAAGAGGCAAAAAGCCCCGCAGATACGCTGGCATGGTATTCCCTGAAATTGCCGTCGCGGGTACGCACATCGAGCACCGACGCTACCCGGCCACCGTATCTGGCTGGAAAATCTCCTTTCCACAAACGCACATTACTAACCGTAGAGGGATTGTAAATGGAAAACAGGCCCAAAGCATGGCTTGGGCTGTATACCGGCACATCATCGAGCAGAAACAGGTTGTGGTCGGCATTTCCGCCGCGCACATGCAGGCCGCCCAATCCGTCTACGCCGGTTTGTATGCCGGGTTGCAGTGCGGTCTGGCGCAGCAAATCGGCTTCGCCGCCGGGCATGGGCAATGCGTGTAAATCATTGCCTGTCAAGTACTTGGGGCTTCCGCCTTTCTGACTTTTAGTCTCTGCGTCTACATTGTCGCTAACAACCACCTCCGGTAAATTATTGTCGGGGCGCAGTTGGAAACGAATCAGCCGGTCCGAGTTCAGGGATAGAAACAATTTTTCCGGGCGATAACCGATATAGGATATGGTAAAATTGTACTCCCCTTCGTCCAGCCGCAGACTGAAAAAGCCGTACTCATTGCTGACCGTGCCGTTATTCTTTTCAGATTGAGCCCGAATACCGGCGCCGATGAGTCGTTCGCCCGTTTCAGCATCCTGCACATAGCCGCTGAGGGTGTATTTCTGGTTTTTTTTGAAAAAAATGACCTGCGAACCATCGTATTTGAACGAAACTTTTGCGCAAGTGCTGATTTGCTCTAACAGCCGGGCCATCGAAATTTTTTGTACTGCCAAATCCAGCGGTTCGCAACGGCTGAAAAAACGGTCGCTGAAAACGATATTGACCCCGGTCTGGCGGCTCAATTGCACCAATGCGTCGGCGGGCAGGCAGTTCCGGCAATTGAAATCCAGGGGCGCTGCAAGGGGATCCTGTGCAATCAAAGTGTTGATTGCCAGAATATTGATAAAAAAGAAGAGTGCAACAAAGGATTTGTTCATGCCGTGGTTTCCAAACTGGGTCGCAAGTTAAGGTTCTCCGAAGGGATGCCCGTGGCTTTAACGAAATTTTCAAGGGTTCTGTCAGGGATTAACCGGCGTAACCGGCATTTTGTCGAAGCATTTTGGAGAATCTTCGAGAGTTCCTACCATAGCCACTGCATTTGATATACTTTTGCGGCTCTTTTGAAATGTGTTAATAATGGAAGAAAAACAAAGTCAGATAAGTACGTTCGTTGGCATAGGTCTTATTTTCCTGTTGCTATACCTTTGGATGCAATATTCCAAACCACCTGAACAGCCGGAACAACCCCCGGCTCAGACGAACGCCCAGCAAAATACAGCCCCTGCTCAACAGCAGGCCGCCACTCCTGGTCAGCCCGTTGCGCAGGTTCCGGGAGATACCGTCAACAACGCCATGGCAAATGCCCGGTTCGGGGCTTTCGCTGCTGCAGGCGCCGGTACGGAACAATTTGAAACCCTTGAAAATGATCTCGTCAAAATAACATTCAGCACCAAAGGCGGGGCTATCAAAGAGGTGTTTTTGAAAAAATTTGAAAAAATCAGCGCCGACACTGCCGGTGTGGAAACACAAAACCCCGTACGCCTGCTCGAAGACAGTAAAAATCGCTTCGAGTACGAACTGCCGGTGATGGGAACCGCTGCCGGGAAGGTGCTTTCCAGCGAGCTCTTTTTCACGGCTGCTAAAAACGGAAACACCATCACGTTTCGCGCCGATGCCGGCCAGGGACGGTACTTTGAGCAACGGTACTCCCTGCGCGCCGATGATTATGCCATCGACTACCAGGTAAGCGGCAACGGACTGCAAAACGTGCTGTCACAGCAACAACTGCGGCTCAACTGGGTGAACCACCTCGATAAATTAGAAAAAAACCAGACCTACGAGCGCACCATGTCGTCGGTGTATTTCAAAAAAGCAGATGCCTCCGCCGACTATTGCGACTGCCGCAGCAACGACGTGGAAAGCCTGGGCCAGGAACCGGTGCAGTGGTTTTCGCATTCCAACCAGTTCTTCAATACAACCTTGATGGCCAATGGGTTTACATTCCGGGAATTTGTGGGCGAAACCATGATGTTCACGGATGCGGACCCGGATCTGAAGTTGTTGAGAACCACGGCGGTGTTGCCTTTCGAGAGCGGAAGTGCCAACATGACCTCTATTCCGGCCCCAACGAATTTGACCGCCTTCGGGCGATGGGTTCCACGCTGGAAGATATTATTCCTTTTGGCGCCAGTATTTTCGGAGCGATCAATCGCTGGATCATGCACCCGATTTTTGAGTTTCTCTCCCGTTATATCGGTATGTCGGGCATCGTAATCCTCATTCTGACGCTGCTGGTAAAACTGTGCGTGTACCCGCTTACCTACCGCATGGTGTTGAGCCAATCCAAAATGTCGGCTTTGAAGCCACAACTGGAAACCCTGAAAAAGAAACACGGCGACGACCAGCAGGCCATGAGCGTGGAAACCATGAAACTGTACAGCACCTACGGCGTGAATCCGTTGGGCGGCTCCCTTCCGGTTTTGTTACAAATGCCGATCTGGTTCGCTTTGTACCGTTTTTTCCCTGCCAGTATTGAATTCCGTCAACAGAGTTTCCTGTGGGCAACCGACTTGTCCAGTTACGACAGCATCATGCAACTGCCCTTCCATTTGCCTTTTGGCGCGGGTAGCCACATCAGTTTGTTCACTCTGATCTGGGTGGTCACCACCCTCTGGTATACCTGGTATTCCATGAAACAAATGGACAACTCGGCCATGCAGAACGACCAGATGAAGGTGATGAAATACATGCAATATGCCATGCCGGTGATGTTCATGTTCTTTTTCAACTCTTTTGCTTCGGGACTTACACTGTACCTCTGTTTCAGCAATATCCTCAACATCGGTCAGACGGTTGTAACCAAACAATTCCTGATCGACAATGAAAAGATAAAGGCTCAACTGGAAGTGCAGAAAAATAAGCCCAAAAAGACGTCCGGTTTCCGCTCAAGGCTTGAAAATGCTATGAAGGAGCAGCAGCGGCTCCAGGAAGAAAAGGCGAAACAACAGACCAAAAAGAAGTGATGATTCGCAGGTGGATTTTTCCCGCGTGGAGTGATGGCACACGGATTTGAAGGATTGGACACGGATTTTAGCAGATTTTGCGCTTGCGCGCCGTAGGAATAATAGCAACGCGGATTAGACGGATGACGCTGATTTACACGGATTTTCCCGCTTTAGAGTTGACACGGAACAAATTTTATCACTTTTTAGAAAAAAGAAGGTCAACTCTAAATCGGGAAAATCCGTGTAAAAACGTCATCCACAATCCGCGTTGCTATACTCAAAGCCAATCCGTCAACTCTACGAGGGGAAATCCGTGTCTAATCCTTCAAATCCGTGTTCTATTGCGCTACGAAGGGAAAAGTCCGTATTCCATCTCAGTCAAAAATCCTCAAAATATGTCCGCGCATTCCTTCCCACATTCCGTTTCATCGAAGTGGAATCGTGGTAGTTGTCGCCTTCGTATTCTTCTCCGGCATTTCTGGAATACAGCACTCGTTCCCAACGCGGATTGTTGATTTCTCCGCGCGCATTGGAGTGCAAGGTGATGAAATCTTCCCCGGCCAGCGAAGGGTTGTAAAACAGGAATTTGACGTTGCGCTGGTTCGTTTTAGGGAAATTGTAATACACCCAGATTTCATAAGGCGGCGCGGCCGGATCGTCTTCCACGCGGATCAGGTCGTCGGGGCGGCCGAAACGCATATAGGTGCGGCCGCGATCTGTTTCAAAACCATAGCGGAAACCGCTTTTAAATTTTTCATTGGCCGCTTTAGCAATCGCGATATGCTGTTGATAGGCTAATTCGGGATTGTTGGCATCCATGCGAACAAAGTAGCGAAACAGCGTAAATCGCATTTGTTTTAAATCGCCCGATTTCAGGACATTTTGCAGGGTGGCCGATTCTTCGTTGCTCAGCAGCGGGCCGATTGCACGCAGCCCGAAGCGCAGTTCGGTTTCATCCAGGTTTTGTACAAACTGGCGCGCCATAACATCGTCGGTCAATTCGGTTTCCTTCACTTGCAGAAAGGGATTGCTGCGCTGAAATGGCAAACTGCGTATTTTGAGCAGTTCATTGGCTGCGTTTCGGAGCTCGACAGTCAGCAGGTAGTTGCCGCTTTCCAGTTCGCTGATGTCCATTTGCACCAGCAAGGCATCCATCGTTGACGGGCGTTTTTTTTGTGTTCCGACCGAAATGAGGTTTTTGATTCCGTTTCCTTTTTCCTGTTCGATGAAATAGCGCATCGTATAATTTTCATCAGCGCCGAGGCTTTTATCGCTGTGGTACATTTCGGCGTAAAAAACCAGGCGCGTAGCATAACGGTCGTAAAATGCAAAAGGCAAAGGCTCCAGATAATACCCGTTTTTATTGAATGGGCCTTCCGAGTTGTCGGCCCGAAATCCGCGCAGCAGCAAGGGTTCGGACAGGTATAACGTGCGGCTTATATCCACTTTGATCGGGGTTTTCATTTGATCCGTATTCGTGGTATCGTACACGTCCTGGAACGTAATTTCCAGTTCGTATTCGCCGTTGGGTACGGCGAGCCGTTTGACGTCGAGCAGCGCCCGAGGCGCCTCCACCAGTGGACTATGGAGGATGTATTTTTCGTAATTGACGATGTTTTCGCCTTTTTTTATCATAATCAGCACCTCCACCGATGCTTGCAGGTGTATGCTGTCTACTTGCTTGAATGTGACCGAGCCGCCCGCTACTTCGAGGTTGATTTCAATATAGGATTTGTCAGGAGTAGCGTAAACGGCATAGGAAACGCCGGTATCGAGGGCAGAAACTGCGAGGGGAAGCAACAAGGCTGCGAGCAATGTTGGAAAAATTGTTTTTTTCATAGCAGAATAATAAGAAGTTGGGGGACATAACCACATTTAGGCCAATGTCATTGATTTAAGGGTAGTGAAGAGGTGTCATCTCCTGACGAAGGAAGGAGGTGACATCTCGAAACGGCCGTTTCCCAGCAAGTTTCCGCTACGAGATGTCACTTGCTCCTGCGTCGCAAATGACACCTCTTCGCTAAGCCAATGACATTGCCATTTAGGCAACAATATCCATTTTTTCACACAACACCAACAGCCATATTTTGGAAAAAGTCAGGTTTCTGAATACGCGATTGGCGGCCAAATGCCAATAAAGATACATGCTATTTGGCAACCTGAAAAGCCATTATTTTACAAATCGCCGGTTTCGCGCAGCACATCCTGCATCATTTGCAACTGATTGTTGAGCATTCGTTTGACTTCGAAGAGTTCAAACCGGTAATTGAACAGGTAATCGTGGTTTTCATAATGATTTTCCCGGATCGGAAAAATGCCCAGGAAGTTGGCGTGCCAGCGGATGCGGCCTTTGCCCGTCAGTTCGAGCAATGGCAATTCCAGAAAAATATCTTTTGGGAAAAAGGTGTAAATCCCTTTCATTTTTCGGATGATTTGAATGGCAATAGCGCGTTCAGGTCGCCTGTTTTCATACCGGTATTCGCTAATTTCCTGGAAATAGCGCTCTCTCTGGTCTACATAGCGGTGCATGGCGATGCGTTCGCGGGCGTCCAACAAACGATAACTCGTGGGTTGAATGTCATGTAGTTGTTTCAAAACGGCAATGGGGTCAAACGACTGATTCAATGACAGGGAATGCCATTTTCCAGAGTCATCAATATTCGTCCAGGCGAATTTTATTTCCTCCGTCATTTCATTAAATACAAAATCGAGGTAGCGGTGGTCGCGGTGCAACTGGTAACCGGCAAGGCTCTCCTGTAGCAGCCGGATCACTTCCGGTCGTTGGTTTTCCTGCCGGCTTTTGATGTTTTCATAAGCAGGTGTAATCCTTTTCTGAAACAAATTGAGTGCGATGATTTCCCGCAGCGATTCCTCTGTGTAATGCGGACACAAAACCAGTAAGCGCCGCAATTCAGCCTGCGCATCGAAGCCCAATGCAAGGCTGTCGGCATGTGTGACAAGGGGTGAGGCGCCGTTGTGGTGCAGCCAGGTGAGCAATCCGTTGCCGCATATCTCGTGGATACAGCGTTCGAGAAAATCGTGCCCATGTTCCGGAAATGCCCGGAAAGCAATCACCCAGCGTCGCAGACAGTCAATCAGACTCCTGCGGGCGTCCAGTTCATTCATCCGCCGAAAATCACTGTACGAAAGCCCGGTGACGACAGATTGATACAATTGTTCGGTGTCTGCTATATATTGCTGATAAATGCTTTTTTTGATATTGGGCTGTATATGCATCCACCCGGCGCGACCGGAGAAGTCGTTGATTATTTTTTCTACAATCGTATACACCTCAAATTCATATGCTGCGCATTCGGGATGTGAAATGACTTCGCCCTGTTCGTCGAGCGTAAACCAGCGCACGGGCGCAACGGAAGGTTCGGACGACACCAGTAGTTCCGGCAACAGATAATCGAGCGCGAGTCGCAAAAAGGATTGCTCTTCTTCCTCTCCAAAAATATGAGCGCCCAACAGGCAGGCGTGTGTAAAACGGATCACCGATAAACGGATGTCAGTGAAGGGGCGGCGGCGCTTTTCATCTTCCGCTATTTGCGCAGCCAGAAATTGTCTTTTGGCTAAAAGACTCAAAAACAAGTCTTCGCGCAGCAGCGCCTGTGTTTTGACAATTTTCCCGGGGTCGTCCGCTTCCATTTCCTGCAGCATCACCAGTAATTCCTGGATTTCTCCCAACAGATCGAAATGGCCGTCGGGGACAAACTGATAATGACCGCCTACAATTTCCACCCTTCGTATCCAGGCGCATTTGCCGCCGCCACAACACTCGATCACAGCGGCCTCCAGTAGTTCTTCCGATGGGTACACCAAACGGCAGACTTTCAGGGTATCATCGAGGATGATACGCAAGGGAATGCGGTTGTCGGGCACCGATTCGGTGTGTTTGCCGGTGTGCAGGATCGGGTCGTTTGGGAAACGGTGATACACCCGCAGGGCGGCATCCGAAATAGCCTCCGAGGCAATGGCCAGGTTGTGTCGGGTGGTAGAGGAGATGCATTTGCCTGCGCGCTGGTAATCGCGGAGCCGGCTGGAAAACATCAAAACGTATTGTAACAACCTGTCGTTGCCCGTCATGGCTTCCTGAATCACCCGCATGGCCGTTTCTTTTTGCAAAAACGTAATCAGCAGATATTCAAACAGTTGTGCAGATTGTGGGTCAATTTTTGTGCGAACATGGTCGCAATGCGCATAAGCCTGGGCGTAGTTTTTGACGGCCATAGCGTCTTTGGCCAGCAAAAGACTGCGGCGAAAATCGCTCTTTTGTTCGGATGACAAAAGGCCGATTTGCTCCGCTGGTTCCCGCTCTCCGGGAGTGGCGGGAATTTGGAATGTTTCGGGGATTTCAATGTCGTCTATCGGGACAAAAAACGGTGGAACAGTCGTTTCTTCCCGGCTGTCACTGACAAAGTGGAAGTAATCGCGAATAAAAAGGCTGCGCCAGTTTCGCACCAGGTCGCTTTCCTGCAAAAACTGGATGGCATGTTGCAGGTCGATCTGAATAGGCCGGGTTTTTTCATCCAGTTCGCTGATACTTATCTGGGAAAGGCGGGTTTTCTCGCGCAAGTGACGGAATGCATCTTCAATGTCGAGTATGACCCTTTTTACTTTTACATTTTCAATAATATGCTTCAGTAATGCCAGTAAGGGAGCGTGGTTGATTCGATCCGTCTGCGCCAGCAATCTTGCACGGACGCCCTCGATATCGAGCGGCAACTCCACTTGTACGCCGGGCATATCATTGCTGCGCGGTGCTGCCGATAACACCGCCAGAACAAGCTTGTCCTGCCCTTAATAGTTGCCGGTCGCGTACAATGCCTTGATTTTCAATTGTTTCTCCTGGAGGAAGCGCCGAAGGGTAGGGGAGTAAAATGGCCGGTATAGCCGCTTCCCGCGCTTGAATATGTACGATCTGTAAAGCAGCGCGCGCGCGTTGCGTTGCGACGGCTTGTGTGGCCTCCCAGAATACATCGGGGGTGTCCGGGTAATTCATGGAAAGCACTGCTACAAACAAATGTGCCTGTTCGAGAAATGCCGCAGCCTGCTTGCGAAAAGACTCCGTCGGAACGGTTTTTCTGTTCCAAAAAACAAGTTCCTGCGGCTGGGCGAGCAGCGCTAACTGCCGTTGTACGTCACGCGCCGTACTGCTATCGGCAGCATCGTAAGAAAGGAGAAAATGCGGACAGGTTTTGCTCATTTGGGGCATTTATGTTTCGTAGTATCGCCGCAATACCGGCTGCCAGTCCGAATCCACACGAGCGCCCATAAACATACGGGTAATGATCGGCCCGAGTGGCTGAACCCCCGGACTTTGAACGGCTTTTTCTAATTCCAGGATACGTTCGCGGTACCGGTTGGCCTGTTCCGGGTCTCCCAGGCCGGCAGACAACTGCGCCTTTATGCTGCTCAGTTCCATAGTCATTTCCATCTGAATCAGACCGGGATCAGCCAGATGAAGGCCGTAGTAAAACAGCCAGTAACCGAGGTTAATAAGCAAAAAAACGCTGAAAGGCGTACGAATGATTTCCCTGAAATCGCGGTCAGTACCTTTTTCCGCACAATCTTCCTGTGCAGCCTTATACATAAAAAACAGGTACATGACCATGCTGCCCCATTGCAAAAGTGGACTAAGAAAATTTTCTTTTTTGGAAAAATAAAGCAATGCAAAATAGAAAACGATCACCACCGCGCCGAGCAGGCCATATTTCAAAGCGGGATTCTTCATGCAGACATATTGAAATAAGTAGTTATTGCTTATTAGGGATGAGGAATGAGGGATGAGGGATGCCGAGCGTTATGTCGGACATAACGCTCGGCATTCCTCATCCCTCATCCCTCATTCCTCGTTTATCGTGCCGGGAATGACTCGCGTTTCATAAACAAACCGGCAATGAGGCCGATAATACAACCTACTATCGCGCCGCCGAAAATTTGTGAAATGGCCATAAATGTCGGGCTGATAAATGCGCCGGCCATACTGATGGCCATTTCAATTTGCTCTTCGCTCATGCCCTGGGCCTCGTACTGGGCTACCATGGCATCCCTCATTTGCTCTTCAAAACCTGTGTTGATGACATTCAGATACAACATCATAAAAACGGCGCCCACTACGCCGGCTACGAGGCCGGTCAGGGTGCCAATGCCTACACAGCGTCCCAGGCCTATAAATCCGCCCAATTGTTCATCGCGGTCGATGCGGATTGCCGCCATTACTGCCCAGATGGCTACGGCGAATCCAACCAGCATATATACCCATTTGATCGCGCCGGTAGTTGGAAGGGAAGGGTCGGTGTCGGTAATATATCCGACCAGGGTAGTCAGGATACTGACACCTCCCCAAATAGCGCCATAACGCAGCGCGAGGTGTTTAAAGGGTACAGATGAAGGGTCTGGTGCAGATGGTCTGTCAAGTACGTCCATTTCGTTTGAGTTTTAATGAAAGATTGATTTCGGGTCGAAAGTAGGTGGAAACTTGTTGCCTCCCACTTTTTTGAACGACTATTTTCATGTTTTTGCCGACCAAATTCGCGCATCAACAGATTATGCCGAACTTTGCCGGGAAATTATGGTTGATAGGTCGCCGGTTTTTCCTGCGTCTTGCCTTTACTTTTCCTATGATCTATGTCTGATACAGCTGCTTCTCCTCAGAAATTTAATTTTTCGCTTTTCCGCCGAGTCATGTCGATGGTGAAGCCGTACAAAACGACTTTTTATTTTGTCACCCTGCTGAGTTTGGTAATGGCGCCCATGGCTGTGCTGCGGCCCAAACTTCTGCAAACGATGGTGGACGACTACGTCTTTACCGGCGATTTCAGGGGTATGACACTGCTGGCCTGCATCGTGCTGGGGTGCTGATACTGGAAGTTATCTTGCGCTACTTTTTCTGTATTACGCTGAATGGCTCGGGCAAGCCACGATCCGCGACTTACGGGTACGGGTGTTTAACCATGTCACCAACCTGAATCTCAATTACTTCGATAAAACGCCCATTGGACAAAGCACCACCCGTACGATTAGCGATATCGAGGCCATCAATACGATTTTCAGCGAAGGCAGCGTCACAATACTGGCCGACCTGACTACTATTGTTTTTGTGCTGATCGTCATGTTTATGACCTCCGCGAAACTGACTTTAGTGGTGCTGGCTGTTTTCCCACTCCTGATTTATGGAAGCATCAAATTCAAGGAAAGTGTTCGGAAGAGTTATGAAAAAGTGCGCAATCATATTTCCACCATGAATTCCTTTTTGCAGGAACGGATCGGCGGTATGCGGATCGTGCAGATTTTTAATGCAGAAGAGCGCGAGGCGCAAAAATTTCGGCAAATCAACCGCGACTATACTGCTGCCAACCTGAAAGCAATCAACGCGTACGCCATTTTTTTTCCGGTGGTCGACATTATTTCGGCCTTATCGCTTGGATTGATGGTCTGGTATGGCGCCGGGGGTGTGCTTTCTGAAGAGGTGACGATCGGTACGATGGTGGCATTTCCCTTGTATATTACCATGTTGTATCGCCCGATTCGCATGTTGGCCGATAAATTCAATACCCTGCAAATGGGCCTGATCGCCGCTGAACGGGTATTCAAACTGCTGGAAAACAACGATATGGTTCAAAATACCGGCACACTCGCGCCACAGCGACTGAAAGGCAGCGTTGCGTTTGACAAAGTATGGTTTTCCTACAGCGGCGATATAGAAAATGACGTAGTGCTGAAAGGTGTTTCCTTTGATATTCCACCCGGGAAAACGCTCGCTATTGTCGGTAGTACGGGCAGTGGCAAAACGACGATCATCAGTTTATTGGGCCGTTTTTATGAAATTCAGTCTGGGAGCATCCGCATTGATGGGCATGACCTGCATGAATACGATGTTTTTGCTTTACGCCGGCGTATTGCTGTTGTATTGCAGGATGTTTTTCTGTTTTCCGGCTCGGTAATGGAAAATATCTCTCTGCGCGACCCGGGCATAACTGAAGCGCAGGTGATCGCTGCTGCAAAAATGATCGGCGCACATGCATTTATTGAAAGACTGCCAGGCGGGTATCAATACCAGGTGATGGAACGCGGCGCCACGCTCTCTATGGGGCAGCGCCAGTTGATTTCCTTTGTACGGGCACTTGTGTTCAACCCCGATATTCTGATCCTCGACGAAGCGACTTCTTCCATCGACCCCGAAACAGAATCGGTGATCCAGTTTGCTATTGAAAAATTGATTGCGCGTAGAACGAGTATTATTATCGCGCATCGCCTGAGCACCATTCGTCATGCCAATAATATCCTGGTACTCGATAAAGGGGAGGTTAAGGAGTTCGGGCCGCACGATGCCCTGCTGGAAATTGAGGGCGGGAAGTACCGGGAGTTGTATGAGAAGCAGTTTTTGAAAGCGGAAGCCTTATAAGTCCGAAGTCTTAAGTGCGAAGTGCGAAGTCCGTAGAGTACACCGTTTCATATTTTGGAATCCCAAACATGAAACGGTGTACTCTACGGACTTCGCACTTCGCACTTAAGACTTCGGACTATTCAGCACTTCGGACTAAAGATTGAAGTCCGTAGAGTGCGCCGTTACATTTTTTGGTTTCCCAAACCTGAAACGGCGTATTCTACGGACTTCGCACTTCGCACTGTCGACTTCGGACTTATTTTTTCATTTTCCACTCCTCGATGCTCTTGGCATTCATGCGCTGGTAGTCGGCATTGCCTTCTTTTTTAGCCAGATCGCTGCTTTTTTCAGCCGTTGCGATCGCATCTTTGTACATGCCCAGACCAGCCTGGATGTTGGCTTTCAGGCGCAGGATCCAGAATTTGTCGCCACCTTTTGCGAGTGATTGATCCACCCATGCCAGTGCTTGTTTCAGGTCTTTATTTTCCTCAAAGTAGTAGCGGGCAGCAGAGTAGTACGTGTTGGCGGAAGGGCCTTCCATTTGTGTTTTGATGTCGGCCATTACCTTGGAGTCGGTATCAAGCGTGAAAGGCACGGCCACTTTGGTGTTTTCCCAGCTGATTACCACATCGGCGCCATTGTTTTTCAGGTTGCCTATGCTGATTGTGAAGGATTCTACACTTTCTTTTAAGTTAACTGCAGGCACCGTTACTTTTGCGGCGATGTCGTCCATCTTGTACTCTGCCGGCTCCGGTGTTCCCCAGTAAGTTGTATTCTTGTAAAAAACAACTTCCCACTGGCGTTCTCCCGGGGTGGTGTACAATGCATAAGTGCCTTTTGGGACACTTGTTCCGCCTACTTTAACATCTTCGCCGAATGTGATTTTAGAACTGGCATTTGCGCCCGTGCGCCACAGTTCGCCGAAAGGAACCAGATCGCCGAAGATTTTACGGCCTTTGGCGCTTGGACGCGAGTATTCCAGATCAACTTTAGAGAGTCCAACTTCCTGGCTTACTTTTGCGGTAGGGCTGGGTTGTGGGGTTTTGATTTGTGCGGATGCAAGGGTGACCAACATGGCAAGGCAAGCGGTCAGAAAAATAGATTTTTTCATGTTAAAAATTGAAAATTAGGTTTTAAAAATGTTGGTGTCAAAACACCAGTTCGGTAAAATGGTTGACAAATGTACGGTATCAGTGATAACCAATAACCAATAACTAATAACTACTTTACATGCTTTCCTTTTCCTGCCTTTCCTTCGATCAACTCCACCCTGCCGAACTCTATGAAATTCTGGCCCTACGCCAGGAAGTATTCGTCGTGGAGCAAAACTGTCCGTATCTCGACTGTGATGGAAAAGACCTGCAAAGCTGGCACCTGATGGGCCGCGACGAAACAGGCAAACTGATTTGTTACACCCGTCTCTTACCGGAAGGGCTTTCCTACCAGGGTTACACTTCCATCGGACGCGTCGTCAGTTCTCCCCAGGCCCGCGGTACCGGCGCAGGCAAGATTCTCATGGAACGCAGCATCGATATGTGCTACCATTTGTTTGGGCGCCAACCCATCAAAATCGGCGCACAGACTTATTTGCTGAAATTTTATGAAAGTTTCGGTTTCCAGTCTACCGGCGAAGCGTACATGGAAGACGGGATACCGCATACCAAGATGATTAGAGGTGAGGAGAGGAGGGAGACCATTTGGCATGGGGTTTTGCCCGGGCCTGTATCCTGGTGTTTAGTGTGGTGGGGGGGTAGATTGACAATCTGTCATTAAGGTAGAATCCCCTTAAGGGTCGGGGCAAATGCCAAAGGCGAAGCGTCCGAAATACTAAACACCACACACTAAACACGATTCATGATTACAGGCCTGAAAAACCCATGCCAAAACACTACCAAATGCCAAATGGGATGTCTCTCACTTCTCACTTCTCACCTCTCACTTCTCACTTCTGAATCACCACCCTTTCCGTCCGCACCACCTTGCCCGTCCTGAATTTGGCTAAATAAACGCCGCTGGGTAAATGTTGAACGGGAACAGATGCATCGCCGGCCCGTAAAGAGGTGGAAATATGTATTTTGCCTTGATAATCAATGATTTCCAGTTGGCCTGCTGCCGGTAAATTTTTCAGCATCAGCACATCATGCGCCGGATTGGGCGATATATGCAGTCTGTTTTGCTCTGTCGGATCATCTATGCTGACTGTCCCGATTTGCTGAAAACCCAGGAAAAACAACAACGTATTCGACATGGCCGGTTCGTAACAATCGCCGTGGTCGGCAGTCGAGTCCACATCGGCAGCCTGAAAATCCATAGCGCCGGCGGCCAGCAGGGAATCGCGGGCGACGATGCTGTTCATAAAGGGCACCTGGTCGTCCGCCTTGCAATAGAAAAGGCGCATAGGGGCCTGGGGCGTCCAGTTATTGTAGGTGTCATTCGCTTTCAATGCGAGGTTGATCGGGTGGTTTGGATTGTTTTCTACACCCGCAACGACGCTGTCCTGCAGCATTTTAAACGGACGACAGGCGCCTTCGTTGGCGGTCAGGGCTGATATCAACTGGCTGTTCAGCACAGATAAAGTTTTTGTTCCGTTGTAGAACGGGGTTATCAGAGCGGCGTATTCGGGTTTGAACAAATCCGTCATCTCGTCAAAAATATTGCCGTAAACAGTCTGATAAGACAGCGCTGTGTTGGGAATATAGGCCGGATAATAATACACGGCATCTGTCAGGATCAGGTCGCGCATGACCCCCGAAATGCTGTAAGGGCCGGAGAGCGGCGCAGCAGCGGTTACCGTAAATTCGTCGCTCAATTCCTGCTCGATGCTGCGGTGCAATGCCATGGCTGCGTGTCCACCCTGCGAATAACCGGTAATAAACAATTGATCGTTGGTAAACACCGGATTCTGGGCTTCAAATTCCTTTTCCGCCCGCAACATATCCACGGCAACGGAGGCCTCGCTGGCAGCATGCACGTAAGGATGGAATCCGTCCGAAACGCCCAGGCCCAGATAGTCTGGCATCAGCGCAACATAACCCATTCCGCCAAGTAGCAGGCCTAATTGTCCTTCTCCATTATTAACGGTGTAGGAGGGGACGTCCAATTTAGAACCCGAGGTGCCGTGCTGATATACCAGCCGGGGGAAAATTTTATTCGGATTATTCGGAACCACCAGCAAACCCGATACCGTATCCAGGGCATTTTGCGTATTGGTCGTGGTGTAGGTGATGCGGTAATATTTCACGCCGTATTGGATGAACGGAAACCCGAATTGCGACAGCAACTGCGACTGGGTTTTGGTGCCGAGCAGGGTAGTGGTGACGATATTTTGAGCCGATAAAGCAGTGGTAAGGAAGAGGGCAAGGAAGAGGGTCGTTTTTTTCATGTGCATTTAATTAGTATTGAACGGATTTAAGGTTTGATGGTTTGTTTGAAAAGGTTTGATGGTTTGAAAGGTTTGATGGTTTGATGGCGTAAAGCCATGAGCTACTCACCTCAAACCATCAAACCATTAAACCATCAAACCTCCAAATCCATCCATCATTTCAGATAAATTTTTAAAACATCTCGCAGCGCTTCCGGTTTGATCCTTTTACGCAAAATTCGTTTGTTTTTATCCAGCAGATAAATAACGGGCAGGTTGTTGGTCAGGTATTGTTTTTCAAAAGTATTTTCTCCCCTGGGATCGGCCACGTCGTACCATGCCCAGTTTTGCTGTCGGATAAATTGTTGCCAGTTCCGGTATTGGTTATCGGTAGAAACGGCTACTGCCTGCAATCCAAAAACGCGCGCATCCAGCCAGGTTTGGTAAATATCAGGCATTACTTCCATACAATGGCTGCACAGAGGGCTGTAAAATATCAGCATCGTCAGCGGCGCTGAAATGGTATCGAGTTGGATGCTACGGCCAGTTTCGTCCGGGAGTGTCAGTGTCGGCGCGACTTTCCCGGTAAGTACAGGCCGAAAAGCATTGGCTTTGTATTCCAGCCTGGAAAGTGTGGCGATGTCCAGCCAGGGCGTTTGATTGATTTTCAGGTAGTTATCTGCCAAATGAACAAAGATTATATCTGCGCCGGGCGCATCGCTGAGTTCAAAATTCTGCATAAAACGAAGCACCGCAAAGCGGTAAAACGCCCCGTTTGTTGGCATCTTTGTCAATACCTCATCGAGGGCTGACGTAATGGAGTCGGGCGTTGGAGCCACGAAACGATCAAAATAATTGTCAAAAAAAACGGGCCAGAAGGAGTTGTTCAGCAGGCTTTCATCCCGGAAATCGGTATAGTCCCAATAGTGGCTGCGCATCCAGCGCTGGTAAACAGGATTTACCTTCCCATTCAGGACGGATTTGATGTTTTTGGGCGGGTAAAGCGGACGCACAGATTGCAGCATCCGGGCGTAGAGATGTCCGGGATTTTGCCGGATAAATGCCCGCGCCATGGAATCTATACTGCTGTAATAAGCGTCGATTTCTTTTTCAATCGGCTCCATCACCTTTGGGTCATTGTTGGTAGCCTGACTCACCATTTCATACATGGACTGCCGGGCGATAATTTTTGCTTCGATGGATTGCCTTTGGCGCTCAAATTTGAAATAAGCCTCGTTTTCGGGTGAATTTTCCACTTTCAGTGTTGTCAAATCAGACAAGTCGCCCTGGATGGAAAAAGAATCAGAAGGGCCGGTCAGTATAAAATCGAACAGGCGGTTCCGGTTGGCCGCGACAAAATACACGCCCGGTTGCAGCTCGCTTTTGGAAAGTGAAAATGCGCCGGTGTTCATATCCACCGCTACGGAGTCAATACGATTGGTCTTGCCGGCGCTGTACAGCCCGATTTGGACGCTGGACGCTTGTAAACCGTCCAACCGAAAATCCACCCTGGCCGTTTGCTGGGCAAAAAGGAAAGTGCTACTGCAAAACAGCACCGACAGGCACCAAAGAAATACGTTGCGCATTTTTATGTGTTTGGTGTATAGTGTTTGGTGTTTGGGGCGCTTCGCCTTTGGCAACTGTGTTTGTTTGGTGTGTGTTTGGTGTTTGGTGTGTAGTGTTTAGAGGGCTTCGCGTTTGGTAACGGTTAATATTATGGTCAAATTTCCACAAACGCCAAACGCGAAGCTCCCGAAACACTATACACCACACACTAAACACGATTCACGAATTACAGGCCTGAAAAACGCATCTCAAAACCATAAACCCAGCCAAGCGGGATGCTCTCACCCTCTCACCCTCTAACTTGTCCCGTTCCCCACGCCATCCATTTTTCCGTCACTAATTTTTCCAAAGCAAAAGGGCCGCGCGCGTGCAGTTTCTGGGTAGAAATGCCGATTTCAGCGCCCAGTCCGAATTCCCCGCCGTCCGTAAAACGAGTAGAAGCATTGGCATACACGGCGGCGGCGTCTACGGTTTCCATAAAATACTGACAGGCGGCTTCATCTTCCGAAACGATGGCTTCCGAGTGCCGCGAAGAGTGTTGGCGAATATGTTCGAGCGCCTCTTCCAGGTTGGCCACAACCCGGACGGAACATTTATAGTCCAGAAATTCGCGTCCAAAATCTTCCGCCTGGGCAGCTTGCAGGCGGGAATAACCGGTCTGTTGCAAAATGGCCAGGGAAGGGGCATCCGCAAAAACTTCCACCTGCCAGCGCTCAAAATCGGGCAGCAGCATGGGCAAAAACCGCGCTGCGATGTCCTGATCCAACAATATGGTATCCAACGCATTACACACCGATGGGCGCGATACTTTAGCATTTACGACGATGTCGCGGGCCTTTTCCAGATCAGCCGCCCGGTGTACGTAGGTGTGGCAAACGCCGGCGCCGGTTTCAATAGTGGGTACCAGCGAATGTTGCCGCACAAACCGGATCAGCGATTCCGAGCCGCGCGGGATAATCATATCCACATACCGCGTGGCCGTGAGCAATTCCTGTACCAGCGCCCGATCCGTCGGGAGCAGGGTGACGGCGGCTTCCGGCACATCAAAGGCAACCAGCGCCTGGTGGATCAGATGCACCAGTGCTTGGTTGCTGTGCCAGGCATCAGAACTTCCGCGCAGCGCAACGGCATTGCCGGAACGCAGACACAGGGCGCTTACATCGAGCGTCACGTTGGGCCGCGACTCATAAATGATACCGACCACGCCCAGCGGTACGGCCATTTTGCGCAGCAGGATACCATTCGGCAAGGTACGCTCACTCAAAACCTGTCCTGCCGGGCAGGGCAGAGCCGCCACATCCCGGATGCTTGCCGCAATGGCTTCAAGCCGGACGGGATTCAACAGCAGCCGGTCTTTTTTAGGGTCGGCATCGTCCATACGATCCAAATCAATCTGGTTAGCCTGTAAAACAGCGTCTTGATGTACTACAATCAAATCGGCCAGATGAAGCAGAAGCGCTTGTTTGGATGCGTCGCTCAGACGGCGGACCGCATCAGCGGCGAGGTGTGTTTGTTCTAAAAGGGGAAGGATACTTGTCATATTAACACAATATCGTCGGCGTGAGCAATTTCAAAATTTTGGGTCAGCAGGTTTTGGCGGATGGATTCGGCAGGGTGTTTCACACGCGCCAGGGCGATTACATTCGACTGATAATCAGATAGTTCGATGACATCGCCTTTTTCAAAATCACCTTTCACTTTTCGTACGCCCACGGCCAGCAAACTTTTGCGCTGTTGTATGGCCTGCAAGGCGCCGGGATCGAGCGTGAGCCGGCCCGCGATAATGCTGCCGCTGCCCAGCCATTTGCGGCGCGCATTCAGGCTGCTGCCCTGCTGCGGCTGGAACACGGTGCCGGTTTCTGATTGCAATGCTTTCAAGATACCGTCGGGTGTGCGTACATCGAAAAACACCGTGCGGATGCCCATGCGAGTTGCCAGACGGGTATAGGTTAGTTTGGAAAGCATGCCGCCGAGGCCGAGGGCTGATTTTTCATCGCTGACTAAGCTAAAAACGGAGTTGTCAACAGAAAGTACTTCCGGGATGATACGTCCTGCGCGGTCGAGCAGCCCGCCGACAGAAGTGCTGATCAGCAGGTCGGTTGCACCGAAACCGGCGGCCATGAGGGTGGCGAGTTCGTCGTTGTCTGAAAATTTCAGTTCGAGGTTGCTGACCACGTCATTTTCATTGGCGATGGGGATAATACCATTTTCCCAAAGCGTTTCGTAGGTTTCCTTGAGTTGCAAAAATTGCCGCCTGTGCGCAAAATGATGGCGTTCGCAAAGGCTCTGGGCAATGGTGATACCAAAAGGTTCGAAGTGGCGCGCATACATCAACAGGAGCAAGGGATTGCCCACCGCAGCTGCCGCTTTGCGCTCGGTCAGGGTGCCCCGGTACTGTTGCAGGCGGCGTTTGCCTGCGCCGACAGCCCCGGATGATACCAGGATAATGCGAAAACGGTTGCGAAGGGTCGCTACCTGTCGGGCTATTTCCCGAATGACGGCCTCTTCCGGCTCGCCGTCCGGCAGGGTAATGGAGCCGGTTCCAAACTTAATAACTATAACGGGTAAAACGGACATTGCACAGGATTGCTTGAATCACGTATGGGATTTCAGTGCAAAGATGGAGCTTTTGGGATTAAATGGCACACGGATTTAAAGGATTGGACACGGATTTTTCCTTCTACTCTACGAGGGAAAAATCCGTGTCCAATCCTTTAAATCCGTGTGCCATTTAATCTAATTAACCCATCACCTCATCCAGATCAGGCAAACGTCCAAAACGGCGAAGCGTAGCAAAATGGGAACGCAGGGCGTGGAAGAAACTTTTGTGCTCCAGGTAAGGGACATTAAATTCCCGGGCAGTGCTTTGTACAATATCTGCAATGTGCGGATAATGCGTGTGGCATATTTTTGGGAAAAGGTGGTGTTCCACCTGAAAATTCAATCCGCCGACATACCAGGACAAGAGCCGGTTGTGGCGCGAAAAATTGACAGTGGTCTGCATCTGGTGGATCGCCCATTCATTTTCGATGGTACCCTGGTCATTCGGGCGCGGAAAAATGGTTTCTTCTACGGTATGTGCCAGTTGGAATACCACCGTGAGAATAATGCCGCCAACCAGGTGCATCACGAGAAAACCGGTCAGTACCTCCCAAACAGGTATACCGAAACCGACGGGTAAACCGATAAACAGCGAAAAATAGAGTATTTTAATCCCGACGATTTTGGCAAATTCAACCCTGTTCTGGCGGGCGTTGTTTTTATTGACGCCATTGCGCGTATAGCGGGCAAATTGCATAAAATCCTTGGCAGTAACCCAGTACAGGCTCACAATGCTGTACACCATCAGGGCGTAGGCCCATTGAAAGCGGTGCATGTTTTTTACCTCCGTATGCGGGGAAAGCCGCAGGATGGCTTTATCGTCAATGTCCTCGTCGTAGTGTACGATGTTGGTAAACGTATGGTGCAGGTTGTTGTGTTGCAGTTTCCAGTTAAAAGCGGATCCGCCCAGTAGCATCAGCGACCATTCACCCATAATATTATTCACACGCGGGCTGGAAGAAAAGGCGCCGTGGTTGGCATCGTGCATAATGCTCATGCCCACACCGGCCATGGCCACGCCCATTACAATCCACATCAGCAATGCCCAGCCAAAGGGCGGCTGGAGGAAGCTGATCAGGAAAAAAGGTAGCAGATAAGTAGTTAGTAAGATGATTGTTTTTATCACAACGCCCATACTGGCGTGTTTGGATAACCCACTTTTTTGGAAATATGCATCGACGCGTGCGGAGAGCGTCTGGTAAAATTGTGATTTATCCTTACTGATAAATCGAATAGGCGCATGAACTGCCATTAGAGAAGAAGTTTGATAGAAAAGTGACTAATCAGAGAAAACAATTTCAGTGCAGTCGTTTTAACATCATTTACGATGGCTCCTTCAATTTGGTGGGTATTATAAGTTAAGAGCACTGCTGTATTACAAAAAAAGCGATGCAAGTTACAATGAATATCTGGAAGTATGTTAAAAAAGTGTGGATTTTGCAAGAGCTATGAGCAGAATTAATATTGGAACAAGGTGTGTACAGTTCCAAAATCATGTATAAACAGTTTGATTGCGCCATATTTTATACTGTTGTTACATTTTTACAATTTTTTCAAAGTGCAATATCTTTTCTTCTTTATTTCTGTAAACCAGAATATATAGCCCATTTTGCAACGCTCGCAGGTCAAAAGTCGCTTCAAAGCCATTTATGGAAGATACCTCAATTCTTCTTCCGGTGATATCAGTTAATTCCAATGTGGCTCCCTGTTCAGGCGCCACGTCAAAAAAAATGTACAGTTCATCGTGGGCGGGATTGGGAAATACTACCCATGCCAGCGGTTGCCAGCGGTAGGGTCGGGCTTCGCAGGCTCCGGGCAAATAGGCATCCATCCAGTGTAGCCGCTCGCTGATCCAGTATTTCATATTGCTGATTTCGGCTTCATAAGTTTTGGCGATGGGTTTTGGGTTGGGCCACAGGCCGCGTCCCATAATGGGATACAACTCGTAATGCCTGATCCTGGATTCTTCCAGCAAGGCGCTTAACGAATCAATGACTGAAAAGATATGCCGCTGCGATAAAACCGTTTGCCGTAATTCAAACCAGCGGCATTGAAGATGTTCCGCATAAACAGCGTCCTCCAGCAGCCTTTCCCACCAGAAAGGGACGCCATATTTTTCTCCATGAAAAGTCCATCCAGTGGGCAATTCGTTGTTAACATAGTTGGCATTGCGCCAGGCCAGGTTAAAGTCCCACAGCGGCCCGGCGAAGAGTCTGCCGCCATCCGAATCGCGCTGTTTATACAGGTGCCCGCTGAGGCGGTAAGCATCCACGTTTTTACAAACCTCATTGAATATAAAATGCTCTATAAAAGAATTCTCATCGGCAAAACGCCGCCAGCCCAGCGCAGGGTCTTCCCATTCGGGTAACAGGAGCGCTTGTTCGAAACTGTCGATATATGCCTGAATATAAGCCTTTTGTGCAGGTTGTATATCTTCCGCTTTGGGGTATACGTAGTTGAAATATACTTTGCCGCCTCCAGCCGGCCTGAAGCGGGAGTGCCAGCTGTCGGAGTCTCTTCGGTCAACTTTTACGATATAGCCACCTGTGAGCGCATCGCCGGAAAGGTCTGATTTGCGCAGCCGCGCAACGTCGACACGTGCTGCTCCGCGTTTTATTTTTTCCATTAAAGTATAAACCCCGAGATATGAACCGTTCAGCACCAATTCACAAAAACGTGCGCGCGGCACGTAGTCGTCGGAGGCTTCGTCGGCAAGGCATAACGTTAGCGCATTGCGCAGCAGGCTTTTATCCGAAAATGGCCCTTGCAGCACCCAGTCGGCGCCGGGGGGCATACCACAAAGGGAAGCGTCGAGGTCATCGCCGGCTGCATCGCGGGTTTCGATACCGTAAGATTGCTGCCAGAATGTTTTGCTGCTTGAGCCGTGCCATTCGATGCCGATTGCTCCGTTGTAGCCGTTAAAAGGGTCGCTGAGATGATTGCGCCCGCCCGCCGGCTGATACACGATACCCATCTGTGCGTTGATTTTCGGTTCGTCCCGGATGTGCTGACCGAAAGTGTTGATTGCAAGAATGGGCAAATCGCTGCTTTCCAGGCTGACGTTTGGAACGGCCGGTTCAGCGCCGAACGTGATGCTCCAGCTGTCGAGTATACCTTCATACGCTTCTCCATCGTATTCTTCTATCAGCAAGCGCCAGACGCCGTTGGGATTTTGACCGTTATTTACCACTCCGAGCGGTATAACAGGTTGATAGACATTGTTATAGGGTGGATGTTCCAATGGGAAATAATTTCCATTTTCGCCAAAACAGGTATGGTTCAACTCATCGGCATTGTCGCGGCCATTGAGGTGGGTCAGTTTGACCATTGTCCCGTCCGGCGCGTATAAAGTGATAATCAAGTGGTCAATATCCCAATAACGGAGATTCAGACACACCAATTCCACACCAAAATTTTCCTGTCCGATATGATCTGGTAAACCTGAAACAACAAGACTGGAAATCAGCGGCGCTTCATCCCGGACTGGCTCGCCCGGAATGGTAGTGAACGTTTGTGCGACAAAACGTGTTTGCGCTAAAAAAAGGCATAAAAAAGGAAGTATCAATCGAATCATAACTACGGATGTGAGGGAACAATGCCTGCGAAGTTAGGCACGCTGTTATCCGGTCATGCTACATCGGGAAAGGCTTTTGGGCGAACGGGGAAAAAAGGTGGCTGAATCTGGAAGAATAGCACTCGGAGGAGCGAGGAGAAAGGAGTTTTCCGTGGATAGGACTTATGAAGCCTCCTATTTTCGTACCTGGTTTCATCACTTATCCGTTCCATTCGTCCACGTTACATCACCAAATTCCCCAGTCGCTTCAAGCCCATTTCAATCGCACTCGTATACGGCGCACCGAAACCGATGCGGATACAATGTGCAAACTGGTCGGACAAGCTGAAAAGCTGGCCCGGGGCAATGGCAATCTGTTGTCGCCGGGCACGGCGGTATACATCCAGGGCATTCACTTTCCGGGGCAATTCGATCCAAAGTACATAACCGCCCTGCGGCCTGGAGAGGCGGGTGCCCTCGGGGAAAAAGGTGGCAATAGCCTGGGAATAACGCAGGCATTGGGTATGCAGGGCTTTGCGCAAATGCCGCAAGTGGAGGTCGAACCTGCCGGTTTCACAAAACAGGGAAAGGGCTTCCTGGGTGGGTGTAGCGGTAGATAAACTATGCGTCAGTTTAAGTTGCCGCACCCGGCTCAGGAATTTTCCCGGCAGGCACCAACCCACGCGGTATCCTGGCGCCAGGGCTTTGGAAAAAGAACTGCAATACAGTACCATTCCCTGCCGGTCAAAACTTTTGCAACTGCGCGGACGTGTTTTCCCAAAATACATCTCCCCGTAAATATCGTCCTCGACCAGCGGAATCCCGGCATCGGCCAGTAAACCGACCAGTTCTTTTTTCGCCGCATCTGGCATCACAGACCCGACCGGGTTGTTGAAATTCGGGATAAAAAGGCAGGCTGCTATGCGCCCGTTTTGAACGGCTGTTTTCAGATAATCCAGATCGATGCCTGTTTCCGGGTCGACAGGTATTTCCAGCGCATGCAGGTGCAGCGATTTGAGCAGGTTAAAAATGCCAAAATAGGTCGGCGACTCGATGGCCACCGTATCGCCCGGACGGGTCACGGCCTGCAGGCAGATCGACAAAGCCTCCATGCAGCCGTTGGTGATCACCACCTCGTCACTGCCAGGTTTGCCGCCCCACTTAAATGACAGTCGTGCCACCTGCCGCCGCAGGTTTTCACTGCCACTGGCGTCGGCGTACAGCAGGCAACTGCTTGGGCTGCGGCGCAAGGCTTCCAGCAGGCATTTGTTGAGTTTGGCAGAAGGCAACAAACTAATATCCGGCGCGGCCAGCGAAAACTGCATCACGCCCGATTCCGACATTTTTTCATATACCTCGGAGATCATTTCTTCTACCGACCATTGGCGGTTGGGTTCGGGGTCGGCGGCAAAACGCGGCGCTGCAGATTTTGGTAAAAAACGCACATAATACCCCGATTTTGCACGCGCCTCTACCAATCCTTTACTTTCCAGGGCAGCATAGGCCTTGAAAGCAGTGCTGTGGCTGACGCCTTGTTCTCTGCACAAAGTTCTGACAGACAATAACTTGTCTCCTGATTTCAGTACACCGTTTTCAATCATGCTTTCGAGACGATCCGCCACCTGGTGGTACAAAAAATCTTCTTCCAGTAATCGCATATTGCAATCTGTTATGCTTAAAAAATAAAAAACTGCATCTGTTTTTGAACGGGCAAAACTATGACCTTTGCAGTTCCAAACAAAAAGAACGCTATGAAAATGACTGACAAAGCAAGCCCAGAAAAATTGGACACAGAGCAACCCGTTGAAATCAGAGACTGGGAGCCCGCGTTTAGAGAGGCCTTTTTCCAACTGAACAAAGCCTGGATCGAAGTGGATTTTCCCCTGGAGCCACTCGATATTGCGGTACTCAGCAACCCCGAAGATCATATCCTTAACAAAGGTGGCGCCATTGTGGCAGCATTGATCGGTACGGAAGTTGTCGGTGTAGTGGCTTTGCGTCCATTTAAAGAAAACAGCATGGAACTCACCAAAATGGCCGTAGATACCCGCTGGCGGGGTCGCGGTATTGGCGAAAAACTGATGTACGCGATACTCCGGGTGGCACAGGAAAAAGGGGTTCCCAGGGTAGTGCTTTTTTCCAACTCCAACACCGCTGCCGCAGCTGTCAGGCTGTATTTCAAAGTGGGTTTTAAAGAAATTCCGCTGGAAGCCGGCGTTTACGACAGAGCCAATATAAAGATGGAATATATATTGTGAATCGTGAGTCGTGAGTCGTGAGAGGCTTCCCCTTTGGCATTTGATGGTATTTTGGATTGGTTTTTCAGGCCTGTAATCGTGAATCGTGTTTAGTGTGTGGTGTTTAGTGTTTCGAGGGCTTCGCGTTTGGCGTTTGTGGAAATTCGACCAAAATATTTACTGTTGCCAAACGCGAAGCCCCTAAACACTAAACACCACACACTAAACACGATTCACGATTACAGGCCTGAAAAACCAATCCAAAGCCAATAGAGCAGCCAAACGGGATGCCTCTCACCTCTCACCTCTCACCTCTCACCTCTCACCTCTCACCTCTCACCTCTCACCTCTCACCTCTAACATGACCATACATCTCGCCAAAACCCCCGAAGACATTGCCAAATGCACCCGTGCCATGCTCGAACTGCGCCCGCATGTGGCTGCTGAATCATTCGTCCCTTTGGTGCAGCAAATGATGCAGGAAGGTTATCAACTTGCCTTTATTGAAGAAAATGGAGAAGCTGTTGCCGTCATTGGTTTCCGGTACCTCCAGTTTCTGTTTTGCGGCAAACATTTTTATATCGACGACCTGAGCACCCTGCCGGAAGCAAGGGGCAAAGGTTACGGTGGTATGTTGCTCGATTATGTAGCCGAACTTGCCCGCGCAGCCGGTTATGATGTCATCACGCTCGATTCGGGGCATCAGCGGCATACGGCGCATCGCCTGTACCTGAATAAAGGATTTTCTATTTCCAGCCATCATTTTACCAAAAAAATGTGAGTGGTGAGAGGCGTTCCCTTTGGCTGCTCTATTGGCTTTGGATTGGTTTTCAGGCCTGTAATCGTGAATCGTATTAAGGTGTGGTGTTTAGTGTTTCCGAGGGCTTCGCGTTTGGCAACAGTAAATATCTTGGTCGAATTTCCACAAACGCCAAACGCGAAGCCCCCGAAACACTAAACACCACACACTAAATACGATTCACCATTACAGGCCTGAAAACCAATCCAAGCCAACAAACCAGCCAAAGGGACGCTCCACTCACGACTCACTACTCACGCTATGAAACTACCCATCTATCAGGTCGACGCCTTTACCGACCACCTGTTTGGCGGAAACCCTGCCGCAGTTGTACCGCTTCAAATCTGGCTGCCCGATGAAACCATGCAATTGATCGCCCGCGAAAACAACCTGGCCGAAACGGCTTTTTTTGTACCACTCGAAGGCCCCGACCAGTTTCATATTCGATGGTTCACGCCTACGATCGAGGTACAGTTGTGCGGACATGCGACGCTTGCTACGGCATACGTGGTGTTTAACTGCCTGAAAATCAATCAGTCAGATCAGGTTTCTTTTCAAAGCAAAAGCGGCTGGCTGCTGGTAAGCCGCAGAGACGATTTGCTGACACTTGACTTCCCTGTCGATCATCTTAAATCGGCCGTACTGCCGGAAGCCGCTCGGGAAGGGTTCAATATTTTGCCGGAAGCAGTCTGGATGGGCCGGGAAGATTATCTGCTCCTCTATCGCAGCGAAGCGGAAGTACTGGCACTGCAACCCGATTTTCGCAGCCTGGCCAAAGAACCTGTTCGCGGATTTATCGCAACTGCGCCCGGCGATCATTCCGATTTTGTATCGCGCTGTTTTTTCCCCGCATCCGGTATCGACGAAGACCCGGTGACCGGTTCGGCGCATACCACGCTCACCCCGTTTTGGGCGGAAAAAACAGGTAAAACCACTTTTTCCGCCATCCAGGTCTCCGAGCGCCGCGGTTATTTGCAATGCAGCCTGGAAGGAGAACGGGTGCTGATTGCGGGCAAGGGGAAGTTGTATTTGGAAGGACATTTTTTTAGAGGTGAGAAGTAAACAGTCCGGTCAGTGTCAAGTGCAAGTGCGAAGTGCAAGTGCGAAGTCCGTAGAGTACACCGTTTCACTTTTGGGAAACCCAAGTTTGAAACGGTGTACTCTACGGACTTGCACTTCTCTGACTTCGCACTGACACTTCGCACTTGTAACGGACTTCGGACTAATGACTTCGCACTTCGGACTGTTTTATCACCTCCCTTACATGTTCGCTATCCCAGCTCTGGTCGTTCATTTCGCTGTGGATATTGAGGTCATTCAGGAGCAGTTGTTCTTCCCATTCGATTTCTTCTTTCACCGAGAGGATATATTCTTTCAAATCGTGCCGTTTGGCGGCGAGTTTGACGAGCGCTTTTTCGTCGTACTGGATAAATTTCTGTCCCTGGCGGTTGGCTGTGTATTTTCTGAAACCTAAGTGAACCAACGCATCCACGCCGAGATGTACTGCCGTGTAGAGCGTTTCGCGGTAAACGTCATGGACGCCCATATCCATCAGTTCGTATGCATCATTGCGGTTTCTGGCGCGTGCCATGATCTTCAAATGCGGGAAATGTTCGCGCACCCGGCTGATCAGAAAGTTATTGGTCTCCGGTGAATCAATGGCGGCGATCAGTAAAGTGGCCTCTTCCAGACCGGCTGATTTGAGCAGTTCGAGTCGGGTAGCATCGCCGTAATAGACTTTGAAACCCATATTGCGCAACAATTCCACCCGATCGGGGTCACTGTCGACGATAGTGGCCTCGATTCCGTTGGCGCGCAGCAGTCGACCGATGGTGTTGCCGAAATGTCCGAAACCCGCCAGGATCACCTTGTTGCGCTGGTCGATGGTGTCGGCTTCGGGTTTGTCGGCCGCTTTGGGTATTCCGAAATAAGGCAGAATCCATTTGTCGTTGATCAGGAGCAGAAACGGGGTGGTAGCCATGGTAATCGCTACGACAGCCATCAATTTGGCATTCATGGCCGGATCTATGATGTTGATCTGTCCGATAAAAGAGAGCAGAACGAAGCCGAATTCACCGATCTGGCTCAGGCCGAGTGAAAAAAGCAGGTTCTGATCGCGCCCCATTTTGCTGAAACGCCCGATAACGAACAATACAACAAATTTCACTGCCAAGACCAGCGCCGCCAGCATAGCAATGGTTACCGGGTCGTTTTTGATTTGATTAAAGTCGATCGTAGAGCCCACACTCACAAAAAACAGACCCAGCAGCAGGCCCTTAAACGGTTCGACATTACTTTCCAGTTCATGCCTGAATTCGCTGTTCGCCAGCACCACGCCTGCCAAAAAAGCGCCGAGTGCGGGACTCAGCCCTACCACCTGCATGAGCGTGGCCACGCCGATGACGACAAACAACGAAGAGGCCGTCAGGAGTTCCCGCAGCCCCGATTTGGATACATAACGGAGAAAAGGCACCACCAAAAAACGCCCCGCCAATAATATCAGGCCTACTGCCAGCACCACAGAGAGGCCCTGCAACCACGCCGGCTGCCCTTCCATTAAGGAACCATGCGCATCGGTCTGCGTGGTCGCCGGATCGATATTTCCCAAAAGAGGCAGCAATGCCAGAATAGGAATCACTGCAATATCTTGAAACAACAACACGGAAAAGGAGGCCTCTCCGGCGGTAGAGCGGGATAACTGTTTTTCTTTCAGGGTTTGTAACACGATGGCTGTGGATGACATGGAAAAAGCCAGCGCAATCGCCAGCGCACTTTGCCAGGACCATTGCAGCGTCAGCATGATCGGAAACAGCAACAGGGTAGTTCCCAGCATTTGAGAAAGTCCCAGCCCGGTGATGGATTTGCGCATTTCCCAGAACGCCTTCGGGTCCAATTCCAGGCCGATCAGGAACAACATCATGACCACGCCGAATTCGGCGGCGTGCATCAGATCCTGGCCGTTTTCGCCCACAAAACCAAGCCCGAACGGCCCAATGATGATGCCCGCCAGCAAATATCCAATGATAGAACTCAGGCCTAATTTTTTAGCAAAAGGCACAAAAACAATGGCTGCACCGATAAAAACCAGTGCCTGTATCAAAAAAGAACTACTCATAAGGCTGCTCTGGTGGCTAAAAAGTGATGTATGGTAGGGTATTGCGCCCAGTCGGTGGCTGAATGGTCATCCGAATGCAGGCTATCTAGCAGTTCGCCCAGCGCCACACGAAAAACCAGTAGCGTGGCCTCATCGAGGCGATGTGTGCCATGCACCACAAAAGGCGGCAAATACTGCATCTTACAGAGTCGGGCGGTTTGTTCAAAAGGGCGTAAAAACTCCTGAATCGTGTAGCGGTTGCTACCGTCATGCTGATACACCGCTTCCGAACCGCCCGAAGTGATGACCTGGATCAGTTTTTTGCCCCGCAAAGCCGTGCCGCCGGGGCCATAAGCCCAGCCGACCGTCAGCACCATATCGATCCACTGTTTGAGCAAAGGCGGACAACTGTACCAATACAAGGGGTGGTGCCAAATGATAATGTCGTGTTCGAGTAGCAACTGTTGTTCCCGTTCAATATCGACGTCAAAGAGTGGGTATTCTTCGTACAGGTCGTGAAAAGTACAGGCCCCATGTTGCTGGTAAGCCGAAATCAGCGCCTTGTTGGCGCGCGAGCGTTCGAGCAGGGGATGGGCAAAAAGAACAAGTATTTTACCGGCCATGTGTAGTTATCCGTTATTAGTTATTGGTTATCAGGGTTGATAATCAAGCATTTGCAAAGAATTTAATCCAATTTTTTTTGTTTACTTCGCGCCACCGGGTTTTGTGCACAGGCTTAGCCGAGAGCTTGTGTCAAAAGGCCCAGCGGGCCTATATCTTTGTAGTAACGCCAAAGAAAATTCCAGCCGGCCCCGCGTGCTGCGGGGCCGGCATCTTTATAGTCATCGTTTCAAAAAACCAGTCATTAACCAACTTTGATCGCCTGCTCGTCTACAATCTTTTCAGAGATCGACGGCGCTGTTTTACCTTCGCGGTGATCTTGGGCGAGTTTGATGGTTTGAAAGGTTTGATGGTGTGAGGTGGTACCTCGGTAGTTCCACCTCAACCATCAAACTTTTCAAACTATCAAACCATCCAACCATTCAAACCATTCCATATGCGCAACACCACCATTCCCAAATTGCTTTTTGCTTGTCTGCTGCTTTTTTTTACTGTAAAATTAACGGCACAAACACCGGAATTTACCTCGACGATACCCTTCGGGGCAGTATAACACCGCAGCGGGCCTGGTGGGATTTGACTTTTTATGACCTGAAAGTAAAAGTAAATCTCGATGATAAAAGTATTACGGGAAGCAATACCATTCATTATAAGGTGTTGACTCCGAATAATTTACTTCAAATTGACCTGCAACCCCCGTTGCGGATGGAACGGGTCGAACAGGACGGCAAGTTACTCGAACTCCGGCAAGCAGGCAAAAATGCCTACTTTGTTGTAATACAAAAAGAGCAGCCTGTTGGTTCAAAACAGTCGATCACCGTCTGGTATTCCGGCCGGCCCCGCGAGGCGATTCACGCGCCCTGGGACGGCGGGTTCAGTTGGTCGAAGGACGAAAAGGGGCAGCCTTTTGTGGCTACTTCCTGCCAGGGCCTGGGCGCCAGCGTGTGGTGGCCCTGCAAGGATCACATGTACGATGAGCCAGATTCCCAGGCCATCGCTATCACGGTTCCAAAAGGTCTGATGGATGTTTCCAACGGACGTTTGCGCCGCACGGTAGCGAACGACGACGGCACTACCACCTACGAATGGTTTGTGTCCAGCCCGATCAACAACTACGGGGTGAACATCAACATGGCCAATTACGTGCATTTCGGCGAAATATACCCCGGCGAAAAAGGCCCGTTGACGCTGGATTATTACGTGTTGCCCCAGAACCTGGAAAAAGCCAAAAAACAGTTCAAACAGGCGCCTTTGATGATGAAAGCACTGGAGCACTGGTTCGGCCCGTATCCTTTTTACGAAGACGGCTATAAATTGGTGGATGTTCCCTACCTCGGCATGGAGCACCAGAGTTCAGTCACTTACGGCAACGGCTACAAAAACGGCTATCTCGGCGTCGATCTTTCCGGCAGTGGCTGGGGCAAAAAATTCGATTTTATCATCATCCATGAATCGGCCCACGAGTGGTTTGCCAACAACATCACATACAGCGACATTGCTGATATGTGGGTGCATGAGGCGTTTGCCAACTACAGCGAAGGTCTGTACACCGAATACCACTACGGAAAAGAGGCCGGCGCGGCTTACACCCGAGGCGTCCGTTCACATATTGAAAACAAAAAGCCGATTGTCGGAACGTACGATGTCAATTCGGAAGGCTCGCTGGATATGTATTACAAAGGCGGCAATATGCTCCATACCATCCGCCAGGTAGTGAACGACGACGAAAAATGGCGCTCCATCCTGCGCGGACTCGGTCGCGATTTTTACCACCAGGTGGTAACCGGCGCACAGGTGGAAAACTATATCAGCAAAGGAGCGGGCCGGAACCTGGAGAAAGTGTTCGACCAGTACCTGCGCGATACGAACATTCCCGTGCTGCAATACCGTTTCAAAAAAAATAAAGTGGAATACCGCTGGACCAACTGCGTGAGCGGCTTCGATATGCCCGTACAAGTCACACTGAAAACAGGTCAGTTCGAGATGATTTACCCGACGACCGACTGGAAAAGCAGTGCCTGTAAATTGGGTAAAAAAGGAAAGTTCTTAGTGAAGGAGGATTTTTATGCGTATTCCGAACAAGTCGGGAATGCGAATTAACCTCATCGCTTCATCGCTCTGATTCGCTCCAGTGTGTTCTGCGCAAATGTATAGTTTGGATTGATTTCCAGCGCCTTGCTTGCGTCTGCAAACGCCTGGTCGAATTGTCCCAGTGCAAGTTCGGCGTTTGCCCGGTTATTGAGTGCCTGAACCAGAAAAGCGTTCTGCGCCAGCGCAGCGGTATTGTCGTCGATAGCCGACTGGTATTGCTGCAATTTGTAATACAATAATCCGCGGCTGATCAGCGCATCTATGGATGCCGGATACAGTCGGATCGTTTCCGTGTAGTCGGACATAGCCCTCTCCGTGTCGCCTGTCTTTTCATAGGCAAAACCGCGCTGGTAAAACGCTTCCGGGTTGTTTTTTTCCAGTTCAATACTTTTACTCAGGTCTTGAATAGCCTCTGTTTTTCTGTTGAGCAGAGACAGGCATTTTCCACGGTTGAGAAACAATTTCGGTGAAGAAAGCCCCGATTTGATAGCGATATCAAAGTCTTTGTACGCCTCCTGCGTTTGTTGAAGCCCCATATAGGCGTATCCGCGCCCGCTAAAGGCTTCCACAAAGTCCGGGTCGAGTTTGATCGCTTCCGTGTAATGGATGGCCGCATTTTGGTAATCAGCTTGAATCAATTCGTTGTAGGCCAGGTTGCATTGGCAAAGAGACGAATTGGGCGTGTACATTATACAGTTGCGGAAGAGCGCCAGGCCGCCTTTCCAGACGCCGGTCTGGTTCCATGCCAGTCCCCCCAAAAGCACCGCTAATATAAAAGTGACCAGGTAGCGCACAGGCTGTTGGGTCTTTTCCAGCAACAAACCGATCAGCCAGAATATACCGATGCAGGAAATATAGGCATACCGGTCGGAGCGCAACTCAAAAGTACCCACCGTCCTGATCGGCAGCATCACTGCCAAAGGAATTAAATAGAGCGCGATGCCATACAACAGGTCCCGGTTGTTACGCGCCTTTTTCCAGGTGAAATAAACCATCACGGCAATCGCTACTGGGGCGGCATAGTAATACCAGGCCCAGGCGCCCCCTACTTTGGTAAATGGATAGGAGATGGTAAATCCAAAAGGGGCCAGTATTTTAAAAGGGTAAAACAGCAGGGTTTGGCACACCATAAAAAAGCGGTCGGCCCATGAAAAAGCGGCAGATTCTAAGGCAATATCATGTCCTTCCGCTTCACGGGTGATAAAGGTGAAATAACCGAAGCCGAATGCAATCAGGAAATACAGTATTTTGATACTCCAGTACTTCCGAAGCAGGTTTTTATAATACAACAAGTCGGTAGCAACGATTAAAATCGGTAACGTAACCGCCGCCGACTTCGATAAAACGGAAGCGAGAAACAGTCCCAGGGACAAGAATAGCCAGGGTAGGGCAGGGGCGCCTTTCGCTTCGGCGCGGGCAAAAAACAGGTACGCCAGGTAACTTCCCAGGTAAAATACACTAAACAAAACGGTACTCAATGCCGCTGCCCAGCTCACCGCCTCCACTTGAATGGGATGGGTTGCAAACAGGATAGCGCAAAAAAACGCCAGCCATACGCGGGCGCTCAGTACACTTAATATCTTGAAAACCAATACACTGCTTATCGCGTGGGCGATCAGAGACAACAAATGGAAACCATAGGTCTCCTCGCCCGAAATCAAAGTGCCTACCCAATAAGCGATCCAGGTGAAGGGCGCGTACATACCCAGGTTTTGTCCGGTAAAAAATTTTCCGAGCGATGGATTTTGTAAGGCGCGGTTGTACAAAATAGCCTTATCGTCGTCAAAAAAGACCAGTCCGTTGGTCAGAGAACCGGCATACACCAGAATGACCGCAACGAGCAGCAGTAATTCAGGCAGCCATTTCCGCTCGAAGAACGCTGTTGTGGCAGGCACTGCAGGTGTTTCCACAACGCTAATCATGGGCGCTGGATTTATTTTTTTTGACTTCTTTGACATGGACGGGTATAATTTGTGCGCCCAAATGTAGGTTGCCTGCTTAGCACGACAAAGCAAACCCCTGCGGCAAATTGTTTTGCACCCTACAAGTGCCAGTCAATGGGCATTTTGCCTTGTTGTTCCAGCACCTCATTCGCCTTTGCAAAATGCCCGCAACCCTGAAACGCATTACCCGCCAGCGGGGAAGGGTGGGCGGCTTCCAGAACCACGTGCTTTGTCTGATCGATCAGCGCTTTTTTCTGGCGCGCGAAGTTGCCCCAGAGCATAAAAACGACGCCTTCTTTTTGTTCGGAAATACGGCGGATCACGGCATCGGTGAAGCTTTGCCAGCCGATTTTCTGGTGCGAGGCTGGGCTGCGCGCCTGCACGGTCAGCATGGCGTTTAGCAGGAGTACACCCTGTTGTGCCCAGTGGGTCAGGTCTCCGTGGCCGGGCGGATCGATACCCAGACTTGTTTTGATTTCCTTAAAAATATTGACCAAAGAAGGCGGAACTTTCACCCCTTTGGGCACCGAAAAACTCAGTCCCATCGCCTCTCCGGGGTTGTGGTAGGGGTCCTGGCCCAGAATGACCACTTTCACCGCATCAAAAGGCGTTTGATTGAAAGCATTGAAAATCAGCGGCCCGGGCGGGTAAATCGTTTTGCCGGCCTGCTTTTCCTGCAATAAAAATGTTTTGATAGCGGCAAAATAAGGCTGCTCAAATTCGTCGGCCAGCACCTGTTTCCAACCGGCTTCTATCTGGACGTTTGCGGCGGAGGGCGTTTGTTCCATGTTTCCTGATTTTGTGTGCAAGATAATACGCCCGGAACTTTTTGTCATCCTCCCGCATTAGAGTGTGCGAAAGTTGTTACTTTTGCGCCTTCGGTCCCATAGCTCAATGGATAGAGCACTTGCCTTCTAAGCAAGCGGTTACTGGTTCGACCCCAGTTGGGATCACTTGATGAAAGAGGAGTTGCGTCATATGGCGTGGCTCCTTTTTTGTTTTGGGTTTCGATTTCTCCTACTTTCGTCCTCCATGAACGCCACACAACTAAAAGAACTCGCCGGCCTCGACCGCGAAGCGTCGGTGCCTGCCGGTACGTTTCAAGAATCTTTAAATGTTATAGGATTATAATTTTTATTCAAATCGAAAATAATGACCATTATTTTCGATTTGAATCTTTAAATTTAATAGTTTTGTCCAAAAATAGGATGATAGCACGGACACAACATCGAAACATCACGGAATGGCTCGGCAAAGGCAAAGCCATCATCGTCATTGGTCCCCGGCAAGTGGGCAAAACAACACTCGTCCGTCAAATCACCCAAAACTCGAACAAAAAGTCCTTTGGCTTACCGGCGACGACCCCGAAACCCGTGCACAGTTGGATAATATTTCGCTGGCGCGGCTGCAAAATCTCCTCGGACAACATGAAGTGGTCGTGGTGGACGAGGCCCAACGATTTACCAATACCGGGCTGATGCTCAAACTCATCACCGACCACCTGCCGCATCTGCAACTTTTTGTCACCGGCTCTTCCTCACTCGATCTTGCCGCCCAAACCAAAGAAAGCCTCACCGGACGAAAAATAGAGTTCCATCTCTATCCCCTTTCCTTTGTGGAAATGTGCGCTGAACACGGCTATCTGACTGAGCGCTCCTTGCTCGAACACCGGATGCTGTATGGTTACTACCCCGAAGTGGTGCAGCATGACCCGCTACGGGCTCAAAAAATTCTCAACGACCTGAGCGACGGGTTGATGTACAAAGACCTGCTTTCCCTCGACCAAATCAAAAAACCATCGCTGCTGGTCAAACTTTTGCAAGCGCTCGCACTCCAGGTCGGCAGTGAGGTGCGTTACCTGGAAGTAGCGCAAACCATCGGCGCCGACCCGCTGACTGTCGAAAGATACATCGATCTGCTCGAACAATCCTTCGTACTGTTCCGCTTGCCCTCGCTCAGCCGGAATGCCCGCAACGAAATCAAAAAAGGCCGCAAAATCTATTTTTACGACAACGGCATTCGCAATGCCATACTCAAAAACTTCTCCCCGCTCGCCCTGCGCAACGATACCGGGGCGCTGTGGGAAAATTTCCTGCTCGCCGAACGTATGAAACGCAACGCCTACTCCGACTACTTCTGCAACACCTACTTCTGGCGCACCACTTCGCAGCAGGAAATTGATTACGTGGAAGATGCGAACGGACAGTTACACGCTTTCGAGTTCAAATGGCAACAGAAAAAGCTTACCCGATTCCCTGCCGCATTCCTCGAAAATTACCCCGACAGCCAAACCACCGCCATTACGCAGGACAACTTCGATGCCTTTGTGGGAATTTAGTTATTGGTTATCAACACTGACAACCAATTATTTAAAATTTACAATAAAAACTATATAAGTATTCATGTTGACCGATACAACTATTTAAAATAACTTTGTATTTCAAAGTATAAATGAAACTCAAAGTGGTGATCAGGAACACCTGCTTCGGGCTGCCTTTTCGTTGCCTACGAGTTTAACCCAGTTTAGATTAAATCCTTTGCAAATGCTTGATTATCAACACTGATAACCAATAACAGATAACTACATATATGTCCCTTTTGCGCTTTTCCGTTTTCGCCCTCGCAGCGGCTTTTTTCGTCACGACTGGCTTTGTTCTGCCTCATAAAAAGCAGTCAAGCATCAGACCGACGATCACGATTGTGACCGACAACAGTTGGGATGTCAGCGGCCAGAAGATGCAGTTCGGTGAATATCCGCTATCAGCCGAACAAATCGCCACGGCAACATCGCCGCTGAACGGCGGAACGTACAAGGCAGTGCCTGCGGAATATAACAACCGGTCGAAGATCATTCCCGGCTCCGTGCCGATCTGGCGCAACCACAGGGCCGAAGGGGAAGGGGAGGCCTACCAGTTTCGCAAGAATGTGCAGCTCGGCGCAGATCCCATTCTGAAAGCCACCCTGGAGGTCAACTGCGACGACGTGGCGCGCGTCTACATCAACAAGCGGTTGGTCAGTGTCGACAAGCGCGACGGGAAACTGAAAGACGGGTACGACGACTGGTTCTTTTTCCGCAGCGTAAGCGGCTTTATGTATGACAGAATCTACACCTATGACGTGACGGATTACTTTTTTACCAACGTCAACAATACGATTCTCATCGAGGCCGTCAGTCTGGCCTTTGATGGCAGCCACGCCAACCTGAGCGCCAAAATAGTGATCGAATTCGCAGCGATGCCAGAACCGACGCGCCCGGCGCCTGCGAAACGTAAACCGGCTGTGACACCGAAAGCAAAGGCTACGACAGAAAAACCCGCCTCCGCTGAAGCTACGGCGGGTAAAGAACAAACCGTCTTCGAGGCGGGCCGAGATCCCGAAATAGAGAATTTGCGGGTTGGCAGCATTCTCGAACTCGGCCACGTGTACTTCAAGGCAGACGACTACAAACTTGACACGAAGTCGTACCGAACCCTCATCGCACTGGCAACGTTTATGGAGCGCTACCCGGGCCTGAAGATCGAAATCGGCGGCCATACCAACCTGCGGCCCAACGACCGATTTGCCGCCGAGCTCTCCACAAACCGCGCGCGCTCCGTTATGATTTTCCTGACGGATAACGGCGTGCCGACCGATCGGGTAACGTATAAAGGTTACGGAAAATCACAACCGCGCATCAATGCCTTTTCCAAAGAAACAGACCGAGCCAACCAGCGGGTCGAGGTGAAGGTGCTTGAAAAATAAACTGCTCATTCGTTTCCTTCATCACACAAGTATCAAAATTTTAAAAATTATGCGGTTTTTTGGTTTACTTCTTTGAATTTTGGGGCATCAATAAGATCATAAACCTCCATTCAGATGAAAAAAATCTTCGCTGCGGCCATTTTCTCACTCTTATGTGTTTCCGTATCTGCGCAATGGCAGAAAATAGATGTTCCCTTTGACCCATTGCTACTCTCCGCTGTCGATTCCAATACGCTTTGGTGTTGCACCTTCAATACAGGGCAAGTAGCCCGAACGACAAACGCAGGAGATACCTGGGATATTCGCGACATTCCCAATGCGCAGGGTTTTCTGCTGCGTGAATTTATTTCTGCGATTGATTCATCCAAGGCCTGGATATCTTTTTATCATTACAGCTCAGGCATTAATTATGTCTACAAAACCCTGGATGGCGGTCAATCCTGGCAGCAACGCAACCCCGGGAATCTCAGCAGCGGGCAAATCATTAATTTTCAAAAATTTTACAATATCAATAATGGTATTCTTCTGAGCCATGATTTTAATAACCACGTTTTTGTGTACCGCACCACAAATGGAGGACAAAGCTGGACTACTAAAATCCTCAGTATCAATGGCGCCCATTTGGGTACCGCTACTTATGGCGACAAAAATATCTGGTTTTATACCGGTTCCGGCGAGATTTGGAGGAGTTATGACGGGGGTACAAATTGGTCGACATTCCAAACTTCATTAGAGGCAACATCTTATGGCCTTGCTACGGATTTTGCTGACAGCCTGAATGGCCTGGCGTTTAAGGATCACTATTTCAATCAACTGTACCGCACTGTTGACGGCGGCGCATCCTGGCAGCCGGTAAACAATCCCGGTAATCCGGCTCCTTCCAATACTTTCGTTTGGGGCTTAACGAAAATACCTGATTTGCCCCATGCCTGGATCGTCGGGTACAACGATGGTACAGCCTATACGTTGGACGATGGGGATAACTGGGTCACGGAAAGCAATTACCCGGATTTTGATTTCAGGCAACCCGCTTTTTTGAATAGCCGGCAAGGCTGGGGCATAGCAGGCAGCACTTCGGCAGTTTTTAGATGGCAGGATGCCATAGACGAATCCCTGGCGGGTTGTGTGGCGTTCATCGGACCGCTTACCGGCAAATTGAGGCGATCAGATTGTGATCAAATCTGGTTTCAGGGTAGCATCCGGGCCGATATTGCGAATGACCCGGATATTCATCTGCGCACTACACTTTCCTATCCTGACAACACGATGTTTCCCGTCGCTCAATATCAAATATTGAATAATGTTTCGACGGCCTGTCCGTCTTGTCCCTTGCATTTCGTACCGGATTCAGGTCAGACGACCATCGGCGAACTCCGCTTTGATATTCCGGTAGCGTATGCGTACGATACCTCGCAAACGATTTTGTGTAGTGTATCGCCTACACAATGCGGGGAAGACACTTCCAATATGTTCCAGTTTCACACCGGATATTTTGCTAACTGGTTTCATCCGGAATGTTTTGAAATCGATACCTCCGATTGTGCTATTGAACTTAAAACCAATGTTTGTGGTATCGATACCAACCAATACCTGATTTATTATCGGGTACAGGACGGAGCGGCGGTCCTGGGTAATCATTATGAAAAAAACCCATCTTACTACGAAAGAATTCGTTTTTACATATTTGCATTCGGTGATTATCAAAACAGTACTTGTTATGAGGTGATTGATACGCTTTATTTCTGCGGCGTATCGGAGACGATAGCACCGCCTACCTCAAAGGCGGTGACTTTGCAGCTTGCGCCCAATCCCGCTACAAACGCTTTCCAGATTTTTTGTGATAACCTGCCCGGGCAACAGGTACATATTGTCCGGATTAGAAATGCAGCAGGCGTATTGAAATGGAGCCAGACACTTCCGCAAGGCGCGCCCTCCCTGTTTATCGAAAATAATAGTTTGTCCAACGGGTTTTACATCGTAGAACTTTGGTCGGACAATACACTGGTGGCTTTTAAAAAATTAGTGGTAGTGAAAAACAATTGAGCGTCTTCCTATCCGTGCGATGTATAGTTTTGTATTATTGTAATTCAAAACCCTCCTCGCTATGCTACGCCGAATGTTTTCTCTTGCCGCTTTTTCCAGCGACT
>JADJSY010000017.1 GCA_016711435.1 Lewinellaceae bacterium
GTCACCAGCGCAGGCCTGATCGGTCGCATTACAAAAATTGACGGACCGGTTGTTCGCCTCATGGTGGATGAAAAAACCTTCATCCGTGTTGTAAAAACTTCTATCCAAGGCGAATTCAAAAGCGCATGATAACTGCTTTGGTGTTTGGTGTTTGGTGTTTGGTGTTTGGGGCGCTTCGCCTTTGGCAATGGTATGCTTTTTGGCCGAAATACTCACATCTGCCAAAAGCGAAGCGCCCCAAACACCAAACCCCAAACACCAAACACAGCTTTGCGCTTTGCTTTCTGGTTTTGTTGTGCGTACAAGCGTCGGCTCAAAGTCCCTGGACGCGTGGAAAAGCCGGTTTTTATGCCCAGGCGGCCTGGCAGACGATTCCAAGATACCCATCCATTTATGATAAAAATGCGATGGATGGAAAACGGGTTTTGGAAAGGGAAATTACTGAGAACGCATTTCAGATGTACGGAGAATACGGCATTACACCTAAAACAACCGTATGGATGGCTATTCCCTACCGTTTTGTACGCTCCGGTGGGGTAGTCGGCAATTCACCGACACAACTACAGGCTGGCGCCCTGCGCGGATTCGGGAATATTTCGGTTGCGGTCCGGCAAAATTTTATAGATGGAAATTTGGCTTTCAGCGGTCAAATCAGGATTGATCTCCCCAGGAATAAAGAAAGTCAACTCACCGGACTAAGTACCGGTTACGACGCCCTGACCTTGTATTCTACGCTTAGCGTAGGACAGGGTTACGGAAAAATGTACTGGTATGCCTATGCCGGTTGGGGTGGTCGCGGAATCATAGGCAATCATTTTATACATGCTGGCTCCGAAGCCGGCGTGAAATTCAGAAAACACTGGTTTATTCTGTTCAGCGATTATTTGCAGAACATCGGCTCGGAAACCTATTTCGTGTCGCCGGCCAATATTAAAACGGGGCTTTTCCTGCCAGACCAGAGCTATTGGGCTTTCGGCGGGAAAGGAATTCTCGCGTTCAGTCGCTTTTATGGCGGAATACTCACTGTTGCCGGCGCATTCGACGGCGACCTCGTACCCATCCAGCCAGCGTATTCTGCAGGTCTGTATTTCAAATGGGATTAGGTACCGCCGACCGCCGAACAGGGCTCGGCGGTACCTAATCCCATTTGAAAAATCTCCTGTAGCGTGGGTTTTAGCGAAAAAATCGGGACGCTGGTCGGGAAATGACAACCGCATCAGGCGCCCCCTATGCATTTTTGCCCCGTTCTCACAACTCACCACTCACGATTCACCACTCACGATGAGAAGCAACCACGAAATTGATTACAAAATTCACGGCGAAGAGATGCAATGCGTTGAAATCGAACTTGATCCGCAAGAGACTGTCATCGCCGAGTCTGGCAGTTTTATGTTTATGGACGAAGGCATCGAAATGGCCACCGTTTTTGGTGACGGCAGCGGTCGGGCGGAAGGGTTTTTCGGAAAACTCATGACCGCCGGCAAACGCCTGCTCACGGGTGAAAGTCTGTTTATGACGACTTTCACCAACCATGTGCACGGAAAACAAAAGGTGACTTTTGCGGCGCCTTATGCCGGTAAAATTGTGCCTTTGGATTTGATGCATTATAACGGTAAAATCATTTGCCAAAAAGACGCATTCCTCTGCGCTGCCAAAGGCGTACAGGTAGGCATTGAATTCCAGCGGAAACTGGGCACAGGCCTGTTCGGCGGTGAAGGTTTTATTATGCAAAAATTGGAAGGCGACGGCATGGCGTTCGTACATGCGGGCGGTTATATCCTCGAACGCGAATTGCAGGTGGGCGAAGTCCTGCGCGTCGATACAGGTTGTATTGTTGCATTTACCAGCAGGGTGGATTATGATATTCAGTTTGTAAAAGGTGTACGAAATATGGTTTTCGGCGGCGAAGGGTTGTTTTTTGCCGTGCTGCGCGGCCCCGGCAAAGTATGGCTGCAATCGCTTCCGGTGAGCCGGTTAGCTGCCAAAATTATTTCCTATGGCACCTATAACCGCAACGATGAAGGCAGTATCCTGGGAGGTTTGGGCAATACGCTGGACGGGAATTAATTATTTATGACAAATTGGAATGTTGCTCTACTTTTGCGGCCCCTTGGGAAACTTTCAACGCTGTTTTTACATTCCCTTGTGGTAACAACCAACGCAAAACTGATATGGACTTTGTTTCAGAACTCCGCTGGCGCGGACTTATTCACGATGTAACACCGGGTATTGAAGAGCACATGCAAAAAGGCCCGATACGCGCCTATATCGGTTTCGACCCGACGGCGTCCTCGCTGACGATCGGTAATTACGTCCAGATCATGCTACTGACCTTTCTGCAACGTGCAGGGCATCAGCCCGTTGTGCTCATGGGCGGCGCAACTGGGCGCATTGGCGACCCGAGCGGTAAGGACAAGGAACGTGAACTGAAAAGTTATGACGAACTGGATGCCAATATTGCCCGCCAGATGTTGCAGATGAAGCAATTTCTGAATTTCGATCCTGCGTTGCCTAACCACGCCTTGCTGCTCAATAACTACGATTTTTACAAAGACATGAACGTGCTCGATTTTCTCCGGGATGTCGGTAAGTACCTGACTGTCAATTACATGATGTCGAAGGAAAGCGTGAAGCGCCGCATAGAAGGAGAAACAGGCATTTCCTTTACCGAATTCAGTTACCAGTTGCTGCAAGGCTACGATTTTGTTTTGTTGAACCGCGAGCACAGCATCAGCGTACAGATGGGCGGCTCGGATCAATACGGAAATATCACTGCCGGGGTAGAGCTGGCCCGCAAGATTGACGAAGCAAAAGTGTTTGCACTGACCACGCCGCTACTGACCAAAGCGGACGGTACCAAATTCGGCAAAAGCGAAGGTGGAAACATATGGCTGGACCCGACCATGACCAGCCCTTATAAATTTTACCAGTTCTGGCTGAATGCGGACGACCGCGATCTGCCCAAATACCTGCGTTACTTTTCACTGCGCGGAAAGGAAGAAATAGAAGCGCTGGAAAGCAACGAAACACCGCAGGCCATCAAACGCATTTTTGCCGAAGAAATGACACGGCGGGTGCATGGGGATGCGACTTTTGAAGCGGTACTGGCTGTTTCAGCATTGCTGTTCGATCCAAAAGCCGATGCGGAAACTTTGCGTAGCCTTGACGCCAACATGCTGGTTCAGGTAGCGGAGGAAATTCCTTCGCCAAAAATATCTGCTTCCTTATTGCAGGAGCCTCAAAATCTGTTGGACTTTTTGAGCGATCAAACAAGTATTTTATCGAGCCGCACCGAAGCGAAAAAAGCCATTCAAAACAATGCGATTTCTGTCAATAAGGTAAAAATTTCCGATTTGAATACCATGGTGAGCACGGCAGACTTGTTGCATGGCCGTTTTATGATGGTGGAAAACGGAAAGAAAAACAAGTTTTTGGTTGAGTTTAACCAGTTTTAAACAAATCTGCCAAGCGCAACTCAAATCCAGGAAGCACCTCGCCACCTGATAAAGTGTCATCAAAAGAGACGGTCTGAATATCGCCATTTTCCGTGTACACAAATGTCTTACGTCCTTTTGGGTCGACGAGCCAGCCCATGCGGCAGCCGACGGCGATATATTCCTCCATTTTTTTCTTCAGATGAGCAAGACTTTGATCTTTCGAGCGAAGTTCCAATACAAAATCTGGCGCAATGGGTGCAAAATGATTGCGTTCAGCAGAAGTTAATGCTTCCCAGCGATCTTTACTGATCCATGATACATCGGGCGAACGTTCTGCTCCATTGGGCAGTTTAAAACCTGTGGAAGAGTCGAAGACTTCACCTAATTGGCGTTGTTCGTTCCAAATGCCAAGTTTGATGGTCAGTTTAGCATTTCTGTTTCCTGTTTCAGAGGTAGTGGGTGGCATAATGAAGATTGTTTTCTCTGCGTCGCGCTCGATGCGCAACTCTGGATTAAGTTGACAAAACTCAAAAAATGTTTCATCATTCATGACACTGCCGGGTAGCCTGAAAGAAATGCCCGGAAATGTTTGTACATCTTGCTCAGGAGTAACATTCTTTGCTGCTGTCATAAGAAATAATTTTGAAACAAAAATAACAAAATTTTACCAAAAAATGGCCCTGAAAAACAGCATCACCGTTTTTCACCCCGATAACTGATAACAAATAACTGATAACTATATGGCCTGGATCAAATCATACTGCGTCACAATATGCAAGCCTCCGGAACGGTCGGTCGCAATAACGGCAGGAATATCCTTGCTGATATAGCGGTTCAGTTGACTGATCGGCATATTGTCTTTGACCACCGGGAAAGCTTCACCCATGACCGCTTTGAGTTGTTTTTCCGCGTTTTGGAGCGGGTTTTCCAGCAGGATATGCAGCACTTGCGTTTCGGTGATGGAGCCGACCACTTTGTCGCCGTCCTGTACAGGCAATTGGCTGATGTCGTGCGATTTCATCAGGTTGAACGCGCTGCGCACCGTATCATCCACCTGTGCGGCTAGGAAACGGCGGTCTTTTTTGCGGGCGATCAGATCGCTTACTTTCATTTCTTCTTCCAGGAACCCACGTTCACGCATCCAGTCGTCGTTGTAGATTTTTCCGACATAACGGCTGCCGTGGTCATGGAAAATGAGCACTACCACGTCATTTTTCTTCAGGCGGCCGCGCAGTTGCCACAGTGCGCCCATAGCGCTGCCTGCGGAATAACCCAGCAGAATTCCTTCTTCGCGGGCGAGTCGACGCGCCCAGAGCGCCGCATCTTTATCACTTACTTTTTCAAATAAATCAATGAGTCCGAAATCGACATTGGCGGGAAGAATATCCTCTCCGATGCCTTCTGTGATGTAGGGATAAATTTCTTTTGGGTCAAAAACGCCCGTTTCATGGTATTTTTTGAACACAGAACCGTATGTGTCCGCGCCCCAGACCTGGATATTCGGATTTTTTTCTTTCAAGAATTTTGCCACGCCGCTGACGGTCCCCCCGGTACCGACACCTACCACGAGGTGTGTGATTTTACCATCGGTTTGCTCCCATATTTCCGGGCCTGTGCTTTCGTAGTGCGCCTGGCGATTGGAGAGGTTGTCATATTGGTTGCACCAGAAAGAATTCGGGATTTCGGTGCTGAGCCGCCGCGCTACGGAATAGTAGGAGCGTGGGTCGTTCGGCTCTACATTGGTCGGACACACAATCACTTCCGCGCCGACAGCCTTCAATAAATCGACTTTTTCCTTGCTTTGTTTGTCCGTAGTGGTAAAAATACAGCGATATCCACGTACACAGCCGACTAAAGCAAGCCCCATGCCCGTGTTGCCGGAGGTGCATTCTATGATGGTACCGCCCGGCTTAAGATCGCCGCGCGCCTCGGCGTCGTCAATCATTTTGACCGCCATACGGTCTTTGATGCTGTGTCCTGGATTGAATGTTTCTACCTTGGAAAGTACTAATGCGGGAATATCGGCAGCCACATTGTTCAGTTTTACAAGTGGGGTATTGCCTATGGTTTCAAGGATATTTTTCTTATAATTCATTCGTTGACTTTATTGTTTCTAGGACATAAATGTTCAATTGGATTCGCTTGCTTTATTTTGTTTCTTAAACGCCACCGGCAGTATCCTTATTCTTCCACTGGCGCAGGTATGTTGGTCACACTCACGATATTATCATTGAGCTGATCGCTTTCAATAAGTCCGTCTCGTAAACGTACCACGCGGTGGGCATGCAGCGCAATGTCATGCTCGTGTGTGACCAGGATAACAGTGTTGCCTGCTTTATGGATTTGCTCGAACAAGCCCATAATTTCATAGGATGTTTTACTGTCCAGGTTACCGGTCGGTTCGTCGGCCAGAATAATAGCCGGATCGTTCACCAATGCACGCGCCACAGCGACGCGTTGGCGCTGACCGCCGGAAAGTTCGTTGGGTTTGTGGTTTACACGGTCGCCGAGACCGACCGATTCCAGCACCTTACGGGCCTTGGCAAGTCGTTCTTCTCTTCCAATACCTGCATATACCAGGGGCAGCGCTACGTTTTCAAGCGCCGACAGCCGGGGCATCAGATTGAACGTCTGGAATACAAAGCCGATTTCCTTGTTTCGCACTTCTGCGAGTTCGCCGTCATCCATGGTGCTGACTTCCGTGCCGTTGAGCCAGTATTCGCCGCTGGTAGGGGAGTCTAAGCAGCCGAGCAGGTTCATGAGCGTTGACTTTCCGCTGCCTGAAGGGCCCATAAGCGCGACGTATTCATTTTTGGCAATATCAAGCGATACGGTTTTGAGCGCCTCGACTATTTCGGCGCCCATAATATATGTCTTGTTGAGATTTTTGATAGAAATCAGCATTTTTCAGTACGATGTATATGAAAATAGTAAAAGGGCAAAAGAGCAAAATTGCAAAGTGTAAAAGCAAGGTGAGTCAATGATTTGCATTGCTTTTTGCCCTTTGCAATTTTGTTTATGTTGTTTTTTAAGTTCGTTTTTTTCTCAAAAACAATCCCGTTACAACAGCAAATAAACCGACGAGCAAACCGGTAAATTTTCCAATCAGATAAGGAAACCAGCGATCTGCAATGAAGTAGAGCAAAATGGCAACAACCCCGAAAATAATGATCCAGTACAGTGGTTTTCGCATGTTTAATCAATCATTTTAGGTACCATAAAAAATTGCCCGTTTTGCTCCGGGGCGTTTTGCAGTGCTTCTGATGTAGTGAGTTGTCGGCCCACTTCGTCCGCTCTCAGCACATTTACCGCATCATTGAGGTATACCAGCGGTTCAACATTTTCAGTATCCAAAGCGCCCAAGGTGTCTACCATATCCAGAATGCGCTGAAGATCGCCTGTCAGTTTTTCGCGTTCGGCCTCACCGAGTTGCAAGCGGGACAGTTTTTCAAGGCGTGAAATAAGGGCTGCATCGATTTGCATAAAAAAAGGTTAGAAGTTTGTGTCAATATGACCGTTCAACGTGGCCTGTCACTCGTTGAACGAAATTTAATTTACTGGATGTTGATAAAAAATGTGCGGGAAGGGCAATAGCCAACGGTCAACAATTTACCTTCGCTGCGCACAAAAGTACAGCAATGAATCAAAGCTTACCATCCGATAAATCAATTATCAAACATGTTGCCATCGCCGGGAATATCGGGGCGGGCAAAACGACCCTCTGTGAAATCCTCGCCCGCCACTTTGGGTGGGACGTTCACTACGAGGATACCGAAAGCAATCCATACCTGTCCGATTTCTATATGGACATGAAACGCTGGTCTTTCAACCTACAGGTTTTTTTCCTTTCCAGCCGCTATCAGCAGGTGTTGCGCATCCTGAATGGTAATCGCACAGTCATTCAGGACCGTACGATTTACGAAGACGCATTCATTTTTGCCCCAAATCTGGCAGATATGGGGCTGATGGAGCGCCGGGATTTTGAAAACTACCTGACGCTTTTTCAGTCCATCGTGTCGCAAGTAAAAGCGCCGGATCTGCTTATTTACCTGAAAGCGAGTATCCCTACGCTGGTAGAACACATTCAAATGCGCGGACGCGACTACGAAGGAAGTATCAGCATCGACTACCTCAAGCGCCTCAACGAGCGCTACGACAACTGGATCGGCAACTACCGGGAAGGCAAGTTGCTGGTGATCAATGTCGATCAACTGGATTTTTCCAGCAATAAAGAGGACTCCGGAAAGGTACTGGAAATGGTACAGGCTGAATTACACGGATTATTCTAAATATGCCAGACCAATGGATATTGAACAGTTTCGTGATTACTGTTTAGCCAAAAAAGGTGTCGCTGAAGATTTTCCGTTCGGTGAAATGACGCTTTGTATGAAAGTGGCAGGCAAAATATTTGCTATCACAGGCCTCGATGGCGCACAGTTTACCGTAAATCTGAAATGTGAACCCGATTACGCCCTAGAATTGCGCGAGCAATATCCGGAAGTGCAGCCCGGTTTTCACATGAATAAAAAGCACTGGAATACGGTCGATTTTGAAGGCTCGCTCGAAGAAAGGCTGCTTCGCCATCTTATTGATCACAGCTATGAGCAGGTGGTCAAATCATTGAAAAAGGCGGAAAGAGGCTTTGGAATGGTTGAGGTTGTTAAGGGTTGAAGTACGCCACTCAGGGCCGTTCATTCGAGTGGCTGTATATCAACCTTATCAACCCTTATAAACCTTCATCAACCTTCAATGAACGAGCAAACTCAAAACCCCCGACGCCACCAGCGTTAGACCCGTAATAATGCCCGCATTGTGCTCCCAGGCATGCCAATTGAGCCGGTGCAAGCCGTGTAATGCCAGCCAAACCCAAACCACCATTCCCGTAACAGTCGTGATGCCATAAGTGAGGGCCAACAAAGCCACAAACCACCAGCCGTACTGGCCTGCTGCCAGAAAATAGCCTTCAATTTCCAGACAGGGAGAAAAAAACATGGCCACCGCCAGCGAAACAATGACGCCCCAACGCGTGGATTGACGATGTAAATGAAAATGGTGGTGGTAATAATGCGCCCAGATATAATATGCGCCCAATCCGATGAGCGCTACCGGAGCGATCCATTCCGTAAAATGTTCGGCTTCTCCGGCCAGCGCGCCTCCCAATGCCGCAAATATCCCGCCCACCAGTACTGTGCTCAGAACATGCATCAAACCGGCCAAAAAAGTAACCCACAATACCTTGTAATTGCTCCAGCCATCCTGTCGGCCAATAGCCAGCACCGGCAGCCAGTGACTGGGTATCAGGGCGTGAAATAAACTCAGCAGGGCACTCCCAACAAGTAAGGTCTCCATGTTTTGTTATCAGTTATCTGTTATCAGTTATCGGGGTTTCAGGCTGAAACTATGAAAGTATGCATCGTCCATTTCCTCATGCCGAAACTGATAACCGATAACAAATAACCGATAACTGATAACAAAAAAGGTTCAGACGATTTTTTCCACTTCATAAATTGAATTGATTTTGCCTGAAAAGAGGCAGTAAAAACGCGGCGTGTCGCGGAGCATAGAAATTTCTGTCGGGCGACCATCATCAATATAACTGGATTTCAGTTTTGATTTTATCGTAAAATAAGAGAAAAAGTATTCAAACTGTACCGATTCGGAAAAATACTGCCGCATTTGGGCCAGCATTTTGTTTGCATTGCTGACAGGCCTGCGCGGGCAATCCGTGCAGATACCAGGCGCCTCTGGCCTGCAAGTCCTATCCTCCGGAATCTGACAGTCAAACTGAGGCAAATCTTCATAAGATATTTTGTGGTGTGTGTACGCAACGGATGACAACGACAGCAAGCCGCTGAGCCCATAGGGCATGATCGAGCCAAAGGGTCCGTCCATCACGGTCAATCCGCGGTCGCCAAACTGTTTGGAGGTCACAAATGCAATTTCCGATAATTCATGGGTAAGCGCGAGGCTTCCGGCATCAAAAAGTCGATTTATTGCATTGGATGCAGCATACGTGGCATTGATAACAGTAGGCGTTACAATCTGTTGTAATGATGAATCGGGTAGGGTAGTGTGTCGGTAAAAATCAATGATCCACTCATTCCCTTCTGCCTTTGCAACATGGAGCCGAACATTCTTCAAAACGCTGATTCCTGGTTCGTTTTCCACTTTTTCGCGGTAAAAATGCCCAAGCAAGACCGGGTCAAAAGAAAATTCCTCTGTCAGATAAAGCGCCTCTAAACGATTGAAATTAAACAAGGTATGTTCCTGGATACGTTTAAATGGGATATTTAGCCTGCTGCAGAATCGCTCGAATTGCAGCGGATCGGTAAAAGAGCCAAACCTGTCAATGGCATAATATTTTTCAAAGGAGGCATGTACAAAACGCCGATGCTCCGCCGTAAAACGTTCTTTGTGCTCGTCGCTCAAAGCAGCAGTGGCGATACTGCGCGGATAATGGTAACCGCTGTGCAGCCTGGCCTGGTTGACTAAGGAGGCTTTCCGAAACAGATGCGCTTCTTTCTCTAAAAGCGCTACTTTTGCACCTCTTTTGGCTAAGTATAATGCGGCGTAACAGCCGAAGATACCGCCGCCAATAATTACAAAATCAAAATGTTGAGTATTCATTCGCGCTGCAAAGTAAGCTCTATGACAATTCCGCCGAATTGTCTTTTTAAAAGGTCACTTTGGCTCGATGCTTGTAATATCTCCCGTGGCCCCCGTTTTCGGTTAATCTGTATCCTTAGAAGCATGAAACTTTATTTACACTATTTTGCCATTGTTGTACTGTTCTTTGCCGTTTGTCCACTTTTTGCGCAACAAATATCCACTTTCCCAACGGCAGGATTTGAACTCAAAAAGTACAAATTTGATGAAATGCCCGTTGTTGGCACACACAACGGATTGATTGTCAAAGAAGGAGGCGTTTCCGGCATCGTCTACCAAAACGGCGTCTTCTATCTGATCAGCGACCGCGGCCCGAACGCTGATGTGGCTGCGGGTACGGCTGCCAAAGGTAAGACGCCCCTGTTATTTCCTTTTCCAAAATATGCCCCAAAAGTATGGCAAGCCACCCTGGAAGGAGATAAATTGCAGGTACTGCGTAAATATTCCATCAAACGTCCGGATAATTCAACAGCGAGCGGATTACCCTTGCCACCATCCGGAGGCAATCCTGAGGATATGGCCTGGTCAGATACCCTCGGAACAACCATTCCTTACGATACCTGGGGACTTGATGCGGAAGGATTGGCGCGCACACCGAATGGAGACTGGTGGATATGCGAAGAGTACGGCACAAGCATCTGGCAACTCGATGCTCAATTCCGGGTAAAAAAACGTTATACTCCCTTTCCTTCTCAACCACAGGACGTCGCACTTGACCCACTATGGGGTAAACGTCGCTCCAACCGCGGTTTCGAGGGCATCACTTGTACGCCTAATGGCAAGGTTTATGCCTTGCTACAAAGCCCCGCAAATATTCCAGACGAAAAAACAGGGCAGAAATCCCGCCTGCATCGCCTGTTGGAACTCGATCCTGCGACAGGACTTACCCGTACGTTTATTTATGAACATGCAGTGCCTCAGGGAAATATTCGCAACCAGGATTGGAAAATAGGAGACATAGCGGCGATCAATAACAAGGAGTTTCTGGTGCTGGAACATGCCGAACGCAAAAAAGAATCCGTCAAAAACATCTATAAAATTAGTATTGAATCCGCTACGCCATTGTCCGCTGCAATGGAATTCCATACGCCCATAGAGGCATTGATAGATGCTAACACACTGATTTCCAAGGGTATTTACCCAGTAGAGAAAAAATTACTGGCAGACCTCACACAGTTGGGATGGGAGCAGGACCATGATAAACCGGAAGGACTTACTGTAATGAGCGACTCTACTTTTGCCGTCATCAACGACAATGATTTTGGAATAGATGCGCCCAAGGCCGACGGTAATATCATCGGCACAGGCAAAACAACCCGACTTTACGTTTATACGCTTCCCGGCGACAAAAGACTGGGATATAAGACTCCGGATGCCAGAACCCCCGCCGGCATGATCAGCCGCTCTCCTAAAAGTATCACCACCGGAAGCGCCTTGTTGCCCAGTTTAAAATACCACCTGGAAAATAGTATTTCCCGCATGCCTGTTTCCTTTTGGCGGCAATTACGGGTACGTTAGGATTTTTGGAGCATATTTTGGTAAATGTCGGTATACTGCTTTGCAATCAATGCGTTGGCGTAAAGCGACGTTGCCTTTTCACGCGCCTGTTTGCTTAGTACAGATAAATTTGCTTTACTTAGTACCCAATAGATACCTTCAGCTAATTTCCTGCTGTCACCCTGAGGGGCTATAAAACCTTGCTCCAGGTGGCCGACCATCTCCGGGATACCGCCGGTTTTGAAGCCGGCGACTGGCGTGCCACAGGCGAGGGATTCCATGACGGTATTCGGAAGATTATCCTCCAGGGAGGGAATAACAAATACATCCGCAGAGCCGTAAATCCGAATCAATTCCCGTTGATCCTGAATCATACCCAAAGCATGAACAGGGTAGGGCAGTGCAGATAAAATTTCAGGCTGCGCTTTTCCAATAACCATTATTTCTACTTGAAAATCAGGATGTTGCGATTTTAGAAAATCCAGGGCTTCCTGCAAAAACCTGAATCCTTTCCGCTCTTCACTGACATTCATGGCTGCAAAAAGAAGTAGCCGACTTTGAGGATTTATTCCTTTACTCAGCCGAAAATTTTTCCTTTCGGTTTCTGATAGTGGTTGAAACAATGTTACGTCTATGGGATTGGGGATGTTGGTAATCGGGTAGTTTTTCAACAAACTACTGGAACGAGCCACCGAAGCCAGCCATGCACTACAGGTTATAAATTGAATATTTTTGGAAAAGATGCTGTTTGCGCGCCCAGATTCGATGTGACAGATCGTTGGGGGAGGGGTTTTTAAGATAGGGACAATGACCACAGCATTCCTGGAAATGATCGCAACCCCTGCTGTAATGACACCCGCCGGTAAAGGTCCACATGTCGTGCAGGGTCCATACCATTGGTTTGCCTAACAGGGATAGTTCTTGAATGCCCTGTAATGACAAAAATCCCTGATTGATCCAGTGCAAATGCAATACATCCGCTTCCTGTACCAAAGGGTGCCGAAGCAGGTTTTTTCCAAAATTGGCCAGGGAAAAAGAAAACCGTACCGATTTATCTCGTTCAAACGGCAAAAACGAAAGCCGTTCGGCATAAAACGGCCAACGACTACCAGCCTGATCGGCACTGAGTATTTTGGCGTCCACGCCGGCTTGTTCCAAAGCGTCCTTCAAACGAAGGCATGCTACGGCGGCTCCTCCACGGGCATAGGTGTTTAATAATAAAACTTTCATATTCTGTTGGATAACCGTATAACAAATGCGGGTAGAGTCTGAACAAAGTAGTTTTGAACGAGAAGAAAAATTAATTCACTGATTGCCAATGCTTTCTCAACTATCAGCATTCTCAACATCTCAACATTCAGTATAATTTATCGTTATTGTGGCCCAAAAGTCGTTCTTTTCAGCATCTTAGTTATGCCTTACGATGTTCCCGTTCTTTTTTTGACTTTCAACCGACCGCAACATACGCTGGTGGTACTGGAGCGCCTGCGCATATTACAGCCCGGGCGAATTTATATTCATTGCGATGGGCCGCGGCGGCATCATAAAGATGACGAAAAAAATGTCACAGCAGTCCGCGCAGTTATTGAAAAACAAATTGACTGGCCCTGTGAGATACAAACGCTCTACAGAACAACCAATATGGGGCTGCGAGATGGCGTTTTTGATGCTATTAACTGGTTTTTCAAACATGAACCAGAAGGGATTATTGTAGAAGATGATTGTGTTCCCGACCTGTCTTTTTTCAGATTTTGTCAGGAGTTGCTGGAACATTACCGGGATGATGCGCAGATCATGCACATCGGAGGTTCTAACCTGGCTGAAAAATGGACCGCCAATAATAAGGATAGTTATATTTTTTCCAGGTTTTCATTCGTTTGGGGCTGGGCAAGCTGGCGGCGGGCATGGGAAAAAATGAGCATAAATCTGGACGGATTAGAGGAGTTTTCACACAGTGAAATGTTTAAACAATTTGTATCAAACAGGCTTTCCAGGCACTATATGCTGGATAAATTTCAAGTTACAAAGCAACGAAAAAATAATTCCTGGGCCTATGCCTGGTTTTACAGCATCCTGAAAAACAATGGGTTGTGTATTGTACCTCATAAGAACTTAGTACAGAATGTTGGGGTAGGGGAGCGGTCGGCCACCAATACGACCACTCCGAACAAAAATGCCATGTTGCGGGCAAACCAGTTGGACTGGCCGATTGTTCATCCTTTTCAAAAGACGCCGAATCCTACATTAGAGCAACTTTTTTTTTATACTTCTCAAAAAAAGCGCCCTCGTTTGTTGTTGTGGTGGGCGTTGAAAAAATTGCATATTAGATGAATTATATCATATACGACCTCGAAGCAACTTGCTGGGAAAACCCGCCGCCCGACTATGTACAAGAGACTATTGAGATCGGCGCATACCGCATCAATCATTTTGGCGAAGTACGAGGCAAATTCAACCGTTTTGTTCGCCCGGTTGTCCACCCGACACTTTCTCCCTTTTGCCGTGATCTCACCGGTATTACACAGGAAGATGTGAATCGGGCTAAAACATTCATACCTGTTATCGAAGAGTTTTGGGATTGGGCGCGTGTGGAGGAAGAAGACTACACCTTGTGCTCCTGGGGGAATTTTGATAAAAAGATGTTTGTTAGTGATTGCAAATTGCACCGCCTTGCCTTTGATTGGGCAGAACCCCATGCCAACCTCAAGGAACAATACAGGCTGATGAAACACATGCGCCAAGCCATCGGCCTGCGCAAAGCCGTCGAGAGTGAAGGCATACTTTTTACCGGACAGCACCACCGGGGCATTTCGGATGCGGAAAACCTGGTCAAATTATTTTTGAAATACCTGGGAAACTGGACTGTGTAGGTAGCATGGCCTTCAGGCCGTCGGGAAAAGGGCGTTCACGCCCCTATAACACTAACAAGCGTCCTGAAGGACACTTTTCCCGACGGCCTGAAGGCCATGCTACCGCTACACGTACCCCAAAATTTTAAGCATGGAATCTGCATCCTGTTCCTGAAAAATTTGCCAGTCGACGAACTCTCCATAATAGTTGCGATCAATCAGAATATGTTTGGGAGCAGGTAATAAGCAGTGTTTCAGTCCTCCGTAACCGCTCAGGGCTTCCTGGTAGGCGCCGGTATGGAAAAAACCGATATACAGCGGTTCGTCTTTTTCCATGTCGACTGCCGGCAAATAAACCTGATTAATGTGTGCTTCCGAGTTATAATAATCGGCATTATCACAGCTGATACCACCCACATTCACGCGCTGGTATTCTTTGCTCCAGTGGTTGATCGGCAACAAAATAAACCGTTCCTTGATTCCCCAACTGTCGGGTAGGGTATTCATCAACGAGTTATCGAGCATGTACCATTCTTCCGAGTCATTTTGTTTCTTTTTACCGATGACTGAAAAGATGGTTGCGCCGCTTTCACCCACGGTAAATTTTCCAAATTCGGAAAAAATATCAGGTTCCGGCACCCCTTCGCTGTCGCAGGCTTCCTTAATCATCCGTACAATCTCATTGATCATGTAGGGATAATCATATTCAAAACTCAACGAATTCCTGATCGGCATACCGCCGCCAATATTCAGCGCATTCAGGGTAGGGCAGATCTTGCGCAATTCGCAGTACGTTTTAATGCCTTTTTTCAGTTCGGTCCAGTAATAAAGGGTGTCCTTGATGCCAATATCCACAAAAAAGTGGAGCATTTTTAATTCAAATTTGGGGTTATTGGCGATCAACTCCTTGTAAAAGGGGATCACTTCACTTTGACGAATGCCGAGACGGGAGGTGTAAAACTCAAAATTAGGCTCTTCCTCAGTAGCCATCCTGATGCCAATACTGCATTTGTCCTTTTTGATCAACTCAGCGTACTGTCGAAGTTCTTCCGCATTGTCGCATACCGGTATGACATTGTAAAAACCGTCATTGATAAGGCCGACAATTTTTTCAATATACTGGCGCGGTTTATAGCCATTGTTCACGATAATGGTGCCTTTATTGATTTTCCCCTGGTTATAAAGCCTCCAGACCAGGTCAATGTCGAACGATGACGAGGTTTCCAATTGTGTGCCATTTTCAAGCACTTCATTCAAAATAAAGGCAAAATGGGAGCTTTTAGTGCAATAACAATATATATACTTGCCATTATAATTATAACGCTGAATAGCATCGCGGAATAATTTTCGGGCCATCTGTATCTTTTCACCAATTTTAGGCAAATAAGTCAGTTTGAGGGGAGTACCGTATTTACGAATGAGTTCGTAGACATCAATTTCATTAAACAGGAGTCGGTTATCTCTGAGGCTGAATCCGTCTTGAGGAAAGTCAAATGTCTGCGCTACAAGGTCGTAGTAGGTGTTTTTCATTGAAAAACAAGGTGTTGGAAGTAGTGAGAGAAAATTGGGGCGGGCAAATTTAGACGGTTTCTACGATTTAATGTTCGCAGGGTAAAAAATAAGGCATTATTTAACATAATATAAATTATAGAAAAAATATTGATGATTTTAGGGGGTTGTTTATAGTTTATGAGTTTATGGGGTAACTTATGCCAAGGGCGATACCATAAACCTATAAACTCAAAACTATAAACCCTTTCTTAACCTTTTTTACCTAGCCACGACTTCATGCCACTCAGCATTTCATCAAACGAGTCGTATTCCTTGCGAAAACTCAGACCGAAGCCATACCGTGCACGGCGTTGCCCGCCGGTGATATCCGGTTCGGTGCGCTGATACACCTTGAGCCGCCATTGCCTGTTTTGGGTCAGTTGGATTTCTACGGTCACATCTTCGCCGAGAAAACCATTCTGTACAGCCGTACTTGGTCGACCCAGACCGAACTGTGACCCTACCTGTACGGTCACGCGGTCGTTGGCAAAACCGCTGGTGAGCCTGATTTGTAATTCACGGCCTGTCTGGTTGATCCTTGTATTGTCGGGATTGCTCAACGAGTTTTGGTACTCGTCATAAGCAATATTGAAGTCGATACTGGAAACCGAAGTGCCAAACCATTCGGAGGCCAATCCGGTGAGATAGTTGGAAAACTGGTTGCTAAGTACCTGTGTGAGCGTGTTAAAGGCAGAGGCCACATAGTCAGAACTCTGGATAAAGCCCCCGTCAGAGGGTAAAAAAGACCCAACCACCACCAGACCGAAAACCTGGCGGTTGAGTTCGCTCTGATCCTGGCGGAGCAGTCGTAACTTGTTCTCTGTCACACTTTTAATGTCGTTGGCGATATTGGGAAAATCGACATTAAAACTGATGTTGGGCGTCATTAAATCACCCTTGAGGTGCATGGTTACGATTGTTTTAGTGGGTCGTTTGGCGGCTTTGGCGGCATCGCTGTCGTCGCCTCCCAACAGTTGTATTTCGTCCCGGATCAGGTTGTAAACAGGCGTATTTTCTTCATAAGTTGCATCCAGGCTGATTTGGGCGCCATATGGATCGCCGTACCAGTTAATGGTGCCGCCTTCCGTTACCGTAAATGGTTTATTTACCCAGTTGAGCAGCGTAAACATGTATTCACCACGTCGGATGGCGTAGTTGCCATACATTTTGAACTCCCCTTCCCTGTTGATGGTCAATTTTATGTCGCCCACTCCCCTACCCTTGATAATATCCCCCGCCTGCTCGTCAAAAATGAGTTGCACCTCCGCGGCATCGGTCATCGTAACGTTCATTTCAAAATTCAGGCCTTTCAGTTCGCCTATTACGCTACTTTTTGTTGTTTTTAACAGTGTGCTATCCTGATTTTTTGTTTTAAATTTGATAAATTTCACTTCCTGCGCATCTGATACTGAAGTAATAGGAAGATACAGCCTGGTATCCTTGCCTGTGGTAGCGTCAATCTGAATATCAGTGCGACTGAAGGTGCCGGAAAATTTTGCTTTGAACCTGCCTGCGCCTTTTCCATAATACATGGAATTGTCTTTGGAGGTCGTATTCAAGATGACAAAATTGTCGCTTTGGGAAGACACTTCGCAGGTATCCATGCGCCACTCTTTAAAGTGGTTGTGTTTCAGCCCGCCCTTTATCAGGGCCATATTCCGGGGTGTACTGTTATCCCAGATGGTATCTCCGTTTGCCCATATCCTGTTGCTGGTGAGCAGAATATTCTGGTTGAATATATTGTATTTTGCTTTGAGGTAGTCGAGTTCAAACTGTCCTTTTACAATGCGCACTTTACCATTCATGCCAATTTTGTTGAACGGCCCGAATAATTTGAGGCCGGCGTCGAATTGTCCGTTAGTTCCGGAAATGCCCGGCACAAAGGTTTCCAGAATATTCAGGGGAAAATTACGCGCATCCACCTGGGTAGCAAATTCGCCGGGTTTTACGGTCATTTGAACCTCATCTATCATTTGAGCGCTTGCTTTGGGTGGCAACCAGGCCCCTGCTATTCTCAACTGATGATCCTGGTAATTCAAAAAAGTTTTCCACCAAAGCGGGGCAGCGAGGTGCGCCATTTCAAAATTGCCTGTTACATCGCCATAAGGTACATTATTGATAAAAACAGTATCGGTAGAAATGTAGGTATTGATGCCCTGTAAGTTGAATACATCATTTATTTTGACGTCAAAGTCATAGATTTTACCCCTGCAAGTCACTTTTTTCGGGTTGACAAAGCGATTGATAAAATTGAGGTCGAAATTGGTCAGGGAAAGAGAAAGTCCCTTGCCAAGGTTAAAACTGTCTAAGAGTATACGCTGGTCGCCATTGAACAATTCAAAATCTTTGGTGACAAAGTAATTTTTGCCGAAACGGATGTAGTTTTCTTCATTCATTGCCCAGTTGTCATTAAACAGGGCAATTTCGGAGGCATTGAATTTCAACTGCCATAAGGTATCCAAGGTAGAAAGTACGCCGTCGAAATTAACCCCTTTTACAATTTTGCTGGTATCGCGTGCGGTTAACTTAAAATGAAATTCGTTGCGACTCAACTCTCCTGTTAAAAGAATGGGCGCCAGTTTGGTGCCGGAAACAGTGGACTCCGGGATGGAAATAGTTAATTTCGCATCTTCCTGATTACCTTCCCAACTTAAGGCTGTCTTGCCCACTGAAATACTGTTGAAGCGCACATAAGGAGCGCTTACTGTCAACATGGAACTTCCCAATCTGGCGTTTACAGCGCCTTTGATCGAGATATTGCGGAGCGTATCCAGTTGTGACGAAATCAGGTGGGTTAATCCGCGGGTATTTCGGATATCCAATTTCAGGGTATAATTATCAGAAATATCATTCAAATCCGCCTGTGGCAAACCCATTCGTTCGGCAAATTCGGGATGATAACGACTGAAAGCCTGCATCAGGTTGCGGTGCACGCTCTGGAAATCGAAGTGCCCTTCCAGCAAACCATCGGCCACGTCGGATGCGATAGAAATATAACGTGTACCGTCGGGACGGAAATAGGATTCGAACTTGAGTGAGTCGATATAGTGCCGTTGCGTTTTGTCCTGCACGATCTGAAAATTGCGCAACATGGCGGCTCCGGTCAGATCCTGCCAGTTCCGGGCATTGATTCGAATACGGTCTACACGCCCGGAAACAACCAAATCCCGGTCAATCAGATTCAGGGCGCCTAGGTCGAGTCGGCGAATATCCGTTTCAAATGAAAACTGGGGTACGCTGTCTTTCAGATTGACCGTACCATCGAAGGTAAAATCGATATTAGGGTCTTTTACGCCCAGTTTGCCGTCGAAAATAAATTCCCGGAAAGTGCCGTTCATCACTACATTCCGGTAACTGTACCCTTTGAATGAAAACGTATCTACGGTACCTTCCAGTCGCGCTTTTATGGTCGGAAGCGTCAGACCGCTGGACCCGTCCGCTATCCTGATATTGAAGGTGGTTCTGCCAAAATTTGAATTATTTGTCCAGGTTGCCAGGTCGAAATCGCGCATATTCAGGTAACCGGAATAGGTCGCCCGCTCCCGCCCGTTTTTCAGGTCGAGGTTTAGGTCGACGTCTCCCGTGCCAATATCAGTGAGGATTTTCCCGTGGAAAATATGGCTGAATCCAAAGAAAATCTGATAGTCGCCCGAAAAACCAATGTTCCCTAAGGTGTAAAACGAAGCCGGCGGATTAAATCCGGGAATAATTTTTCCAATCGTTTGCAAGTCGGATTGCAGCCGGTCGAAACGAAACTCGATAATACTCTGGTCAATATCGCCGGTGAGTCCGTCGCCGCGGAAATCACCTTCCATATAAGTGCGGTCGCCCAACTGCACAACCAGCGCATCGCCCCTCAGTTTTTTGCCAACTTTGCCGTACACCCTGCCGCTGAATTCTGCAATTTCGTCTTTGTTGGTGGCGAAAAAGCGATTTCTGGCCAGCGGGCCGCTAAAAGTCGATATATCGCCGAGCCGCAATTTGGAACCTTTTGACAGCCTAAGGTCGATGTCTACGCTGCTGTTAAATTTTCTGAAATCCCTGTAAGTATTGTAATGTAGCATGATGGTATCTCCCAGCGAACTGCCGGGTGTTTCAATCCGCACATCGAACAGCGCCGTGAGTGTATCGGAGACCACTACCCTACCCGCCTGACCATGTGTGATCTCAAGGCCGCTTTGCTCGCGGGCGGCAAAATGTTTTAACACGCCTTCAAAGACCAGATTACTGTTGAACTTAACGCTATCTGCCTGAAAATCAATATCTTGTACATTGATATGATTATAGTCCATGACTTCAGGCGCTGTTTCTTTTCCCGGAGAAATATGGAAACGATCCATTTGAAAACGAGCATCTGTCAGCGAAAACTGCGCGATAGAAAATTGTAAAGGCGCAGCGAGCGAGTCCTTCGGTGCTGTTTTTGGCACTACAGTTCCCGGGCGCGGAGGCATGGGTTGGGACGGATAATCTTCAAAATCGAAAAATACACCTTTCAGATTGACAGACTGAATATCAATGTTTTTGGCAACCATATCCATTTTATTAACCCGTATACTCCCCTGCGGCACCTCATAGTACATGAGGCGGCCTTTCACCTGATCATCCTGCGCAAATCTTACATCTTCCAGGAAGATGTTTTTCGCCTTTATTTTTACAGCAAATGGTTTGGATGGCTTATTGGGGTCTTTCGGACTGGAAAAATAATCCAATAAAAAACTTGAGGTTGGTGTCATACTCGCCAGCAGCCCTTCTTATTTGAATACGGGCATTTTTAAGGCTTATTTCATTGAATTCCAGTTTATTGGAAAGAATAGAGAAAAAATTGGAAGATAGTCCGGCGCTCAACTGGCCAACGTATATCAGGGTATCGCCCTTCAAATCTTCTACATAAAACCCTTCCAGAATCAATTTATCGAAAAACGCGATATCGATGTGCTGTATCTGTACCGTAGTTTTGAGTTCATCGGAGAGATAGCTGGTTGTTTTGTGAATCAGCCAGTTTTGAATGGCCGGCATTTGAAGAACGAAATACAGCACAATCAGCAACAAAACCACCCCAAATACAATATTCTCTATACGGCGCCAAAGGTTGCGCAGCAAGATCAGTCCCCTGTTAGTCGAAGGTGCAGCAGGGGGAATATTTTGTTTGGGTTGTTCCTCCATAAAGGTGTTTCGTGTGTGGTGTATGGTGTTTGGGGGGGCTTTGCTTTAGGCAATTGTGTGTAGTTTAGACAGTTACATACTCCTGGCAAAATTCTCACAAATACCAAGCCCGAAGCGCCCTAAACACTAAACACCATACACTAAACACCAAAGTAGCCTTTTGGGATGCTTTGTCTGCGGACTTTAAAAGAAAATTAATTATCGCAGCCGGAAACTGGAAACGCCGAGCAGTCCTTTGTCGCAGTAAATGGCAGCAACATAGTTGCCTGATTTGAGCCGCTCGTCAAATTTATAGTTGAAAGTTTCGCGTTGGGTATTTTCCAAAACGACTTCCTTTACCTGCTGGGCAGTGATTTCAACAGGACCGGATGGCGCAAAAACAGTGACTTTTAAAGGCGACTGGCTAATAATCGGCGTGCCTTTGTCGTCAGTCACCACGAGGTACAGTTTCTGCTGGCCTTGATAAACCTGCGGTACATCCGCGAGGTCAAAACTCACAAAAATTTCGCGGGCTTTGCGCGCACGCGCTGTGAGTTTGTCATTGCGGCGTTCCACTTCCACACGAAACGATGTGGCTTTAAAAACAGCCGACTGCGTTTTGCGGATTTGTTCTTCCAATTGTTTGGCAAGGTCCTGCACCTGCCCGCTGAGCTCCGTATTGGCGCCTTTCAACTGATCATTTTCCCCGGCGAGTCTGGAATTCTCTTTTTTCAGGTCTTCATTTTCCGTGCGCAATGCCAGTATAATGGTTTCAAATTCAATTTTTGTCTTTTGAAGGCTGGTCACCTGATCGCGGAGTGCCTCAATATCTTTAGCAGAAGTTGCTTTGATTTGACTGATCTGGGCTTCTTTTTGCGCGATTAGGGCGGCAGTGCTGGAAATACGACCTTGTAAATTTTCATTTTCAGTACGCAAATTCGAATAGGCTGTCGACAGACTGTCCAATTCGCTTTCGATATTGACTTTGGCTGTTTCAAGCTGTTTCCGCTCTGCCTCTATTTTCTGGTTTTCAACCAGGTAATTCTTTGACTTCTGCCAAAAAAAGAAGCCTAATCCGGCGGCAAGCAGTAGCAGCACTGACACCAGGATGATGTAAATCCGAGAATTTTGATTATCACTCATAGTAAAGTTTTGAATTGATTTAGATGTTTCTCAAAAAAGTGCCCATAGTTAAGGCTTTGCCGCAAATAAAAGACAAAAAAATTATTGAGGCCCTATTTTAAGCACCTGAAATCATATAAAACCCACGGTAAAGTGGAAGATATATCAGGGAATACGCGTACTCTGCCAGTTCACAAGTTGCCAGGACTTTTTTTTCTTTTTATAAATCGCCGTGTAAGTAAGATTGACATCAAATGCCTTCTGGTTAACCAGACCTTTGGCCCGGAGGTTTCCATTAGTAACCGCCATTTTACCAAATAGACGCACCTGGGCGCTTACCCTCTGCATACTTTGATAGTCAATACTGCCCGTGCCGATTGACACTAAGTGCTCTTTTTTACTTTCCTGTAAGCTATTGGAATGGATGAAGATGAGATCATCTGAAAGCATTCGTTCTAAGGCAACGGTGTCTTTTTTAACCATTGCGTCAAATCGCATCTGTTCGGCAGCGAGTACACTTGCTTGGCTCCCTGATTGCGCAAATCCGAAGAGAAAATGATGGAGGAGTAAAAGTAGGATTGAGTATTTCATAAGTTGGGCATTAGTTATTTGTTATTAGTGTTGATAATCAAGCATTTGCAAAGAATTTAATTTGAACAAGATTTATAGCACACGGATTAAACGGATGAGACACGGATTTTAAAGAGGTTGTTCTTAAAATCCGTGTCTCATCCGTTTAATCCGTGTGCCATAAATCTACATCGGGAATATCCGGCTCACCCCTACCCCGCCGTTCCAGCCATCAACACAAATGTTGGTTGCTCGTTACCATTCTCGTTGTCTTCGATGGAAACTGCGAAACCTCCTGCGTTTTCAACACAATCGAAGGACTGGAATCCACTGGCCGTATCCTGCCGGATCATGCCCATGTTGACCGGTTTGCCATCCACCAAAGCCCAGAATTGCAGGTATTTGCCGTCCGGTTGGCGTGGTAGCGCCGCTACGTCGACCAAGGCGGTACAACGGGAAGACGAAGTATTGTGGAATACAAAGGAAGGGCCATCCTTCGCATTGCTCATTTTGAATGCCCGAGTTTCGGGATTGCGAATGAGTTCTATTATTTGCCGGCAGGCAGCATTGCGGTCATCACAATCTATTAATTGCAATTGCAATTGTGCCACCTGATTTTGCAGCGTTTCACGGTTGGCATCCGATTGATTTTTTTGAAACAATAAATAACCCGTAGCGGCTAATAGCCCGATTGCAAGCACCTGGAACAGACGCAACATCGTGTTATTTGCCGGTGGCGAAGCCGGAATGGCGCTTCTGTCGATCTCCTGCATAATCCGGTCTTTCAGCCCCTGAGGCGGTGGAACCGATTGTGCATTGGCGTATTGCTCCAGCGCTTTTTCAATGGCTTCTAATTCTGCCCGTGCTTCCGGATGTTGTGCCAGCATTTGTTCGACCAGAACCTGTTCTTCTGCCGAGCAATGCCCTAGGCTGAAGGATTCGAGTAAACCTGATTGTATAAAGGATTGAATATCCATTTTTTATAATTGATCTGAAACCTGGTGGTTTCAGCGTTCATTTTTTAATTTTTGAGTACAAAAAAGCATTGAAACGAAACAGATCATTTCAATGCCGCCCGAATGGCTTCTGCCAGAACCAGGAACGCGACAAGATTTGTTTCTCCAAATACCTTGCGTAGTTCGGTCATAGCATAGCGCAGACGTGTTTTTACGGTACCGATTGGTATGCCGGTTTCCTCAGAGACCTCCTCCTGGGTATAACCTTTAAAATATATCAGGTCGATCAATGTTTTGTATTTTTCATCGAGCGTGCTGACCACTTCACGTATTCCCAGGTGATCGGGGTTGAGTGTTTCATTCCCGGGTTTATGTACGAGGGAATCAATATTTTCGGTTTTTTGCTGGTAACGAAAATGTGCGGTACGGGTAGCGTCGATCGCCGTATTCCGGGCAATGTTGAGCAGCCAGGTGAAAAGCCGGCCTTTGGACTCGTCATAACTGGCGCTGTTTTTCCATACTTTCAGGAAGGTATCCTGGAGTACCTGTTGCGCTAATTCGGGGGATTGCACGATACGAAGTACCACGCCGTAAAGGGCGCCGCCGTACATGTCGTACATCTGGCTAATGGCTGTGCGATCCTTTTGATTCAGCCGGAGAATTAATTCATTTTGCATGGGTTCTGTTCGGTATAGATTGCTTTGCACTCTATTAGGTCGGGCAAATGTGCGATTTTTTTACAGTTATGTTATCAAAAGGATTGATTACAGGGGCCTGTACAACAATAATGAAAAGAATTGACACGGAAATATACAGTTTTCAATGCGGCATATTTCCTTTGCAACCTAAATTTTAATAATATGAAACCTTCGGTATTTGTACTAATTTACTTTTTTGCATCCCCATTACTTTTTTCGCAGTGTCCGGAAGTTACATTGGGCGCCTTACAGACCCTTGAAAAAGCAGAACCGTCCGAAAAACATGCCAAAATACTCGCCCAGGGTTTCGATCTTACCGGTACGAGTGCTAACACCCAACGATACAGCAGGTGCTGGCTAACTACTTCGTCCGATGGAAAGACCTATTACGAACAAATTATCGTGTTTCGTCCCGCCATCAACGATCTGACTTTTCTGACGTCCAACGAAACTAATTTTCTTCACCTGCAACAATCCATTGAAGAACGGCACAGCAACAGTGGTACAATTGTAGTGGGCAAAATGTTTCAATATCAGTTTATTGAGCAAAAAATTGACGGCATTCCGTACTCTGGCGTAATCATTTCTCTTCGCACACGGAATTAATCTCATTCAAAAGTCTTCCGGGAGCCATACCTTTGCCCGCCAAAATTCGGACTTCACTTTTTATCCATTTTTTAGTTGAACAAAATGAAGGTTTTTAAATTTGGCGGCGCAAGCCTCAAAGACGCGGCAGGCGTTCAAAATGTCGCTTCCATCCTGCAGCAATTCAGCCAGGAACAATTAGTCATTGTGGTTTCTGCCATGGGCAAAACGACCAATGCGCTGGAAGAAGTGGTGGCTGCTTATGTCAAACAGACCGGGCAGGCCCAGGAACTGTATGAGGCTTTTAAAGAAAAGCATTATGCCATCATGCGCGATCTTTTTGAGCCGGGCGATGAGGTTTTTACGGTGATCAACGACACTTTTGTGGAAGGCGAATGGATGCTGGAAGAAAAACCTTCAGACAATTACGACTACATCTACGATCAGATTGTTTGTATGGGCGAGCTGGTTTGTTCCAAAATCGTTGCCGCTTACCTCAATAAAGTGAACCTGAAAACCACCTGGCTCGATGCGCGCGATGTGGTCGCAACAGATAATACCTACCGGGAAGGCTGGGTGATCTGGGAAAAAACGCAGGCCAATGCGCAAAAAATAGTACCGCCCTTGTTTGAACAAGGCAACTTTGTCATCACGCAGGGTTTTATCGGGTCTACTTCTGAAAATTTCACCACCACCCTGGGCAGGGAAGGTTCGGACTATTCCGCTTCCATTTTTTCCTTTTGCCTGAATGCGGAAAGTATGAGCATCTGGAAAGATGTTGCCGGTGTGCTGAATGCAGACCCGCGGCTTTTTGAAAATACCATCAAACTCGACAGGCTTTCTTACCGGGAAGCCATTGAAATGACCTACTACGGCGCTTCGGTGATTCACCCAAAAACAATCAAGCCGCTCCAGAACAAAAATATTCCGCTGTATGTCAAGTCGTTTCTGAATCCGGAAGCGGCTGGAACCGAAATCAGCAGCGACCTGGAAGAGACCTACCCACCTATTATTGTGGTGGAAAAAAATCAGGCCTTGCTGCACATCAGCACGCTCGATTATTCGTTCGTGGCCGAACACCACATGTCCCGTCTGTTTGGAAAAGCAGCCGACCTGCGCATTTTTGTCAATATGATGCAGAATACTGCGATCAGCTTCACTATTTGCGTCACCAATGTGCCTGATCGTGTTGAAAAATTCATCAAAGCGGTGTCCGATGAATTCAAAGTAAAAACAGAGGAAGGGCTTGAATTAATTACCATCCGACACTACAACCAGGAGACAATCGATAACCTGAAAAAAGGCAAAATGGTGCTGTTTGAGGAACGTATTCGCAATACCATGCACATGGTGGTCAAAAACATCCCTCCCATCGAACGCCGCGATGTGGATTTAGCGGGATCAAAAGCATCATGAAAATTGAACTGTGGGCCATTGGCAAAACCAACGAAAAGTACCTGGAAGCGGGGATAGAAATTTTTGAAAAAAGACTCAAAAATTACCTCCCCTTTACTTTTCATATTTTGCCGGACATCAAACTAAAAACCACCGATGGCGCGCTGATCAAGAAAAAGGAATCGGAGATGGTGCTATCCAAACTAGCGTCGGAAGACTACCTGGTGTTGCTCGACGAACAGGGCCGCGAATACAGTTCCACGGAACTGGCGCAATGGCTGGAACGGCGTTTGTCGAGTTCTCAGCGAAAAATGGTGTTTCTGATCGGGGGTGCATTCGGTTTTTCGCCCGATGTGTATGCCCGCGCAAATGAACAACTGGCGCTTTCCAAACTGACATTCAGCCACCAGATGGTGCGTTTGTTTTTTCTGGAACAACTGTACCGCGCCATGACGATTTTAAAAAACGAACCATACCATAATGGTTAGCAGTTATCGGTTATCTGTTATCCGGTTCGGCATAGGGAAACGAATCGAATCCCTACTCCATTTCAGCCTGAAAAACCGATACTGATAACCGATAACAGATAACACGATAACTAAGCAAACATGAACATGACCATTATCATTATCGCCATTACCTCTTTGATTTCCATTATTGCGTTCAACAATGGCGATTTGATGTATAAACTGCGCCACTGGCCTTACCAGGAATCCCGGCGTGGAGAGTATTACCGCTGGATTACCGGCGGACTGCTGCATGGCGACTTTATGCACCTGCTTTTCAACATGTTTACGCTCTTCTTTTTCGGGCGTTATGTGGAAGAATGGTTTTTCAGCATGTTTGGCGCCGCCGGGCAAGTGGTGTACCTGCTTTTTTATATCCTTGCATTGGCAGCTTCTTCGTCCGCTACATTTTATCGCTACCGTAACACAGCGGGATTCGCCAGCATCGGCGCTTCCGGTGCAACTGCAGCAGTACTTTTTGCTGCTATCCTGCTGGATCCGACCATTGGGATTATGTTGTTTTTAATCCCTATTCCTATTCCCGGTTTTATTTTTGGTATTTTATACCTGTGGTACAGCAATTATGCCGCCAATAAAGGCCAGGACAATATCGACCATACCGCCCACTTTTTTGGCGCGGTGTTCGGCTTCTTTTTTCCCTTAATTCTACAGCCATCCCTGATTTTGGACTTTTTCAGTCAAATGGCGGGCTGGTTTCAATATACATTTGGGAGTTGAGCGCATTCAAAATGTTTTTCAACGGACATTTCCCGGTACTCTTTTGATGCGCCTGACTTGATTCCGTTACCTTTGCAACCAAAACAGTCCAAACTGTGTTATAACCCCAAATTTTTTCAACATCGCATTTTCACATCTCAAATAATAATTGAATATGGCATACGAATTTTCTGATGCTAGCTTCCAAACGGAAGTAATCGGCAGCGATAAAGTGACCCTGGTAGACCTTTGGGCGGAATGGTGTGGTCCCTGCAAAATGATGACCCCTGTAATAGACGAACTGTCAACCGAATATGAAGGACGTGCTGTTATTGGCAAACTCAACGTGGATGACAATCCGAATGTGCCTACCGAGTACAATGTGCGGGGCATTCCTACTTTCCTGATTTTCAAAAACGGTGAACTGAAAGACAAGGTCGTCGGCGCACAAACCAAACAGGTTCTGAAGGATAAAATTGAAGCACTGCTCGCGTAGTTATCGGTTATCAGTTATTCGTTATTAGGCCTGATAATCAAGCATTTGTAATAAAAATAACTTATACTGATTTCAATTTAGGAATAAAAAAATGGGCCCCCCCCCCCCGGGGGGCCTTTTTTTTTTTTTTTCTTCCCCTTGTTTTTTTTTTTTTTTTTTTTTTGATGCAGTTAACTTGGTTGCGTTACCTTTGTCTAAATCGTGTCATAGCCCTAAATTTTTCCAACATTGCATTTTCACATCTCAAATAAAAACTCAATATGGCATACGAATTTTCCGATGCTAATTTCCAAACAGAAGTTCTCGGCAGCGATAAGGTGATCCTTGTAGACCTTTGGGCAGAATGGTGTGCCCCTGCAAAGCCATGAACCCGGTTACTGTCCGCCGAATATGAAGGACGCGCTGTTATTGGCAAACTGAATGTAGATGACAACCCGGAGGTGCCTACCAACTACAATGTGCGGGGCATTCCTACCTTTCTGGTGTTCAAAAATGGCGAATTAAAAGAGAAAATTATCGGCCTGCAATCCAAAGATTCCCTAGTGTCTAAAATTGACGCACTGCTAGGGTAGTTATCGGTTATCAGTTATTCGTTATCTGGCCTGATACTCAAGCGTTTGTAAAAAACAACTCGAACTGATTTCAACTTAAGTAGTTATTCGTTATTAGTTATTGTGGTACGGGACGCATTTTAAAGTTGCAACTAATTCTGCACACCTACTTAGTCATAAAAAATGCGCCCCTGACTTTCAGGGGCGCATTTTTTATATTCATCATTCATCATTCAATCGCCTTCCATGCTTTTCCAAGATAGGCTACCAAATCCCCTGCCGTAAGCGCCTCTTGTCCCAAGTGCCTCCGCCGCTTTATCGCCGGCCAAACCGTGTAAATATACCCCCAGCAGACAAGCCGAAAGCGGTGGATAACCCTGGGCTAAAAGACCAGTCAGGATCCCTGTCAAAACATCGCCGGAGCCTCCGGTAGCCATTCCCGGATTGCCAGTCGAGTTGAACCAGCAGACGCCATCAGGTGCAGCAATACAGGTATGAGCGCCTTTTAAAACAATAAAAACTTTGTGTTCCTGCGCTTTTTGACGCTGTAGGTCGTTTCTGTCAAAATCGTTTGCTGATTTGCCGAACAGGCGTTCAAATTCTTTCGGATGTGGTGTCAGGATGGAGTTTACAGGGATATGTTTCCACCAGGCAGGATTATCTGAAAGCAAATTTATTGCATCTGCATCCAACACAATGGGGCGTTTCACCTCTTTTAACAACTGCTCCAAACCAACCCTCGTCTCAGGGGCAACACCAAGGCCCGGACCTATGCCGATTGTGGTATATTTAGTTGCATCAGGAATTTCCGTACAAAAAATCGCTCTGTGATCGGCGCTAAACATCGCTTCCGGCACTTTGGATTGTATCACCAGAAAGCCACTGCGCGGCGCATGGACAGTCAATAAGCCGACACCTGCGCGCAAACAAGCCCTGGCAGCCAAAACTGCGGCGCCCATTTTTCCGTAACTGCCGCAAACCAGCAATGCATGGCCGTAAGTGCCTTTATGCGCGTATTTTTTGCGGGGCAAGTACAATGAATGTATGTCCGCCGCTGTCAGGTAATGAAAATCCGTGTTCGTTGTGGCCGCAAAATCAGGGTGCAGGCCGATACTTCCGAAAGCCCACTCCCCCACCCGATCTGCATTTTCGGGGAAGAAGAAGGCGCGTTTGGGCGTTTCAAAACTGAAGGTTCTGTCTGCCTGTACAACTGGATTATCCTTGCTCGATTCATCTGCAAACAAACCGCTGGGTATATCAATCGAAACCACTTCATTCGGCAATTGGTTGATCCATTCCACCACTTTTGCCCAATGGCCCGCCAAAGGGCGATTCAAACCGGAGCCGAAAAGTGCGTCAATCAATACAGCGTTCGGGTCAATAGCCGGGAAGTTACCGGTGTGATCGTACCAGTTGAGTTCCAGCACATCGTGCAAGGGCATGGAAAGCACCTGTTCTTCAAAATCGATACTTTTTTTTTCGTCGAAGTGGTAAACCAATACCTTCGCCTCGTAAAAGAACTGGTGCAGGTATCTGGCTACAGCCAGTCCGTCGCCGCCGTTGTTGCCCGTTCCGGCAATGACGACGACAGGTCGGTTGGTATCTGGGTAATGATCAATAAACCAGGCTGTAAAAACCCGTGCAGCGCGATTCATCAGTTCGACAGAAGGAATCGGCTCGTTTTTAATCGTGTATTGATCCCAGGCCCGGATTTGATCTGTGGTAAAAATTTTCATAACAGGAAAGGGCTCCAAACCCGTGTATTTTGTATGCAAGATAAGTTTTTTTCAGGTTTGAAAGTTGTGGAATTTGCCAGCGTGCTGGCAGGCCCGGCAGTAGGTATGTTTTTTGCCGAATTAGGCGCGGAAGTCATAAAAATTGAAAATAAAACAACGGGCGGCGATGTCACACGGGGCTGGAAACATCCGTCCGAATCACCCGAATCGCCTATTTCCGCCTATTGGTGTAGCGTTAATTGGGGAAAGGAATACCTGTTCCTCGATCTTGGCGAACCTGGAGACCGGCAAAAAGCCATCGAACTGGCTGTTTCAGCCGATGTGGTGATTTCCAATTTTAAACCTTCTTCTGCGCGCCGCATGGGTGTCGACACGCAGTCTTTGCGCGATAAAAATCCCCGTTTGATCTATGCCCAATTGAGTTCGTTCGCGGATGAAGAAGATGAAAGCCCTGCTTTTGATGCCGTTTTGCAGGCAGAAGCCGGTTTTATGTACATGAATGGCGAGCCGGGGCGAATGCCAGTAAAAATGCCGGTCGCTTTAATCGACGTGTTGGCGGCGCATCAGTTGAAAGAGGCTATCCTGCTGGCTTTGTTGCACCGGGAGCGGACGGGTGTTGGTATGACGGTCAGCACTTCGCTCATGGAGTCTGCGCTCGCTTCCCTGGCCAATCAGGCCGGTAATTATCTGATGAACGGTCATATCCCGCAGCGTATGGGCACCCGGCATCCAAATATTGCGCCTTACGGGGATTTGTTTGTGTGCGCCGACGGGCAGATGTTACTACTGGCTGTAGGAACGGAGCGCCAGTTTCGACAACTGTGCAATTGCATGGAAATGAGCACTCTATCTGAAAATCCAGATTATTCCAGCAATACCGCCCGGGTGCAAAACAGGGCATCCCTGAATGCCATTTTGGAGGAGGCGCTTTCCCAACAACCACTCGATTACTGGATTTCGCATTTAAAAAGTAATGGCGTACCGGCAGCCAGGATACGCGATATGCAGGCGGTTTTTGAACTGTCGGAAGCGCGGGCCATGATTTTGGAGGAAACAACAGCGGAAGGTATCCCGACCAAACGGGTAAAAACGGTAGCGTTTAAGTTGACTTAAAAGGATGCGTTGAACAAAGCCGCGATGTTTGGGTTTGATCTCGTAATATTGCCGTTTATTTTATCCCGTACCGGCTGCTTTAGCTGCCGGATGTTAAAACGGGCAAAAATTGTATAATTTATTGGACATCCGGCAGCTAAAGCAGCCGGTACAGGCACTGAATCAATATGAACTCAGAACAAATTCTCGCTGCCCTGCGCCAGGTGCGCGACCCGCAAACCGGTCAGGATATCGTTTCAAAAGGAATGGTACAAGCCCTTGATATTCAGGGTAATAGTGTAAACTTTAAATTGGTTGTTCCTTCTCTCCAAATGCAGGGAAAAGCCGAACTCAACTTTGCCTGCATAGAGGCGGTACTAAAAGTGTATCCGCAGGCCCAGGTAAACGCGCATTTTATCGCGCGCACGCCCAACAGCCAGGAAAGCACCAGTTCGGTACCACATATCAAAAACATTATTGCTGTGGCTTCCGGCAAAGGCGGCGTGGGAAAAAGTACCGTTTCCGTCAACCTCGCTTTGGGCCTGCAACAACTCGGCGCCCGCGTCGGCCTGATGGATGCAGATGTGTACGGTCCCAGTATTCCCACGATGCTGGGCCTTACAGGACAACGACCCAAAATCCAGGATGTGACAGGTAAGGCCAAAATGGTCCCCTGATGGCCTTCGGTATGCCGACCATCAGTATCGGAAATATCATTGAACCGGAGCAAGCCGTCGTATTGCGCGGTCCGCGACTGGCAGCCATTATCAAGCAGTTTTTTAATGACGTGCTCTGTGAACCGCTGGATTTCCTTATCGTAGACCTGCCGCCGGGCACCGGCGACGTACAACTCACCCTCGTGCAAACTGCCCCGATCACCGGTGTGGTGCTGGTCACTACCCCGCAGGAAGTGGCGTTATCCGACGCGATCAAGGCCATGAATATGTTTTTATTGCCGCAAATCAATGTCCCCATTCTGGGGGTTGTGGAGAACATGGCCTGGTTTACACCCGCAGAACTTCCTGATAATAAATACTTTATCTTCGGACAAGGCGGCGGCAAAAGACTTGCCCTGGAAAGCCATTCTGTGTTACTCGGGCAAGTACCCCTGGTGCAAAGTATCCGGGAAGGCGGCGACGAAGGCAAACCGGCAGTTTTGCAGACGGGCACGCAGGTGTCTGAAGCCTTTATGAATGTAGCCAAAAACACCCTGCGCCAAATCGGGGTGCGCAATGAAATGATGGCGCCGACGCAGGTGGTGAGGATGGGGGAATGAGGGTTTTTGGTGTATAGTGTCTCGTGTTTGGGGGGGTAACCCGGGGCGGATATGCTTGGTTTATTTACCTGGCGCTCGTTAGGATAGCAGCACGACGTTGTAAAAACCCAAAAAGAAAGATACGAGCATAAAGTCGGCGCCCGATGATATATTCCAAATCCCCCGCTGCTTCTTAATTTAATATCATAAAATCGACGCTAAACCTCACTTTTATTCCGATTTTTCAAACCCCACCAACTTATTTACAATATCTCCATTTCCTCTTTTACCTTCGCCAAAACCAGTTTGTATGATTTATGGCGAAAAACGACTTATTCCAGAATTATCAGGTTGCCCCGGAACTATGGGATGAAATGCGTTTGCAGGAGGGCACCGTGCGCCAACACTACGATATGGTGGTGCGGGAACTGAGCCAGTTGCCGCCCGAGGCTTTGCATCGGAAGGAGGAGTTGGCGAAGCAATTGTTTATGAATCAAGGGATTACGTTCACAGTCTATTTTGAAAATGAAGGCATCGAGCGTATTTTCCCTTTCGATATCATCCCGCGTATCATCGTGCAAAGCGAATGGCTGCACATCGAGCAGGGCATCAAACAGCGTTTGCGGGCGCTCAATATGTTCCTCAAGGACATTTACAACGAGCAGCAAATCATCAAGGAAGGTATTGTGCCGGCCAGCCTGATTGTGACCTGTCCGCACTTCACACGCGAAGTGTTCGGTATTCCGGTGGTGCATGATATTTATGTACACATTGCCGGGATCGACCTGATCCGCGATGCGGACGGCACCTACTACGTGCTGGAAGACAACCTGCGGACGCCTTCCGGGGTGAGTTACATGCTGGAGAACCGTGAAATTACCAAACGTATCTTTCCGCAGCTCCTGGCGGACAATTCGGTGAAAAAAATATCCGATTACCCCTTGCTTTTGGGCAAAGTGCTGCGCTCGCTGGCGCCGCGGCCCATCGGACAACCGGTGGTCGTTTTGCTGACGCCGGGTATTTTCAATTCCGCCTATTACGAACACACTTTTTTGGCGCGTTACATGGGCATCGAACTGGTGGAAGGACGTGATTTGGTGGTGGACGACCACAAGGTGTACATGAAAACGACACGCGGTAGACGCCAGGTAGATGTGATATACCGCCGGGTAGATGATGAGTTTCTGGACCCCTTGGTCTTTCGTCCCGACAGCGCCCTCGGGGTGCCGGGACTGATGTCCGCTTACCGGCGCGGTACAGTGGCTATCGTGAATGCCGTCGGCAACGGCGTCGCTGATGATAAAGCGATTTACGTCTATGTGCCCGACATGATTCGCTACTACCTGAATGAAGAGCCTATCCTGAAAAACGTGCCGACCTACCGTATGGAAAATATAGATGAACGCGAGCATGTGTTTGCCAATATGGAAACAATGGTCGTCAAACGCACGAATGAATCGGGCGGATATGGCATGGTGATGGGCAACAAGGCCACGGAAGAAGAACTTGCAGGCGCTAAAGAGGCCATTATTGCCGATCCGCGTTCCTTTATTGCGCAACCGATTATCCGGCTCTCTACCGTCCCTTGTTTGATCGATGGCAAATTACAGCCCCGCCATGTGGATTTACGGCCTTATGCGCTTTACGGGCCGCAAGGCATCGAAATTGTACCTGGCGGACTGACCAGGGTGGCCCTTCGTGAAGGCTCACTGGTGGTAAATTCATCGCAGGGAGGCGGGAGTAAGGATACCTGGGTCGTCAGGTAATCAGTTATTTGTTATCAGTTATTGGTTTTCAGGCTGGTAATTGCGAAAAGAGAGTCAATTTTTTCCTACATTGATAAAGCGAATAGCACCTTATTAATCAATGCTGAACACTGATAACAAATAACCGATAACCAATGCTGAATACTGATAACAAATAACAAATAACTGATAACCAATAACTAAACATGCTAAGCCGCATTGCAGATTCTCTTTTTTGGATGGCGCGTTATATGGAGCGTACGGATGGCATACTGAGGATGCTGAAAATCAACCTGATAACGGCGTTGGACAGGAGCGGTCAAATTGATTTCAACTGGCAGCCGGTATTAAAAATTTTCACCAACCTCCCGCCGGAGGAAGTAGACCGCCTGTCGCGCAACAGCGACGAGGTGCTGCGCTATATGATTTTCAACAAGGAAAACGACAATTCCATCCGAAATATCGTGGGGAAAGCGCGTGAAAACACACGTGGCGCCCAGGATCACGTCACCAAAGAATTATGGGAAAGTATCAATGAATTTTACCTGAAACTGAACGATCCCGATCTCGAAAAAGCCATTGCAAGAGGCGAACAAATTGTGATGTTGAGCGGCCTGATTAACCAATACCTGCTGTTTACCGGCGTAGCGGAAGTGACCATGCCTCGCGGGCAAGGCTGGAATTACCTGAACCTTGGAAAATTTATTGAACGGGGGGTGATTACGGCGGATATTCTCGAAATCAAGTTTAGTAATATTGCCTACGACCTGGATAACCCATCCGATGTGCCTTACTGGCGCAACCTGTTGCTCTCGCTCAATTGTTACGAATTGTACCTGAAACGCTACCAGGGCGGATTGGAAGGCCAGAATGTAGCCGATCTGGCGATTCTGAACCCGCAGTTTCCGCGCTCGCTGGCCTATTGCCTGTTCCGGCTCGACCGGATTATTCAAAACCTGACGGAGGAATACCCGGAAAGTTCCGAACCGCTGAAAAAGATCATTGGCCGTTTGCGGGCCAAAGTGGAATTTGCAGACATGGAGTCCATTTCAACCGTGGGCTTGCATAACTTCCTGACCGGAATGAAACACGATTTTTACCAGTTCAGCAATGCGCTGGGCCGGAATTACTTTGCTTATAACTGATTGTAACGAGTTGATTTTCATTGTAGTTGATAAAGGTTGATGAGGGTTGATAAGGTTGATGAAGGTTGATATTCATCCACTCGAAAACGATGCAATTTTTACTTTTTCCGAGTGGATGAATATCAACCTTCATCAACCTTATCAACCCTCATCAACCTTTATCAACTGCTTTTATCCAGTGTGCGATGCCGACTTTCAAAATTCATCACCTGACACAATATCATTACGACCGCCCGGTACGGGAAAGTACCAATCAGATAAAAATTTTCCCGGCTACTTACAACGGCCAGGAAACCACCCGGCACAAACTGACGATCACCGGGGAGCCGTTCATCAATCGTTTTACAGACTATTGGGGCAATGAGGTAGGCTGGTTTACACTCAGTGCCTCCCACCGCGAGTTGCTGATTGACAGTCATGTCATGGTGAAAACCGCCAATACGGTTCTGAATCCTTTAGTTACGTCCCGCCTCACAGATTGGGATGTTATTCGCCAGGAAGTAGCCGGAGATTTGCGCCTGCTCGATCTTTCCAGACCCGAAGTCATTTCTGGCGAAGATAAAATCAAAACCATTGTACGCGAATTGCAGCATACCCGCGATACGCCCGCCGTTTTTATCCAGCGCTGTTCCGAGTATATTTTCGATCATTTTACTTATCAAAAAGGTATTACAACGGTTGAAACTACCCTGGATGAGATTCTGGAGCATCAATCGGGCGTTTGCCAGGATTTTGCCCACGTGCTGCTGCAGATCCTCCGCTCAGAGGGTATTCCGGCGCGTTATGTCAGCGGATACATTTGCCCCAACAAAGACGGCGCAAGGGGCGCAGGAGCCACGCACGCCTGGGTAGAAGTATGGCTTCCAGGTTCCGGCTGGATGGGCATAGACCCTACCAACAACAGCTGGGTGAGCGACCAGCATGTCAGCCTGGCTGTGGGCAGGCATTTCACAGACTGTAGCCCGGCCAAAGGAACCTTCAAAGGCCCGGCCAACCAGGAGTTATCTGTATTTTTATCGGTGAGCTACGAAGATGGCAGCAAAGTGGAAGACAGCAATACGGTTCAAATGACGAAAGAACCGGTATTTATACAGCGGCTGGATGTGGAAGAAGGGGCGCAGCAGCAGCAGTAGATTTTTTGTTGAAGAGGGTTTATAAAGGTTGATGAGGGTTTATAAGGTTGATGAGGTTGATGTTAAGCCACTCGAAAGAGAGACCTCTGTTCTTCGAGTGGCTTAACATCAACCTCATCAACCTTATAAACCTCATCAACCTTTATAAACCCTCATCAACAAAAAATCAATACTCCGTATCGTCCGGAATATCATCTTCGTCGTCGCGGCGGCGGGTCACGATGATATGATCGTCTTCATCACTGGAGCCGTCATCTACAATATCATCATCGTCTTCTCCATGTCCGTCGAATTCATCGCCGACTTCCACGTCGGCAAAATCTTCGCGGAGTTGGCCTTCATCGTCGTAATCATCGTCTTCTTTGACAAGGCGTTTCGCCTCCAGGATGGTCATACGAATCAAATAGTAGGTATCGTCCGTTTCAAACGGAAGCGCAGACACTTTTTTACCCTCTTTATCCGTGTAGGATAAAAGGTGATCTGCATATCCGGACGGATATTTCATTTTTACGAGCCGGATGATATCTTCCGGGAGTACATCGTAATCTTTGACAACGCGTTTTTTAGCCAAGGCTTGGGTCGTATTTGGATTTGAGAGTTAGTACGCGCAGTGCGAACCATTATTCAACAGCGGCAAATTTAAACGAATGGATTTCTATTCGGCAAAATTTTTTTTACTCATTTTTCGTGAGTGTCTTTTGAATGATCTGAAGTCAGTAAAATACGATCTATTTCCGCTCACGAATTTCTACAATTTCGACCCGGCGTTCCCGCGCTGCGTCGGGATGGTACACCGAATTCCGTTCATCGCGCAAGTCGTCGCTAATACCCGACCGGGCGGTAGTTTCACCAAAACTGGTTTCCGATATTTTCAGTTGACCTGACTGTATGTATGGTTTCAATGCGCCGTCGGCAAAAAATTCAAAATAGTTTTTGACGCTACTGATGCGGCGTTTGCCCAGGATGAGGTTGTAGTCCGTTTGCGCGCGCGGACTGGTGTATCCTTTGATTAGCACTTCAAATGATTCTCCCTTTTGCAGCCGCACCAGCAGCAGGTCGGCCAACTGGATGAGCCGGTCGTAACCGCGCCGAACTTCATTTTCGAAAAAATCTTCGGTCAATATTTCCGCCGCATCCCGGCGTTCGCCCGACAACCCTGTTGCAAAACGATTGCGGTATTCCTCTTCTTTTTCCAGATAAGTCAGAACCGTTTCTTCGTACTGTTTTTTGGTGACGCTTCGCCGCGTTCTTTTATCCGGTTCGTCATTATCAAAATACAGGGGTAGCCCGACGAAATCCTGTACTTCAGGTTCTTTTACAGTCGGCGGCACTTGAACGGGAACAGGATCGGGGTCTGGTGTTGGTTCAGGAGGCGATTTAATGGTAAATGCTGTGGTGTCTTCGGGTATAATCGGCGGAAGTTGCGGGATATATTTTTCCTCCTCTTTAGGCAGTTTGAATGAAAAAATATCATTGCAGCAAGCCCTGCTGGTTTCATCCAGGAAATACGAACCTGGTCTGTTGCTGCTCAGGTAGCCGTTTTTACTGTCTTTTTTCAGAAAGAAATACAGGTCGTTGTAACTGGTGTTCAGTCCCACCCCTGCGTTTCTGGGTTCTGAAAACAAGTCATTTGACTTTCCGGCAGAGAAAATATCATAACCGCCCAAACCCGGCCAGCCTTCCGAACTATAGAAAACCTTTTGGGTGGGACTGTGGAAAAATGGCGTTGCATCATTCTCCGCTGTATTCAGCGGCTCGGCGTTCATGGGCTTTGCAAACCGGGGAAGTTTTCCAATTTTTTTACCCGGAATAGGCAAGTTGCACTCACAAAAGAAAACCGTGTCGAGCGGCGTGTACCACAGATCGAGTTTGCCTTTTCCGCCGGGCCGGTCGCTCGAAAACCACAATACGGGGCCTTGATAATGTTCGTCAAAACCAATGGATGGTTGTGTGCTGGTGAACCCGGGCATATTGACAGGTTCCGGCAAACGCACAGGCGGCAACCAGCGGTTGCGCCGGTCGATCACCGTCAGCCATAGTTCGCAGCGGATGTCGGAGGCATTTATATCTTTACAAACGGTAAAAACCACGTAGTGACCATCGGGTGAAAAAGCGGTATGTGCAATGTGGGCGGTATCCGTGGTTGGGAACCCCCTGCCGGGTTCGCGTGCGCGACCACCTTTTGCCGAAATCATCACTTTTGTAATTTTTTCTTTCGGACGTTTGCGGGTTTCTTTTTTATCGAAACGGTAAGAGGAAAAAAACATCGTATCGCCCACGATGACCGGTGCAAATTCACTGAACGGGCTGTTTACTTCTTTGCCAAGGTGTTTGATTTCCACCTGCGCCGGAGAGGATGCAATCTCCTGGGCATTGCGAATGGCAGCAACTTCCCGCTGCGCCTCCTCCTTTAAATCCAGTCCGGGGCCGGAGGTGTCTTTCAAGAAATTTTCAAAATGACGGACAGCAGTAATGTAATCTCCCTGGCTTTTTTTTACTTCTCCCAGCCTGTAGTCGAGCAAAGGAAAACGTTTTTGTGATTTATCCGCTTTGGCAATTTTATTATATCCCTTTTCGGCTTCCGTAAATGCGTTGAACAGGCGGGCGCAATCAGCGTATTTCCACCATACGCTCAGGTTATCGCCATCGCGTTGTAAAAATGTAGAATAATATTGGATGGCAGCGCCGTAGTCTTTTTTTTGCACGGCTTCGTCTCCCGCTCGCTCCCAGGCTTTGAGCGGCTGTAGCGATGCCATCGAGGCGGCGGCGCACCAAATACCAAATATTAAAAAAAGTGATTTCATACGATTGATTTGGATTAAGGTTATCTCGGTTTGAAGTTGTTTTCGCTGTTACCAAGCAACAGCATCGGTGAAGGCATAGGTTTCCCAAACGCACACATAATGATTTTCAGTTTATTGTAATCGGTAAAAATGTGGCAGTTTCCAATTTTTTTACAAAATAGGGCACGCCTTAAAAAACTTGGGTGGCGGCACAGGCAGGGTTCGATAAACCAGGGCCAGTTCCAGACCTCCATGTTTGTTTGTTGCAGTTGAAAACTCGGAGGTATTCCAGTCATAACTGATTCCAAGCGTCCAACTGCCGCGTTCCACCTGTACTGCCGGGATTAAAGCATCACCCAAGCGGGTTGATAGTGTAAATTGAACGGCAGTTACCGACCCGGTTGATGTTGTGGCCAATATTCGCCTCAAACCGGCGCCCGCTACAATTTCGCGGGCAGTTGACATTTGTTGCCACACACCCATTGCAACCAGATCGAGCCATTCGTTCAATTGTAAGGCGGCGTTTACATGGGTGGTAAGCCGCACAGGCAATCGGATGTCCGTATCATCTGCAAAGCCGGATAAAGGACGGTTCAAGTGAAAAGCGCCGATACCTGCCAGTACCCGGGTCCGTACGTCTGCCGGTTCATAGAGCCAGTTCAAGCCGGCAGAAAAAGTTGGAAACAAACCGCTTCGATTGCCAAAAGTCTCTTTAGAAGTAAGGGAAGGATCAAAATAATCGCCGCCCCACTGGTTTTTAAACTTCAATCCGCTGATGTCAAAACTACGTTGTGCAAAGGCAATGCCAAATCCTGCGGAAAGCGCTTGTGTGGCGCCTATTGCATGGGCAACACTTCCGTTAAAGCCAATTTGCGTCCAGGTCAAAGCAGCATCTCCTGCCTGATCGTGCTGCAACAAAAAACCTCCAGAAACGAGATTATCTTTGCGTCGCAAGGCCTTCCAGTCGAATGCCCCGGCAAAGGTTTGATAGGAAACCGGCACTGTAGACCACTGGGTGCGGTACAAGGCAGCAGCCCGCATATCACCCCTGAAAAGGCCCGTGGAAGCCGGATTGAGGTGCATAGGATTGTGATAATACTGAGAATAATGAAGATCTTGCGCAGTGGCTGCCGGGGGGAGAAATGACAGCGCAAGGGCTACAAGAACAAAAAAGCGCATACGGATTGATTTAAAAGGAATGCCCGAAGGTAAGCGTTTATTCGTCAATATTGCAAGAAGGCGTATGACATAAAATTTTTTATTATGCCAATTGACAAAATCTTAGAATATAATAGAGATTTTTCGCACAATAGAACATTAATCAACTGCATAACAGGCAAATTATAATTATTATGGTAAAATGTGAAATCTGTGCAGTCAATATACAGTCTGCCTTAAATGCGCAACTGGCCGGCGCACACAGGATTGAGTTGTGTTCGGCACTCGATGTAGGTGGACTGACACCTTCTCCAGGGTTGATAAGGGCTGCTGTCCGGCAATTGCATATTCCGGTCAATGTACTGATCCGTCCGCGGGAAGGCGACTTTACGTATTCCGAACAGGAGTTTGAAGTCATGCTCGACGACATCCGCTTTTGCAGGGAGGAAGGCGTCAACGGCGTTGTGGTGGGAGCGCTCGATCATCTGATGGAACTCGATGCTGAAAAAATGCTGGCCATGAAGGTGGTTGCGGGCGATATGGAAATTGTTTGCCATCGCGCATTTGATTATACGCTTGACCCGGAACAAGCACTGGAATCGCTGGTCAAATGGGGCTATAAACGGGTGCTGAGTTCCGGCCAAAAAGCGACGGCGCTCGAAGGGCGTTTTTTACTGCAAAAATTAGTGCTGCAGGCAGGTGAACGGATTACAGTGATGCCGGGCGCCGGTATATCAGCCGGAAATATCCGAACGATTGTACAAACTACCCTGGCTACCGAATTTCATTTTACGGGAAAGAAAAAAGTGAGCGCCAGTCAACAGGATATTCCGGGACTGGATGGCTGGCATTGGGAAAGTGACGTGGAACTGATTCGCGAGATGATGAAGGCCGTTTAGGAGTTTTTGTGTTTTTGTGTTTTTGGGCGCTTCGCTTTTGGCAATAGTGAGTAGTTTAGGCGAAGCACATCTAAAACACGAAAAAACCAAAAACAAAAACACAAACTTACAAATACATCGAAATACAAAAAGCGGTAAACAGCAATCCAACATATATCGCATACCATTGAATATCAAGCCATTCAGACGTTTTTATCCCCTGATTTTTTTCTAAAAACCAGATCAGGCCCAGTTTTTCCCAGAAAAAAGCAAGTACTGCCGACCAGGCTACGCCCGGAAGCCCGAACCAGTGGATGAATACAAAACCGAGCATTATTTTAATCAGCAGTTCCGCTATGCCGACCCGGAGTATAGCTGCCGGAAAACCGCGCGACAACACAATGGCATTGGGAAGCAGTACCCGGCTGGCCGTAATGAGCAGGTAAATATTAAAAAGCCCGGCACTGGCTGCGAAATCGGGATTAAAAACCAACGGGAAAAGCGGTTTGCTCACAAACAGCAGCAAAATGGTCAGCGGAAAAATCAAATGCATGAGCCGCCGGGTTTTGTCCTTCATTTCTGCCAGCCCTTTTTCAGGTGAAGCGCTCAGGCGAGGAATCATAGCCGTGGCAAGTGCCGTGGCAAGCGCGACGGCGAGCGGGAATTCGCGGGAACCATACCGAAAAACTGCAAAAACGGCGGTGTCCTGGTAATACCAGCCTACCAGCCAGTTGTCAAACAACAGGATCAGGTTGCCGACAAGCAGATTTGCCATCAAGGGGCCGGAGAAGACCAGGTAGCGCCGGAGCAAGGGCATATCCATCCTTATTGCCGCCACACGTAACACCAGTAACAACGTCCAGAGAAACTTGCCTGCTCCCAGAACAGCCAGCATCAGAAAAGAAGTACCTATGCCCATACCCAGCCAAAGCGGAATAAAAAACACGGCCACCTGCAAACCGGACACTACCCCACCCCACACGACAATTTGCCGGGGCTGTTCCCGCAACAGGTAGATGTACTCTACAGGCAGAGACGGAACATTCAACAACAGAAAAGTGCAAAACAGCGTATAATGGGGCAAATCGGGCTGACCGGTCAAGAATGGAATCATCCATTTTTGACCGCCGACCAATACCAGAAAGAGCAGTGCCGAAAGACCACAAAAAACAAGAAAATTATTGAAAATGAATGATTTACGGCCGGATTCATCCAATTGTGCATACACGGGCGGCATTCCCTGCAACAAACCGTTGACCCACAGAAAGGTAAACAAAACGCCGATGTAAAGCAACATCTCGTAAGCGCCGATATCAGCCGTCGAAAGTCCGCTTTTGGCGAAAAGCACACTCGTCAGTACCACTGCTCCCAGGCGAAAGACCTGGAAAATCTGCAAAGGCGCGCGGTCGATAATGGTGTAAAAGAGGGGCCCATGGTGTCTAATCTGTTTAATCCGTGTGCCATTTAATCCTAAATCTGCGCCAGCAAGCGATCCTTCAGTTGTTTGAATTCCTCTTCCGTAATGATACCGGAATCTTTCATTTCCGACATCTTGCGGATTTTCTCCATGGTGGCATCGGTGTTGTTTTGGGCCGGTTTTTCCGTTCTGGCAACTTCTTCAGCGGCTATTTTGCCGTTTTCAATCTCCGATTTGTACCCTTTTCTGGCTTTTTGCAAATCAAGGTCCTCCAGTGTGCCGCCGCGGTGGAAATGATTGGCAACCACTTTACCCAGGGCGTAGGTAGAAGCTCCTGATAAAGCAGGCATGCTCAATTCGCCGATGATCGTCCCTACGCCTGGAATGGCTTTGATCAGACTGGCGCCCAATCTGGCCGCACTGCTTCCAACTACGGCAGAGATCATATTTTTACCCAATGCATCCACAAAACTTATCCCGTACAGTTTGGCGAGGGTGCGCAGCATATTTAATTGAACGGCGCTGACAGCCAGCAGGTCGATACCTGGCATGGGCATCAGGGCAGCGCCCAGCGAAAAGCCTACGTGGTTTTTGATGATCTCGGTGGCTTTAATTTGTTTTTCTTCTTGCGTCATGGTTTTGGTCAGTGATTTTTCTTGTTCGATGAGGTCGAAAAGCACTAAAAGAGAAGCGAATTTTCCGGGTGAAAAAATAGCCGACATGGTGTATGGTTTAATTTACAGTCACAAAGGAGCGGTATCTGAAAGAATGGCCGTTGAAATTAACGACAGAGCGGCCTTGCAGAAGGATGAAAACGGCCCAATGCCGGATTTGGTGTTTCGTGTATGGTGTTTGGTGTTTGGGGGTGCTCTGCCTTTGACAACTGTGTGTATTTCGGCCAAAAACATACACAACCGCCAAAGGCAGAGCACCCCCAAACACCAAACACCATACACGAAACACTACCTTTGCGGTATGAAGAAGTATAGTTATCCAACGCCCGATACTTTTACCCGCACCCGTAGCGGCGAACTATTTGAAACGGCAAAAACCTATTTCCCGGGCGGGGTTCACAGCCCGGTTCGCGCGTTTAAAAGCGTCCAGGGGCCTCCGATTTTTTTTGAAAAAGGCGTAGGTAGTCATATTTACGATGTGGACGGACAGGCTTTTGTTGATTTTTGCTGTTCCTGGGGGCCTCTTATTCTGGGGCACTGCCCACCAACGGTAGTTGACCGTGTGCAACAGGCAGTTGCCGAGGGCATGTCATTCGGAACACCTACTCCGTTCGACAATCAGATTGGAAAATTAGTGCTCGATAACCACCGCTATATCGACATGATCCGTTTTGTCAGCAGCGGTACGGAGGCTGTAATGAGCGCCATACGCCTGGCGCGGGGTGTCACCAAACGCAATAAAATCATCAAATTTGAAGGCTGCTACCACGGACATGTGGACGCGCTTTTGGTAAAAGCAGGCTCCGGCCTGGTGACTTTCGGGATCAGCACTTCGGCAGGCATTCCCGAATCCTTTGCAAAAGAGACCATTGTCGTGCCATTAGCCGATCCGGAAGCGTTGGCGGCGGCGATGAAAGAATACGCCGGTGATGTGGCTGCCATTATTGTGGAACCGATACCTGCCAACAACGGACTATTGCTACAAGATCGCTCCTTTCTCCAACTGCTACGCAGGCAAGCGGATGAGCATGGTTGTATGCTGATTTTTGACGAGGTAATTTCCGGCTTCCGGGTGGGTTTTGAAGGCGCTGCGGGTCATTACAATATTCAGCCCGACATTATCACTTTTGGCAAAATCATCGGCGGCGGCATGCCCGTGGGCGCTTATGCAGCCAGCCGTACGATCATGGAACACGTTGCGCCGGTCGGGCCGGTGTACCAGGCAGGTACCCTGAGCGCCAATCCCGTTGCTATGGCTGCGGGCATTGCAACACTGACGGAATTGTTACAACCCGGATTTTATGAAGCCCTGGAAACAAAAACGAAGGGCTTTACCCAGCGCCTACAAAGTTTTTGCGACCACAAGGGTTATGAAATGACTTTCCCCAGCATCGGTTCCATTTTCTGGCCGACTTTCAGCAATCAACGCATGATGCGTTCCGATGACATAGACGGCGCCAAAATGGAGTTATTCAAAAAAATGCACCTGGAATGCCTGAAGCGCGGCGTTTATTTCGGTCCTTCGGGTTATGAAGTGGGGTTCGTTTCGGCTGCACATACGCAAGCGGACCTGAATTTTGCTGCCAGCATGATGGAAGAAAGCCTGGATTTGGTGTTTGTTGTATAGTGTTTGGTGTTTGGGGGTGCATTGCCTCTGGCAACTGTGGGTAGTTTAGGCAATGCACCCCCAAACACCAAACACTATACACTATAAACATCATTTCCGTATCGCTTCCACCGGGTCCATCCTGCTAGCTTGAGAAGCAGGTATCAAACCTGACAATACGCCGACGATAATGGACGTGATAAGTCCAACCAATACATTGCTGATGGAGAGGTGAATATCAAAATCGATCAACCGGGTAATCACTTCCGTTATAATCCAGATCAGTAGCAATCCGAACAATCCGCCTACCACGCAGAGCACAACGGCTTCAAAAAGAATTTCAAGAAGGATAAACCAGCGTTTAGCCCCCAGCGCCATTTTGATACCGATCAGGTTGGTGCGTTCCCGAACGGAAACGAACATAATGTTGGCTACGGAGAACATGCCCACCACCAGTGCAAAAATGCCAATCACAAAACCGGCAAGGTTGAGTGTTCCGAATACTCCGTCGAACAGGCTGCTGAGGATGGATAAGGTATTGAGCGCAAAGTTGTTTTCTTCCAGTGGTTTCAATCGTCTCTGGCCGCGTAAAACGCTGATCACTTCATCTTTTACTACCTCTATATCCACGCCGGCGGCGGCTTTTACCATCAGGCTTGTCTGAGCGCCTCGCCCGTCGCTCCGTATGCCGAAGCCGCGCCGCGCCAGGTTAAAACCGACCAGAACGACATTGTCGAAATTAAAGGGTTTGAGCAGGTCTTTGCCCGACTTTTTAAGTACGCCGATAACGCGCAATTTACGCCCGCTTATACTCACGTCGCGATCTACAGGGTCTATACCTTCACCAAAGAGACCCTCTGCCACTACTCCTCCGAGGATACATACATCGGAACCGCTTTGGTATTCCACAGGTGAAAAATAACGCCCTTCGTTTTGAAATTCGAGGTGAAACAGTTCGTAACAATCTTCCGTGATACCCAGAAACGGCGCATCTTCCACGCTGGATGATTTCCATTTTAATGTTTTAGACCCCACATACTGCCAGAAACCAATCTTGTCGGCATTTTCCATTCTTTCCCGTAAAGCCAGATACTCCGGATATGAAAAATTGGGGCGGCGCATCCATTTCCAGTAATTGGCGCCCGGGTCTTCCGACCAGGAGAATTTATCGATATAGACGACGTCATTCCCCAGTTTGGACATGCTGTTCCGTATGTTGTCTTCCAGCGAGTTCACGGCACTTTTTACACCTATAATACAGAAAAATACCGATAGTAACACCCAGGAGAGACAAAAAAGAGCGCAGTTTATTCGCCATCAGTTGCTGCCAGGCTTGAGCAGCACCTTCAAACAGGATGCGGAAAAATTGACGCATAATTACAGGTAGATTGTAAGTGACATCCAGATTGGATATTCAAAGGTATTGTTGCCGGGTATGGCAACTGCTGCCTTTCGATAAAAGACAGCAGTTTTTCTATCAAATTCGCTAAAAGCGCTAAATCTGGCCGTTCAATGCGACATCAATACAGCTGGAATCACTTGTTTGGTGCCGTCAGGAGCAGCATACCAGACACGAAGCGCACCGGCGCCGGCACTACTATTGAAGTAAACCAACTTAAAGGTATGGAAACCTTTTTGGAGGTATACGCGCCCCGTTTCCTCCACCATGCCATGATCGCCATCGTTGTCTACCACAATTTCGCTGTCGATGTATAGAATGCTGCCATCGTCCGACTCTGTCCAGAACTGGTAACCGCCTGTTTGCGGCGCATTGATATATCCTTTCCAGATCATACCGCAGGCTGCGGTTTGGCAGGCAGGCTCGGCGACGATTTCCCGCACATCGGCGCTGCGCAGCACCATGCCGGCTTCCACACTTTCAGCATTGTATTTCCCGTTAGCAGACATCACCTGCAAGCGCAACCCCGGATCGGGCGCACGGAAAAGTTGAAGCGCCGGTTTCATGGTATAGGTCAGCACTTCCGCTTCCGATAATTTACTGGCAATCATGCCGGGTTTGTAAGCCCGTGCCTGTATTTGCCCTGCGCGCGTCGGAGAAAAAGAACCGTCGTACACCAGAGAATTATCTTTCGGTTCCGAGCCGTCCGTCGTGTATCGAATGACAGCGCCGGGTGTTTTGCTTTCAATAAACACCGTAGGACGAAGCGTGTAAGGATCGTACTCTACCCGAATAGAAGGTTTGTCCACAAATGCGCCGAAATTGGCAATTTTCACAGCGAACGCATGGGAGGATTTGATCCGGTTTGGATTGTATTCCGGCAGGAAAATCGTCGTGTTGCCATTAGCGCTTTCCGTGCGGAGTTTTTCTTTTGTTGCCAGGAAGGTAACATCTGCTCCGGCGCCCACCTGAAACCCTTTTAATACTAACTTTCTGTCGTCCGGGTATTTCGGGAAAATAGCATATACGGATTTTGTTTTAGGGTTCCAGGTAAAAAAGACCTCCTTGACCGCATATCCTTTATCCGGGTCGACCGTTAGCTTCAACAAGGCATCGCCACCCGTTTTCCAGCCGTCCACTTCTTTTGCTTTCCAGTCGCGGCGGCCTTCACTCCACTGGTAAGCCGTACGCCAGCGACGCGTGTTATAAATGGCTTCCCCGTTGATATTCAACCATTTACCGATTTCAAGCAGGCGATCCTGCATAATCGGCGGTATTTGTCCATGTGCGTCAGGGCCAATATCCAGTAGGAAATTGCCACCGCGGGAAACCTTGTCTACCAGGTGCAAAACCATGGATTGCGCGGAATTATAATCCCATGCATCTTCCGAACGGTTGTAGCCATAAGAATACCCCATGCCACGGCTTTCCTCCCAGGCATGGTCTTCAAAGTCCATATCCGGTTGATATTCAGGCGTATACACACCGCCGTGTTTGAATCGCACGCCGCTTCCCCAACGGTCGTTCACCACAACCCGATCGCGTACAGAACTTTCATTGAACAGCCAGGCCAGGAACTGCTGCGAACGCCATACTTCCGGTGTGGCATCCCAGTCGCCGTCAGCCCAAACCACCCAGGGCTGATAGCGCTGAACCAGGTCGTACAACTGCGGCATGGCATGGTCGGCGGCGTAGCGCGCGGGATCAAATTGCCAGAGCGGATTGTACCATTCGTACAGGGAGTAATACAGCCCGGGTTTTACACTCGTCCGGCCCAGGGAGGTAAAAAGTTCGCCTACCAGGTCGCGTTTCGGGCCGCGCAAGTCGGAACTCCAGGGGAAACCCCAGGTTTTGCCCGCTTCCTGACTGGGCCAAAGGCAGAATCCGTCGTGGTGTTTGGAGGTAAGTACGACGTATTTGGCCCCTGCCGTTTCAAACAGTTTAGCCCAATCGTCGGGATTGAATAATTCAGCATGAAAATCGTCGGCGAGGTCGTAATAGGTGCGATTGCCAAAGTTGATCCGATGGTATTCCTGCACCTTGCCATTGTGTGCATTGTTTGTCAGGGAATGCTGATACCACTCTGCATAACTGCCTTTAGCGGTGTAGCCCGGAACGGAATACATGCCCCAGTGAATAAAAATACCAAATTTGCCATCCTGCCACCAATCGGGTGTCGGGCGTTGATCCAGCGAGTTCCAGTTGGGTTGATATGTTTGAGCGACGGCGCTTTCCGGGCTGACGCAAAGGCTGAGTAAAAGCAATAAAGTGGTGAGGTAACGCATAAGATTTATGAGATTTGGTGGATAAGTTTCGGACAAATATAGTTGGTGAAGCCCGAACCAGTTACTTTTACACAGTTTTTGGTGTCCGGTTGATCCCGGACTTAAAAGGGAACCCGGTGTAATTCCGGGGCAGTCCCCGCTGCTGTAAGTTCTGTTTTTTTATAATTTACACAAAATATTCGGTATGAATATTTGATTTATAACGGTGTAAATATTAAAAATAAATGTTATGAGAATTTTGCCACTGTTGCGTGTCATACACAATGGGAAGGCGCTTTGAACAGGAACGAGCCAGAAGACCTGCCTGAAACAATTACCAACCGGGCTTCGGGCAGAAAGCGCGATGGACGATTGTAGTGCGAAGTCCGAAGTCGTAAGTGCGAAGTCGGTAGCGATGCTCTATTATAATCAGAAATCTCCCTCCCTTTGCCTTTCAATTCATTTTTTAAAATTAAAATGATGAAAGTCAATTTTTTCTTATTGCTCATCGCAGCATTTTTTTCAGCCTGTGACAAACAGGATGATCCCACTAAAAGGTAAATATGACAAAGGTGTTTTTGTCGTCAATGAAGGGCCGTTCGGCGGAACAGGCACCATCACCTGGCATGATCCAGCCACAGGCACTACCGAGCAGGATATTTATGGAAAAGCCAATGGCGGCGCCGTTCTGGGTGAGTTGGTCCAATCGCTGACGTTTCACGACGGAAAAGGTTATATCTGTATTGGAAACGGTTCCAAGATTGTTGTGGTCAATGCTGCCACTTTTAAATTTTTGGACACCATCGGAGGCTTGGCGAAACCGCGTTACCTACTGCCATACGGGGATCATTTTGCCCTGGTTACCCAATGGGGCGCCGACGGCAATACCGGCACGGTAGCCAAAGTTGACCTGAAAACCAATGAAGTGGTGCAGATTTCGCCTGTTATCGGCGCTGGGCCGGAAAAAATCTTTCAGTTTAACGCGGACTTGGTGCTTATTCCCAATTCCGGTGGTTATTCGATCGACTCTACCGTTGTTGCATTCAGATTATCCACTTTTTCAGAAGAAACCCGCAGCGTGACAAATGGCTCAAATCCCGGGATGTGCGCTCAATTGACGGGAAATAATACAGGTATTTACGCACTTTGTAAAGGCTCTTTTTTAGAATCTACTCCGCGTAGCAGCCTGGGGCTTGCAGATGGGAGTGGCATTGCGGTAGCAATCCCGTTCTACTCGGATGACCTCTGCACTGCACCGGGTAACTCGGCCCTGTATTTTACAGGCGGCGGAGTCATCTACGAATTTAAAAACGGCGCATTGCGAACGGTAGTGCAACAGGCGGCATATGGATTGACCTGCCATCCGGGCACTGGCGAGTTATACTGCACCGATGCGAAGGATTTCAGTTCGGCAGGCGAAGCAGTAATTTACAAGCCGGACGGGACAAAAGTCGGCGGATTTCCAACCGGAATCGGGCCGGGGGAAATTGTGATTGTGCAGTAAGTAAAAAAGGCAAGGGCAAAAGCAAAAGCAAAGGCAACCATGCTCGCTTGCTCTTTGCCTTTTGCCCCTTGCCTTTTTTAATATTCCAATCGCAGAACCGTCCCTTCCAGCATCTGGCCGGGCATTTTTTTCACGGTTATTTTAATATCATCGCCGGTAGTAACCTGCTGACCGTCTTGCAGTTGTAGTTTGTATTGAATAATATTGTGGGTGACATCGTACAGCGCAGCATGTACTTCCTGCGTATTGTGTGCCGACTTTACAATTTCCAAATCCGGGTACCCGAATTCGGACATGCCATAGGTGTAGCCGCTGTTGAGGTTGTTTTCCTGGAGCATTCCAAAATACACCCAGCAATACACTGGAATGGATTGTTCGTTCAACATATTCCGGGCAGCAGCCGTAAAAAACGGTTTGGAGGAAATCACATACTGACTGTTGAGGAAAACACCGCTGGAATTACTTTTTTCGAGCGTTGCAGCCGCAACTTTGGTAAATATCTTGTATAAATCCAGTGTCCGGCTACTGCTGCCAATCACAGAAATAATCATCTGGGACTGATGGCGGGCCACTTCCGGCGCTGCATTTTTCCAAAGCCAGGAAATACCGGCTGCCGCCTGTACTTCTGCGGCAGAAACAGGATAGTCGAGGTGCGCGAGCATCACCGTAGCGCCAGGAAGGGAAAATACAACGGTTTTATCAGCAATATTGATGGAATCCGGTTTCAATTTCCATTCCGAACGCAGGGCCGCCAGAATTTTCTGAGGATCCGGCGCTGTTTTGTCATTTAACAATACCATTCCCGTGACAACTTTTTGGGTTGAAACGGGCTGATTATTTGTGTTTTGTGATAACATCAGGTTGGGCATTGAAAGTAACAATGCCGTCAGATAGAGTGCGTTGCGCATACTTTTTTATATAATTTGAAAATGGCGTGTGAAGGGTTTGATGGTTTGAAAGGTTTGATGGTTTGAGGAGGCAACTTAAAGCCAAGGGTTACCACCCCAAACCATCAAACCTTTCAAACCATCAAACCATAAACTAAATTTCCTTTTCAATCAGATACACATTCCTCGTCGGCGAGTTACGATTAATCATTTCGGCTAAAAAACCGGTCAGAAATAACTGAGAACCAACAATTAATGCCAGAATGCCGAAATAAAACAAAGGCCGGTCGGCAATGCCATATTCCTTGTAGGCCAGTTTGGCAAAACTCAGGTAGACAAGGATGGCCATACCGATCAGGAAAGATAAAACACCCAGGGTGCCGAAAAGATGCATGGGGCGTTTCCCGAATCGTCCGACAAAGGACACGCTCATCAGATCGAGCGGACCATTGATGAAACGTTCGAGGCCAAATTTAGTCACACCGTATTTGCGGGCGCGGTGCTCTACCACTTTTTCACCGATATTGCTGAATCCGGCCCATTTGGCTAATACGGGAATATAGCGGTGCATATCGCCGTACACTTCCACCGATTTGATGACTTCCTGGCGGTAAGATTTCAGACCGCAGTTAAAATCATGCAAAGGAATGCCGCTGATCCAACGGGTAACCGCATTATATAATTTAGTCGGGATGGTTTTGCTCAACGGATCATAACGTTTTTGTTTCCAGCCACTTACAAGGTCGTAACCATCATTTGCAATCATTCGGTACAAACCGGGTATTTCATCAGGACTGTCCTGCAAATCGGCATCCATCGTGATGACCACGGCGCCTTGCGCTGCTTCGAATCCGGTTTGAAGGGCTGCACTTTTCCCATAGTTTCGCCGGAATTTAATGCCCCGAACAGCAGCGTTATTAGCCTGTAAAATTTCAATCACCTTCCAGGAACCATCCGTGCTGCCATCGTCGATAAATAGAATTTCATACGTATAACGCTCCTGTTCACAGACGCGGCGAATCCAGGCTTCGAGTTCGGGCAGGCTCTCTGCCTCGTTTTTGAGGGGGATGATGAGTGAAAGGTCCAAATCTATGTGTTTTGGTGTTTTGGTGTTTTAGGGTGGTCACTTTTGGTCCCGACCCCTAAGGGGGTACATCGAATAAGTGGATAATCGGCACATAAAGATAAAATGTATCCATCGATGATGTACTCCTTTAGGGGTCGGGCAACAAAGTGACCACCCTAAACACCAAACACTATAAGTCAAAGTTCGTTACAGGTACTATCTGAATTTTTGATTTGGGTTGTTCTTCTTTACGCATGGTATAGACCGGAAGTAGCGGATCTGAATCTTTTAGTACTACAACCGGTTTTTGGTGGTTTTTATCACTTTTGAGCATGGCGCTCCAACGTTTAAACAACATGTCCTGCTGCTCAGGCGTCAGTTTCGGGTGTTCGTCATAAAATCCGCGCAGGCTGCGTTGCCGGCGCGCTTCAAACAGGGAAACGGCACAGGCTACCGAAATATTGAGACTTTCCGCAAAACCGGTCTGGGGAATAGTAAAACTGCCGTCAGCCAGATTTTGCGCTTCAACGCTGAGTCCGTCATCTTCATTGCCAAAAAGTAGTGCTGTCGGCTCAGATAAATCATAGGAATAGATAGAAGGCGTGGTTTCGGCAGGCGGCATCGTCGCTAAAATACGACCATAGCGCTCGCGTACCCGCCGGAAACACTCTTCCAGGTCCTCGAAAAAATAGACATCTATCCATTTGAAAGTCCCGCCCGAAGTGCGTTTGCCCAGTATCAGGCCCCGTTTATCCAGGTATTGTTTGGTGTACACCACGAACACTTCCCTTACCCCGACAGCATCGCAGGAGCGCAGCACCGCGCTGATATTCAGCGGATCAAAAATATTTTCCAATACTACCGTCAGGTCGGGTTGCGACTGGCGGATGACGGAACGGATTTTTTGCGCTCGACCGGGTTGCATGAGTGGGTGTTTCGTTTGTAGTGTTTCGTGTTTCGTTTTTGGAAGGGCACACGGATTAAACGGATTGGACACGGATTTTCCCCCGACGTAGAGTGGACAAAAAATCCGTGTCCAATCCGTTTAATCCGTGTACCCTTCAATCCACAGGACCAAATCCCAATTTTCCAAATTTCAAGATATGCACGAAGGTATTTTCCACATAATCCGGCTGGTTGTTGCGGTCGTCCGTAAAACCGCTGGTAAATATATTGGAGAACTGAAAATTGCTGTGGAGTCCGCGGTACACCTCGGTGGACAAACGTTCCGGAAAAGACAGCCCGTAACGCGCCAGCATCCGACCCGTAAACAGGGTTACATCATAACCGTTGAAGCCGTCGCTGTCGGGAATAGTACCCGTTGCATCGAAGAATTTTTGTTGAAAATCTTTGACTTCCTGTTGGGAGTAATCGATGTAAGAAGCCGCCGTGATATGCACATTATTATCTGTAAAGAACTCAGGATCAATGGTTTCAAAAGTATTCCACTGTGGCATTCCATACACCTCTACCCTATTGTTCCCTTTGATACTTTTCAAATGGCGCAAAAATGCATTGACAAAATCCTGGCTGGCCCAGCTTGGCAGGATAAATACGGCAGTGCGGCCTGGTTTCAGGTATCTTTTCAGGTCAATTTTTGCGAAAGTACTCGTTTCATCTGGTACAATCAATTCAGTGAATGCCCCGCCGCCCAGGGCTGCGTTTGCATTTTGAAAATAGGGAAGCCTGTCGGCCTCTTTTTGCTTGCAAAGCAACGTGACAGCGTCCGGCTTATGGAAACGGCGGACATAGCGGGTAATCGCTTCACAATGCGCCTTCAGGGAAGGATTGATCTGAATAAACCCCGGGTGTTGGCGGGCGATGTCGGCAGTCGGGGTTTCAGGCGACAGTACAATTTTTCGACGCGGTTTACTCCAGTCTGCAAACATCTGCACGTGGCTGCCGCGCACCGGCCCGATAAATACGGCGGCTTTTTCCAGTCTTGTATTGTTCAGTATTTTTTGGAAATCGCTGTCATTGGCCTGCGTGTCATAAATGTCCGTCACGAGGTTGATGCGTTCCTCTCTGGAAATCTGATCGAGCGCAATTTTGGCGCCTGCATAAAACTGTGTAGCCAGGCGGCTTTTTTCGGGTACTGTGGCTCCGGAGGACTGTGAAGTGAGGAAAGGAAGCAGATAGGCAATGTGATAGGTGCTGCCAACGCCGGTATTGGGAGTGGGTTGCGTGCCCGGTTCATTTTTTATCGGTGGTTTCGGATTCGCCGGGTTGGTCCAACGCACGGTATCCATGGGCGCATTGGGGTTCGTCGGGCGTGTGGGCGTCGGTTTGGCCGGCTGATTGGGGCGTGTAGTAGTGGTTCGTTTGGGAGGGCTACACGCCATCCAAAGCGCTGCCAGGAGTAGACAAAGGATTAGTTTTTTCACAGTAAGTAGTTATTCATTATTAGTTTAACCTCCTACCTTTTTGGTGTTTTTAAACCCCATGTCAAGCAGCAGTTTCAGTACTTTTTCGCGATGGTTGCCTTGTATGATAATAACGCCGTCTTTGGCGTTTCCGCCTGCGGCGCACTTGTTTTTTAAGGTTTTTGCCAGTTCAGCCAGCGCGGTTTCAGAGCCGGCGAAACCTTTTACAACGGTTGCTTCCTTGCCGCCAATAAGTAAAAGGGCAAAATTGCAAAGGGCAAAAAGCAATGTTAGTCAATGAGTTACAGAAGATTTAATGCTGGTTAATTATACACTCCTACTGAAATGGGCAAATTTTAAATATTCCAGTCTGATTTTTGTTGCGGCACCAGAATGTGCAGCGATTTGGGTTTCATTTCAAAGGTCAAATCGCCTTCCTGCACCAGACCTTCGCCGTCGAGGTGCGTATAATTTGTTCCTTCGGTAGAAATACGTACGCGCTTTGTAGTAAAATGTTCCACAAAACCGGCATCATAAATTTTCCCGATCAAAGTAGCCGGTACTGCGGCAAAATACTGCCAGCGCGGTGCATCTTTCAAAATAACCACTTCAAAAAGGCCGTCGTCCATGCGGGCATCCGGCGCAATCTGGAAGTTATAGCCGTACATCGGACCGTTGGCAATGGTAATGGCGAAACATTTTTCCGTCAGCACCCTGTCATCCATTTCAATGGTACACAGGGAAGGCGTGTATTTCAGGCCTGCTTCGACGGATTTTAAAAAATAGGGAATAAAACCCCGCCAATTACTGCCCTTCATCATGTTGCTCACCAATCCGTCAAAGCCGATGCCTGCCAGATTGATAAACGGGCGGCCGTTCATCAGGCCCACATCGATGATTTTTTCCTGGGCGGTGTTCAGTTTGCGAACGGCGCCTTCCACATCGCGGCCATAACCGAGGTGCATAGCAAGGCCGTTGCCCGAGCCGGCCGGAATAATTCCCAGAATGGCTTTTGTGCCTATCAATGCGGATGCGACCTCATTGATAGAGCCGTCGCCACCCACTGCGGTCACGATATCGTAACCTTCGGCGAGGGCTTCCAGCGCCAGTTCACGCGCATGACCGGCGTGTTCCGTGTATTTGAATCCGTACTCAAACTGGTCGTGATTCAAGTATTTTTCCACACTTTCCCGAATGTGTTTTTGCAGGTTAGTACCTGCTTTGGGGTTGACAATGAAGGAGATACGTTTCGGAGAAAGTAGTTCGGTTAAAAACCCACTTTTCATGTACGGGTGTGAACGCTGCATAGCTACATCAATTCTTTTCTGCCTTGCAAATAGGTACGCCATCTTTCGATCACCATCTGCATGTCGTTGGGCAACTCCGACTCAAAACGGAGCATTTCACCGGTACGCGGATGTTTGAAGCCCAGTACTTTGGCATGCAGGGCCTGGCGTGGCAGCAGTTGTAGGTTGCTTTCTACAAACTGCTTGTATTTTGAATATAAGGTTCCTTTTAAAATCTGGTTGCCGCCATAACGCGGGTCGCCAAACAAGGTGTGGCCTATCGATTTCATGTGTACCCGAATCTGGTGCGTTCGTCCGGTCTCCAACTGGCATTCCACGAGGGTGCAGTAATAAAACCGCTCCAGCACGCGCCAGTGTGTGACCGCCCATTTGCCATCGTCTCCTTCCGGGAAAGTCATAAACAAGCGCCGGTCGTTTGGGTTGCGTCCGATGTTGGCTCTCACGGTTCCTTTATCGGGTTCCACATCGCCCCAGACAATGGCCTGGTACCGCCGTTCGATGGTATGCTGAAAAAACTGATTGGCTAAATGGGACATGGCAAAGTCACTTTTAGCCACCACCATCAAGCCCGTCGTGTCTTTATCAATGCGGTGCACAATTCCGGCCCGGTTCGATTCATTTCCTTCTTTTACAGGCAGGTCTTTCATACTCTCCTGCAAGTGCCATACGACCGCGTTCACCAAAGTGCCGTTCGGAATGCCCACACCCGGATGCACGGCAAGGCCGAAGGGTTTGTTGATAACCATTAAATCCTCATCCTCGTACACAATATCGAGCGGGATGTTCTGGGGCATGATATGATAGGACTCCTCCAGCGATCTGGGCAGGATGATGGATACGACATTGCCCGGTTTTACCTTGTAATTGGGTTTTACATCCTTATCATCCACTTTCACGGAACCCGCCTTGATGGCAGTCTGCAATTTGCTGCGCGTGCGATTTGCCAGCCGGTCAATCAGGAATTTATCGAGCCTGATAAGCGATTGTTTCGGGTCTGCAACGATCTCATGCCGCTCATAAAATTCGTCTGTCTGAGGCGCGTCTTCGGCATCATCTATCCCTTGCGAATCGGCTCCGGGTATTACGTCGGGCGGAGTCTCTGATATAATTCGGTGTTTCTGGTTCATTTCGGTGCTCATTGGTCAAATTGATTACGGTGCAAAAGTAGCCCTTTTTTTGTTATCAGTCAGTTATCGGTTATCAGTTATCCGTTATCGGGCTTTCAGGCCGGTATCGTGTAAGTATGCATCATCCAACTCCCTATGCAGAACCAGATAACTGATAACAAAACCAAAAGGGAACAGAATGCGCCTATATTCACCAATTCCCGGCCTGAAAGCCCGATAACGGATAACTGATAACCGATAACCAAAAAATGTTAGCAACATGTGGAAAACGGGGGGATAACTAAAACCGCTCTTATACGCCGGTTTGTACGGGTTGAAATTATCTTTGCCCGCATTCTATTCCTTCCTTTTGAAGGAAAGGCTCCGATCATCCATTGAAAATCAAAACATTAGAACCTTAAAAGCGAACGACCATGCTTAAAGATATGGGAAAAGTCATCACAATAGCCAATCAAAAAGGCGGCGTAGGCAAAACGACTACTGCGATCAATCTCGCTGCTTCTTTAGCAATTCTGGAAAAAAGAGTGCTGCTCATCGACGCCGATCCGCAGGCAAACGCTTCTTCCGGCGTAGGCCAGGCAGACACATCCGAATATGTGAGCCTGTATGATTGCCTGGTGCATGGCACTGATCCGCGGCAGGCAATAATGGCAACCGAAACCCCCAACCTGTTTCTGCTGCCCTCCAACATCGACCTGGTTGGCGCCGAACTGGAACTGGTGGATCGCCCGAACCGCGAATACATCATGCGCGGCATTGTCGGAGAAATAAAACAGGATTACGACTATGTTTTTATCGACTGCCTGCCGTCTTTGGGTCTGATCACGGTCAATGCCTTAGTGGCTGCCGATACGGTGCTGATCCCGGTGCAATGCGAAATGTTCTCGTTTGAAGGGCTTGCGAAGTTGAAAAATACGATTTCCCTTATCAAACAGGGTTTCAATCCGAATCTTCAGGTGGAAGGATTGCTGATTTCCATGTACGACAGTCGCCTGCGCCTTGCCAACGCTATTGTAGAAGAAGTGCGCAACAGTTCCAATGACTATGTTTTTGAAACCATTATTCACCGCAATTCAAGGGTAGCGGAAGCCCCTATGTCGCACACGCCGGTAGCATTGTATGATGTGAACAGCAAGGGCGCTACCAACTTTTTCAACCTCGCCGAAGAGTTTTTGCGGCGCAATTGATCGTAAGTTAAAAGGCAAAATTGCAAAGGGCAATAAGCAATGTAAATCAATGAGTTACAGAAGATTTAGTATTAACTAACTTTTGCACACCTACGAATAATGGCAAAGAAATTTGATACGGGCGGCATTAAAACCCTGCTCGGCAATTCTGCAAAATTAGAAAAAGCAGTATTGGAAAACCCGCAGGAAGTCGTGCGCGAACTCGCCACCACCGTGGCCTTGCTGCCTATTGAACAAATACAGGCAAACAGCGGACAACCGCGCCAGAAATTCGATAAAGAGACGCTGGGAGAGTTAGCTGCCAGTATTGCTGCCCACGGTATCATCCAGCCGATCACGGTACGCCGCCTGCAGGATAAAGAATACCAGATTATTTCCGGTGAACGCCGTTTCAGAGCCAGCCAGTTGGCCGGACTGAAAGAAATTCCCGCTTATGTGCGCCTCGCCAACGACCAGGAGTTGCTGGAAATGGCGCTTATTGAAAATATTCAGCGCGAGGACCTGAATGCCTGGGAGGTCGCCATCTCTTACGGTCGCCTGAAAGAAGAGTTTGAACTGACGGACGAAATGCTGTCCACCCGTGTCGGCAAACAACGCAGTACAGTGACCAACTACCTGCGCCTGCTCAAATTTGAAGGAGACGAAGATATTAAACGCGGCCTGATCGAAGGCAAAGTTTCGATGGGCCATGCCCGCGCACTTGCCGGTGTGAACGACTTTGCCCTGCGTAACTCCTTGTACCACAAGATTGTAGCCGAAGATTTGTCCGTTCGCGCCGTCGAAGCGCTGATTGCCAGTTACCAGGAAAACAAAAAAGGCAAAGAATCTGCGGCTGACAAAAGCCTGCCGCCACACCTGCGCGAAATCCAGGACAAATTCAATGCTTTTTTCGGCGGCAAAGTGCAACTGAAACGCGATGAAAAAGGCAAAGGGCAATTGGTGGTAACATTCAAAAATGATGCGGAACTAAATCGGTTGATCGATTTGATCGAACATTAAAAACGGATATCAATACGCCCCCTCCAAAAAGTTCGCGATGCAGGCTATGTTGTTCAGCCATTCCCCTTCTTGATTTCTTCGTACAAACGGATGGTTTCCGGCGAAGGTTTCGACTGAAACTCCTGTTCCATCATTTTGCAGCATAGGTTATACTGCATTTCCACTTTGTGAAGCATACCGAGGCTGGCATAACACTGCATGGCGCGGCGGTGAATGGCTTCCATCCGGAAATCACGGGAAAGAATATCGCTGCATACGGCGGTTGCTTCCCAGAAATTGCCTTTTTGGCAAAGTTGTTCGCTGCGCAAGTCGGCAATCTGTTCAAAAACAGAACTCAGGTGCTGCCTTTCCACATCAATCCAGTTGTAAGTATCCGGGGCATAATCGTCCAGAAAATTCGCCGAATAAATTTTAATGGATTCCTGAAGCATATCCTCCGGGATAGCCGCGCCCAGGCGCTGACACTCCTGAATTTTTTTATATAAATTCTTGAATTCCAGCACGTCTGATTGCAGTTGCCAGTCATTCTGCAAGCGGTAGGCATTTTGCTCGAAGCGGATAAAATCGCGCCCTACCCCAGCCTGTTCCTGGAATGCCGACCGGATATGCGCCAATTCCACATTCAGACTTCTTCGGGCGCTTTCCGGTGCATTTTCATATTTATCTGGCCAGAAAATTTTGGCTAAGTAATCGCGAGAAAGGGCTTTAGGATAGTGATAGGCTAAGCAGGCAAACAACAGTTTAGCCTGATTGGTCAATTCAATTTTGCGCCCCCGGAACCGGATTTGCAGGTTGCCGAAAAATGAAATATCAAATCCGCCGGAGGTATCTTCAATACCTTGTTCTATCTGGTGTTGTACCGGCAGAAAGGTTCCTGGTGAGGACATTGCCGTACCAGCCCCCGCGAGCAACATACCGGGGGTCACGGCAGTCATCAGCATTTTTGCAGTGGACAGGTGGTGTTTTTTGGGAGATACAGGGCGTTTTGATCTGAATTGAGGCAGATATGCCTCATAACAAGCAAGCATACGATCCTGGTCAGCTGGAAGTTCCAGTACATCCACTGCCCCGGATTTAAAAAGCAGCCTGGTCGTTGCGCCGGAATAATCGGAAGTAGCAACCACTACCGGGATGTCCGGATTTTCCCGTTTCCAGTTGCGCACCACGGGCAAGCCATCTATCTGTGGTGGTGCATGGAGTACGACCACCATACCTATTTCCTGTAATGAATTCCAATGGAAAGCATCATGCTGTCCGGAATATTGTTCAACCTCGATTGCAGCTGCACTGCTCAACCGCATGGTCTGGAAAAGAGCGTCGTGGTTGCCGCAAAGCAACACTTTTGGGTTATTCATGGACATGGGGTATTGTTTTCGGTTATGTCATTAATGCGACATTCGAATGAAACGTGAACCTTTTTTATCCTATAAAATACCTTGTGATTGTTAAATTTATAACTCTGTTAAGATTATTATGTTTAAATATTGAAAATTAATCCCGGGGCTTGTTGCGCTTTCGGTGTTTTTCAGGTAGTTTTGTCAACATATCATTTACAGAATCCTGAAGCCGGCACTCCAAAACCGTATTTTTTAATTTGTATGTGGCGCATATTTATCAAAATCCAATCTTATTCCATGGATTTACATAGATATTACGCCATTTACACAAGCGCTTTTAATAATGGATTCTATCTCATTTAAAGGTCTCCCTTCCGACACCCACCACTGCACCAGCCACCGCGATGGCGATTGGGTGATCTGGCGTTGTCCGCACTGCACAGACTACGAACGCCGGATGAACTGGCAAACAGGTGAAATGCGTACCCTGCATGGTCGATCCACCGCCAGGCATACGGGCATCAGTACGCAGAAGCAGAATATGGAAGCCCTGAAAACGATCAGGTCATTCAACTGATTCTAACATCTCTGCCTGTTTGTATTCTACTATCAAACGGTTCAGCAAACTTTGTCTGGGTTGTACTGGGCGTGCCGTAACCTCTGGAGGAGGCGTTGTGGCTACAGGCACTTCGGGTAGCGGGTTGTTTTTAGCCGCTACGACACCGGTGTCCTGTTGAACCCGCTCCAATTCCGGTAAGTATTTTGCTATAAACTTGGAAAAAATACGCAGGCCGTCTCCCGCAAACGATTTATTGGTTCGGCTGGGTAAATGTTCGATCACCCCTTTGAGCGGGCCGTTTTCCGAAGTGCGGTAATAATCGATGCGGAAGGAAATTTTGCTGGAAGCAAGCGCTTCTTCTGCAAATTCATGGATCGGATTGTCGACCTTTTTCCGGCAGGTAGCCAGTTCATTTTCCAGGGTACTTATTTTTTCGCCCAGGCGTTCTTCCTGCTCCAATGCCCGGTCCAGCAATTGGATGATCTGGTCTTTGGTACGTTTGTCTTTTTGATTGTTTGGCATGACTTTTTGGTGTTTGGTGTGTGGTGTATAGTGTTTAGGGCGCTTCGCTTTTGGCGAGTGTTTCGTGTTTAGTGTATGGTGTTTCGGGCGCTCCGCCTTCAGCCTTTGTGAAAATTTGGCCAAAATACCAACGACTGCCAAAGGCGAAGCGCCCGAAACACCATACACCAAACACGAAACACGAAAAAAAACCGCCTCCTGCCGACAAATCGGTATGAAGGCGGTTTTTTCAATCAACTGGTTGCGAAAGCATTAGGCTTGCTCGTACACCTGGAATTTACCCAGTTCTTCAAAACCGGCAACAGGAAGTGGCTTGCCGGAAGCATCATACAGGCGCAGCACAGCTACCATGTCGTACACACCTTCGCTCAGCGAATTGGCCGGCAGGTTGATAACGGCGCGGTATGTGTGCCCGCTTACAGGTATATAAGAAACGGTGACATTCGGCGCGACAGCAGACTCGCTAATGCCCCATTTTTCAAAATACACCTGAATGCGCCAGCGGAATCCGCGGTCAAGCAATGGCACCAGCGCGCCAGACACCTGCCATTCAAAATGGAAATGCATGGCTTGCTCTACCTGAATTAAACGTTCTTGTGTGAGATCGGATGGCCATGGGCCTGCTGCGGGCAGTTCGTGCATAGTAGCAAGTGCGCGTCCGGTAAAACGAAAGGAGGACGGGGTGGCGAGAGTTTCTTCGACTAACATTGGTTAATTTGATTTTTGGAGTGACGTTTTACAAGCAATCTGTTCAGTAGGGATGTTCTTTGTCCCTTTGCCTTGTAAGCGCCTTATCCGGTTTTTTGTTGTAGAACTGTTGCTCACTGAACTTGATACAAAGGTGAAGGCCCCGAAGTTAAGCGCTGCTAAAGCGGCGCCTATTCAGCGATTAAAACGCAGTTAAAAAACAGTTTTTTATCTTTACTCATTGGCTTTTCTATCTTTGCGGGCTAAATTTTGAACTAAAACACTCACGATGAGCAATATTCTCGCTGGAAAAAAAGGAATTATCTTCGGTGCCCTCGATAGTCAGAGCATCGCATGGAAAGTCGCAGAACGCTGTGTAGAAGAAGGTGCGCAAATTGTGCTCACCAATGCACCCGTAGCCATGCGCATGGGGGAAATCAATGCCCTTGCAGAAAAATGTAATGCGCCCGTTTTCGGAGCGGATGCTACTTCTATTGAAGACATGGAAAACCTCTTTACCAAAAGTATGGAGCATTTCGGAGGTAAAATTGATTTTGTATTACACTCCATCGGTATGTCTGTCAATGTGCGCAAAGGCAAATCTTATACCGATCTCAACTACGAGTGGATGCAAAAAACCTTCGATGTCAGCGCTATCTCCTTCCATAAAATGATGCAAACCATGTGGAAAATGGATGCCATCAGCGATTGGGGCAGTGTCGTGGGCCTCACATATATCGCCGCGCAACGCGTATTCCCCGATTATTCCGAAATGGCAGAGTCAAAAGCGCTGCTGGAATCTTTCGCCCGCAGTTTCGGCTACCATTACGGTACGGCAAAAAACGTGCGTGTCAATACGATTTCGCAATCGCCGACCATGACAACTGCCGGGAAAGGCATCAAAGGTTTCCAGGAATTTTACAATTATGCCGACAAAATGTCTCCCCTCGGCAATGCTCCCGCAGAAGATTGCGCCAACTATTGTGTGGCCTTGTTCAGCGATCTGACGCGCTTTGTAACCATGCAAAATCTTTTCCATGACGGTGGTTTCTCTACGATGGGTATGAACCCCGCCATCATTGAATCATAAAATTATGCTTTGCACCGCTAGGTTTTATCCATGGGTTAAGCCGAGCATACGTTTACTAAACTTTAAAAGTTTAGTAAACGTCGCCAAATCGAATGCACGAAACCGCGAAAAATCTGTTTGGAGCGTTACTGATCAGGCTTCTCCATCAATACACGAGCTATGAATGTACCCTTAGCCATTTGGTCTAAGTTCGTTTCAAGGGTTGTTGTACTGCTTTTTTGCGGTATCGCGACTTGTATACAGGCACAGCAGCCGGTTGCAGCCAGTACTACCACCCGGACGGTGGTCGATACCATGCCCCTGCTTTTCAGTTTTGCACACGCACCGGAACGCTTCTACCCTGCTTCCGACACCCTGCCCGAACGGGATTTTCGTTTTTATGATCCCGCGCGCCGGATGCCGATCGACTGGGGAACACTGGGCAACCTAGGCACACCTGCACGGCCGCTTTTTTTTGAAACGCCGGCGCGGCTGGGTTTCGATGTCGGCACGCATGTTTTTGACCTGTACAACCTGCAGCCGGGCGACCTTCGTTTTTACCGCAACAGCCGTTCATTCAGCGAAGTATTTTTTTCGCAAGGGCGCACCCAGTTTGAAGGTATGCTCAATGCCCGGTTGGCCCGCACCTTTTCAGGAGGCGCCAATTTTTCGATGGATTACCGGACGATCAACAACCTCGGCCAATTCCGTTATCAACGCGCCAAACATAATGCGCTGGTGATGGGACTATGGATACCCGTTGGTAGCCGGTACGACGGTTTTTTAATTTTTTCAAAAAACGTCAACCGCCAGCAGGATAATGGCGGCATTGTTTCCGACACTGCATTTGGAGGTGAAGAATTTACAGGGCCTATCAATGCCGCTATTCATTTGCCCGAACTCAAAGCGCTTACCCGCCACGGCGATCAATCGCTGCATCTCACGCAACACCTGCGTTTTGCAGGCGACGAAGAAGCGGGCAAACGGGTGCTGCGCGCCACCCACAGTTTCGCGTGGAGGACGCAAAACTGGAAGTTTTCAGATGGCGACGCGACGGAAGGTATCGCAAGCGATTCTGCCTTTTTTGGTGATTTTCTGGTTGATAGGCGGGGTGTTCGCAATTACATCGAACTCGATCGTATTGATAATACGTTCACCGTCAATACGTTCAAATCAAAAACCCAGGGCCGGCCTTCCGATGTGCTGGCAGTAGGCATCTCCCATAGTTATTTCAGCCTGCGGCAGGAACCCGAAAAATCGGCTTTTTCCAACCTGTTTCTGAACGGGCAGTTTGGCATCACGCCATCCGAGCGATTTGCGCTGACAGCAGATGCGGCGCTGGGTATCCTGAAAAATATCGGCGAATACCAGTTGCGCGGCAACCTCGTCCTGGGGCTTGGCAATGCCGGTATTTTGAAGGCAAGTCTGCTCAGCCAACGCTACCCGGCAGGTTTGTTGTCGCGCCGGCTGTTCGTGAGTCAGCGCCCTTTCTGGAACAACAGTTTTGAAAAACCGGTGGAGAACACGATTTCGGGCAGTTACGCGCTGCCTTTAATTGGATTTGAAGTGACAGCCCGTACCCATTTGCTGAATAACTATATTTACTACGATCAGAACAGCCTCGCAACCCAGACAAGCGCTGCCGTTCAGGTTGCACAATTGTTAGTGAGTGAAAACATAAGGGTAGGCAATTTTCACCTGGACAATACGCTTGCCGTGCAAAGAACCAACCGCGCTGAAATTCTGCGCATGCCCGATTGGTTCAGCAAAAACAGCCTGTATTTTTCTGGTAAAATATTCAAAAAACGTATGCTGCTCAACATCGGCGCGGACTTTCGCATCAACAGCGAATTCCGGCCGGATGCGTATCAGCCCCTTACCTGGCAATTTCACTTGCAGGACACACTCACGCAGAAGCCCTACCCCTGGATAGATGTTTTTGCAGCATTCAAAGTGCAGTCGTTCCGTTTTTTCTTCCGCTACGAAAATCTCAACACGCTTTGGAATAAATCAGACGTGTTTTACCAGACCGCATCGCATCCTCAACCCTTCGGCGCAATCCGAATTGGTATTGCCTGGCGTTTTTTAGACAGCAATTTACCTGAAACGGGCAACACCCGCCCGGAAGATGTACCAACGACTATCGGGCCGAGCAGCCAACCGCCGCCGCCTCGTGGAAGAGGGTTTGGGGGGGGGGGGGGGGTTGATTAGGTAGGTTTCTTCCCCCCTTTCAGGAACCCCTGAATTGATTTCAACGCATCCCATTGATCGTTGGCGGCAAGATTAGCCTGTGAAGGCCAGGTGCCCGGATCATGCATCGCTAATTGCGGGCCGGCATTGGAGAGTATTTCCCGAAGTCGTTCCACAGGCGTGTCCGCCAGTTGCCGGTAGGTGTGTACGCCATACTGATTGAGCAGCATTTGTATTTTCGGGCCGATTCCCTCCACGATGGTCAGATCATCCTGAATACCGGCTGCGGCGCCCATGACCATGATCTCCGGTTCGGAAAGCGATACGGTTGTTGTAGACCGCTCGCCCTGACCTTCATTATGGATTTCTGCTGATTCTGTTTTATCCTGGAATTCGATCGATACTTCTGATTGGGAGGATGTATCTTGAATAATGACTTCACCAATCGGGGTCGTGCCTGCTGAAATGACAATGGACATGCCCTCTTCCGGCGGCATAATGACGGTTACCGGTGTTACCACATCCGTTTCTGCGGGTGTTTCCGAAAAATCCTGTTCCACTACTTCCAAAGGCACATCGTCTGCGGCCAAAGTATCGGGGTTATAGGTAAGGCCCAGTTCGGTTTCGACCTGCCGGTTGCGGGAATTTGTTTCAAGCAATTCCGCTTCCAATTGAGAAACCCGATCGCGCAAATTGGTGTTATTGCGATTCAGGCTCACTACCTGGGTCGATAAATTACTATTGTCGGTCTCCAGGGCGCTGAATTTTGTTTTTAAAGCGGTCAAGTCGGCCATCAGGGTGTCCGAAGTGATTTTCAGGCTTTGGTTGTCGAGTCGCAGTTTTTCCAATTCCTGCTTATACCGGTTCCAGAGGATCCAGCCAAGCCAAAGCCCCAGCAGGAAAGCGCCGAACAGCATAATCAGTATTTCAAACGTATGCTGTGTAAAAGTACCCGTTCCGGGACCGAGGCGTATATCTTGTTCGTACATGATAAGGTGGGTTATTTAGATGATTATCAATTGTTTACACGAATTTCTACCCGGCGGTTCTGATACCGTCCCCAGGGAGTGTCGTTGGTGGCAATTGCCTTGGATTCTCCAAAAGAGTGTGTTTTTATCTGGCTTTTGGGCACTCCTTTTTTAATCAGGATGGCCCGGATACTGTTCGCCCGTTGCAATCCAAACTGCTTATTGAATTTGGCGTCGCCCACGAAATCGGTATGACCGGTAATGGAGACGTTGCTGCCCGAGGATATCAGTTCCGATGCCAGGCGGCTGAGGTAATCGTCGATGGACATATTATCTTCCTTGCGTATGGAATTATACGGAAAGTGGATAACCATGCGGTCTTCAACAAATTCCATCTGCACCTCGTTGATACGGGAAGAAGATAACGGTTGGGTGGGTTGTTGCGCGCGTTGGCCTGCGGCAGTTTTGTTATCCGAATGGGTAAGCGGCTGGATATCAGAAGTCTGGGCGGTATCTTCAGCGGGTTCAATGCCACTGTTATTCCCGTTGCTTACCATCGAAGCGGCGGTTTCAACACAGGCTTCTTTGATATTGCACACATACCAGCGCCAACAAATAGCACTCCATACAGCAAAGGCGATGAATACAAGAGATTTAGAATTCATAAAATGCTATTTTTCATGGTGCAAGGTTAAAATTCTACCAGCGAAAATCTAATACTTGGGGCAATTATCGGTATTGATTTTCAGGTTTTTAGCAAAAAACATAAAAAAAGTGCCCGGGTGTATCGGGAATGACATTCAAGTCAAGTGTTTTATACGTGCTTCCGAAAAAAAGCGTATCAAAATCAGTTGATTTAATACAGTACCCAGTCCGTTTCTACCAGGCTGCCGAGGTCATCGGGCCAGGAACGCAATAACAAAAACAACCCCGCAACCATCAGGATTTTCACCAGCAAACTGGCGCGGCGAAAGTCGTCTTTTCCTTTTGCGTTCCAGATAATCAGGGTGGCAATAAGTGCCGGCAACAACAACAACAGGCCGCCCGCAACGATTTGCCAGTCCGGGGCATCTGTTTGCTGCCAGAAAAACAACAGAAAACCTGTCAGGATACTCAGGGTCAAGCCCGTAAATCCGGCAGGTTTTTTGGCAAAACGAGGCCCTTTCAGCACTGCCAGGGTGGCACAACCACATTGGGAGTCTCCCGGAAAATCTTCCAAATCCTTTATTTGTTCCCGCAATAGATTGGTCATAAAAGCAAACAACGCGTACAGCCAGACGGAGCTCACCGCATTCTGCATGGCTTCCGGTTGAATAAATGAAGTGAGCCATATTGGGCGCTCCTCCGGGAATATCATTATAATCGGCACAACGCCACACAGGACAGACACCAAAAAATTACCCATGATGGCTGTGCATTTAAGTTGCCAGGCATAGAGAAATAATAGAAATGATACGCCCGGGAATACCCACAGCGGCCAGTGGTTCGCCGGACGAAGGGATTGGTCGATGGTAAATGCCAGCACATGAACTATGATCACCAGACCGGAATATAAAACCAGCGCAAATGGAGCGGGCAAATAACGTCCCCAAATTACCCGGTCTGGTTTGTTAATCAAGTCAATTTCCCGGTCATAGTAATCGTTGAGGATATAACCTGACAGCGTTGTCAAAATGGTAGCAGCGGCAATCAGCCCGAAAGTCAGGGGCGTTAATACAGGTAGCCCGCCTGCTTTTAAGATGGCAGGGCGCAATACGAACCAATAGGGAATGAATTGTGTGAGCAGTACAATCAACAGGTTCGGAAAGCGAAACAGACGGATAAGAGCCAACACCTGATTCATGCGGCACAAAGTCCGAAATTTTCAGATATTATATCATACATTTTTCACACCTCTTATCCTCTCACTTCTCACCATCTCACTTCTCACTTCTCTAGTACTCCGGCCATTTGCCCTGTATCTTCATCACCTTTTCAATAATGTCGCGCACACAACCCGCTCCGCCCGGGAGCGGAGAAATATAATCGCTGATTTCCAGCACTTCCGGTACCCCGTCAGCAGGACAGGCCGAAACAATCACACGGCGCATGACCGGAATATCGGGCATATCGTCGCCCATGTAGCACACATCGGAGGATAACATGCCGGTGCGGTCGAGGAAAGATTGAAACGCAGGCAGTTTATCTTTGACACCGGAATAGTATTCCGTGATACCGAGCGCCGTCAGCCTTATTTTAACGCCTTCCGAGCGCCCTCCGGTGATGACACCTATATAGTATCCTGCTTCGATAGCCCATTTGATAACCTGGCCATCGCGCACGTTCATTGTGCGCAGCAGCTCGCCTGTTTCTGTTACTTGTATGGTATTATTGGTAAAAACGCCGTCCACATCAAAAACGAATGCTTTCACGGCGCGGAGTTTATCGAACAAATGCACCAGTTCGATCTCTACAGGCGCGACGACAGTCAGATCAGACGGGATCGTACTGACCACTGCCTGCAAACCTACTTCAGGCAGGTGTTCCTGATTGCCTATTTGTTGTTCGTTCGCCATTCGTACACCCATTTTGCCTGAATTTGCTCCAGGTGGCCTTCATTGGAATCCTCGCGTTTGCCTTCGAAATTGGGAATTTCCATGATCCATTGGAGCAATTCCGTAAAACGAATCCGGTAAATTTTACTTTCATCAAAATCGTCGCCGAAACGGTCGTACAACGCCATGGCAATATCCTCGTGCTCGGCCCATCCGATGGGCATATTGTCAAAATCTTGAAAAGGCATACGTTGGTGTTTAGTGTATGGTGTTTGGTGTTTCGAGGGCTCCGCTTTTGGCCGTGTGTGGTGTTTGGGGTGCTTTAGGGTCGTGGGTAAAAGCCAAAAGCGAAGCACCCCCAAACACCACACACCACACACGAAACACCAAACTCAGTGTTCGTGTCCAATTATCCCACTTTGGTCAGGAATGGTGACCGTGATTTGGGCGTCTTCATCCAGTATGATACATTGGCAACCCAGCCTGCTTTCGATACGCGGATTGTTGGCGCGATCAATAAAATCTTCCTCTTTATCAGAGATTTCTTCCAGAAATTCTTCGCCTTTTTCAATGTAAACGTGGCAAGTGGAGCAGGCGCAAACCCCGCCACAATTGTGATTCAGGTGTACATCGTACTCCTCGGTGAGTTCCAGAATGGACATGTCCAGGAAATCGCCCGTCACTGTTTTTGAGGGTATGTGGGTATCTTCGAATTGAAAAGTAACTGTAGCCATTTATCTCTAAATCCTTCAAGAGGGGGTGTAAAGGTAATTTCTGTGCGTTCAAACACCACAAACATCAGAAGGTTTTATCAAATATACTTTTACGATGTTTTCTACACCGGCGCTGTTCTCCCTTTGTCGAATATGGCCGAATTGAAATTTTTTTTCTAAAATAGGAAGAATCCCGGGGCGTGAATACAAAAAACACCTACATTTGGCTGTTTGGCCCCAATGATAAAACATCTTAGAGCGCTTGTGTTATGCAATTCGGAACCCATCAATCGCAACCAACGAATGAAGAACCTGAATTTAAACGATGGAAATTCAGGGAGTTGAAGATTTATGCTTCAACAGAATGGTTAGCTGATAATAAAAAGAAATACCGCCAGGTTTTCGATCGACTCGAAACGACCTATATCGAGCAAATACTTTTACATCGAAGAAGCCGGACGGCCGCTCAGCAAAACGGACAATCCGTACTGCCAGATCACTTCCCTGCGCATGTACGAAGGGCCTTACGACGATATTCCCGAGTTTGAGCGCCAGTACATGAAACGTTTCTACGGCGAAGAAACCCGTTACATCTACGCAGAAATCACGCTGAAAAACCTGCTGCTCAGCAAGCCGTGGCAATGTGAGTTGTTCATCAAATTTTACAACGATGCCCGCGAACTGAAAGGGCAGGTGGTGCGCCTCCACAAAGTGGAAAAAAGCGACGACGGCATGAAAATTACCGCCGGCTGGGGCAGCAATGTGAAAGGTTCGTGGCGCAATGATCGCTACACCGCCGAAATCGTTTTCATGGATCAACTCATGGCTGTTATGCCTTTTGAAGTGGGTCTGGAATGGGATGAAGGCGTGAATGCCGTCTTTTTACCGGATAAGGGTCTACAGGTTTTCCTGCAACCCGACGAGGAAGATACCGAGAGTTTTGAAGAGGTGCTCTCCAAACTCGATGCGCTCATCGGCCTGAACGAGATCAAATCCAAGGTGCGCGAACACGCGCAATACATTCAGTTTCTGCAACTGCGTAAAGAAAAAGGCTTTGCCGAAAAAGACGGTATTGACGTTCACTCCATCTTTATCGGCAATCCGGGTACCGGCAAAACAACCGTCGCCAAAATGATGGGCCGCCTGTATAAAAAAATGGGCCTGCTGACCAAAGGACATGTGCACGAAGTGGACAGAACCGATCTGGTCGGCGAGTACATCGGTCAGACGGCTCCCAAAGTAAAAGACGCCATCGAAATGGCGCGCGGCGGCGTACTGTTCATCGACGAAGCGTATTCCCTCGCCCGCAGCGCCGAAGATTCTAAAGATTTTGGCCGGGAAGTGATCGAGATTCTGGTGAAAGAACTGTCCAACGGCCCCGGCGACCTCGCCGTGATCGTTGCCGGTTATCCCAAGGAAATGAAAACCTTTCTCGACTCCAATCCGGGCCTGCGCAGCCGTTTCAAACTGACCTTTGAATTTGCCGATTACCTGCCGCAGGAACTCAGCCTGATTGCCGACTATGCCTGCAATGAAAAAGAAGTAATTCTGGCAAAAGAAGCGAAAGGCCTTGTGAATGAGATGATTACGGAAGCCTTCCGAAGCCGCGACCGCGCTTTCGGCAATGCGCGTTTCGTGCATGACCTGATTGACAAAGCCAAAATCCAGTTGGGCCTGCGCATGATGGGCAACCCGGAGGTGCGCAGCCTGGCGTCGGAAGCGCTGACGGTTATTTTAAAGGAAGACGTGGATAAAGTTAAAGTTACCCAGAAACGTCCGCTTCCCAATATTCCCGTCGATGAGGCGCTGCTCACTTCGGCCCTCCATGAATTGGACAGCCTGATCGGGATGCAAAATATCAAAAAAGACATCCGCGAACTGGTTCACCTCGTGCGTTTCAACCGCGAAGCAGGCCGCGATGTACTGGGCCGTTTCTTTCTGCATACCGTTTTTGTGGGCAATCCAGGCACCGGTAAAACAACCGTGGCGCGTATTCTCACCAAAATTTACAAGGCGCTCGGTGTGCTCGAACGCGGGCACATGGTCGAAACAGATCGCCAGGGCTTAGTTGCGGGTTATGTGGGCCAGACAGCCATCAAAACCTCCGAACGCGTGGAAGAATCCATGGGCGGCGTGTTATTCATAGATGAAGCATACGCGCTGACCAATTCAGGCCGCGGCTCGCAGGGCGACTTCGGCGACGAAGCCATTCAGACCCTGCTGAAACGCATGGAAGACCACCGCGGGCAGTTCTTTGTTTTTGTAGCCGGCTACCCGGAAAACATGGATATTTTCCTGAAAACCAACCCGGGACTCAACAGCCGTTTCGACAAAATTCTTCGTTTTGAAGACTATGCGCCGGAAGAATTGCTGGAAATAGCGCTGTATATGTTCCAGCAAGAGCATTACCGCGTAGAAGAAGAAGCCAGGGAGTACTTAGGCAAATACCTTCATTTCCTGCATCAGTTCCGCGATAAATACTTCGGAAATGCCCGCGCTGTCCGCCAGGTCGTCATGGAAGCGATTAAAAATCAAAACCTGCGCATCGCGCACAACCGCCCGGAAGAAGACGAACGCATGCACACCATCACGGCGGATGACGTGGCTACATTCACATTTGAAAAGGATAAACTGAATTTGTTTGTGCGGAAGAATATCGGGTTCGGGAAATAGTTTGTCCCCATCCTGAACAAAGCCGCTCTTTTCCAGTTTTGGCTGGTATGAAAAAAATCGTTGTAGCGATTACCGGTTCATCCGGATCCATATATGCAAAAACCCTGCTGGATACGCTGGTGACGCTGGGTTCGCAATTAGATGCTGTGGGCATCGTGTTTTCCGACAATGCCAGACTGAATTGGGAACTGGAAATCGGGCCGGTGGATTTAAGCCCCTACCCTTTTCATTTTTACGAAAAAAACGACTTTTTTGCGCCCTTTGCCAGCGGTTCCGCCCAGTATGACACAATGATCGTTTGTCCTTGTTCCATGGGAACCCTGGCGCGTATTGCCACCGGTATCAGCAACGACCTCGTAACCCGTGCGGCGGATGTGGTGCTCAAAGAACGGCGCAGGTTGATCCTTGTCACCCGCGATACGCCGCTCAGCCTGATTCATATCAACAATATGAAAACGGTCACCGAAGCCGGCGGCATCATTTGCCCGGCCAGCCCCTCGTTTTACTCCAAACCAGCCGACCTGGAGGCAATATCCCGAACTGTCACCGACCGGGTGCTCGACCTCGCCGGACTTCAATTAAAAAGTTACCGCTGGGGAGAAAATGAATGTTAAGAAAGAACAAAATTTACTTCACCGCTCAGCAAAAATTCATCACTCATTCACGATCACTTAAGATATGTCTTACACCACTCTCCGCGAAGCAGTCAACGACCTCGAACGCAACGGCATGTTGCTCCGCATCCGGGAAGAAGTCGATCCCAACCTGGAAATAGCGGAAGTACACCGGCAGGTATTTGATCGCCAGGGGCCGGCCATTTTATTCGAGCGTGTCAAAGGCAGCCCGTTCCAGGCGGTGAGCAATATTTACGGTACCTACAAACAAACCGAATGGTTGTTCCGGCACAGCCTCGATCGGGTGAAACGGGTGATCGAACTCAAAAAAGACCCCACTGCCCTGTTGAAAAGTCCGTTGCGGTACCTCGGAGCGCCTTTTACGGCGTTGTCGGCGCTGCCGATGCGCAGTTGGGGCGACAGTCCGGTTACATACGGCACTACCACCATCGATCAATTGCCGCAGATTAAAAGTTGGCCGATGGACGGCGGCGCATTTATCACCATGCCGCAGGTGTACACGGAAGATCCCGACCAGCCCGGCCCGATGCACGGCAACTTAGGCATGTACCGCATACAACTTTCTGGCAATCAATACATTCCGAACGAAGAAATCGGCCTGCACTACCAGTTGCACCGCGGCATCGGCGTACACCATACGCGCTACAACGAATTAGACAAGCCCTTTCATTGCAGCATTTTTGTGGGCGGGCCGCCCAGCCATGCTTTTTCTGCCATCATGCCGCTGCCTGAGGGCCTCAGCGAGCTGACCTTTGCCGGGATGCTGGCCGGCCGCAGGTTTCGCTACACGCGCCGCGACGGACATTTCCTGAGCGGAGACGCCGATTTTGTGATTACCGGGGAAATTCTGAAAAATGTAAAAAAACCGGAAGGCCCCTTTGGCGACCACCTCGGCTACTACTCGCTGACGCATGATTTTCCGGTCATGCGCGTGCACAAAGTTTACCACCGGAAAGACCCGCTCTGGCATTTCAGCGTCGTCGGTCGCCCGCCGATGGAAGACAGCAGTTTTGGCTGGCTGATCCACGAATTGGTCGCGCCGCTCACGCCGCAGGAATTCCCCGGCCTGAAAGAATTGCACGCCGTCGATGCCGCCGGGGTACACCCCTTGCTGCTCGCGATCGGACATGAGCGCTACATGCCGTTCCGCGAACGGGTGCCCGAAGAAATCCTGACCATCGCCAACCGTATCCTGGGCAGCGGGCAGACTTCTTTAGCTAAATTCCTGTTTATCGCTGCCGCCGACGACAACCCGGCCTTAGACACGCACGATATTCCACATTTTTTCCGGCACGTGCTGGAGCGGGTGGACTGGACCCGCGACCTGCATTTCCAGACAAAAACAACGATCGACACCCTGGATTATTCCGGCTCCGGCTGGAATGCCGGTTCCAAAGTGGTGGTGGCTTGCCGCGGCGAAAGCCGCCGTGACCTAAAAGCCGAATTGCCGGAGAATTTCTCGCTGCCGGAGGGATTCGACGCGCCGCATTTTTACCAGCCGGGTATTCTGATGGTTCAGGCCCCCCGTTTTGAATACGAACAAACCGCCAGAAAACAGGCGGAGGAACTTTGCCAGTGGCTGGAGCGTTTCGACCTGCAACACATCCCATTGATCGTGCTTACGGATGACAGTCGTTTTGCTGCGGCCAATTTGAACAACTTCGTCTGGGTGGCTTTCACCCGGGCCAACCCGAGCCATGACTTATACGGCGTTCGTTCCTTTTCGGAATTCAAACACTGGGGTTGTCGCGGGCCTTTGGTGATCGATGCCCGCAAAAAACCGCACCATGCGCCGGAACTGGAAACCGACCCTGCCATGGTGCAGCGCGCAACGGCTATTTTACAGCGGCAGGGGTTTTAAACGTCCTGCCGCACCTTGTTCGGCGAGGTCGGCAAACAGGGTGCGGCGGGACCATACAGGATTTATTTTCAAAAAATATCCGTGCGTATTTGGTTTTCATGCTCCGGTGCTTTTATCTTTGCCCCGCTTCCGACAAGAGGCCCGTTCGTCTAGGGGTTAGGACGCAGGATTTTCATTCCTGTAACACGGGTTCGATTCCCGTACGGGCTACAAAACATCCCTCGTAACTTATTGGTTATGAGGGATTTGTTTTTTGGGGTGCAAAATATGACACGGTTATAGTGATGGGTGGTTGAAATGGGAGATGTTTGTATGAAAAGCCTGCGCTGGATGATCCGGGGCAGGTTTTGTGTTTTTATCACTTTTGGTTCTCCATCTCCGGCTCCACCCACTTCTCCGCAAAATACTCCTGCAAAATGCGGTGTCGGAAGCGCCAGGAGCCGCCGCCCTTGCCCGTGACTGGATTGCCGTCGAATTCGAGGATGTGACGGAGGGACTAAAAGAACAGCATATCTTTTGCTGTGATAGGGTTATAGTTCTGAAACTGCTTGTGCTATCCGTTTTTTTACTTTTGCCCATGTTACTTTTTTATCCAATACATCAGGCAATGACTGGGATTCGGCATCCTCAAACCAAGCAAGGACTTTAATAATCCCAGTGTGAGGGGTTCGATTGTCGCCAATTGTAGCATCGCATTTCGTTTAATGGAATTTTGAAATATACACTGCTGAATTGTTCCGTCCTTTTATCTAAATAGCGGATATTTTTTACCATTTCAATAATCCTTTCCCGCCCATAATAGGATAGTACCGTTTTGAAATCCTCCCAAGTGCCACGGTTTAATGCTTTTTCGACAACATGCATGGCGTTTTTTTCAAAATCCAACTGCGACTTGTCCACGTCCCAAAACAACGACGCACTAAAGTCTTCTATTTTCAGTTCCTTTTTCATTGCGCTATAACCAGATTAAAGTGGCTTTGAAGATTTCCTTGATTGATTTTCTTGATGAATAGAGCATTGCAAGTGATACTCGTTAAAAACCACTTTGCGATGACTATACCTCCTTAAGAGTTTTTCCCAAAACTCAAATCCGAGTTCAAAACACCCTGTGCGCGAGTACGCACCCGTTCGTCAGCGTGTGTGGTAGCGATATATTGCACCACCTGCTGTTCGTCTACGCGGGACAGCATTTGAGGAGAAGTCAGTCCATTTTGAGTGCCGACGACGCCGACCGCGCTGGACACGATGCGGCTCATGCCGCCGACGCCCTGGTTGATCGCTATGGCAAAGACTGCGGTGAGTGCCGCTTCGGAACTCAGGATATCGCCGAGGCGCGGTATAACGACCCGAAGGCCGCCGAGGATCACGTCCAATTTAAAATTCAGGGCCGTTTGAATGTACAGGGTGTTGGCCATGCGCAATTGTTCGCGCACTAAGGAGGGTTCAAAACCCGCCTGCACAAAAGCACCGTACATGCGGATATTGCGCTGGATATACAGCCAGGCTTCGTCGCCGCGCAATTTTGCGCCGTTGTCGGACAATACGGTGGTCGAAGGCGCCGTAACAGAACCTTCCGAATCGATGCCGACGCGTTGAAACACCCGTTGAAACGCCGCAGGCGCGTACATTTTCATGCTGGCCATGACGCGGTTCAGGCTCGCCCCAACGGCAGCAGCGCCGGTGAACTGGATAAAACCGTAAGAAAAAATCGCTTTATCGTAACTGTTGATGGCGTCGAATTTGCCTTCGTGGGTGGATACATATTGAAGGGCTTTGGCCTGCTGGGCGGTCAGTCCCACAGACTGAATGGTGGCCACATCGAGTTCTATCTGCGATTGTCCGCCGTACATAATGCCCTGCGGATACAGCATGTACGGGCTGTAACTCACGTTGTCGCGCATATTGGCGAGCACCTGTCCGCCATTGAGCAGCGGAACGGTGATGAGGTAGCGGGTAAAACCGGCATCGGGTCTTACTTCTACGGGAAATTGAAGCCTGGCGCTGAGGTAGTCGCCGGTAAAAGGCGGCGTTGTCGGTTGCGGCGTTGGTGGCACAGGTGTTGGAACCGGCGTCGGCGTCGGGGTGACTGTGCTTCCTGTGGAGCGCACTTTTAGGATTTGCCCGACGGCTAAGTTGTTGCTAGTGAGGCCGTTGATGGATTTCAGTTCATCGACGCCCACGCCCAATTTGCGGGAAATGCCGTACAGCGTATCGCCGGGCGCCACTTTATAGGTTGAAAACGAACCGCTACCGGAAGACGAGGTTGTTGGTTGCGGTGCCGGGGTGACTGGTTTGGGTGCAGGTGCGGGCGTAACCACAGCGCCCGAAGAGCGCACCTTTAAAGTTTGTCCGACACTCAGGTTGTTGGATTTCAGGCTATTGATGGCTTTGATCTCATCCACACCCATGCCGAATTTGCGGGAAATGCCGTACAGGGTGTCGCCGGGTTGTACTTTATAGGTAGTGAAGACGCTCATTTAGTTATCAGTTATTGGTTATCAGTTATCAGTGTTAATAATGGGTTGCCAGGAACCCAAACGCTTAATGAATTGCCCAACCGGGTGTCTTCTGGGTGGCAGGCCTGGCTGTCAACGGATGCCGGTGGATTTTGGCGATTTTTATCCGTGGTAATCCATTATTTGCATTGTTAGTTATCAGTGCGGAGAAGATTGCTCCCCCTGCTATCCATGCAACATCCTCCAAAACATCTCTTTCATCAACGCTTCTTCGTCCGTACTCGTATTGTCGTTGTTGACGCCTTTTGAACGCAAATCATATTCTTTCAGCAAGGAAAGTACAGCGACTGTCTGACTTGGCGAAAAATTATTTGCCGCCATTTTGTATTCTTTTAAAAACCAGTCGGAGCGCAGGTCGAGGGTTTTTAAAACTTCCCCATCGGGGACGCCTTTTAAGGAGTGCAACATATACACCTTGGAAAATAGGCGTACAGGCTGGAAATGGTGACCACCAAAGGGTTTTTGCGGATGTTGGCGGCAAAATACTGCTGGATGCGGCTCACCTTTGCCTGGTCGCGTTGCGCCAGGGCTTTTTGCATTTCAAATACGTTGTAATCCTTGCTGATACCCACAAATTCCTGCACATGGCCGACATTCACGGCAGTTCCTTTCGGCAGGTTGAGGGTTAGTTTTTCCAGTTCATTGGCGATCCGGGAAAGGTCTGAGCCTAAGTATTCCGCCATCAGACCTGCCGCCGGCGCGTCGATTTGCATCTGATGCGATTTGCAAAAAGAACTGATCCAGTCCGCTATCTGGTTGTCGTACAACTTTTTACTTTCCAGCAGGGCTATATTTTTCCCCAGCAATGCCTTGCCGAATTTGGTACGTGCATCCACCTTTTTGTGTTTGTGGCAAACAACAAAAACGGTGCTGGGCATGGGATTTTCCAGATAGGCCGTCAATTCCGTCAGGCCTTTCATTTCCTGCGCTTCCCGCAAGATCACCACCTGCCGTTCGCTCATCATGGGATAGCGGCGCAGATAGTCCAGCAGCGTAATATTGTCTACATCCTTGCCGTACAAAACGGTCTGGTTGAATCCCCGTTCCGCTTCGGGCAGGGCATTGGCTTCCACGGCTTCGGCCACCTGATCAATAAAAAAAGGTTCTTCTCCGTGCAAAAAATACACGGGAAAGAACCTTTTGGCTTTTATATCGCGGAGGATTTCTTCGCTGCTCATAGAGATTATTTTTTCTTGGCAGCAGTTTTGGCGCCCGCTTTGGCGCCTTTGGCCGGCGCTTTTTTGGCATCAAATACGCCCGGATATTCTTTTTCAATAATTTTTTTCACTTCAGCCAATTCGAGCGAACGCGCCTGATCGGCGGTCATTTTAGCGCCGGCGTCTAATTTTGGCAGGTTGACGATGAGTTTGCCGTATTTGATATACGGCCCCCAGCGGCCATTTTCGACGCTGATTTTTTCCTCTGGCCAGTGCTGGATGTAGCGATTGGCTTCCTTCTCAATTTTTTGCTCGATGATTTCAATGGCCTGCGGTTCGGTCAGGGTATCAAAATTGAAGCGGGCGGGAATATTGACGTACAAATCGGCCCATTTGACAAAAGGTCCGAAACGCCCTTTTCCTTTTGTGATCGGCAGGTTTTGAAAATGCCCTAAAGGACGATCCGCTACCTGCTTGGCCTGCAGGAGTTCCACGGCCCGTTCGTAGGTGGTTTCAAAGGGGTCTTCTCCTTTGGGCAGGGAAATAAACTGCGCGCCGAATTTGACATAAGGCCCGTAACGTCCGGTATTTACCTCCAGCGCTTCACCCTCATATTCTCCGAGGACGCGGGGCAACTGAAAACTCCCGAGCGCATCCGACAGCGTGACTGTTTCGAGGTTTTGGCCCGGTCGCAGGTTGGCATAACGCGGTTTTTCCTTTTTTTCGAGTTCATCGCCGGTGCCGATCTGGATAACCGGTTTGCCGAGGCTGCTCATGCGCACGAGTACCGTGCGGCCCGTTTCCGGGTCGACGCCGAGTATCCGTTCGCCGCTGGCCCGGTCTGCTTCTGCCAGGGTTTTTTCAACCGTTTCATGGAAAGGTTTGTAGAAGCGGTCGATCATTTTTGCCCACTCTATTTTTCCCTCCGCAATGTCGTCAAACTCGCGCTCGACACTGGCCGTAAAGCCGTAGTCCATGACCTTTTTGAAATGTTCGTCCAGAAAATCGCAAACGATCATGCCCATATCTAAGGGGTAGAGCACGTTTTTGGTGGTTCCGGTGATCTCTTTGCCGGTCGACTTCGTGATCTGATCGTTTTTCAGGGTAAATATCTGGAACGTGCGTTGTTCGCCTTCGCGGCTTTCTTTCACCACGTAACCACGGTTGGCCTCCATGATCTTGGAAATGGTCGGGGCGTACGTGGACGGGCGACCAATGCCGAGTTCTTCTAATTTTTTCACCAGACTGGCTTCTGTGAATCGCGCAGGGGGGCGGGTGTAGCGTTCGGTGGCCGTCATGTCGTTCATATCGAGCGGCTGACCCACTTTGAGCGGTGGCAGGATACCTGCTGTTTCCTCGTCTTCATCGTCGGTGCCTTCAAGGTAAACTTTAAGGAAGCCATCAAATTTCAGGACTTCACCTTCCGCCACCAATTTGGCCTGCGGCTGGGTGCTGATGGTAATATCGACGATGGTCTTTTCCAGTTCGGCGTCGGCCATTTGAGAGGCCATCGTGCGCTTCCAGATCAGTTCGTAGAGTCTTTGTTCGTCGCGGTTGCCGCTGACATCCTGCCGATCCATATAGGTCGGGCGAATGGCTTCGTGGGCTTCCTGCGCGGAATCGTTTTTGGTTTTATAGCGGCGGAGGTTGTGGTATTTCTGGCCGTACAGTTTCACGATTTCATCGCCCATAGCCTGCAGGGCCGATTCGGACATATTGGTCGAGTCGGTACGCATATAGGTGATAAAACCCTCTTCATACAGTTTCTGAGCGACGCTCATAGTGCGGCTGACGGAAAAGCCGATTTTGCGGCTGGCTTCCTGTTGCAGCGTGGAAGTGGTGAACGGCGGCGCGGGTTTGCGACGGGTCGGTTTGACTTCCACATTGCCAACTTTGTAATTGGCGCCCACGCATTTTTTCAGAAAATCTTCCGCGCCGGCCGGATTGTCGAAGCGTTGCGGGGATTCTGCTTTGAAAGACACCTCTTTGCCTTGTGCGTTTTTGGCTAAAAAATTGGCGACAATTTTAAAATAAGGTGTGATCGTAAAGCCCTGGATGTCGCGTTCGCGTTCGACGACCAATTTTACAGAAACGGATTGCACCCTGCCTGCAGACAGCTGGCCTTTTACTTTTTTCCATAACAGACCCGACAATTCCCAGCCCACCAGCCGGTCGAGTACCCTGCGCGCCTGTTGGGCGTTCACGACATTCATGTCCAGGTTGCGCGGGGCAAGAATGGCCTTTTGAATGGCCGGTTTGGTGATCTCGTGGAATACGATCCGTTTGGTAGTGCTGGTGTCCAGCCCGAGTACTTCGCAAAGGTGCCAGCTGATGGCTTCTCCTTCGCGGTCTTCGTCCGTAGCGAGCCAGACTTCGTCGCTTTTGGCGGCGGCCTCTTTTAACTCTCTGACTGTCTTCTGTTTATCTGGAGAAACAATGTAATTGGGACGGTAGTCGTTGGCTACATCAACCCCAAGATCGTTTCCTTTTTCAAGATCGCGAATGTGGCCGTAAGAGGATTTCACAGAGAAATCGCCGCCTAAATATTTTTCAATTGTCTTTGCCTTTGCAGGGGATTCGACGATGAGAAGTTTTTTTGCCATGTATTGAGTTGTTGGTTTGGGGATTGAAACTTGAGTTGGTTTTTCCTGAAAACAAACGCAAAAGTAATGGGTTTTTGAAGTTTGCATGGATACGGGAAAAAATACAGCGGAAATTTTGGAAAGCGCTACTCGTTTTTTTTGCGTTTTTCTTCTTTGATGACCTTGCCTTTCTTCTTCTCCTGTTCAAATTTTTGTTTTCTCTTCTGACGAAAACCGGTGGCTAATTCCTTGATATTCACTGGTTTTCCGTTTAATTTACGAGAATAGGCCAAAATGAGAAAGTCGGCCATATCATCGGGGTGCGTCACGCCCGCGCTTTTCAGATAATGGGATAGCCTGGAGCCTCCGTAAAAGCCCCAATTGAGGATCATCCACTGCCCCAGCCTGTTGTGCATGATATATACGACGCTGTCTTCCCGGATGGTTTTGAATTTTGCCCGCGACTCCGGAGTGGTCAGTTTATCCAACTGAAGCAAGGCGTCGTCCAGATTTTTCGGGATATACACGCCGTCCAATTTGTCCTTTTTGATACGCTCCTGGTATTGTTTTTCATACTCTGCCTCGGTTCCGGCCGGCCCTTCCTGTGCTGAAACGGGATAGGCGCCGAGGATACCCAGGCAAAATGCGTAAAAAAAACCTGTATTAAAATTCATAAAAATCTGTTTTGTTTGCTGCCCGGCGGCTCAAATGCCGTCCTGAAACATGAATATTCGGCTTACTTTACTCGAAATATTTTTAATTGAAATGGTGGTCTGGCTTGGGCTTTGGCTTTCAAACGATTACCTGGCAACGCTACTAACGCTGACGATAGGGGCTATCGTATTGTCCGTGCTGTTGATTGCCCTGGCGGCCGAGGCCATCGAGCCGACCAAGGTGCCCCGGCGCTATTTCTGGATTATGGCCGTCAGCATCCTGGCGCCTGTTTTGGCTGCCGGATTGTATGTATTGCTTTTTGGAGGGAAATTGGGGTTTTGGAGCAGGGGACTGTGAAATGGTTTGATGGTTTTGAGATTTGATGGTTTGAGGTGGTAACGTAAAGCCAAGAGTTACCACCTCAAACCATCAAACCTCTCAAACCATCAAACAATCTCACAAACTCTCCTGAAAATTCGCATCGTCGTTATCCTGAATTTCCTCGAAGCTGCCCAACTGCCGGTTTTTGCGGACACGATTCCAGTGGAAATAGCGGCCATTCATCACGACATAAACGCCCGGAGGGAGCACCTGTACAAATGCTAGCGCGCTGCCCAGGTTGAAAAACCCGTCCGATGAATTGCCGAATGCATAAGGGATCATGGCGCCTGTGAGTACGATTGTTTTCCCTTCTATTTGCGCTTCTGCCAACACACGAGCCGTTTCTACCATGCGGTCGGTGCCGTGCGTGATGATGATACGATCGTTCGGCGTTTTCAGGCAATTGTAGGAAATAATGGCGAGGTCTTCATCCCGCATCGACAGTGAATCCATCATCATCAGGGTTTTTATATCGATATCTACTTCGGAACGTCCGCGGTCGAACATTTCCTTGAGGTGGGTGTCCTTGAAGTATAGTTCGCCTGTGATATAGTTGTATTCCTTATCGAAAGTGCCTCCGGTGACAAAAACCTGGATCATAGATTGAGTGCTGTAGAAAGTTGATGGCTTGAGGGTGGTTTGATGGTTTGCGAGCGGTTTGATGGTTTGATGTGGTAACTTATGGCAGGTTACCCTAAACCATCAAACATCACCTCAAACCCTCTGCAAAGGAACAGGTTTTCCCAAAAACAAACCCCCGTCTTTTTTAAAACGATTTCAAACTATTTCAAATTTTCAAAAAAACGGGGCGCTATCCGACAATAACCCACAACGTTTTCTACATTTGCGCCATCATAAATGGTTAAGTACATGAAAAAGAACGAAGAATACACCGAGAACCGGAGCCGCGACTGGCTTATTTTTATTGTGAGTTCCGTAGCCATGATTGCATTCCTGATCTGGATGCCTGAATGGGTTTGGGTTGTTTGGCCATTCCAGTTTACCGCTTTGGCAGGTGCTTTGGGCCGTCTTTGAACATTCAGACGCCTTCAATTTTATCTGCAAATACGAAAGCCGACGAGACAACTCGCCGGCTTTCGTGCGTCAGGGAACCCCTTGCGAGGGTCTCCAAAAAAGAAATCCCTCAACCTATTGCGGCGAGGGACTCCAACCCAAACAAATAAACACAAAAACTACTTGGTGCAAGTTTAAGATAACTTATGCTGAAGCAACAAATTTTTAGAGTGGTATTTTTAAAAAAATATCATTCTTTGTTTGAGCGGGACGTTTTTTGCAAAATCATTAAAAGCAAGGCGGTATTTTTTCCAATAAAAAAACGGTTTTTGAAAATAGAGCGCTTGTTGGTGCGGGTTTTCGCGCAGGTTTTTACCTTCGCTCCCATTCTTGACTTACCAAATAACATGACGCATGCGATTGTTCCGATTTTTACTGGCTTTAGTTGCAACCTGTCTGCTGATATGGGGCCTGATGGCGCCACAATCTGTTGGAGACAAAAGCCTGCCGCCCCTGGGTTCTTTTTTTAATCCGTTTTCGGGATTCTGGAGAAATGGCGAGTCTGCCGGCGGGCCGTCTTTTTCCACACAAAAAATCAGCGGTTTGAAAGCGCCCTGCGAAGTGGTGTACGACGACCTGATGGTGCCGCATATTTTTGCGCAAAACCTGGAAGACGCCATGCGGGTACAGGGTTTTGTGACAGCCACCCATCGGCTTTGGCAAATGGACATGACCACCCGAAAAGCGGCAGGCCGGCTTTCGGAAGTGTTGGGCGAACGCACACTGGCTATCGATAAATCGAGCCGCCGCCGCGGCATGGTCTTCGCCGCTGAAAATGCGCTCATCGGCTGGCAAAAATCATCCGAAGGGATGCGTTTGCTGGAAGCATATACGGCAGGCGTCAATGATTATATCGAGCAACTTTCCGCTGCGGACTACCCGATCGAATTCAAACTGCTGGATTACAAACCCGAACCCTGGAATGTGCTCAAAACCGCGCTGGTTATCGAAAGTATGGCCGAAAACCTGGCTGCCGGTGAAAGCGACCTGGCTGCCACTAATACACTCGCTCAATTGGGCCGGGAAACGTTTGATTACCTCTACCCGGAATGGAACCCCAAACAACAGCCGATTATTCCCGATACCGGGCAGTGGAAAAGCCAACAGCCTGTGGCGCCGCCGGTTGCCGGCACTAAAAAAATAAGTTACACTGAATCGCAGGAAAACAGCAGTTCGCTCTCCTTTGAAGATGCCGACTTCAGCGAAGTGTACGACCCTTACCTGAAAGGCAGCAACAACTGGGCGCTGGGCGGCTCCAAAACGGCATCGGGCCACCCGCTGCTGGCCAATGATCCGCACCTCAACCTGACCCTGCCTTCCATCTGGTACCAGGTGCAGATTCATACGCCCGAACAGAACTGTTACGGCGTTTCCTTGCCCGGCGTGCCCGGCGTGGTGATCGGTTTTAATGAAAATACCGCCTGGGGCATGACCAATGTAGGGCATGATGTATCCGACTGGTACCGCATTAAATGGCTCGACGACGGGCACACCAAATACAGCCTCGACGGCGAACAAAAGGAAGCAAACAAGGAAATTGAGACTATTCAGGTACGTGGAAAAGAAACCGTGTATGATACCGTGCGCTACACTGTCTGGGGGCCGATGACCTTCGACAACGACCCGGCGCATCCTTTGTACGATTGCGCTTTGCGCTGGATTACGCACGATGTGCCGGAGCCGGATGAAATGGCGTTGTTTCTGTTACTCAATTCAGGGAAAAACTACAGGGATTACCGGGCTGCGCTCAGCGGTTTCGATTGCCCCGCCCAGAACTTTGTTTTTGCTACCCGAAGCGGCGATATTGCCATACAGGTGCAGGGCCGGTTTCCGGTCAGGGCGCACGAGCAGGGTCGGTTTGTACAGGATGGAAGCAGCAAGGCCAATGCCTGGCAGGATTATATCCCAAAAAACATGCTGCCCAGTATGATAAATCCTTCCAGGGGGTTTGTCTTTTCCGCCAATCAGCACTCTACCCCACCTACCTATCCTTATTATTACCTCAGCAATGATTTTGAGGATTACCGAAGCCGCCGGATTTACGACCGCTTAGACACTTTACAAAAAGCCACGCCCGCTTCCATGAAGGCCATGCAATTAGACAATTACAGCCAACGCGCCGCAGATGCGTTGCCTGCTATGTTCCGGTTGCTGGATCAATCCAAATTAGATGAAGAAGGCCAGAAAATGGCAAAAGAACTCGCTGAATGGCAATATACCTATGATGCAGAAGCTGACTGCGCCTCCCTTGTATGATATCTGGTACGACTCCTGCTACCTCAAAACCTGGGATGAAATGGTTGCGATCAGGGACCAAAAAAGGCCATTCTTTTCCCGGAAGCCTGGCGTTTCATCGAATTGCTGGAAAGGGATACTGCCAACGTTTTCTTCGACAATAAGAATACACCCCAAAGAGAAACCGCCACCGAAATCGTCAACGAAGCCTTTCGGGCCATGCAGTCGTATTTCCGGCAAAACCCTGAAAAACGAATCGCCTGGGGTGAATACAGGGGTTTTGCGCTCAAACACCTGGCCCAGATCGATGCATTCAGCCGCTTAGACATTGTCGTGGGTGGCAATAAATCGACCCCGAATGCTATCAGCCGAACTAACGGCCCTTCCTGGCGTATGATCGTCGACCTCGGGGAAAAGGTCAAAGGAATGCGCGTCTACCCCGGCGGACAATCCGGCAATCCCGGCAGCCCATATTACGACAACATGGTGAATACCTGGGCAAAAGGTGAATACTACGACCTGTTGTTCCTCTCAAGGCCCGATGAAGCGCCAGAGCGGATTTTAGGCAAACAAACCTTCGTTTCCAACCAATAAAACACACGACACCATGAGAAATGCTCTTTTTATAACGATTTTTATCCTCGTGCTCGGTTGCCTGTGTTTTGTTGGACTTCCCTGGTGGGGTCTGGCGCCCATTGCAGCCATTGCTTCTTTTTTATTCCCCCTGTCCGGCGGAAAAAGTTTTTTAACGGGTACGGCCGCCGGGTCGCTCCTGTGGCTGGTTGCGGCGCTTTTGCTCCATTTCGGCAATGGCGGTATGCTTTCCGCAAAAATCGGGCAATTGTTTATGGGATTGCAAAGTTGGCAGTTGATAACGGTAACAGCCTTCATGGGCGGATTACTGGCCGGTTTCGGCGCCCTGACCGGCGCCTATGCACGGCAAATGCTGTTTCCACCTAAACGCAGGCGCACCAATAAGTACCGGCCTGCAAGGGCTTAAGATTAAAAAGGGATCACGGATTGAAAATCTGTGTCCAATCCTTTAAATCCGTGTGCCCTTCAATCCTTTTAGGAATCTTTAACCTATCAAAAAGCAACTTTGCCCCCAACGCTACGTTTTGATGAAAACTACGCAAAACAAAACATGAAAAAACTGTTATTTCCCTTGCTTGCATTGTTGCTGACGGGCGCACTTTCGGCACAATCAGGCGCTCAGGCTGAAAAAAACGATCCTGAAGCAAAAAAGATATTAGATAAAATCCGCAAAAAATACGAGGCATTCAAAACGGTCGAAGCGGCTTTCAGCCTGACGATAGAGGTTCCCGGACAACCCAAAGAAGTGCAGAAAGGAACGATCAGCCAGGAGGGCGACAAGTTCCGGCTGGAGATGGATCAGCAGGTCATTGTCAGCGACGCCAAAACGACCTGGGTGTATCTGAAAAAGAACAATGAGGTGCAGATCAACAACGCAGATCCGGGCGCGGACAATGGTTTCATGACCCCGAAAGAACTGCTCAAGCGCTACCAGAAAGGTGATTTCCTGTACGCTGTCACGGATAAAATTTCGGAAGGCGGGAAATTGATGACCCAGATAGAGTTCAAGCCGAAAGACAAAAAATCAGAATATTCCAAAATGCGCCTGAGCATCGATGAAAAGGCCGGAAGTATTCAAAGCATCAAGGCATTTGGCAAGGACGGCTCGCGTTATTCCTTCGTTATCAGCCGTTTATCTTCCAATAAAACATTTGCGGCGGGCACTTTTTCTTTTGATGCTAAAAAGTATCCGGGGGTGCGGGTGGAAGATTTGAGGATGTAAAATGGAACACGGATTTTCAATCCGTGTTCTTTTCCTCCATGTCCCATTCGACCGTATTCCCCGTTTGTTGTTCCACAAAACGACGCAACGGATACACTGCAAAAGAAAGCAACACGCCCAACAACAGGAAAATCGCGCCATCGGCCCAACGCATCGTACCCGGCAATTGCCCCGATAAGTCAAGTCCGGTTAAGGTGACGATCTGGACCACCCAGACAACAATTGTTGCCAGCGCTCTCGCCTTCCAACTCCTTTGTTTTTCCAGAAAAAACAGCGCCGACACGAATCCTGCTGCCTGAATAGCAAGCCATCCGCTTGCCCAGTTCAGGGCAAACATCGTCAGAAACATGACTGCAAGCCAGATATACCTGCCTTGAGCATGGCGGTTGATCGTTTGCCGGAATAACAGCGGCAAGGCCCACAGGGGGAGCAACAAGGGTACGGCCTCTCCTACCCTTCCCAGCCAGCCGACGCCCAGACTCAGCAGTAAAACGCTGATGCACAGAAAAGGAAATACGCGCCGTTCATTGGGGATTTCGCTTTGTGCACTCCATAAAAGGGCGGCAAAAACCAGCAGCGCCAGCAACCCCATTCCCGGTATTACAAACGGCCCCTGTTCGGATTGGTACCGGCCTTCCAGCGAATGGAGTTTTTGCGCGGCTTCGGCTGAAACAATTTCCCCGGGCTGCACAATCAGTTCGCCTTTGTGTACCATAATACCCGTACCCATCACGGCAGCCAGTTTGCGACGTTTATGTATAATGGTCAGAGAATCACTGTATTGCACATTGATTACCAATGACTTTTCCAGTAGCGGAAGTATTATTTCCGGTTGCCGGAGCGGACTGAAAGGCAAGGTATCCGTTAAAAAATCGCGCGCGCGGTTGATCGTTCCCACCTCCTGCACCCGCACTTTTTTTTCCGTATTTCCAGACATAAGATAAATAAATCCCGGCGTATCTTTAAAAGCCTCTTCTGTAGGATCGGCAATGCCCTGGCTGTAAATCTGGTCGAGCAGTTGCTCCCCGAAGGCAGTGTAAGTTGCCTGGTTGCGCACCAAATCATCGAACTGGGTGTCGTGGCGACTGATTTTTACCTGTTCGGCAACCAATTGTTCAAAACGTTTTTTTTGCAGGCGCGACACCTCCGGATCGAGCCGAAAATAGGGTGCATGTTCCGCATTTACCCGCGCTAACTCGTTGCGCACCTGTTCTTCCGGGTACATCACTTCAAAATCAAACGGCGCATGAAGGCTTCTGTAACTCCAGGGCTGGCCTTGCTGAAACCTGTATGGAAAGGCTTCTTCCCGGGGCATCAGGATAGCAAAAATGACAGCGCACAAACCCACCAGCAACCAGTGGCTGCGTGCCGGCCAGCCTTGTTGAGGCGGCGGCAAAATGGTCGGAAACTGCCCCTGTGATAAGCCTTTGAACATGAATTACCGGTTTTTGATGTAATAAGGTGTTTCAAAGGTTGTTTCAAAGGTTGATAAGGGTTGATGAGGTTGATATTCATCCGCTCGAAAAACGATGAGATTTTTACTTTTTTAGAGTGGATGAATATCAACCTCATCAACCCTTATCAACCCTATCAACCTCATCAACCTCATCAACTTTTGAAACAATATTCCTACACATCCCTCGGATTCCAAATCACCTCTTCCGCTCCCAAATCATGCCCCAACTGGCGGGCCAGCATAAAAAAGTAATCGGACAGCCTGTTGAGGTATTGTAAAACCAAAGAATCGACCGGATCGGATTGGTGCAGGGCAACCACCAAGCGCTCCGCCCGGCGACAAACTGCCCGGCAAACGTGGCAAACCGACACCGAAGTATGGCCGCCAGGCAGAATGAAGTTTTTTAACGGCGGCAGTTGTGCATCCATCACATCCATTTCTTTTTCCAGGAGCGCAATGTCTTCCTGTTTGAGATCAGGCGTGGGGAGTTCTTTGTCCGGATCGCTTGCCAGCACAGCGCCTACGGTAAAAAGCCGGTGCTGGACCTGCACTAAAACTGATATAATATGTTGATTGTCAATACTGTCCCTCAGCCAGCCGACAAAAGAGTTGAGTTCGTCCACCGTACCGTAAGCATCCACCCGCAGGTGGCTTTTGGCAACGCGCCGACCGCCGAACAGCGCGGTTTCGCCCAGATCGCCGGTTTTGGTATAAATTCGGAAGGCCAGTTGGGTAGGGGGTGCCGGGTGGCCGGGGTGGAAAACAAGGCACCAAAAAAAAAAAAAAAAAAAAAAATTTGGTTTGTTTTTTTTTTTCTGCTTAATAAATTCTCCGCTTTACAGACCCCAAACCTTCCTTTTCAGTTGACCTGATCCGTCCATTGGTTATCGGTTATCAGGTGTTGAATAATCAAGCGATTTACAAACAAATCAAACGCGGTTGATTGTGTAGGCGTTGTGTCTGTCCGTTTTAATAAAGGATGTGCAGCCGGTATCTAAAGCAGTGCAAACTTTGAGCCGCCGGGGGTGCTGAATCTGCCTCAAATCCTTTCCATTGCATTTTTTATCCGGCGTTTTTTTGTTGTCGTTGAAATTCCTACTTTTGCGCCGCATTTTGATCACCACAAATCAATCAACGACACATGGGACGCGCGTTTGAATTCCGCAAAGAAAGAAAAATGAAACGTTGGGCCGGTATGGCCAAAACCTTCACCCGTATCGGCAGGGAAATTGCCTTAGCCGTAAAAGCCAGCGGGCCAAGTCCCGAAAACAACTCGCGCCTGCGGATGGCCATGCAGAATGCCAGGGCGGCAAATATGCCGAAATCCAACGTCGAAAGTGCGATTAAAAATGCAGCCGGCAAGGAAGCCGAAAACTTCCAGGAGGTTATTTACGAAGGTAAAGGCCCGCATGGCATCGCCATCATGGTGGAAACGGCTACCAACAACCCTACCCGCACCGTCGCCAACATTCGGATGCACTTCGACCGCTGCGGTGGCGTACTGGGTACTTCCGGCAGCGTCAATTTCCTGTTCGACCGCAAAGGTATTTTTAAGGTGAAAGCCGAAGGCCGCGACTGGGATGAACTGGAACTCGAACTGATCGACGCCGGTCTGGAAGAAATCAAACGCGAAGACGAGGATGTGGTGCTGTACAGCAGTTTCACCGACTTCGGCTCCATGCAAAACGCCCTGGAAGAACGCAATATCGAGTTGCTCAGCGCCGGCCTGGAATGGATTCCCACCAGCCTGAAAAAATTAGGCGATGCGGAAGTGGAACAGGTCATCAAACTCATCGACCGGCTGGAAGAAGACGACGATGTGCTGAATGTGTACCATACGATGGATATGTCGGAGTAAGTAGTTATCCGTTATTAGTTATTGGTTATCAGTATTGATAACCAATAACTAATAACTACTTATGTATGACAAACAGGAGCCAAATTTTTCTCGTTTTTCTTCTCTTTAAAACTATACTTCTTTCCGCCCAAAATTTCAACCGCCCCGTCCCCGTCGAAGTCGCGCCATATGAATTTATACGGCACGACACCAACGACTACGGGTATTATATGACTTCACCGTTTCGGCTCGGCACAGGCGGCCCGCTCACCAAATCTGCCATGATTTTGGATGCAGACGGGTATTTGTTCTGGTATATGCCGGAAAATACCCAAATCCTGCTGGATTTTAAATACCACCCCGCACAACAGCAATTTTCCTTTATCAATTACAAAAGCCCAGAGGATATCCGGTTCACCCTGATGAACACGGATTTTCAGGTGGTCGACTCGTTTACAACCGTCAATGGAATCAGGCCCGATCTGCATGAACTGACCATCACCGCCGACCAGACTTACCTGCTTTCCGGTGTGTACGACACGATCATGGATTTGAGCGCTTACCAATTCAACGGAAATCCGGGCAGTAGTCAGACCAGCGTCATTGGTTTTGCCGTGCAAGAGTTCGACGAAGCGCATCAGTTGCTTTTTCAGTGGAAAAGTACCGACCACGTTCACCCAACCACTGCTTACGATTTTTTCGGGTACGCGCCGACTCATTTCGATTACGCGCACGGCAATGCTATTTGGGAGGACGATGACGGCGGTCTGCTGCTGTCCTTCAGAACCACCAATGCCATTTACAAAATCAACCGGACAAGCGGCGAAGTGGAATGGGAACTGGGTGGCAAAAACAGTTCATTTACATTTCCCAATGACCCCGGATTCAGTGCACAACACGACATCAGGCGTCTTCCCAACGGAAATATCAGTCTTTTCGACAACGCAAACATGGCTGCGTCGCCCCAGATTTCAAGGGCTGTGGAATACAGTCTGGATACGATCGACTGGACGGCTACCAAAGTGTGGGAATACAAACACGATCCCGCCTTTTTCAGTTTTGCCATGGGTAACCACCAAACCACCGACAACCGCGAACACTTAGTGAATTACGGCATGAGTTTCCGCCCCAATCCAACTTTTGTATTGGCGGACGACAACGAAAATGTGCTGAGCGAACTGTTTTTCCCGGATAGTTTTGTGGTGTACCGCTCGTTTATTTTTGATCTGCCCTTGCAGCATGTTCAACGGCCCACCATTACCTGCAACCAAAATATCGGTAACGTCACTTTGTCGGCGCCAGCCGGTTTTGAGCGGTATACATGGTCGACCGGCGAAACCGGCGTAAGCATTACAGTCGACGAACCTGGCACATACATGGTATGGGTCAATCACGGCGCAGGCATGCTGGGTTCCGAGCCGTTTATACTCAACGATTTAAACAACGCCTGCCAGGCGAGTAGTACCGCTTCACCGGAATCGCCTGAAAATCAAGCAATTATCGGGTATTATGACCTACTGGGGCGGCAGGTTTCCTGGCCGGTTCGGGGAAATTTATATGTGGTGCGGTATGCGAACGGTGCGGGGCGACTTCAGTTTTGGAATAGATAAGTGGGATTTTTTTCTTCGTAGAGTGATCTTTCCCTACTTTTAGCCATTCCAAACCATAAACACATTGCCTTCATTGCCGTTTCGCCTATGTCCACATCTAGCGCCCAGCTCCAACTAGACCGCACACTCGGCCCATTCCTGCTTTGGGGGCTTGGTGTGGGTTATGTCATTTCAGGCATGTATTTTGGATGGAACCTCGGCCTCGCGCAGGGCGGAACGCTGGGTCTGGCTGTGGCTACCGGGGCGATTATCGTATTGTACTTATGTTTTACCTTTAGTTATACCGAATTAGCCTGTGCGATCCCCAAAGCGGGCGGCGCTTTCGATTATGCCGTGCGCGCTTTGGGCAAAGACTGGGGTTTTCTCGGTGGCATGGCGCAGAACATCGAGTTTATTTTTGCACCTCCGGCCATTGCTTTTGCAATCGGCGCTTATGTCAATATCTTTTTTCCGATGGTGCCGCCTGCGGCTACTGCGGTGGTGGCCTACCTGATTTTTACGGGTTTGAATATTTCCGGGGTGAAATTGGCTGCGTCCTTTGAGTTGGTTGTTACAATCGTAGCCGTGGCAGGTTTGCTGGCATTTGCGGGGGCCACCTTGCCGGCATTCGAGTGGCAAAACCTCGAACGCAATGCCCTGCCCAACGGCTGGGCGGGCGTGTTTGCCGCTTTACCATTCGCCATCTGGTTTTTTCTGGGCATCGAAGGTGTAGCCAATGTAGCGGAAGAAACCATCAACCCGCGCCGTAACGTGTTGATCGGGTTCGGCTCGGCGATTCTAACGCTGGTGCTGCTGTGTGTATTGACATTCGCAGCGGCAGTCGGCGTGGATGGCTGGGAACGCATCGTGTACCCGGAGACGGGCGCCGCTGCTTCCGACTCACCGCTGCCTTTGGCACTGGCGCATGTCGTTGGAACCGTACATCCCTTGTACCGGATCGTTACTTTTATCGGTTTATTCGGTCTGATCGCATCTTTTCACGGAATCATACTGGCGGCGGGCCGCGCCACGTTCGAGTTCGGTCGCGTGGGTTTTGCACCCGCCGTACTGGGCCGGGTGCATCCGCGTTTTAAAACACCCGCCAACGCGCTTTTGGTGAATGGAATCATCGGGATCGTGGCAGTTTTAACCGGAAAAACCGCCGAAATCATTACCATTGCCTGTTTTGGAGCATTGACCTTGTACATTGTTTCGATGGCGGCTTTGCTGGTTTTGCGCAAAAAGGAACCTTTGCTCGAACGGCCTTTCCGGGCGCCGCTGTATCCCTGGTCGACCTGGACCGCACTGATCATTGCTTCCGTGGCGTTAATAGCCATGACATGTTACAACCTGATCCTGGCCTTGTTCTATTTTGGACTACTGCTGCTGGCATACACCTGGTTTAAATTTCAAAAGACATGAAAATACACGGTTTGCTTAGTCTGGAAGATTTACGGCAAAAAACAGAAGCCGGCGAGATAGAAACGGTGATCGTCGCTTTTACCGACCATTACGGGCGTTTGATGGGCAAACGTTATGATGCGGAATTTTTCCTGGAAAGCGCCGCTGCCGATGGCGCACACGGCTGCGATTACCTGCTGACGACCGACATGGAACTGGAGCCGGTGCACGGATACAAATTTGCCAACTGGGAACTGGGCTACGGCGATTTTCACCTGGCGCCCGATCTCGCTACCTTGCGCGTGGCCGATTGGCTGGATCGCACTGCTTTGGTGCTTTGTGATGTCAGCAGTGACAAAACCCACCAACTGATCCCGGAAGCGCCGCGTTCCTTGTTGCGGCGTCAATTAGAACAGGCCGCAGAACTGGGTTATGGCTGTTTTGCTGCCTCCGAATTGGAGTATTACCTGTTTGAAAACACCTTTCGCCAGGCATTCGATCAACATTACCAGGATTTAAAGCCCGTCGGCTGGTACCTGGAGGACTACCATATTCAGCAGGGTACCCGAACTGAAGTATTTACGGCTGCAGCGCGGCGGCACCTGAAATATTCCGCCGTGCCGGTGGAAAATTCCAAAGGTGAATGGGGACTTGGCCAGCACGAGCTCAATATCCGTTATGCCGAAGCGCTGGATATGGCCGACCGGCATATTGTGTTTAAACAGTGTTTGAAGGAATTGGCCGATGCCATTGGGCTTTCCATCACGTTTATGGCTAAATTCGACGCAGATCGCGCGGGATCGAGTTGCCACCTGCACCTCAGCCTGTGGCGCGACGGCCAAAATGCCTTTGCAGGTAACCAGCGCATCGGCCCTATTGAAGGCTCGGATGTGTTTCGCTGGTTTCTCGGCGGCTGGATCGCGCACGTGCCCGATGTCATGCCTTTTTATGCGCCCACGGTCAACGCCTACAAACGGTATGTCGACAATTCCTGGGCGCCTACCCGCCTGGCCTGGAGCTACGACAATCGCACCGCCGGTTTCCGGGTGGTAGGGAAAGGCCAAAGCCTGCGCATCGAATGCCGGATTCCCGGGGCCGATTGTAATCCGTATCTGGCGTTTGCGGCATCTCTGGCTTCCGGCCTGGATGGTATTCGCCGGAAAACAGAACCGCCGCCTATTTTTGAAGGCGATATTTATTCGGCTCAACACCTGCCGAGGGTGCCTTACAGCCTCCGCGAAGCGACAGAACTTTTTGCCAACAGTACATTCGCCAAAGAGGCTTTCGGGCCTGCGGTGGTAGAACATTATACACATTTCTACCGCAACGAACAGCAATCCTTCGACCGGGTGGTGACGGATTGGGAACGGAAGCGGTACTTTGAGCGGATATGAAAAACAGTTATCCGTTATTAGTTATTGGTTATCCGTGTTGATAATCAAGCATTTGCGAAAAATTTAATCTAAACAAATTTCGTACACTTACTTATGCGTTTACTCAATAAAGTATCCCTTATAACAGGCGGCAGCAGCGGCATAGGCCGCGAAACAGCGCTGCGATTTGCACAGGAAGGCGCCCGCGTGGTCGTAGTCGATGTCAATGATGCAGCCGGGCAGGAAACGGTTTCGCTTGTACAACAGGCAGGCGGAGAAGCCGTCTATTTCCATGCTGACGTGTCCAAACCGGCTGATTGCGAAAAAATGATCGCTTTTGCCGAGTCGACCTACGGCCAGTTGAACATTCTGTTCAACAACGCAGGCATTATGCACGGCGACGATGATGACGCCATTGCCACCACCGAGGAAGTATGGGATCTCACGATGGCTATCAATGTAAAAGGCGTTTTTTTCGGTTGCAAATACGGCATTCCGGCTTTGCGCCGGGCAGGCGGCGGTTCCATCATAAATACGGCTTCCTTTGTAGCCTTGCTGGGCGCCGCAACGCCGCAACTCGCTTACACGGCCAGCAAAGGTGCGGTGCTGGCCATGACGCGGGAGTTGGCAGTTATCCATGCCAGGGAAAACATCCGGGTCAATGCCCTGTGCCCCGGCCCATTGCGCACCGAATTGCTGATGAAATTCCTGAATACCGAAGCCAAAAAACAGCGCCGCCTCGTGCATGTGCCCATGGGCCGTTTCGGAGAAGCCCGAGAAATGGCAGATGCCGCCCTGTATCTGGCTTCCGACGAAAGTTCTTTCGTCACCGGAACGGAGTTTATGGTAGACGGCGGGATTACGGCGGCGTACGTGACGCCGGAATAGTTATCGGTTATTAGTTATCGGTTATCAGGCTGGTAACTTTTAGCCGGAATAGTTATCGGTTATCAGTTATCAGGCTGCTAACTTTTGGCTAAACAAACAACTCCAGCCATAGGTTACCAGCCTGATAACCGATAACTAATAACCGATAACCGATAACCAACAATTGATAATAAAATATGCAACTTTCCTTCCAAACCATCTCCCCGGTCGACGGCTCCATCTATGTTGAGCGTTCATTGGCCTCCGAACAGGACATCGAGCAGGCACTGCGACGCGCTGTGGAAGCGCAACGTGACTGGGCTGCGAGCAGTATTTCCGAACGCGCCACGGTCTGCCGAAAAGCCGTGCATTACATGATAGATCGCGCCGATGAATTGGGAGCGGAACTGAGTTGGCAAATGGGTCGCCCCATCCGTTATGCGCCGTTTGAAATCAAAAAAGGTTTCCGGGAACGCGCGCATTACATGATCGACATAGCGGAATCTGCCCTGGCAGACATTCCGGCGGAGGAAATCCCTGGATTCCGGCGTTATATCCGGCGTGTGCCCCTCGGATTGGTGCTGGTTTTGGCGCCCTGGAACTACCCGTACCTGACCTCGGTCAATTCCATTATTCCTGCATTAATGGCCGGCAATTCAGTCTTGCTGAAACACGCGCAACAGACGCCGCTTTGTGCAGAGCATTATGCGGAGGCGTTCCGTTCGGCTGGCGCGCCGGAAGGGTTGTTTCAGTATCTACACCTCTCGCATGAGCAGGCAGCCCGGGTGATCGCCGATGCCCGCGTGGCGCAAGTGGCGTTTACAGGCTCTGTGGATGGCGGGCACGCTGTGCAAAAGGCTGCTTTGGAGCGTTTTATCGCTCCCGGCTTGGAGCTCGGCGGCAAAGACCCCGCGTATGTGCGGGCTGACGCGCCGCTGGAATACGCCATTGAAAACCTGGTGGACGGAGCATTTTTTAATTCGGGTCAGTCCTGTTGCGGAATCGAACGAATTTATGTGCATGAAAGCAGGTTCAACAGTTTTGTGGAAGGTTTTGTGGAATTAACCCGGCAATATCAATTGGGTAATCCGCTGCTGCCTGAAACCACGCTGGGGCCGATGGTGCGCACTTCTGCTGCCGATTTTGTAAAAAAACAGATACATGAAGCAGTGCAGCAAGGCGCTACAACACTGATCGATCCGGCCTCGTTTCCGGCACACCGCGACGGTACGCCCTACCTGGCCCCGCAGGTGTTGATTCAGGTAAACCATTCCATGTCCCTGATGACAGAAGAAACTTTCGGCCCGGCTGTGGGTATAATGCCCGTAAAAGACGATGCCGAGGCCATCCGTTTGATGAATGACAGTCGCTACGGACTTACGGCTTCGGTGTGGACGGAGGACATGGAAGCCGCCATCCGTATCGGCAACCAGATCGAAACAGGTACCTGGTTTATGAACCGCTGCGATTACCTCGATCCGGGGCTGGCATGGACGGGCGTGAAGGATTCAGGCCGGGGTTGCACGTTGTCGAGCCTGGGTTACGAGGCCCTCACCCGGCCCAAATCATATCATTTGAAATCAGTTTAATATGAAAATCGGACTTTTAGCATGCGATCAGATACCGGAGCGATTTCTCCCCATCGGCGGAAATTTAAGCGACATGTTTGCAGCGCTGTTTCCCGAAGCGGAAGTCGTTACTTTCGATGTTTACAAAGGGCGTTTCCCGGATTCGACGGACAATTGTGATGCTTATATGTGTACCGGCTCCAAATTTTCCGTGTACGACGAAGCGGACTGGATCATTGATCTTCAGGCTTTTGTGCGTGAATTGTACGCGCGGGAAAAGGTGTTCGTCGGCGTTTGTTTCGGGCACCAGATGCTGGGCCATGCGCTCGGAGGCCGTGTGGAAAAAGCGCCGGCCGGCTGGTGTGCAGGTCGCTATACATTTGAAGTGATTCAGCCCAAACCCTGGATGACGCCGTTTCAACAGGAATATAGCTTGATGATGATGTGCCAGGATCAAATCATGGAACTACCGCCCGACAGCACGGTGCTGGCTGCCACCGCCGATTGTCCGGTGGGTATGGTACAAGTAGGACCCCGCATGCTCGGCTTGCAGGCGCATCCTGAGTTTCCCGTTGCATACGTAAAGGGGTTGCTGGAAGAACGCGTTTACCGAATCGGGGCAGAAAAGGTTAAAATGGCCTTAGATAGTTTGGCGCAGCCTTTGGATGCAGGGGTTGTGGCGCAGTGGATAGGGAATTTTATTCGAGGGAAATCTTAATTCCACCTGGCTTTACTGATCGCGTAAAAAGTACCCGCCAGAATGGCAATCCAGATAACAGACAGTATTACCACAACTGCCACATGTCGACCCTGCTGCCTGAGATACCACGTTAATGCAGTGGTGCCGGCAAAGAAAACCAGCAGTACAACAGAGATTCCCCTGTCTTTGGCCGCCAAAGGCCCGCCGCCGGCGAACCCAAAAAAGGTAGCCACGATGGCCAGGCATATAATGCCCGAAACAAACTGGTGAAAATTGTAAAGAAGATTGGATGCAGTTATCATTCGGAAACAAATGGATTTATCGGTTGAATACTATTTTAAGAAAACCACAGAACATGCTGCCGAGCCTTTTTCACCCGTCAGTATCAACCAGTAATTGCCGTTCGCGGGCGTATTCAATTTCAATTCAGCCTCTTTAACGGGCGACGCAAAAGACCATTCCTGTGCCAAAGCGCCTTCCGTATTAAATAATGCCACCCTGTCAAATGTCTCCACTGCCTGCACCCGAATCGAAAGGCTTGCCGGATTGGGGCTTACTTTCGCAGAAAAAGTGCGCTGCCGGGCTTCGGAATTAGAGACCGTAGAAATGCCCTTGGCAAAAGTGAACTCTCCTGGTACAATATGGTCGATTCTGATAAATCCGTAACGATCCGTACCGGAAGACAACTGGTTTTTGAAATACGTAGCATATTCCTGCCAGGGGTGACCGGGGCCGGGGCGATAGATCAGGCGCAGGCTGTCTTCCGAAGGACCGGTCTGAACAAAAAGTTCCCGGTCCAGTTGATCCAACTGTCCCCGTCCGTCGTAAAAAACGCTGGCGTTGGCATCAAAACCCGCAGGAATATCGCCGCTGATGCTCCAGTAGCGGTTGGTTAGTTTGTAACCGAAAGGATTGGCTGTGCCAGCCGTGTCCGGCATGGCAAAATGGTGTTCCACCCGCAGCAAAGCGGAATCCTGCAAGGCATTCACCCGAATATCCATTTTGGCCGGTGCAAAAGAATGCAGCCCGGTAGCGGTAATCACTTCTTCGTGATCCGCACGTGCCAGGGTGAGTTTCAGGTTGGTATTGAGCCAGACCAACTGCGGCGCAAACGGCAATACAAACTGGAGCACACTGTTTTCCCCGGAGGCTATCGCTGTCTGATAACTGCGTTGCCAGTTGGTATCGACAAACGTACATTCGAGTGGAACCTGCTGATGCAAATGTGGCGCGCCACGCTTTTTTTGTTTGACAAATACGGTTACATTGAATTGATTATCAACAGGTTGTACAGCAAAGGAATCCACTGAAAAATCAGTGAACCCTGGAGAAAACACCCAGTCTTCAAAAAAAGGATGCAGGTCCAAGCCCGTTGCAGCGCTGAGTTTGTCGCGGAAAGTGGCGCTGCTCCAATCGTCAAACCGGGTGCCTTCCAGAGCAGCCCGGATGCCTGTCCGAAACAGCGAATCGCCCATGTATCCACGCAGGTTGTGGGCCACCACCGCGCCCTTTTTATACACATGATCTCCATAAGTAAGGTCGTGTGGCAAACCTGAAACGGCCCGGTAGCCGCCTTCACCGACATGGGTATTTTGAAGAACAGTCAAAAAATTATCGCGCACAGCCTTTTTGTAAGCCTCTTCGCCATATACCCATTCGGTAAACAGATGTTCCGAATAAACGGCCCAGCCTTCATTGAGCCACATGTCTTCAGCAGTGCTGCAAGTCGCCAGATCGCCCCACCAATGGTGGCTGAGTTCATGCGCCCAAAGCGGCTCGAAGCCCAAAGTGCCGTCAATCGCCGAGCGCATAATGGCGATATTGGTCGCGTGTTCCATCGCGCCGGAATTGAAAGGCACCAGGGAATAACCGATTTTATTCCAAAGATATGGGCCGTACCAGTGTTCGAATGCCGTTATGGCTTGAGGCAGGTGCTGAAAAGTGGCGGCAACTTTATTGGTATCGGCCGGCGCGGCGGCTATTTCCACAGGGATCAGGCCGTTGACGCCCGGATAATTGCGCCGGAAAGAAGTGTACGGCCCGGTGGCAAAACACGCGAGGTAAGAAGGAATGGCTTCGTCTAACTTCCAGTGCCTTTGAGTCAATCCATTTGGAAGGGTCGTTTCGCTTATCAGCGCGCCGTTGCAATAGGCAGGTTTGGCCGCCATGGAAACAATCAAAAATTCAAAACTGCAACGCTCCGTAAAATTGTCGAAACAGGGAAACCAGGCGCGTCCGAAACTATGCGGATCTGCCTCAAAACCCACCCCGAGGTTGTAAAAATACCCACTTTGATTGTACACCCCACCCCATCCGCTGCCGTCCATGACCGGCGCGCCGTGGTAGACTACTTTCAGCCGAGCACTGTCGCCTTCGGTCAATATCACAGGAAATGTAACCGTCAGCGAAGCAGCTGACTGGCTAAATACGACAGGTATATTATCTACCAACACCGAATCGACCGTAAGTCCTTCCAGATCGAGCCGGATGTCGGAAACCTGTTCCGCTTTGGCATACAAAGTCAGGGTGCTGCTGCCAACAATCTGTGGAGGATTCGAGACATCCAGTTCAATCCTGGCATGCAGTATATCGATCGAATCGCTGCGCGTATCGGGCGTAGTTGGCGGGGGCGTGGTCAACAGCCTGCCTTTGGCGCACCACTCATCGCTTTGCAGCATTTTTTGAGCTGGGAGGAAGGTGGCGGCCAGGAAAAGCAAAAAGATGGGTAGTGCGCGCATGGGATTGCATTTTTAGGTTTGGATGGTTTGAAAAGTTTGATGGTTTGAGGTGGTAACTTTTGGCTTTAAGTTACCACCTCAAACCATCAAACTTTTCAAACCATCCAAACCACTCCTCAAAACTGAAACGCCACGCTCAAGCCCGGTATCAGCGGCAACTGATTGACCCGTTCGGCCCGAATCCGGTCGTAATAAAAAATATTCGCCCGGTCGTACACATTGGTTGCGGAAGCCGTGACTTCCAGGCTTGCGTATTTCGAGAATTTGAACACGCGTTTCAGCGAAAGGTCGAGGCGATGGTAATAAGGAAGTCGCCCGCTGTTTCTTTTGCTGGCATAAACGATACCGGGCAGTCCATCCGGGTTGCCGGTGACAACGTCCGTTCCGACGCCATCGTCGAAGTTGATATTGGTATAAAAACCCTGGGTGAGGGTGAACGGAAAGCCGGAACCGAAATTCCAGCGCGCGCCCAGTTCCCATTTTCTGCTTTTTCCCAGCAGGTAAGTGCCTACCAGATTCATGTTGTGGCGGCGGTCGAAAACGGGCGGATATACCTGCTCGCCGTCATCGCGGGTGACATAGCCGAAGGAGTAAGAACCCCAGAGGTAGGATCGTTTGCCCTCTAATTTCATGGAAAAATCGATGCCGTAAGCGTCGCCTGTTTCCACAAAAAAGTTAGGATCAGTGCTCTCATTCTTAAAGCGGTTCAGCGACAATAACTGAGTGAATTTTTTGTAATAACCCTCGATATTAACTTCAAAATTGTTGGTGATGTCGATTTCAAACCCGGTTACGCCATGCAATGCCTTTTGCAGGCGGTGTTCGGTAGGCTCGGTGGAATTGGGTTTGTAGACCGTTTCTTCCGGGCCGGACAGGAATCCGACAAAAAGGTTGACAATATCGCGTTCGTTGACCGTTGAAAGCAGGTTTTGCGAGTACAGGCCGGCTGCAAGTTTGAAGCGCAGTTTATCGGAAATATTGTATTTCAGACCCAAACGGGGTTCCGGCGAAACATCGTCGAGCGACTGGTAATATTGCAAACGGAAACCCGGCTCGATCACAAGCGGGCCGATTTTGCGTTTCCAGCGCACATAACCGCTGATTTCCGTCGTGTTGTCATTTTGTTCGGTGGTGATGCCCCGAAAATTGATGAACTGAAATTCGGTGCGGAAGCCTGTTAGCGCCAGGCCGTATTCCACTTCATTATCGCGGCCCAGGTTTTTAAAATTCAGCGCGCCGTAATAGCCCGAAATACCACTCGTCCGGGGTTGCCGGTCTGCTTCTTCGATTTCAGAATCGTAATTGGAAAAGGTCAGCGTGCCATTGATAATGGTATTGGAATTGGTTGGAACCAGGGTAAAATCAGCGCCACCACCGCCGCTTGTCCAGCCAAACTGCGTTTGGGGGTAATCCACACCATCGATATAATTAAACCCGAAAACATTCAATTTGCTGCCGTTGCCTGAAAGAAAGGAGACTTTCCCGTAAAAATCGCGATAATCGAAGGGTATCCCGACAGAATCATTGACGTTCGGGTACAATTTGCTGTCCAACTGGTTGATAAGCGCTTTTTTGGCCGCCACAACAAACGAAATACTGCTGCCATTATCTGATTTGAGCGGTACGATCGGTCCTTCGAGGATGGCTTTAGCCTGGAACGGCCCGGCTGACAGGTTGCCGGAAAGTCGTTTTCGATTGCCTTCGCGGGTTTTTACATCTACAATCGCCGAAATTCGACCGCCGTGTTCCGCATTAAAACCGCCGGTGAGTACATCCACGTTGCGAATCAGTTCCGTTTCAAAAACGGAGAAAAAACCGATGCTGTGGAAAGGATTGTAAATTGTCATCCCGTCGAGCAGGATACGGTTTTGTACGGGCGAGCCGCCGCGGATATAAAGTTGTCCGCCCTGGTCGCCGGTGAACACAACACCCGGCAATACAGTGAGGTACTGCGCAATATCCGACTGGCCGCCTACCGAAGGCAGGGAACGAATTTGTTTGGGCGTCACACTTATTTTGGAAACCTGTACTTCCGTTTTGGCTTGTGTTTTCCGCCCGCTGATGACAATTTCGCCCAGGTTTTGGCCGCTTTCAGTAATATAAAAACTCTGATAAGCGATTTCACCTTTTTTTACAACAACCGGGATTTCGGACAAATCATATCCCGTCAGGGTAACACTGATTTGATATGTACCGACCGGGATATTCGCGATGGAATAAAAGCCGTTTATATCGGAAATGGTACCCAGATTTTGCCCTTCTACCCGAATGGTAGCAAAACCGACAGGCTGGGCTGTTTCTTTATCGTATATATTGCCCCGAATTGCGCCAGAGAGCGGTTTTTGGGCAAATACCAAGATAGGAAGGGCTGCAATAGCCAATAATAGAAGGGAGCGTCGCATGAATTGTTTTTTTGACAGTCGCAAAGATAGCAGGCTGCCTGCACTTGAAACGCTATTCAAAAAGATAGTGGCAGACAAAAACGCAAGCAGGCATTTCTTCACGAACTTTGCGGCAACATGCTTATTATAGAAACCACGGCTGATTTTTTACCGGAAAAGGAATATTGTTTCCATGTATTGTTTCGGGAAATGCTCGGAGTAGCGTACCAACTCGTCGTGGGCAAGGGCAAGGATTACACGATCCGGCTGCCCAATGGCCGGGTGTTAATCGTGGAAGATCATTTCTTTCAAGTAGTCTCGGACGGTAATTATTTGAATAGCAAATACTTACCCAACCAGACAACCCCGTTTAAATATGATGGAGCGGATGTGACGGTGCTCTACGGAAGGCCTGAAATGGCGTTTCAACTACAACAGGACAACCCGGCGATTTGCTGTGGTATCGACGTTTTTGCGGCTACTTTTTTCATGCTAACACGTTGGGAAGAATACGTACTGCCGGATCGGGACGAACATGGAAGGTTTCCTGCACATGCTTCCGCCGCAGTTCGTTATCATTTTCTGGATCGCCCGGTCGTCAATGAATGGGCCGATCTGATTTGGAAAATACTCCTTCAACTCGGCTGGCCCCATCCGCGCCCGGAGCGAACGTACCGGCTATCCGTTTCCTGCGATGTGGACCACCCGAGGTTGTGGTGGTCTGCTGCGGATCGTTTCAAAACACTTACGGGCAGTCTTTTTGTCAGAAACAACCCAAAAGAGACGCTTTTCTGGTTAAAAAAATATATTTTCAAGTCAGGCGACCCTTATGATGTTTTTGAGGAGTGGCTGGGTATTTTTGAACAACACGGTATTCAGGCGCAGTTTAATTTTCTCGGCGACCGCCCGACTTCCAGCGACTGTTATTACCCGATCCGACACCCATTTCTAAGAAAAACCATAGAAAAAATAGCCGCTCGCGGACACGGCATCGGTTTCCATCCTTCATACGAGGCATTTGACCGGCCGGAAATGTTCAAACATGAACTGGAATCTGTCAGGCAGGTCTCCCCTGTTCCGGTAACAAGCGGCCGGCAGCATTACCTTAGGTTTTCAGCGCCTGCAACCTGGCAAATGTGGGATAAATCGGGTATGGATTGGGAAAGTTCCCTGGGATATTCGGAAGCGGAAGGGTTCCGATGCGGTATTTGCCACGATTTCCCGGTATTTGATTTCCAGGAACGAAAAATGCTCCGGCTGCGTGAAAAACCGCTGATTGCGATGGACGTAACACTGGCGCTTTATCAAAAGTACACGCCTGACGAGGCTTCGGACCGTTTGGAACAACTCCGGCGGCAGGTCGTGAAACACAAGGGTGAATTTGTTTGTTTATGGCATAACTCGTCGTGGAACACCTACTTTTGGGCCGAATGGAAGGAGGTTTTCCTAAAGTTTATTACTGCATAAGTTAAAACTAAATCTTGTCTAACTCATTGATCTACATTGCTTTTTGCCTTTTGCAATTTTGCCCTTTTTCTTATGATCAGATATTTATTCTTGTTGATTATTGGTTTTAGCCCACTGTTCGTATCAGCGCAGGACAGCGGCGTGCCGTTTCAGGCGCCAACGAATCACCTACTCGGAAGGCTGGAGGTATTAACCGGTTTTCCCAGCCCCGTTCACCCGGAATTGCGAGAGATCAGCCGCCAGGATGCTGCAAATTATGCCATGGCTGTCGACTCCCTGGCTTCACTGCAAGGGCGGCTTGACCAGGCAGACATTCAATACATTTTTGACGATAACAATGAGTTTTTACCGGACAGCCTGTACAGACGCAGTCGCAAACCTCTATTCAAATATTTTTATCGCTCGCCCGCTAATTTTCTCGAAGTAAATACGAAGGACTTTACCCTGCGGGCAAATCCGATGGTTCACTTTCAGGTGGGAAATGAAAGGGGCGACCCGGATCTCTTGTTCCAGAACCAGCGCGGTCTGGAAGTGCGCGGTACTGTAGACGATAAAGTGTTCTTTTACACCAATGTAGTGGAATCACAGGCCCGGTTTCCCGACTATGTCGGCAATCGGATCAATGTGTTCACGGCTCTTCCGGGGGGCGGTTTTTACAAATCTTACAACCCGCGTTTCCCAAAGGTGAACAATGCCTACGATTTTAATATCGCCAATGCCATCGTGGGATTTCACATTACCCGGCATGTGGGTCTTCAACTCGGTCATGGCAGGCATTTTATCGGTAACGGCTATCGTTCTTTGTTCCTCTCGGATGTGGGAAGTCCGATGTTTTTCCTGAAACTGAACACGCGGGTATGGAAATTCCATTACCAGAATATTTTTATGGAACTCACGCCCGGCACCGCCAACCGATCCGGCAGTATGCGAATTGCGCGCAAATACGCCGCCATTCATTATCTGAATTATAAGGTCACGCCCAATTTTGCTTTTGGATTTTTTGAGTCTACCATCTTCAACAGAAGCCGGCAGTTTGAATTCCAGTACCTCAATCCGGTCATTTTATATCGAACGGTGGAAGGTATGATCGGTAGTCCTGACAATGTGCAGATCGGGCTGGATGTGCGCTGGAACCTGTTTAAGCGAGTGCAGTTGTACGGACAGTTTTTAATCGACGAGTTTGTTTTTTCCTCCGTGGTCAGCCCGGATCAAAGCGGCTGGTGGGGAAATAAATTTGGTATTCAGGCAGGCGTTAAATATTTTAATGCGTTTGGAATCAATCACCTGGATGTGCAATTTGAATACAACAGCGTACGACCTTACACGTATTCGCATTTTGATTCGCTGAATAGTTATACCCACTACAACCAACCCCTGGCGCATCCTTTATGGTCTAATTTCAGGGAGTTTATCGGTCTCGCCCGTTTCCAGCCGCACCCGCGCCTGACCATCAACGGGCGCTTGATCCAGGCCAACATCGGTGATGACACGCCCGGACAAAACTGGGGGAACAATCCCCTGCTGAGCAATTCCTCCAGGGTGCAGGACTACGGCAATGAAATCGGTCAGGGCGATAACGCGCGTTTGCGCATCCTCGGACTGGATGCTGCCTGGATGTTGCACCACAACCTGTTTGTAGAAGGAAAATTCCTGTTGCGACAGAAAAACAGCGACAACGATGCGCTCGACCTGACTACACGCGTATTCAGCATCGGCATTCGGTTGAATATGTGGGGAAGGGAGTACGATTTTTAATCTTTTCAAACCATCTAAGTAGTTATCAGTTATCTGTTATTAGTTATCAGTGTTGATAATCAAGGATTTGCAAAGAATTTAATCTAAACTAATTTGCACACTTACTCAATCCCACTCATGGCCTACTTCGCACATCCGACTGCTGTAATCGACGATGGTTGCACCATTGGCAACGGATCAAAAATCTGGCATTTCAGCCACGTCATGCCCCAATCCGAAATGGGTGAAAATTGCATACTCGGTCAAAACGTGCTGGTGTCGTCTCATGTCAAACTGGGCAACAACGTAAAAGTGCAGAACAACGTGTCTATCTACACGGGCGTCGTCTGCGAAGACGATACCTTTCTCGGGCCGAGTATGGTGTTTACCAATGTGATCAATCCAAGAAGTTTTATAGAACGAAAAAACGAATTCAGAACCACTTTGGTAAAAAAAGGCGCCACCATCGGCGCCAACGCAACGGTCATCTGCGGCCTTACCATCGGAGAATATGCGCTCATCGGCGCCGGCGCGGTCGTGACCAGAGACGTACCGGCATTTGCTTTGGTGGTAGGTAATCCGGCGCGTCAGATCGGTTGGGTAAGCCGCTACGGACATCGCCTACATTTTGATGAACACAATCGCGCAGTGTGTCCGGAAACCAAAGAGGAATATACAAAAGCGGGTTCAGTTGTTATATGGACAAGATAATCAATCAGTTAGATGAAAATGAGCCGCGCTGGTTTGCTGTGTATACACGTTCCAAAAGCGAGAAATTGGTACAGCGGATGCTCAGTAAAAAAGGGCTGCATGCTTATTTGCCTATACAGCGATTGATGCGGCATTACACCCGGAGCACGCGAATGGTGGAAAAACCGCTCATCAATTGTTACGTCTTTGTCAGGATTGTTAAGAACCAGTACGTGCCGGTTCTGGAAACAGAGCACGTCAAAGGTTTTGTCAAGTTCAATAAAAACATGATTGCCATACCGGAACACGAAATCGATATTTTACGCCGAATTACCCTGGAAGACGGACTCGATGTGGAAGTGATTGAAGGACACCTCGCAGAAGGGGATCCCGTTGAAATATCGGCGGGCGCCTTGATGGGCATGAAAGGACGCATTGTAAAATCGGAAGGCAAACGCAAATTTCAGGTTGAACTCAGTTACTTGTTTCACAGCCTGCTGATTACGATAGATACGGCGTTCCTGGAGAAAACCAAATTTGGTTATTAGTTATCTGTTATCAGTTATCCGGTTTCAGGCTGGAACGGAGCAAGAATGCAGCAAGCCAAAAGATAACTGAACACGAATAACTGATAACAATAAGGGGCGCCTATAACCGAAGATAACTGATAACGGATAACTAATAACTAATAATGTCCTTAAATTTGCACTCTAATTAAGACTGACCCGTGACGAAAAACATATTCGACAGCCTGAACCAGGCCGCTACATCCCGTATTCTCGTCATCGACGGGGCTATGGGAACTATGATTCAACGCTACCACTTGCAGGAAAACGATTTCCGCGGAGAGCGATTCCGCGATTTTCACAAAGATTTGCAGGGCAACAACGACTTGTTGTCCATCACCCGCCCGGATGTGATTGAAGAAATTCACCGGCAATACCTCGATGCAGGCGCTGATATTATTGAAACCAATACCTTCAGCAGCACCAGTATTGCACAGGCGGATTATGATTTGCAGGAAATTGCCTACGAACTCAACCTGGCAGCCGCCCGCTGCGCGCGAAGTGCTGTCGATGCGTTTCTGGAAAAACATGGTTCGGATCGCGCCAAATTTGTTGCCGGAGCCATCGGGCCGCTCAATAAAACCCTGAGTCTTTCGCCGGATGTCAACAATCCGGGTTTTCGGGCGCTCACGTTTGATGAAGCCAAAAATGCTTATGCCGAACAGGTACGCGGCCTGATAGACGGCGGAGCGGATATTATTCTGGTGGAGACCATTTTCGATACGCTCAACTGCAAAGCCGCATTGTACGCCATCGACGAGGTTTTTGAGGAAAAAGGGCAAAAACTGCCCATTATGATATCCGGAACGATCACGGACGCTTCCGGACGCACCCTGAGCGGCCAGACCGTGGAGGCTTTCTGGATTGCTGTGAAACACGCGCGCCCCTGGTCGGTCGGTCTGAACTGCGCGTTGGGCGCCGAAGAAATGCGCCCCTATATTGAAGTGTTGTCTAACATTGCCGATTGTTACATCAGCGCCTACCCCAATGCAGGCCTGCCCAATGAATTCGGGGAATACGACCAGACACCGCACGAAATGTGCGCATTTATCGAAGAATTTGCCCTTTCGGGTTTTGTGAACATCGTGGGCGGTTGCTGCGGTACCACGCCGCCGCACATCGAGCACATTGCCAAACACGTCAAAAATATTGCGCCCCGGGTGCCTCACAAACCCGAAGGGACTCCGTTGAGCATGTACAGCGGACTGGAGCCGCTGATTTTGCGGGAAAACATGAATTTTGTCAATATCGGGGAGCGCACCAACGTGACCGGATCCGCCAAATTTGCCAAACTGATTAAAGAAGGCAATTTCAATGAAGCGCTCACAGTGGCCCGCCAGCAAGTGGAAGGCGGCGCCCAGATCATCGATGTCAACATGGATGAAGGGCTGCTTGACTCTGAAAAGGCGATGGTCGATTTCCTGAACCTGATGTCTGCCGAACCCGATATTGCGCGGCTGCCCGTGATGGTAGACTCCTCCAAGTTTCAGGTGATCGAAGCCGGTTTAAAATGTTTGCAGGGTAAAAGCATCGTCAATTCCATTTCGATGAAAGAAGGCATTCCCGAATTTATCCGGCAGGCGAAAATATGCCGTCGTTTCGGTGCGGCGGTGGTGGTCATGGCTTTCGACGAACAGGGACAGGCTGACACAATGCAACGCAAAGTGGACATCTGTCAGCGCGCCTATAAAATCCTGACTGAGCAGGTTGGTTTTGACCCCACAGACATCATTTTTGACCCCAATATTTTCGCGGTGGCCACCGGCATTGAAGAGCACAATGAGTATGCTATTCACTTTATTGAAGCAACCCGCCAAATCAAAGCCAGTTGCCCGGGCGCCAAAGTAAGTGGCGGTGTCAGCAACTTGTCGTTCTCTTTCCGGGGCAACAATGCGGTGCGGGAAGCGATGCACTCCGCCTTTTTGTACCATGCCACCCGCGCGGGTATGGACATGGGAATTGTAAATGCAGGAATGCTGGAAATTTACGAGGAAATTCCAAAAGAATTGTTGCAACGTATTGAAGATGTGTTGTTTAACCGGTCTCCCGATGCCACCGAGGAATTGGTAAAACTGGCAGAATCCTTTAAAAATACGGGCGGAAAAACCATCGAGGAAGACCTTGCCTGGCGCAATGAACCGGTGCAGCAGCGCATCATTCACGCCCTCGTCCGGGGTATCGATAAATTTGTGGAAGAGGATACCGAGGCAGCCCGTTTGTTGTATCCCTCTCCTATTCAGGTGATTGAAGGCCCGCTCATGGACGGCATGAATGTGGTGGGGGATCTGTTCGGCGCGGGCAAAATGTTTTTGCCGCAGGTGGTGAAATCGGCCCGCGTGATGAAAAAAGCGGTGGCCTATTTGGAACCGTTTATCCAGGCCCAAAAAGGCGGCAACACCAGCGCCAAGGGTAAAATTCTCATGGCTACGGTAAAAGGAGACGTGCATGATATTGGTAAAAATATCGTCGGCGTCGTGTTGTCCTGCAACAACTACGATATTGTGGATTTGGGCGTTATGGTTTCGGCTGATAAAATTTTAAAAACAGCCCGCGAAGAAAATGTTGATATTATCGGCCTTTCGGGGCTTATCACGCCTTCGCTCGACGAAATGGTACATGTGGCCAAGGAAATGCAGCGCCTCAATTTCCATATCCCGCTGCTCATTGGCGGCGCCACTACTTCCAAAACGCACACGGCAGTGAAAATAGAGCCGCAATACTCGAATGCGCCGGTGGTGCATGTGCTGGATGCCAGTCGCAGCGTTGCGGTAGTCAGTTCTTTACTTACAAAAAATGAGGCTGATAATCAGGCGTTTATGGCCGGCATACGCCAGGAATACGACCAGATTCGGGTACAACGGGCGGGAAGGCAATCTTCCAAGCAGTACTTGTCGCTGGCTCAGGCGCGCGCAAACAAATGGCAGTTTGACTGGGAAAATTACACCCCGCCTCAGCCGAAATTCACGGGCGTCAAAACCTTTGATAATTACTCCCTGGAAGAACTTTCCGAATACATCGACTGGACGCCGTTTTTCCAGAGCTGGCAATTGGCCGGCAAATATCCGGCAATCCTGGAGGATGAAGTGGTCGGCGTGGAGGCTAAAAAACTTTACCACGACGCCCAGGTCATGCTCCGGCAAATCATCGACGGGAAATGGCTGACGGCACGTGGCGTGATCGGCATTTTCCCTGCAAATGCTGTCAACAGCGACGATATTGCAGTATATGAACCGGACAGCGATCGCAGTAAAGCAACGCCGCTGCTTACCTTGCATCACCTGCGCCAGCAAAACCTGAAAGCGGCAGATCAACCCAATTTTTGCCTCAGTGATTTTATCCAGCCGGAAAACGACCATCTGCCTCCGGATCATATCGGCGCTTTTGCCGTCACCGCCGGCATCGGTATCGAGCCGCATGTCAAACGTTTTGAAGCAGCGCACGACGATTATTCCGCTATTTTGCTGAAAGCGCTGGCCGACCGACTGGCCGAGGCATTTGCAGAAAGGATGCACGAGCGTGTGCGCAAGGAATTTTGGGGTTATGCCGCTCAAGAAAATTTGGACACCCAGAAACTGATAGAAGAAGCTTACGAAGGTATACGCCCGGCGCCCGGCTACCCGGCCTGCCCGGAACACACCGAAAAACGCAGTTTGTGGCAACTTCTGCAACCGGAACAAAATGCGGGTATGATTTTAACGGAAAGTTGCGCCATGTACCCCGCCGCTGCTGTCAGCGGTTGGTATTTCAGCCACCCGGCATCCAAATATTTCGGTCTGGGACAAATCGGCAAAGACCAGGTGGAAAGTTATGCCCGCCGCAAGGGAATGATGACTGCGGAGGCGGAAAGGTGGCTGGCGCCGGTACTGAACTACGATGTTTAGTGTATGGTGTTTGGTGTTTGTGTTTAGGTGAGGGGCCTTCCGAGCGTTGCGTTTGGGCCAAATTACCCACAGTCGCCAAGGCGAAGCGCCCCAAACACTAAAAACGAAACACCAAACACTAATTTTAAAACCAACTTGTTTTCTTCCGCGCAGTTGTCTTGCTGCTCGTACTGCGCCGCGCGCCGCCAAGGCCGAATACGCCCAGCAGGCCGCGGGTGAGTTCGCGGGCAACGGTACGTCCGATTTGGCGGGCCAGCGGGTCTTTGGCAATCGTTTCAAGCATGCCCGGTTCTTCTTTCTGAGCGCGGCGCGGGGCTTCCGGCTCTTCTTGTTGCGCTTGTTGCGCCTGCATTTCCTGTACTTCCGCGATTTTACCGGACAGGATTTCATAAGCGCTTTCGCGGTCTATTTCCTGGTTGTATTTTCTGACAAGCGCCGAACGATTCAGGATTTGGTCGATTTCAGTCGGGGTCAGAATATCCATACGGCTCTCGGGTGCACGCATCAAAGTGTGCACGAGCGGCGTCGGAATCCCTTTTTCATTCAGTACACTGATAATGGCTTCACCGATTCCGAGCGCGGTCAGCAGGTCTTCCGTTTGATAATATTCCGTGATCGGGTAATTTTCGGCAGCCATTTTGATGGCCTTTCGGTCTTTTGCCGTGAATGCGCGCAGCGAGTGCTGCAATTTCAAACCCAATTGGGCCAGAATGCTTTCGGGGATATCTACCGGATTCTGGGTAATGAAATAAATACCCACACCTTTGGAACGAATTAACTTGATAATCGCCTCTAATTGACGCATCAGGGCCGGCGTTGCCTCCTGGAAAACGAGGTGGGCTTCGTCGATAAAAATACACAATTTGGGTTGTTCCATGTCGCCTTCCTCCGGGAAAGAGGCGTAAATTTCAGCGAGCATTTGCAGCATAAAGGTGCTGAATAATTTGGGGCGATCCTGAATATCGGACAGGCGAACGATGCTGATGACGCCGCGTCCGTTTTCATCTATGCGAACGAGGTCCTGCACATCGAAGGAGACTTCGCCAAAAAACAGATCGGCGCCCTGTTGTTCCAGTTCTACTACTTTACGAAGGATAGTGGCGGCTGTGGCGGCGCTGAATTGTCCGTATTCGGCTTCAATTTCGACTTTGCCTTCATTGCCGAGGTATTGTAGTACTTTTTTGAAGTCTTTCAGATCGAGCAATGGCAGTTGGCGGTCGTCGCAGTATTTAAAAACCACCGATACTACCCCACCCTGCGTGTCATTCAATCCCAGGATACGCGAAAACAGTACTGGGCCGAATTCAATCACCGTTGTGCGGAGTCGCGCGCCTTTTTCACCTGAAAGTGACAGGAATTCCACTGTAGAGCCAATTCCATGCCAGGAAATCCCGATTTTTCCGGCGCGTTCGGTGATTTTTGGATTATCGGTACCCGGCATGGCCACGCCCGAAAGGTCGCCTTTGATGTCCATCAACAAACTGGGCACCCCGTTGGCGGCGAGTTGTTCCGCTATGACCTGCAGGCTTTTTGTTTTACCGGTACCGGTGGCGCCTGCGATCAGGCCGTGCCTGTTCATGGTACGCAAGGGTACTTTCACCTGAAGGCCATGAATAGCCTCTCCGTCGAGCATAGCGCCGCCTAACACAATAGAGGAACCGGCAAACTGGTAGCCGGTTTGTATAATGGAAATAAATTCGTCTTTCTTAGCCATTTAATTGCTGGATAAACATGGTGTAAAACAGGTTTTCGGGAAACAGCCTCAAAAGTAGTGGTACGAATTGATGATGCGCGAATTGTGGCGGAAAAAAGTATTACAGGGATTTGAGTTTTTGTACGCTTTGAAATGTGCGGCGGGTAAAGAAGTGTTAGACGTAGACCCCGGCTTACAACAAAAAAGCCACCCGATCCTTATCAGACGGGTGGCTCTTTGTATAATTTAAGTAAAAAGGGAAAATCAATTCAGGCTAAATTCCTTGCAAATGCTTGATTATCAGCACTGATAACCAATAACAGATAACTATCTCACCGGAAGCCCTTCTTCTACCCAGGCATCTAATCCGCCATCGAGAATGGCCACGTCATTGTAGCCATGTTGCAGCAGGAATTTGGCGGCTTCTTTGCCTTTGTTGCCGATCCTCGACATGAGAATGACGGGTTTGTTGGTAGGCAATTCTCCGTAACGCTGGTCGAGTTCGCTAAAAGGCATTTTCAGCATTCTGTTGACATCCAATGTTTTGGAATCGGGGCTGGCATTGTCGCGCACATCTACCAAAACGCCACCGAGTATGTAGGCCGCGTAGGCCTCGCGCGGAGTAAAATTCTTAACCATAGCAGTATCTTTCAAAATTTCAGGTTAACAAATATTAGTTGTTAATTTCAGGTGTAAAGTTATACTAAATTTCCCCGAAACATCAAATAGTGAAATGACTATTTAACACCCTGAAAATATTCGAGCAGAATGTGGGCAATGGCTTTTTTTGGAAAAATTATGATGCGGTTTCCTGTTTTTTGACAGAATATTTGTCTGAATTTAAAAAATCAACGCGGAAGCAAACGCACGATTTCCGCTGCGATATCCGCATAGGCGGCATCTTCATTTTTAAATGCGGAGATGGTTCTGTTTTGCGAAGGCAGGGATCTGTACTTTTCAAGGCCGCTTTCGTCCAGGCTGATATCGGCGATGCGGACCGGAATGACCCGTTTTCCGGCATTCAGGCTGTCCCAGATAAAGTCTAACCATTCCCCAGTCAGCAGGTTCAGGGTGACGAGGCAGATAATGTAGTCCGTATCTTCCAGTTGTTTCTTGGCTTCCTCCAGGACTTCGCCTCCATTTGCATCGGAATGCACATTGTAGGTTTTAAGTTTTCCGTTGCGTTTGTACAAATAAAGGTGCTTGTTCAGTTTGGTAGCAAAGGCCTCTTCCTCCACATCGTAGACGAACATAAATTTGGGGACCGCAGCCACCTTTTTTTCAGCCGGGGTTGTTACTTCCTTAAAATCTTCTTCCTTCAATACTTCCAGCAGACTCAGAAAATCAAAGCGGATACGGCTTGTTTTAATATCCAGATCATCAAATGTAATCAGGTTGTTGCGGCGTTCGGAATTGACGCTTTCCAGTCTGCCATAAAGCGTGAGAATATCCTTTTTTTTCGGCGCCGAGCCGGGAATAAGCCCCTGCAGGTGCTTGATTGCTCCAGTCAGGTCGGTTACGCTCAAATCTCTTAAAGTTGCTTTTGTTGTTTCTAAGGTCTCCATGATTCCTACTGTTTTGCAATAAACCCAAAAATATCCCGGAACAAAATGCCTTCATTGGCCTCCTTCGACTGTCCATTAATATTTACCGTTTTACCGGCATGGTGAATAGCGATTACCTGCCAGTGGTTATTGAATACCGGGGAGCCGCTGCTGCCGCCTTCCGTATCCGTGGTGTAATGGATATGCTGGTTGTTGATCTGGAGTACCTCATTGGCGCGCAAGGCAATCCTTTTATCCATGCCGCCGGGATGTTGTATGATGGTAACAGGGTCGCCCACCGCCGGCAGTGCATCAGGCGCTATATCAAGGCCGCCCCATTGCTTGACGGGAGCATTGGGATTGTCTTTGACCTTTACCCGGGCAAAATCAAATTCTCCGGGTGGGCTGGAAATAAACCCTGTAGCGTCCAGTTCATAACTGGTCAAGGGACGGATATTTCCATCCGGGCCAATTTCGTAATTAAATTCCGCCCGGGCGCCTTTGACTGCTGCCTCCGAACTGAGCACATGGTGATTGGTGAACAGGTAGCCGTCTTTTGTCAGGAAACCGGTGCCTTTTGCCCCATTGGCCAGTACGATACGACACACCGATTTGGAGGCCGTCAGCGCTTTTTCCAACCAACTGATTGTCAATAGATTATCCTTACTTCCAATTATTTTTTCCAGTTCTTCCGGACTGCTGGGGATATCAAACTGGTAGCCTGACAGCCCTTTGATTCGGGCATTCATCTCCATTTTTCTCGGTATTTCCCGGACAATTTCCGTAAGTGCCAGGCGCACCTTTGCCGTTTTCTGGAAATATTTGTCATCATCTATCAAGTCCTGTTTGTAAAAATCATACACTTGGTAAAAATTACCGGATTGCATGATCAGGTCTTGACTGATACCGATCTTTTGTTCCTGATCGAGGCGCTCTAAAAATTCCAGGGCCGGCAGTATCTGGTTGCGTTGGATCAGTTTTTCTGCTGTTTGTAGCAGATAGGGCAAGGCATTTTGAGTTTCCTCCATTTTGGTTATTAGTTATCAGTTATTCGTTATTAGTTATCGGGCTTTCAGGCTGGAATTGTTAGTAGAGGGGCATTTTTGCTCCCTTTTGGTTATTGGTTATGATTATCGGTTATCAGTTATCAGTTATCAGTTCAGGCCGGAATTTGTTATCGCAGGTAGAAGTCTTTCCCCTAATTGTTGTTGGATAATGGGATTTCAGGCTGGAATAGTGAAAGTATTAACCATTCATTTCCTCATACCGAATCAGATACCTGATAAGCATTAAGGGAAAAAATTTCAACTTTTTGTAACAAATTCCAGCCTGAAACCCGATAACTGATAACTAATAACCGATAACTAATAACTAACTCACTGCTTCACTACCCTGACCGGAGTTACCGAGGAAACACCATCGCTAAGCGTCACAATATACACACCCGCCGGGAGCGATTGCAGGGACAATGTGGTGCTGTGATTCCCTTTTACACCTGTCACCTGCTCTTCCAATATTGTTTGTCCGGTTATACTGCTCACCCGAATGATTACATCTGTTTCCGCAGGCGTGTTAAAGTCAATCGTCAGGCGATCCTGCGTAGGAGAAGGAAATACCCGGTCGATGCCAAGTTCGGTAGATTTACGGGTCAATACTACAATAGAAGACACGTTTGACGCACCATCAAAATCCAGAGACCGGAGGCGATAATATGATTTTTGCAGAGGACGAATATCGTCAAACGTATACTGGATCGGAGACAAAGAACTGGCTTGTCCAGCCTGCCGCCCCACTTCCAACCAGTTCGTACCATCTGCCGAGCGCTCGACGATATGCCAGGCGATATTTTTTTCCGTTTGAGTAATCCATTCCAGGCGATTAACATTTCCCAGCATTTTTCCGGTGAAAGACTTCAACTCTACGGGCAGTGCCGTTTGTATGAGGTGTACCCCAACTTCACCCTGCGTCCACATCTGGAATTCCACATAAAACATGGAGGCCCCTATTTCCACAGCTATTAAATCCGTTATCAAAGTGGGTATCCCGGTACCACCACCTGATTCGTAATCATTGTTCCGTTGGAAACAATCTTCATTTGGGCCTGTGTAATGTGTAGCAACCAATTGATCGATCGTGGTAGTAAGCGGATTAAAATTGCTTTCCAGTACCAGCGCGTCGAATTCCGAGCGCTTGAAAAACATACGCACACTGTATGGATGAGACGGCAGTTCAGAAGTAGACAAACTGACATAAGCCGGTAAATAAGGAATCTGGTTGATAGCATACGGAATCGTATCTGCTACCGACATACGGCAGAAAACAGTATCGAGGTTTTGCGGGCCAGGCTTGACCGCCACGAGTAAATCGCCCAGGTCGAGCACATCGGGACGCGAGTAAATATTATACCATCTGTCGCCGCCCACCGCATTTCCATTCACATTTTCAACAAAATAACCCGGTGTACATTCCTCGTCGTCGAGCCGGATCACACCTTCCCGCACTTCGATGCAGAAATTACCGCTTATCGCACCATATCCGTCAACTTGTATATAATAAGTGCTGTCAGGCGTTAGACCGGAATAGGAAAAAATGGAATTATAACCTAATCCGGCCTCGCCGTTGTCGTCGTCGCTGACTATTAAATTAAAGTATTTATAATGGGAGGAATCTTTTGCCTCATACAAGGCTAATTGTGTGTCGAAGTTGCTGCCTTGCGGAATACTTTCGGTCGAAATAATGACCGACCCGGAGGCTGGAGATTTAAACTTAAACCAGACCGTTTCATCAGCCGGTGTAAGCCAGCGCCCGGAGAAATCGTCATCCATGTTTGTATCATAATCAGGGTTCGGCTCTGCTCCCAGGTCCTCTACATGATTAAAAGTAGCATCTTTATTAGAATAAATATTGCCTGTGCAGGGGCTATCCACTACAAGGACTACTGCTCCCGGCGCTTCATCGTTGGTCGGTTCACAATCTTTTATTCGGAAAGAATGCTGCACAAACGCTGTGGTTTCAGGATCGAACAGGATCAAATATTCCTTACCGGCTGTTAAAGGGCCGAAAGTAGTGGATACGCCATTCAATGTTACCAGAAAACTACCGATACAATTCCAGTCGAACGGGCCGCAACCCGCTGTCGATTCTTTGTAGGCATACGTTACATAAGAATTTTCAGGGCTGCTGCCGCCGATTGTTTGAAAGGTATACAGTCGGGTTTGCGGCGCAATAAAACGGAAAAGTCTTTCCTGGCCTGGGTTTGACGTAAAAGAGCCGCAACCATCCGTATCCCAAACACCCGGCCCGGAAGCGGAAATAGGGCCTGATGCAGCGCCACATTGTATTATAGGTTTGTTCGAGCAATTAATTGGCGTGAAAAAAGCAATGCTCGTCCATTCACTGTCTCCGGTTGCATTGCAGAAGGTTCTAACACGGAAAACATAATTTGTAGCCTCTGTAAGCCCGGGCACATTCAGCGTTGTACCGGCCGTGATACCCGTAAACAGCAACACATCTGACAATGATCGTATTTCCCATTGGTAAGCAATAGCCCCGAATACTGCCGGCCATGAAAAATTGGCGCTGGTAGTCTGTAAGTTAAATACGTTAATTTCCTGTACCTGAAAACATAAGGGAGGTACAATGCAGGAAATAGCAGCTTCCCAGCCATCTCCGGTTTTTAAAAGATCGGAGGTAAATTTTACCGTCAGGCATCCACTCGGAGTGGTTGCAATGGCCCTAAATCCGGCCATTGTATTTTTGGTGTAGGTACCGATTAATAGTCCATTAACGGAGGTACCGTCGAATATCTGCATGGTATCGCCTTGCCCCAGGTCAAATTGATTAAAAAGCAGTGTCACCACTTGTGTCGGAAGATCAGGGCAAATGGTAACCACTATTTCTTCGTTATTCTGATAATTAGCAAAAGAGCCGCCGGAGTCGTAAAAAACATCGTCGCAACCGGGCGCCGTGTTGAAGGTTGCCGGACCGACCCAGTCGCTCAACATCGAACCACTACAGCTGCTACGTACATACACATCATATATGGTGCCGTTGGCCAGGCCGACTACTAATTCAGATGTATCTGCTGAAAATCCGGTAAGTGGAGAAAGGGATTGCGGCAACTGGCCCGTTAAAACAATTTTCCATTCATAATTTATTAAACCTGCATCGCCCGAAGCAGTCCAGGCAAGTCGTGCAGAAACGGATGTAATGTCAAGAATCTCCGGTGTACCCGGAGGTAAACAAGCGTTTTCGTTTGAGGTATGTGGGAAAACAGGTTTTGCTACAAGAGGGGAAAATGGGAGCATCGCGCTCAAAAAGATGCAAATCAGTCGTACGGATAATTTCATGACATAGATGATTAAGTGTGAAAGGCGTTCAGGGGATTATACACTACTGCCCAACAACGTTGGACGGACAAATATCGCATGATTTCGTCGGATAAAAATCGCAATTTGTACGACAATTTTTTAACAAAAATGATGCGTGCGAATATGTATGAATAATTGCAACACGGATGAGGCAGATTTACGCGGATTTTTACAGAATAAACGTACACAGACACCAATAACAAAAACTAATAACAGATAACCTTATGTGTCTCATAGGGCAAAACACTATTTCCACTCTACAGATTTTTGGCTAAAAATCAAATAATAAGGCACTGCAATGCCGTAATAGATCGCAAGTAACACATCCAATAATGGAACCCATTTGATCAAATCCGAACATTGAAGCCTGGAAAATGCTCCTGTGTACACGATCATCAGCGTTATCATGCGAAGGCAATAGGCCATTGCTAACAAGTGAACATTCCAGCCGGACAAAAGCAGTAGTAGGAGAAAAAAGTAATGCAACACGAGTGAAAGACTCAAAGAAGCCAATAACAACTGGTGCACCGGGCGATACGTGGAAGAAGCGCCCAGGTGGCGGCGTTTTTGCTGAAGCCATTGCTGCCAGGTAGTTTTATTTTCGGAAAAAACAAATGACGCAGGATTTGCACAAATGCCTGTATTGGTGGATGTTGCGGCAGCATTGACCAGCAAATCATCGTCGCCGGAAGGAATATCGAGGTGTTTGGAAAAACCTCCCACCCGCTCGAAAACCGTTTTTTTGAACGCCAAATTGCGTCCTACGCCCATGTAGGGCATTCCTGCCAGTGCAAAACCGAAGTATTGTATGGCGGTATGGGCCGTTTCAAATCGCGCCCAGCGATTCAGAGCGCCCGCTGTTGTTTTCATGGGCGCATAACCCAGCACGATTTCAGTTTCAGGCTTCCGGTACAATGATTCGGCCATGTGCGACAACCAAAAAACACCCGCCGGCTCACAATCGGCATCGGTTAACAGGATATGCGCGTATTTGCTTGCGTTAATGCCTTGTTCAAGGGCATATTTTTTTCCGGGAAAAGATTTGTTGTCTATCCGAATTACCCTTAATCGCGGATTTTTTTCCTGAAATTCCCGTAACACCGTCGGAGTATCATCCGTTGAAGCGTCGTCTACCAGTATTAATTCCCAATCTGCATCGTATTGCTGGGCCAGAATACGAGGCAAATAACGACACAGGTTATCGGCTTCATTGCGGGCACAAATAATCACGGAAAAAGGCGGCGGCAACGTATTTTTTTGTCTTTCTTGCAGCCTGTTTTTTTGCTTTGAATAAAACGCAAAACGGGCAAAAGCGCCCCACCAAAAAAACAGTTGCCACAAGGTGGCGCCAAAAAAACACCAGAGTAACGCTAATAAAAAGAAGTTGGTCTGCATCGAAAAGTTGACAAGGCAAGGCTGTAAAAGTATCCGAATAGTCTGACTTTTGTGCTGTAAATTATGAAACGGATTATTGTTGCTATCGACGGTTATTCTTCCTGCGGCAAGAGTACGCTCGCCAAAGCCCTGGCGAAATCACTACACTACGCTTATCTCGATTCGGGCGCAATGTACCGCGCTGTAACATTGTATTTCCTTGATAATCATCTGGATTACAATGATCCGGGTGTTGTAGACAAAGCTTTAAATAACATTGAAATCCACTTTGAACGCATTGAAGGTCAAAACCACGCTTTTCTGAACGGCGTGGATATTGAACATGCAATTCGGGAAATGCGTGTCAACGAACACGTCAGTCCGGTGTCGGCTATATCCGCTGTTCGTCGCGCGATGGTGCGCCAGCAACAACTCATGGGCAAACGCCGGGGCATTGTAGCAGACGGCCGCGACATCGGGACAGTCGTTTTTCCCGATGCGGAACTCAAAATTTTCCTGATAGCCGATCCCGATGTACGCACCAGCCGCCGCCACCTGGAACTGGCTGCCAAAGGTATTGATGCCGACTGGCATGAGGTGCAACAGAATCTGCTGGAACGCGACCGCATCGACTCGAGCCGGGCAGACAGCCCGCTGAGAAAAGCGGATGATGCCATCGTGATCGATAATACCCTGCTTTCGGAAGTCCAACAATTGGAACAATCGCTGAAATTGGCAAAAGAACGTATCCCCACCGCATAAAACCGCTGATTTCCTGACCCATGAATTTCTGGCAAAGACCCGTAGAGACGCTGTTTGAACTGCTCCAGCGCAAAGCCCCGCACTTGCGGCAAGTGCGCCATTTTCCCTCGCATGCCTTGCACCGGGAGGTGGATTTTGACATTTACCTGCCGCCTGACTACCACCTGTCCGGGGGGCGAAAATACCCGTTGGTGTTATTTAATGACGGGCAGGATTTACCGATCATGCATTTCGCCGGTATCCTGGAACGGCTCTTTTTTGAACAAACCGTGCCGCATTTTATAGCGGTTGGCGTGTACGCTTCCGGCGCACGTATCCATGAGTACGGCACGGCGCGGCAGGCGGATTACAAAAACAGGGGCGAGAAAGCGCCACAATATACCGAATTCATTATCAATGAGTTAATGCCCCATTTAGAAAAGCGCTTCCGTATTTTAGCCGATCCGCAACACCGCATTTTCGCCGGATTTTCGCTGGGCGGATTGTCGGCAATAGATATTGCCTGGGCGCATCCGCAGATATTCGGCACAGCAGGTGTATTTTCCGGCGCCTTGTGGTGGCGCTGGTCGACCGTGCATCCCGAAAACCCCGATGCGGATCGGATCATGCACGACATCATCCGGCAAAGCACCCATTGGCATGAAAACCAGCGTTTCTGGTTTCAATGCGGAACCCTCGATGAAGAAGATGACCGCAACGGCAATGGTGTGATCGATTCCATTGACGACACGCTGGACCTGATGCGCGAACTCCGCTTGAAAGGCACTCACGACTCACGATTCACGATTCCAGGCCTGAAAAACCAAAGCCAAAACCAACACAGTCGCCAAGCGGGAAGCCACTCACGACTCACAACTCACCTCTCACCTTGATCACAACCATCTTAGACGTGGGCGTATTACTTTTGTCTGCTGTGCTGTTGATGGGTACCAGTACATTTGTTTCAGGGAAATAGGTCGCCGTGCAGCGCTCCGGAATGTCGTATGCCACAATAATAAAACGGCGGGCGACGCGCTCTACCCCATCGTGGTAATTGAATAAATCCACTACGTCTCCGTCTGTCAGGCCCGCTCGTGAAATATCGAATGGATTCATCAGGATAACCCGGCGTTCGTTGAGAATACCCCTGTAACGATCATTTAATCCATAAATAGTGGTATTGAACTGGTCGTGGCTGCGAATGGTCATCATGATATATTCGTCATCTGCCAGTTTGAGTTCAGGCACTTCGGCAAGGTTGAAATTGGCTTTGCCATTCCAGGTATTAAAATTGCCTATGCGGGCGGCATTTGGCAGGTAAAAACCGCCCGGTTCGCGGACGCGGCGGTTATAGTCTTCAAAACCAGGTAAGGTTTGTTCGATGGACACGCGAATATGGTCGTAATGCTGCGCATATTGTTCCCAGTGGATACCTGATTTGTTTCCCAAAACGGCTTCGGCCAAACGACAAACGATCACAGGTTCGGAAAGCAGATGATCTGAAACCGGTTTCAGGTTGCCTCGGCTGGCATGTACAATACCCATCGAATTTTCAACAGATACGATCTGATTTTCTCCGCCGATCATATCCTGATCAGTACGAGCCAGACAGGGAAGCAGGATGGCTTCCTTGCCATGTACCAAATGGCTTCGGTTGAGTTTGGTGGAAACCTGCACGGTCAGATCACAGCGGCGCAGCGCTTCGGCAGTGTACAAGGTATCCGGTGTGGCGGAAAGAAAGTTGCCGCCCATAGCCAAAAAGACCCTGGCTTTTCCCTGGTGCATGGCGTGGATACTTTCAACAACATCGTAACCCGCTTCCTGAGGTGGGCGAAAGCCAAAGTTCGTTCCAGGCCATCCAGAAATGCCTGCGGCGGTTTTTCATTGATCCCCATCGTACGGTCGCCCTGCACATTGCTGTGGCCGCGCACCGGGCAAGTGCCTGCGCCAGGCTTGCCGATACTGCCCTTCAGGAGCAGCAAATTGACAATCTCTTTTATCGTATCTACGGCATTTTTGTGCTGTGTAAGTCCCATCGCCCAGCAGGCAATGATCTTTTTGTGATTGATAAAAAGTTCTGCCGCCGCTTCTATTTGTGGCAAAGGAACGCCGCAGGCTACTGCCAGATCGTTTACATCGTATTGTTTCAGTTGTTGCAGATATTCCTCGTACCCGCTTGACCGCTGTTGTATAAATTCATGATCGAATATGGAACCTGGATTTTTTTCTTCGGCATCCAGCATCAGCAACGCCAGCGCCTTGAGCAAGGCTATGTCTCCGTTTATTTTCACCTGCAAAAAAACATCCGTCAATTCGGTACCAAATCCCAGCAAACCACTTATTTGCTGCGGATGGCTGAATCCCATGAGACCAGTTTCTTTCAACGGATTGACAGAGATGATTTTTGCGCCGTTTGCCTTGGCTTTTTGCAGGGCGGTCAACATACGCGGGTGGTTGGTGCCCGGATTCTGACCCAGAATGACAATCACTTCCGCTTCATAAAAATCTTCCAGCGTCACCGATCCTTTCCCGATTCCCAGCGATTCGCCCAAAGCGACGCCGCTGGATTCATGGCACATATTGCTGCAATCCGGCAGGTTGTTGGTGCCGAATTTGCGCACAAATAACTGGTACAAAAAAGCGGCTTCGTTGCTGGTGCGACCGGAAGTGTAAAAAACGGCTTCGTCCGGAGATTCCAGCCCGTTTAAATGTGTCGCAATTTTCGCAAATGCTTCTTCCCAGGAAATGGGCTGGTAATGCGCGGCGCCTTCGGGCAGGTACATGGGTTCTGCCAGCCGTCCTTTTTTGCCGATTTCGAAATCGGTTAACTTTGCCATCTCGGCAACGGAATAGCCGGCAAAAAAGCCGGCGTCTAATTTTTTGGTTGTTGCTTCTTCCGCTATGGCTTTTGCGCCGTTTTCGCAGTATTCGGCAATGCCGGAACGCTCGTCATCCGGGTCGGGCCAGGCGCAACCCGGGCAATCGTGGCCGTCTTTTTGGTTGAGTTTGGCAAGCGCTTTAAAGCCGCGCGGCACATCCATGGCGCTGAACACGTATTTCAGGGCACTCCAAACCGCAGGCAAACCGCCCGCTTTTGCAGGTACAGCGCGGCGTTTGATGCCGGTAAAAGTCGACGGATTTTCGGCATCTGGCGGTATGAAATCAGTCTTTTTGCTCATGGTGCGGGTTTGGGTAGTTATCCGACTGATCTTCGATTGTTTCATCGAGACAAACGAAATCTTTTTCCAAAAGCAGGTGCAATGCAATTTCGGGCGTTATCATTTGGACATGTTCAAAGCCTGTCCGATCCTCATGCGGCCAATTTTTTGCCGCCCCGGTCGGAAGGTACATGATAATCCGCTGCTGGTTAAAATCGGCCTGCAAATGGGTAATATCTTCTCGTGTTTCAAGGGCATAAACAAGTTTTTGCCCCGCACCTGTGCCAAAGCAAGTTTCTTCAACGATGGCTCCGGTTTCCGCTAAAACACCCACTTCCGTTTTGGTCAGCCGGTATCGCACGAAATTTCCCTTAATGCGGATTTTCATTGTTAGTTATCCGTTATTAGTTATTAGTGTTGATAATCAAGCATTTACAATAAAATTAAGCAAAAAAAAATCGTAACTGTTTAGCATAGGGGCAGCGCCCCGATAATATTTGTAGCGTTTTAGTCTAGGTGCAGCGCACCGGAAATATTACGGTGCGCTGCACCTCCAACCCAGATTCCTCCTGTTTTGCTACAAATATTACCGGTGCGCTGCACCTTGCTAACCAGTTACAAAAATCTTCTTGATTACTGAAGGTCTGCATGTCTTGTATACAAATTAAACCTCTTTTCACGCAAAAAACCAATCAGTGTAATGCCAAAAGCATCTGCAGTTGCCACAGCCAGGCTGGAAGGCGCTCCCACGGCACAGACCACGGCGATACCCGCGATGGCCGCTTTTTGCAACAACTCAAAACTCGCACGGCCACTGAGCAAAAGGATAGAATCGTTCAGTGGAGTCACATTGTTAAAAGTACAATGGCCGATGAGTTTATCCAGGGCATTGTGCCGCCCGACATCTTCCCGAACGGCAAGTAACCGGCCTGAAAAATCAAAAAGCGCTGCTGCGTGCAGGCCGCCTGTCAGTGTGAAGGTATCCTGCGCCGCTCGCAGGGTGTCGGATAATGTATAAATAATGTCGGGGTCTAAAGTCTGGGAAGGTGCTTTTACAATGGAACAGTTGCCAGCCATTTTTACAGCGTCGATGGATGTTTTTCCACAAACGCCGCAACTGGACGTCGTGTAAAAATGCCGGTCGAGGCGCTGTATATCAAATGATGCTGCCGGATCCAGTTGAGCCAGCACAATATTTCCAGCCTCCTGAGCACCAGGCAACGCATCGATGACCCGCACAGCCATTAACTCGACGGGATGGCGAATAATACCTTCCGTAAATAAAAATCCACGCACCAGGTCTTCATCGGCGCCGGGTGTGCGCATGGTTACGGAAAGGCTTTTTATCACCCTGTGGTTGTCCGGCCCGTATTCGATGCGTATTTCCAAAGGTTCTTCCGTCGCCAGAAAATCCTGTTTTTCGGCGGCATTGCTGCCGTTGAAAGCGTAGACAGTGACCGGCGTGACACCCAGTTGTTCCATAACCTGATTTTTGCTTTTTCATCTTTACCGTTCCGAGATGTCACCTGCTCGTACCTCGCAGATGACACCTCTTCACGCTAAACATCTTGTTTGGGAACAAGTTGATCCACAACCACTAACGGATAACTATTTTTTAACTGCACTTTCGCTTCATTCCACAACGCATCCATCTCCGACAAAGTCATGTCTTGCAGTGGTTTGGGCGCCTGGTTTTCGATGTATTCAAAACGGGATTTAAATTTGCGGTTTACCCTTTCCAGCGCCGTTTCCGGGTCTACTCCAATGAATCGGGCGTAATTCACCAGCGCAAAAAGCACATCGCCGAATTCTTCCTCGATGTCTGCGTGGGGCGCGTTGGTTGTTATATTTTCCTGTAGTTCACCTATTTCTTCTTCCACTTTTGCCCAGACCTGCTCCGTATTTTCCCATTCAAAACCGACCTGTTTGGTTTTTTCCTGCATCCTGTAGGCTTTCACCATAGCGGGCAGACCAATCGGGACGCCTTCGAGCAGCGATTTTTTGCCTTCTTTCAGTTTCAGTTGTTCCCAGTTGCGTTTTACTTCCGCTTCGTCTTTGACCGTGATATCGCCATAAATATGCGGGTGACGCGCGATCAATTTGTCGCAAATAGCATGCAGCACATCTGCAATATCGAAAGCGCCCTGTTCGGATGCGATGCGCGCATAAAAAACCATGTGCAACATAATATCGCCCACTTCTTCTTTTACCCCTTTCAGGTCGTTGGTCAGGATGGCGTCGGCTAATTCGTAGGTCTCTTCAATGGTGAGATTGCGCAGCGATTCGATCGTTTGTTTGCGATCCCAGGGGCATTGTTCCCGCAATTCGTCCATAATGGTAAGCAAACGTCCGAATGCGTCAAGTTTTTGTTGTAATCCGTTCATGTTCTTCATTAAAAGGGAAAATTCAAATGCGAAGATAGGCAGCTGCATGGAGAATCATTGTGCCTTCTGTTTCCAGCATATTTTCCGACTTTTACGCCTTGTACAAACAAGCCATACATGAGTATACTTATCCGCAATGCCCGAATCGTCAACAGGGGCCGAATTTTTGAATCCGATATCCTGATCGAACAGGGTCGAATCGCCCGGATCGCGCCTGCCATCAGCAGCCGGGCAACCACCGAAATAGACGCTAAAGGCCATTTTGTGCTTCCCGGAATCATAGACGACCAAGTGCATTTTCGCGAACCCGGCCTGACGCACAAAGCCACGATCGCTACAGAAAGCAGGGCTGCCGTGGCAGGTGGCGTCACTTCTTTTATGGAAATGCCCAATGTCAATCCGCCCACTGTGACGCAGGCGCTTTTGGAGGAAAAATACCAGATAGCAGCCCGCAGTTCGCTGGCGAATTATTCGTTTTTTATGGGCGCCACCAACGACAACCTCGAGGAAGTGCTGCGCACAAATGGCAAAAACGTCTGTGGCATCAAAATTTTTATGGGTAGCAGTACCGGGAATATGCTGGTGGACAGCCCGAATACGCTGGAACGCATTTTTGCCGAATCGCCGCTCCTGATTGCGACGCATTGCGAGGACGAAGCAACGGTGCGGCGAAACCTGGCCCGTTACATAGCGGAATTCGGCGATGCGCTCACGGCGTCATTTCATCCTCAAATCCGCGATGTGGAGGCTTGCCTGCGCTCTTCTTCTCTGGCAGTCGAGATGGCGAAACGCCACGGAACACGGCTGCACATCCTGCACATCAGTACCAAAGACGAACTGGATTTATTCGATAACAGCCTTCCTTTGGAGCAAAAACGGATCACTGCGGAAGTCTGCGTACACCACCTGCATTTTTGCGCCGATGATTACGCCCGGCTGGGCAACGACATCAAGTGTAATCCGGCTATCAAAAGCCGGGAACACCGGGACGCGCTTCTGCCCGCGCTGTTAGACAATCGATTAGACGTTGTAGCCACCGACCACGCGCCGCATACCCGCGCTGAAAAAGACCAGCCTTACCTGCAGGCGCCGGCGGGATTGCCCCTGGTACAACATGCTTTAAATGTGATGCTCGGGTTCTACCACGCCGGCCAGATCAGCCTGGAACGCATCGTGGAAAAAATGTGCCACGCACCGGCGATTGCTTTCCGCATCTCCGAACGCGGTTTCCTGGATGAAGGCAACTGGGCCGATCTGTCTATCGTCGATGTCGATCATGAATGGACGGTGCAAAAGGAAAATTTGCTGTACCAATGCGCCTGGTCTCCTTTTGAAGGCCAGACTTTCCGGGGCAAAGTGCTGAGCACTGTTGTGAGCGGCCATTTGGCCTGGCACGAAGGGAAGTTGTGGGAAGGGAAAATGGGGGAAAGGGTGCTGTTTAAATAGTCCGAAGTCCGTAGCAAGTCCGAAGTCGTCAGTGCGAAGTGTGAAGTCCGTAGAGTGTGCCGTTCCACACTTGGGTTTCCCAAAAATGAAACGGTACACTCTACGGACTTCGCACTTCGCACTGATGACTTTCGGACTTTGAGACTTCGGACTATTTACGGACTTTCTTCTTTCCTTTTACTAACTTCATTTCATCCAGCAAATAGCCTGCGCCGCCCAGTTTGTCAATAATAAACAGGACGTAACGCGCATCCACCATAATGTTGCGGCAGATGGCAGCCTCATAGTTCAAATCGCTCATGGTGCCTTCCCAGACCCGGTCGAAGTTGAGGCCGATCAGGTCGCCCCGGGCATCCAGCGCCGGACTACCGGAGTTGCCGCCGGTGGTGTGATTGGTAGCGATAAAGCCACGGGCAGGCGACCATCGCCGGTAGCGTATTGGCCGTAATCCTTTGTTTCCCAAAGTTTTATCAGTTTTTCAGGCACGTCGAATTCATAATCACCGGGCACGTATTTTTCCATGACGCCGTCCAGGTCCGTCTGGAATTCGTAGCGCAGGGCATCGCGCGGGGAAAAGCCGTTCACTTTTCCGTAGGTGAGGCGCAGGGTACTGTTGGCATCCGGGAAAAACGTTTGTCTTTAAAAACGACCATTTGTGCGGCCATGTATTCGCGTTGCAGGAGGTTGATTTGCGGCTGTATCTCCTGGATTTTGGGCTGGACATTGGCGGCATAAATTTGTTGGAGGCGATCCCAGAGTTGGTATGCCGGGTCATTTTTCAGGGTTTCCACAATTTCAGCCGGTTTTTTGCCGAGCAAAACATTCATTTTTTCCCGGCTTGCCAGGCTGCTGTTTTTGAAAATGTCTGCTGACAAGGCGGGATAACCATCTTTCGTTTTTGCCATTTCCTGTACAATGGCTGCACCCCATTCGCTGCGTACATTTTGGCCGTACATTTCCAGCATGGCCGCCAAAACAGCCTCGTCCACTTCCGGGCGGTAGTCTTTGTAAAAACTTTCCAGGCCGGAAGTCGCTTCTTTTTGTTTGTTTACAAAAAACGCTTCACCATTTTTCTCGTAAGATCCGATCCAACTGCCCAGGCTGGCGGCAAGGCCCAGAATTTCATTGTTGCGAATACAGGTTTCGAGGTAATAATCGCGCGCCAAGGCATACGGTTCTATGTCTTGATGCAACTGACGCAGGCGTGGCAGCAGGTTGCCATAGCGGTATTTCCAGTCGGCTTTTTGTTCTATGCGGTTGGTAAATTCCGCCTCGTATGCGCGTTTTTTGTCCAAAGCCTTGAATGTTTTTAAGCCCTGCATTTCGCCCAGCCATTTTTTCCAGGAATTGGAAATCGAGGAATAACGGGCAATGTAGGCAATTTTCACAGCCGGGTCTTTGCGCATAAAACCGTCCATAATTTTCAGGGAGCGTTCGCGAATGGAAACTTTGGCAGGGTCCAACACCTCGCCGACTTGTTTGACGGCGGCTTCCGTGAGGTATTCATCGGTGCGGCCAGGAAATCCGTAGACCATCGTAAAATCGCCTTCTTCTACGCCATCCAGCGAGATGGATAAAAATTTGGCGGGTTTATAAGGCACATTATCGGCAGCGTACTCCGCCGGATTGCCTTCTTTGTCGGCATACACCCGAAAAACGGAAGAATCGCGGTTATGGCGCGGCCACACCCAGTTGTCCGTATCGGCCCCGGAATTTGCCGATGCTGTTTGGTGGCGCGCCGACAAAACGGACATCTTTATAGGTGCGGGTAAGAAAAAGATAGTACTGATTGCCGTTGTAAAATGGCCTGATCTGAATATCTTCCGATTTGCCTTTTTTTGTATTGACCCTGATCTGGGCTAAATTTTTATCAATCTGCGACTGCCGGTCCCGTTCACCCATTCCTTCCGAAACGCCCTGTAAAGCCAGAATAGTCACATCCTCCATTTTGCTGATAAACACGGCTGTTACACCTTTGGCAGGGAGTTCTTCGGCCCGGCTTTCGCCCAATATCCGTTTTCTATGTAATTGTTTTCCAACGTGGATAATTGCTGAATTGCGTCGAATCCGCAGTGGTAGTTGGTGAGCAGCAGCCCTTCACCGGAAATCATTTCCCCGGTGCAGCCGCCGTCAAACTGGCAAATAGCATCCTTGATACTGGGATCAAAATTGGAATAAATATCATCGGCGTCGAGTTTGAGGCCGAGTGCTTTCATCTCTTTCTCATTCTGTTTTTCAAGCAAAAGTGGTACCCACATGCCCTGGGCGGACAACAGCACCGGCAACAGGAACAGCAATGATAAAAGGTATTTTTTCATAAATTGTATAGTAAATCGTTAGTTAAAAAGTGGATGTCTCAAAAGAGGCGGGGTAGAAAAGAAAAAATTTTACGCTTCAAATTGGTCCCCTGTTTAGCGCCTTGTGTTTTTTTAATCTCGAACCTTCTTAAGTGAAGATTCAGTTTAGCCGATAAAAATGGCTCTTTTTTGGCCAGGTTTTATAAGACACCCACCCTTGCCTTTTTATTTTTTCAGTTCCAGTGTTTGCACGCCGTTGGCGCCATCGGTAGATTTCCAGACCTGGCGGGTCTTTTTATTTTCCACGACGATCCAGGAACGTGCAAAATCGGTATCGAAGCCGCGCATGGTAACGGTATTATCGGTGCAGGTCCACTCGAAATCGAAACCCTGACCGCCTTTTTCCTCCGTGTATTCGTTATTGGCGCTGACGCGGCCACGGCCCCGTTTCATAAAGGTAATATTCCGGTAAGGCGGGAAAGCAGTCCGCTGGAGTTGCTGGATTTCCGTTTTGTATTGTACAATTTCCCAGTTTCCTTCGAGGCGTCTGGAAAATTGTTTAGAGGCGCTGGCACAGGCGCTCAGCATGGTGACAATCATGGTTGCAAAAAGCAATCCGGACGCGATATTTTTCATAGCAAAGATTTTGAGTGACAAATTTAGGAAAATTCAATCCAGGTCAAACAAATCTCGCACCCCAGGTGTTCGCGACACATTAAAACCTTCCGCAAATGGAACCTGAATCGAACGTCCGAAAACCCTGGCTTTGGCTTCCATGAAATCAAGAAAATCTTTGCCTGAAATGGGTGTATTGGGCGCTTCGCCACCCGGATCGTAAAACTGGGAGCGAAAAGCCAGGATGGATTCCATTTTTTTGTCGAACCAGGGACTGATGTCCACCACAAAATCAGGGACTAATTGCTGATCCTGAATATAATGATACACGGCTTTCGGTCGCCACTTTTCCTGTAAATTACCTTGCTTGTCAAACGTTTCGATCCGCGCCAAACCGGAATAAAAACAGGCCTCCGATGCCATCACTGCCGCCCGCCCGTGATCGGGATGGCGGTCCGTGAGCGCGTTGCACAAAACAATATCAGGACGATACTGACGCAGTACGCGGATGATCTTTAAGCGGTGTTCGGGACTGTCGACAAACAATCCGTCGGGGACATCCAGCGTTTCACGCATTTGTGCGCCGAGTATCCTGGCCGAATCTGCCGCTTCTTTTGCCCGGATTTCGGGTGTACCGCGGGTGCCAAGTTCGCCTTTACTCAGGTCGAGCATACCAAAGGTTTTGCCTTGTGCGGCGTGGCGAAGTAAAGTGCCGGAGGCGCTCAACTCCACATCATCGGGGTGGATACCGATGGCTAAAATATCGAGTTTCATGGTTGTATATTTGTGCAGCAAAATTGCAAAAAAATGGAAACAAGAACACCAGACAATGAGAACCCTGAAAAGGTTGCGCTCCGGCAAGCACTGTCGGAAGCCGAAACAAGGGCTGAAAAAGCCACATCTGAGTGGTCTGTAATTTATGACCAGCATAAAACCCTGCGCGAAGAACATCGCCAACTACAGCATGATTACGAACAACTCCGGCTGCAAAAAGGTGGTTTCGGCTTCAAAATGCTGCTGTTGGCCGGCTTCATGGGTACCGTTGTTGCATTGGCTGCCTGTTACGTTTACCTGAAATTAAAACCCAAAGACCCGCATACGGTTGCCTTTGAACATTTCCAGCGGGAACACCTGTTTGAATACGAACTGGCCATCAGCAACGGGCAATGGGACGCTGTGGAACAATCGCTTCGGAAAGAAATAGAACATCCTGAAAATCAGGCGATTAAACCGGAACTTGCATTTATCCGCCAGTTGGTTACCACGACTAAACGACATTGTAAATAGCCTACTCCAACTGTCCTTTATGTTGCCGGAACGTACGTATCCTTTCCTTTTTTTTGCAATAGTACTGGCCTATTGTCTGCTGTATGCGCCTTACGGTATCAACGAAACAGACGGCGGATTTCTCAGCGGATTGGGCTGGCAGGCGCTTTCCGGCAAAACAATTTACCAGGACATCGTGTATGTGCGGCCACCCTTGCCGGTGTGGTTGCGGGCGCTGGAAATACAACTGCTGCCGGAAGCCTGGAGCGTGTTGGGTGAACGTTATATTTTTTATTTTAAAGTAGCGCTTTACACCTGTCTGGCGTCGGATTTACTTGCCAAAGGTTCTTTTCGCTGGGTGTTGGCTATGTTCGGTTTTGTTGTTTCGGTACACACTTATCCGGCTTGCGCCTGGCATACCATCGACGGGATTTTATTTTCCGTACTGGCGCTATGGTTGTATGCTAAAGGAAGCCGGACAGGATCGGTATTGGCAGGCATTGCTTTAGGCGCTGCACTTCTTTGCAAACAATCCTTTTTCCCGCTCCTGGTTGCGTTTCCCTGATTTTTCTTGTTTGGGATCATGCCCGGAAAAAACAGCGGATTATTGGATTGTCTATCGGTTTTAGCGTGTGTATAATATTGTTTTTCAACTACTTGTATCAAAAAAATACATTAGAAAACTTCCTGCTGTTGACCGGCTCATCCGCTTCCGGTGGGCAGGCTTTGCAGCACGGCTTTTTAGACTACCTGCGTATCAAACCGGCGCTGGCGATCATTAGTTTATTGCTTTTGATTCCGGTAATTCGGTGGTTTTGGAAGCAACACAATCCGCGTGTTGCCGACATGACCTGAAGCCTTTGGCTGGGGTTTTTATTGGGAAGTTATGTGCTGGATTTTTGGATCAGACAGGAATTTACGGCTCCGTTTTCACAGGCGCGTCTTTTGTTTTTAACAGGTGTGGCGTATGCCGGCCGGCAGTTGGCGCAATGGTGGCAACAGCGCCGGCCGTATACTATTTCGATTGCCTGACCCGCTTGCACGTTTGATCCTTCTACTGGCCATTTCCTGGAGCGCTGCCGTGAGTTGGGGTTACAATCTGCCTCATTTTACTGGCAACGCCCTGGATGTTTACAACTTTTGAAATCAGCCGCATGTTACGGGAGCATACTATTGGACATTTTCTAACATCAAGACCTATAAGATTTTGGAAACCTTATAGGTCTGGTGGCAAAACAACAATATCCAGTAATATGCTCCGGGAAGCCTTTCCCAAATGGTTACCCCTTTTAGTAGTGGTAATCTTGCTCTGCATCGCCCGTTTCGGTTATGAGTTTGTCTACCGCGACGGCCCTCGCAGCGAAATGACCGTAGATATGGGAACCATTTTTCCAAAATTGCATGGTATTTACAGCAGCCCGCAAACGGCTGCGCTATACAGCGATTTAAAAGACCTGATGCGGCGTTATGGGCCGGATTTTGCCGTTTTTTTTGGTGGTAAAACCCGGTCAGGCGCTACAGGGGGAGAAGGTTGGGCCTGCGGTTTTACCAGAACCGTTTAAAAACCATGCTTCACCACAATTGTTGGAAACCCTCGGCAATACAGGATGCCGGTGATACAGTTAATGCTGGTCTTCTGCTTCTGTGGATATCTGGCTGCAAGCGTTCTGCGATATTGAGCGTATCGCATTGCGTTGCACGATAATGTTAGCATACGAACAGGATGTTTTCAGGGTGCTGCAACGCCCCAATTGCAACCGGGAAGAAAAGGCGCAGCGCATCAGGAGGCATACGATCTTCATTCATTCAGTGCCATTATTTCGCGGCAGATTTTCTGCCAGCGATAAGGCGATGTTTGACCTGGCGACGAGAAGTATGGTTTACAAGCCCCCAATGGATTGGAAAAGGTGTTTTAGTGTTTTGGTGTTTTAGTGTTTTGGGGAAATTTGAATGACGGTATTTTCCTACTTTTGTCAAACCAATATTTCCTTTAACCGATCGGTTATTTGTCCTAAGAAAATCAGGCAACATAGTTTAGATTAAATTATTTGCAAATGCGTGATTTGTCTGTAACCTGTAAAACTAATAACGAGATAACTTCTTACCGTAAACAACTCATTTTTCTCCATTTTTGCCTTGTTTGTCTGTGAACTCTTTCCGCCCAGGAAAGCAGCGGACGCAATGAACGAATTACGAACCAAGCGGAAATCCTTTGGCCACGGAAAGTTCGAGGACTCTTTTTAATTTCGTGCGTTTCAAATCGCCAGCTCAACCAACTACGCGCTGCATTTGCAGCCCAGGACATGGAAAAGTAATTGAAAACGACTTCGCTTCCTGCTGCTGGCGATGCGTAATGAGAATGGAATTGGTTAAGGAGGGTAAAATCGCTAAAGGCACCACCGCCACTTGCCTAAACGCCAGGTTTTGACAAATATGAATGCTTTGACTGCATTTGAAGGACATGTCTATGACTTT
>JADJSY010000018.1 GCA_016711435.1 Lewinellaceae bacterium
GCTTCCAACAAACCTGTTATGATGTTTACCGGTGATTTTGTCTTCGTCGGTGATATCGGACGCCCCGACTTGCTCGAAAAGGCAGCCGGACTCAAAGGAACACAGGATTTAGGCGCCAGGCAGATGTACCAATCCATCAAACATTTCGCCGAATTGCCCGATTATATTCAGGTATGGCCCGGCCACGGCGCCGGTTCCGCTTGCGGCAAAGCGCTGGGCGCCGTTCCAAGTTCAACGGTGGGCTACGAAAAAATCAGAAACTGGGCGCTTCAGTACCCGACCAATGAGACGGGATTTGTACAATACCTGCTGGCCGACCAGCCGGAGCCGCCCAAGTATTTCGCCATGATGAAAAAACTCAACAAGGTGGACCGCCCCTTGCTGACGGAAGTGCCGAAACAAAAGAAATTGAGCACAGACGAACTGCTTGCCAACCTGGCAAAAGGTGTGAAACTCATCGATGCCCGCAATAAAACGGACTTTGCAGCAGGCTTCGTTCCCGGCAGCTCAACATTCAGGGCAACAATGCCTTCGCTACTTGGGCGGGCTGGTTCCTGACCTACGAAGAGCCGTTCATGCTCGTAGCCAGCGAAAGTCAAATCGAAGACCTGACGCGCAAACTCATGCGTATCGGCCTGGACAGTGTTATCGGGTACATAGATAATGTAGCCGACTGGGCAGCAGCCACCGGCCAACAACTGGATACAGCGAAAGTCATCTCTTTAGACGAGTTCAAGGAGAAGAAGGCCGAGAATAACCTGCAGCTCATAGACCTGCGCGGTGTTTCTGAATTCAATACGGCACACATCAAAGGAGCCGAGCATATTTTTGTGGGCACGATTGAAAAAAACCTGGACAAAATCAGCAAAGACCGCCGGGTAGTCATCCATTGCCAGGGCGGCGACCGGTCTTCCATCGCCTATTCCATTCTGGCAAAACACGGATACCACAACGTGCTCAACTATTCTGCTGGCATGAACGAATGGATAAGCAGAAACTTGATCTGTCCTGTCTGAGTCGTAACCCATACAGCCTTGATGTAAAAAGGCGGGTAACTATACAGCATAAAACAGTTTTTAGATATGAGGCTGTCGACTTACGTGTCGGCAGCCTTCTTTTTTATTACAAACTGTTTCGAGTCAATAGGAAAACCAGCGTTGGTTGGGTACCGACTCAGTTTCTAATTCTGATCCTTATGAGACACCCCTCTTACCTTTTATTTTTTCCTTTACGGTATCTACCAGATAATACATCATAGGCACCAGATAAACGGTCAAAATCAGCGAAGAAAGTAAGCCGCCGATAATAACCCACGCCAAGCCGTTTTTCCATTCGCTGGCAGTACCTTTTGCCAAGGCGATGGGCAACATACCGACTGCCATAGCCAAAGTGGTCATCAAAATGGGGCGCATACGCTCTTTGCCCGCCAATATCAAGGCTTCTTTGAAATGCTTGCCTTCGGATTTGAGTTGGTTGGTAAAGTCTACGATCAAAATGGCATTTTTGGTGACCAATCCCATCAGCATAATCAATCCCAACAAGGCAAACAAACTCAAATTGCTCAAGGACAGGTTCAAGGCTAAAAATGCCCCAATCGCCGCCACTGGAATTGAAAACAATGCCACAAATGGATAGACGAAACTATCGTACAAGGCTACCATTATCAGGTAAATCAGCAAAAAGGAAATGGCTAAAACAGAGCCCAATGCTCCAAAACTGTCATTTTGGCGTTTGATGTCGCTGCCCCACGTTAGCTGCATGCCCTGTGGCAAAGGATTTTTTTTCAAATAGGCCACCACATCATCTGCCACCGTTCCGGAAGGCCTGCCCAGGGCATCGGCGGTGAGCGTAACGGCAGGCTGTCGGTCTTTGCGCTCCAAAAGCGAAGGTGATCGGTCTTTGACGACTTCCGCAAATTGCGAGACCTGAACCGGAAACCCCATCGGGTTGAGGATGTTCAGGCGGCTAACATTTTCGTAACTCCTGCGGTCAAAATCTGTAATCCATATCCTGACGGGATATTCGGCGCCATTTTCGGTAAGTTTCGCATCGTCATTGCCCGTAAAAGCAATGCGCAGGTTTTGCCCGGCATAAGCAGTGTTCAATCCCAAACGCTGCATTTTGTCTTTGTCCGGCACTACTTTGTATTCGGGGCTTCCGTCCTCTACCGAAAGTTGCGCGTTGTCCGCTCCCGGAATGTCCTGCACGATTTCTTTCAGCATTTTTCCCGTTTCCATGACTTGTGCCAAATCACTCCCGCTCAAAGTCATTTCAATGGGCGCAGAGCGCGGAACCAGGCCCAATGCCGCCATCGAGAACCGGATATTGGGATATTTGTGCTGCAAATCTTTCCGCAATCGCAGCATAAAATCCTCTGTTCGCAGATTGGCGATTTCGGGTTTTGGCTTTAATTGAACCGTAAATTCACTTTTGTATACAGAACCTACCCCCAAACTGCCGATGCCCGTGCTTGGCCCGCCCACATTGCTGAACAAGGTTTTGACTTCGGGTAAAGTCAAAATGTGTTTTTCTATCTCCGAGGAAACAACATCGTTTTGTTGGATGGACGTACTTCTGTCAAACTCTAAGGCAAAACGGAACTTGCCCTGGTCGCCCGTTGAAATCAATTCTTTGCCAATAATACCTTGTTTCATGATGCCCAAAGTCATGGCAAAAAGCAAAACGACGATACCTGTGAAAATCAATTTATGACTCAATACCCAGGTCAATTGCCTGCCGTACCAATTTATAAAATGTTCCAACTGGTTTTCAAACCCAATCAAAAAACGGTTAAAAATATGGGTGGGCTGCAGATCTTCTTTTTTGCCAATGCGGGAAGCCAGCCAAGGGGTGAGCGTAAAACCGACCAACAAACTTGTCAGGGTCGAGGTAATGACCACTACCGAAAATTGCTTCAACATATCCGCCACAAAAACCTGCAAAAACAAAATCGGCAAGAAAACCACCACATCCACCAAAGTAATGGACAAAGCCGAAAACCCGATTTCCATCCTGCCGTCAAGCGATGCCTTGCGCTTTTCTTTGCCCATGTCCAAGTGCCGCTGAATGTTTTCCAAAACCACCACGGCATCGTCCACCAATATCCCGATAATCAGGGACATGGCCAATAATGTCATCAAATTGAGGGTATAATGGAGCATCCACATCACCGCAAAAGCCGTGATGAGCGAAGTCGGAATGGCAACCAAAACGATGATGGCATTTCTGAAACTCCGTAAAAACAACAGCATGACCAAGGAAACCAGGACTACCGCCAATATCAAATCAAATAAAACCGAGTCCACGGCAGCAATGGTATTGTCGGTACTGTCGTCGGCAATGACAAACTTTACTTCACTTTGGGCATTTTGCTTTTCGATTTTTTCAAAAGTGCTGCGCACGCCTTTCGATACGTTCACCGCATTGGCATCGCCTTGTTTTTTCAGCAAAAGCCCTATACCGTTTTTACCGTTGAAACGGCTGATGGACGTAATTTCCTTGATGCCGTCCGTCACTTCTGCCACATCTTTCACATACACCGGGCTGTTGGGGGCGGGCATTCCGATTTGCACATTTTGAACATCTGCAAGTGTGGTAAATTTTCCGGTCAAACGCACCGAATTGCTTTCCTTGTCGGTCTGCACCTTGCCGGCGGGCAAATCCAAACCTGAACGGTTGATGGATTCAACAACCTGCGACAAAGAGATTCCATACAATTTTATCTTTTCCTGATTGATCTTTACCTGAATCTCACGCGCTTCACCGCCCAACATCGTAATTTCTGCCACTCCTTTCAACTGTTGGATTTGTGGCAAATATTCGTCCTTCATTTTTTGGTAAAATACCGTTGCCGGTAAATTGCTGGTAGCGCTGATAGACATGATCGGCAAGTCGTTGGGCGAAACTTTGCTCATCACGGGGCTTAAAATTTCAGCGGGCAAATCTTTCCGGATATTGTCAATATAGCGTTGTGCATCCTGCATGGATTTGTCCAAATCCGTACCGTAGTTCAAATTGGCAATAATGACCGAGGCATTGGGCAAAGACTTGGTCACTAAATAGTCCACCCCTTCCAAATTGGACAAGGCGTCTTCAATTTTTCGGGAAACGGAGGTTTCTACCTCGTTCGGTTCTGCCCCCGGATAAACCGTTTTAATCACCACCACAGGCTGGTTGAAATCGGGCATGAGTTCATAACTCAAATTTTTATACCCGATTATGCCCAATAGTGCGAAAACACTAAACAAAACGATGATGAGCGAGGGGCGGTTTATCGAAATTTCTGTGATGTTCATAACCTTTTAGTTTTTGGTTTGAATGGTTATGTTTCCGAACATCCCCGCTTTTAACGGCTGGTTTTTGAGGTTTTGAACCAAAAATTGCACGGGAAAACTATTGCCGATATTGGCTTTGCTGCCAATCATAATAACCTTGCCCGAAAGTTCCGTACCGGGATAGGCATCGGCAACTATGGTATAATTCCGCCCCATTTGGAAATACTTCAGGTCCTTTTCAGGCACATTGACGGTAAATTTCAGTTTGGAAATATCAATGATTTGCAACAAAGGCACACCCGGCGCGGCAAATGCACCTGCTTCGCTCAATTTGGCGGTTACAACCCCGCCAAAGGGCGCTTTTATGGTCGTTTTATTGATTTGTTCCTGAACGGTCGCCCGCTGAATTTGAGCGGATTTCAAGCCTAATTCGGCTTTTTCCAATTGTATGCCCTGCACGGCATCGGCTTTTGCCAAAATTGTATAGCGGTTCACATCTGCCTGAAAACCTTGTATTTGTACGTCAATAGACTGTAATTGCAACTGCAACAGGGAGTTGTCCAATTGAATCAAGGTTTGCCCTTGAGATACGATACTGCCAGCATCCACCAAAACACGGTTGATTTTGCCTTGCAGTTCGGCACTGATTTTTGTGTCCCTGTACGGCTCAAAAGTGCCCGTCAATTGTAGGGCGTCATCCACTGTATTAGGCGATGCAAGCACTGTTGAGTCGTTTTTGAAAGGTTACAACTTCCGATTTATCGAACTGATAGACCCGTTCCTGTGCGGTTTTCTTATTGCTCCTCAATTTGTAGGCAATGCCCGCAAAAATGCCAATCAGGATAATTGCCGGGATGAGGTATCTGAAAAGTTGCTTCATAATTTGATGCTTAATTGAGCCTGTGATTTAAAAAACGGTCATTCTATGGGCAACAGCCCCGCCGCCCGGAGCCTCTCGAGTTCTGAAATGCGAAGTTTTACCAAAGCGGAGAGGTAATTGTTTTGGGCTTCGCGGAGGCTGTTTTCGGATTGTAAAACGTCGGCGATGGTCGCCACGCCTTCCCGCAATTGGGTTTGGGTCTGGTCAAAAAGGCGTTCGGCGAGGCGGATGTTTCCGTCTTGTGCCACCAAAACCTGTCGGTTGGTACGGATATTGATTTCGGCGTTTCGCAGGTCGAGGTCGTATTTTTCCCGGAGTAGTTGCTCTTGTTGCGAGACCCTTTTTTGCTCGATGGCTTTTTGGTTCAATCTGCTGCGCGTGAGCCCCCCGTCGTAAATCGGAACCGACGCTTGCATTCCGATATAACTCAGTGGAAATTCTTTGAAAAATGAGTTGTCCCCGGCTTTTCCGAACCCGTTGTAGCCATAAAATCCATAAAGAGACACGACCGGGTGGCGGGCAGCGCGGGCAGCTTTGGTTTCAGCGCGGATGATTTGTTGTTGTTGTTGGAGCAATAAAAGGTCGGCCGGAGCACCGGAACCGGAACCGATGGCCATTGAATCCGGTTCGGCCGGAACGACCAACGTAGATTCGGGCGACCATCCCATTTGGAATTTCAGGGCATTGACGGCCTGCTCGTAACCAGCCTGTGCGGCAGTCAACTGGGCGAGCAGCAAGTCGTGTTGCAGCACGATTTTGTCCACGTCGGTGCCTTTGGCGAGCAATTGTTCTTTCAACAGGCGCATATTCTCCGCCAGACGCGCGAGGTTGCGGATGTTTCCTTCTAGAAAAAGCACCTGATTTGCAGCAACCTGCGCCTGATAATAGGTCGCACTGACTGCAAACACGGTTTCTTCGCGCGTTTTTGGACTTGAAGTTCGGCGCTTAAAGCTCCGAGCCGGGCGACGCTGACCGCAGCGCGGGCGGCCGGGTTGTAGAGTGGATAGTTGGCCTGTACATTAAGATTTAGGATGTGCGGAACGCCAAATTCAGCTTCTTTGTACACCCCGGATGGCCCACCAAACGCATCAGCTGGCAGCAATTGGGTGGGAAGGTTGCCATAGAGCCGGTAATCGAATGCAGTAAATATTTTGGGTCGGATGGTGCTCGACGCTTCCCTGCTTTTTTCGTGGCTGAACGCTACGCCTTCTCGCGCTACCGCGATGGAAAGATTGCTATCCATCGCTATTTGCAAACATTCCGACAATGTTTTGGTATTGTTTTGGGCAAAATTCTGCCCTCTCCCGACCAGCCAAAAAGCGAGCAGGAGTAAGATGTACTTTTTCATAAAAATTATTTTTGCCGAAAAAACCTATTGAACTAATACGCAGTAAGCGTCCACTTCAGCGGTCACTTGGTGGATCACATCTGGCGGGATTTCAGTGTACTCCAATGCGCTGAGGCGGTGCTCCGTCCCATCAACCAGTTGTTTATAAACCACGGCGCCTTCCAATACCAGCAGCATGGCGGGCACGGGGCTTTTGTGTTCTTTGATGACCTCGCCTTTGCGCAGGTTAATGGCGGTCAAACGGCCATTTTGGGCTTTGAAAAGGGGGCGGAATACGGGTCCCGCCTTATCAGATGCGAGCAATTCAGATAATTTCATTGAAAAATGGTTTAATTGTTAGCGAGCGGCACTGGACTTGTTGTTTCTTGAGATGTAGTACCAGGATATTCCGGCAAACAGAATGGTCACTGAAATACGAAATAGCATAGCCTTCACGGTTCCCATCTCATAAATACCACCGGATTCTATATGCCATAACAATCCTAAGAAGCTTACCAGAAGCACCCCGAGGGAGGCAATCAAAAGCTGAGTAGTCCATATCTTCTTGGTGAACAGCCCAAAGGCTGCAATCAAATACAAGAAGCCGCAGATAAAATTCAAGACTACCACAAACAGCACATAATTGCCTTCTTTGGCCCGTATTCCGAATAAGTCAAAGATGACCGAGCCGCTCATAAATATGGTGAGCAATGCAAACATCGTAAGCACCACAGCCGCGATTTTGGGAAGGATATTTTTCATAAAACAACCAGGTCTGGTTATTGAAAAAAGGTCTGATAATCAGTGAGATGCTGTTTCAATTGGCCAATGGCGGCTTCTGCCTCCGTAGTGTTGTCGCCATCTATTTTTTCAAACAACGCCTTCATGGGCAACAGGTAATTGTGCAGTTGGTCGTGCGCAGGGCCTTTCATCGTACATTGTTTAAAAATATTCTGAAAAGTAGTTTCTAATTCGGCCCGCATGGCTTTTCTGGTGTCGACATTTGGCTGTTTGACCTTCATATTTTACCAGAATAGCCTGCATATCAGCAATGCCGCTGGTGGTTTCTGGATTGGCGACCCAGCGATTGCCCTTGTCCAACTGAATGGCTTCTGCTTTTCCGTGATGGTCGCCGGTGCAGGCTTGAATGAACGGAAGGGACAGCAGGGCGAAAAAAAGTATGTATTTCATAGAAATTATCTTGTTGAAATGAGTGAAATTAGATTTTCAATGTGTTGATTTTCAGCAGTTTTTACGTCAAATTTAAAATTTTCCAACCTCCATTGAAGCATAAGCAATCGAAACGAACCCATGAGAATATGGGTCAATTCTTCCGCTGGGATATGTGCGATAAACGCCTTATTTTTTTGCCCGTCCTCAATAATGCGTAATACTGTGCTGCGCATTAGAAACATAATGCGCAACATATCCGCTTTAATCGCCGGACTGTAGGTCAGTAATCCATCCGAAAAGATCGCAACCAGAAAATGAGGATGTTCGGCAAGCTATTCGATTTGATTTCCAAACAAAAGACGCAAGCGCTCCGAGGGGGCAACTGCTGTCATTGCGGCAATAGGCGGCAAACGCTCCTCCATCTTGGCGTACAGGTATTGAAATAGGGCACCGAGGATTTCCTCCTTGCTGGCATAATGCCGGTACAATGCCGACTCCGTAAAACCGACTCGTTTGGCCAGGCTTTTAGTCGTCAAACCGCCAACGCCCTCCTCATTCAAGATGGCGCCAGCGGCTTCGAGTATTTCTAACTGACGGGGTTTAAGTTCCATTTTAGGCAAACTCTAATGTGTTACTGGCGGGTTTTTCACCTGTTCCAAGGATAGTTTCTTAGTGCAGAAAAACCAATCGTAACATTTTACGCTTTCGTCTTTACTGTCCATTCGTTCTTTTGCAACGCCACAAGAACCTGCCGTCGGAACAATCACATCATCACCAGGCTCCCAGTTTGCCGGCGTCGCAATACTATAAGCATCAGCTGTTTGCAGGGCGATAATGACCCTTTTCAATTCATCAAAATTTCTTCCCAATGAAAGCGGATAATAAATCATTGCTCTGATGACGCCCTTTGGATCAATAAAAAACACGGCGCGCACGGCTTTGGTACTGCTCTCGCCAGGTTGTATCATGCCGTACTTTTTTGCCACATTCATCGTGATGTCTTCTATCAGCGGAAAAGTGACTTCAATATTTTTCATTCCGTTGAATTCGATTTTCTCCTTAATCGTGCGCAGCCATGCGATGTGGCTGTATAGCCCATCAATGGACAAACCTACCAACTGGGTGTTCAAAGCTGCGAAATCACTTTGCATACTCGCAAACGTCATAAACTCTGAGGTACATACTGGCGTAAAATCGGCAGGGTGACTGAATAATATCACCCATTTTCCGGGATAATCTGATGGAAAATTGATATTCCCTGTGTGGTTATAAGCTTTCAAAGCTGGGCGCCATGTCGCCTATGCGGGAAAACTGCCATTGTCTGTAGATTCCATGGTTCGTTTTTATTTAAATTTTGATTTGTTTCATGTTTAAAAAGGAGAAGCCAAGCCAAATGACTGATAGGGTCATTGCAATGGCGCCTATTAAAACCAAAGCAGGTGGTAATCCAAAATAGACTTCGGATAGAATTCCTATCGGCATCAACAAACCTGTTAAGGCCAGCCAGGAAATTGCCTTTGTATTTTTAAGTTTTACCTCGAAGTGCAGCAATAAATAGCCTATCAGGATATTTAAAAAGGCAAATAAATTGCCGTGGACGTGTGCCAATCTGGTCTCGAAGTGTTTGCCCGTGGAGTAGGTATTGATCCATTCTTCCTTGCCGGGAGCGAAGTCCCGTAAATAGATAAGCAGAAATCCATAAGCCATAAAAAAGCCCATGGTCAGGAATCCGATAGCGATGTTGTTTTTCCCGTTCATAATCAATCAGTTTTAGAAGTGTGTGAATACTTACTCACAAAGGTATGGGCTTATTTTTTCCGAGCTTCGTGACTTTGGTCACGGGAGGGGGTGATGCTGGTTAAATAAGAGCCACGTAGTAGCGACACCGTTTATAGTGACATAAGTCACACCATGCCCCCCTCGCCCCGCCCGATCTTTGTGGCAGTATTCTAAGAAGACATTGTACCACAACATGAAACGCACCATTCTACTACTGGCCGGAGTACTGCAAGCCGCTGTACTGTTTGCCCAAACCGCCCAATCCGCCACAACAGAGCCAAACCCCCCAGCCACCAACCTCTTGGAGGCTTTCGAGCACGGACATTTTCACGGACATTTCCGCACCTATTTTATGGCTACCGACAATGCGCGCGACTTGTCAGACTACTATGCGCTGGCGGCGGGTGGCGGCTTGCATTTCAGCACAGCCCCCTGGCACGGGTTCAGTTTCGGTGTCGGCGGGTTGTTTAATTACAACCTCGCTTCGTCCGACCTCGCTGCGCGCGACTCCCTCACCGGGGCCGTCAATCGCTACGAAATTGGACTTTTCGATGTAGAGGATCCCGAAAACCGCAACGACCTCGACCGGATTGAAGAACTTTGGCTGCGATACCAGTGGAAAAAATCGCACATCACTGTCGGACAGCAATCCATACAGACACCGTTTGTCAACTACCAGGATGGGCGGATGCGCCCCACCGCAGAAGCAGGCGTTTGGGCAGAAATAAAGGAAATCAAAAATACCAAAATCGAGGGCGGCTGGCTCTGGAAAATATCGCCGCGCAGCACGGTAGATTGGTACGGCATCGGCGAGTCCATCGGACTTTATCCCAGGGGCTGAATCCGGACGGTACCGGCAGCGGTTATCGAAAACCTGGAAAGTGCGGGTATCGGAATCCTTGGAATCACCCGGCAGCTGGGCAAACGCACAAAATCCAGGTATGGGAGCAATATGTAGAAAATATATTCAGCACATCGTTTGTACAGGCAGACTATACCCATCCGTTCAAAAATGACCATAAGTTGCTGTTGGGCTTACAATTCACCCATCAGGATGCGCTCGCGCACGGCGGCAATGAAGATGCCTCCAAAACCTATTTCAAAAAGGTGGCCACTCGAATGCGATCAGTGCCCAGTCCGGCTGGCAACGCGGCGGCTGGCAGGCACTGGCTGCTACACGTATATTACATCAGATGGGCGCTTCCTCTCCCCCGTGAATGGGGCGCGAACCGTTTATACTTTCATGTCCCGCGAACGGGTAGAAGGCAGTGGTGATTCACATTCGGTTACGGGGCGCTTGAACTGGCAAACAGAAAACAAAAAACTGCGAATCGAGGCTATCTATGGCCGATTCTACCTGCCCGATGTAAAAAATGTAGCGATCAACAAATATGCTTTCCCGTCTTTCCAACAGGCCAATTTTGATGTCCGGTATGCATTCAGTGGCATGTTGGAAGGCCTGCGTGTCCAGTTTCTCTACGTCTGGAAAGGCCGTTTAGGCGAAGTGTATGGCAACGATAAGTATGTCATCAACAGGGTCGACATGTCTTTATACAACCTCATTTTCAATTACACGTACTAAAAATGAAAAATCAGTAAAAGTACCAAAACAAGATAGAAAAACACAAGTGTTACCTGCAAAAACAGGGCGAATTTTGTACTATCATTTATTCAAAACTTTGCCATGACGTTTTACCAGACCTGACCAACCGACAAGCCGGTACTTGTGGACTTTACGCCGACTGGTGCGCTCCCTGCCGGGCCATGAAGCCCGTGCTTGAAGACCTGAAGACCCAAATGGGGAAGAAATTTCTATCTTCAAAATCGATGTGGATCAGCATCAGATGCTTGCCGAGCGATACGGCATCAGGTCCATTCCTACGCTGATTCTGTTCAAAGACGGCAAACCTGTCTGGCGAAAATCAGGTATGGCTTCTTCCGTTAGATTGCAAAAGCGGTGCTTCAATTTCAGACACTCCTAATTAAAAATAGTGCTCCTCGTGACTTTTGTCATATGAAAAAACCGTAAACGCCATTTTACCTTTATTGTCAAATTCAAACCACCACGTTCAAAATTTATCACACACGAAAATCGAACAAATTTATACGGGCTGTCTCGCACATGCGAAACTACTACCTCGAAAACAAAGGAGAACCGCCATTTTCGACCCACTTCGCGGTAGAACCGTATATCCAGCGCGCCGTAAAGGTAATGCAAAAATCAAGTACGTTTTTGAAACGCATTTTCACGCCGATTTTGTGAGCGGACATTGGATCCGGCCCAAAAACGGGCGCGAAAATCGTTTTCGGCCCTACCGCCAAACCCGGTTACGACGCCATTCAGCCGAGGACAATCAGGTGTTTAAAGTGGGCGACTATTCGGTAAAAATCATCCATACGCCGGGCCATACGATGGAAAGCACTACCTGTTTGCTGATAGACGAAAATGGTAAAAGGCACGGCATCATCTCCGGCGACACCTTGTTTATCGGGGATGTGGGCCGGCCCGACCTGGCACAGCACGTGATTGCCGACCTGACCAGGAAGGCTGGCCGGATACCTGTAAGATCCCTGCGCAACAAAAATCGTGCCGCTCATCGGAGCGACCCCATCGTGTATCCGAACCACGGGCAGGAAGTGCCCTGCGGAAAAACATGAGCAAAGGGAAACCACTGATACTTTGGGGCATCAGAAGAAGTCAACTACGCGCTCAAACGAAATCTGACCAAAGAGCAGTTTGTAAAAGAAATCCTGACCGGACTGACCCCGCCGCCCGGCTACTTCCCACAAAATGTGCTGATGAACACTCAAAGGTTACGAAAGCCTCGATACCGTGATGGAACGCGGCACGCAGGCGCTTTCGAACGGGCATTTGATGCTGCGGCCAATGAGAACAACGCCCTTGTACTCGATACCCCGCGACGCCCAGAAATTCTCGGAAGGTTTCGTGCCCAACTCCATCAACATCGGTGTCGATGGTAATTTTGCTCCCTGGGTAGGCGCTTTGATCCCCGACATCAAACAGGAAATCCTGCTCATTACCGAGCCGGGCCGCGAAGAAAAGTGGTAACACGGATGGCGCGCGTGGAGGTTACGACCATTGCATCGGCTTCCTCGACGGTGGCTTCGATGCCTGGAAAATGCAGGTATGGAAGTGGATAAAATCGGGCGTGTAACCGCCGACCAATTGGCCGACATCCTCGGGGAGTCACCCGGAAACGCTTGTTTTTCGACGTTTCGCAAACAAACCGAGTTCAACAGCGAGCACATCCCGGACGTGAAAAACGCCCCGCTCGGATTCCATCAACGAGTCCATGGTGAAGCATTCCGAAGATAAAACCGTCTACATCTATACGCCGGCGGAATGACGTTCCATGATTTTTGCCAGCATCCATCGGGCTTACGCGGCTACGACAACATAGTGGATGTGATCCGGCGGCTTCAAGACCATGAAGGAAAGTGGAAAATATAAATTGTCCGACTATGTTTGTCCAACCACTTTATTGTAAAAAAGTTGAGAACAGTGAATTAGTTTCTGATGATTGCCGGGAGCGGATTACCGTTCCCGGCTCTATGCCTACTTTTCGATCTGTTCCCGCCAGGAATCCCCATCCGCTGGAGCCGAGTAAAAATCCCAGATCGTACAAGCCGCCTGAATTGTTGATAAATGTACATTATCGTTAAAGGCTGGCGACGCGCGTGAAACGGTAGGCGTGATGAATCCGTGGATCAATCCGTATATCGAGGCCATGCTGACGCCCCCGCGGTCGGTCTTTGACGGGTTCGACGTCGGCGCAGGAAATGAGGAAAAACAGACGAACAATGCCATGCTGAGCAGGAAGAGTTTAAGGAATTTTTCATTTGGAAAATTTTTGGTGAAATGGAAAAATAAACAGCAATGTAACTTACGGATTCAGAAAATCCGATAATTTTACCGTTTATAATATTCGCCATAAAAAATCCCGCCATGAAACGTATTATTTACCGCCCTGTTTTGCCTGCTCCTTCATTTCC
>JADJSY010000019.1 GCA_016711435.1 Lewinellaceae bacterium
AGAATCAAGGGTTTGTATTGAACAGGGCACGAATATCTTGTTGCCGGATCCCGATCCGGAACAACTCCGTGCAATGCTGGATATGATTCAGGCGGGGCAGTGGAAAAGGAGTTGTTTGCCTGATTTATGGGATGGGCGCGCGGCGGAGCGGATGGCGGGTATTTTGTGCGCGTAGGGTTTGCGCTTACGCGCACGTAGGAATAATAGCAACACGGATTGGACGGATGACGCGGATTTACGCGGATTTCCCCTCGTAGAGTTAACGGAATTACGCTTTTGTCAACTCTACGAGGGGAAATCCGCGTAAATCCGCGTCATCCGTCCAATCCGTGTTGCTATTATTCCTACGTGCGCGCAAGCGCAAAAATCCTTTAAATCCGAGTACCATCCAGGTATTCCAGCACAGGCTCCACCTTCCGACTCCAATCCAAATAAACATCCGCATAGCCCCGGATTCGCAAAGCAGCATCCGGAAATCCCTCCCGGATCCCGGCCAGAAAATCCAGAACCATCCCGACAGAAACCGGCGTTTCATCGGCTGGAAACCGGAGGCAAAAAGGATATGCGGGCGGAAAATCAGCATCCTCGCCTGCAAAAATAAACGGCAAACCGTAGGCGCAGTACGTCCGGTGTTTCAGCGCCGAATTCAGGGGAATCCCGATCCGGTGAATCCCCAAAGTACCGATCCCCAGATCGGCTTGCGCCATTTGCGCATCAAATTCCTCCCCGCTACAAGGCGGAATCAACTGTACGGCGCCGCCCAGGTGAAAGCGATGCACCAGCGCCCGTATCTCCTCCGATTCCGCACCCATTCCCAGTACTTTCAATTGCAGTTTTGTGTCGGCGTGTCGATCCATAAAATCGCGCATCCCGTGTAAAAGCCGGTCTAAGCCGTGCCAATAACCCATACTCCCGATGAAGATCATCCGAATCAGGTCTTTTGGCGGTTCGTGGTATGCCGGTTTCGGAATACGGCTCAGGTCGATCCCGTTTTGCACAAAAATGGTTGGTACGCCCCATATTTCCCGTTCCGCGCCGTAGTGCAAAAAACGGTCTGTCACATTTTTGAGTTTCGTCCTGAACCTGCGATCTACCCCGAGCATGATGCGGGCGATCCAGTGCTTCATTTCAGCATCATACGGCCAGGTGGGCAATTCGATGATGATCCGTAGATTCGGGTTGGCCTTTTTTGCTTTTTTCAACAAGGATAAAAACGCCGGGTGCGTCGGCATGTGCCGGATCAGGAAAAAATCGTAGCGGCTGAAATCCACGTTGCGGCGGAGAAAACGATCGCCCAGGGCATAAAACAGCAGGAAATGCCCGGCTGATTTTTTACGGTTACCTAAGAGCGGCTGAAAGATTATTATATCGTTGAATATCAAACCTTTATCGCTATACCACACCATATCCGTTTCGACGCCATGCGCCCGGAATGCCTGCGTGTATGCCTCACATTTTTGAACCACGCCCCGATTGGCGAAATCATCGCGGTGGGTGCGGTAATAAAACAGGCCCCTCATACCGATTCTTTTTGTTGCGATAAAACCTGTCCGAACAGCGCCCGGAAATCGATGCCGTGCAGCGCCTGTTCGTAGGGATACGTATTGTGCAGATTCAGTGAAACAGCGGTTCCTTCCCTGTTTTGGGCGATAAAATCTGTCCATATCCGCAGCACTTCCTGCGGGTTCCCGCCGCCCTCCCGTACCAGTCCGCAATCCATTGCCACCAGCGGTTTTTCCACCCAGCGGTACGGTCTTTCCGATTGAAAACAGTACAAATGAAATGGAAATCCGGTGCCGGCCCGGAAGCCGATCCGGTCGCGGAAGCCAAGGGTCGCATCTTCTTGCATGCCCGCTGCTTCGAGCACATCGGCCGTTTCGGGAAATGCAAAATGCAGGTAATGCTGGCGACTTTTGAGTACCGGGGCGCCCAGCCAGGTTTCCGCCTTCCGGCGTTCCTGGCGGAATAAATCCGTATTTTTCCAGGTATTAAAACTCGGGTGAATGCCCGCCTGATAACCAAGCGCCCGGGCTGTTTCCCGCACTTCGAGCAGTCCCGGCGAGTTCAAATCCGGGAAATGATCGTAGGGGCTGTGGTTTTCCACCCCGAAATAGATCGTTTTTTCGACCGCCGGCCCGAGCCGCAGCAACCAGTCGAACGTATCGCCCGGATCGCTCATTCGTCCGCTGTTTACCCGCCGGTAATCGGACACAATACGCGGCCAACGGCGCAGGCTGCGGTGCCGCAACGCGACGCCGCCCAAGTAGCGCAGCAGCCGGAACCCGGGGCCGAACACCAACAAATCATCCACATCGTGCGACAGGGAAAAAGTGGTGGGGCGCTGCGCCGGTGAAAATCCCAGTGCCTGCAAGATGGCCGCAACCAGGTGGTCGACCACCGGGATGTGGTGCAGCTTATGTCGAGGCAGCAGCTGAGCGCTGCTTTTCATCATGCCGATGTCGTCCGTTTCCTGCGGCGCCGACGCATATTCCTCCCAACGGCTCAAATGAAAAAACAGAGTTTCCAGCCAGTCGAAACCGAATGCGCCACCGGCAAAAAAAGGTTGTCCCGGAGATGCTGAACGGGGCGCTACGGCATACACACTCCGGCCTTCAAAATCATAACGATTGCACACAACGGATTGGCGGACAGTTGGTTGTGCAACAAAAAATACGCGTTGCGCAGGTATCAAAACGGCGTTTTCAGGTGCATTTCCTGTTGTGCCGTAGTAGCAGATGACGCTGTCCGGCGGCGCCGTGGCCGGATTGAGCAGGCATTGTAGGTGATCGGGCGCATGGGGATGATGTTCGAGGGCATCCAGCACGTAGCGGATACGCGGCTGCGCCTGTGCCGGATCAGTGAAAAAGGCGATCGTTGGGCGCATAGAGGCGTTTGGCTGTAGTGATGAGTTTTTTGAGAAAGGCCGGGCGATAACGGGTGGCGCGAAGATAATAAGAAGGGCTTCCTCCCATTGAAGCATATACGCTGCCGATGGACGGCGCCATGCCCCCATGAAAATCGTAAGACAGGTTTTTAGAAAAGGCCAGCTGCATGGTATGCCAGATGAGCAGCCGCGCACCGCCTGTTTGTGCTATGTTTTCATCCATGCCCGCAAGCAAATAATACATCCATTGACGATCCCACACCACCAGTGCAGCAGCATGAACCCGCCCTTTTGCATCTTCTGCCGTGTATATGCCGCCCTGATTTCTTTCCGTACATGCCTGTACGATACGCGCACAGGTGGCTGCCTTGAATCCCGTGCCTATCCCATGTCGGTGATGGCTTTTTGATACGAGTTGATATAATTTGTCCGAATTATTATCCAAACGAACTGTCAGTTTGGAGGCCGCTTTTCTGATCCGCGCGCGCGCCGTCGGACTGATCCGCTTCCAGGCATCTTCCGGGTGCGTGGGCACGAGCGCCTGATAAGTAAAGGCTTTTTGCCATTCAAACCCCCATTGTTCCAGTAATTGCCGGTTGCCATACGTATCGGGCAAACCAAGCCGGAGCATGACGGCGCGTGGATTTTGTTCAAAAAAACCGGTATACCGGTAATCAGCAGCGGGGTTCCATTCCCAGGATAGTTTTTGGGTAAATAAGGGCAGGGTCAGGTATTGAAAAGGGCCGAATTTTTTCCGAAAAACCGGCCACACCAACGGCGCTGTGCGGTCGCTTTCCAGCAAGGTACAGGCCTGCCAACCTTGAACGCCACAAACAGCATTCAGCCACCAGGATTGTTGAAATACAGGCAAACGTTCTTCCCGCAACGCATCTGTATCAGAAACCGGTGGACTATCTGTCTGTAACTTCATGGTTTAAGTAGTTATCGGATTTAATTACGTTATCACGGAATCAGTAAGTTGCTAATGCAAGCAATTTGTAAAAAATTCAGGGAGTTAAAGGAGCGCCCCGGTAATTTTTGTAGCATTTTCCAGTTAACTAATGGAGGCATCACCCGGTATTACGGCATGCTACAAGCAATCACACCACAAAATCAGTTTGGCTCCCCAATAATTTGCCGGTTCCGATGGAGCTCTTGTAAATGTCCTGCTGCAGAAATTAGTTTTGCTTAATATTGTTTTCAAAATGCTTCGATTTTGCCTTTACTACTTTTGCGCGGATAATTTTACGGCTTACCATTTGTATGATTAAAACAATATTAGTTCGTCCGTTTTTCTGGCTGGTTCGGGATACGGCCATATTCAGTTTGCCGGGCCTTCGCCGGTTCAGGCGCTGGATTGTTTCCCAGTATTACAACGCGCCGGGTTTGGCGATAGATCGATACGGACGTTTGTACGCCGCGCATCCGAACGCACAAAGTTACCTTAAATTGGGCAATCCAGTGGATGTTGGACGGTTTGCTTACATCGACTATTCCGGCGGACTTACGGTTGGCAACGATGTGTGTTTTTCCGATGGCGTCCGGGTTTTTACCCACAACCACCCGGTCGATGGTATTCATAAAAACGTGGAAGACAATCCCATCGAATTTTATCACCTCCACGTCGGCGCGTATGTAAAAGTGCTAAACGATGCCATCATTCTACCCAAAGTACAAAGCATCGGCGAAGGGGCCATTATCGGCGCGGGGGCGGTGGTGACCGAAGCGGTGCCTCCCTATGCGGTGGTGGCGGGAAATCCCGCGCGGGTGCTGCGGTTTCGGGATATGACGGGAGAGGCTTAAAATCGCTTTTGATTGGTTCTGCTACGCCCCTCGTAGAGTGGTGGGAACACGGATGAAACGGATTTGGGCGGATTAAAACGGATTTTTGTGGCCTTACGGCCACTTTTCTGATTGATTTTCTTGTTGCTTTAGGCTACTCACGCAAGTGAGGCGGTGACTGGCAGTCACCGCCTCACTAAAACGGCGATACATTAGCACTATATGTCTCATGTTTATTAAACATTTAACTGTCGATCCCCGCCACCGCCTGCTGCTCGGCAACGGTCTGGCACAGGCCATGTTGTTCGGCGGCATGGCAGGCATCAGCCGCCTGTATGCCGCCGAACCCATTGGAACCTGGAGCGCTTGCCTGGCCTTTATCAACCTCGTCTGGTCCTTTTCGCAGTTAAAAACGGATGTGGCGCTCATGCAGGCGCAGGACGGCGCCGAAAAACGGCAGTTGCTCGATTTCGGGCTGTTGTCCCATTTGCTGTTATCAGGTATTTCGCTGGCCGTTGCGCGCTGGTTCGGGTTGTTTTCCGGCGACCATAACATGCTGTTATTCATGGTGTTGGCAAGCCACGGCGTCCAGCACATGTTTACGGCCTGGTGCCTGAGCGCGCGCGCTTACGGACAGGTCAACTGGATGCGGGTAGTCAATATCCTGCTCGCTTACCCGGGAAGTTTGTTGCTGTTTTTTATCAATGGGGAACAGGGCTTGTTATGGGCGTTGTTAGCCGGAAATCTGTTTCCGGCGCTCGCACTGATGGGCGCCGGGAAAATCCCGTTGCCGGGCAGGAGCAGCCCCGGTCGACACTGGCGGGTTTTGCTGAACAAACACCTGCAAACCATGTCCTATTTGTCATTGGGCAATTTTCTGATGAGCCTCACGGAGCAGGGTATGGTGTTGCTGATTTCCATGTACTACGATGCCGGGCTAACGGCCGCTTTCTTCCTGGCGAGCAGGGTATGCAATCAGCCGCTCAGTTTTGTACAAACGGCTATGAGTCAATACAACCTGCGGCATTTCCAGGACCTGCTGAACGAGGGTCGTTTTTCCGCGCAGGTAGTCTGGCAATACTGGAAAAAGTGGTTGCCCGCCGGACTCGCCTATTTCCTTCCGATACTTTTGTTTGGGCCTTTTTTATTCAGCCTTGTTTTTGGCGAGGTCTGGGCAATCTCCGGCGATATGGCGCGCATTTTGGCCGTGCTTGCATTCGTGCGTTTTTTAAATAGCCCGACCAGTATGGGATTTTTTGTAATGGGCAAACAGCGGATATTTTTCCTGTTTACAATTGCGTTCGTCGCAAATTTTGGCGTAAGCATCCTGCTTGCCTGGTTGCAATATCCGCTGTTTCAAGTGATCGGCGTCAACACTATATGCCAGGCGCTGCTAATTGTCTGGTATAACCGGGTGATGCTGAAGACGATAGTGTTGGGCGCTTGAGCGGATGGGGTTACAATAGTTAGAAACATGAGTCATCCGAATTTTGCCTAAAACGACCACAAAAAGGTCAAACTCGTATTTATTGATGATTGCTTATTGACAATTGATGATTTTTGATGTGCGAAACGCGCTGCATAACGAATCACCTCCAACACCAAATCTTTTGTCAGCAAAGGGTGTTATACCTTCAGAAATTTAACCACCACCTATGCCGAATATCGCTATCATTTCCTCCAGCGTCCGCACTGGCCGCGCCAGCCACCGCGTCGCTTTATATTTCAAAAAACTGATGGAAGAGCGGAAATTAGGTACGCCCGAAATCCTGGACCTGAACGAATACCAGTTCCCGGTTTTTAACGAGCGCCTGCGTTTGCAGCCCGAACCTTCCAAAAAACTGCTGGAATTTGCCGCAAAAATCAAGGCAGCCGACGGGGTCATCATCGTCACGCCCGAGTACAACGGCGGCTACCCGGCGGCCCTGAAAAATGTGGTGGATGTGTTGTACGACGAGTGGCGCCGCAAACCCCTGGCGATCTCCACGGTATCCGACGGCATATTTGGCGGCAGCCAGGTCATCACCTCCCTTCAGTTTACAATGTGGAAAATACGCGCCTGGGTCGTTCCCGCCATGTTTCCGGTACCCAAAGTAAAAGAGACCTTCGACGAAGAAGGCAACCCAGCCGACAAGGCCGGTGTGGACAAACGGGCCACGGCATTTCTGGATGAGTTGATGTGGTGCGTGGAAGCGAAGAGCCGCATGGGCTAGTCCGAAGTCCGAAGTCTTCAGTCCGAAGTCTTCAGTGCGAAGTCCGTAGCAAGTCCGAAGTCGTTAGTGCGAAGTGCGAAGTCCGTAGAGTGTGCCGTTTCTGTTTGGAAACCCAAATATGAAACGGCCGGACTCCGCACTAACGACTTACTACACGCACTTCGCACTGAAGACTTCGGACTATTTACTCTTCTTCCTCAATAAACTCCACCCCGTGTTCCGCCAGTTCCTGCATCACCGGCTCGTACACTTCCGGCATAATCGGAATATTCACGCCGGTGGTGCTGATTTTACCCAGCAGCAGCAATTTGACAAAAATTCCCAGCGGCAGGCCCACCAACTTGGACATGGCAGTATCGTGGCCGTTGGTTCCTTTCATAATTAAGGTGGAAGTCAGTTTCTTTTTGCGGCGGTTCAGTTCGTATTCGAACACGTGCTGCATGATGACCATATCCTTTTCCTGAGGCCCTAGCGCCCATTTTTCGAGCAGCAGGTTTTCGAGGATCAGCGAAGGAGTGGCGTTGTTGAGTTTGATGCGGCGTTTGCTGAACAGACCGAGCCACTCTAATTTTTTCATAATTTCGCTGTCCGGCTCCGTTTCCAGCATTTTTGCCACGCGGTCCTTCACCGAACCCGTGTGCTGACTGATGCCGAGGAAGGCTTCCATCAGGTCGTGGTAAGTGAGTTGGTCGGAGTCGACGATCGGGAAGGTGGCATCCGTCAGGCCGATGCGGACGAGCGCATTCCAGGCGTCGCAAAAACCGCGGTGGCGGATGGTACCGCGGAACAGCGTTTTGATGTCCTGCAAGCCGTATGCTTCCCGGTACAACAGGGAGTCGCGGTTGGCGTACACCTCGAACTCTCCCATGTTGGGAATATTCACGATGCGGTACTGCCGGAAAAGCCGGCGATAGGGAATGTATTTGAGTTTGTTGTCTTCGAGAAACTGCGCGGTGCCCTGCCCGGCCAGTACCACGTTGCGCGGATTCCAGCTGAATTTGTAGTGCCAGGGATTGGTATCGCTTTCAGGCGCCACCAAACCGCCGGTGTAGGAGTAAAAAGCGGTGATTTTGCCTCCTTTTGCCTTGATCTGGTTGATCCGTTGCATGGCGCTCATGTGGTCGATACCCGGATCGAGGCCGAGTTCGTTCATAAACACAAGTGCCCGCTGCCGCGCTTCATCGCCCAGCCGGAAGACCTGTTTGCTGACGTAACTTGCCGTCACCATGTGTTTGCCCAGAACGATACAGTCCTGCGCTACGTCGAGGTGCATTTGCGGAGGCAACAGCGACACAATGACATCGTGCCGGTTGATGATGTCTTTGCGGTCATTGGGTTTGGATGCGTCGAGCCAGATCGCGCGTCCATTGGGATGGCCGTTGATTTTTTGCTGCGCAAGCGCCATATCGGCATCGCCGACCGTGACAAAGAAATTATATTGTCTGGCTTGCTCCAGAATGTAATTGATGAGCGCCGTAGCAGAACGGCCCGCTCCGATAATAAGAAGGTTTTGCATTATGATGTATCAATTTTCCAAGGGTGAAGATAAGGAAGTTCACGGATACGATGGGACTGCAACATGCCTTCCCCATATTTTTTATCGCCCATCTGAAATGAATTGACAGGAGTCACAAGTGTAATTGGGGCAAAAAAGCAGCGAATAATTATATTTTATAGAAAAAAAATTTCACAAAAACTTAAAATTCCGAATAGATGTATTGAAAACAAATATGTTCTATTCAGTCAGGACAGACCGTATATTTTTTGATACTTATTCTAAAATATTAAAAATGAAAAGATTATAGTGGCTTGAAAACATGAATTTTTAAATGGCCGGAGCGCATACCGTTCAAGTTATTCTTTCTCCTACAAGTCAGGTAAACAATTTTGTTATTTTTGCATTTCACAAACTTGAAAAAATGTTTTCCCCCGAACCAACTTTGAGGGCCACTTTTGTACCTATAGAAAAGACACGGAAAGCCGTATCAAAAGTGATGCGGACATGTGTTTTGGATATGTTCATGGGATTTCAACTTCGAGGCGCATTTAACGGCGGGGAATTGTTCAAAAGAATGGCTCCCCGCCGCGCCAAGATGTTTCGCCCGACTCAAAGTAACAGAAAAAAGAGTTAAGTAAAACGAGGTGTTGCCGCGTCATTTTGAAAAATTGTTCAAAATAAATCCGGAATACAAAAAACACCCGATATTGCGCCCGATTTCAGCAATTCAAATAATACTTTCACACATCCTCTTTTCTCCGCTTATGCCTAAACCTGTTACAATTAAAATCAAAAACGGCACCATTCGCGTATCCAATACCCGATAATCTTGCCAGACTCCATTGAACAGGCCTTTTTGAAAACCACTTAATTCGATTACATCCTTTTGGATTATATTACAGAAAGTCCTGTCTCAAGCGGCAGGACTTTCTGCATTTATAGCTCATCTATTCTCTATCTTTGCAACGCTCCACGCAAAAATATTAGCCTGGGGCGAGCGATCCCTATTTCCCTTCAAACACATACCACGCACTACTTTGCCCGGAACGGGTATTTTCTAAGAGACATGAAATCAGCCACTTACGTTCTTTTTTTCTTTTTTTCCTGCGCTTTTTGCTACGCGCAAAGTCCCGCAACAGACACCACGATTTACGATGTGGCGGAAACGCTGCCCTACCCGCTTATGGTGAGTTGCGACCCGGCGCGGCACCCGACCTGGACCATCGACAGCATCCGTCGCTGTGCGGAAAGTCAGTTGCTGAGCATTCTTTCCAATAATATCCGGTACCCCGTGGAAGCGACGGAAGCCAATATTCAGGGCATTGTGGTCACTTCTTTTATCGTGGAAGTCGACGGTAAAATGTCGAATTTTAAACTTTTGAAAGATATCGGCGGCGGCTGCGGACCGGAGGCGCTGCGCGTCCTGAAAGCATTTGACGAAGCAGGTCTTCGCTGGCAACCGGCCCAGATGAATGAAAAACCTGTGCGGATGCGGCAGTCGTTGCCGCTGCGCTTCCGGCTTCAGGAATCCCTGCCGTATTATATAGGAGAACAGAATGACACCATTTACACTTCGGTTGATTCACTGCCGACTTTTCGCGGGGGCATGGATTCGCTCGCCAGATTTGTAATCAACCGCCTGGATTATCCTGCCGCTTTTTTGGACAGTTGCAAAACGGGCGTGGTGGAAATGAGTATTCTGATTCGACCCGACGGCACGATAAGCGTAGATAATCAGTTGGATTTCAATAATTTAGGTTTTGATTTTCAATGGCAGGCCATTCGCTTAGCCAACCGCACTGCCGGGATGTGGACGCCCGCCTTTTATGGCGACAAACCGGTGGCTACCACGCTGCCGCTGCGGGTGGTGTTTAAATCGGACAAACGCGGCTGCGCTGCGGCGAATCAGCGCTTTGACAAAGCTATCCTGCTGGCCAATGAAGGCGCTGAATTGCAGGAAAAAGACGAGACCGACGCCGCTATCGCCAAATGGACGGAAGCCTTGAAATTACAACCTGACAATACCGAGATTATCTACTACCGAGGCACGGCTTACCTCAACCAGAACAAACGCGACGAGGCTTGTAAAGATTACAACCGCATCAAGGAATTGATCGGCGTGACCTGGTTCGAGCCGGTCAGACGCCTGTTTTGCGGCTGGTAATAAGGCGGAAACCCTGAAAAACTTTACAATTACTTAATCCTCTGTTAAAATCATGCTGCGTTGCATAGGGTCTACCTTTGCGGCTATATGAAAAACACTATGAGGGAATCAACTGTCAAAAGAATTCTGATTGTAGATGATGAACCCGATATCATCGAGTTCCTGCAATACAACCTGCGCAAAGAGGGTTATGATGTAGTGACGGCGAATGATGGCAGGCAAGCCATCGAAGTGGCGGAAAAGACCAAACCGCACCTCATCATTCTGGATATTATGATGCCCGAACTGGACGGCGTCGAAACCTGCAGGATTTTGCGCAGCCGCAAAGAATTTGCCAAAATCCCCGTTGCTTTCCTCACTGCCCGCGATGAAGATTTTTCACAGATTACAGCCCTCGATGTAGGCGGCGACGATTATATTACCAAACCCATCAAACCCCGCGTGCTCATCAGCCGCATACATGCGCTGCTTCGCCGGGCCAACCGGGATGCAGATACGGACCAGGAACCGATACAAGTACACGATTTAGTGATTGACAAGCATAAAGTACTGGTTTTCAGGGGAGATCAGGCGATTGAACTGCCCCGAAAAGAGTTTGAAATTCTGTGGTTGCTGGCCTCCAAACCCGGCAGGGTTTTTACCCGGGAAGAAATTTTTGACAAAATCTGGGGCGCAGATGTCATTGTAGGCAACCGAACGATCGACGTTCATATTCGCAAACTGCGCGAACGCCTCGGGGAGGAATATATCAAAACGATGAAGGGCATCGGATACAAGTTTGAATTTTAATGTTTAAGAACCAGACACCTCAGCAACTCTCTCTTTACATCGCCGCGACTTCAGCGACGATCGTAATTCTCCTGGTTTTATTACTCGAATTATCAGGCGTTTTGCAGCTCTCGTGGGTGGAAATCGCAGCGGTTTTTACGCTGGTTTTTTGCGTCGCCTTTACTGCAAACTTTTACCTGATCCGCTATTACATTTTTCGACGTATCAAACTGATTTACAAGATCATACATCGCCACAAACAACCTTCCGATTTTAAGGCCGGCAAGATCGAGATGAATAAAAGTATACTCGATGAGGTGGAACGCGAAGTAGATGAGTGGGCCGAACGCCATAACCAGGATTACGAGGAACTGGAGCGATTGGCATCCTATCGCCGCCGCTTTATCGGCGATGTGTCACACGAACTGAAAACGCCGATTTTTAACATCCAGGGTTTTATCCATACCCTGCTCGACGGCGCCCTCAACGACCCGAAAGTCAACATGCAATTCCTGCACCGGGCCGCAAAAAATGCTGATCGCCTGCAAGCCATCGTCGAAGACCTCGAAACCATCAATAAATTGGAAGCCGGCCAGATGGTGCTCGATCTGCGGGAATTCGACATCCATGACCTGGCAGAAGAGGTGTTTGCCGATCTTGAAATGAGGGCCGAAGAACGCAAAGTGCGCCTGGTTTTTAAAGATGGCGCGAACCAGCATTACAATGTCCGGGCCGACAAGGAAAATATCCGGCAGGTGATGATGAATCTGGTACACAATTCCATTAAGTATGGAAAAGAAGGCGGCCTGACCAAGGTCAGTTTTTATGATATGGAAACCTTTATCCTGGTAGAAATCAGCGATAACGGCATCGGCATCCAGCCGGAACACCTCGATCACCTGTTCGACCGCTTTTACCGGGCCGATAAAAGTCGTTCCCGCGATGCAGGCGGTACCGGGCTGGGTCTGTCTATTGTAAAACACATCATCGAGGCGCACAAACAAACCGTTAATGTGCGCAGTACCCAGAATCAAGGCTCTACCTTCGGTTTTACGCTGGAAAAAGCATAAAAAGCAACCACTGGACATTTTATTAGCCCCAGACCTAAAGGTTTTTGAAACCTTATAGGTTCGTTCCAAAATACATACTATATTAAACCCCGCAGGCTTAAGCATCGTATCCATTTTTCATACGCTTCGTTGGCGCGTGTCTCGAAACGCATGATACAGGGCGTCTCATATGGATGTATGGCCTCGACGGCTGCTACCAGCTGTTGCTCCAGCCCGATACTGGTTTTGACCACACTGACCCATTCAGATTCGTGTTGAATGGCGCCGTCCCACCAGTAAGCGCTGCTGACCGGGAATATATTGGCGCAGGCTATCCAGCGTTCCCGGAGCAGTTATTCCGAAATGCTGCGGGCCGTTGCTTCGTCGGGGTGGGTGATGTAGCAGGTTAAAAAGGACATAGGTTGCAGTATTAGTAAAACTTTAAGAACCGCATTCCGCTCCGGGGCTTACTTTTGTGGCGATTTCTCAACTATTATCTCTCAAGTTCATGAAAAAAATAATTGTCGCCGGCCTGCTCCTTACCGTTGCTGCCTGGCTTATGTCCTTCCGCCCTGTGGCGCAACCAGCCGCTGCCCCCCTGAAATGGTACACCTGGGAAGAAGCGGTCGAATTGAGTAAAGCAAAGCCTAAAAAAATTTTCGTGGACGTGTATACCGACTGGTGCGGCTGGTGCAAACGTATGGACAAGTCTACATTCTCCGATCCGGCTGTAATGGCTTATCTGGCTGAAAACTTTTACCCCGTAAAACTAAACGCCGAACAACGCGGCGATATCCAGTTTGCCGGCGAAACCTTCAAGTTTGTGGAAAATGACGGGGGGCGCGGAGGTGTACACACCTTGGCCTATTTGCTGCTCGACGGCAAATTGGGTTATCCGGCGATGGTGTATCTGAATGAAAAATTTGAACGTATTATGATTTCTCCGGGCTACAAAGAAGTGCCGGATATGCTGAAAGAACTCAAATTCGCAGCAGAAGAACAGTACACGAAAACGACCTGGGAGGAATACAGCGCGGGTAATTGATGCCCTACCGGGGCTGGCGCCGGACAATCCGGAGGTGCGACCTAAGAGCCGGGCAAATTTTTATTGATGATGGCTTATTGACAATTGAGTGGCAGGAATGAGTCTGAATTTCAATCATCTTTGCCTTTTGCCAAAACCTGACCTGTTTACACTAAGTAATCCAGCAAAATTAGTTTTGGCTAAATTATTTACAAATGCTTGATTATCAACACGGATAACCAAAACTAATAACGAATAACTATCTCTTCCACGGCAATTCCAGCACCCTTTGAGCGGCTAATTCGCCCATCCGGATGCCTTCATCGCAGTCCATCCGGAAGTGAACGCCCAATGGAATACGGGAGTAGGCATCTTCCGTAGCCAGGTCGCGGAAAGATGACAATGTTCTGGGAATTCCGAGAAATTCGGAACGTTCTTTGTGGCACTGGTCGACGATCGTGTAGGTACCCGGGTGTTTGCTATTATATTCGAAGAACGACGACAGGATTTTTGCGCCGGCGCCACCGAAGCCCGAATGGCCGGAAGGGTAAGCCGGAAACGCCGGCGTAATACCCTGCAAACCGTTGACCGGGTTGTTCAGGCAGGTCGTAAAGTTGGCTGCTTCCGGGTATTGCTGCGAAACGACGCGGCGGATGTACGAAACCGGGCGCTCCACATTGTAAACGTATTTGGATTGCCAAAGGGCAACACTGGCATCGCAAAGCGACATGCCCATTTTAGCATATAATTCAACCGTCTCTTCCAGGTTGATATTTTCTTTTTCTACGACTTGATCCGCCACAGCGATCAGGCGTGCAGGCGGAGAGAAGGTCAGTCCAAGAATATCATCGCTCCAGAATTCTGCCAGCCAGCGTTCCGCGAAAGCGCCGGGGCCGTCCTCTTTGATGTTTTTTACCCTTGTGTACGCTTCCATCCCTTGTGCGTAAAAAAGGGATTGGGGGTTTTCGCTGTACGGAATGGGTTTGCGTGCCAATTGTTCTTCTTCAGGAAGTGCGAAAGTGCGCACCTGCCCCCAGAATGGGAATAGCGCACTGGTCAGATCCGGAATAGTCGGCTCCCAATACCCAGGGCCATTTGGCGCATTGTAGGGCGGCTGGGGGTTCAGGAAGGCATTGTGTGCTGCGAGGTCTTTTTCCTCCCATTCGTAAACAGCCAAAGCCACAAGCCGTCCGCGTTCTTCCGAGCGCGCCAGAATTTCAGGCGTTGTTTCCAGAGCATATTGATCATGCAAGTGAATACGTGTTTGCTCAATCTGGCGGTAAAGATTGTTGTAGGATGCTTCCATGTGGAAAAAGAAACGGCGCATCAGGTAAGCATTCGATTCATTGATAACAGCCGGCCAGTGATATTCCAGGCTTTCATCAAACTTAGGCATTTCGAGGTCAGGATAAAGGTTGGCCAGGGAATTGTAACCCGGCATTCCAGGTACTACAGCTTCATAAGCGGAAAAACCAATATGCCCCAATGCGTGTGGAACCGGGCCTGGGCGATATCCCACAGCATAACGATCCAGGTTGAGGAATACTTTGTTCCACTTAAGCATTACAGTGTTGTCGAAATCTCTCACGACTTTTCGTGCCTGTGGAACTTCTACTTCTTTACAAGCCTGGAAGAAGAGCACACTAATGCCCGCTACCAGCAGAAGAATTTTAGAGTGTTGAAATACTTTCATGAAATTAAAAATTAAATGGAGAGATCATCGATTAAAAACGGGGCAAATATCGCAGAAAAACCTGAAATTTTTACATTAATGTGGCATTAAAAACCCACTCAGTTGCCATGTGGTTATTTTAGGCAAAATCCGGGATGGTTTCTTTGGTATTATACAGTCACTTTTCCCGTAAACATACTTTGGGCATTCTCCCATTCGTACAGCCCTTCAATGGACAGATAGCGCTCGCCGGTATCGTAGTTGAAACCCAGAATCCGGGCGCCTGCCGGGATATCGGGCAGTTTCTGCGCGATGGCAGCCAAGGTGGCGCCGGAAGAAATGCCGCCGAAGATGCCTTCTTTAAGCGCCGCTTTTTTAGCATATTCAAACGCTTCGTCTTTCGAAACCTGGATGACGCCGTCCAGCACATCGGTGTGCAGGTTCTTGGGTACAAATCCCGCGCCGATGCCCTGGATCGGATGGGGGCCGGGACTACCGCCTGAAATAACCGGGCTTAACACCGGCTCGACCGCAAAAACTTTCAGTTGTGGAAAATGGCTTTTCAGGATTTCTCCGACTGCCGTGATATGCCCGCCGGTGCCGACGCCCGTGATGATGTAATCCAGTCCGTCCGGAAAATCCTCCAGGATTTCCTGCGCGGTAGTCGTTTTATGAATCGAGATATTCGCCTCATTTTCAAACTGTTGCGGCATCCATGCATTTGGAATCTCATCGAGCAATTGCCCGGCGCGTTCGATAGCGCCTTTCATACCTTTTTCGCGGGGCGTCAGGTCAAATTGAGCGCCGTAAGCAGCCATCAGCCGGCGGCGTTCCACACTCATGCTTTCGGGCATGACGAGGATCAGCGGGTATCCTTTGACCGCCGCAACCATCGCCAGGCCGATGCCTGTGTTGCCGCTGGTCGGTTCCACAATAACGCTGCCGGGGCGGAGTTCGCCCTTTTTTTCGGCATCTTCAATCATCGCCAGGGCAATGCGGTCTTTAATGCTACCGCCCGGGTTGGCGCGTTCGAGTTTGAGCCATACTTCGTGGGTGTCGCCAAACAAGTGGTTGATGCGTACATGCGGCGTATTTCCAATCGTTTCCAGAATGTTGTTCGCTTTCATTTATACAGAAGTGAGAAGTGAGAGGTGAGAAGTGAGAGGGTGAGCGGTTTTAAATGACAAAATTAACAGGTTCTTCGAAAGGTTTGGTACGTACTTTTACCTGCGACTGATGCAGTACAATAGAAAAGGGCGGCACACTTTCTGTCAACCAGCTGTTACCGCCGATCACCGAATAATGTCCGACGACCGTACGGCCGCCCAGAATCGTGCTGTTGGCGTACAAGATACAGTTATCTTCAATAGTCGGATGGCGTTTTACATTGGCCAGCGACTTGTCCACCTGTAAAGCGCCGAGTGTGACGCCCTGGTATATTTTTACGTCGTTGCCGATGACCGCCGTCGCGCCGATGACCACGCCGGTACCGTGGTCAATAAAAAAGGAGCGACCAATGCTTGCCGCCGGATGAATATCGATGCCGGTTTTACCGTGTATGTACTCCGAAAAAACACGCGGTAGCAGGGGCGCACCAAGGTGGTGCAGCAAATGCGCAATGCGGTAATGTGCAATCGCATAAAACCCCGGATAGGTCGCAATCACCTCTTCAATGCAGGTGGCGGCAGGATCGAACTGCATGATCGCTACCGCATCTTCCATCAGGCGCTCGTACACCTCCGGCAGCCCGCTGAAAAACGCATCGGTAATGGTGGACATCGACTTGTCCTGATCTTTTAAAAGCGGATGTAGCAACTGCATCAACTCGTGGCGCAACAGTTCGTATTCCACCCGGGCAGGTCTTGTTTCTTCCCCGATCATGGGAAATAAAAACAAAAACAGCTCGTCTGCCAGGCGCTGCGCTTCCACTTTGGGTGGAATCCTGTTGGTGGAAACATTTCGCTGGTTGTCGAGTTTTTCAAAAAAAGATTCCAGATCGGATTTCATATTTTAGGGTCTTACGACCCCGCACAGGTCTACCATGCCACCACTATTTCGAGCGTCCAAAGCGTTTATTCTAAAACAAAAATCCCGAATTTTTCTTCAATGAAAAATTCGGGATGACTCGTGCTCAATCAGGTAATTATCGAACGAAATACTACTCAATAAACCCAAAATCGGCGATCATCCCTTTCCTTTCGGTGGAACAACAGCAACAACAGGGTTTTTGATTTTGAGCAGATGAAAAATTCATATTCAAAGTTGAGCGACAAACATATTGTCAAAAACAACAAGTACCAAGCCATGTTTTGATTTTTTTGATTTTTTATTTGAAATAATGGTCGATGGGTTGCCGGGACAACTCTTTTTGCGGCTTAAATGGAACACGGATTTAATAGGAATGAGGGATGAGGAATGATTTTAGCCGCTCTCCGAACCAGATTCTCTTTACAAAGCGGCTATAATCATTCCTCATCCTTCATTCCTCATTCCTCATCCCTCATCCCTATTAAATCCGTGTTCCCTTCATCCAAAAAAAAATGATCCAACAAGCATTCCTCGCCGACGGTATCCGTACGCCCATCGGTAGTTTTGGCGGCGCCCTTTCCGCTATCCGGGCCGACGACCTGGCTGCCCATGTCATCCAGAAACTGCTGGAACGCCACCCGCAGCTCGATCCTTCGGCGATTGCCGATGTTTACTTCGGTTGCGCCAACCAGGCAGGTGAGGATAACCGCAACGTCGCCCGCATGGCTTTGCTATTGGCCGGTCTGCCCCACACCGTGCCCGGAGAAACCGTCAACCGGCTTTGCGCCAGCGGAATGGCTGCTGTCATCCACGCCAAACGCGCCATCAACACCGGCGACGGCGACCTGCTGCTGGCCGGCGGGGTGGAACACATGACCCGCGCGCCTTACGTGATGAGCAAATCGGCCAAACCCTTCGGTACGGATGCGCAATTGTACGACAGCAGCTTCGGCTGGCGTTTTGTCAACCCCAAAATGCAGGACCTGTACGGAACGGATGCGATGGGTGTAACAGCGGAGAATCTGGCAGAAATGTATAAAATCAGCCGGGAAGACCAGGATCAGTTTGCGCTGCGGAGTCAGCAGAAAGCGGCCCGCGCCCGCGAAGAAGGCCGCCTGGCTGCGGAAATCACTCCGGTACCGCTCTCGAAAGGCAAGGGTGAAACAATTCTTTTCCAATCGGATGAATTTATCAAGCCCGACACCACCCTCGAAGTATTGGGTAAACTTAGAACGGCCTTTAAAAAAGACGGTACTGTCACTGCCGGCAACGCTTCCGGTCTCAATGACGGCGCCGCCGCGCTGCTGATCGCTTCTGAAAAAGGTTTACAAACACATGGTTTGACGCCGCTGGCGCGCATCGTCAGCTCCGCCGTAAGCGGCGTGGAACCGCGCATCATGGGCATCGGGCCGGTGAGCGCTTCGCAGCAGGCCCTGCAAAAAGCCGGTCTTTCCATCAACGATCTGGATGTCATCGAACTCAACGAGGCATTTGCCGCTCAAGTGCTGGCCTGTACCCGGCAATTGGGCATCTCCGACGATGATGAACGGCTCAACCCAAACGGCGGCGCCATCGCACTCGGCCACCCGCTGGGTATGTCGGGCGCTCGCATTATCCTCGCTGCTGCCCGCGAATTGCAGCGCAAAGGCGGCCGATATGCGCTTTGCACGATGTGTATCGGGGTGGGACAGGGATATGCGGTGATTCTTGAGAAATAAGTCCGAGAGTCATCAGTCGAAGTCGTGCGAAGTCGTCAGAGTCGAAGTCCGTAGAGTGCGCCGTTTCATGTTTTAGAAACCCAAGCATGAAACGGAGTACTCTACGGGCTTCGGACTGATGACTGACGACTTCGGACTTGCTACGGACTTCGGACTGACGACTTCGAACTTGTAACAGTGTACTCTACGGACTTCGGACTGACTACTTCGGACTTCGGACTTGCTAAGAGACTTCCCCGCCGCAAGACGACCCCGCTCCCGCCGTACAACCGAAACAGTGTTGATTCAGGACAATATTGCGGGCAAGCAGCAGATCGTAATTGAAGTTGCTGATATGGTTCGAGTCGTTGGTGCTGACTTTCAGGTCGAGCATTTGATTGAAGTCGCAATCGTACAAATAGCCGTCCCAGCTCACGGAAATGGTATTGCGGCACATCACGCTGCCGACCGTCGAAGGGTTGAATGCGTTCACCAATTGCGACATATATTCCTCGTAGTTATCCGATTCGAGCAGGTATTCCAGAAAACGGCTGATCGGCATATTGGTGATGGCAAACAGGCGGTTGAATTCGATGTCGTACTTGCGCTTGAGCTGACTTTTAAATTCTCTTTCCAGTCCGGCCTGTGAACCCGGCAAAAAAGCCCCGGTAGGATTGTACACGAGGTCGAGCATCAGCCCCGTGCCTTCCTGGCCATAACCGACGGCATTCAGCCGGCGCAAAGCCTCGATACTGTCCTCAAATACGCCGTCGCCGCGCTGCGCATCCGTCCGGGTTTTGCTGAAATACGGCAGGGAGGAGACAATCTGTACCTGGTTTTCTGCAAACCATTCCGGCAGCGAGTGGTATTTCGGGTTAGCCTTGATGATGGTCAGGTTGCAGCGATCGATGACCGTTTTGCCTAATTTCCGGCATTCTTCCACGAACCATTTAAAATGCGGGTTCATTTCCGGTGCGCCGCCAGTAATATCCACCGTTTGAATGTCGTACTTTGACAGAATATCGAGGCATATTTCGAGGGTTTCGCGGCCCATGTTTTCCACCTTTTTATCCGGACCTGCATCCACGTGGCAGTGGGAGCAGGTCTGGTTGCAGAGTTTGCCGATATTGACCTGGAAAATATCGATACCCGAAGGCAGCAGCGGTGCGTGGCCTGCTTCAGCGGCTTTGGAGGCGAAGGATGGAAATTTAATATCCACCCTTTCTTTGCCGTTCAGCACCTGTAATTGAAAAAAAGTATCGGCGAGCGCGTCGCCCCGGGATGCAAGTGATTTTGTTCTTTGATGTATTGACATCTTACATGGTCATTTTTTTTGCGTGTTTCATCATCTGGGTAGAGTACACCAGGGTAATTCCGGCTTTCATCGTGGCCGCCACGTGAACTGCTTCCATCATTTGTTCTTCATCGGCGCCGGCTTTCAGGCAAGTGGAAGTGTAGGCGTCGATACAGTACGGGCATTGCATGGCATGGGAAACGGCCAATGCAATCAGCGCTTTTTCGCGCTCCGTCAGCGCGCCTTCTTTCATCACTTCGCTGTAGTAATCGAAAAATTTTTTGCCCATAGGCCCCTGCCATTCCGAAATAGCGCCAAAATTAGCAAGGTCTGCCGGCTCGAAGTATGTTTTTTCTTTGCTCATGTTGTGTAAGTTCTAGCATGTGGAATAGAAAGCGCTGCGAAGTAACCTTACGAGTATTCCGGCTTTCCGGTTTTTAAAAAAAAGCAGTGCAAACATAAGCATTGCCACGGGTTCAACATTTTATGCCATTTGGAATTGTGGGTCAATTGTCGGCGGCCTACCGTTTGGGCCCGCGGGGGGGGGGGGGGGGTGGGGTTGTTAAGGCGGCTCACTCTTTTGAGCGGCTCACTTTAAACCCACACCCTCATCAACCATTTAAGTCACCCCGTCAATATACCTCGCGCAATGCCAAGAAGTATAATTAACTTTCTCATTCAACTTCGCCGAATAATCTTGCAAAACTGAAATCTTTGTGCCGCAATACTTTACTTCAGCGGTTTATATACCGCAGCCAATGCAAGATGCGTTGAATGCTTCAAACAACAACCCCCCCCCCGCTAATCGCACATGAAAAAAAACTTCCTTACCGCCGGTTTGCTTTGTTGTTCCTTATGGGTTTTTGCACAAAATATTAATCCGCAAGTCCTTGATTTACAAGACCATACGGGTTTATTAAGCCTGTTGTTCGATTCCAAGTTATTTGATCCAAGCGGTGAAGTGCTCTGGCGGCCGCTTAATTTTTCCGATGCTTTGTCGGCCAATTACTCCGACGACGGCTACCTGCACACCCACCTCGACACGCTGCTCTATTTTACAACGTATGGCATCAGCCAGGCGGTGGCCGTTTTTTCCACCCTGCATTATGAAAAAGGAGAACTGAGCGACTGCCATGCCTGCGGCGTACAGATCAGCGTCGCTGTTTTTGATGAAGCGCAGGGCGGCAAATGGAGCCTCGGGCGTTTTGCCAAACATTTCACCACCCTGGGCAGCGGCGGTGAAAACGGTATGGTCGGCCTGACACAATTCGGCTCCAACCAGTGGTGCCTGACCCTTTCCATGAGCTGGATCGGGCAGGGGGTGTTCAGCGAATACGCCAGTTTTTACAACCTGGATAACATGGAAAAAGTTTTCAACTACGTCGTACATGAAGACAACAGCGGCGCTTTGGGTGCTGCCACGGACGAATCCTATTCTTACGATAAATCCATCCACTTTATCACCCATGAAGAAACCGAATCCGGTTGGTGGGATTTTGAAATCGTGACGCGCGGCACACAACCCGGCATCGGCGACGACGTCAAATCAGTGCCTGCTAACGGGGTGGAACGTTATCACTTCAACTGGGAAACGGATTATTACATGCGGGTGTGCCCGTAAGGCACGTTCTTTTTTCCAAAATTGCCCGTGTTTCCAACTACATTCTCCATCGTATTGTCCCCTTCTCTCAAAAACGGCTGATCGCGCATACGTTTTCCCATCGCCTTGTAAAACGCATTGGCCACCGCGCCGCTCAAAGGCGGCAGGGCCGGCTCGCCAAGTCCCGTCGGGTCGATGCCGTTGTCTACAAAATGGACTTCCACTTCAGGGATTTCATTCATGCGAATGAGCCGGTAGGTGTTGAAGTTTTTTTGCTGGGTTTCGCCGTCTTTGAAGGTCAGTTGTCCGTACATGGCGTGGCCCAGCCCATCCACGACGCTGCCAACCACCTGGTTGAGCGCGCCGCTCAAGTTGACCACAATGCCGCAATCCACCGCGCAATACACTTTTTGCAGGGTGAATTTGCCCTTGCGTTTCACCACCTCCGCCACCTGCGCTACATAGGACAAGTGTGAATAATACACGCTGAAACCCAGAAAAACTCCTTTTTTGCGTTTTTTAAACCATCCTGATTTTTCCGCCGCCAGTTCAATCGTTTTGATAAAACGTTCGGCGTCGTAGGTCGGTTTGCCTTCCGCATTAAGCGGCGCTTTTGCCTGCCGGAACAAGTCCAGCCGCATGGTCACGGGGTCTTTTCCGGCTGCTTCGGCCACTTCATCGAAGAAGGATTGTTCGGCGCCCGCCAAAAAATTGGTGATTGGCGCCCGCCATGGGCCGGTCGTAATGGGCGATTTGTGGTCGACCGATTCGATGAGGACATTCGGAATGGCGCCTGCCGGGAAATTGTTTTCGCGCACCGGATTGCCGGAATTGATGCCTACGCCGCGCAGCTCGAAGGCCGTGATATTGCCCGCTTTGTCCAAAGCCGCGCGGAAACGGTACCGTGCCGCCGGACGATAAATGCCGCCGGTCATATCGTCTTCCCGCGTCCACATTACTTTTACGGGCGCTTTGATGATACTCGATAACTCGGCGGTTTCCACCGCGTAGTCGGGGCGCAGGCGGCGACCGAATCCGCCGCCGATGCGCATCATTTCTAAGGAAATATTTTCAGGGGGAATACCCAGCAGTTTGGCTACCTGGTCGCGGGCGGACTGCGGCGTCTGCACCGGTCCTATGAGTTCTACTTTGTCGGGGCGCACGTCGGCGAAGAAATTCATCGGCTCCATGGGCGCGTGGGAAAGGAAGGGGCATTGGTATTCTGCCTCGACAATTTTATTGGCCGTTGCAAATGCTGCTGCCGTGTCGCCGTCCTTGCGTTTCACCTGTGCCTCGCCGGATTTCATGAGTTCTTTAAAAATGCGGTCGTGGTCGGCGCTGCTTTCCAGTTCAGCCTCTTTTTCATACTCCACATGGAGCGCTTCCCGGGCTTTCATCACTTCCCAGGTCGATTTACCGACGACGGCCACGTTGTTTTTAAACGAAACAACATCCACAATGCCGGGCATGGCTTTAGCGGCTGATCCGTCGACAGATTTGAGTTTCAGGCCGAATGCCGGCGGGTGCTGGATCATGGCGAACAACATACCCTCGCGGTAAAAATCCATGCCGTATATGGGTTTTCCCGTCAGAATGTCCTGGTTATCAACACCTTTGACGAAAGTACCGATGATTTTGAAATCCTTGCGGTCTTTGAGCGGTACGTCCTTCGGCGGGGTAAGCAAGGCGGCATCGGCGGCTAATTCGCCATAGGTTGCCTGTTTGCCGCTCGGGTGAAGCACCAGACCCTTATCGGTCGTGCAGGTACCCGCATCCACGCCCCAGCGTTTGGCAGCGGTTTCGATGAGCATCCGGCGGGCCGTGGCGCCGGCCTGGCGCAGGCGTAGCCAGGAGTGTGGGGTGGAATAACTGCCACCTGCCACCTGCCGTTCAAATTTGACCGTATCTAACGGCGCCTGAACAACTTTGACCTTCGTCCAGTCAAAGTCTAACTCCTCAGCGACCGTCATTGGAAACGAGGTTTTGATCCCTTGTCCCACTTCCGGGTTTGGCGAAAAAATGGTCGCTGTGCCATCGCTGTTGATGGAAAGATAAGCGTTGAAATCAAAGCTGCCTTCGAGCGCTGCATTGGCAACGCCTGCGTTGAATTTTCCGGAGGCGAACAGGTCGAAACCCAGGAAAAGTCCGCCGCCGACAAGGGCTGAACTTTTCAAAAAATCACGCCGGCTATATTGCGAGGAGGATTGCATAGTGTACCTGATTTTGGAAAGTGGACGAAGATGGTTGAGAATGTTTTATGGTTTGATAAGGTTGATGAGGGTTGAGTAATTCAGCCACTCGAAAATGAAGCAATTTTACCACCTCGAGCGGCCAATCAAACTTTCAAACAACTTATCAACCTTTTGCGCTGCCAGCTTCACCGCATCCCGGATCCGGTGGTACGTACCGCAGCGGCAGATGTTGCCGGACAAGGCTTGTTCTATTTCCCGGTCGTTCGGTTTCGGATTGCGCTGGAGCAGCGCTGCCGCCGACATGATTTGTCCGGACTGGCAGTAACCGCATTGCGGCACATCTACTTCATCCCAGGCGCGTTGTAGCGGGTGGTCTCCTTTTTCGGAAAGCCCTTCGATGGTGGTGACGCGCATATTGCCGACGGCAGAAACCGGAAGTACGCAGGAGCGGGTGGCTTCACCGTCGAGATGAATGGTGCAGGCGCCGCAAGCCGCTATGCCGCAGCCGTATTTGGCGCCGACCAAGCCTAAATGGTCGCGCAAAACCCAGAGCAGGGGCGTATCGGGGGCCACATCGGCGCTGTAAACGCGGCCATTGATATTGAGTGTGTAAGTTGCCATAGGAGTCAAAGATTTGACGTGGAAAAATGCCACCGAAAGATATGGGGTTTTTCTATCGAAAGACAAAACAGCGAGTGGGTGTTTTGCCGAAAGTAGCGCCGAACCCTGTGCTGTACCGGCTGCTTTAGCTGCCGGAGAAAGCCGAGGTCATTTGAAAGCGTGGAAAAACAAGTAAATGTTGCCTGTTTGGTATCCGGCAGCTAAAGCAGCCGGTACATTGCGCAACGATTTTAAACCGCTTTGACAATTCTTCGAATGATTACTTCATACAGGCACAGGGTCAGAAAGCCAATAATTAATACCAACCCCTCATCAAGGTCTTTCAGAAAGTCGATTGTTTTTAACACCTTGGCAAACTGACTGGTATACAGACAAAGAACAATCCAGTTGACTGCCCCCCAACCAACCTGTGCATCAGGATCCCTGGATTTTACAGATTTATACTCCAGCCAGGTGGATAATGTCATGTAAAAAAGTAAAAGCAGGATTTGCTTGTCTGACATAAGGAAACGGGTTGTTAACATGGGATTTCCGCCTTTGTTCACTGTGTGTGTTTGGACAAATTACTTACAATAGCCAAAGGCGGCGCGTCCCAAACACGAAAAACCAAACACCAAACCCTACTTTTTCCCCGCAATTTTCACCAACTCATTCAGTTTCCACAGCGCATCCATTGGCGTCATGGTATTCAGGTCGAGGTTCAGCAGTTCTTCCTTGATTTTCAGGGTATAGTCGTCCACATCAAAAATATGCAGTTGCAGCGGCGCGCCGATGTTTTTGACCTTTTTGCGCATTTGCGCCTGCGTGGTTTGTTTTTCCGAACCGGACGAATTGCTTTCCGTTGCCGATTTATTGCCTTCTACCGTCTTGTCTTCCAGCGTTTTAAGTATTTCATTGGCGCGTTCCACAATCACCTGCGGCATACCGGCCATGCGGGCTACGTGGATGCCGAAGGAGTGGTTGGAGCCGCCAGGCGTGAGTTTGCGCAGGAAAATAACCCGGTGACCCACTTCTTTCGTACTGACGTGGAAATTATGAATGCGCTCGTGCGTTTCCGACAGTTCGTTGAGTTCGTGGTAGTGCGTGGCGAACAGCGTTTTGGGTCGCGCGCGTTCGTTGTCGTGCAGGTATTCGGCGAGGCTCCAGGCGATACTGATGCCGTCGTAGGTGCTGGTGCCGCGCCCGATTTCGTCGAGCAGGATGAGCGAGCGGTCGCTGATATTGTTCATAATCAGCGCGGTTTCGTTCATTTCCACCATAAACGTACTTTCCCCGCCGCTGATGTTGTCGCTGGCCCCGACGCGGGTGAATACCTTATCTACCAGGCCGATGCGGGCGCTTTCGGCGGGTACAAAACTGCCCATTTGAGCCATGAGTGCGATGAGCGCCGTTTGCCGCAGCAGCGCCGATTTGCCGGCCATGTTCGGGCCGGTGATCAGCATGACCTGTACGGCTTCATTGTCGAGGTAGACGTCGTTGGGAATGTATTGTTCGCCGACGGGCAATTGTGTTTCGATGACCGGGTGCCGACCGTCGCGGATGTCCAGTACGGTACTTTCATCCAGTTCCGGGCGCTTATAGTTGTTTTTTACCGCCACTTTGGAGAACGACAGCAGGCAGTCGAGCCGGGCGATCAGTTGCGCATCGTGTTGTATAGGCTGGATGTACTGGCCGATTTCTTCGATCAGCGAGCGAAAAATTTTGTCCTCCAGTTCCAGGATTTTTTCTTCCGCGCCCAGGATTTTGGCCTCCAGGTGTTTCAGTTCGTCGGTGATAAAACGTTCGCCGTTGGCGATGGTCTGTTTGCGCGTCCATTCGGGCGGCACCTGGTCTTTCCATTTGGAAGTGACCTCGATGTAGTAGCCGAACACGTTGTTAAAAGCGATTTTCAGGCTGGTGATGCCCGTGCGTTCGATTTCCCGCTGTTGAATTTCCAGCAGTAGTTCGCGGCTGTTGCGCACCACGTGGCGCAGGTCGTCGAGCGTGGGGTCGGCGCCGTCGGCAATGGAGCCGCCTTTGCGCACATCGACGGGCGGATCGGGCGCCAGGTCGCGTTCGATGCGTTCGCGGAGGGTGAGGCAGGGTTGCAGCGATTCGGAGAGTTTGCGGAGCGGCAGCAGGCCTTCTTCGCCGGTATGAAGCATCTTTTTGAGTTGCTCGACGGCCATCAGCGCCCTGCGCAGTTGCATCACTTCCCGGGGATTGATTTTGCCGACGGCTGTTTTGCTCATCAGGCGTTCAAGGTCGCCCATGTGGCGGATATGCGGCTCCATTTCCTGTGCAAATTCCTGATTTTCAACAAAAAAGGAGACGATGTCGTGGCGTTCCGCGATCTGGATCAGGCTGGTCAGGGGCAGCAACACCCATTTGCGCAGCAGGCGCGCGCCCATCGGACTCACGGTTTTGTCGAGCACCTGAAGCAGGGAAATGCCGTTTTCGTGGTTGCTGGCCACCAGTTCGAGGTTGCGGATGGTGAAGCGGTCGAGCCACACGTATTTATCCGTCTGCAGCCGGCTCAGGGCGGTGATGTGCGACAGTTTATTGTTTTCTGTAGCGGCCAGGTAGTGCAAGGCTGCTCCAGCGGCCGTTTGTCCCAGTTCGAATTCCTCCACGCCGAAACCTTTCAGGCTTTGGGTCTGGAAGTGGTTCAGCAGTTTTTCCCGGGCAAAATCGTGGGTAAAAATCCAGTCTTCGAGCGTATTGGTGTAAAATTTTTCCCCGTAAATGGCTGAAAACTCTTTCACCCGGCTTTTGGGTAAAATGACTTCTGCCGGTTTAAAACTCTGTAACAGTTTGTCGATGGTGCCGGTGTCGCCTTCGCTGACAAAAAATTCGCCGGTGGAAATATCGAGAAAAGCGGCGCCGAACTGTTCGTTTTTGCCGTAGGCCACGGTGGCCAGGAAGTTGTTGGTGTTGTGATCCAGCAGTGCGTCGTCGGTCGTGACGCCCGGCGTCACCACTTCCGTCACGGCGCGGCGCACCACTTTTCCGGGTGTGGGTTTTTCCATTTGCTCGCAAATCGCGACCCGGTAACCGGCCCGAACGAGGCGGGGCAGGTACACATCAAGAGAATGATAGGGGAAGCCGGCCAGTTCGATGTCGAGTCCGCCATTGTTGCGGCTGGTGAGGGTGATGCCGAGTGCGCGGGAAGCCTTCACGGCATCTTCTCCGAAGGTTTCATAAAAATCGCCTACCCGGAACAGCAGGATGGCATCCGGGTACTTTGTTTTCACCTGTATGTATTGCTGCATCAGGGGCGTAGTGGCGCCGCCGGTGGCAGCGGAGCCGTTATTTGTTGCGCCGTCTTTTTTCGGTCTTGCCATCTTGGTGGGTCGTTGTCCACACTACTGGACATTTCATTCTACAGTAGTCAGACCTGTAAGGTTTTAAAAACCTTATAGGTCTCGTTCCACGAAAATGCCCAGTAGTGTGGTCGTTGTCGTCCTGTTTGCGTCCCTGTTTTTGATCCGGGACGATAAAGGTAGAGCACTACAATTCTTTCCTTTGCTTTTTTTTAAAAAAATGAAAGCCGGTTAAAGATACCGTTCCTGAAAGATGTCTAATTTTAACATTGATAATCAATGACTTAGAAAACTTTCACTTTCTTTTGGACATCGTTAACAGCACAGATGTAAGTATCAAATCAGTACCCGCCTACTTTTGTAGCATCATTTGACAAAGAAACTCAATTTCTCATCTTAAACGGTAATATCCGATGAAACAAGTTCTCACAATCCTCGCATTCGTTCTGGTTGGTTCTTTTTACGCTACTGCACAAACTACCAACGGTGCTGTTATGACTTTCGACGCTACCACTATGGACTACGGTACCATTGAAAAAGGCGCTGATCCGATCCGCAAATTCAAATTTACCAACACTGGTAATGAGCCGCTGATCGTAAAAGCAGCAAAAGGTTCTTGCGGTTGCACAGTTCCTACTTACCCGAAAGAGCCGATTATGCCCGGCGAAAGCAATGTAATCGAAGTTCGCTACGACACCCAGCGTGTAGGCGCTTTCACTAAAACGGTTACACTGACTACCAACGAAGCAAGCGATACCCACACCCTGACGATCAAAGGCGATGTAAAAGCGCCTGCTTCCCAGGAAAGTGTTCCTGCCGGTAACGGTGGTTTGAACAACAACTAAAGCAAAAAGCAAAATGGCAAATGGCAAAAAGCAATGCAAATCAACGCGTTATATTGCCTCTTGCATTTTGAAATTTTGCCTTTTTACGAATTGATTATTGGTTTGACGATATGAACCCGGCCGGTGGCAACACTGGTCGGGTTCTTTTTTTGTACCGGCGACTTTAGTCGCAGGAATGCCGGATATTTTGAAAGAACCCGAGAAGTTCTGCCGTGCGCGGGTCTTACGATCCTACACTTTACGTACACAACCATACGATTTTTTTACCACAACGGACACCAAGTGGTTTCACAAAGGACACTAAGCGTAGAGTTGACTCGTCCCGCTTAGTGATTACTGTAGGCTGGTATACATCATCGCAAATGACTTGAAAAATGTGGTCAACTCTACGCTTAGTGTCCTTTGTGAAACCACTTGGTGTCCGTTGTGGTAAAAAAAACGTGTGGTTCTGTATATAAGGTGCCAGAAAGAAGCACTATTCCTTGATCACTTTTGCTGTATACACGCCCTTTTCGCCCGTTATTTTCACGACATAAATACCCTTCGGCAAGCCGGCCATTGAAAATGAAACGCCTCCAACCTGCTGATTTTCAAAGGAAACAGCTATGCGTTGACCATTGATAGCATAAATTTCCAGCGATTCGGCGCGGTCTTCACCGATGTAGGCCACAGCAGCGTCGGTTGCCGGATTCGGCTGGACAGAGGCCGTTTGAAAACGCGGCTCGCCCGCCGATAAAACGAAGTTGTCGAAACGGGTACCGCTGTTCAGTATTTCTTTGGTGGCGGTATTTTGAACGAAAGCGACAACGTACACCTCGTTGGGGTTCCATCCTTGCCCAATAACATAATTAAAATTTAACGTGACACTCCCGCCCGGCTGCGCCAGCGTAACCGGAGCGCCGTCGATGCCCGGTAACATCCGCCGAAAGACGTCGTGGTGTACTGTTTCCCCATTCGGAGAGTTATAATTGATTGTTTTTTCTACTACTGCGAGGTACAACTTATAAGTACCGGCCGGCACAGCAGCGTGGGTAAATATCTGCACCGTGGCAGTACGGGGGTCGCCGCTGGTTTCAGTCACGAGCATTTGAATCGGGCTGGTCAGCGGGAGTGCGGCGTTCAGTGTGGCAGCCGGGAGTAACATGCTACCTCCGTTAATCACGGCGCCGTTTAATACGGCACGGGGTGTACTGCTGATGTCGTAAAAATCTGTCCGCGCGCTGTTTTCGGTCATGTTTGCCTGGTAAAATATACAGCCGCTATACGGAATAGGCGGGTGGTAGGAAATGTGATGAATGTCATCGGGGTGCATATTGATCAGTGTATAAAAGGCGGGATTCCTGCTTTTACAAATGCTGCAATGCGAATTGGTAAAATGTTCGAGTAAGACGTATTTCTTGGCCTGACTGTACACTTCGGGAAACAAACAGCATACTGCCAGCGCAATCGTGAAGAGTAGTTTTTTCATGTTACTTGTGTCAATGTAGGTGATAAAAAAAGAAGAGTAGAAATGTATGAAATAGGTACAAAATAAGGAATGTCAGGCAAATTTAAGCCCTTACTGCCGAAACGCCACTGCCCGGAATAGCGAAGTGGGATAATTGTCGGCAAGCGAACGAATCGCAATATCAAATTCCGGCGCGGTCAATTGAACGGAAAACCGTAATCTTGCCTCAATTTTGGAAATGAATTTCTCCGGCTGAAAACGAATTAAATTGTTTCCGGTTCTGATTGTTCACTAAACAACCAACTACTATCTACGATGTTTCTTTTGACAATGCCCGATTTTGCCTCCGGTGAGGTGTGGATAAGCCTCCTGACCCTTACTTTTCTGGAAATAGTGCTGGGGGTCGACAATATCATCTTTCTGTCTATCGTCTCGTCCAAATTACCCGCTGCCGACCAACCCAAGGCCCGCAATATCGGCCTGATGCTGGCAATGGTGTTGCGCATTGTTTTATTGTTCGGCCTGACCTGGATCATCGGGATGAAGGAGCCGCTTTTTTCCATCGATTTTCTCGGTATACACGGCGGGGTCACCGGTCAGGGCCTGATTTTATTCCTGGGAGGTCTCTTTTTGTTGTACAAAGCCACCAGCGAGATACACCATAAATTGGAAAGTCCGGAGGCAGGCGATGATCCCGGCGGTAAAAAAGGCAAGGCGGCGCTGAATGCCGTTATCATGCAAATTACACTCATCAATGTCGTTTTTTCCTTCGACTCTATCCTGACCGCAGTGGGGCTTTCCAACGATATTACCATCATGGTCATCGCCGTCGTTGTGTCCGTATTGGTGATGATGCTGTTCTCCGGGCCTGTCAGCAAGTTTGTCAATGATCACCCAACCATCCAGATGCTCGGACTGTCGTTCCTGATTCTGATCGGCTTTTCGCTGATTGCGGAAGCGGCCCACCTGGGACATTTCATTGAAGGTTCCGTTCCAAAAGGCTATCTGTACTTTGCCATTTTCTTTTCTCTTTTTGTGGAATTCCTCAATATCCGCATGCGAAAAATACAAAAACCGGTTCAACTGCACGGCTATGCCGAAACAGCCAGAAAAAGAGGCATGCTGGATGAAGATTTGCTGGATGATAAGTAGTTATTGGTTATCTGTTATCAGTTATTAGTGGTGTTTCAGGCTGGAATGGGTAAATAATGTCAAATATTCGAAATCATTCCCCATGCCGAAACCTGATAACAGATAACGGATAACGGATAACTAACAACCAATTAGGGAGCAGAAACGCTCCATCATTTAACCATTCCAGCCTGAAACCTAATAACAGATAACGAATAACCGATAACGAATAACTAAAAATGGTCGACATACAAATCAACCTCCAACGGGACCTGGTATTTTTTGACGTGGAAACGACCGGGTTGAATGTCATCCGCGATCGCATTTTGCAGATTGGGATGGTCAAATTATTTAAAAACGGCCAACCCTCGGAGGAACTTTGCATGTTGATCAATCCGGGCATTCCGATTTCGGAAGAGTCGATGCAAATACACGGGATTACGCCGAAAGACCTGGCGAACAAACCCGTTTTTGCCCAGGTCGCTCAAAAAATATGGGATTTTATCGGCGATGCGGATTTGGGCGGTTACAATTCCAACCGTTTTGATGTGCCCATGCTCATGGAAGAATTTGCCCGGGTAGGGAAAGAATTAGACATCAGCAAGCGGCGTTTGATCGATGTGCAGCGTATTTTCTACAAGATGGAACCCCGTACGCTCAAAGCGGCGTACCGGCTGTACTGCCAGCAGGAGCTCGAAGACGCCCACGATGCGCTGGCCGATGTGCGGGCCACACTGGATGTTTTTAAAGGGCAGATTCGCGCCTACGAAGGCAAAGATTTGCTCGATGAAAACGGAAATATCATCCCGACGCCCATCAAAAATGATATTCAGGCGTTACATGATTTTACCAATGACCTGAACTTCCTGGATGCCACCCAAAAATTGCGCGTACAGCCTGATGGCGTGGTGGTGTTCAATTTTGGAAAATACATGGGTCAGCCGGTGAAAGAAGTGCTGAAAAAAGAGCGCAACTACGGCGCCTGGATTCAGGAAAAGGAGTTCTCTTCCCAGGTGAAACAGATTATCAAACAAATGATGAAGGAGATAAAACGCATACCGGCACTTTAAAAACTATGTGTTCTATGTGTCTATGTGTTTAATATTTATCCAAACAAATACGATGCTTAAACAACTATCATCCTTTGTGGTAAAATTTGTTGTTGTTTGTGGTAAAAAACGCCCTCAAGTTTGCCTGTGTTTATGCATGATGCTCTGCCTGACGGCCTGCTTCGAGCCGCAGGAAGGTTGTACCGATATTTCCGCTACCAATTTTGACGCCTCGGCCGATAAGAACTGCGACGATTGCTGTGTATTCCCAAAACTACAGTTGGAGATAACACAACGCTACGATACCCTCACTTTTCTGGAAAACCGCCCTTATGAGAACTCTGGCGGACAGTGGTTTATCCTGAAAAGCGTATCGTTCTATCTCTCTGATTTTCAATTGTTTCAAAACGGCGACACTGCATTCGTCAGCGATACGGTCGGCCTGCGCAGCTTTGCGCCGACCGGCAGCGATACCCTGCGGGAAATATTTACCGACGATTTTGTACTCGTACGCCGTACCCCGCTGCTCAACGAAGTCGGTACGTTTCGCAACGACGGCGTTTTTGAAAAAGTGCGGTTTCGGGTAGGCCTCGATGCCGATGCCCAACGCGTCATTCCACGCCTGGCCCCCACCGGGCACCCACTGCGGATACAATCGGACAGCCTGTGGCACGGTCGCGCAGCAGGATTCGTCTTCGCGCAGGTCATCGTAGCGCGCGATACACTCACGAGCACCAAACCCGATACGCTGGCGCTGACACAGGCTGATCTGCCCGGATTTTTTGTTGAGGCCAACGGCTCGTTTGTACACGAAACGGGTTATAATTTTACGTTGAAGCTGACCGCCGACCACAAAAAACTCCTGGAAGGAATTGATTGGACAACGGGCGACATTTCTGCATGGAAAACCCGCATTGTGGCAAACATGTCCGGCGCTTTGAGCGTTTCACAATGAAATAGTTGAGGTGTTGAGGTTTGATTGTTGAGGGCCACTCTGTATAGGAGTGTCTTGTTCATAGAGCGGCCCCTCAACAATCCAACCTCTCAACCATCAACAATCTCAACCCATCAACAACACATAAACATGAAATTTCTCCCGCTCACCCTGCTCCTCTCCATGCTTGCCTTTTTTTCATCCTGCGAAAAAGAGGAACCGCAAGCAGATAAAAACTTTACCCTGACCTTTAAGACAACCTACGACGGCGTTCCGTTGGAGAAGTATAAAAACTTCGCGTACGACGCCCGCAATATCCAGATAAACAAATTCAATACCTTTCTGTCCGACCTGATTTTGGTGAAACAGGACGGCAGCGAACATCGCCTGTCGGATATTGAATGGGTCGATTTTACGCCCGACCTGGCGTCCAACGACAAAGCTGTGGAAGTAAAATTTCAGTACACCGTACCGGCAGGCGATTATAAGGCCCTGAAAATCGGTTACGGCGTCCGCCCCGATCTGAATGCCAAAAAGCCGACCGATTTTGCGCCGGAACACCCTTTGTACCGCGAAAATGAATACTGGTCGGGCTGGCAAAGTTATATTTTCACCAAAGTTCAGGGGTTGTACGACCTCGACGGCGCAGGCGATCCGGAAAGTACCCTGACCTACCACTGCGGTTCAGACGCCGTGTACCAGACTTCTTCCATGAGCGCAAATATTCCGGTGACCGCTACAAGCGGGTCATTGACAGTGGAATTCGACGTAAAAAAACTGTTTGCTGCCAACGGCGGCCTGCTCGACTTGAATGATCCGCTCAACCGCAATACCTCGCACAATGCCAGCAATATCGATCTGGGCATCAAAGTGATGAATAATTTTGCCAATGCGACTTCGGTGAAGTAGTGAGTGGTGAATCGTGAATCGTGAGTGGTGAATCGTGAGTGTAAATCGTGAGTTGAGAGTGGTGAATCGTTTAAATAGGAGAAATGGGGATTATATTTTATCGAAAGTCATTTTTGGTGATGGGGTTGGCGCTTGTGCTTGTTGCATTGGCGCAATGCAAAAAAGACCCGTCCGGTTCATGCGGCATGGGCTGCGACCTGACCGATATTCCGTACAAAACGACGGCCTACACGATTCAGAAACCGGCCCATTTCCCCCAGATTCCTGTTCCGGCGGATAACCCGATGACCCTCGAAGGGGTGCAACTGGGCCGCCGCCTGTTTTACGACCCGATCCTGTCTGCCGACAGCACCATGTCCTGCGCTTCCTGTCACCTGCCGCAGGGCAGTTTTACCGATAATAAAGCAGTGTCGACGGGCATCGACGGTATAGCGGGTCGGCGCAGTTCCATGTCTCTGCTCAATATTGCTTATGCCAACAACGGCCTGTTCTGGGATGGCCGGGCTGCCACGCTCGAAGCCCAGGCACTCATGCCGGTGGAAGATCCGATTGAAATGCACCATACCTGGCCCAATCTGGTGGAACAACTCAAACTACACCCCGAATATCCCGCACTTTTTCGCAAGGCCTTCGGGATTGATAACTGTTGCGGCATCACGAAAGAACTGACTGCCAGGGCTTTAGCACAATTTGAGCGCATTCTGATCAGCAGCGGCACTTCCAAATATGACCAGTTTGTACTGGGCGACCCCGATGCCCTCGACGATATGGAACTGGATGGCAAACTGATGTTTTTTGACGAGGGACAGGATGTCAACCTGCCCGACGCCCAGTGTTTTCATTGCCACGGAAGCATCACTTTAACGGGCAATAATTACTTCAACAACGGCTTAGACAGCGTCGCTTCGCTGGATGATTTCACCGACAAGGGACGCGGCGAAATCAGCCGGAACAGAACTGATAACGGCAAATTCCGTGCGCCTACCCTGCGCAATATTGCTCTGACAGCTCCCTACATGCACGATGGCCGTTTCCCCACCCTGGAAGCCGTTTTGGAACATTACAACGGCAATGGAAAAGGGGTGTCCAACGAAGATCCTTTTATCCGCCAGATCGGCTTTCCGCTCGGTGGCAGTGTGCTGACCTACTCCGGTCTCACCGCCTATCAGCAGAGGGCCCTTGTAAAATTCCTGCATACCCTCACGGATACTACTTTCGTCAATAACCCGGATATTCAGAATCCGTTTTAGGGGGTAGCACGGCATTCATGCCGTCAGGAGAAGGGCATTTATGCCCGCAGGTGTGACATGTGCAGGGTCGTAAGACCCGCACTTATTTCATGCCCGCATGTATTATTAACGGGCATAAATGCCCTATTCCCGACGGCATGAATGCCATGCTACCGCTCCTCCCACACAACCGTTCGTTTCGTTGACCCGCCTGCATACCCTTTCCGTACATTGGAACTGGCTTTTTTGGATTGGAATGCCTTAATATTACGGGGTGTTTGGTGTTTGGTGTTTGGTTTTTCGTGTTTGGGGGTGCTTCGCTATTGGCTCGCCCCCGACCTCTGAAGGGCAATGTCGTTGACTTAAGGATAGTGAAGAGGTGTCATTTGCGACGCAGGAGCAAGTGACATCTCGAAACGGCCGTTTTCGAGCAAGTTTCCGCTACGAGATGTCACTTGCTCCTGCGTCGCAAATGACACCTCTTCGCTAAGTCAACGACATTGCCCTTCAGGGGTAGGGGGCGAGCCAAAGGCGAAGCGCCCTAAACACTATACACCAAACACCAAACACCCAAAAAAAGCAGGTCCATGAAAATACAATTGCTCCCCATCTGTTTATGCCTAATTACCACCATTTTACAGGCCCAGCCACAACAAGTCGATGCCGGCAAATACGGTGAAATATTCCTGTTGAACCAGCACGAAGCCCGACAGATACTGGTAGAGCAGGCGCCCTTCGACAGCAGTTGGCTGCATACCTCGCTGGGATTTAAAGATTCCCTGTCGCTGCATGAATTGCCGCCCGGTCATTATTTGTTTGTACGTGCCCGGCAGGAGCAAATAGTTGTGTCTGCCTATTCCAGATACGAATTTGAAGTAAACGTGTTGGCGACGCGGCGCGACCTGGCATTTGTCATAACGGACGCTTCCGGGAAACGGATCCGCAATGCCCGGGCCATCCTGAATGGCCGGAAAATCCGCTTTGATGAAAAAATGCAATGCTACCGGCTTGCCAAACGACGGAAAGGTGGCGTACTGGAAATCCAGGCCCTGGGACAAACCGGATTTTATAAAATCAGCCCCAACCCCCACTACTCGATGCGGGCTATCCGCTGGTATCGTTTTGCCGCTACGCCGGTAGGCCGTGTGGTTGCTTTTCCCTGGTACCATATCCGAAACGCCTGGAGCCTTGCCACACATCCGCGCCAACGCTACAGGTATTGGGGAAACATGCGCTACCGGAAGGAATCAAAATGGGATGAAAAAGCGGCCTGGGGCGGTTATGTGGCTTTTTCACAACCCAAATACCGGCCCGGCGACAGCTTGCAGGTGAAAGCCTGGGTAACCACTTCAACAGGCAAACCCTGGGATAAACCCCTGGATATGGAGCTGATACAGATGCCGCGAGGGAAAAAAATCAGTAAACAACGTATCCCGCCCGTTGCGCCGGGTGTATTTACCTGGCAAATGCTTTGGGCGGACTCGCTGGAAATTGACCGCGATTATTCCTTCCGGTTTACCGGGCCTGAACCCCGAACACGCGGATTGTTCCGGCGCTACACGCCAGATGCTCCTGTTGTGTCGGGCGAAGTGTATTACGAAGACTACGTGCTGGATGAAGTGACGTACTCGTTTTCCCAGGACAAAGAATCGTATACCCTCCAGGATAGTATCGTTTTTCACCTCGGCGCCCGCGACGCCAACGGACAATCCATCCCGGACGGGCGTTATACATTGGTAGTGCGTACGGAGGCGGCGCATTCGTTTTACGCGCAGGAAGTGTTGTTGCCCGATACTATCTGGCGCACGGAAGGCGCACTGGCTGCCTCCGGCGACCTGGATATTCGTTTGCCGGAGCATCTGTTACCGGAAGGCTCGTACCAGCTGCTGGCAACTTTTTACGGCATCAACAGCGCTGGCGAATTGCAGAAAAAGGAACTTCGGCTGTTTGTTGACCGGCGCATTGCAAAATTAGAGGCATCCATTCAAAAAGGCTGGCTGTTGATCGACTGGAAAGACAAAGCCACGATGCCGTCCTGGTTGACGCTCCGGGAAGATTACCCGAATATGGCAGCAAAGGTGATGTCGATTCCGGCGCCTTACCGGGTGCGCGTGAAACCGGAAGTACAGGCATACACGATCAGTTCGGGCAAGGAAAGCCTGTACCTTGGTTTGAACGACAAAAAACGGGCGGGTCATCAGGTATCGAACAATGCTTTTCGAGTACGCGATACCGTTGTGTGTATGCTTCAAAACCCGCACGGCATTCCCGTTCAATATCGCGTCATGCGCGGTAAAAAGGAATGGGATGCGGGCGTGACCAGCGATTCCCTTTGGGTTTGGCAACAGATCGACACAGAAGGAAATGACTTTCATTTTTATTACACATTTGTATGGGCTGCACAGGAAGAACAGGGCTTCGCTTCGGTGCTTATTTATAAAAATATGCTGGAGGTATCCGTAGCGCAACCCGAAGAAGTACTGCCCGGCGAACAGGTGCAGGTCAAAGTGCGGGTCAAAGATCAGGCAAACCAACCCGCTGCCGGGGTTAACCTGACCGCCGGCGCGTACAATTCCCTGTTCGGGGATCAAAAACCATATTACAATCCGGAGATAAAATACAGAAAAAAAACAGGTCCGCTGCTGTATACACCCCTCAAAATCAAGGTGTTGGATGGCGGCGAATACTACCTGCCGCTGTCGGAAAAATGGTACGAACGCCTGTCTCTGGACACAATCCTTTTTTATCGCTTACGACACTTACAAGTGCCTTCTACGAGTGGCGGTTCTTTCAAATTCGCCACGACAGTGGACATTTACCCAAATGCATTTCAGCATACGAAACCGATACCGGGTAGTGCAGACAACGGGATTTTGCCTGATTTGCCCAAACCAACAGACTCCTTTTATTATCAGCGGCCACAGTTTGCGCCCTTCGTCATTGAAAATTTCCAGTCGCAACCCATTTACCTGATCTGGGTCAACAAACACCTGGTGTATTACCACGGCAACACCGTGCAGCAACCGTACAGTTTTTATGGTGAATACGGCAATAATTCAATCAAAATAAGGACGCGCACCGGCGAGTACACCCTCGACAGTGTTTACTTAGAAAAAGGCAAAAAACTCATATTCTCTTTTTACGGCGATGGCTGGAGTTCAAGATCAACACCTCAGAATGTGCAAGTCAACAGCGCTTTGAAACATACCCGAATTCGCTGGGAGCCGCGTCCCGACAGCCTGAATCCCTTTGAACTGGCCTATCTGCAAAAGTCGATGCTGCTGCTGCGCGATGCGCCCTTTGCCGGGCCGCGTTATTTCTGGGAATACGCCACCAATATCCACGTCGTCCATTCCAAACGAAGCCCATTCCATATTCTGGGGCCTTTTCCTCCGGGCAGCATGATCAATGCTTTATCGCCGGGCCGCTTTGTGTCGCGTTTTCAGTTTGATCCCGGATTTGAATATGACATCATGCCGCAACGCGAGCGGTTGTACGCCGGAAAATGGCCACAGCAACTGGGGCGTTTTCCCAGAAGACTGGCGCTGAAATCAGTCCATGAATGGGCCATCGGGCCGCATCAGATTCAGCGCGGCGTACCCGAATACATTTTCCACACACCCGGAATCGACAAACCGGGCTTCGGTTCGCTCCGAATCGATTTTAATCAAAAGGACACCAGCCTAAAAGGGATTGTTTTGCGCCGCGACACCTTCATGGGTGTGTATTCGCCCGGTACAAACGCCTGGTTCGGCTTGCCGCCCGGCAATTACCAGCTTGCCCTGTACACCTGGAAGGGCAGCATTGCAATGCGGGAGATAAAGATCCGCCGGGATACTTTATTATACCTGGATCTCTCCAACCTGGCATTTCGCCGGGTGCTGCCGGCGGAACAATTCGACAGTTTATTTCAAATAAAAATTATAACTAATTCAAAATCAGATAAATACCATCCCGAATTGTATTACAGGCCCAAACCGCCCGGCTGGGGTTACGGAACCCTCATACAAGGACGCATCACCGATGAAACAGGGGAAGCGCTCATCGGCGCTACCGTAAAACTGATGCAGGGCGGCGAATTCATCAAAGGCGTCATAACGGATGTGGACGGCAATTATCGCATGGAAGTGATGCCGGGCAATTACACCCTCGAAGTCACGTACACCGGTTTTCAATCCCGAAAGATGACCGATGTTTATATTGACAACGACCAGATTACGTATGTTAATCAGGTATTGTGGGAGTCCGTTGATTTACGCGAGGTGGTTGTTACGGCGTATGGATCGACCAGGATTCAACGGGATAACACTACCGCCGGGATGACCGTCCAAAAAATATCATCGCTCCCTACCCGGAGTGTAAGCGCAATTTTAGGCGGCTATGGCAGGCGGCACGTCGATAGATGGCGGCGCCATTAACATCAAAGGCGCCCGTTCCAATGAAACGGAATACTATCTTGACGGTATCCGGGTGAGCGGGGCCATTCCTCCCGTGCAGGGTGTGGAGGAACTGGCAGGTGCGGCGCAAATGCGTACCAAATTTCGCGACTACGCGTACTGGCAGCCTCATTTAGTAACCGATACAAATGGAGAAGCCGTGTTTCAGGCGACGTTCCCAGATGACCTCACCGGCTGGAATGCGTATGCCATTGCGACGGATACTAAAGGCCGCGCAGGAGTTGGCACAACCCGGACCCGCGCCTCGAAGCCCCTGACTGCACAACTGGCCGTTCCACGTTTTGCCATAGCAGGCGATCAGTTCGATGTGGCCGGACGCGTGACCAACCGCACGCGCGATTCTGTGGATATTGCGACGCGTTTTTTATTGAATAACAAGGTGTTACGGGAAAATGAATTCCGAATCCTGGAGGGAAAAGCGGAATATGTGTCGCTTGAAATCCCGTTCGACATGGATACGGCTTTTGTTGCCTATGACCTGCGCAGTAGCCTGCTCAGCGACGGCGAACAACGCAACATCCCCGTTTTACCGGTGGGAACGCTGGAAACCGAAGGGCAATTTCTGCTGCTCGAACGCGATACGAACTTTACCATTTCCTTTCCTGCCGGCTTGCACCCTGTTACCCTGCATGTCGAAAACAGCCCGCTCGACCTGCTGCTGAAAGACGTGGAATACCTGCACCAGTACCCTTACGGCTGCAACGAACAAACCGCCGGCAGGCTCATCGCCCTGCTGTCTTTGAAAAAAATTAAAAACCACCTGAAAGAACCATTTGCGTTTGAAAAAGACATCAAATCCTGCCTGAAAAGGTTAAAAAACACCCAGTCCACCGATGGTTCCTGGGGCTGGTGGGCCAATGGCACGCCCAATACCTGGATGACGGTGTACGTGGCCCGGGCGCTTTATGCAGCCCAACAGTCGGGTTACAAAGTGGAAGGATTAGATAGGGCACTGTCGATGCTTCGTTTGCATTTGCCCGCCATGCACCCTTCCGATCAGTGTAGCGCCCTGGCGCTGTTGCGCCAAAGTCAGGTCAATATCGACTGCGCGCCGTATTTGGTTTATTACGACAGCCTGCGGAACACCACGCTTTCCACCCGATTGAATCAATTGACATTGAAGCAGTTGTGCGGAAAAGAACTGGTAAAAGACTCCCTGTCGAAATATATCAACCGCACCACTTTCGGCGGCATTTATTTCGGCTCGGGCGAAACCGGCTGGTATGATCGCCGGGCCGTACACACCTTACAGGCTTACGATATTGCCCGGACGGCGGGCTGGACGGATATAACGCACGGCATCGAGCGATACTGGTTGCAAAGCCGGCCCGTGCAGCGCAATACCATCGAAACCGCCAAAATACTGGAAGCCATACTGCCCGGCCTACTCGGCGACCGGGATACGCTTCGCCCCATTCGGCTCAACGTAAACGGCGCCCGCATAGATTCTTTTCCCCTGACGATGTATTTCGATCCGGCGCAGGGTCAATCGCTGCAAATGGTCAAAACCGGCAGCGGCCCCCTGTACCTGACGGCCTACCAGCAATGGCACAACCCGGCGCCTGCTGCCCGCAGCGACCTTTTTGAAGTGACGACACAGTTGTTGCTGGCAAACGGCAGGCCCGCCACAAACCTCAAATACGGCGAATCGGCCACGCTGGAAGTACAGGTACTGGTAAAATCCGCTGCCGATTATGTGATGATCGAGGCCCCCATTCCTGCCGGTTGCGGCTACGGCGATAAGGTGCAAAAAGGCGGGCCTGAAGTACACCGGGAGTATTTTAAAGACCGCACGGCTATTTTTTGCGAACGCCTGCCGGTTGGAAAATACACGTTTAGCATCCCGTTGTAACCGCGTTTTACCGGACGTTTTACCCTGAATCCTGCCCGGGTGGAACAAATGTATTTTCCGGTTTTTTATGGAAGAAATGAGGTGGAAAGGGTGCAGGTGGAGCGAAAGTGACTCGGGTTTTGCCAATCCTATTTGGTGGCTCAACCTGTTGGCATGTCCGGGGTCATAAGACCCGCGCACGGCGTTAACGCTTGGCTTATCAACAAACGAAAGCATTGGTTATCACTCTGCTTGAACCAGGCGTTACCGCCGTGCGTGGGTCTTACGACCCCGCACATGTCTAACGCAGCGAAGAATCTGCACGAGCGTGAAAGTCAATTTTACACTTTTTCTCGTGCAGATCCTTCGCTGCGCTGCTAATGAACCGCCCGTTTTAGTGAGGCTTTCGGTTCATTCCGTTTTGATCGATGCCGAAGGCGGCGTGCCGCCTCAGGATGACACTCGGGTTGGGGCAAATTCAACCATAGTTTGGCGATTTGGATTTGTTTTAACCCATAATTTGTATAAAATATTGACAATAAACTACTTGTGTCGAAATTTATCAGCCGCTCAACATTATTTCTTCACCCCAAAAAAACCAAAAACGCCCCAACCCCCGTAAATGATGGTGTTCTCAAAAATATCATTCACACCACATTTAAATAACCACACACAATGCAATCCATTTTGAAAAGCGCCGGTATGGTGCTGACGTTCGTACTCGTAGTTTTTGCTGCAAATGCTCAAGTAAAATCAAAAACAGTTATGGTTGGCGGAGAAGCCATGTTCCCCATGAAAAACATCGTTGAAAACGCTGTAAACTCCAAAGCGCATACCACCCTGGTAGCGGCGGTAAAAGCAGCCGGCCTGGTGGAAACCCTGCAAGGCAAAGGCCCGTTCACGGTATTCGCTCCGGTCAACGACGCTTTTGAAAACCTGCCTACCGGTACGGTTGAAACGCTGCTGAAGCCGGAAAGCAAACCAACCTTGACCAAAGTGTTGACCTACCACGTAGTATCGGGCCGTTATGATTTCAAAGCCATCAGCGCGATGGTTAAAAAAGGCAAAAACACCCTCAAAACTGTCAGCGGAGGTACGCTTACTTTTATGATGAATGGCGCACGCAATATCGTGGTGAAAGATGAAAATGGCGCTACCGCCAACATCACTACCTATGATGTGTACCAGTCCAACGGCGTTATCCACTCCATCGACACGGTGCTGTTGCCAAAAATGTAGCCTGCTGCAAAGCGGAAATAAAATCCAAAGAGCATACCCATCAAAACCAGGGGGGCCGGCAACGGCCCCTCTTTTTTTGTGCCGGGTGGTCAATCGGTAATAAAACTTCGAAGGCTAAGGTGGTTTCTCTATTTTTGGCGCGCTTTTTTCTGTCGTGAGTTGTGAGTTGTGAGCCGTGAGTCGTGAATCGTGAGTGGCATCTCGTTAAGAGAAAGAAATTAATGTTCTTTTGGGAATAATATCTTTCATCTAACGAGATGCCACTCACGGCTCACGACTCACCACCACGTCCTCCACCTAATCATTTCATCCCACGCGTATGCGCTACCGATTTACATTACTGATTGTACTCATCACTTTTTCGCTTCAGGCCCAGCGCAGCGAGGGCGGACTCCCCGGCAGTTTTTTGCCTGAATTTCAGGCTGCCATTGCAGGGAAACCTGTCGAGCCGGTTGTTTTACCCAAATTAGATGTGGCGCGCGCCTTTGAAGAAGACAGCCGTACACCGGGCCAGAATCGTTTTGCAGCGCCCATGACGGCGGATATTTCTATGGAAAATGCAGGGGTTTGGACGGATCTGCCCGACGGTAGCAGGCTGTGGCGTTGCGGCGTACAAGCCGCCGACGCACTGGGTCTGGCCTTGCTGTTCGATCAGTTCAAATTGCCGCCCGGAGCGCAATTCTTTGTATACAGTGCTGATAAACAATGGGTTAGAGGCGCATATACTGAGGGAAGTATCCTGCCTTCCGGTAAATTTCTGGTCGGCATCGTACCCGGCGAAACGGCCTGGCTGGAATGCAGCGAACCGGCAGCCGTACGCGGGCAGTCGCGGCTCCACATCAACCGCGTGGATTATGCCTACGACCGCAATGCAATGGTCGATGCACAGGTGGCCGGCGTTACGGGGTTCGGCACCGCCGAGCCTTGCCACCTGAATATCAATTGTCCGCAAGGCGCCAACTGGCAGACCGAAAAACGCGGTATTTCCCGTATCCTGATGGTTTTCAGCAATGGTTTGGGCTGGTGCAGCGGTACTACCATCGCCAATACCTCCGGTACGCCGGAACCGTATGTACTCAGCGCGAACCACTGCCAGTTGATCGGCGAGAATCCGGATTTTGATATGTGGCGCTTCGATTTCGGTTACGAATCTGCCGATTGCTCGAACCCTGCCACAGAACCCGTGGAAAAATCGGTGCTGGGCTGCGAACGGGTGGCATTCCGCGATGAGACCGATTTTATGCTGCTGCGGATGACTGCCTTGCCCACGAATTTCAATGTGTATTTCAATGGCTGGAACCGCAACGCCAATCCCGGACTGACAGGTTCCACGTTTATCCACCACCCGGTAGGCGACCTGAAAAAAATATCGGTGGATCAACATGCGGCCACTGTTTTTGCGCAGCAGATCAACTGGGGCGGCGTTTTCGGCATCAGCCCGGCCAACAGCCACTGGATTGTAATTCCCGACGAGGGTTATTTCCAGCCGGGTTCTTCCGGCAGCCCTTTGTTCAATCCCGCCAAACTGATTGTCGGTCAATTGCACGGCGGCAATGCCACGCCCGCCAATTGTACGGTACAAAATACGTATTGGGGACGTTTCGACCTTTCCTGGAATCAGGGAACGACTGCGGCCTCGCGACTGCGCGACTGGCTCGACCCCACAAACACCGGCGCTACCACACAGAACGGTTATATCCCGCCCGCTCCGATGCTATTCACGGTCAGCGGCAATGTGCAAACACACTGGGGACAACCCATGCCCAATCTGAAGGTACAACTGAGCGGAAGCGCCACCGCCGCCACCCAAACAGACGCATCGGGCAATTATACGTTTGCCAACCTGCCCGCTGGAAGCAACCTCACGATTACGCCCATTCGCGACACGTTGGATGCTAACGGCGTGACGAGTTTTGACCTGGTGCTGATTTCCAAACATATCCTGGGGCTGGATCCTTTTGATTCGCCCTGGAAGATCATTGCCGTGGACGCCAATAAGAATAACCTCGTTACTACGTTCGACATTGTGGAAACCAGGAAAATGATCCTCGGCCTCTATCCGGGATTCCCGGACAATACTTCCTGGCGGTTTTTTCCGTCCACCACTACTTTTTCCGACCCTGCTAACCCCTTTATCACCCCTTTGCCTGCGGGAAGTATTACGGTCAGTAACCTGCAGGCCAATTTCACCGACGGCAACTTTGTAGGGGTAAAAATCGGGGATGCGAATAATGGGGCGAACCCCGGAGAATAGCGGGATGGGAGGGGTTGTTACGCGCCCGTAGGAATAATAGCAACGCGGATTGGACGGATGACGCGGATTTACGCGGATTTTCCCTCGTAGAGTTGACGGAATTACACTTTTGTCAACTCTGAAGCGGGAAAATCCGCGTAAATCCGCCTAATCCGTTCAATCCGCGTTGCTATTATTCCTACGGGCGCGTAAGCGCAAAAATCCGTGTCCAATCCCTTCAATCCGTGTGCCATCACCCTACGGCGGGAAAATCCGTGTGCCATTCTAAATCAGAGTTCCAATTTTTTTCGGACATTCGCGGCCCAAGTTATTTCCAAAACATCACCACATTTTTTTTCCAGCACCATGTCCAAATTCAGCCATACATCCAAAGATCGTTTTCTCCGCTACGTACAGATCGATACCGAGAGCGATCCGAACAGCCCCAGTCAGCCCAGCACCGAAAAACAGAAAGACCTTGGCCGCGTGCTCGTGGAAGAATTATTGGCTATGGGCATCAGCGACGCGCACCTCGACGACTACGGGTATGTTTATGCCACCATCCCGGCCAATACAGACAAAAAAGTGCCCGTCATCTGTTTCTGTTCGCACATGGATACCTCGCCCGACTGTAGCGGCGCAGGTGTGAAACCCGTCGTGCACAGCAATTACAAAGGCCAGGATCTGGTGCTGCCCGATGACCCCACAGTGGTGATCCGGAGGGCGGAACACGAAGACCTGCAACACCAGATTGGCAACGACATTATCACGGCCAGCGGTACCACGCTGCTCGGGGCCGACAACAAAGCAGGCCTCGCCGCGATCATGGATGCCGCGCATATCCTGATCCACAACAAACAGCTGAAACACGGTAAAATCCGCATCCTGTTCACGCCAGACGAAGAAATCGGCCGCGGCGTGGAGAAAGTGGATATGAAAAAATTAGGCGCCAAATACGGCTACACCATCGACGGCGAAACGGCCGGCAGCATCGAAGACGAAACCTTCAGCGCCGACGGCGCGGTAGTGACGGTCTTCGGCGTGTCCGCACACCCCGGCTTTGCCAAAGGTAAAATGGAAAATGCCCTGAAAATTGCCAGCCGCATTGTGGCGAAATTCCCGGACAAACTCAGCCCGGAACACACCGAGGCTAAACAGGGCTTTATACATCCCGTTCATTTGGAAGGAAATATCGAAAAAGCGACAATCAAACTGATCCTGCGCGATTTCACGGACGGCGGTCTGAAACGCCACGCCAAAACCTTGCAAAAAATAGTGGACGGCGTGCTCGCCGCTTTCCCCAACAGCCGGGCGGAGGTCAACATCACCGAACAATACCGCAACATGGGCAAGGTGCTGCGCCGGCATCCGCAGGTGGTCGACTATGCCATGGAAGCACTGAAACGCAGCGGATTTCAACAACCGCTGAAACGCTCCATACGCGGCGGCACTGACGGCTCGCGTTTATCTTTCATGGGTCTTCCCTGCCCCAATCTGTTTGCCGGCGAACACGCGTTCCACTCCAAAATGGAATGGGTGTCGGTGCAGGATATGGAAAAAGCGGCAGAGACGATGGTGCACCTGGCAATGGTCTGGGAGGAAAGAAGTGAGAAGTGAGCGGGTGAGAAGTGAGCGTATAGAAGATCACGGGGCCGGTTGGGAGTGCGTTTTGTTGGTTCTTATTGACGGGGTGACTTGAAGTCACCCCGTCAATAGGTCAAGCATCCTACCCCGCCTCAAACACCATCGCCTCGTGTCCCAACTTCCTGAAATCCACCAGCGTAACAGCCGACACGCCCTGTTCGGGCATATACACGCCATAGATCGTATCAACCGCAGCCATCGTGGCTTTGTTGTGGGTGACCACGATAAACTGCGAATCAACGGAAAACTGCCGGATAATGCGGTTGAATTTTTCAATATTGGCGTCGTCGAGGGGCGCATCCACTTCATCGAAGATACAGAATGGAGCGGGTTTGAGCAGGTACAAAGCAAACAGCAGGGCCGTCGCCGTGAGGGTTTTTTCGCCGCCGGAAAGTTGCGCGATGGTCTGCGGGCGTTTGCCTTTGGGTTTGGCGATGATATTGATGTCCGAGTCCAGCGGGTTGTCGGGGTTGGTGAGCAGCAGGTCGGCGGAGTCGTCTTCGGTGAAGAGGGTGCGGAACACACTGATAAAGTTCTCGCGCACCTGGGCGAATGATTCGAGGAAACGCGCCGTCGCCGTTTCTTCAATTTCCTTCATCGTCTGCACCAGGTTTTCCTTGGCGGTCAGGATGTCGTTGCGCTGGCCGGCAATGGTGTCGTAGCGCTCCTTGATTTCGTTGTATGCCTCGATGGCCATGGGGTTGATTTCGCCGTAGGTGTCGAGGCGGCGTTTCATGGCGTTCACGTCTTTTTCAAGGGCGTCGCGTTGGAACAGCGGATTGGGTTCCTGGTTGATGACGTCGTTGACGGATAACCCAAATTCGGCACGCAGGCGTTCACCGATGGCTGTTATTTCAAATTTCACATCTGAAAATTTCTCTTTCAGGCGGTTGACAAGGCCCTGAATATCCTGTTGCTTGCGGAAATTTTCGCGCTGTTTATTTTCCAGTTCGTGGATTTCGTTGCGGGCTTTAAAATACGACTGCTCCACCCCGCTGAGCGCGGCTTCCTTGGCTTTTTTGTCGGTGTATGCAAGGGCCAGTTCCTCGTCGATGCGCTGCATATCTGCCTGGATCAGCCCTATTTCATCGGCATTCCGGGCCAGGCTGGTTTGTGCGGTCGAGAGGATTTGCCGCAGTTCATCGCGGCGCTTTTCGCGGAAGGTAAGTTCCTGCCGGAAGGTAGTCACCTTGCTTTGCTGGCGGATAAACTCGATGTTTTTCTGGTTGAAATCGGCGCTGGCCTGGCTGAGGTGGTCGGCCACATCGCGGAACGAGCCGTCGGCGTTGGACAGGCGTTCGCGCACGGCATCCGCGGCTTTTTGTTTAGCGACGAGTTCAATCTCAATGGTTTTATTGCTGGCAGTGAGTGACTGAATGCGCTGGTTGGCGTCGCCCGCCTGGGCGTCGAAATTAGCCACAAAAGCAGCGATATTGTCTAATTTGGCCTGCATACCGGCTTTGTCCTGGCTCAGGCGGTTCAGCGCCTCACGTTCGCGTTGCAGCGGAACGGACTGGTCGGCATTTTTCAGGCTTTGCAGGTGACTACGCAGCGTAGCCAACTGCGTATTCAGTTGATTCTCCGTTGTTTCCAACTTTTTAATGTCAACTTCCAGAATTTCCAGGTTCTTTTTCCGGCCAATTTTTTTACCTTCAAAAAGACCGACCGAACCGCCGGACAGACTGAATTTGCGGCGCACAAACGTGCCGGATTTGGACAGAATTGTCAGGTCCGGGTTGGAGACCGGCGCCTGCGGCAGGCTGTCGTCGGAGATAATGACATTTTCCAGCAAATACTCCACCAAGGGCCGGTATTGAGGTTCCACTTCCACCAATTCCACCGCCCGCAGGCCGCCGGGCAGCAGGGTCAACGGCGGCTGGTAATCGCGGAAAGCATCCAGTAAAAAGAAATTGGCGCGGCCTTTCTGGCTTTGTCCGAGCAGCGCGATGGCTTTCACGGCTTCGTCAGCATCGGGCACCACGTAGTAGTTGAGGTAAGGCTCCAGGTAGTTTTCAATCACGATGCGGTATTCTTCCCGGACGTAGAGCATATCCGACAAAAGCGGGCATTTTTTGGCCCATTCCTTATCCTGGCTGAGGAATTTGATACTTTCAGGAAACCCTTCGAGCGACTCGACCATACTTTTGGTGAGTTTGAACTCGTTGCGGCGCGCATCTAATTGGCGGTTGTGGGCGGCGAGTTTTTTTACCAATTCGTCCTGTTGCTGCTCGGTAGAGGCGATGTCGTTGCGGCGTTTGGTTTCGGAGGCGTCCAGGTCACTGATTTTCCGGGCTTGTTCTGCTTCGGCAGCGCTTTGGGTGGACAGATTTTTTTCCAGCACTTTCATCTCTTCGCGGCGGGTGGCGATATCGCTCATGGTGCGTTCCACGTCGCGGCGAAGGTTTTCGATCTGGTTGGTCTGGATGGCTTTGGTTTTTTCCAGTTCCACAACTTCGCGTTCAAGCGACTGTTGCTCCTTGACAAATTCGTCGAGGTTACCTTTCAGCAGGCTGTGGTCGGAGCGCACTTTTTCCAGCAGTTTTTGGGCCGTGGTGAGCGCGTCTTCCAGTTCGGCTTCTACGTTGCGTTCGTAGTTCAGGTCGGTCTGATAACCTTCAATCTCTACCTCCACGGTTTGGAGTTGCCGGGTGCTGCTGCTGATCTGGTCTTCGAGGCGCCGCAGGTCGTTGGTGACGAAAGAGTGCTTCTGCGCCAGCATGTTTTTTTCATTCTCCTTTCCGCGAATGCGTCCGGTAAGGCGATTTACATCCTGCTGCTGCTCACTGAGGCTGGTTTCCTTGTCGATATGGCTTTTGCGTTTCGCTTCGGTATCCGCTTCCAGCAGGCGCGTCATGGCTTCCGTGCTGCGGTAATTGTCTTCTTCCTGGGAAATCTGTCCTTCGAGTTCCTTGTACGATTTTTTGTGGCGCGCCAGGTTCTGCACCGCCAGTTCGACGCTGAGTTTTTTGTATTCGTCTTTGAGTTCGTAAAATTTCCGGGCGCGTTCGGCCTGTTTTTCCAGTTTTTTCAACTGGTCTTCAATCTCGAACAACAGGTCTTCCACGCGGTCGAGGTCGGCGGCAGTGGCTTCGAGTTTTTGCTGGGTTTCGTGTTTGCGGGCCTTGTATTTGCTCACGCCGGCGGCTTGTTCGAACATTTTGCGGCGGGCCTGCTCGCGGTCGCTGAGCATGTCTTCCACCATGTTGAGGGCAATGATGGCGTAACTGTCGGGGCCGATGCCCGTGTCGAGGAACAACGAAGTGATGTCTTTGAGCCGGCAGGTCACCCCGTTCAGGCGGTACTCGCTGTCGCCGCTGCGGTACAGGATGCGGCTGATACTGACCGTGCTGTAATCCGTTGGCAGTACGTTTTTGGTATTGTCGAACGTGAGCGTCACCTGGGCCATCTGGCCTTCCTTGCGCTTTTTGGTGCCGTTGAATATGATCGACGACATTTTATCGAGGCGCAACTGGCTGCTTTTTTGCTCGCCCAATACCCAGCGGATAGCATCCACCACATTTGATTTGCCCGAACCGTTCGGCCCTACCACGCCCGTCACATCGGCGTTGAAGTGCAATATGGTTTCATTGGCGAAGGACTTGAAACCTTTTATTTCCAGGGATTTTAACCGCATCTTTATCTACAATCTATCTATTAAAAGCCGGCAAATATACGTGTTTAGTGTATAGTGTTTAGGCCGCTTCGCCCAAACTACTCACTGTTGCCTCAGGCGAAGAGGTCTAAACACTATACACCAAACACTAAACACTCACTACCACCTTCCCCACCGTTTTCCCCGTTTGAAACAGGCGAATAGCCTCCGGCAGTTGATCGAAGGCAAAGCGGTGGCCCACATGCGGCGGATCGAGTTTCAAAGCGGACAAATCCTGCAACAAACCCAGCAACAATTCGGCACGCTCGTACAACCAGATCAGGTTGAAACCCAGCACGGCCCGATTGGATTCGACCATTTGTTGGGGATCGATTTTAGGTCGTGTAAACCAGTGGTATGCCATGCGCAATTTATTGGGCCGGTCGCCCGGACTGGCATATCGCGCCGAACCGAAAACGACCACGCGGCCCATCGGAGCGAGCATATTATAAGGTATACTAAAAAAAGGCCCGCCCACGCTGTCCATCACTAATTCGAGGGGGCGGTTATCGAGGGCATTTCGCAGTTGTTGTTCAAAATCCTTGCCGCGCACGATAACATGGTTGTAACCCTGTTCTTTGGCAAAACCCAGCTTGGCTTCCGAACCAACCGTGCCGATGGTAAAACAATCGTACGCTTTTGCAATTTTCAACGCCTGCAACCCTACCCCACCTACTGCGCTGTGAATCAGCACATTACTGCCTTTTTGCATAGCGCCGAGGTGTACCATGCCGTAATACGCCGTGAGCGTTTGCACTACATAGGCGGCGCCTGTGGCAAAATCCCAGTCTTCCGGCAATGGAATCGCGTAGCGGGCGTCGATATTCAGATGGGTCGTGTAAGCGCCGAAACGCGTCACGCCCATGACCCGGTCGCCAGGGCGCAAACCGGTCACTTCTTTACCCACTTTTTCCACCACTCCCGCATACTCCAGACCGGGCGTAAAGGCGCCTTTGGGCGTAGCGCCGTACAGCCCCCAGATGGCGAATACATCTGCGAAATTGAGGCCAATGGCTTTCACGGCTATTTGAACTTCCTGCGCAGCAGGCTCGTCCAATTGAAAACTTTGCGGCTGGAGATCGGCAAGGTTGCCGGCTTCCATGGTGTAGCGATAGTGCATGGTAAGACTATTTAATCCCCAGCAATTCCACTTCAAAAACCAGCGTGGAATTAGGCCCGATTTCGGCGCTGACCTGCTGGTTGCCGTAAGCCAGGTGTGGCGGCAAATACAGGCGCCATTTACTGCCCAGGGGCATTAATTGCAGCGCTTCCGTCCAGCCGGAGATCACGCGGTTGAGCGGGAAAGTAGCCGGAGTTCCGCGTTTTACGGAACTGTCGAACACCGTTCCATTGGGCAGGGTACCGTGGTAGTGGCAGGTTACGCTGCTGGTCGGGCCGGGTTTCGGGCCGTTGCCTTCCACTATAATTTCATATTGCAAACCGCTTTCGAGGCTCACAACACCTTCCCGGAGGGCATTTTCGGCTAAAAAGGCCATTCCTGCCTCCAGGTTGGCCGCTGCTTTTTCTTCACGCATTGCTTTGAGTTTTTCTGATACTGACATAATGATCGCAAAAGTGCTGATTAATTTAATAAACACATAGGCACATAGAAAACATAGTTTAGAGTACGCTACGCTATGTGTTCTATGTGCCTATGTGTTTATGTAAAAGCAACCCACCGAAAACGCGCCGTTTCCACCCCGTCGCGCGCTACCGTTTCCAGAAACATTTTCAGCGGGCGCACAAACCAGCGCTGCTCGCCGTAGAGGGGTTGATACACCACCATCGGTTCGTCCGTTTCAGAATGTGTCGCTTCTCCGATCACTAAGTAATATTTTCCTTTAAAGTGCTGATAAACACCAGTTTGTAAGGCCATTTTGTGTATTCATCTTGTTATTAAAAACAGGGTTCCCGAAGCCGGGACGACCCGCAATTTTTCTGATGCAAGAACGAAATAATTTTCCTGCATTTTCGTCATGTACAGGCCTCAAAAAGGCATTACATTTGAGACATCAAAAACCTCCGATATTTTTTATTTAAGTATATCAAGCACAATATTTTTGATTAAAATCTTTACAAATGCTTGATTATCAACACTGATAACCAATAACTGATAACGGATAACAATTAACCTTTCACCTAACCACACTCCATGCGAAAGCCACTAGCTTACGTCCTGTTCGCAGTAGCCGGATTAACCGGTCTTTTTTTCCTGAACCGTTCACAAAAAATTGTCAAAAACGAAGCCTACTACGAGGCCATCTCGCAGTATGTCTACGCCCACAGCGGCGGCGCTATCGGTAAAGATGAAACTGTTCGGGTTCGTTTTGTCAATGCCGCAGTTGCCCAGGAACAGGTGGGCAAACCTGTAGCGGCCAACATATTTTCTGTCGATCCCAAAATAGAGGGACAAGCCGTCTGGGAAGACGACCGCACGATCAAACTACAACCCACTGTATCGCTGACGCCGGGTAAACAATACACCGCCCGGGTGGCCCTCAAAAAAATATACGCGGATGCACCCGATGTGGCGCGTGTATTCGAATTCGATTTCAATGTGCGGGAAACCGCATTCGAGGTTATCACGGACGGCGTTTCAGCCGACCCCGACGATCCGCGCCTGCAACGCATCACGGGGCATGTACGCATCAACGAACCCAGCAACGGCGCCAAAGTGGAGCAAATGTTGCAAGCCAAACAAGGCAACAAAGCCCTCTTGGTCAGCTGGCAACACAGCGCCGACGGCCTCAGCCACAGCTGGACGGTAGCAGGTGTGGAGCGCTCCAATGTGCGTTCCAAGGTAAATCTGGAGTGGACCGGCGCCGCGATCGGTGTGGATAAAACCATTAAAAACGAGCAAACTATCTCGGCCTGGGATGAATTCGCCCTGCTATCAGCCCGCGCCGTGCAGATAGAAGAACAGTATATCCTGCTCAACTTTTCCGATCCGATTGCTTCCGCACAGGAACTCAGCGGCCTGATTCGCCTGGGAAATTACACCGGAAAAATGCGTTTTGTGACCGACGGCAATTTTGTGCGCGCCTATCCCGGCGAGCGTCTTTCCGGCGAGTACACGCTACTTGTTGAAAAAGGCATCCGCAATGCTGCCGGGCAAAGCCTGAAAGATGCCGTTTCCTGGCCACTGACATTTGAAGACCTCAAACCCGGCGTTCGTTTGGTCGGTCGCGGCGCTGTTATTCCACAACAGGCCAACGGCGGCATTATTTTCCCATTTGAGGCTGTTGGATTGAATGCCGTGGATGTCGAGGTATTTAAAATATTCAATTCCAATATTTTACAATTCCTGCAAGTCAACGAAATTGAAGGTTCCGAGGAATTGCAGCGCGTTGGTAAAATCGTTTATCAGAAAAAAATCAACCTGTCGGACATCAACAAGAACGCATCGTCCAAAAACTGGCAGCGCTACGCCCTCGACCTGAAGGATATGATTAAACAGGACCCGGGCGCGATCTACCAGGTGCGGCTGGCCTTCCAAATCAACTATACCGACTGCGCAACTGGCGCCGGACTCACGGCGGACGCAACCGGCAATATGATTAGTTCCGGCGCACAACAAACCATCGAACTCGGCCAACGCGACGACGCCGGCAACCTCATTTCCATCATGGGCGGCTGGCGCGGACGTTATTTCTCGGATAGCTACTGGGACGACGACTACAACTGGGACAGCCAGGAAGACGCCTGTGCCCGCGAGTTTTACAACAGCCAACGGTTTATCCAGCGCAATGTATTTGTCAGCGACCTGGGCCTGACCGCCAAACGCGGCCGCGACGGCTCCCTGTTCGTAGCCCTTACCGACCTGCACACCGCGCAGCCGGTGGGCGGCGTCGACCTGGAGTTATTCAGTTATCAGTTGCAGCCGATTACCAACGCAAAAACGGGTAACGACGGCACGGTGATGATCGAAGGCCTGCGCGAAACACCGTTTTTATTGGTGGCTACCGGCAAAAACCGCAGGGGTTATCTGCGTATGGCCGACGGCAATACACTTTCGCTCAGCCGCTTTGATGTGGCCGGCGTGGAAGCCCAGAAAGGACTGAAAGGTTATATTTATGGCGAACGCGGCGTATGGCGGCCCGGAGATTCGCTTTTCCTGAATTTTGTGCTGGAAGACAAAACTGGTAAAATGCCCGCCGGCCACCCGGTCACCATGGAACTGACCGACCCGCGCGGCGCCCTCCAATACCGCACGATTCAAACCAACGGCGTCAACGGCGTATATCCTTTCCATTGCAATACGCGCCTCGACGCGCCGACGGGCAACTGGATGGCCAAAGTGACGGTCGGTGGCGCCACCTTCACCAAGCAGTTGAAAATCGAAACCGTGAAGCCCAACCGGCTGAAAATGGATTTGAATTTTGGAAAAAAAGAACTGAGCGCTTCGGACGAAAACCTGAAAGGAACGCTCAAGGTCAACTGGCTGCACGGCGCTACGGCGCAGGGGCTGAAAGCGAAAGTGGAAATGCAGGTGCGCTCGATTAAAACCGAGTTCCCGAGTTATAAAACGTATGTTTTCGACGATCCAAGCCGTACATTTTACTCCGAACCGGAAGTGCTGTTCGACGCTGCATTGGATCAAAACGGCGTAGCATCTGTTCCGCTCAAAGTAGGCAATGTGGAAAATGCGCCCGGCAAACTGATGGCCAATTTTAAAGTGCGGGCATTTGAAGCGGGCGGCGATTTCAGTACGGATAACTTTTCGCTCGACTTTTCTCCTTTCGACCGTTATGTGGGCGTATTTATGCCCACAGGCCGTTGGGGCGATAAAACCATCGATCAGCGCGGCGGTACCGTCACTTTTGTAATGGTCGATAAAAACGGCAAGCCCTTGGCCAACCAGAAAATGACGGTGGCGCTGTTCCGCACCGACTGGCGCTGGTGGTGGGACGAAGATGCGGAATCGGGCGTGGCACAGTTCAACAGCAGCGAAATCAACAACGCGCTGGACCAGACAACGCTGACCACCGACAGCCGCGGACAAGCCACCTGGAAAGTAAAACCGGACGATTGGGGACGTTTCCTGGTTCGTGTGATGGATGCGGACGGCGGACACGCTGCCGGCGACTTTTTCTGGTCGGGTTATCCGGAAGACCTCAACGACATCGCCAGCCGCAATGCCGCTGCGATGCTGCCATTTACCGCTGAAAAAGAAAAGTACAACGTCGGAGAAGAGGTGACCTTAAAGGTGCCCGCCAGTGAAAACGGCCGCATTCTGCTGACGCTCGAAAACGGAACCCGCGTGGCCAAACACCTGTGGTTTGACGCCAAAGCAGGTGATAACTTCCTGAAATTCAAGGCAGATGAAACGATGACGCCCACGGTGTACGCGCATGTCAGCCTGATTCAACCCCACGCGCAGACGAAAAACGACCTGCCGATCCGCATGTATGGCGTAACGCCGGTCAACATCGAAAACCCGACGGCTAAACTTTCGGCGCAACTCGATATGCCCGACGTGTTGAAACCCGACGAGTATTTTAATGTCGCTTTGCGCGAAACCAGCGGCAAAGCCTGCACCTATACCCTCGCCATTGTGGATGAAGGTTTGCTCGACCTGACGCGTTTTAAAACGCCGAATCCTTTCGAGGCGTTTTATGCCCGCGAGGCGATGGGTGTCAAAACCTGGGATATTTACGACTACGTGCTCGGCGCTTACGGCGCGGAACTGGAACGTATTCTGGCGATCGGCGGTGACGGTATCAATCAAAAAGCCAAAAACGCCGCACAGATCAACCGTTTCAAACCTTGCGTGATTCACCTCGGCCCTTTCAAACTGGAAAAAGGCCAGGTAGCCAAACACCGCCTGAAAATTCAGAACTATGTCGGCTCGGTCCGGGTCATGGCGGTTCTGTCTGCGCCTTCCAGCAACGGCGGGCCGGGCGCTTACGGCAATGCTGAAAAAACCTGCCCCGTCCGCAAACCGCTCATGATCCTGCCGACTCTGCCCCGCGTATTGGGTCCGGGTGAAACCCTGCGCCTGCCCGTCGATGTATTTGTTATGGAAAAATCGGTACAAAACGCCAGTATCAGTGTGCGCGAAAAATCGGGCCTGGTATCGATTGGCGGTACAGGTCAGAATTCATTGACATTTGCAGAGCCTGGTCAAAAAATGACCTATTTCGATCTGAAAGTGGGTCAAAAAACGGGTGTTGCCAAATTCACGGTCACCGCACAGGGCGGCGGCGAAACCGCCACGCAGGAAGTGGAACTCATGGTGCGCAACCCCAATCCGGTGGTCACCAACGTTTGGGAAGGCGCCATCGAAGCCGGACAGGAATGGTCTTCCGCTTTCGATCCTTCCAAATACTCGGATATCCGAACGGCTGTGATTGAAGTCAGCGCTTTGCCGCCCATCAATTTGAGCCGCCACCTGGATTACCTGATTCAATACCCGCACGGTTGTGTGGAACAAACGACTTCCACCGTTTTCCCGCAGTTGTATGTCGACCTGCTGACGCCGCTTTCCCAGAAACAAAAAGACGACATCAGCAAATATGTGACGATTGCTATCGGGAAATTGCGCACGTTCCAGCATTCCAGCGGCGGTTTTGCGTATTGGAGAGGTGGCAATGACATCAATGCCTGGAGCAGCACGTATGTAGGTCACTTCCTGCTGGAAGCCAAAAACAAAGGCTACGCTATCCCGGATGGTGTGCTGGATCGCTGGATTCAAAACCAGTCGGCCTCGGCGCGCAGCTGGAACCCGGGTATCGCGGGCAACAACGATTACCACAGTTATCTTACCCAGGCCTACCGTTTGTATACGCTGGCACTGGCGGGCAAACCCGACCTGGCCGACATGAACCGCCTGCGCGAGGATAAAAATATGTGGGCGCAATCGGCAGGAATGCTGGCCGCCGCGTACGCACAGGCCGGCAAACCCGAAGCCGCCCGCGATATTTTAGCCCAGAAATGGAAAGAAAACTGGAATTATGAGTACTGCGGCGTCACGTATGGCTCCGATCTGCGCGACCGTTCCCTTCTGCTCGAAACCTATACGCTGGTAGGCGATACCGAACGGGCACAGGCACTTGCAGGCTACATCAGCACCGAAATGGGCAAGGAAAACGGCTGGTACTGGAATACGCAAAGTTTGGCCACGGGACTGCGCGCTTTGTCCAAATACGTCTCTAAAAATGTAGGCAGTGGCCCGTCTTATGCCTACCGCATCGGTGCGGGCGGCCAAAAAACGGGCGATGGCTCCAAACCTGTTTCCCTGGTTGATTTTACGGAAGATGCTATGGGAAGTGGTAAAGTAATGGTCAAAAACAATGGAGCGACCCGTTTGTACGCGCGTTTGGTCGTTGCGGCTGCGCCGGTCACGCCTTCCGCAACGCCTGTTGCCAGCAATATCGCGCTGAGTGTGCGTTACACCGATTTGAAAGGACAAGTGATCGATGCCGCTCAAATCAAACAAGGCGTTGATTTTATCGCCGAAGTAACGGTGAAACGCAGTACCGCTTTCAGTTTCACGTTCGACGAACTGGCGCTGACACAAATCTTCCCCTCCGGCTGGGAAATCACCAATGCCCGCATGGACGGCGGCGTTTCCAACCTGACCAATAGTCCGCTGGACTACCAGGATGTGCGCGACGACCGGGTGATGACGTATTTCGACCTGCCCCGTAGCAGCGGTCAAAACAAGACGGACACCCGCGTGTACCGGATTCAACTGAACGCGGCCTACGCCGGCAAGTATTACCTGCCTGCGGTGGCCTGCGAAGCGATGTATGATAACCGGATTCAGGCGACGGCGCCGGGGAAATGGGTGGAGGTGATTTGAACGTGAATCGTGAGTAGTGAATCGTGAGTGAGGTGACATCTGCGAGGTAGGAGCAGGTGTCATCTCATCGCTTAGTTCCCGCACTTTTGGCTATGATTGGTGGTTGGAAGTGCGGGAAATAGTTCCACCTTGCTTGTTGTTCATATTTCTTTCAACTGACGCCAGCGCGCCGGTGGTTTTTTTTCAACACCAAGGAGCAACGTAACATCACTTCTCAATTTTGGCATTACTGCCTATATTTGTATCAATAAAACGATTTTGATATGACAACAGTGTTAAATGTGAGCCTGGACGACCTAAGTAGTCAGTTTATCAGCGATTTAAAACAAAAATTTGGCAAGACGACCGAGGTTGAAATCCGGCTTCAGGATAAATCACCTGCGGACGATTTATTCTCAGAAGATGATTTTTGGCAAGTTATTGACAAGATTGACTGGTCTGAAAAAGACTCAGAAAACAAAATCAGCCCTGCCGTGAAGATGCTTGCTAAAAAGCCGGTGTCAAGCATTTACATTTTTGCCGATAGACTTTCGACGAAACTTTATCACTTGGATACGAGAGCGCATGCAACTGTGTATGCCGTCAATGAACCGGACAACTTCGTATCCGCAGATGATTTTTTGTATGCTCGTTGCGCTGTGGTTGCAGAAGGAAAGAATATTATGAAAAGGTATTAAACGACCCATCTCAAATGCCGGATGACGTCGTTTTTGAGCCATTACTTTACCTGGCAGATGACGCATTTGAATTGAAAATGGGCATCCCATTCAACTATACGCCGACCCATAATTACGAAACGCAAAGCAATAAAGCAGGCTGGCAACTAGACTAATAACCCATGGCGCATAAAAATTCTGACGATAGTGACGAACTGCACCACCTCTATGAAATTGTGGACAAAGTTGATTATGACACGTTCAAATATGGGATTAGTTGTGGTCCAATAAGTAAAAAGATGGGATGTCAAAAAGGATGCGCGTGCAATTACGATTTGCAAACCTGATAGACCATTGGGCAAGATTCTTTACGAGAATTCTTATCCATGATATTCCCGGAAGAAGAGAGGCGAAACGCATTGAGCGAGAGTACATTAAGGCATACAAAAACAAGAATGGAAATAGACCACGAGGTAATTTAACCGACTAAAAATCAAATAAATAATAAGAAGGTAACGCACAGTACTTCAAGTACAGGAGCTAGAAATCAAAGTGAAAACACTTGAAGCCATGCAAGAACGCCAAAAAGCGTTTTGGAAATCTAGCATGGCAAGAGATAGAAGAAGCAAATGGCAATATTGGTTAACGACTGTTGTTCCGTACCTAGCGCTTGCTTTAGGGTTATATAACGCATTTTTCAAATAGTATTCAATTTGTATGAAGCCTGAAATATATGTATCAGAAATAGCAAATCGGATTATTGAGAATGCTAGGGTCGATGGCCAGCAACTTCATTCTTGGATGAATGGTGAACAGCTTCAGAAGTCCGGTAAAAGTTATGGTGATTACCTTGATGAAAAGAAGAAGAAAGCTGAGCGCGACGACAGGCATAAAGACCTACAGATAGAAGACCTTGAGACAAAGTTGAGGGTAATGAACCAAGCGCAACTTGATTTTTGGAAAGCTCAAAAGCAAAAGAACGTTCAGACTACAGTTATTGCAATCATCAGCGCAGTCCTTTCGTTGATTTCGATGTTCAAGTCCTTTGGATTTCTATGAAGGGATTTACAATTGACCTTTACGAATTCCGCCTTACTCGGTGTTCATGTTCCTTTCAACTAACGCCAACGCCGCTCCTTGGGCGGGAGCTGTTGGGGGAGTGAGAACACCAAGGCCTGAAAAATAATTTACCGTTTCGAGATGTCACCTGCTCGTGCCTCGCAGTTGACACCTCTTCACTGGCGATGAGCCATTCAAAAAGCCTGACAATCAATTGATTATCAGGCTTTTTTGTTATTTATGCGAATACTGGATTACTACGAACCAAAATCGCCAAAAGTGATGTTTCTCACTTCTCACCTCTCGCCTCTCACTTCTATTCAGCGCTTCGGCCCTTCCGAATCGTACACAATCACTTTATCCCACAGATGGGAGCAATCAGCAATAAACTTGAGGTGAATGGGATGCGTTTGATACACTTCCTCCTCTTCCTTGTTTTTAAAAAAGCACAACCAGGAAACAGCGTAACTGCTATCGATCACGCCGCGACTGGTATCGGCGGGGGTGCCGATATGGCACATTTTGATCGTCGGAACGGCGCTCAATGCTTCCAGGCCTTCCATGAGTTTAGCGCGATCCGCTTCACTTTTCGGGTTTTTCAGCCAAAAATAGACGTGGTGGATAAACACGTTTTTTTTGCCTTTTTCCAGATCGACAGGAACAGGCAGGGCTACTGCGGCAGTGGCAAGCGAAGTGCTCGCCAGGAAAGAGCGGCGGGAGAGTTTTTTCATTGTTATTGTAAGAAGTTGAGAATGTTGAATGGTTGAGAATGTTGAGGGGTTGAGAATGTTGAGAGGCTTTGGGTGGAAACCCTCAACCGCTCAACATTCTCAACCCCTCAACATTCTCAACCATTATTTCAGCAACGTCACATTGCCTTTGTTAACATACGTGGCGCCATTGCCGCAGGTCACTTCTAAGTACCAGGCATAAGAGTCCGGGGTGGATTCTTTTCCGTTATAAGTACCGTCCCAGCCAAGTGCCAGAATATCTTTTGTTTCATACACCTTTTCACCCCAGCGATCCCAGACGATAAAGTGCATTTCTTTAATGTTTGCTCCACGCACGATGAACTTGTCGTTGTTGTCGTCTCCGTTGGGCGTGAATGCTTTCGGCACAAAAATATAAGGCTCCGCACATTCTGTATCCATGAAGAAAACTGTTACGGAAGCGGAGGCCGGGCACTGGCCGTCGCCCATGACCGTTACAATATAGTCTGTAGTCTCTTGCGGTTCGGCAATCGGATCCGGCACATCGCCTGCACTCAGGCTGGCAGCAGGCACCCACTGGTAGGTATAAACCGAAGCATTGCCGCTTGCTGTGGCCAATAATCTGGTGGTTTGGCCGGTACAGATCGTATCCGGTCCGGTTACTTCCGCCGTTACGGTTACTTCGGTGACATTTACATGGAAAGTAAGGGTATCCTTACAACCAAACTGATTGGTCACTTTCACTTCATAGGTGGCATCCTCCAAAGGCACAACCATGGGGTTCGGGACGGGAGCGAGGCCCTGCGTCCATTCATAGGTAAGTACCTGGGAAGGAATCATATTGGTCACCGTCAGTTCCGTGGCGAAACTTTTGCAGATATCGCGATTCAAGGATTCTGCCAGTACATTAACGGAAGCATTGTTGATAGCGATGGAATCGAGGGCTTTGCAGCCTTCGCCGTTGGTCGCTTCCACATAGTACATGCCATTCGGAACAGGTATGATGAGCACCGTATTACCCGTAGCCAGGATCGGCGTCAAGGTCGGCGACAACGACCATTTAACGGACGTCGCATTGGTATTGACAACAGATACCGACACTGGGTCATTGGAACATAACAATTGATCCGCAGGCAATTCGAGTGTCGCAGCCTCCCGCGGCGTTACAAGCGCCGAATAAGTGACGGAACACGCGCCATTGGTAATACTGACCGAATAAGTGGTCGGTACGGAGGGCGAAACCGATGGATTCGGGTTATTGACTAACAAATTCGGGTCGGCAGGCGTAGCCGTCCAGGTGTAGGTGTAACCCTGGTTGAAGGAAGGATTGAGCGCTACCGAAGTAAGTTGGCAGAAATTGAACTGTTCTTCCACAGATTCATTGATAATATCCACCTGCGGCTGGGCCGTTGCGGTACCTGTACAACCATCGGCATTCGTTACCGTCAAAGTAGCGGTAATGGAACCTGCCTGGCCAAACACCACCGTTGGGTTTTGCTCGTTGGACGTGGCGCCGTTGGAGAACGTCCACTGCCAGTTGGTCAAATCTGCACCTATCGTCTGGTCGGTAAACTGAACGCTTGCGCTATCCACACAAGCCATCAGGTTGTTTCCGATGGCGGCCTGTACAGCCGGGGCAGCCAGCACTTCGATTTGCGCGGAATAGGGCGCCACACATGCCTGCGGGGAAACGAACGTCACGGTGTACGTTCCGGCCTGCGCATAAGTGTGTTCGGGGTCGTTCTCCGTGCTTGGTGCGGAGTTGTCTCCGAAGTTCCAGGTGCCTGAAACGGTACCTGTATTTTCAAAACCAACGAGCAAACCATTACACAGATCGGTCGAAATGGCGCCTTCCAGCGATTCGCCGGGGGTTACCGTCACCTGCGTGCTATATGTGTTCTGGCAATCGAACTGATTGGTCACCACTACAGTGACCGTATATTGTCCTTCTGCGCCGCTAAGCGTTACCTGTGCAGCGCCTTGTGGCGTAATGCTCAGCGCAGGGTTGCTGGACGACCATTGATACGTCAGATTATCATTGGGATCCAGATTGATAACCTGTAGTGAAACCGGCGTATTCTCGCATACACTCACGGGCTGGCTGATAGCGGCATCGACATTAAGATTGCTGCCGGTAACGGAAATAGATTCGGAAACGGTACAACCCTGGTCATTGGTCGCTACAACCTTATAAACGGCTACCGGACCGGCAGCGACTGTTATACTATCGCCCGTTCCAATCTGTACATTGGCGCCGTTGAACCAAACGAGTGTCGAACCGCCCGTTGCTGTGGCGGTTAACGTCACCACTGAATCACAGGTAACAATACTGTTCGCCGACACGGTAATGACCGGAGGCTCATTATGAAAAACCTTGACCGGAATGGTATCCGAACAAACGCCGTTACTTACAATCAACTGATAAACAGTTGTTTGCGCGGGTTCTGCAATAACGTGTTGCGCATCGGGGTTGAAAGTCAGTCCTGTTGACGGGCTCCAGTTATAGGTATATACCTCTGAAGCGGAAACGGTTATAATAGCAGGCTCGTATACACAGTTGGCATCGTAATCGTTTTGTACTGAAACAGAAACCGCAGGCCTTCCAGTCACTGTAAACGGCGCAGTGATCGTATCTGCACACCGCTTGCGCCCGTAACGATCAGTTGAACGGTGCCTGTGGTACCGTTGGGGAAAGTAATGGTCGGATTTTGTATAAACGACGTCGTCACGATATTGCCGTCGTAGGTAATAGTCCATTTCCAGGAAGTGAACCCCGGCGTAGACACATTCGTAAATTGGGCAGTCACGTTGTTCGGCGAACTACAGTCCGTTACATCCAGTTGATAAGCGGCAGTCAAATTATCGACCGCATCGATTTCAGCGACACCAAGCGCGGTACAACCTTTTACGTCCGTAACGGTGACGAAATAATCACCCGGAACCAGATTGGCAATATCGGGACCAGTCACCTGCGAAGCATCGGGATATGTCCAGACGTACGAATATGGCGCGGTACCCAGCGATGCAATCGCCGAAGCGCTACCAGTGGGCGCACCGCAGGCTGCATCCGTATCTGTAACGGCTACCTGCACCTGGTTGTGGGTGCCGACTACGCCGCTGGCAGTACCCTGACAACCTGTGTTTACATCAGTTACCGTCACGGAGACCATTGTATTGGCAGGAACGCCGTTCAATTGGGAAGTGGACGGGCTGTTTTGAATGTTCCAGGCGTAGGTAAAGGTACCTCCAGGAGGATTGACGATGGCTGTTACCACACCGTTATCCACGCCCGGGCATTCTGCTTTTACGATATTGAGGTTCACATCCAGGCCTTCCCCAACAGGAATAACGACCCAAACATCAAACTGGCAATTGTTCGCATCAAATGTACACACGTAATATTGGCCGGGGGCCAGGTTGGTAGCAGTCAGGCCCATTTGACCATTACTCCAGACATGTTTGTAAGGCGGCGTACCACCGCCGACTGTAATCGTGGCGCTGCCGTTGTTACCGCCGCAGGCGGGCGTAATACTGACGATAGAGGCCGTCAACGGTGGCGGCTGGGTAACAGTAGCGTCATCTACGGCTGTACAGCCATTTACGTCTGTTACCGTCACGGTATAAGTACCTTGCGGAATACCCTGCAAACCGGATTCGGTACTGCCGGTATTCCAGAGAAAAGTATAAGGATTGACCCCGCCTGCAACACCTGCATTGACGGCTCCGCCATTCGGCAAGGTCGAGCAGGGAATATTTGTCGGAAAAACCTCCACCACGAGGGCAGGAGGAGCATTTAAAACGACCGTTTCCACTTTTGTACAACCGAGGGCATCCGTTGCCGTAATGCTGTAATTGCCGCCGGGAATGTTTGAAAGCGAGGCATTGGCAACGCCATTTCCCCAAACCCAGGTGTACGGGGCATTGTTACCAAAAATATTCACCACGATGGCGCCGTCGGAACTGTTGGAACAGGAAGGCGCATCGAGCGTCAGGAACTGAACTACAATTTCGGCCGGTGGCCTGACAAAATAATTCGCAAGTGCCGAACAGCCGTTGGCATCCGTAGCGGTTACATAGTACAGGCCCGACTGCGTTACAGGTAAACTACCTGCGGTGCTGCCATTCTCCCATTCATAAGTGTAAGGAGAAGTGCCTCCTACGGTACCGGCCACCAATGTTCCTTCCGCATCCGTACAACTCAGGCCTTCCGGCGTAATAGTAACGACCACCGGATCGGGCGCTATTACCGTTACTTCGCCCGTAATGGTCAGGTCGGCAGCATCAGTAATGGTAACGGAATAAGTACCCGCGCCTACACCCAGGGTAGCCTGACCACTTTGGCCATTACTCCAGTTATAGGCGTAAGGTGCTGTCCCGCCACTTGGCAAAGCCGTGGCTGTACCATTGGTAAAGCCGTTGCAGGTAGGCGGTACGGTGGAAAACGACAGTTGCAGCTGAGCGAATGCAACATTCGACACCAAGAGTAAGATTGCCGAAAAAAGGCTGTATTTCATGCAGTTAAGCGTTTGACTATGTATATTCTTCATGGCTCAATGGTTCTTGTTTTTGTGTTGCCGGCGCCCGCACCTACCGGGATTCCATCACAGCAGTCAACAATTCAGGTCAGGATTACTTTTGAATTTTGGCCAGTTTTTGCTGATTATTTACCTGAACCCCGATAATCTCCAATCGTCGTTCGCGGGACGCAGGTACACTGTAAATGGACTCGCGTTCTTTTGAAATAACATCGCTGATACCACGCGGGGATTTTGATTCGCCATTCGGTTCCTGCACAATCGTGATCTGGCCGTTTTGAACGAACTTTTTGTAAATACCACCGTCAAATATCATAAAGTGGTTTAATACGCTCGATACCCGGCGGGCTGTCAGGTTGAGGTTGTAGTTGGTAGCCGCCCGTGGCGAAGCGAAACCCTTCAGGGTCAGCACGATGGTGTCGCCGCGCGTCATCATTTCGTACAATACTTCGGAAAAGGCCATCAAACCTTCCCAACCCGCGCGCACATCTTTTTCAAAGAAATAATCGAGCGTATCGGTTGCTATCTGAAGTTCTTTACCCGTCATACCGGCGGTATATTTTGCAATAAAATCATCCTTCCGGTTGTAATATTCCACATACGTCGGGCGATAGTCGCGCGGTGTGGTGGTCGCCATCGTACGCGGATCCGGGTAGTCGTTATCAAAGAAAAGGCGAATCGGGAGATAGGCTTCCAGGATCAGTGGTTTCAGGCGCAATTCCCGGACGATTTTTTGAAAGTCGATCCGTTCGAGGTTGGCTGTTGAAAATTCCACAGAGTCGCGGGAGAAACCGTCTTTGGTCGCTTTAATCATGTAACGGCGGTCGTAGTTAACGGTCGTTTCATAGTTTTTGCCCAGCGGACTGAGGTATTGATCCCGGCGGTTCTCTCCACCAATTTCCACCAGTTCATACCGCACGCCGTACAGCGTGTCGCGGTTTTGCATATTGGTCGTAAATGCCACGAAACTCAGACCGCGTGTGATGTACAGTTTTCTTTCAATAGTCGTATTACCGTCCAGCCCTTCCGTCGACACAATATCCGTCGAATCAATGGTATAACCGGGTTTGGAAACGACCACTTTATAGCGGTGGTCGAATTGAAGCGGGTATTCAAAGCGGTTGTCTGCGGGGCGTGTTTGTTCCAGCATTTCCAGCGGCGAACCACCTTTGCCCGTGGCGAAAGTGCCGCCCGGCAGCAGTTGGCCAATATCATAATACCGCGCCTTGGCGCCCTGGATCGGCTGTTTGGTTTCCTTGTCATACACCGTAACGAGCAGGTTCACCTCAGCCGGCGTGAGGTATAACTTCTTGATCAGCACATCTTTCCAGATGGTCTTGGGCGTGTCAAAAACGATAGTATCGCTTTTAAAATGCGGTTTATCAGCAATGAGCATGTATTTTTTGCCCGGTTGCAGCGGAAATGCAAAGTTGGTTCCGGCCACTTTCACCTTTATTTCTTCACCCGGCCCGTTGGGGGTAATTTCCACCAGACGCATCGTAGTCGCCGACAAAGAGTCGCCCGTCAAACGATTGAAGGTAATGGCAAGCATTTGCGGTTTTACCAGATCCGCTTTGAAAATATCGTAGCAGCAAGCCTCTTCCGAACTGTTGTGGTCGCCCCGGCGATTGGAAGACAAAAAGGCCGTGTGACTGTTCGGTGTCAGGGTGAAATAAGCATCGTTATAACTTGAATTCAGCGGAACGCCCATGTGCACAGGCTCGCTCCATTTGGTGCCATATCCCTGGGATTTGTAAATATCGAAACCGCCGAGCGTTTGCAAACCGTCGGTGCTGTAATACAGCGTACCCGTATTGGAGTGGTAGAAAGGCGTCACATCGTTACCCGTTGTATTGAGGGGCAAATTGAGCGGCGCAGCAAACCCGTCCGGCCCGATCACGCTGTACCAGATATCGCGCATGCCCCTGCCGCCGGGCCGGTCGCTGACGAAATACAACACCTCTTTGTCCTCGCCGGGCACTTTGCCTACGCTGGCGCCGGTCGAGGTATAACCCGGCATATTGATGCTTTCGGGCAGTTTCACGGCAGGGCCCCAGGTGTTTCCCTGGCGTTGGCGCATATACAGTTCGCAACGAATCTCCGCGTCGTTGATAAAATCGCATTCGGAATAATACATTACATCTCCTTTTTCATTGAAGGTGACGTGTGCGGTATGCCGGTTTTCCTGGTTAAAAGTGGCCGGTTCAGCGGTCAGCACCTCATCCTGAATGGTGGCGTTGAGCACTTTTACGAGGTAACGCTCCGGGTTGTGGCGGTCATTTTTAAACGGAAAACGATAGGAAGAAAACCACAGGGTATCGCCCACCATCAGGGGTGAATATTCGGAAAAACGCGTGGTATTGACAGACAAGGTATCCAGCGGCGTGACGGGTGTTTCCAGGTCCGTATTATCGGCTACGGAAAGCGCCCAATCGCTGTTTTCCAGTCCTTTCTGGGCCTCTTCCATCATTTGAGCGGTAGCGGAAGCCGGTTCTTCATGCAGGAACTGGTGGTACAGCCCCTTGGCTCCCTCATAATTGCCCCGTAAAAATTGCATCGCAGCAAAATCAAGCAATACCGATCCATCCTTATTCATATCGTGGTCCAGCATGTACTGGTAGGCCGACTGAGCCAGGGGAAGCGCATTGATTTTAACGGCCGATTCGGCATAACCTTTCCAGGCGGACGCCAGGCTGCTATCGGCGCGGATCACCCGGTCATAGAATTTCATGGCCGTGTAATAATCGCCGTTGGCGCTGGCTTTCGCCGCAGCCTGTTCGAGTTTGGCAATGGAAGGAGCACGGTCGAGTTCCTCGTTGATCCGATCGGAAACACCGTTTTGCGCACGAAGCATCCCGGAAGAGATCGTGAGCAGTATGATTACGAAAATGCAATTGGCGTGCCTCATGCTGTATAATTTCTTGTTACTGATATGTTGCAAATGTTTGATTGCGAACATGGGGTGGTTTTATTGAAAGTTGAGCGGTTGAGAACGTTGATAGTTGAGATAGCGTTGGTAATCAGTGGATTATTATACTTTCTCATTCAAAACTACTTTGCGTTGTCTATATTAAAGGTGTCAAATAATCGGGCAGGATTTGAAGGTCGGCAGTGGTTTTATTTTATATAAACGGTAAATCAGCGACACTTCGGGGCCTCCGCGGCGATTGGTCACGAGGTTCACGTCCGACCAGAAATTTACGTCGTAGGTGACGCCGAGCGTCCAGGTTTTGTACAATACTTCCACGTGCGGAATCAGGGCGTCCTGGTAGCGGCTGCGGTAATCGGCGCCGATTTGCAGGGACAATTCTTTGTAAGGCTTCTGGTTGAGGTGAAAACGGATGCCGCCGCCGTACACAATCTCGCGATAGCCGCCCTGTTTTTGATAACTGGCCTGCAGCATCAGGTCATAATTGGAGGCTAATTGGATGAGGCCTATGCCGTAAACGCTGAGTTTGTTGTACAGCCGCACATTTCCGGGATCAGCAAGGGTGGACGACCAGAAATCGTGGTACGGGCGGTTAATATGGTGCATGGCAGCACCTAGATCGAGGCGATTGCGTTTGGTGCCGCCCTGCATGCGGAAATTCAATCCGGCGCTGAGGTCGAAATACTTCAGGCTGGTATTTTGCAGCAACAGGTCTTCATTGGGATTGATGCCCGCATCGAAAGCACAGCCGTCCCACTGGCTGCCGAAATTGATTTTCGACTGGTCGAAGGCCCGTTGTCCGAACGCCGGCGTGGCGCCGAGGGTCAGGAATTTATTTTTGCCGGTGGGTAAAGTCAGGGCTATCGGGATGCCTATTTGCATCGACGTGAGGTGCAGGCTGCCCTGGCGGTCGTAATTCAGGAAGAGCGAACCGGTCAGGAAGCGGTCGTATTTCCCCTTCGTGAAATAAATTTTGTTTTCGACACTACCCGAAAAGGTAGTGTATGGCACAGGCACGCTGCGCCATTGGCTCCGATAATTGCCGACAAAACGCATATCACCGCCAAATACGCCCGCCAGACCGGGATTGAGGTTGAGGGGCGAATTGCTGAATTGCGAAAAATGGATGTCCTGCCCTGCCAGCAACGAAGCCTGGAGCAAGCCAAATACGATAATAAAAAAACGCAGAGATGTCAAAAATTCCTTCACAAGTGCCTTTTTAATATTTGGAAAAATGAGATTAAACAAAGATACCCGTACGATCAGTACCTGACAATCAAAGGATTGTCATATACATTGCAAATAGCGTACCACAGTCGCCAATGAGCGCGTAAATGACAAATAACCGGATGGAAATCGGCGGGAAGATGATGATGCCACTTCAGCAAGTGTGCGGGAAAGGCACGAGAAGCAAGCTAAACTTTTGAGAGATAATGAAACCGCTGTAAAGGTAGTGTTTTCTGCGGGCAGGAAAAATTTTAGGCGGATTTTTATATGGTGAGTCGTGAGTGCGGAGTCGTGAGTCGAGTGGTATGCGCCCAATTTTCTCTTGGGTAGTCAGCTGAGAAATGTACCACTCACGACTGACGACTCACAACTCACGACTCACTATCTTTGCAACATATGAAAATCCTCCTCATCGGTCAAGGAATAGCCGGCACCATGCTGGCGTGGGCGCTGCATCAGCGCGGCGTACAGGTACGCATTGCCGACGGCAGTCTGCCCGGCAATGCTTCGCTTCCGGCAGCGGGCATTATCAATCCGGTGACCGGAAAACGTTTTGTAAAATCGTGGAGGCTGGAAGAATTTTTTCCGGCGGCTAAACATGCCTACCAGGCACTCGAACAGTTTTTAAAAGTTCCGGTCTGGCAGCCCCACCCTATTCTGCGCCTGCTCGGCACAGCCGAAGAAAGCAACGACTGGGCTGCCCGCTGCGCCCTGCCGGATTACGCCGACTACCTCGGCGAACGCAGAGACGCAGGCGCCTGGCAGCCTTTTATCAAACCAGGACTGAGTTATGGCGTGATTCACCAGGCAGCGCGGGTACATTTTCCCAACCTGATCGGCCGTTTCCGGCAATGGGCCCTGGAGTCGGGCATGTTTGAAAACAAGGTGATGGACTACGATGCTATCCCCGGCATCGCTCCTGACTACGACGCGGTTGTTTTTTGTGAAGGCTTCCGTGCTTCGGAAAACCCCTTTTTTCCGGAGTTGTCCTGGCAACCCGCCAAGGGAGAAGCGCTGCTGCTCCGGCTTCAAAATGCCGCGCATATCACGGATATGCTCAAAAAAACCATGACCCTGGTACCCATGGGCGAAGGCGTTTTTTGGGCCGGCGGCTCCTATCAATGGCATTATCCCGACCTGTTGCCCAGCGAAGCAGAGCGTAATTTTATCCTCCGGCATGTGGATGAAATGCTCGCCGCTCCGTTTGAAATCATCGGTCATGTAGCGGGCGTACGGCCTGCGGTAAAAGACAGGAGACCCTATATCGGGGCGAGTAAAAAACATTCTAATTTGTTTATATTCAATGGATTAGGCACTAAAGGCGCCTTGCTTGCACCCTATTGGGCAGAACATTTGGCCGCACACTTATTGCAGGGTTTACCATTGGACGCAGCAGTGGATACTAAGCGCTCGGGCGCGGGCGCTTAAAATGTTATTTTTTTGCAAAAAAAATTGAATTTCAATTATTTATAAAAACACCCTTATCTTTGGCGCGGCAAAATGCCACATCACTTTTTTTTCTTTTTCTTACAATGAATACTGGTACAGTAAAATTTTTCAACGAATCCAAAGGTTTTGGCTTTATCGTTGACAACTCCACTAAAGAGGAAATCTTTGTTCACGCTACTGGTTTGATCGACAATATCCGCGAAGGCGATGTCGTCACTTTTGAAACTGCGCGTGGCAAAAAAGGCATGAATGCAGTAAATGTCAAAATTGCGTAAGCAATTCGGGCATTCAATTCATATTTATGCAAAACCGCCGTTGGCTCTGACCAGCGGCGGTTTTTTTTTGGTGTTTGGGCCTCACCCCCCGGCCCCCTCTCCAACAGAGAGGGGGTGACTTCACGTTTGACATTTTCGATAGGGGATTCTCTGTCGGATGAAGGTGTAATTGAGCTTGACACTCCAAAAAGGATGTCACAAAGTCACCCCCTCTGTTGAACAGGGACACCGGGGGAAAACCAAACACCCACTTCATCGCCACGAATACACCACATTCACCTCCCCGGACGCACCGAAAATGCTCGCCAGCGACTGCGTAACAGGCAAATCAAAACCAAAACCCACTTTGAACTGGCTGTTCAACATTTGCACCTGGTCGCCGAAAAACATACCTGCTTCGATGTGCAGGGCAGCGCTGAATTGCTCTCCAAAACCCGTATTCAAACCCGTACCGGCCCAGAGCAATTCATTGATCTGGCAGCGCAGGTTCATGTCCACATTCAGCGGACTATTCGGCGCATACTTCAGCCATACGGAAGGTTCGATAAAGGAGGTTTCATTGCCCAGCCAGGGTGCGCTCCAGTAGCCGCCCGCCACGGCAAATACGTGCGGGATGCGGCGAATATCAAAATCTTCTTTCCCGCCAATGAATTGGGAACTCAGCCCAAAAGTCTGCGGCACGGAAATACCGGCATAATACCGGTCGGCATACTGGTAAAATACGCCCACGCCGATGTCGGGGCGGATCGCGCGATCATCGGTCAGGGGCTGGGTCGTCGGATCGGGAAACTCGATTTCGCTTAGCCTTGCCCTGTACTGCACAGCTCCGGCGCTCAGGCCGATGGTCAGCGACTGCACTACCCTTTTGCCCGATTTGATCCGGTAGGCAAATCGCCCATAAACGCCCGTATGGCCGATTTTACCGGTCTGGTCGTTCAGCGCGTGCGCTCCGAATACGCTGTTTTGTTCGTCGGCTACGTATTCCCAGTTCAGCAATTGGGTGCGGGGCGACTCGGAAAGTCCCCACCACTGGGTGCGCCAGGTGCCGCTCAGGCTCATGCTGCGGTTGTTCAGCAGAAAATTGTTGGATACTGCCGCCGGGTTCAGGATGCTCCATTGATCCCGGTACACCGTAAACAGGGGCGCTTGCTGCGCTTGCAAGTGTTGCATGGCTTGAAAAAACAGCAGCAGTAGGGTGACTTTTTTCATTGATATTTTCGTGTTTTGGTGTTTTGGACCCACTTGGCATCCCTGATAAGAATGCCAGGGTCCCTCCGTTGGAGAAGGGCCGGGGTGAGGTCCTAAAACACCCAATTATTCCTGTTCAAAAAGGTGTATCACGCCGGTTTGGGTTCCGCCGATGAGTGTATCGCCGTCCCATGCCTGCAAATAATAATAATACGCGCCGCCGGGCAGGTTTTTTCCGCTGAACTGCCCCAGCCAGGGCGCGTCGTTCCGGTAGTTTTTTTCCTGGAAAACGAGGTCGCCCCAGCGGTTAAAAACAGCGATTTCAACCCTGGTAAAGCCGTTGATTCCCCTGATAGTCAACTGGCCGTTGGGGCCGGGATCATTAACGACCATTCCTTCGGGCACGACCGGCAGGTTTTGAATATCGATGCTGACTGTAGCCGTATCGCAGGGGAAATTACAGGCAGATGCCGGGCTGCAAACGGTGTACTGAAATTGCACCGTACCCCGGAAATTTTCATCTACGGTGTACCGGAACCGGCGTCCTTCCTCCAAATATTCCAGTTGACCAACAGCAGGCGCACCAATCTGGGTAACCACCGTATCGGACAATCCGGCCAGCGCGTCATTGAGCAATACTTCCATGACGGCAATATCCTGCGCTCTTTGCAGGGTGTAACGGTCGTCGCTGAGTTGCGCCCTTTTTTCTACAAAAAACACCACCGTATCGGATGCTGCTGCGGTACAGTTACCGAGGCTTACCTGCCAGACAAAGGCATTCGCGCCCGTTTGCAGGTTCCGGGCGGCAGTCATGGCGCTTGCCGGACTATCCACGGTTGCCGCCCCCAGGGAGGCCCATGCGCCCGTGCCTTGTGGGGGCGCCTGCGCTTTGAGCACCACCACGCCGGCAGCGCACAGCAGCGAGTCCGTTCCGGCAAATACCTGCGCCGGGTCGAGGCTCAATACAGTTACCGGCGCGCCACCCACAGCGATGGAGCGACAAGCGGCCGAATCGCGCAACACGAAGTATTCACCTGAAAAATCAGTGGATGTCACCAGTAAATCAAGCATCGGTTGCACCGTGACCGCCGAATCGCCGTTGGGGAAAAGCCATACATATCTGACTGCCGGAGACGGATATAAATCGTCGACTTCGAGGGACAAAATGGTGTTGCCGCATACCTGTGAAGGAACCAGCACCGCATAAACAGGCAGTACGGAACATCCGCCGCTACCACCAGGCCCGCTGCTTATCGTAGCGGTAGCGCTGCGCGTACAACCGTTGATATCCGTCACCGTGACCGTGTAAATGCCCGGAGCGAGGTTGCCGATTTGAGCGGTAACGGCGCCGGTGCTCCACAGGAAATTATATCCGGGCGTACCGCCGCCGGGAATAACAGATGCCGAGCCATTGTTTGCGCCCATTGTACTTTCATCGGTCGCATTAATGCTCAGGGTGAGCTGGGCAGGCTGTGTCAACGGGGTGCTGCTCGTTGCCGTGCACCCGAGGTTGTCCGTTACCGTGACAGTGTAGTTTCCCGCTGCCAGGTTATTGGCGGTCACGCCGTTTTGCCCGTTACTCCAGGCATAATTATACCCGGGTGTACCACCGCCGGGCACTGCCGTCAGGGCGCCGTTTGCGCCACCGAAACAACTGATGTTTTGTCTTGTAAATGAAGTGGTCAGCAGAGCAGGTTGTGTCAACTGGGTAGTACCCGATACCGAGCATCCGTTGTTATCCCTTACCGTGACGGTGTAGTTTCCCGCTATCAGGTTGTTGATCGTCACACTATTTTGCCCGTTACTCCAGGCATAGGTATACCCGGGCGTGCCACCGGCAGGCTCTGCCGTCAGGGCGCCGTTTACACCGCCGAAACAACTGATATTTTGTGCTGAAAATGAAGACGTGAGTTGCGACGGTTCTGCAATAGTGGCTGTTTCCGTAGCCGTGCAGCCGGCCGCATCCGTTGCTGTGACGGTATAGACATTGGACGCTAGGTTGTTAATCGTTGCAGTGGTTGCGCCCGTACTCCACAGAAAAGAGACGCCTGCAACGGGGGAGCCTACAGAAGTAGCCGTGGCAGAGCCATTAGCGCCGCCGAAACAACTGACATCCGTATCCGCTACGTTGACGTCGAATGCGGCGCAGTTGACCACCGTGGCGCAAGTGGAGAATTCAGACGTATTGTTCCCGTTCAAGGTACTCGTAGCGGTCACCTGTTGCCCGGCATTCAGGGCGCCCGGCACCAGGTCGAGTTGCCAAACCCCGGCTGCGTTTGCCGTTACAGTGCCGACTAAAGTTTTGCCCTGACAGGGCGCTGCGGCGCATCCCGCAGGATCGTGGATATACACTTCCACCACCGCATTGGCGGTGGCGGTACCCCGAACGCGCTGGGTATTGGCAACGATCGTTGGGATAGCAGGGCCGGCTGAGCGATTGATTCCCTCGACAGTATTACAAAAAATACTGTTCTGCGTAATCAGGGCCGTCGAAACGGGTGTGGTGGTAAAAACCCCGTTTCGGTTGTTGTGCAGGGTATTTCCAGTCACTGTATTCGTATTGGCGTCGAGCCGGATACCGTGTCCGCCGGCTGTAGCCGTAAAATTCCGTATGGTTAGTCCCTGTACCGTATTCCCCGTACCAGACAATCGCAGGCCGTGGGCCGGCGCACCTGCTACGGAAGAACCGTCGATGATGATTCCACTCTGGGAATTGCCGTCCACCAGCACGCCGCTGTCGCTGATCAATAATTCCGAGGTGGGCTGTATCTGTAAGGAACCGCTTGGAATGGCAAATACAATCGTGGTGAAAATGGGCGTCGTATTGACGCACTGGCAGGCCCTAGCCAGCGATCCGGCAACGTTGCCGCCGGAATTATTGGTCACTGTAAATATGGTGGTACCCGTAGGGCATTGCGCTTCAGCGATCAGGCGACTGAAAAGCAGCCACAGCAAAAGCAGATTTTTTATTTTGAACATTGTTTCCCTTTTATTGGTGTTTCGTGTTTGGTGTTTCGTGTTTGGGGGTTCTTCGCCTTGGCAACTGTGAGTAGTTCAGGCGAAGCACCCCAAACACGAAACACCACACACCAAACACCAATCACGGCCAAAGGCGAAGCGCCCTAAACACTAAACACCATACACTAAACACCCATTATTTTTGTTCTATGAAGTAAAGCGGCAAATTCTTATCCAACTGACTTTCCGGCATAAAAGGCGTCTGGCTCGTTGGGGCATTGGGAACACCTGATTGCACCAGGGCAGGTACGCGGCGGCGTAAAAAATCGTACAATTCGCCGAGGCGTACAATGCGGTCGCTATCGGTGTCTGCCATGAATGCGCCGTTGCCGTCCGTGCAGGTTTTTCCGGAGAATGCATCGAGCAGGGCCTCCGTGAACGCGCCGTTGCCCCAGGCTTTGTCTTCGTACGATTTTTCGGTGCTTCCGCAGGAAGTCAGGGTACTGACGCCCGGTTGTGTTTTGGCCAAATCCACTACCGCTTTGCTCACGCCGCCATAACCTTCTTTTGCGCCGCCGCTGTGGCAGGCATCGATAAAGATCAGTTTTTTACAATTGATATTGCTCAGCACTTCGAGGATGTCCGTTTTAAAATCCAGGGCCAAACGTTCGTACTTGGGATTGTAACCGGTTTGCAGGATTTTGAAGCGGTTATCGGCAATTTTACCATGAGAAGAGATGAAAACCAGCACCATATCGCTCTGTTTGATCTGTTTGTCATCCCATTGATACGCCAGGTCGTACATGGCTTGCTTGATGCCGGTGAGGTCCGTTTTTTCAGGTGTGGTGAGTTCGGTTACAAACACTTCGTTGAATAATTTCCCTTCACCGCCCTGGTTTTTATAGGCTTCGGCGAAATCCCTGGCATCCTGGCCCGTGAATTGCAAATCTTCGTGTTTGGGGCCGATACTCACGACGTAGAGGTTGGCGCGTTCGGGGGTAAATTCGACCTCCAGCGCATCCGATACCACATCGTCCACCACCAGTTCGAGGTGGTTGTTGCCCTGCTGGAGCGGAATCTTGTTTTTGTAGGTGTAAATGTATTTGGCTTCCTCCTGGCGCGGCGGCGACAGGTCTTCTTCGTTGAATTTGGAGCCGTCCATTTCCACGCCGTTCACTTTCACCTTGATGTTTTTGGTATTCACGGGTTTGGGCGATACGACGGTCATTTTCACTTCGATGTGGTCGTCGGTTTTGCGGACTTTATTGGTGCCGGTTTCATGCGGGGCCGGGTCGCTCCAGATCAGGATGGGGCCGTTGGAAACCAGAGATGTTTTGCCGGAAGTGGCATTCCATTCCAGCGTTTTGCGCACTTTTTCGCGACCACCTTCTTTCACCACACAAACGATGCGGGCAACGGAACCTGTGAATTGCGCTGTTTTTACAAAAACCAGTCGTGCATCGCGGCGGCTGTGCGCAGCAATCAGCCCCATCGGCGCAGTGGACGCGCCCTGCGCATTGATACCCGGCGGACAGATAAAACTGACCTCTGCGGCCCGTGAAGTGGAATCGCCGTTGTTTTCGATTTGTACTTTCAGGGTGACTTCATCCGAGCGGCCACTGGCAGCAAACTGGTGGTCGGCAATCGACAAAGTAGCCGGTTTGGGTTTGCGCAGGTTGATCGTTTGTTCAAATGTGTGGAGCGATTTGACGCCCGAAGAAACCGTCACAGAGAGTTGCTGATCGCCGGGCGCCAGGTCATTATTTCCTTTTACGGGAATACGAACTTCCGTGGCGACGCCTTTGGGAATAGCGCCGAAATAGTTGGTATTCCAGAACGATACATCACTTCCGCCGGAGCGATTATCCACAGCGACCCGGAGGTCGGGTACATCGAAATCGGCAGTGTTGGTAATTTTAAAGGACAAAAAAGACTGTTCTCCGGGCGTGAGTGTGCCGTCAGCAGTGTGCAACGCGGATTCGGATATTTTCAGATTTACGGCGTCGCGAATACCCGCCAGTGCATTTTTGGTATTGTACGGATCGGAGCAGCGCAGCAGCCAGGCAGTATTCCCGTTGTGCTGTCCGGAAAGTGCGACGCTGCCGTCGTGGAGCACCAAAGCCGAAGTGAATACATCATCTTTGTCCGTACCCTGGTTTTGTTCCCAGAGCAGGTCGCCGCCGGGCGCCGTTTGTACCAGCCAGGCTTCGGAAAAACGCGCGCCGCTGCGGTGCGATTTGGTGGAACCGACCAGCAGGAATCCGCCGTCGGTCGTCTGCACGAGCGCATTGACCAGATCGGCGTCTTTGCCGCCAAAGGTCTTGTCCCACTGGCGGGTGCCGTCGCGATTGGCTTTCAGCAGCCAGGCATCCAGGTCGCCGGCGCCTTTGGATTTGGTGAGGCCCGCAATAGCAAATCCGCCGTCGCGGGTAGCGATTAATCCGAGCGCTTCTTCCCAGCCTTTTTCACCGAAAAACTTTTTCCAGGAAAGGTTACCCTTTGCATCTGCTTTGGCGAGATAGATGTTTTCAGCCCCGTTTTCGGCTTTTTTACCCGTATTTCCACAAAAAACGAATCCTCCATCGGAGGCAGGCACAAAGCCGCTCAGGGTTTCAAATGCTTCAGTGCCGATGTTTTTTTCCCATCGAACCGTGTCCTGCTGAATCTTTGATAACCAGATGTCACCGGCAGCCCGGTCGTTGTTGTGTCCGGCCAGGATGAGGGAGCCGTCATTTTGAAGCAGTATGTGCCGGAATTCATCGCGGCCTGCGGTGCCGTAAGTGGTTTCGCGCAGGAGTTGGCCGCGGTCATTGACGAGCAGCAACCAGGCATCACTTTTCCCTTTGCCGATGGATGATGTGGCGCCAGCCAGCAGAAAATTGCCTTCAAAGGTTTGTGCAACGGCGTACAAAACGTCGTCTTTTTTGCCGCCGAAACGTTTCTCCACGACTACCTGACCCGTACTATGATCGGTAATCAGGAGCCAACCATCGGTACCGCCCTGTGCGCCGGCATTGGTCTGCCCTACTGCCACGAGGTTGCCATTGGTGGCTTCGATGGCTTTATGCACGACAGCATCGCCGTCGTTGCCAAATGTTTTTTGCCAGTCTGTTTGCAGGTTTTGAGCAAAACAAACGGCAGGAAAGTATATTAGAAAAAGCAGGAAACGCATGATTTTTGCTATCATTAAGAGGGTTAACGGGCGTGGACTTCCAGTATCAGCGGAACGATGAATCCTTCACTTCGGGTAGCGGCACTGAACGCAATTTTATCGGGGGCGTAGGTAATGTCCGATAGCGGCACGGCATGTTTCCCAAGCGTTTGAAGCAGGTTTTGAGCAAAATCCCCTTCTTTTTTTGTTGCAATAATAGCCAGTTTTTGGATGGTTTCGATCTTGCGCTTGGAAAAAAGCAATACCAGCCGGTCGGTTCCGGGCGCTGCCAGTTTCAACACTTTATTTGCGCCGGGGATAACAATATCCGCCCCGCCTGCCAGCAGTAAGCCGCTTTCATTGTGTCCTTCAAATTTTTCATTCAGTCCGGCTTGCCGGGGCCAGTGAAAATGAACTTCTTTATTGGCGTCGACGCTGAATACATACAGGTACTCGTCTGCTTTCAAGGTGGAAGCCAGCAATTGGAATGCCTGCCCGACCTGCCAGTCTTTTTTATGGAGTTGATAAACAGGGTACTGGTAGGATGCTTCGACGTTTTCAAAAATGGGTTGTGCGCTGTGTTCCTGCCAACCCGTGAATGTGCGAAACTGGAAGGCGCCGGCGAGTTCGGTGAGGGGTTTTTCCGTCACTGCCAGGGTATCGGCAGGTGAAGCGGGCAAATGGGCCGGCGCAACAAAATACATAGCGTAAGCATATTTGCAAAATGTGCCGAAGTCCTTGTATTTCACCCAGATAAATCCGTTGTCGCCCCAGTTTTTTCCCCAGGAATTCATCAGCCGGAAAGCTTCTTTGCGGTCGTCGTAACCCACCACGACCATTGCGTGACCGCCTGCGGGCGTTGCGTTGCCAATTTCGGGGTGCCAGTACACCGCGTTTTTCAGGTCGTAAAAATTGCGCAGTACGTTCATGCCCACGATGACCGGTTTGTTTCGGGCGAGCACCCGTTTTACCCGGAGCACTTTGAGGTCGGGGTTTTCTTTTACCCCGAACAGGGTGATAAAATCCTGGATGGTATAACGTTTGGCCTGTTTTGTAACCATGCTGTCGGGCTGTTGCGCGCAGTTGTTGATATCAAAATCGAACTGATTGGCCAGACAATCGCCTTTTTCAGTCAGGAACTGCAGGGCATCCGAAATGCGGGAACCCTGGTTGCAGTCTTCCATCTTGATCTGGTTGTACAGGAAAAGCGCCGAATGGGCGTTGCGCGTAATCACTTCTTTGTCGGTGCATTGGTTCATCACCGCCCGCTGAATCGACATGGCGCCGTAACCTGCCGCCCAACCTACACAGGAAAAAATATAGCCCTGGTGGCGTACCTCGGGGCAGTAAGGTGTAAGGTCTGCCTGCGCCGGCAAATCGGCTTTGCTGCCGTCTTCCGTACTTTGGCGGGGCTGGGCCTCGTAGGTTTCATCTTCAAAAATGAGGCCCGTGGAAAATTCCTGGCTATACGTGAACGCGCAGTGCCATAGCAGCGCGATGGTGAGCATTACTTTCATCGGATCGTTTTGGGAAATGTGTTTTGGGCGGGGAAGATGTACCCAAAGGATCCGTTTTATTTATGGGAAAGGAATTGCGCGAACGAAATCCGGGGTTTTTGGCTTGTGGGGGGGGGGGGGGGGGGGGGGGGGGGGGCGGGGGGGGGGGAACTTTGGGAGAGGGGGGGGGGGGGGGGGGGGGGGGGGGGGGGGGGGGGCAGGGGGGGGGGGGGGGGGGGGCAAAAGATTGCTGCAAAGCCTGCAAAAACGCAGCGGGCGGTTGCGCACCGGATATTGCGTATTTACGGTCGAACACAAAAAACGGAACGCCGTTGACGCCCAGTCTTCCGGCTTCCTGAATGTCTTCTTTCACTTTTTGCGCATACGTCTCATTGGTCAGGGCTTCCTGCACGTCGGCTTCCGTCAGGCCGATCTCTTTTCCCAATGCTGTCAGCACTTCGGGGTTTCCAAAGTTTTTGCCTTCCGTAAAATAGGCAGAGAACAGCCGTTCTTCGGCCTGGTCGCCCAGTCCTTTTGTTTTGGCGAGTTGGATCATGCGGTGTGCCTTGAACGAATTGGCGACGACGGCTTTATCAAAATTGTATTCCAGACCTGCATTTTTGGCGGTCTGTACCACGCCCTGGTGCATTTGTACGGATTGTTCATAACTGATTCCCTTGCGCTGGGCCAGGTAGCGAAACACGTTTTCTTCCTCCGTTTTTTCAGGAATAGAAGGATCCAACTGAAAACTTTTCCAGACAATTTCGACGCGGTCGCGATCGGCAAATTGCCCCAGCGCCGATTCGTAATTGCGTTTACCGATATAACAGAAAGGGCACATGATGTCGCTCCAGACTTCTACTTTCATTTTATGCATGTCGATACTTTTTTATTCAAATGATGGCATACAAAACAGGCTGGAAGCGGATATGTTCTTAGATATAACTTTGTTATTGGCGGGAACACCTAGGATATACGTAATGCAAGCAGCTGCAGCCGTAAAAATGTCGGTAGAAATCAAGACTGATAACCAGGTCTTAATGGCATAGCACCAACTTTTAAGGGCATGTTTCGTGCTACGCACCTTGCAAATTTGCTCAAATCTTTATTTCTACGGTTGAACGCATTGGCTAACATGCTGAACATTACGGACAGTCTTAGAAGAGACGCCAACAACGGCCAAATGCCCAGGCCTAAGCCATAAGAGCCTCCAAACGGGATGTCTCTCACCATCTCACCTCTCACTTCTCGCTTCTAATAAAAAAGCGCAGCAGCCCGCAAGGAGCCACTGCGCCGTTTCATTTGGCAAAAAAACGATCAAAAAAAATAGTGGGCAGTTGATATTTCAAAGTAATCAGGCGACATCTCGTTCTCTCACTTCTCACCCTCTCGCTTCTCACTTCTAAAAAAGGTTATGGGCGGGCCAGTCGGTAATCGCGCCGCGGATGTCCCACATCAGTTTATCTAATTTACCGGCAAACTTGTCATTATCCGGGCGGGTATTGATGAGGATACTCCAGCAGAAGCCGTCGTTGGTGCGCACCATCAGGCCGATCGTGCCGGGCAGGGCGCCGTTGTGCCAGTAGTTGTTGCTGGCGTTTACGCTCCAACCTTTGGCATAACCGTTGTTCTGCGGGGTCGTTTGTATCATTTCATCGATGGAAGCCGTCGACAGGAAATCCGGAACCGTATTGAAGCGGTCGACGCGGTTGAGAAAGCGCACCAGGTCGATCGGCGTTGCGATCCAGCCGCCGTGTGCATCCATGCGGGTAACGTTCATGCCGTACGGGTTGCCGGGCGCGTAGTATTTCACTTCGCTGGATTTGCGTTCGGCCAGGGTGTTGCCGCCGATTTCCATACGCGTGACATCGCATTGGTTCAGGATGTTCTTTTGCACGTAGTCTTCATAGGGTTTGCCCATTTTCTTTTCGATAATGCGACCCAGCAGGCAGTATCCGAAGTTGGAATAATCATAGTTCGTACCCGGTGCGTTGGCCAACGGAATATCATCGAGGGTTTTAGTAATCAGGGTGCTCATGCTCCATGTTTTGTCCTGGAACATAGGGTCGTTGCTGGAATTGCCCCAGCCGCCGCAGGTATGGGTGAGCAAATGCTCGACGGTGATATTTTTCATGTTATTGCTGTACGGTTTGGTACCGTAAGTGGTACCCAGCAGGGCGCCCGGGCCAAAAACCTTGTCGCTGAGATTCAGTTTATTTTGCTGGATCAGGCTCATAATCGTCGCGGCAGTGATCGGCTTGGAAACGCTTGCTACGCGGAAACGGTGGCGCGGGGCTACTTTTTCATTGCCTTCCTGGTCGGCTTTGCCGTAGGTTTTTGCAAGAACCAGTTTTCCATTGCGGGAAATAGCGAAGGAAAGCCCGGGTACGTTGTTCGACTGCATATAAGCGCTCACAAGGTTATCCACGGCTTGCATGTCGTTGGATTTGAAAGGATCGGCGCAAGTCCAGATGCCGGCGTAATTATCGCCGTTGTTCACCGTGGAGCCGTTCACCCAAATCGGGCGGTAACCCTGGTAGTAGAGGCGGTCGAATTCATCCTGGTAGTTTTGACTGCCGACGATGCCGTGCCGCGCCTGGAAAGCCGGGCCGCCGGTTTTCCGCCAGATCGCTGCAAAACGGGCCGAATTGCCGCTGGAATACCCGGAAACCTTGTACAGCCGGTAACCCTGACTATTCATGTCATTAAACTCGGTTTGATATTGCGCGCTGGTCAGGCCGTGTTTGGCTTTCCACTGCGGCGCACCGGCTTTCTTTTCCCAAATGGCTGCAAAATAGGCAGTACCACTAACGGTGTAGCCGCTGACATCGGCTAACTGGTAACCCTGGCCTACCCATTTGTCAAATTCGGTTTGATACTGCGCGCCGGTCATGCCGTGTTTGGAAACCCACTGCGGTGCGTTGTTTTCCTTGATAAAGATACAGGCGTACTTGGCCTGATTGCCGGAAGGAAATCCGCTGACAATAACGGGGCGATAACCCTGACCGGTGAGGGTATTAAATTCCGCCTGGTATTGTGCGCCAGTGAGGCCGTGTTTGGCAACCCAGGCCGGACCGGCTTCTTTTTCAAAAATGGCAGCGTAACGATCCTGCCCGTTGTCGCTGTAACCGCTTACCTGCGAGAGGCGATAACCTTGTCCGGTCCATGTGTTAAATTCGGCTTGGTACTGGGCGCTGCTCAGATTATGGCGTGCTACCCAGGGTTGTGCCCATGTGGTGCTCAGTAAAAGCAGCAGGGCCGGCAGAAAACAAAGTGATTTTTTCATCGTGTTGTGGTTAGAGGTGAGAAGTGAAAAAGTGCGAAGTCATCAGTGCGAAGTGCGAAGTCGTACAAGATGGGTGGTAAGGGAGAATCATTAAGATTATCACTGACGATCCACTCCAAGGACTTCGGACTGAAGACTTCGCACTTCGGACTATTTAGAATAAATTATGTGCGGGCCACTTGGTGATCGTGTTTTTGATGTCGCCCAACAGTTGGCCCATGCCGACACCATTATTGTCTTTACCTGCTCCGGGGCGGGTATTCATCAGGATGGCAAAGCAGAAGCCGTCGGAGGTGCGTTTCATTTCGGAAAGGGTGCTCGGCAAGGCGCCATTGTGCCACAGGGAACCGGAATTGACCACACGCGACCAACCTTTGCAGTAGGAGTTGTTGGTGGCGCTCGGGGTGAACATAGTGGTTTGGGAAGCAGCGCTCAGGATATCGGGCACTGTATTCGACTGGTCGACACGAACCAGGAAGCGAACCAGGTCGATGGGACTGGCGATCCAGCCGCCGTGTGCATCCATGCGTGGGATGTTGTAGAGATAGGCGTTGTTGCCGTAGTATTTGACTTCGTTGGGTTTGCGTTGGCCCAGGGTGCTGCCGCCGATTTGCATGCCGGTGATGCCGCAGGGCGCCAGAATGTTGTCTTTTACCCAGTTTTCGTAGGTGCTGCCGGTTTTCTTTTCGATGACACGACCCAGGAGGGCATAACCGAAGTTGGAGTAGTCGTAAACATCGCCGGGGTTATTATCGAGCGGGTAGTTATTCAGGGTATTATTGATATAGGTAGTCATGTTCCAGGACTGATCCTGTCCGATAGGGTCGCCATCCTGATCCCAGCCGCCCGCATGGTGTGTCAGCAGGTGATTGACGGTGATTTCTTTCAGATCGGTGGTGTAGGCCTGTTGATTGCCGTAGGTGTTGCCGAGAATGCTGCCAGGGCCGAAAATCTTCTCGGTCAGTTCGATTTTATTGGTTTGTTCCAGGCGCATGAGGGCAGTAGCCGTGATGGGTTTGGAGACGCTGGCGATGCGGAATTTATGGCGGGGCGCCACTTTTTCGCCTGCTTCCTGGTCGGCAAATCCGTATGTTTTTGCCAGTACTAATTTGCCGTTGCGGGCAATGGCGATAGAGAGACCGGGAATGTCGTTGGCCTGCATGTAGGCTTCCACAAGGTTGTCAACAGCCTGCATTTCATTGGCTTTAAAAGGGTCGCTGCAAGTCCAGATGGCTGCAAACATATCCTGGTTGTTCACCGTGTAACCGTTCACCCAGACCGGGCGGTAGCCCTGGTAATACATGCGGTCGAATTCGTCCTGGTATTTTTGGGAACCGGCAAGTCCGTGGCGCGCTGCCAGTACCGGGCCGCCTGTTTTCACCCAGATAGCGGCGAAACGCGGGGTGTTGCTGATTGAATATCCCGACACTTTGGTCAGGCGGTAGCCCTGTGAAGATTTTTCGTTGACTTCTGCCTGGTATTCGGCATTCGTCATGCGGTGGCGGGCAAAAACCTGCGGCGCATCGGCTTTTTTCTCCCAGATGGCTGCGTAAAAATCAGTGCCTCCCACGGTGTATCCGCTGACATCGATGAGGTAGTAACCCTGACCGGTCCAGGTATTGAATTCCGCCTGGTACTGGGTGGAAGTCATGCCGTGTTTGGCTTTCCATTGCGGGGCATTGGTTTCTTTGATAAAAATGGCAGCGTATTTCGCCTGATTGCCGGAAGGAAAACCGCTCACCTGAATCGGGCGATAACCCTGTGCGGTGAGGTTGTCGAATTGTGTTTGGTACTGTGCGCCGGTGAGGCCGTGTTTGGCGGTCCAGACGGGGCCGCTTTCCTGTTCAAAAATGGCTGCGTAGCGATCCTGACCGTTGTCGCTGTAACCGCTGACTTGTGTAAGGCGGTAACCCTGGCCGGTCCAGGTGTTGAATTCGGTTTGGTATTGGGCGCTGCTCATGTTGTGGCGGGCAACATAATTTTGTGCCTGCATAGCGCTGCTCAAGAGCAAAAACAAAAATATGGGAAGGAAAAAAATGGAATTTTTCATGTTGTTTGAAAGATAAGGCTGAGTGTTGTTGTAGATGTTTGAATGAATGTGTCTTGGGGAGAAAAAATGTACCCAGGGGAATGGGTGTTTTTGTGTTTTGGTGTTTTGTGTCGGCCCTCTCCTCGGTGTTGGGTGTTTTTTTGGCATTCTTATCAGGGAATGCTCAGGGTGCTAGTTTCCTTGAGGGGGACCTAAAAAACCAAAACCCAAACACAAAACACCAGTCTACTGCTTGGGCTTTGCCGGCGCCTGTTTCTCCTGGGCCGGTTTTTTCTGCATCGGAGGTATGGATTTATCCGGCTTTTGGGCGCCGGCAGGTTTGGAAATGATATTGCGGGTGCTCGTGCTGTCAGGCGCAGCGGGGGCTGTGGGCGACCAGTCTTCGTATTGGAAAGTAGTGTCGGCGGGGGCCGGCTCGTCGGGCGGCAGGTTGAAATTATCGGACTGGTAGGGGTCGTTGTTTTTGGCAGGCAACAACTGGATGGTCGTGTTCATTTTCTGCAATTGGCGGTCAAAAGCGTCTTCCGTTTGGGTGTCCATGTTGGCTTCCGAACTTTTTTCGTATTTCTCGTACGGCGACGCGCTGCCCGACAATTCTTCCCAGTAGCGCCAGCGGTAGGGCTGTACCAGGTTTTCGTGCAGGTATTTATCCGTGTATTGTTTGGATTCGCGCTTGATGGCTGCAAAATAGTTGGTCAGGCCTTTGGTGAGTCCGATGAGTTCGACAATCAGGAGCATGGTGACACTGCCGTCCACTTCTTCTTTTTTCACCGAAGCATCGGCCAGCGCCTGCTGAAAATTGGCGGCGTAGAAATCGGCTAATTCCTGGAGTTTGTAACGCAGGCCGTCGCTGTACATATCCGGGAATTCGGCAATGGTTTTGAGTTTTTTCTGGTTTTGGAAATCCTGTTTGATGGATTCGAGGAGTTGGTTGGCCCGGGAAGCCGTCTGGTCGTAGGCCGTGCGCAGGCGAAACTGTTCGGTGGGTTTTAGTTGTTCCAGCCCCGATTGTACCCGGATGGCATCGCTCTCGGCCTGTATGCGCAGGTCGCGATACTTCTGCATAAATTCCGTGTTCAAAAATTTGTACAGGGCAGGCGCTACGGTTTTATTCGGTTGCGCTACGGCGCTCAAGCAGGCAATCAGCAGGCAAAATAGAATTACTGCGTTTTTCATGATGACAGATCGTTTTTGAATCGTTTGGCATCATGTGTCGGGAGGGAGCAGGATGTACCCAGGGAGAGGAGGATTTTTTTGGGATGAGGAATGAGGGATGAGGGGTACGGTGAAGGAGGACTTTCTTTTGTACAGATCAGAGATTAGGATTAGTTTTGTCGGGAACGTGGTTTTATAAAAGTCGATTAAGGTGTTGTAAATCAAGACGAAAAATGAAATATTTTTATCTGGGGGCTATTGTTTTACTCTCGATTAATTTCGGTTTTTCTCAATCTTTCGACTTGGGAAGTTGGAATATTCTAAATTTAAAATATCACTGTGATGATAAGTGGAGTATTTTTGGTGAAGCACAATTACGTTCATTAAAACTATACCATCATTTTCATTATTATGAATACAAAGGTGGCGTAAACCTTAAAATGCACAAAAACGTGAGCGTTACGTTGGGTTTGGGAAGTTACCAAACATATAGAGAAGGAGGAGATTTTGTCTTGCCAAAAAACAATAACGAATTTAGACTTTGGCCTCAGGTTGTTCTTTCACAATCGATAAGTAAGATAAAAATAGAGCAGCGGTATCGTACAGAGTTTAGATTTACAAGTAATGGCTATCGTAATAGGTTTAGATACAGACTAGGTTTGTCTTATCCAATTGGCCCAAAAACAAATGGTTATAAACCTTTTCAAATCAGTGTAAGTAATGAAATATTTTTTACGGACAAAGAACCTTATTTTGAAAGAAATAGATTTTCATTATCCTTCAATTACAAACTTTCAAAAGTGACAACAATACAAATTGGCTATTTACATCAATTTGACTATAAAATTAATGATGAAACGGGTCGGGACTTTTTTCAAATAGGATATTTTATCGAATTATTTGGGAAGTCATCGGCCAATACAATTATTGACACCAATATCCAAGACAATTAAAAACCAATTGCAATGTGCATTCCGCCTCATTTGGTGTTCCATTTCCTCTCATATCAACCCAAACCCAGTGGAGACCGAAAAAACGTTCGTCAGAATTGTAAGACGAGATAATAACCTATGACAGAACTTGAAAAATACATACAAACTTACTTCGGTGTCAACCAGGATGACCTGACAAAAATCAGTTCGTTTTTCAAACCTGTGGCCTTGAAAAAAGGCGACTATTTTCTCAAAACCGGCAGGCAATCAGACAGACTTGGTTTTGTACAATCAGGTATTATAAGAGAGTTTGTTTCAAGCAAGGAGTAACAAAAGGTTTAAAAATTCGTTGGGCGGCCAGCCTTTATTTATAAATTGCGGCTTTCCCTTACTTTTCAACAGAGTTGGTTTTCCACAGACCTTTGTATCGTTCAATTCAAACAAACGACAATGTGTTCAAAATCAACAGGTTCATTTGCTCAAAACAATTCAAAAATGAAAAGTATCAATGACAACGCACCGGTAACGTGCAGCAAAACCATTATGATCAATGCAAGTAGTGAAAAAGTATGGGAAGTTCTGACCGACATTGACAATTGGGCTAACTGGCAAACAGATATCAGCAAACCAAAACTAAATGGAGCACTACATCCCGATACAACTTTTGACTGGAAAACGGGTGGCGCCAAAATTCATTCAACACTTCATACTGTCGAGCCATTTAAACATTTCGGTTGGACAGGAAAAACATTTGGGATGTTCGCCATTCATAACTGGACCTTAACCGAAACAAACGGACAAACAAAAATTTCAGTTGACGAAAGTATGGAAGGTTTTTTTGCAGTGCTTTTTAAAAAATCATTCAACAAAAACCTGGAGAAAGGCATGCAGAAATGGCTTGACTTATTAAAACAGGCATGTGAAAAGTAACACGACACAACTGACATAAGCGACGCTTTGGCGGGGTGGGTGCGGGCGCGGAAAACAGAAGGCTTTTGAAGTCGAATATCAGACAAGTTGAACGCTAAAATTCAAGTTATGAACACTTCCGACACACACAATCAGCGTATTGCAATGTTGACCTTCGCTTCGGTCTATCCTATGTAGCTCGCCAAAGTGGAGAAGAAAGGCAGGAAGATGGAGAAGATTTTGCGCGGCTCGTAGGGTACGCTACGCTCCTTTGTGCCCGTTGTGGTAAAAAAACATTTGTGTCCAGTGTGGTATAGTAATCTAAGTGGTAAAATATTAGTGTTTCAAGCGGTATGAAAGCACCAGCGGAATCACCTTGCCATAATTCGCCATACCTTCCGGTATACCCTGCGCTTTCAGATACCGGTCGTAGACATCATAGCGGAAGGCGGCAAAGTACTCCGGATATTGATCGTGTTTTTTGTAAATATTGTCTAAGTCGGTGATAAAACCTGTCGGTAGCGTGGCGCTGAAAGCGGCGTAGGTATCGGGCTGCAAACGCCGGTAAGCGCCTGCCAGTTCGCGCCAGAAATCCAGTTCGGCAGAGTAGCGCAATATGGGCTGCTCCGATTTTTCGAGGGCCAGGTAGGCCAGGAAATTGCAGGTGCCCTCGTCGCCGAAACCATAGCCGTGGCAGAATTCGTGCGCCAGGTTGTAGGGTTTGGTCAAAAAATGCAGGCCCTGGTCGATGTTGCATTCGCCGGTAAAGGGATTATAAATACCTGCCGCGCCGAAACGCAGCAGAAAGCCGTCCCAAAAAGGTTGTCGGCCGCGCGGTTTGCCCGGCGCTGGATATTGCAGCCGCTGTAATGCCCGCTGCACATCCTGCCGAACGGCGGCTTCGAGTTGTTCCGGCGGAAATTCAAAGGCAATGGCCTGGCTGCTGTCGGGCTGCATTTGTGTGCGCAGGGTCAAAACAAGGCTTGTCTGGGCGTCCAGAGCCGTTTTGAGGTCCTGTTCCGTGAGTTTGAGTTCCGGCAGCGACAGGTGTTGTTCGATCGGAATACGGCTGTAATTGAACGCCCAGAGCCAGTGGAACAACACGATAACCCCGCACAAAAAAGCGAGGCTCTGGCGGCCGGATGTCAGGAATCGCTCCCGGATGGGTGTTGTTTTGTTAAAAAACAAATACCGCACGCCTCCTGCCAGTTTCCACAGCAACACGCCGAACAGGATATAAGTAAGTGGAAATGGCAGCCAACCACTCAGCGTATCAATGGCGTATCGAACGCTCTGGAATATACCCCGGCTGTACAACTGTTCGGTCAGGCCGGGGAATGCCTGTAAGCAGGCGCGCAACAGCAAGGTGATGCCGGCGAGGATGAACCAGAAGTATTTTTTGATGAGGGACATGTAGTTGGGTTTGGAAAAAGGAAAGTAGGTGTCTATCTTCGTACCGGTGTAAAAAAGGACAGGTAAACCGCAACGCAAATTTATAACCCTTGAAGAATAGACCTACATCCATGTTGGACAAATTGACATCCAACCCAAAACAACTGTTTCTGATAGACGGATTAGGCGCTGTTTTGACGATTTTCTTTTTAGTCGTCATTCTGGCGGGGTTTGAAGATCGTTTCGGGATGCCACGTATCATACTTTACGGTCTATCCCTTGTGGTTTGCGTGTACGCTATCTATTCCTTTAGTTGCTATTTTTTTCTACGCGGCAAATGGCGTCCCTATCTGAAGGCTATTGCAATGGCTAATTTATTGTATTGTTTTCTCACGATTGGATTGGTGTTTTACTTCTACCAAAGCCTGACCATACTGGGGTTGCTTTATTTTTTTCTGGAGATTCCGGTGATTTGTGGGTTGGTTGTTATTGAATGGAGGTGGCGGAGAAGGTGGGAGTGTACGTATCATCTGGAACTACTTTATTTGGGGCGGGGACAAAAACAACGACAAAATAAAAATAAACAGTTAGAAAAAGTAAATTTATGGACAACATTGTGTTCAACAAAGTAATTATCGAGACCGACTTCTTAAAGTCCGAAAACGTACTGTTTGACAAAAGCAAGATTTCAATAATTAAATATTTTGACTTTGATCACACAACCTTTGACGCAAATAATCAAGATGTGCTAAATGGCATTTCTGGACAACCCATTGTTTATTGCATTTGGACAGGGCATCACCAAGCACACTTTCTCCAAAATACATTGGACACGCAGGAAGTAAAATATCAAGACAGCGTATTAGAGCACATTTGACAAAGAAAAATGAAGCAACGGGGCTCAACTTGACAAGATAAAGGAAGTACTTAAACAAAAACTGTATTGAATTTCGACAGTCATAATCGAGCCTGTCTTATATGCGAAAAGCACTTGAAGATTGGTTAATAGACAAGCATTCTGAAATACTGGAATGGAACGCAATCGGACGAAAAACACAAGCAAAGAAACAACAACATTATGAGGACACTACTATGACCGAACAAGATCCCAGCCTCTAAATGCACATTTGCAATAGGCGGATATTCAACCTCGGCAGATACTTTTGTGGTTACAGAAAGCCCAGTGCTCCCAATGAACATCTGCTAAAAACCGCCCCCCAAATCTAACCCATTATGCCCCACTTCCCAAACACACTGAACAATGACAAAAAAAATTTACAACATACTTCTGGACGACAATAAAATTGGGACGACTAAACTGGAACATGCTGACCCACCTATGGGCGTGGTTATGGGACAGATACACTTTATCAATATTTCTTCCGGGTATGACTTCATTAAAACGTACTGTCTGGCAAATCATATTGAAATAAACACTGACTATCCTGACGATAGATTTATTTCAACATTCGACATGGAAAAATTGAAAGTAGTTGACCAAATGGTATTGAAATTAAGGGACAAGGAACAAACGTGAAGGAATGGATAGCGATTTTTTCCAGGTGTCAATTTGGGGTATTCCGTATCCATTCTATGTAGAAGAATTCCCACATCATAGAAAAGCGTATGACGACCAATTCAATAATAACCAATAACGCGGGAACCATTCCTGACGAACTAAAGAGGGAAATCAATGAAAAATAAAAAGCGAAGTAAAGTGACGCTTTCCAAACTAACTTTTCATAAACTTGACTGGTTAGAACGTATTACAATAGGGCTTGGAATTTGGTTTTTGTTTTTTCCAAAGCCTTACGTCCTGCTTTTTACTGCCCTTTTGTGTATGCCGATCCTCGGACTCTTGCTGAATGGTTTGACAGGCAGGCCAAGCATCTCAAGTCTTGTTGAGATTTCTAAAGATGATGATGGAAGTGATAAATATGATGTTGCTGACTTTATTGACGTTGCGGCCTGGGTAATATTGCTGAGGGTTTTGCTTGACTATGAATTTGAAAGTTTATACAGTTTGATTATCCCTGGTACAATAGCATTTGCAATTATGCTTATAATTCTTTTTGCGACACATAGACTCATTGAAAACACAAAAAAAAGTAAAACCTGGATTTATCTATCTTTAATTTTTAATGTGTCTTTGTATAGTTATGCTGCAACATATGGCGCCAATTTTGTTTATGATAATTCAGAACCGACAGTTTATAAAGCAGAAGTTGTCGACAAACGAATGCATAAAGGCAGTAAAGGGCGAAGGACATATTATGTTAAAGTTAGCCCTTGGGGACATCATTACGACAAAGAAGAAATAAGAGTATCTAGCGAACATTATGAAGAAATAGCAGTGGGACAAACTGTAAATATTGACCTGAGAGAAGGTCTGTTTAATATCCCCTGGTATTACATTGAACGGCAATGACGAAACGCTTTAACAGCCTTTCTGCCGGCGTGTCTCTCTCTCCAGTCACTTTTGTAGTTACAGTAAATGCAGTGCTCCGAATGAACTTTTATGCTGAAAATTCCACCCATCGCACATCTGCAAAACATTCGTAGCAACCTGAGACCACAAACCAGCGAAGAAAAAAAATGACTAACATCAACATAAAAAAGTAACCCCTTCCGGCCTTTGGCTTTACGAAAATCTGGACGAAGGGTTTTCTATCAAAAAACTGACGGCTGAACTCAACGACAGGAACGCCGAATTTTACTTTGCTACACTTGACAACAACACAATCGGTTATTTAAAACTGAACTTCGGAACATCGCAAACAGAACTGCAAGACGACAGAGCGCTTGAAATTGAACGCATTTATGTGTTAAAAGACTTTCACGGAAAAAACGTTGGACAATTACTTTACGACAAAGCAATCCAGGTAGCAAGGCAAAAAAACGCTGACTATGTTTGGTTGGGCGTTTGGGAAGAAAACCCGAGGGCGATAAACTTTTACAAGAAAAACGGTTTCGTCGAGTTTGACAAACATATATTCAAACTGGGCAATGACGAGCAGACCGACATCATGATGAAACTAAACCTGGAAAAAGCATAAGGGTCCTTTTAAACCTGACGTTGAAACATCCAATTTAATGGCAGGCTTCTTGAAATCTTATGACAAAGCACTTGAAATGATATTACAAAGATAAAAACCGGGTATAAGATGAGTTATCAGACACCATTTTTGAAATTTCTGCTAAAAAAACTAACGGGACAAATGCCAATTACTAAAAAAGACCTCGAGGAAAAACCTATCTCTTTTTGTGAAAAAGATGGTGCATGGGTGATTGTCGGACCTTGCAGTAAATCAATCTGGCAAGCATACAAAATACCGCTGGACGGTAGAAAATATATATGTGCGGGTACCATTACATTTAAAAACGGACAAAATTTCAGGGCTAGTTTTTATGTTGATACAACTTCCTTCGACTTTGTAAATAAAGCAACCATTTATTTAAACATCGGAGACGACTGGTATAACCTGGAAGAACCCGACCTTTTGACAAAACTAAACATCACGCAAGACGATATTTATCCACTAAAATGGCAAACCGACAGGCCTTTAGACTATCATGTAAAAGCGCCATACACCTTGGCGAATGAGCACAACAACGGCTGAAACGCTCATATCTTCTGATACACCAACGTCCCCTGCCCCTCTGTTCCGACCCAGGTCATTTTATCGCCTGAAAAACTGACCGTATAGCTCTGGCCGACGGCAAAATTGGTCGCTGACGTGGTGAATACGTTGCCTTCCAGTTTCCATTGGGTTTTGCTGTACAGTTTTTGTTGAAAATCTATGTACTTTGGATCACAACCACTGGCAGCGGCATTCAGCCTGTACGTAGCATCCGCATTGATTTCATATACAATTTTAGCGGCGCAGGGTCTTTGTTGCAGCAGTGCGGCGTGCATATCCATCGTTGTGCCATCATATACAATGGTATGAGACACCACTTTCCAACGCCCGACAGGGCTTTGTGCATGGATGTGCAGGGTGGCAAGCAGGAAAACGATCAGGAGCAATGATTTTTGCATGGTTTTGTTTTGAATGTTCAGTGAAAAGTACTGTAATTGGCGTGCATATTAAGGTGTTTCAAGTAATTAAAAACCTGAAACTCACACTACTTGGACATTTTCGTGGAACGAGACCGTCAAAAGTCCGACCAAATTATACTTGGTTTTGGTAAACGGACCTTAGGTCTACAGTAGGTCTAAAAACAAATAGATCCAAGACTATGTACCTGAAACCTACTACTCCCGCTCAATCACCACTTTTGAAACAAACACCCCGTTTTCCGTTTGAATTTTAAGTCCGTATACCCCTGCAGGGAGCCGCTCTGCGTTTATTTCAGTGTGCTGATTTCCGACAGAGAGCGTTTGTTCCAATACCTGTTTCCCGGCAATGTCAAAAAGCCACACAACACCTTCCCGTTCCCGGTTTTCAACAAAAAAGGAACTTTGTGCGGGATTGGGGTAGATATTCCATTTATTATCAAGTGCATCGGCGGCAATGACTGCCACACGAATGGGCGAATATCCGAATTTTCCATCCAGATCAACCTGCCGCAGCCGGTAGTAATTTTCACCCGGCAAAGGTTCTCTATCTGATAGATCGTAATAATGTTCGTTTGTTGAGTTGCCCGCTGCCGCTATACTTGCTATGTTATAAAAATCCCGACCGTTTGCCGAACGCTCGACATCGAAGCGGGCGCTGTTCTGTTCGGTCGCGGTCGTCCACCGGAGCCGGACCGTTTTTTCCCCGACGGGTGTGGCCGTGAAAGTCGTCAGTTCGACCGGAAGTACGGTGGAGAAGTGGAGTTTTACATATCGAAGATTGCCCGAGTTGCCATTTAATTCGTCACATACGTTTAATATCCAGGTACCATTAGGGTTTTCGCCATCGAACGTAACAAAAGGAGTTTCAGGTTGGTAAGAGCCGATAAAAGGCGCACTGCCTGCCGTAATACTCGTGGCTGCCCAGGTATCGAAAGTAGTGACCTGGGTGGGGCAGGCAGCAGGATTGCCAAAATTGTCGCCGGAACTTCCGTTGCCGTCGCACAGGTTAATTTCGACGCCGGACGGAGATATTAGCCCGATGCCAACGTTGGAGTTGAACCCATGCTGAATAATCAGTTCTACCTTATTCAGAAAAACATCGCTGCCCAGCGTCGTTCCGGGAGCGCCGCTGACGCTGACCGGCATTTGAAAACTATTCGTACCGCTACCGAAACAACCGCCATCCGGTATATTAAACGCCACACAAACGGGCGCGGCATTGTCCAGATGCGTCAAGAAAGTCACCGGCCCATTCCATTCCGACACGCTGCCGCCGCAATTGCTGCGTACCCAGGCCTGGTAATTCGTCGCTTGCTGCCCACCCGTCCAGGTGTACGGTTTAGAAGTAGTGCCCGATACGGTCGGCATACCTGTCGGAGCGGTTCCGACAGGCTGAAACTCCAGGTCCCAGGTTGTCGCGGCGCCCATTTCCGTCCAGTCAAAAGTGGCGCCGTTCTTTGTAACGCCGGTGATATTAAATCCGACTGGGCGCAGACAAGATGTAAAATGTAATTTTGTATACACAAAGCTACCGGCGTTGGAGGAGGCGTCGTCGCACACTCGCAGGGTCCAGTTACCATTGGCGTTGCTGCCGTTGAAGGAAGAAAACGCCCCCTCCGGCATGTAATTGCCGATATAGGGGGGCGCGCCCGCTGTAATACTACTACTGGCCCAACTGGCAAATGAAGTGACCTGGCTGGGGCAGGCAGCAGAATTACCATAGTGGTCGCCGAAAGAGCCGTTGTCGGATGTTAAATCTATTTCCGTTCCATTCGGACTTTGCAGGGAAATATCCAGGTCAGCGTCACGGACATGTTGTACGATCAGGTCCACTTTCTCGAGATGAACATCTGTTCCGAGGGTATTCCCAGGCGCGCCACTTACGGTCACAGGCAACACGACGCAACCATTATCGGGAATAGGCAGCGATAGACAGGGTTGCGCCGCGTTATCAATGGTTGTCAAAAAGGTCACCGGGCCGATCCATTCGGATACACTGCCGCCACAATTGCTGCGTACCCATACCTGATAATTAGTGAATGATGCGCCACTGGTCCAGGTATATGGTTTGGAGGAAGTGCCCGTCACATTGGGTATGCCGGTTTGTGCGCTTCCGAGGGGTTGGAATTCCATATCCCAGGAAGTAGCCGCTCCATTTTCCGTCCAGTCAATGGTTGCGCCATGCAGGGTAGGGTTGCTGGAGACAAGGCTGCCTGGGCGCGGACAAGTTGTAAAAAAAAGTTTAGCGTATATGAAACTACCAGGAGAGCCTGATGCATCGTCACAGACGCTCAGCCGCCAGTCGCCGTTCGCAGCGCTGCCATTTAAAGAAGAAAACGGCACTTCGGGAAGGTATGTGCCGATGTAAGGCGCCGTCCCCGCTGTGATACTGGTGTTGGCCCAGGTAGCAAATGAAGTGACCTGCGTGGGGCAGGCGGCAGGATTGCCGTAGTGGTCGCCGGAGCCGCCGTTGTCGGATGACAAATCGATTTCCGTGCCATTCGGACTGCGCAGGTAAATATCCACATCGGAGTCGCGGGGATGCTGCACGATCAATTCTACTTTGTCGAGGAATATATCCGTACCCAGGGTATTTCCGGTAACGCCGCTGACTGTTAGGGGTAAAATGAGACAGCCGGGATCCGGTATGGCAGCAGAAGCGCAAACGGGCGCTGAATTGCTCAAATGGGTAACAAACGTCACAGGTCCGGTCCATCCGGAAACACTCCCGCCGCAATTGCTGCGCACCCAGGCCTGGTAATTCGTAAACGGCGAGCCGCCCGTCCACACATAAGGTTTGGAAGTGGCGCCAGTCACCGTCGGAACGCCCGTTGCAGGGGTACCTACCGGTTGAAATTCAAAATCCCAGGCAGTGGCATTCCCATTTTCCGTCCAGTTCAATGTAGCGCCGTTTACGGTAGGGGTGCTTGCTGCAAGCGCAGTCGGGCGCGGGCAGGCAGTAAAAAATATTTTCACATATATCAAACTGCCGCTGAGGCCATTAATATCATCACAAGCTTTTAACAACCATTCGCCGTTCGGGTTCACACCATTAAAACTGGAAAAATTGCCCTCCGGAAGGTACGTCCCAATAAATGGAGCGGCACCCGCCGTGATGCTGCCGGAGGCCCAGGGAGCAAACGCCGTGACCTGATTCGGGCAGTTGCCGGGATTGCCATAGTGATCGCCGCCGCCGCCGTTTTCAGAAGACAAATCAATTTCGGCGCCACCGGGACTTTGCAGGGAAATGCTCAATTCAAAATCTAAGTTATGTTGAATAATCAATTCTACCCTGTCGATAAAAACGTCTGTCCCCAGGCTGCTGCCCGGTGCGCCGCTGACCACCAAGGGCACCTGGAGGTAATTGCCGGAGCATCCGTTGTCCGGAATGGGAAGCGCCATGCAGGTTTGCACGGCATTATCAATTTTGGTCGTGAAGGTCGTTGGGCCGATCCACTCGGAGACACTGCCCCCGCAATTGCTGCGTACCCAGGCCCGGTAGATCTTGCCGGGTGCGCCGCCTGTCCAGGTATAAGGTTTGGTGGGAATTCCAGATCCAGTGGGTATGCCTGTCGGCGCTGTGCCTGTTGGCTGAACTTCTACGTCCCAGGCAGTTGCGGGGCCGTTTGCCGTCCAGTTCAGCGTGGCGCCGTTGATGGTCGGTGTGCTGCTCACCAGACCGACAGGGCGCGGGCAGGTAGTAAAAGACAAATTGCTATAAGTAAAATTACCCTGGCTGATGGGCGAATCATCACACATACGCAAGGTCCAGACGCCGTTCGGGTTAGAGCCGTTAAAGGCCGAAAAAGAACCTTCCGGCAGGTAATTTCCAATAAAAGGCGAATTACCGTCTGTAATGTTCGTAGTTGCCCAGTTAGCAAAAGTGGTAGGATTATTGGGGCATGTAGTTGGATTTCCGTAATCATACGTGGAACCGTTGTCTGAAGAAAGTTCGATCTCCACGCCGGAGGGGGACATCAGATAGATGTCCAGATTATGGGAGAAGTGGTGGTCAATGATAATATCCACCTTATCTAAAAAAACATCGCTTCCCAGGCTGGTTCCCGGAGCGGAATTGATGGTAATTGGTACCAGCAGGTTCATGCCGCTGCCACACCCGTTTTCCGGGATTGCCAGCACCGTACAGGTTTGTGCGGTAAGGCCGAAAACAAACATAGCATGAAGTACAAGGAGAATGACCAGCCGGAAAAGTAACTTTGACCGTTGCAAGATTTGTGGGTACATTTTAATTTTTTCCACAAATTATTGCGCAGGACTGCCGTCCGGGTTACTATTTTAAGGAAGGCACGGTAATTTTTAACGAAAGAGGTGTTTTTGATAACCAAAAAATAGGAAGCGGGGTTTATGTTGAATGTTGAGGGGTTGAGAATATTGAGGGTTGAGAAAGTATTATATCAAAATTCAGGTTTGCATGTGAAAAAATTACTACTGAAAATCTCCTCTGTTTTTATCCTGCTTTTGTTGTTTGGCAGGCTTTCGGCCAATAACCCGGACAGCCTGAAACGTGTACTCGCCATCGTGCAGGGAGCGGAACGATTGCCCATATTGCTGCAATTATGCGACACCCAATTTAAAGGACAACTCACCAACACCGAGGCGCGGGGATTTGCGGAGGAAATTATACAGCGCGCAAGCGCAGCCCGCGATACGGCAGCAAATGTCGAAGGCTGCCTGTGCATTGCCATCAACCAGGATAAATCTTCCAATGCATCGGATACCAGAAAATGGCTCGCCGAAGCGCTGACGCTGGCCGGCAAATACCCCGGTTTGCAGGCAAAAACGCTGTATAAATGGGCTGATTATTACTACGAACTGGGACAAATGGACTCCTCGCTGGTCTATCTGACAAAGGCTTTACAGATCAGCCAGTTGCATCGTTTCTCCACCGAACAGGTCATGATATTAAGCCGTATGGCAAAGATTTACGGCAACCTGGGCAACGCAGCACTGGCCGATTCGCTGGGCAGGCGCTCTTTCTTTTATTGCCACAACATCCAGGATTCAGCCATGGCCTACAGCCGCTGGGCGATCGTACAGGAAGATCTGGGGCATCCCGAAGAAGCGTTGCGCGCATTCCTGGCCGCCTATCGGATCAATAAAAAACTAAAAAACAACATACTGGCCTCTTTCAACCTGCAACAAGCGGCTTCCATTTTACGGGATGAAGGGCAATACGAACAGGCAATCGGGTACCTGGAAGAGTCTATTCAATTGTCACAAAGCATCGGCAACCTCACCGGACTGTCCAGCGCATACCATTCTTTAGGCACGCTGCACATGGCCCAAAAATCGTACGACAAAGCACTGGCTTATTTTCGGATGGCGCTTTCGATGAAAAAAGACATCGGCAGCCCCAAGAAGGTACTCAATACAATTGTGAACATGGCAAATTTGTACGTCCAGACAGCGCAATACGATTCCTGCCTGGCGTTGTGCAAGTACTATTTACCGCTGAGCCACAAAATTGAGCATAAAATTGCGGCTTCCAACCTGGCATTCCTGGGTTCTATTTCCGCAGCCAAAACCGGGCGCATGGCATTGGCGCGTCAGTACCTGGCCAGCGGCGAGCAGGTAATCAGCAGGATGAAAGTCCGACAGGAAATGCCGGAAGTATATCAATTAGCAGCCAAAAGCCACGCCACACTGGGCTATTTTGAAAAAGCCTACCAATACCAGGCGCTGTTTCAGGCCTTGCAGGATTCTATTTTTAATGCCGAAAAAAGCCGCATTATTTCCGAAATGGAAACACGTTTTGAAACCGAAAAAAAGGAACAGCAAATCTCCGTACTCGGGAAAGAAAATGAACTGAATAATGCCCGTATTGCCAATGCTCGTACCCGGCAATTCGCCCTGCTGATTTGCCTGGCGCTGCTCGGCGCATTTGCTTATTTCCTTTGGCAAAACGCCGCCGGTCGCAAACGACTCAATACCGCACTGGAAAAAACCAACAGCGAACTGACCCGCAAAAATACGGAAGTGCAAACCTTGCTCCGCGAAATTCACCACCGCGTCAAAAACAACCTGCAAATCATTTCCAGCCTGCTCCGTATGCAGGCCCGCCGCACCAGTGACGAAAATACCCTCGAAGCCCTGCGTACCGGCCAGGCCCGGATTCGCTCCATGGCGCTGCTGCACCAGCGCCTGTACCAGGGCGAACAACTGAAGGATATTCCCATGAGCCCCTACCTGACAGAACTCTCTCAAAGCCTTCTGGATGCTTACCGGGTTGACGAAGACCGCATTCGTTTTCGCACAGAAATTGAACCGATCGACCTGGATGTCGACACCGCCATACCGCTCGGACTGATTGCGAATGAACTGATGACCAATGCTTTGAAATATGCATTTCCGGAAGACCGAAGCGGCGAAATTCTGTTGTCTCTGAAAAAAACGGATCATGGTTTTGCGCTGCAGGTGAGCGACAATGGGATCGGCATGAAACTCAGCGAAGGAAAACCAGCCGCCGGGCGCAACACCTACGGACTTGAACTGGTGGAATCGCTTGCCCAAAAACTCAACGGACAACTGGTTTTCTCCAACGGGAAAGGCACCCGAACAACGCTTACCGCTCCCATTTTTCTTCAACCCGTAGTAACGCCGGCATGATTCAAATTCTCATTATCGAAGATGAACCCATCATCGCAAAAGACCTGGCCTGCGCCGTGGAGGAACTCGGCTACACCGTCACGGGTACGTGCCGCAACCACCACGAGGCGTTGCACAGCCTGACCACTACCCTGCCCGACCTGGTGCTTTGTGATATTCACCTCGAAGGCGACGACTGGGACGGCATCCGGCTGGCACAGGAAATCAGACACTTGTACCAGTTGCCCCTTATATTTCTCACTGCTTTGGCCGATCCTGCCACCATCAGCCGGGCCGCTGCGGTCGAGCCGGATGCCTATCTTACCAAACCTTTTGAAGATCGGAGCCTCTACGCGGCCATCGAACTGGCTATTTCAAAATTTTCGCTGCGGCAGGAAAATGCCCCGGAAACAGCACATTCGGAGCCGCTGCCGTTCATTGCCGGCAACTTTTTTGTGAAAGAAAAAAAACGCTTGGTCAAAGTAAGTGCCGCCGATATTTTCTGGATCAAAGCGGACGGCGTCTATTCCAGGCTCGCTACAGCAGATCGCCAGTACCTGTTGACGGCGCACCTCGGCGCCGTAGAAGAAAAATTAAAGGGCTTGTCTTTTGTGCGGGTACACCGCAGCTGGCTCATTAATTTCCAGCACATCGAAGCCATTGAGGAAGATATGCTGACGGTGGGTTCGGAACACATTCCGCTCGGAAAAAGTTACCGGGAAGCGTTTTATGGGAGGTTACAACAATTATAAGTAAAATTAAAATACAAGGCATGAACAATTCCAACACACACACCCAGCGAATCGCAAAATTGACCTTCGCTTCGGTCTACCCGATGTATGTTGCAAAAGTCGAGAAAAAGGGCCGAACGATAGGAGAACTAGATCAGGTCATCGAGTGGTTAACTGGTTTTGATAAAAAGAAACTGCAAGACCTGATGGAAGAAAAGGCGACTTTTGAAACCTTCTTTCAGGGTGCTTCCTTGAACCCAAATGCACGCCTCATTACGGGAGTAATCTGTGGATATCGGGTCGAAGAAATCGAAGATCCTTTAACCCAGCAGGTAAGGTATTTGGACAAGTTGGTGGATGAATTGGCGAAAGGCCGAAAGATGGAGAAGATTTTGCGGGTGGAGTAGTAAGTAAACAGGCAAAAAATGAAACATAAAAATGACCATTCAGCAGCTATAATTTTATCCGCAGGACAAGGACGAGTTTACATGCAACACATATTCCTGTTCCTGGCAACCATCCTTTTATATTCGTCATGCGCCGCCCCGAGACCGTACAACAGGGTCGAAAGCACCGCCGCCTTTCATAACCCAGGCGATGACGCGCTCATCACGCAGTCCTTGTTCAATGACAAGAATGCCACCATTTCCGAAGAAAATATTCAGAAAATTCTGGAAGGTACCTACAAGTTGCCCCCACAACTCCGGGTTGCGGTCGTACGACTGGAAAACACGGCGCAACAACGGTATTTCCGCAACGACGAACAATATTTAAAGACGCAACAATCCTACTTGGACTTGTTTTCAGAAAAATTCAGTCAATCGCCCCGGGTGACCCGATTTTCCATTGTCCCTGATTTACTCCTTTCAAAACCCCTTTCCTTTACCAATATCCGGGAAGCGGCTGTCAGGATGCAGGCAGACATTGTAGTGGTGTATTCCATTACAAGCGACCTGTACTCCAAGTACAAACTTTTTTCAAAACCGGACATCAAAGCTTTTGCAACGACCCAACTCATCATTTTGGACGTCAGGACAGGGCTTATTCCTTTTTCGACCATTGTTACGAAGGATACCTTATCGCAGAAAACCAAAGAAGAAGTCGATCATTCTGAAGCGGCAAGCCGCATTCAAAACGAAGCCGTTTTGTTGACGATCCAGGATATTGGGCAACGTATAACAGACTTTCTCAACAAAGATTAAAGGGTGGGATGCCCTCAATCCCTATAAAACACCGCATTCGCAAACAACAATTTCCCCTGTTGCCAGAAACAACGGAACAGCGGGTTGTCCACAAAATAAACAACCTGACCGCTACCCATCTGCTGCACGGTGGCCACCGGCGTTTTTTTCAGGCGCGATTTCACCCGGCTGCCGATAAAACCATACGACTGGTAATTATCGTCGATGTAAATCGGCGAATCCGCGTCGTCGGGCATCTGGAAAACATTCGGGCTGGTTTTCAGCGAGTGGTAATAGTCGGGCAGTCCGTAAGCCAGCGGGTGCGAGTTATCCACTTTGGCTTTGATAATCGCGCCCGGGAGTTGTTCGCTTGCTCCGGCGCGTTCGCGCGACAGGAAGGGTCGCGACGAACTGAGCGTGTCTTTCGGCGTATCCTTCGATTTCAGCACAAAACCGTCTTTGTTGGCAAAAGCCTTGACCGCGCCGTCAAAAACGATCAGTCGTCCGCCTTCTTTGACCCAGTTTTCAATAATTTCCATTTGACGCTCTGAAAGGCTGTAGGAGCCGTCGCTAAAAATAAGCGTGGTAAAATCGCCCATGTTGACCCGGTGCAATCTGTCCAAAGGAATCGGCGTGATCGGATAACCCAGCTCCCGTTCAAAATAATACCAGGTATGGCCATAGGAATTGGCGTCCGCATCATCGCCATACACGATAGCGACTTCCGGGCGGTTGATGACCGCAAATGCATCGGAACCCAGGTCGTACCCTTTCTCCGCCATGCCACTGAATACGGGATGCAGGGCAACATTGTGTTCGCCTGCAATCGACTTCATCACGCCGTCCAGTTCATTGTTCATGTTCCGGTTATCGATCCGGCTGATGACAAAGGTGCCCGGCTCGAAGGTTTGTTCCGCCATCTGAAAGGCTTTAGTGGCCGTGCGTACCTTCACCCCTTTTTGCAATAAAGCGCTCAAAAACTGCACGTCATTGAAAGCATGCCGATGTATAAACCATGCGTAGGGCGAGGCCGTGAGCATCATTTCAGGCGCTTTATACGGCTCGTAAGCCTTTTTCGGGTCGAAGCGGTCCTTCAAAGCATACCCTTCCAGGCCGTGGGCAAAAAACAGGGACCAGGCCGTAATATCATACGTGACGGAATCCGATAGCCGCGATTCCGGCTCGAACAATACTTGAACGAGTACAGATTTGGGCTGGAAAGCGCTGATCACCAGGTCTTTAGCGTCGATACTGACCGAGGCTTCCTTTCCATTTACATAATCGAAAGCCTTTACACCGCTCGTGTTGGCGCCTGCCATGCCGTAACGGATATGGTGCAGGTCGAGCAGTTCGCAGAGGGTCTTTATTTTATTCGGATCATTGCTGTGTCGAATGACGAACGATTTGTACTGCCCTTGTGGCTGGGTGCTGGTTTTCCGGTAGTATTCACGGAAATTTTCCACCAGTGGCCGGGCGTTTTTGCTGGCCATTTCAATGGAGGAAAGGCAGGTGGTCAGGTGGTGCGCGATGCGGTCGTGCAGGGTGAGGGTATCAAACACTTCGGTCAGGATAGCCCGTCCGCCCCTCGGGCCGCCGGCCTGTTCGTACGTCATGCCCACGCTGCCGTTATACATCGGGTAGGTGTCGCCATAGGAAGGGTAAAACAGGTCGAACACTTCTTTGGTGAAATACAACCAGCCATTCTGATCAAAATAACGCGCATTGTTCTGACCGATCTGACCCTGAAAATCGCGTTGCCAGGGTGTGATGTAATCGTGCATGGGTTCGGCGGCAGGCGCGAAGTAGTACGGCTCGTTGATACCCTGCTCATGCACATCAGGGTGGATATGCGGCAGCCAGCGGTGGTACAGGGTCAATCGCTGCCGGGTTTCCGTCTGCGTGGCCCAAGCCCAGTCGCGATTCAGGTCGAACTGGTAGTGATTGACCCGCCCGCCCGGCCAGGGTTCGCGGTGTTCGCGGGCGTCGGGATGCACATTTTTGAGCAGGTTGCTGCTCATGCGGTTCCAGCTGCTGTAGCGGTCGTAACCATCCGGATTCAGCGAAGGATCGAGGATAACCACCGTATTTTTGAGCCATTCTTTAATTTGAGGGTCGGTCTGGGTGGAAAGGCGGTAGGCCAGTTCCATGCTCCCTTCGGAGCCGGAAGCCTCGTTACCGTGTACGCTCATGCTGATCCAGATAAGCGCAACCGGGTTGGTGAGGTCTGGAGCACCTTCAGCGGTGCCAGCCAGCCGGAGGTTGTTCAGGCGGATGTCTTCCAGCCGCGACAGGTTTTCAGGCGCGGAGAAAAACGCCACCTGCAAAGGGCGCATTTCGTTGGTACGGCCGTAGCGCTCCAGTTTCATGGTGGCAGGCGCATTGGCGGCTAAGTATTCAAAATAGTCTGTCAGGAGGTAATGCGGCGTAAACGCTTCACCCAGGCGGTGCGGGAGAAACTCATTGGGGCTTTGAATTTTCTTTTGGGCAGACAGCGACGAAAGCGTCAAAAAAAGGCATAACAAGGAGAACAGGCGGGAATAACTCATCCGGGATGGTATGTATGTTAGGTTGGTTAGTATAGTTAGGTTTGAGTGGTTTGAAATGGTTTGATGGTTTGAAGTCTTCGCTTTCAGGCACTTGTATTAATCTTTTGTTCAAAACCACTTCGCGTTGACTATATCTGAAAGAAGAAGCGGACAAACATCCGGTGTTTTTACGAAAAAACACCATCTGTATTGTACTTTCCTGTGTAAGTGATCATTTTTACCGGGCTTACACCCTACTTTTGCGGCAGGATGCCTTTAGGTTGAGTTGAGGTTGAGTTTGTTGAGGCCGCTCGGAAAGTAGCAATTGCCCCTCTTTCAGTGGATGAGACCTCAACAATCTCAACCTCTAAACAATCTCAACTTTTATCAACCTCTAGCCGTGTCAAAAAAAACCTTTTTTGCTTCCGATTTCCACCTGGGCGCCGATGCACGCCTGACGAGCGCCGAACGCGAACGCCAGTTGGTGCGCTGGTTGCGCCAGGTTGCCCCGGAGGCAGATTCTATTTACCTGGTTGGCGATCTGTTCGAGTTCTGGTTTGAGTATAAATCGGTGATTCCCAAGGGATTCAGCCGACTTTTTGGTATTTTGGCGGAATTGCGCGACGGTGGTTTGCCCATTTATGTATTTACCGGCAACCACGATTTATGGATGTTCGGCTATTTTGAACAAGAGTTTGGTATTCCGGTATACCGGCAGCCGATACTGCGTGAAATACACGGCAAATCGTTTATGATCGGGCATGGCGACGGCCTCGGGCCGAACGACAAGGGTTACAAACGGATGAAAAAAGTATTTGTTCACCCCTTCAGCCAGTGGTTGTTCGGCTGGTTTCACCCCGATCTCGGCACACGCTTAGCCAATTTTTCTTCTCAAAAAAGCCGCTCCGCCACACCGCCCGAAGAGCGCAACTGGCTCGGCGAAGAACAGGAATGGCTCCTGCAGTATTGCAACCGGAAAATTGACCAGGGTACCCAGCCCGATTATTTCGTCTTCGGCCACCGGCACCTGCCCATCGACTGGCAACTCAAGAACGGCCGAAGCAGGTATATAAACCTGGGCGAATGGTTGCACCACTGCTCTTATGGCGTATTCGATGGCGAAACTTTTGACATTCGTTTTTTTGAAACGGAAGGAATGGTAGTGAGCAACTGGAAGTAGCCTGCTTAGGAGTTGATTTCCTTGTTAGAGTGGTCATTTTTTAAACCCGATACTGGGGCGTTTCGACCAATCTACTGGTGGTTCATCTTTGTTTTGAAGCGCTGAAATGTCATTGGCACGAGCCTGGTTTTCTTCGCCCAACCAACGTAGCACTTCATTAATATCAGCCAGTTCTTTATCGTGGGAAATGATTTTGGCCGCTAATTCATCGAATGTCAAAGCGTAGCGACGAAGAGCGACAAAAGCCCTTATGATGCTGATGTTTGTACCAATAGCTTTGGGGCTGTTCAAAAGGCCCGAAAGCATTGCCACGCCGTGTTCGGTGAAAGCAAAAGGCAAATATTTGGAAAATCTTCCTTTCCCAGGTTCTAAGGTCACAAACTGTGACCTTAGAACATTGTACTCTTCTCGTGTCAATTCAAACATGAAATCCATAGGGAAACGCTCCATATTTCTGCGAACTGCTTGTTTGAGTGCTTTGTTGGGGACTTCATAAAGTTCTGCCAGATCGAAATCGAGCATGACCATTTGCCCGCGGATCTTGAAAATTTTGGTTTGGATAATTTGTAGTTCCATATATGAAGAGGTGTTAAGTGTTTGCCTTTTCACTTTTCAGCACACTGGAAAGTATTACAACGCTCTGTTCTGTAAACGCAAAAGGAGGAGAATGTATACCATCCAACTTGACGTGCCAAAATTGCACCTCAAATTTTCTAATTCTACCTTTTCCAGTTCAAACATAAATAACTCTGAGCAACATTACCAGGCCGTGTTCGGTGAAAGCAAAGGGCAAATATTTGGAAAATTTACCCCGACCTGTCTCTAAGGTCGCAAATTGCGTCCTTAGAGATTTGTACTCTTCATTAATCACTCCTCCGATTTCAAACGATACTGCCCGCTTTCCAGCCGTTTTTGGGCAAACTGGAAATATTCAGGCACAATTTCAAAACCCACATATTGCCGGCCTTCCATCCGGCTCACCACGGCCGTCTGGCCCGAGCCCAGAAAAGGATCGAGCACTACGTCGCCGGGTAAACTGCTGTAAGCCAGTATTTTACGAATCAGTTCGGCGGGAAGTTTGGTGGGCGTTTTGACATCGCCGGTCCAGTATTCGCGGGGAATATTCCAGACGTCTTCCTTGTCTTTGTAGTGCGCGCTGCCGCCTTCGGGGTGTTTGGCGTCTTTTTCATACCGGGCATACGGATAAAAACGGCGTTGTTTTTCATCGAGGCTTGCAAACAGGACATGGTAGTGCGAGGTGACGTATTTGCGGGTCGTAACCAACCCGAACTGGTATTTCCAGATCAGGTGATTGACTAATTGAATATCCAGTTCGTCGAGCGTAATCAGCAGTTCTTTCAGGTAGTTCCAGCCGGAAAAAATGTAGAGGCTACCAGTAGGTTTCAGTACCCGTTTCACCTGCCCGAGCCAGTTGCGGGTAAAGTCCAGGTAATCGATGCCTTTCACCTCGTTGTATCCTTCGAGTACGCGGCTGCCTTTCCGGTTGTAATTGGCTTTTTTTGCCTGAAATTCGATGCCGAACGGCGGGTCCGTAATCACCAGATCCACCGATTGATCGGGGAGGTGGCGCGCCATACCGGCTACACAATCTTCATTATAGATTTGGTTGAACATAGATGAAGGCGAAAGAACTGCTTTTTACCACATAGGGCTTCACATGTGGTAAAAAAAACCTATCTTTCCCTCAACCCGATTTTGAAAATCAACCAGCCGGAAACAATACCCATGAGGATATGCCAGGCGACATCGCCCAATACCAGTTGCAGCGGCCACGACACAAAAGTTGCCATGTTGGCCAGATTCCAGGTAGCCGACGTGGCTAAATGGACCAATCCGCCAATGGTCAGTGCCGTGTTCAAAGTAGTGTTTTCCGTGCTGGTTTTAAATAAAATCCAGGTAAGGGAAAACGTGATAATGGCTTCCAGAATCGCCACAGGAAGGGGATTAAAGTCCGCCATTTTCAGGACGGCGCTGCCCAAGCCGGCCGTATTTCTATCGAAAAAATCTGCGGCAACAAGTCCGTGAAAAACGCCGTTCAGCGCGAAAATCACAACAGTTGTCAGCAGCCAGGTGGTTAAAAATCGTTTTGTTGTCATGTTGGTAAGGTGTTAAACTTTGGAAAAAATGGAACACGGATGAAACATGAGTCATCCCGGATTTTGCCTAAAACGACCACAAAAAGGTCAAACTCGTATTTATTGATGATTGCTTATTGACAATTGATGATTTTTGATGCAAGGTGGCATCTTCGCACATCAAAAATCATCAATTGTCAATAAGCAATCATCAATAAAAATTGTGCCGGCGCGTACTAGGAGTCGCTACAAAAATCCGGGATGACTCATATTTCATCTGTGTGCCTTTTACTTCATAAACGCCGCTTCCAGTCCACTCACATCGCCCGTAGTCGCCCAGGTTTTCACCTTGCCTGAAGCATCGAATGTGAAGGTTTGCTCTACGGAGTTGCTATATGTTTTGCCGGTTGCGGGGATGGTGCCGCTGATTTTTACGGTGCAAGTCACCGAATGGTCTGTTGCGCGGAAATTGCCCGGTTCAAACTGTGTAATCTGGATAGACTTACCCACATTTTCAAAAAAGCGGCCGACGCCTGCATGGCCGATAAAAGTGCCCGCAAATGGAATTATGGCGGGATTGCCGACATGCGACCAGTTGCAGTCCTCCGTCAAAGAAGCCAGGATGGTTGGAACATCTCCTCTTCCAAATGCTGCGTAGTCGCTGTGCACGACATCCAGGTTGCGATCTGCCTGCGACGGCACCCGAATGGCATGGGCTGCATAAATCATGGGTTGGGGCGGTGTGACGCCTGTGGAAATGATGATGGGTACGAGTGTCTGACCCGCGGCTGCAAACGCATCTGCGTCCGACCACACATCCAGCACCTTGATACCTTCGGGGGTTTTGTAAGATACATGATACATCCGCGCCGGATTGTCCAGTTGGCCGGCTTTTTCCAATCCTGCAATGATCTGGTCGTACTGGGCTTCACTCATTCCTTTCACATCGAAGTACGCGATGATGGTTTTGTCCGTACGCAAAGCCGCGTTTTTCCCTGCAATCACTTTGTACACCTCGTAAGGAACCGGATTTACGGAAGCTCCCATGATGGGTTTTAGGGCGCTGAGACGAGCCTCCAGTTGCGCCTGGGAACTAAAGGTGGTAAAACCAAGGAATCCACCCGCAACGCCGGGGCCGGCCGCATGGTATTCCGAGAAACTGTTGGTCAGACCGGCCGCTCCGATCTTGCTGAACAGCCCGTCATAACCTGCTACGGTCATTTGAGCGGACATAGTGACGGCTACATACCATTTGTCTTGTGCGGAAAGATTGCTAAAACCAAGCATCAGGAGTGCAAAAAAGATTTGAGATGTTTTCATTGTTGTTAAAAGTTAGCACTGGTGAATTGTAAGATTGCCATTACAAGCGGGTTTTGCCTGCATACCAGACTATACGAAGTGAATGGATTTTTGGATCAGAAATAGGGAAGGAAGTTGAATTGCACTAATAAAAACATGAGTCATTCCAGATTTTGAAGCGAAAAGACTATGCGATGTGCTATACAACACCCGTAGCGTAATTTAAACACATAGGCACATAGGAAACATAGCGTAGAGTACGCTATGTTTCCTATGTGCCTATGTGTTAAAAAAAACGTCGCGCTCGGCAGATAGAGTTTTCTACCGACCTTATCCGCTACGCGGCCATGGAATCCAGGAAAAATATACCACTGTACAACAAGCGGATAGTCACATTCCTTTTTTAGTTGATTTACTAGCCGTCTTAATTTTTATCCAGCATCATATTATTCTCCATCAGCAGACAAGCCTTGCCTTCAAAGGGCTTTTCCGTATAAAGCGAAGCCTTTGCGCCCAAGACCCGGGCGGGTATCCCCATGGAAGTCTGTTCCCAGGCATCGAGGTGGCCCATTTCAAAATTGCCATTTTCAATAGGTACCGTTTCCCACTTACCTTTGGATATTTCCACAACAAGTTGGAAATCATCGAAATAGAATTTGCCGTTGTTGAACCCCAGGCCACCAAAGCCCAGGAACGGCGCCTTTTGATCGAAAACCCCTTCCAGTGTGTATTTCCCCCAACTGCTATCACGGACGGGGCGGTTGAACATATTGTCCATCCAGGCCCAGTTGCGCACTTTGCGCTCTTCAAATTCATGGCGAATAAAAGCAACGGCGAAAGCCTCCGGGCCGATGGGTTCGGCGCGTATCGCCACCGTCAGGCGGTAATTTTTGCCCGCAAACCGACTCATATCTATGCGTTGCGACCAGACGGAAAAGACCGCAGGTTGCAGGGGCGGTTCTTCCTTTTGGGCAAACAAGGAGATGGAGGACAAAAAAAGTACGAAAACCAGAAGTGCACATTTAAACGCGGACGAAAAGAGGTTGATGGTAGTGGATTTCATTGAAAATGGTGCTTAAAAGTGAAAAAATGGAATGGACTGAACAATATCTCCTATTTGTATTCGAAGCAGGTACCGGCTCTCAGGCAGATTTATTTCGGGTAGTATCCTTTGAAAAGTTGGCAACATGATCCGTATTGGGTACATTTCAAATTGTCATTTCCACTATTGAAATGTTGATATGCCTCCACACTACTGGACATTTTCGTGGAACGAGACCTATAAGGTTTTAAAAACCTTATAGGTCTGACCACTGTAGAATAAAATGTCCAGTAGTGTGATATGCCTGACATGCGTGAACACGCGCTCCATTCCACAGGCAACAAAAATAACGAAAACGAACCGCAATGTATTAAAAAAACATATCGCACCAACCCGAGAGCAAGCAGACAAGGGCAGGAGGATATGAAAAAATGCTTACTTTGTGCGCTACTTTTGTTCTGCGCCGAAAAGGCGTCCTCTCTATGTCCAAACTCGCTCCCACATATAAATTTCTTGACTTATCCGATTACGGCCGGCCGCTTGGGAAACGTTTCGCGTTTCAACTAAAAAACACGCGTTTTACACCAGTTCATGTAACGCTGCTATTCGGCGTTGCTGGTTTAATAGCAGTCTATTGTATTCTGCATGAACACTTTTTAACTGCCGGCTTTTTTATTATTCTCAAATCAATTCTGGATGCGGCGGACGGCGAATTATCGCGTATTAAAAATACGCCGTCCTATTTCGGAAGGTATCTGGACAGCGTGTTCGATCTGGTCCTGAATTTTCTGTTTTTAATGTCTGTGTGGTATATCACGGAAAGTTCCGTCTGGTTGACTTTTCTTGCGTTTTTGGGCATACAACTGCAGGGCACTTTATACAATTTCTATTATGTAATTTTAAGAAACAACTCTGTCGGCGGCGATGCCACCAGCAAAATATTTGAAGACACGCCACCCAAAGCATTGGCCGGAGAAACCCAAAAAAAAGTGAATACTATTTTCCGGATTTATAAAATGACCTATTCCGTTTTTGACAAAACGATTTACTGGTTAGACAAAAACGCATCCAACGTAAAAGTATTCCCGAAATGGTTTATGACCATGATTTCTGTGTACGGATTAGGCTTTCAATTATTGATTATTGCGTGCATGCTTCCTTTACAATTAAAGGAGTTTATTATCCCTTTTTTTATTATGTATACCTTTATTCTTGTTATATTTATAGGTATTAGAAAGATGTACATTCAATAGATTGAAGGTTTATGTAAATCTAATACCGCTCAATTGAAAAATTATTTCAACCATGCCGTCAATTGTCGCTTGATAACGGGCTTCAACAATCACAGCGCATCAAACCGTCCTGATACGCATCAAAAACTCCTCCCGCAGCGACTTACTCAATTGCAGCGACTTCTGTCCGATCACAACATGGCTTTCGGTCACCTCATCCACCTGCGCGAGGTTGACGATGTGCGAGCGGTGGATGCGCTGAAAAAGCGCCTGTGGCAGTTGCTCTTCCAGGCTTTTCATGGGCATGGTCAGCAGGTATTCTTTTGTTTTGGTAAAAATGCGGCAGTAATTCCGTTCGGCTTCGATGTAGAGAATGGCTTCGAACAGGATTTTCACCATCCGGTCTTTGTTGCGCACAAAAATGCGATCACTGAGAATGTACGGAATCTCCTCTCCCGGAGTTTGTTCCTTCGGCGTTGTTTGGGGCGGCTGGTTAGCTATGAGGCTGATGGTCAGTTCCAAAGCCCTTTGCAGGTCTAACTTTTTGAAAGGTTTGGCAAGGAACGCGTATGGCTTCGTCTCCTTAGCGCGCTGAAAAGTAGCGTCGTCGGAGTTCGCAGTGAGAAAAATCACGGGAATATGATAGTCTTTTTGCAGCGCGTATGCCAGAGCGATGCCGTCCATGCTGCCTTTTAATTGAATATCGAGCAAGGCTATGTCCGGTGCATTTTCTTCCAATTGCAACAGGGCTTCTTCGGCGCGCGGGATAATGCCGGTCACTTCGTAACCCAGTTCGGTGAGAAACATGGAAACTTTCGCACCGATAATCATTTCATCTTCAACCACCAATATTTTAATGGAACTATCCGTCATGCCGCTTTTTTCAGGTTAAAATCAAAAATAACGGTAGTGCCGTTTTGCACTTCTTCCCGCATGGAACCGCTTAGTTGGCGGGTGAGCAGCGACACCAATTGTCCGCCGAAACCGGTTCCCTGTGTCACGCCGCTTTTGCCCACCCCGTCGTCGGTCACTTCCAGGTGCAGTACGCCTGCGGCCCTTTTTTCCAGTTTGATGCGCACGTTTCCTTTTCGCCCGTCGGGGAATGCGTATTTCAGGGTATTGGTCAGAAGTTCGTTGACGATCAGGCCGAGCGGAACGGCAGTGTCGATGTCCACATCCAACTGATCCATCGCGCATTCGATGGTCACGCGGTCGTCGGCGCCAAAGGAATCGAGGATACTTTCGCTGAGGTTGAGGAAATAGTCCTTCATTTCAATAGCGCCCAGGTTTTCGCCCTGGTACAGTTTCTGGTGAACGATACCGATGGATTGTACCCGGTTCTGGCCCTCCTGCATGGCGTCCTTGATACCTTTGTCGTCTATTTGCGCCGACTGTAATGCGAGCAGGCTGGACACAATTTCGAGGTTGTTTTTCACGCGGTGGTGTATCTCTTTCAAAAGCAATTCGTTTTCGGCATTTTTGGCTGCTAAAAGTTGATTGGTTTTAGTGCGGGCGCGATAACTGCGGTACAGAAAGAACAAAAACCCCGCCAGTAAAACTGCCACACCGATGCTGAGCCATTGCACTAATCGCTGCTGCGAAATCTGTTGCTCCTGCAAGGCAATAGTGGCTTCTTTCTTTTCCGTTTCGTACTGGGTACGCAGTTCCGATATGGAGGCATCGCTTTGGAGAGAAGCGGTGCTATCGCGCATCAGACGGGCTTTTTTCTGATACAGCAGTGCCGATTTATAGTCTCCCAACTGCTCGTAGATGGTGCTGGCGTGGCCGTAGTTTTCGGTGAGGTTGCTGAGGTCGCCGCCTTTTTCCTGCAATTCAATCGTTTTCAACTGGTAAGGCAAAGCCTCGGCGTATTTTCCCAGCAGCAGGTTGACTTCTCCGAGGTTGGCAGTGGCTGTAAAAATGCCCCCCGGATAATTCGCTTTTTCGGAATTGGCCAGACAGACCTTGTAATCTTCCAGCGCCTCGGCATAGCGCCCCAAACGTTTGAGCGCGTTGCCACGGCAATTAATAATATCGGCTATCTGTATGGGGCCGAGGTCCATGGAAATTACCAATGCAAGGCTCTGATTGTAATAATCCAGTGCCTGAGCATGGTTGCCCATAGCAATGCAGGCATCCCCGGCATAGCGCAAGGCAGTAGTGAGTTGCTCCTGCAAACCGTTTTTTTGACAAATCTGAATGCCTTTTTGGGCGTATTCCAGGGCTTCTTCTTGTCTTCCCTGGATGCTCAAATCCCAGGATACCCTGCCGAGCGCGTCGGCAATGCCCTCCTGGTCGCCCAGTTCCTCCATCAGGCGCAGCGCCGACAGGTCGGTAGCCATCGATTGTTCAATTTCCCCTCTCCGTTTGTGTACCCAGGCAATTTTGAAAGAGGTAGTAGCCTGCCCTTTTTTGTTGCCGACTGCAAGGTATCCCGATATGGCTTTGTCAAAAAACAGCATGGCGGAATCCAGTTGCGAAAGATTGGCGTGCATCCGGCCCCGCATTTCGTAAAATTTGGGTTGCCAGTTTTTGTCGCCCGTTTTTTCAGCCAATGCTACACCGCGTTTGGCGTACCCCAGGGCAATTTTTATATCCATATTATAGGCTATACCCGTCATCTGGCTGAGCAGTTCGAGTTTTTGCGCATCGGCTTGTTCGGTGGCAAAACGCTGTTCCAGGCTGTCGAGCGGGGTGCCTTGGCCGAATAGCCACTGCGCCTGCAAGCAGCACAGCAAAAGTAGTTTTCTCATATCATTGAAAGATTCGCTGGTGTAAAGTTGCGCGCTTTTATTGGTTCTATCAAAGTCGAAACTGGAATATAATCTGCCCCAACGCCCAGGCTTCGGACAACAAATCCCGTGCTTCGGACATCCAAACCCTTCATTGGGACAAACCCTGCTGAACTTGTTCGATTTAGCGGCCACTTTTGGTGCATCAAAATGAACAGGACGAAGGTAACGCTATACTGACAAGTCTTGATGTACGCGTTAAAACACCTGAATGTAATAATCCCGTCATTCCATGCACATTCCCCCAAAAGGGATCAGCCAATCATTCCAATCTCCCTTTCACAACAAACAATGCTATCAATGAGAAACAGTATTTTCGCTACTTTGAGCATCCGATGCAGGCTGCTCACTTTCCTCCTCGTATTCGCCGGCATATTTCACGCTTCCGCGCAAATCGATGTGGACGACTTCAATACCGGGCCATTCTCCATTTACGGTATCAGCTCCGGCAATGACATCATCGCTACCGGCGCCATCGAAGGTAAGCGGGATGCAAAAATTGCCAATCTTGTTTCGAGCACCAGCTTTGCAAACAAGACTCTGGAGACCACCGGCGCTTATGCCGGCGCCCTGAAAATAACGCCCTATGGTAATTCTATTCAGGGTGTTTTTCCTGGCAACTATGATATCGGATGGGGCAACAATGATGTCTTGGGCGGTACAGATATGAACCTGAATGCTGCCGACTACAGCCAAATTGAAGTGACATTCAGACAGTCGCCCTTTTATTTTGCACAAATGAATGTTCGGTTCAACAAACCCGGTGACCCCGATTATTCCAGTTCCGCTTTGGTGACACTCAACGGAGGCAGATCCTTTACTTTCCCTTTTTCAAGTTTCAGCGGCCTGAACCCTGCCGACATCGACGGCATTTCTATCGGATTTTCCAATTGTGGGCCCGACACCATTATCTTAATCGATCATATTAAAATCAGCGGGTTCTTAGACTCGGATAACGATGGAATTGGCAATGGCAGCGACAACTGCCCCGCTCGTAGCCAATAGCAACCAGGCCGATCTTGACGACGACGGCATTGGCAATGCCTGCGACGCCTGCCCCAACGATCCCCAAAACGATGCCGACGGCGACGGTGTTTGTGTAAACGCAGACAACTGCCCCAATGTGCCAAACAGCAACCAGGCGGATGCCGACGACGACGGCATCGGCGACGCCTGCGATACCTGCCCCAACGACCCCCAAAACGATGCCGACGGCGACGATGTGTGTGCAAACGTAGACAACTGCCCCAATGTGCCAAACAGCAACCAGGCGGATGCCGACAACGACGGCATCGGCGATGCCTGCGATGCCTGCCCCAACGACCCTAATAATGACGGCGACGGCGACGGTGTTTGTGGTAACATAGACAATTGCCCCAATGTGGCTAACGCCAACCAGGCAGATGCCGACAACGACGGCATCGGCGATGCCTGCGACACCTGCCCCAACGATGCAGCCAACGATGCCGACGGCGACGGTGTTTGTGCAAACGTAGACAACTGCCCCAATGTGCCAAACAGCAACCAGGCCGATGCCGACGACGACGGTATCGGCGACGCCGCGATACCTGCCCCAACGACCCCAAAACGATGCCGACGGCGACGGTGTGTGCAAACGTAGACAACTGCCCCAATGTGCCAAACAGCAACCAGGCGGATGCCACAACGACGGTATCGGCGAGCCTGCGATGCCTGCCCCAACGACCCTAATAATGACGGCGACGGCGACGGTGTTTGTGGTAACGTAGACAACTGCCCCAATGTGGCTAACGCCAACCAGGCGGATGCCGACAACGACGGCATCGGCGATGCCTGCGATACCTGCCCCAACGATGCTGCCAACGATGCCGACGGCGACGGCATTTGTGGAAATATAGATAACTCTCCCGGTTTGGCCAATCCCGACCAGACAGATGCCAACAACAATGGTATCGGCGATGCCTGCGACGGCAAGCCGACTATCATCGATGCCGATGACGACGGAATTGCCGATGACGTGGATAACTGTCCCGATGTGGCTAATAGAAACCAAAGGGATTCAGACGGGGATGGCATCGGCAATGCCTGCGACCCCTGCACTACTGCCATTCCCAATCTTGCAAATTTTAATACGACTACTTGCCACTGCAACCCGGGTTACTATGAAGTCATCGGTTCATTGGGCTATGTTAAACTATGCAGACCTTGTCCGGCAGGCCAGAGCTGCCCCGATGGCATAAACGCCTATCCACTTCCACGTGCGCTTGACGGCGATACAGGCGTGGAAGGCCTGGAACTGGTGATGACGCCCAACCCGGCGGCCGATGTGGTGAGATTGCAACTCGGTGGATTGTCCGGGCAGCAGGAAGTCGCACTCGAAATCTACAACTCCTTAGGTCAATTGATGCTTCGGAAGGCGTTTGGCAAAGTCACTTACCTGAACGAGCAATTGAATGTGTCCACCTTGCCCTCCGGAATTTACCTCCTGGAAATACGAAGTGGCACGACCCGGATGACCCGGAAACTGGTCGTTGAACGTTGAATAAAAATCATTGATAGCTATGCGCCCTTGTCGGTCTTCGGATTGTCAAGGGCGTTTTTTTGACCAAAATGAAATCAGAAATGAATGGGAACCAAATGCCCCGAATTTTTCATACACGAAAAATTCGGCTTTTTCCGATGTAATACCTGATGGTTGTGTAATAATTTCGGCCATTCCTTACCATTTTAACCTGCCAGATAATTATGATGAAAACAACGAGAAAGATCAGCAGTTCGGCGCTCTCCTGTTGCCTGTTGCTGACAATTATCAGGACAGTTCCTGCGCAAAACATGCAGCAACAGGCGCTGCAAAATGATTCCGGCAGCGCGGTTTTGACTACATCTTATACAGAAAAAGGTTTGTTTGAAACCTCTGAAGTGCTGCATCTTACCCTCAGCGGCAACCTCCGTCCCTTATTGAACAACAGGGTCGAAGAACCTGTCAATTACGCGTTAACGCTCTCCTACTCCAGACCAGACAGCAGTATTTGCGCCATCCCGGTGGACGTGCGAACGCGCGGGCATTTTCGCCGGCTGCAAGGGAATTGCAATTATCCGCCGTTAATGATTCGGTTTACGAAAGAAGGGCCACATGTAAACAGTATTTTCAGGGAGCAACAAAAATTGAAATTAGTGATGCCCTGTGTAGGCGACAAGTACGTTATCCGGGAATGGCTGGTGTATCAACTGTATAACTTAGTGACGCCTAAAAGTTTCCGGGCGCGGTTGGTGAGCGTAACCCTGAAAGACGATAAAAGCAAAAAACCGGGCACCCCTTTTTACGGGATTTTGCTGGAAGAAGCCGATCAAATGGCAGCAAGAAACCGGATGATTGAAGTGGAACGGCAGTTGGGGCCGCAACAAACCCAACGGGAAGATTTTTTGATGATGGCGACATTTGAATACCTGATCGGCAATACAGACTGGTCGGTACAATACCTGCAAAATATCAAATTGATCGCGGTGGATTCCACGGCGACGCCAATTGCGGTGCCTTATGATTTCGATCACGCCGGCATCGTGGATGCGCCTTATGCCCAACCTGCAGAGGAATTGCTTATGCGGTCCATCCGCCAACGCCGCTACCGGGGTTATTGTATTCAAAATATGAAGCAGTATGAAGGGGTTGTTGCCAAGTATAATCTCCTGAAAAATGACCTATATGCTGTATATACCAATTGCGAACTGCTGGATGAGAAATATGTTAAAAGTACGCTATCCTTCCTGGATGCGTTTTATACAACGTTGAATGACCCGATAGCCCTGGAAAAAGATTTTTCCTATCCCTGCGATTCCAAAGGAACGGGCAAAGTGGTGATCAGGGGTTTGAAAAAAAATTGAATCTTTCGGACACTTTTCTGGGGCTACGGCTGTTTTGGAAATTCAATTAACTTTGCGCTGAAATTCCGTTTACGAGTTGATGAAGGTTTATAAAGGTTGATGAGGGTTTATAAGGGTTGATGAAGGTTGATATTCATCCGCTCGAAAATGAAGCGACTTTACTTTCTCCGAGCGGATGTATATCAACCCTCATCAACCCTTATAAACCCTCATTTCAACCTTCACCAACACTGATAACCAATAACTAATAACAGATAACTCTTATGTCAGAAGAAACAGATAAGCCTACGCCTGAAGAAAAACCGGTTGCTGCAAAACCCGCCACCAAAATTCCGGCGCCGA
>JADJSY010000020.1 GCA_016711435.1 Lewinellaceae bacterium
CTTTTGTATGCTTGCAGTTGGCGTGCTTGCATTACGCGACGCTATTGTTGATTATGAAATAGCAAAACTGGGCAATGACGTAATGGTAAGTGTTGTCCCGGGAAGTACAGTCTGTAAGACAAGAACGTGTTATGCCAAGGTGATGTACAATGGGAAACAGTACCATTTAGATGTGTTCAGGGATATGTGCAATGCGTTAATAAGCGGAAAACTCAAGACGTTCGAATGCAGGTATTATAGTAAATCCGACAAATTGAAGTTGGTAAATGGCAGAGAGTATTCTATATTAATTATGATGATCATCCTACTCGGTTTTTTTATCTTTATAGTTGTGAAGGAGTACATAAGCCTCAAGCGTTAAAAGTCCGAAGTCGTGCGAAGCAAGTGCGAAGTCTACAGTGCGAAGTGCGAAGTCCGTAGAGTGCGCCGTTTCACTTATTGAAAACCCAAACATGAAACGGCGCACTCTACGGACTTCGCACTGACGACTTCGCACTTCGGACTCCTACTTCGGCTCTCAGTACCTCTAGTGGCGGCTTGTTCACCACCTCCCGGCTGTTAAACAGCCCGATGAGCACCGTAATGATCGTAATAATGCCAAAAGTGGCGATCAGCGGCCACCATTCGGGTTGAAACGGAATTTTGAAGGCAAAACGCGCCAAAGCCCAGGCGCCCGCTACCGACAACCCGATACCTGCCAGGCAGGCCAGTGCGCCGAGTAAAAAATATTCCAGGGCATTGATCAGCAGAATCTGACGGCGGCTGGCGCCCAGGGTGCGCAACAGCACACTTTCCCGGATGCGGGCAAACTTGCCCTGATAAATGGAACTGATGAGCACCAGTAGTCCGGTAAGGATGCTGAACAGCGCCATAAAACGGATCACAAACGATACTTTTCCCAGTATTTCATCCACCGATTTCAGTATCTGTGTCAGGTCGATGGCCGAAATGCCGGGGAAACGCCGCACCAGTTCGCTTTGGAAACGCGCAGATTGCTCGGCGCTGCTCACCCGGGAAATGACCACGTGAAATTGCGGCGCCTGCTCCAGTACGCCCGTGGGGAACAGCACCAGAAAATTGGTCTGCACCCGGTTGAAATCCACTTTTCGCACACTGCCCACTTCACATTCGAGCCGGGTGCCCTGCACATTGAACACGATTCGGGTGCCTATTTTGGCTTTCATGGCTTTTTGCAGGCCGTCGGAAATGGACACTTTGACGGGTTGGCCGGGCGTGTGGGTTCCCACCCATTCCCCTTCGAGAATTTCCTCCGTATCGATCAGCGTATCGCGGAAAGTGACGCGGTATTCGCGATCCCAGACCCAGCGTGGCATGGCATTGGTGGAGTCGGCTTCGTCCTGCGCTTTGGTGCGGTCATCGATGGTTTCTACGCGGGTAGTGACCACCGACACCTGCTGCATGAGTGGCATGCCTGTGGCTTGTACCAAAGCCGCTACGCTATCTTTTTCGCCGGACTGAATATCAAAAAGGATCATATTCGGCTGATTGCCGCTGCCGGAGAACTCCACCTGTTTCAACAGCAGGTTTTGAATCAGAAACAAGGTGGACAGCAGCATGGTGCCCAGGCCGATCGTGACCACCAGCAAAACCGTCTGGTTTTCGGGCCTGAATAAATTGGCGATGCCCTGCCGGGCGATATAACTCCATTTTTTTGGGAAAAAGCGGCGCAACAGGATCGTCAGCAGTTTGGAAATGCCCCACAAAATCAAAAAAGCGGCGGCTATACCGCCCATAAAAAAGAACGTCTCCGTCCAGTTGCGCACCAGCCACCAGGTGAAACCAAAGATGGACAACAGAATTAACGAATACACGCCCAAGCGCAGCAAATCGGGTCGTCCCGAAGTTTCGGTATTTTCCTCAAAAGAAGCGCGCAGCGTGCGCAGCGGCGATGTTTTCAGGATGCCGGATAAAGGCAGCAGCGCAAACAACACCGCCACGGAAAGGCCCAAAACGATGCCTTGCAGGATCGCTCCGGCTGAAAAGTTGGTGCTTACCGATTCAATCGGCAGCAAGTCGCTGAGAAGCCAGGGCAACATTTTTTGAATCAACGAACCCGCCAGCGCTCCTGCAATAGCGCCCAGCAGTCCGATGCCGGCCACCTGAACTAAGTAAACGTAAAACGCCTTCCGGCCACTGGCGCCCAGACAGCGCAGGATAGCGACTGTGGGCAGTTTGTCTTTGATGTAGATGTGTACCGCGCCGGCCACGCCGATGCAGCCCAGCAGCAGAGCGATAAATCCGACGAGATTAAGGAAAGTGCCGAAGTTGCCGAAAGCCGATCCGATGCTTCGTTTGCGGCTTTCCACGGTATCCGAGTTCAGGTTGGCTTTTTCCAGTTCTTTGTCCATGCCTTTCACCAGCGCATCGGGATCGCTACCGGCGGGCATTTTATAAAAATACTGGTAATCGACCCGGCTGCCGCGTTGCACCAGTCCGGTGCTGTCGAGCCATTCGGAGGTAATAAATACCACCGGGGCAATACTGGACGCAATGCCTGCGCGACCGGGCGAGGACAGCAGGTCGCCTTCCACCAGAAACGTCACATCGCCAATCTGGATGCTGTCGCCAGGCTGAATGCCGTATTGCAGCATCAGGGCGTGGTCGACCAGCGCTTTTTTGCCTGTACGAAAGCTGCGCCAGGAGTCCTCCGGCAGGCTTTTCCATTTTCCGTAAAAAGGGTAGTCGCCTTCCAAAGAGCGGATTTGGGAAAGCCGGGTGCCACCATTTTTAGGAAAGCGGATCATGCTCAGAAAATTCAGGACTTCGGCTTTTTCCGTACCGGGCGTCTCGAATTTGGCCAAAATAGAATCGGGCGCGGGCTGGTTGGCATCGATCAGCAGATCGGCGCCCAGCAGGGTTTTGGCCTCGCGGTCGATATCACCCATCAGATTGACGGAAAAAGAGCGAACAGCCGTCAGTGCCGCAATGCCCACCGTGATGGCCGAAATGAACAGCAGCAGGCGGCTCCGGTTGCGGCGACTATCGCGCCAGGCCATTTTCAGAATAAAATTCATCAGTTAGTTATCAGTTATCTGTTATTGGTTATCGGGCTTTCAGGCAGGAATGGAGAAAGGATATTAAGACTTGTTCCCCATGCCGAAACGGTTATCAGTTATCATGTTGGCAGTTATCAGTCTTATCAGGCTTGGCATTTTTGAGTAGCCAAGCCTAACAACCGATAACTGATAACCGATAACTAATAAACTAACCAAACAGTTGCTGCACGGCGGGAAAAACGGATGATAGTGGATAATTCATGGATTTTCGCCGCTCTGACGAATGTTACTTGTACCCATGACAAATCTCTTGCATAACTTTTCAGGGTAAATTGAAAACAACTACTACATTTGCGCTGTTTGGATTTTGTCTAATTTACCTAACCAGATTTATGCAACGCCGTTACCGTACGATCCCCGATCTTAAAATAAACGAAAGCGCCTGCACCATCTCTATTTCGGATGCGGCGCTGGCTTGTAAACTGACTGCCATGGGTGTTTTGCCAGGCACCCGTATCGAAATGGTGCGCACTTCGCCCTTTGGTAATGCCTATTATATCAAAGTGGATGGTGTTCGTATTGCATTGCGGGAAGAAGAGGCTGCCAGCATTCTTTTGGAAATATGATGCAACAGGAGGAGGACAGAACGCCGAAGGTAGCACTGGTTGGCAATCCAAACTCGGGAAAATCGACTGTGTTTAATCTGTTGACCGGGCTTCGGCAGCAAACAGGCAATTTTCCGGGCGTTACGGTAGAAATTAAAAGGGCCGTATGCGCTTCCCGAGCGGAAAGGAAGCCACCCTGATTGATTTTCCCGGTACTTACAGTTTATATCCCACTTCTTCCGATGAGAAATTGGTCGCCGCCGTTATGTGCGATCCACAGAATCCGTTTTTCCCGGATGTTCTAGTTTATATTGCCGATGTGACCCACCTGGAGCGGCATCTGTTGCTGCTTACCCAACTTTTAGACCTGCACCTGCCTGTCATTCTGGCCCTGAACATGTCGGATACCGCCCTTGAAATGGGCATCAAGGTGAATACGGCCAAACTGATCGAGCGACTCGGCATTCCAGTCATTTCCATCAGCGGCCGGAAGGAAGATAATATTCAGAAACTGCTGTCTGAAGTTGAAAAAACACTGAAAAACCCCATCAGGACTGCTGAAAATGTATTTTTTTACAAACTCAGTGATGGGGAAAAACAGATAGCCGATGCTGTACGGCACAACCTGGGTATCGACAATCCGTATCGTGCCCTGTTGCTGGTACACCACCGCGACTGGCTCCCGTTTTTGCAGCGCCAGCAAAGAGAGATACTCGGCACAATTGCCGAAACCAAGGATTTTCAATCCCTGCGGGCGCAGGTGGATGAAACGCTCGATCGTTTTGATCGTTTTGTGCCCATCGTCCGCGATGCGATTCAGCAGCCCCCCGTTTTCCCAAGCACTGCCACGGACCGGATAGATGCCGTTCTGACGCATCGCTGGTGGGGGCCGTTTATTTTCGTAGCGGTCATGTTGCTGATATTTCAGGCCATCTTCGACTGGAGCGGTTATCCGATGGATGCTATCGAAAACGGATTCGGCATCCTGAGCGACGGCGTACAATCGACCCTCGGGGAGGGCTGGTTCACAGAACTGCTCACGGATGGTATTCTGGCCGGATTGTCAGGTATTCTGGTGTTTGTACCACAAATTGCGTTGCTTTTTCTGCTCATTGCTATTCTGGAAGAAGTCGGGTACATGGCGCGGGTGGTGTTTATGTTCGATAAAACCATGCGGCGTTTTGGCATGAACGGGCGCAGTGTCATATCGCTGATCAGCGGTAGCGCCTGTGCGGTGCCTGCCATTATGAGCAGCCGCACGATCGGCAACTGGCAGGAGCGCCTCATCACGGTGATGGTGACGCCCTTTATCAGTTGCAGTGCGCGTATTCCGGTGTATCTGGTGTTGATCGGCCTGGCTGTTCCCGCAGTAAAAGTGGCCGGCATACTGAGCGCCCAGACGCTGGTGTTCGGCAGCATGTATGCCCTGGGCGTAGTCGCTGCCCTCTTGTCGGGCTGGGCCATGAAAAAATGGCTGCGCACCCGCGAACCGTCTTTTTTAGCCATTGAACTACCCGAATACCGCATGCCGCACTGGAAAAATGTGTGGCTTTCCGTTTGGGAAAAATGTGTGGCTTTTATTGCCGGCGCAGGCAAAATAATCCTGGTTGTTTCGATTGTATTGTGGGCCTTGTCGCGATATGGGCCGGGCGATTCGATTGCCCAGGCGACCCAACAGGCGCATACGGAGGCGACTGCCATGCGCCTCGATTCCAGCCAAACGGAAGATTTTGTGCAACAGCGCAGGCTGGAAGCCTCTTTTGCCGGAAAAATGGGCAAGTCTTTTGAGCCTGTGATTCGCCCTTTGGGTTATGACTGGAAAATCGGAATTGCCCTACTCACTTCTTTTGCAGCACGCGAAGTGTTTACGGGCACATTGGCGGTGCTGTACAATATGGGTTCGGAAGAAGGCGACATCAACAACCGAGACGAAAACGAGGCGAAAGCCACCTTGCGCAGCAAGATGAAAACAGAGACTTTCAGCGATACGGGTAAACCGGTGTATTCGCTGGCGACAGCCATGTCGCTACTCGTTTTTTACGCCCTGGCCATGCAATGTTTCAGTACGCTGGCTGTGGTCAGGCGCGAAACAGGTGGCTGGAAATGGGCCGCCCTTCAGTTTTTTGCCATGAGTTTGCTGGCTTACTTCGGGGCCTGGGCCGTGTACGAGATATTTTCCTGAATGGGTTGATGAGGGTTTATAAGGGTTGATGAAGGTTGATAATATACAGCCGCTCGAAAATGAAGCGATTTCACTCTTTTCGAGCGGCTGTATATCAACCTTATCAACCTTCATCAACCCTTATAAACCCATTCAGGCCTCCTCATTTCGGGAAATCCAGTATGCTGTTGCGGTTGTAGAGCATGAGAACCAAGGCTACTGCAAAAAACAAAAACATGATCAGGTATAACATGCAATAGCCTTTGCCACGGGTATTTTCAATATTGTCCATTTTATCCGGTTATGTGTTACTGAGAAAAGTGCGGCAAAAATAGAAAGTGCCGGGGAGAATCTGCCATAGACCTGATTATTTTCGCTTTTTCAGAATGGTTTTAAAGTTGGCCGGGTGTTTTGGAACGTTTATGCGGTTTGAAGTGATGCTAAATTTTCTTATCGGAGATTAGCCGCGCCGTTTTCTATCTTTGCCGCAAATTTTTTATAAAAAACTGATATTCAGAAAATTATGTACCCGGATTTATCTTACCTTTTTCACGATCTGATTGGCACAGCGCCAGATAACTGGCTTTCCATTTTTAAAATGTTCGGCTTCATGCTGGCGATGGCTTTTTTGGCCAGCGCGGTGGTTTTTTATGCCGAACTCAAGCGCAAAGCACAGGAAGGTTATTATCAACCCGGTAAAACGACCATCACCGAAGGCGCCCCTGCTACCTGGGCAGAGATCGGCAGCAATGCTTTGGTTGGTCTCCTGCTGGGCGGCAAAGGCGGATACGCGTTCCAACATTTTCTTGATTTCCGGCAAGATCCCGCCTCCGTAATTTTATCTGCCAAAATGAACTGGCCAGCCGCACTGATCGGGGCCGCTTTGCTGGGCGGACTGACCTGGTGGGAAGCGCAGCGCAAAAAGAAAACGGAACCGGTCACCAAAGAAGTGCTGATCTGGCCCCACGACCGCATCAATGAAATGACGGTAGCGGCGGCCATTGGCGGTATCCTGGGCGCTAAAATTTTTGATTTATTCGACAACTGGGAATCTTTTGTGGAAGACCCGATCGGCACCCTTACCTCGGGCGGCGGACTTGCTTTTTTCGGAGGGCTGGTGATGGGCTTTATTGCCGTAGTAGGCTATATGTACCGCCATCGTATTCCTTTCTGGCCCACAGCCGATGCCGTCGCGCCTGCACTGACGGCTGGATACGGGATAGGGCGTATTGGATGCCAACTCAGCGGCGATGGCGACTGGGGCATTGTAAATGCCGCTCCCAAACCAGGCTGGATGTCTTTTTTGCCGGACTGGATGTGGGCATACCGCTATCCGCATCATGTACTCAACACCGCATACACTGATCCGGTGGTCAGCGAACCGATCCCGCATTGCCCGTTCGATTATTGTATGCAACTTTCCGAACCGGTATATCCCACGCCTTTTTATGAAATTCTGATGATGAGCGCCGTGTTCGCGCTGTTGTGGTATTTGCGCAAACGTTTGAAAATCACCGGTATGTTGTTTTTTGTGTACCTCGCGCTGATTGCCATCGAGCGGTTTGTCATCGAAAAAATCCGGGTTAATGTCGTACACGATGTGTTCGGAATCAGCATGACACAGGCCGAAATCATTTCCATCGGGTTGTTTGTAGTGAGCCTGGGGGGGATGTTTTACCTCTGGAGAAAAAAGGAAACAGGGATAGGGTGAGGAATGACCGAGGAATGCGGACATGCCCTACTGCCTTCATTTTCCACCGCCTATGGCTCCACAGCCATTGTTCGGGGCGTTGGCGGATATTTCGTTCGAGCAGCTGCGCATACGCCCGGGTAATTCCTTTTTCCGGCATGGCGTTCGGATCGGAGCATATTTCTTCGAATACGATTTCATAAAATCCACGGCGCAGTCGTTCGGTGCGATAGTAAACAACGGGGCAAACAAATTTTCTACTCAGCACATCTACACCCGGGAGAAATGCCGTTTGCTGCCCGAAAAAAGAAACCCAGTGTGCGCTTTTACGACTACTGGGCGACTGATCTGCGAGGAGCAGGAATACGGCTGCTTCACTGCTGCGTAATCGCATAACGCGATACACGTCGTCCATTCGAACCATTTCCATGCCGGTTTTTGCGCGTGCCAGATTGAGAAAATGCTCCATTTTCTTATTCCTCAATGGTTTAAAGGCGCCGATAGTGATACCATGAAATGCAGGAGGCATCGTTAATCCGCTGTATTCCCAGTTGCCCAGGTGGGTGCCTGCCAGGATGACCGGTTGGTTGCGGTCGAGGTAGCGGTTGAGTAATTCGGGATTGACCGGTCGGCAGCGATGCGTCAATGCTCCAACTGACATGCTGAAAGATTTGAGCGTTTCCACCAGTACATCTGACAGGCTGCGGTAGGATTCACGGGTAATATCCCGGATTTCGGCTTTCGTTTTTTCGGGAAATGCCCGTTGCAGGTTGTCGGCAATTACATTTTTGCGATAACGGATCACATGGCAAAGCAGAAATGCAATGCCATCGGAAAGTATGTACAATGCCCGGAAAGGCAGCCATCGAAACAGCACAATGACGATCCGGAGTGAAAAATAAGCAATTCGTTGCATCGCGCAAAAGTACATTACCAACTGGGAATACAAATCCCATTACTTTTTAGCACTTTTACGGCCTCAATTTGTTCGCCTATGCTACTTCTTGCTGCTGATGTGCTGTCTGCCATACTTGTCTCGTCTGGTTTGGCTATCACTTTTGTTACACTGGGTTTTATGTGGAAATCACGGCGCGATGCCCAGCGCCTGGCGGAAAGGGAAAAACTGGGACAGGAACTGGGCTTGTCCTTGTTGCCGAAGGATACACTGGGGCTGGGCAGACAGCTGCAACAATTCGACCTGTTTGTGCGGGAGCGCTCTTCCTGGGGCAGAAATGGCCGCGTCAGTAATATCCTGCGCGGTTATGTAGACGATACGGAAGTATACCTGTTTGATTATTCCTATGTTGTTTCCACCGGGAAAAGTAGCCACAGGGTCTCACAGACGGTCTTTTTTGCCAATGATAAAAACTGGTATTTGCCCGATTTTCGTTTGAAACCCGAAAACTGGTGGCACAAAGTGTTGAAAATAATCGGCTGGAAGGATGATATTAATTTTTCTGAAAGCCCGGATTTTTCTGAAAAATTCTGGCTGACCAGCGAATTTGATCAATTGATCCGGCAAAAATTTACACCTGCTTTACAGGATTTTCTCACAGAGCGTCCGCCCGTACACCTGGAAGGCAGCAACTACTACCTGATCGCCTATAAGCCGGGTAAAATGCTGGAGCCGGGCAGTTCCCGCACATTTTTTGAACATTGCTGCGAACTGGTGCGACTGTTAAAAAAAGAAGGCAAAACGGAATTGCTGGATCTGGCGGAATGGCGGAAGGAGAAAGAAATCGTTGTGCCGGAGGTAAAACGAAAACCCTAGTATTCCTTGTTTCGCTCCCAGTAATTCTGGTCTTCCGCCTCTTCCAGCAGCCCGAGGTAATTCAGGTAGCGCAATTCGCTCACTTCGCCCTGGCGCAGCGCTTCGTGTACGGCGCAACCGGGTTCGTTGCGGTGCAGGCAGCCGCCGAAACGGCAGTTTTTGGAAAGGGCAAAAAATTCCCGGAAACTGTGCGCCAGGTTGGCTTTGTCCTTGTCATTAAAACTGAGGTTTTTAATGCCCGGCGTGTCGATCAGTCGCCCGCCGAAGTCCAGTTCAAACATTTCTGCAAAGGTGGTGGTGTGTTGCCCTTTTCCGGAGTAATCGCTGATCTCGCCGGTACGCAATTCCAGGTGTCCCTGAATGGCATTGACAAGGCTGCTTTTACCTACGCCCGACTGGCCGCTGACGAGGGTCGTTTTGCCTTGTAACAGTTGTTTAAAAGTTTCCAAACCAACGTTTTGTACAACGGAAGTGAGCAGCACGCCGTAACCAATTTTGGTATAAACGGCCTTCATTTCCTCGAATTTCTCCATATCTTCCGCATCGTACAGGTCACTTTTGTTAAAAATAATCGTGACGGGTATTTCATCGCGTTCGGTCATCACCAGAAAACGGTCGATAAAACCGGGTTTCAGGGAAGGCTCCACGACAGTGACAATCAGCACAGCCTGGTCGATATTGGAAGCCATCAAATGCAGGTCGTGCTTGCGGCGCGGCGACTGTCGTACCACACAGTTGCGGCGGGGCAGTATTTTTTTAATCATGCCCTGCCCGTTGTCCTCCGGGTGTACTTCTACCTGGTCGCCCACGGCAACAGGGTTGGTCAGCGGAATATCGTCGAGGCGAAATTTACCTACAATACGACACTGCATCATTTCACCAGAGTCGAGCAGTACATTGTACCAACTGCCGGTGGATTTTACTACGGTTCCTATTTCCATATTATTCAAAACAGGCACAAGAACGGTTTAAATCAAAATATGGTTCCTTGGTTGTTGAGGTTGTTGAGGTTGTTGAGAGTTGAGAATGCTGAGGGTGGACTTTAAGTCATTGGTTCCTCAAAGGGTTTATCTTTCAACATTCTCATCAAACTCTTCAACAACCTCAAACCATCAAACCCCCTTTCAACCCCTCCAACAATTCCTGCGCAGCCTTAGCCACCACCGTTCCGGGGCCGAAAATGGCCGCAGCGCCGGCTTCCCGTAAGTATTCGTAGTCCTGCTGCGGAATAACGCCGCCGACCACGACCAGAATGTCTTCCCGGCCCAGTTCCCGCAGTGCGGCAATGGTTTGTGGCACCAGCGTTTTGTGTCCGGCTGCAAGGGAAGAAATGCCCAGAATATGGACGTCATTTTCAACAGCCTGCCGCGCCGCTTCGGCGGGCGTCTGGAACATCGGACCGATATCCACATCAAAACCGAGGTCGGCAAAAGCGGTGGCAATGATTTTTGCACCCCGGTCGTGGCCATCCTGACCCAGTTTGGCGATCATAATGCGCGGGCGGCGGCCTTCCAGCGCGGCGAATTCGTCGGCTAACAGGCGGGCTTTTTCAAAATCTTCGTTTTTACTCATATTGGCTGCATAAACGCCCGAAATGGTGCGGGTAGTGGCAACATAACGCCCGAAAGCATCTTCCATCGCCGACGATATTTCGCCGAGGGTAGCGCGGCGGCGGGCGGCTTGTACGGCCAGGGCAAGCAGGTTTTTATCCATATCTTCCTCTAGCGTACCGTCCTGTGGCGTCGGCTCCCCGGCCAATTGCCGGATGGCCGCCAGGGCTTTTTGAACCTGCGTTTCGTTGCGCTGTTTGCGGAGCTCCTGCAAACGTTGAATCTGGGATTCGCGCACGGCAGTATTGTCCACCTCCAGGATGTCAAATTTTTCGTGGTCGGTCACCTGGAAAATATTAACGCCTACAATTTTTTCGGCGCCGGCATCGATACGCGCCTGCTTGCGGGCAGCGGCTTCTTCAATGCGGAGTTTGGGCAATCCTTCTTCGATGGCTTTGGCCATGCCGCCGAGTTGCTCCACTTCCTGAATGAGCGCCCAGGCGGCTTCCACGAGTTGTTCGGTGCGTTTTTCCACAAAATAAGAGCCTGCCCAGGGGTCGGTCGCTTTGCATACATCCGATTCCTGCTGGATAAAAATCTGGGTGTCGCGGGCGATTTTTGCCGAAAAGTCGGTCGGCAACGCCATCGCTTCATCGAACGAATTGGTGTGCAGGCTTTGTGTGCCGCCAAAAACGGCCGCCATCGCTTCAATACAGGTACGGGCTACGTTATTGAAGGGATCCTGCTCGGTCAGCGACCACCCGGAGGTATGGGAATGCGTGCGCAGGGCCAGCGATTTATTACTTTTCGGGTTAAATGGTTTGACTAATTTGGCCCACAGCAGCCGCGCTGCCCGCATTTTGGCGATTTCAGTAAAATGATTCATGCCAATTCCCCAGAAAAACGAGAGGCGCGGCGCGAAATCGTCGATATCGAGTCCGGCAGACAAACCGGCGTGGATGTATTCCAGTCCGTCGGCCAGGGTGTAGGCCAGTTCTATTTCCGCAGGCGCACCGGCCTCGTGCATGTGGTAGCCGGAAATGGAAATGGAGTTGAATTTGGGCATCTGCCGGGCGCAATACGCAAAAATATCGCTGATGATGCGCATACTCGGCCCCGGCGGGTAGATGTATGTATTGCGCACCATAAATTCCTTCAGGATGTCATTCTGGATAGTGCCGGATAATTTTTCCGGCGAAACGCCCTGCTCTTCAGCGGCCACAATATAAAAAGCCATGATCGGGATGACCGCTCCGTTCATGGTCATGGAAACGGACATCTGATCAAGCGGAATCCGCTCGAACAGGATTTTCATATCCTCCACAGAATCGATGGCCACCCCGGCTTTGCCTACATCGCCCTGCACCCTTGGATGATCGGAATCGTAGCCCCGGTGGGTCGCCAGGTCGAATGCCACGGAAAGCCCTTTTTGCCCGGCAGCGAGGTTGCGGCGGTAGAAGGCATTGCTGGCTTCCGCTGTGGAAAAACCCGCATACTGGCGGATGGTCCAGGGTTGAGTGACGTACATGGCAGCATAAGGCCCGCCCAAAAAAGGTGGTATACCTGCTACAAATCGCCGGAATGGTGATGTAGTTTGGTCTTCATGCGTTGCAGCGGGCCGCAAGGCAGGGTCAAATTCTATTTTTGAAAAATCCGGTGCGGGCATGGTTGGGTAAAATGGTTGATGAAGGTTGATGAGGGTTTATAAGGTTGATAATGGTTTATGAGGTTTATAAGGTTGATGAGGTTGATATACAGCCACTCAATAATGAAGCGATTTTACTCTTATTGAGCGGCTGTATATCAACCTCATCAACCTCATAAACCATTATCAACCCTCATAAACCTAATGCTCCGCTTCTTCTTTCTCCCCCACAAGTACCTTCGACACCAATACTTTATCGATTTTACTCTTATCCATATCTACAATTTCAAACCGGTGGCCTTCCGTCTCCAGGAAATCGCCTGCTTTGGGGACTTCGCTCAATTTATACAGGATAAAACCGGCCAGTGTCGAGTAATCTGCATCTTCAAAATCAAATTCTTTCAGGCTGATCGTTTCGCGGAATTCATCGATCGGGATCATGCCGTCGACCAGGAGGCTGCCGTCTTCGCGAACAATGATGGAAGGCTCCTCGATGTCGTCCATATCGGGTAGGTTACCGAAAATATTCTCCGTAAGGTCATGCAAGGTAATAATTCCCTGCGTGGAACCATATTCATCCACCACCACGGCGAAATAATTGCGCTCTTTCCGGAAGCGTTCCAGGATTTTCAGGGCATTCATCGTTTCCGGGATAAACAGGGGCTGGGTCAGGATTTCACGCATATTAAACCCCGGTTTGTCGCAGTTGTCGAAGTAGTCGCGCAATTTGATAACCCCCAGGATGTTTTCAACGGTATCTTCGCAGACTAAAAATTTGGTGTAACCGCTTTCCCGGATCACCCGGTCGTTTTCACTTCTTTGGGCCTTTATATCCAGCCATTCGATATTGTTCCGGTGGGTCATCACGGTATAAGCGTCCCGGTCGGCAAAGCGCAGTATATTTTGAATAAATTCGCTTTCTTTTTGTTCCAGCACACCTTGCTGATTGGCCATTTTGACCATCAGTTTGATTTCATCCTCCGAAATGCTTTGCTGATCATTGGGTTTGATAAACAACAAACGCATAAACATTTTGGTGGACCAACTTAAAAAGGTGGAGATCGGGCCGGTCACTTTGGTAATAAAAAGCATAACCGGCGCACAGGCGATGGCCAGCGCTTCGGCGTATTGAATGGCGATGTACTTGGGCGCCAGTTCGCCGATGATGAGCGAAAAATATGTAATCAGGGTGACGACGATGGAAATGGAAATTTGTTCCGTGTACGGCGCAAAGGCCGGTATCAAGGCAACTACTGGTTCCAGTTTATGTCCAATAGCTACGCCCGCGTATGCTCCTTCTACGATGCTGATAAGGGTAATGCCAATTTGCATGGCAGACAGGTAGTTGTCAATATGATCGAGCAGGTCGACAGCCACCGCCGCATTGAGATTGCCTTTTAATTTTTCTCCTTCCAGGCGCGAGCGTTTGGCCGTCAGCAGGGCAATTTCTCCCAGAACGAGAAAACCATGCAGCACTATAAGTACGAGTACTATCAGTATTTCCATGAAAATGCAACTGCTATCGCTTCAATTGGAATGGCGTGTGTACCTGGCGAATCAACCGGTTGGGGCTGACTCTTGCGGAGCAGCAGGTATTGTTTGTTAAAAATGAAAAAAAGATACACACCAATTTGCCTGAAAACCGGCTGCAAAAGTATTGAAAACGAGCAGGTTTTTGAAATCGTTTCAGTGAAAACCCTGAAAAAACTCTTAAAAGATGTTAAAATTAAAAAAAAGTTTTTGTCAGGGCAATAAATGTGATTACATTTGGCCTCGTCAATCAGACACCAACACATTTCTCACCAACCACATCGCTTATCGGATTCAACTTGTACACCAATTAAATTTCCTTCAATTTAAGGGGTTAAACAGCAAAACCTACTTTGCTCATGCAAGTTATGCCGATTCTCAGTGATCAAGAGTTGATCGCACGCTATACCAGCGGCGACGAACAGTCCTTCGAAGTGCTCCTTCAGCGCTATAAAGGCAAAATCTACACTTCCATTTATCTTTTTGTCAAGGACAGAGCTTTGGCGGAAGACATTTTCCAGGAAGTTTTTATCAAAATTATCGACACCCTCCGCAAGGGAAAGTACAACCACGAAGGTAAATTCGTGCAATGGGCGATGCGCATTTCGTACAATATGTGCGTGGACTATCACCGCCGCAACAAGCGCCGCTCGCACATCAGCCCGACGGAAGAATTCGATATTTTCGATGTACTCCGCGTGGGCGATGACGCTGCCGATACGCTCATCATGCGCAGCGAAACCCACAACCGCATCCGCCGCTTAGTGGATTCATTGCCCGAAGAGCAGCGCGAGGTGGTCATTCTGCGCCATTATGCCGACATGAGTTTTAAAGAAATCGCATCGCTGACCCGCGTTAGTATCAATACAGCCCTGGGTCGTATGCGCTATGCGCTCATCAACATCCGCAAGATGATGTCTGAACGGGAAATCGTTCTGCAATAGGGTGTAGAGGTGTTTGTGCAGCAGTTAGGGGTTGAGATTTTTGAGGGCCCTCAATGAACGGTAATGATTGCCAAGAGTGGCCCCAAACAATCTCAACCGTCAACATGCTCAACTAAACACTATCTTCCTTTTCCAGGTCCTGAAAATAGCGTACTGCCGCTATTTTCAGGACTTTTTCTTGTTGTACGGTATTTTGTGCGGGCATTTCCCTGACCTGCCGGTAATGCGGCCAGCCATCGTCGTCCCGTCCGACAAATTCAAAATATTCTTCGCTTGCCAGCAGCCGACATACTGCAATGTGCATCAGGTCCTGTTTTTCTTCTTTGGAAAAACTGCGCTTCCAGCGCCCCAGTTCCTGTATCCCGATCAGAAACAATACCATATTCAAGTCGGGAAGTGTCTCCTGACGCATGGCCTCTTTCACCTTGTGCTGCACGCGCAGCCATTCAAAATCTAGTTCCCAATCTTCCATAGTTAGTTATCGGTTATTAGTTATCAGTTATCGGGTTTCAGGCTGGAATTGGTTTTGAAGGGTATATTTCTGATCCCTTATTGTTATAGGTAATCTGGTTCGGTATGGGGAAATGGATGGTGCATACTTTCGCTATTTCAGCCTGAAACCCGATAACTGATAACTAATAACGGATAACTAAGTCCGAAGTTTGTTCCGCAGAAACCCCTCCACCACCGACAATCCGATTTCCAGGTCCTTGTTGTTATTGACCACAATATCTGCTTCTTCTTTGTAGGGCTGAATAAACCGCTCGAAAGAAGGCAATACATGGTGCTCATATTTGTACAACACATCCTCGATGGGGTAACCCCGCTCCACCTGGTCGCGGTGGATGCGGCGGATGACTTTCAGGTTTTCTTTTGCGTTGATGAAAATTTTCAGGTCGAGTAAGGGCGCAATTTTCTTGTAGTGAAATACAAACAACCCTTCGATGACAATAATCGGAGCCGGCTGAAACACCAGCAGTTTGGGTTCGGCGTCGGGATTGTTAAAAGTATATTCCTGGATCGTCACGGTTTCGCCGCTGATTAGTCGCAGCAGGTCGCTGCGAAATTTCTTCTTATCGAATGACTGCGGCAGGTCAAAGTTGTACTCGTCGTTGTCGTCCTTGTGTTGTTCAGCGCGGGGCAGGTAATAGTCGTCCTGCGATACAATGCACAATTCCGACAAGGCAAATCGCTCGCGCAATCGCCGGATAAAAGTTGTTTTTCCGCTGCCGCTACCGCCGCAGATACCCAGGACATAAGGTTGCATAAGGATGTAGGTGTGTGTTTTAGTGTTTTGGTGTTTTCGTGTTTTCGTGTTTTGGTGGGCGCCCTGCGCTCGGGTTTCTATGTCCAAAAAAGGAAGGATAAATGCTGGGGCATGTACCTCCAAAACACCAAAACACAAAAACACCCAAACACGAATAAAGCCGGGCAAAATTATGCTTTCGCGTCTGAAATTTTTGAGAACCGCACGCGAAGCGTACATTTCGCCTGTTAAAGGAACCTGATTTGCAGGGTGGAGATACTTTTTGGTGGAGTGAAAAAATGATAAAATATTGATTATCAGTTTTTTATGCTAAAAAAGAAGTATTTTTAAACTTGCAGGCAAGCACGCGTATTTGCTCACTTTTTTTATTTTTCTGCTCCACATGGATCGACTTATCGGCATTCTTGGTATCATCCTTATTTTAGGTACGGCTTATTTATTATCCAATAATCGCAAGGCGATTAATTACCGCACTGTTGGTATGGGATTGCTCGTGCAGGCATTGTTGGCGGTGTTTATCCTGAAAACGCCGGTTGGGAAATCCATTTTTGAATGGCTGGGTAGAGCTGTAACCAAAGTGCTGAGTTTCTCCGACGAAGGTGCCAGGTTTGTTTTTGGTATTCTGTCAGATCAAGTCAAGTTGGGTTCTTTTTTCGGCCCGGAAAACGGATTTATTTTCTTTTTCAAAATTATCCCGACCATCATCTTTGTGGCTTGCCTAGTCAATATTTTTTACCATATCGGGCTGATGCAATGGATTGTAGAAAAACTCGCCAAAGGGCTTAACTATATTATGCGGGTGAGCGGCGCCGAAGCGCTGAGCAATATTTCGAGCGCTTTTGTGGGCCAGGTAGAGGCGCAGATTATGATCAAACCTTATCTGAAAGGTATGACCAAATCGGAGTTGATGGCATCCATGTCTGGCAGTTTTGCCTGTATCGCCGGCGGGGTGATGGCTACCTACATACTTTTTGGGGTCAAAGCGGAATACCTCATTGCTGCCAGTATCATGGCTGCGCCGGGCGCTTTGGCCATTGCCAAAATTATGTATCCGGAAACGGAAGAGTCGGAAACAGGGGGAACGGTGACACTAAAAGTAGGCAAGCAGCACTCCAATATTGTGGATGCGATTTCCGCAGGTTGTTCCGACGGCCTGAAAGTGGGCCTGAACGTTCTGGCTATGCTGATTGGTTTTTTAGCGCTTATTGCACTCATCAATTATATTCTCGGCGCTGCAGGGGGGCTGGCCGGGCATCCGGAATTCGGGTTGAATACGATTCTGGGCGGTTTGTTTTCCGGTTTTGCCTGGGCCATGGGCGTTCCGTGGCACGAAGCGCCGCAGGCGGGCGCGCTCATGGGCACGAAATTGGTAGCCAACGAATTTGTCGCTTACCTGCAACTCAAACCGATCATTGAACAGGGCATGCTGTCGGAAAAAACAATCGCGATCGTCAGTTTTGCACTCTGCGGTTTTGCCAATTTCGGCTCGGTGGGAATCCAGATCGGCGGTATTTCGGCCCTCGAACCCAGCAGGCGGGAAGACCTGGCAAAGCTCGGCTTTCGCGCACTTATTGCCGGCACGCTGGCGAGTTACCTGTCGGCTACGCTGGCGGGAATACTCTTTTAGGAATGAGGAATGGGGATTGAGGGATGCCGAGCGTGACTAACAGGGATGAGGAGTGAGGTATGGCCGAGCGTTATGTCCGGCATCACGCTCGGCCATTCCTCATACCTCACTCCTCATCTCTGTTAGTCACGCTCGGTCATTCCTCATCTCCTCATTCCTAAACATTCCTCATTCCTCAACCCTCATTCCTAAGATGCGTTTTTCCGGTCTCTTGATTTGCTGTTTCCTCGGAGGAGTGTTCCACATGGTTCCTCCCGATTCAACCATGCTTTTTGAGCAGGCATCCGCATTCAAACCCGATCCTGATTCCGCTTTATTTATAGAAAAACAAAAAATAAGCCCTGGAGAAACCTCGATTCCACTTAGAACATTAGCCATTGCCCGCTCTTTTTTGGGAACGCCTTATGTACATGGTACCCTGGATCGCCACGGGGAGGAACGCCTCACCCTGAACCTGCGCCAGCTCGATTGCTGGACCTTTGTCGAAAACAGCTTAGCCATTGCGCAGACCGGGCAAGGCAATTTCGCCGCCTATCAATCTCAATTACAACATCTTAGGTATTGGGGAGGGGATGTAGACGGATATGGGTCGCGGATCCATTATTTTACAGGATGGTTGTTACAGGCTGAAAAAACGGGTGTGTTGGATGATCTTACCAAAGAAATGGGAGGTATTGCTTACCGAAAAAAAATCGGCTATATCAGCGCCCGGCCAGGCAAGTTTCCCAAAGTGCAACAGCCGGCAATCCTACGCGATGTACAAGCTGCGGAAAAACGCATCAATGCGCACGCCTGGTTTTATATTCCTCAAAATCGCATCGCCAAAATGGAACACCTGATCCGGGAAGGGGATATCGTGTCGCTGACTTCTGCCAAGGCCGATTTAGACATTGCCCACCAGGGTTTTGCAGTGAAAATAAATGGACGTATCCACCTGATGCACGCTTCTTCTCTTTCCGGCAGGGTCATTATCTCCAAACAGCCGCTGCCGGCCTATGTCATCAGCCAGCGCGGTCAAACGGGCATTATGGTAGCACGATTGCGCTGATAAAATATCGCACATGATTTTTCCCGGAAGAATACTGGAATATCAAGATATTTGTGAATCGTGAGCCGTGAATCGTGAGGCGTGAGTGGCATTTCGTTAGGTGAATGTTGAGTTCTTTCATCTAACGAAATGCCACTCACGATTCACGCCTCACGATTCACGACTCACGATACCAATAACTAATAACGGATAACTAATATGGAAAAGCCCTGGCTACAAATTTACCCTGCCGGTGTACCGGTCAATATCGAACCTAATCAATATCCGCGCCTCCTGGATATGCTGGAGGAGTGTTTTACCAAGTATAGGGATCTGCCTGCTTTCGTTTTTATGGGTAAAACCCTCACGTTTGGTCAGGTAGACGAACTCAGCAAAGCCTTTGGCGCGTACCTGCATTCGCGCGGACTCGAACCCGGCGACCGTATCGCTCTGATGATGCCGAATATGTTGCAGTATCCGATTGCGCTTTTTGGCGCATTGCGGGCAGGATTGATATTGGTCAATACCAACCCACTGTATACGCCGCGGGAAATGAAGCACCAGTTCACCGACTCCGGCGCAAAAGCGATTGTAATTGCCGAAAACTTTGCCGCCAACCTGCAACAGGTTATCGGAGAGACGCAAATCAAAACCGTCATTCTCACCAGTATCGGTGAAATGCTCGGACTGAAAGGAGCGGTGGTCAATTTTGTGGTGCGGCGTATCAAAAAAATGGTGCCGAAGTTCAGCCTGTCCAATACCGTTTGTTTTAAAGATGCATTGAAACAGGGGCGCAAATTCACCCTCAAACCCTTCCAGACCGGCCCGGACGACACCATCGCGCTGCAATACACCGGCGGAACCACGGGCGTTTCAAAAGGCGCCATGCTGACCAACCGGAATATTGTGGCCAATATGCTGCAAATCAAGGCCTGGCTGTCGCCGGTACTTCAAGAGCGGGAAGTCATAGCCCTGTGCCCCCTGCCCCTTTACCATATTTTTGCTTTTACCGTCAATTGCTTAGCCTTTATGAGCTGCGGCGGATGCAATATCCTGATTGTCAATGCCCGCGACCTGCCGGCCCTTATCAAGGAATGGCGCACGCACAAGCCGAATATCGTGACCGGCGTCAACACTTTGTTCAACGGATTGCTCAATCACCCCGACTTTAGTTCTTTGGATTTCAGCAGCCTGAAAGCCAGTGTAGGCGGTGGTATGGCCGTTCAACGCGCCGTTGCCGAGCGCTGGCAGCAGGTCACCGGCTGTAGCCTGACCGAAGGGTACGGCATGACGGAAAGCAGCCCGGTGCTGACAGTTAATCCCGTGGACGACACCATGCGTTTGGGTACCATCGGTATGCCGGTGCCTTCCACCGATCTCCGCATCGTAGATGAACAAGACAATCCGCTCCGCCCGGCGCCGATCATGTGGGTGAGATACAGGCCAAAGGGCCTCAAATTATGAAAGGCTACTGGCAGCGCCCCGAATCGACGGCTGAAACCATCAAAGACGGGTGGCTTTGCACCGGCGACATGGGTTTTATGCACCCCGATGGTTTTTTCCAGATTGTCGACCGCAAAAAAGACATGATCCTGGTTTCCGGCTTCAATGTTTATCCGAATGAAATTGAAGACGTACTGGCCATGCACCCCAAAGTGCTGGAGTCGGCTGCGCTGGGTTTGCCCGATGAAAAATCGGGCGAAGTTGTGCAGGTTTTTATTGTCAAAAAAGACCCTTCACTAACCGAAGCGGAAGTCATCGAACATTGCCGCGCTAACCTGACGGCTTATAAAGTGCCAAAAAAGATACAGTTCCGCACGGATTTGCCAAAAACCAATGTGGGTAAAATACTGCGGCGGGAATTGCGGGATAAGTAGAAGGGTACCCCCGAACCCCGTTCGGGGTTTGGGGGTGATCATCTTATTATCAACGGCCACGGCGCTGGAAAAACCTCCAAAACAACACTGCGGCTAACAGCAGCAGGCCTGCTACAAACGACCATTTTATCCATTGGTCGTTTTCCAGCGTTACTACGCCATCGGCGCCAGTCAGGGTAAAAGCGGCCCAGTAAAACGGCGCTTTCCGGGCATCTATTTCTGCGGACGCGAGGTAATTCAATTTCGACTGCCGGAGTGCTTCGACTTTAGGAATTCCCTGTTGAAGATTTTTGTAAAACACAGAAAACAGTTCGGCAGTAGAACGTTCGTTTACTTTCAATGGCTGGCCACCAGACTTTGTGCGCCGGCATAAGCAAATGCCCTTGCAAGGCTCAGAACGCCTTCCCCGCCTGCCAGATGCCCTTTCCCCGTCTCGCAGGCGCTGAGTGATACCAGCGACGCATGGAAGCGCTGTGCGTAAATTTCAGGCGCTGTGAGTCGACGGTCGTAGAGTTCGATACCGGGAACATCGGGCCCACCGGCATCTGCGTGGGTAGAAAGATGTAAGATACTGTGCCGGGGAGCGCTGTTCAAAAAACCGGTACCAGTGGCATTTGCACCTTCCAGCACCTGAGCACCCATGTCAACCGGCGCGTCGCGCAAGCTGTTGGGCAAAACCGCAAGGCCGTCTCGCGTCGACGTAGCAAACGGAGCGATCTGTAGCAGACCTTCTTCAGCCCGTTTCGTTACGAGGGGTAAGGTCAGTAGGGTAGCAGACCAGGCGTACTGCACTGTTTTTGAGCGCAACAAATAGGGGCCGGAGGCAAAATTTCCTGTATGCGGCGCGGTCGCCAATGCCTCGAAGGGCAGATAACAAAGTTGTCCGTCAGGCACAATGACAAGTGAACGAACACCCCGAAGCGTCACTTCGGGCAGGAGCTTCTGGAGTAAAAAATGGGCGTTTGCGAAATAGGTAGCAGGATTTTGTTCCTGCTGTGATTTATCGGCCAGCGTTACCAGAAATTGTGAAAGCGCTCCGTCCAGTATGCTGTCGCGCGGCACTTCAAATGCCGAGAGTCCGTTGTGACGAACGGCGACACACAGGTAGCGGTCGCCTGCATCGAACCAGGAGAGCAGCGCCGTGGTATCAGCCAGGGCAGATTGGATGGAAGGGAGGTCGGCGCTCAGTCCGGCCTGCATATATTGCCCGAACTGGGGGTATTGTTTTCCAGGTCTTTTAAAAAGTCGGCGTAGGCTTTTTCTTGTTGGAAAGCGTGTGCTTTCCGTTTAGAAATAGTTGATGTATCACCACCGCTCAATTCATTTTCTTTAAACCCATTGACAGCGTCAGCCGCATCCAGGCGCAGACTTTCTTCCCGGGCGAGCAACATGTCGGGGATACCTGTGAGCGCGAGTGCGCGCTGTTGCCGTAACGCATCGCTGAGCGCCTGGGCTTTGGTTTGTTCGAAAAATACAAAGAGTCGGGTAAGGTGTTCGGTATTGCCCGTTTCCTGCCAGAGTTGCCACAAATTAAGTGCCGCTGCCGCATAGAGTTCCCGGATACCGGAAGCAAGCGCAAACTTATCGAAATCATTACTGTAGGTACGGCGCAACCTTGCTGCAATACCGAAAGAAAGGTCGAAACAATGTGCAGCATTGAGCCGTAAAGCCGGGTCATTTTTTTTCAGCAATACCTGCGCTTTTGCCGCCGCCGCACGCATGGCTTGTGATTCGAGACCGGCGTCTTTTAGCATAGGATTATCGCTGATATTCAGGCTGTTGAAATCGGGAAATGACTGCATAAGTGCCTTTTGAAAAAAATCTAAAGCGCGATCAAGCAGGTTGTTTTTTTTCGTAAAAAATGCCGGTTTCTACATACAGTTTTGCCATTTCTCGGCTTTTACCTGTGTAGAAAGATTGGCAAAAGGCTTCCGCTTTTCGGAAATATTGTTCGGCTTCACTTAATTTATTCCGGCGGGCAGAGATATCTGCGAGAGCCGTCAGGCAACGGAGGATATTGTCGGAATATATATGTGTCTGTTTGATAAAAATCAAGTGCTGCTTGCAGCATTTGAGCAACTTCCCTATACTTGTGTTGTGCGGTAAAGGCTGTGCTGCCTGCCGCCTGAAGATGGGCGGTTTGTTCATCATCTCGCCTGGGCCGTGGCTCCGCCATTCCAAGTAAATAATAGTCCATCACGGCGGTTTCGTCGCCTTTGAAGTGGCTGTCATTAGCAAACTGGGCGTAGATGGCTGCTCGATATTTACCGCTGGTATCCACACGTAGCGCCTCATTAAAATACTGGCCGGCCAGTGTGTGGTTATCCCACCGCACCAGTATTTGAGCGGCATTTTTATAGGCATAAGTCATCCTGTCGCCTAAACTGCCTGTGCGTTCGAAGATGCCAATTGCTTGCTGGTATGCATCAAATGCATCGACAAACCGTTCTTCATTGCGGTAATAAAAGCCAAGATTAATGAATAATCTTGCTGTTTCCGCACGTTCTTTTGTCCCGCATCTGTAAGTACCTGTATGACATTTTCTAAAAAATGCAGGCTGAATCGTTAGAGGATATAAGCTTTTTTTGGCAATATCAATAATCGTCGAATCAAAAACCTGCCAGTTTGAGTCTCCGTGTTACCTGAAGCGCCATCTTATACCATTCCGCCTCGAGCGTTGCGGTGGATTTATGCTGCTATCTGCTTGCCGGTCGGTACCCTGCTGGGTAAGAACGACCGGCAAGCAGCAAAGCAAAGCAAGGATTATACAAAAAACGGCAACTCGATTCATTTGGATTTTCATGGTAGCAGTGGTTTATCAAGAACAGTTATGCAAGGCTACCACTTTTAGCAGATAAAACCTCATTGAGGCACCCTTTTTGCTAAAAATTCCTGTAAATCAAAATTCCTACAACGACGAAGACCAAAAACAATAACGCATATTTAAATACATTGCCCCAATGTTCCGGACGTCCAATGCAGTTGCCTTTCAGGGGCGTGAATACGGCCGTGCATTGGTTGGCATCCGTTACCGTGACGCTTACGCCAGTTTATCGTTCATATCCAGCGGTCCCGCTACAGTAGTGCTACCGCCGTTCCAGACCCATTTATAAGTATAAGGTCCCTGGCCACCGCTGACGATGAGGTTGGCGACACAATCTCTCGGATCGTCGTCAATTTTTACTGGGATATATCGTTTATCAATCCATTGTTCAGCATAACAACCTGTCAACGTATCTGTCACGGCAATATAAAAAAGGTCGGCCTTCACATCCGGCCCCGGGGGCATAGTTGCTCCAGTACTACATGATTTATTCCAAACCAGGTTTTTAGGGGAAGATGCCCCGGTTACTTCCGCTTCGAGGTTATATATCCAGGTATCCGGACAGCCGGTCTGGTTTTTGGGCTTGGCTGTTGCACTTAGTTTCAATTCACAGGGTGCTTCAAACCTGCGGTGATAAATAAAACGTCGGCAAAAGCAGTATTCGAAGCGACGAGGTAAAAGTCGTACTGCACTTAGTTTTCACTTTTGCATAAGGATCGTTTGGATCGGATACTCCAGGATGCCGGGTACCATTTGTAATAGGTATAACCTTGGTCCTTTAATTAGTCTATAGTCCCTTTCGAAGAATTTGTTAGGGAAACACCAGGAGGCATTTCGAGTTAATCACACCCGTATCCTTGGAAAAAAATACAGAATCTTTACATATACTACAATCAGTGCAGGAAGGATCACAGTCGGCACAACCACTTTTGCTTAAAGCCACATTGGTTTCTATGGGTGGGTTGCAATCAAAAATAATACGCGCCCGGTTACACAAGGCATTGCACTTGGGTATTTTGCCTAATTCTTTGGCATGTATTTTAAACTCCAGATAGCCGCGTGTATCGTCTTCGAGGAAAGTCCTACCACAGCCTGCTTCTTTTTTGCCTCTTAGTAACCCATCGGTAGAAATATTGAATGTGATTTTTCTGCCGCTCCTGGCAATGGCAGCAAATGAGCGGATTTACCTCCGATATATGCTTTTATACTCGTGTTTGGAATGACATTGGACGAAGAAACGAGATAATCCAGTTCGTCTTCTATTTTCACTGTCTTAGCAGGTGCGGCCCCATCATTCTGAAACTCCACTTTAAATGCCAAGAGTCATTGTAATTCGTACAAAACTTCCGGGTGAAATGGATTTGTAATTGGGATCGTGCGAAGCCGCAATTGTATTGTGGCTGCTGGCACTGACGGTTGAAAGGGTAGATACATTCTCGGATTCCCGTCTGTATTATCCTTAACTGACATCAATACTGTAGGCGACGGCGACACTGGTGTCCCAACGCGAAGCTCTGGCTTTGTTTTAAAAACAAAGAACATACTGCGCTGCTCCCCTAACTTCAGATCCGTAAATCCCTGAATAATAGTCCATTGGTGATTATTGAAGGAAGAAACAAGATTATTACCGATGTTCCACCTAACAGGCTTCTGATAATCTTATTATCACTAATAAACAGCACATTCTTATCATACAAGAACTCGATAGTCCGGCTTGCAGAAGGCAAAGAAGGCGATGATTGCAGGTTCTCAAAAGTAACCGCATACGTTACGCCGTTACCCGGAACAATTCTTCTGACCGGATCGATGCGGATGGGAAGAGGCCTAATTCTTTTTATACGAATCAACGGAAGATACATTAGGAACTATGGTTTAAGGTGGAAACTTGGAAGGAAATCCGCATCTGAGCCCATGGAGGGTGAGCCTGTCCACCGGAAAATCATGCGGTTGCGGAGGAGGTGTTTTATCATCGTAATTTTCTGTGGCCTCTGCATAAACCTGGTAGCCTGCGTTCGAAACTGGCGAGCGGTAGGCATAGGGAATTATCATATTCAACTGATTGGGTTTTGGGTTTCCACTATCACATATCGTCCGTCTCCCGGATTAAGGAGTATAGAATAACGCGCATCCCGATCTCCCTGTGTATGAGGGTCCAAACCACTGACTTTAAAATTGGTATTGGGAACATTCGATGCGGATATAGTAAGGCTCGGTGTGTAAAAAAAATACCACGAAGCGGTAGTCAGGGCCGCTGCCAGTAAAGGCAGCAGCATCCATTTGGTTGTTTTCATGTGTTATTTGATTTTTTGAAATGAAAAATAATGATTTTGAGGTGCTTAAACTTCATAAAACAGGCTCATTTAAAGAGATAAAAGTACCAAATACCTGTTCATTTGACAAGGTTCTTTATGAAGGAGGTAATGTGCGGTTAAGTTTTTAGAAAGATAAATTTTGCCTCTATAAATGTGAGACAAGTCAATCGTTTTTGAACAGTTCTAAAAAGGTGGCCCCCTGTTGCCATTCATAGAATGTATAAAGGGAGCCACCATAAATCATGTTCGTTTTAATCCTTCACAACATTAATAGAGAAACTTGTTGTTCCACTCGCATCCATTATCACGGAGACTTCATCTACACAGTACTCGACTTCAATCCTGTAAATTCCGGGCGGCGCCTTTCTTGTCACAAGAGCAAACTCTCTTGATTTGCAAGAGCAGGGATACAAACAGTCGAAGCAGATAAAACTGTCGGGGACGATCTGCATGACGCTGAGCGGCTGAGCGGGTATTAGGGTCAGCTTCGTAACACGTAAGCCCCGGAAAAGTAAGTCTGAATACGGGTTACAAACTGTCAGGAACAGTGTCTCCGTGTCATCGTCTTCTATGATGTCTCCCGGCGAATCGCCCCAGTGCAGATAAAAGCATAGGTTCAGTTTTTTGACGCTCAATGCAGGACTGCAATTAGTTGTGGCATAAGGTTTTGGGGCGCAAAGACCTGAAGCGTTGTTGCTCCCGGCAATCACCTTATTTTTGCCTTTGGCACGTTGCGTCAATGCGCTTTCCTGTGCGTTTGCTTTCTCGTTGCACCCGTTACATCCGCAATCGCAGCATTCGCAATCCTCGCAGGCACACTCGATACACGCACGAACCAATTTTTTGGCCGAAATCCGGAATATCAAATATTCATTGTGGTTGAATCCTGCGAAAGGAACGGGAGCAGTGGTGCTCAGGCCCGAATCATGCCAGATGAAGTGCATTCGTCGAAATGTCCGGTTTTAAGGGTAAAGGGATTGGAAGCGCCGTTATTGAGCGGTCCCTGAAAAGGTTTGACCCACTTATGATGACAGTTGGCTTTTTGGATCTGGGCTAAAACGGAAGCCCTGGTCGGTCTCGGAGTAGCTGCGTCAAAATCCAGGCCTGTTGGAAAGACTTCCCAATCTATGTTATTGGTATAGACACCCGCAATATCTGCAAGTAGCCCGTTTACTCCGCCGTCATTGCTCCAGCAAACAAGATAGAGATAATCACAGCAACCCAGGTCGGCTCCGAATTTTTCCACTTTATTGCCTTCGTAATTGATCGATTTTATTGGTTTTTCGCTCAACGTATCACAGTGCCCTACGTAAATATCGGTAAAGTCATCACACCAGACTTTGCCTGATATTCCATATTTCTGCGTACATGGATCTTGAATTTCTTTTTCCATAATGGTTGATTTTTATCAGCTTAATTGAAACAAACTGCTCCTCCTTGCTGACTGCTTAGGATATATCCCTACTCTGTTTCGGCTTTTCGGGTTCCGCCGTTGAAAATGCGCTTTTTCATATGCACATCCGCAGGCGCTCATTTTTGTTACCCCCTCTTCCGGATATTTTTCAAAAAAAATTTTACCGCACCCCTTTATCTTCGCCTTCAAGCAATATTCAACCTGCTATCCAAATGCACCCGGACGCCCGATACATTCAAGCCCTCATAGAACACAACAACCCCACCATAGCGGAAATTTATGAGCGTTTTTCCGCTTCTATCGCCCGTTTTGTACGGGCCAACAACGGCTCGGTAGACGATGCCCGCGACGTATTCCAGGAAGCGCTGATAGCGGTCACCCGCCAGGCAAGACGGTCGGATTTTATGCTCACTTGTCCCTTCGAGGCGTATCTTTATTGCGTATGCAGGGGCAAATGGCTCAACGAACTCAAGCGGCGACAGCGGGAAATGGTAACAATCCAGGAAGCCGGCGGATATGCAGGTATGGAACAAGCCGAAATGTTGGCGGGCGAAACCGGCAGGAGGAAGCGCGCGATCACCTGTTTCGTCATTTTTTTGAACAATTGACCGCCGGTTGCCGCCAATTGCTACAACTCTCCTGGTCTGGTGTTTCAATGGAAAAAGTGAGTCAGGAACTGGGCGTGAGCTACAATTACGCCCGAAAAAAGAAACATGAATGCGTGAGTCGTTTGATGGCACAGATACAAGCATCTCCGGAATTTGCCTTCATCAAAACCCACTAACCGGATTCCATGGAAGAGTATTACGCCCGCATCGAAGATTACCTGGACAATGCCTGACGGAGGCCGAACGCACCGCTTTCGAGTCAGAATTGCAATCTGACCCGGCATTGGCTACTGCATTACAACAAATGCGCGAAACCCGCGAACGACTTGCCCGGCAATGGGCGCAGGAAGGGGCGGACGCAGAACTGAGGCATACTTTGAAGGATTTGGGACAACAGCATTTCATTGAAAAACAACCCACAACCCGACGTGTGGTGAGCGGAAACTGGTGGCGGGCAGCGGCGGCAGCCGTAGCAGCGATACTGGTCGCGTGGTTCGTTTGGCCCGCCGGAGATGAAGATATGTACGAGCGTTTCAGGCAATTTCCCGAAGCGGGATTTTCCGAAAAAGGCAGCAGCGAACAAACCCTTTCCGGGGCCGAAAAGGCTTTTAATGCGAAGGAATATAAAAAGAGAAATGAAAGAGGAGTGTAAGGAAGTACTAAAACAAATTCTTCCAGATGAAGGCCACTTTCGGGAAGCGCAGGAATTGCTGAAGCATCTGAACAGGTAATCACAGCCCCAGTAGGCTCTGAGAAAAGCCGCAGATATGGCATTTTTGAATTGGGTACGCTTGCTGTACTTTTGCTGTTGTCAAATACTTTGCATCAAAGTAATCGCCGAAAAGATATGTCCTCCCTCACCACCTTCCCCCACCACATCACCACCGGCATTCCCGCTACTTTGCCGGCGCCAAGGCCCCTCGACCCCGGCGTGAGCCACGCCCCGCGCCGTGTGATCGAGGGCGTTTTGACGGAAAAGGAAAAAGTGCTGGCCGTGCAGAATGCCCTGCGCTATTTCCCGACCGACTGGCACCGCGAACTGGCGGCAGAATTTGCCGACGAACTGGAGCGGTACGGGCGCATTTACATGCACCGTTTCCGGCCCGAATACGATATGTATGCGCGGCCGATAGAAGCATACCCGCATCGCTCGCAGCAGGCTGCAGCGATCATGCTGATGATCCAGAACAACCTCGACCCGAAAGTAGCCAAACACCCGCATGAACTCATCACCTACGGTGGCAACGGCGCGGTATTTCAGAACTGGGCGCAATACCTGCTTACCATGCAGTACTTGTCGGAAATGACGGAAAACCAGACACTTGTGATGTATTCCGGCCACCCGATGGGCCCTTTCCCCAGTCATCCGGAAGCGCCCCGCGTGGTGGTGACCAACGGTATGATGATCCCCAATTATTCCAAAAAAGAAGACTGGAACAAATACAACGCCCTCGGCGTGACCCAATACGGCCAGATGACTGCCGGTTCGTACATGTACATCGGGCCGCAGGGCATCGTACACGGCACCACGATTACGCTGCTGAATGCCGGGCGTAAAATGGGCATCGGTACCGACGACCTGCGCGGCGTGGTGTTCGTGACCAGCGGACTGGGCGGTATGTCGGGCGCACAGGCCGGCGCAGCGGTCATCACCGGCGCTGTGGGCGTGATCGCGGAAATAGACGGCGATGCCGTGGACCAGCGCGTGGCCGACGGCTATGTGCTTCGGGAAAATGTGTACGCAGATCTGGACGACCTGATTATCCGCATGGAGGAATGCCGCCGCAACAGAATCGCCGTTGCGCTGGTGTACCACGGTAATATCGTCGACCTCTGGGAGCGTTTCGTGCGCGACAACATCAAAATCGAACTCGGCAGCGACCAGACGAGTTGCCACAACATCAACGATCTGGGATACTGCCCGGTCGGTTATACGTTTGAAGAGGCGAAAGCCTTGCTGAACAAAGACAAGGCAAAATTTCTCGACGAAGTGCAGGCTACGCTGCGCCGCCATGTAGCGGCTGTCAATGCCCTCCACGAACGCGGCGGATTTTATTTCTGGGATTACGGCAATGCTTTTTTGAAAGAAGCGGGCGATGCAGGCGCCGATGTTTTCCAGGCCACCGGCTCGGAGTCAGGATTTCGATATCCGTCGTACGTGGAAGACATTATGGGGCCGCTTTGTTTCGACTACGGTTTCGGGCCTTTCCGCTGGGTTTGCTGCTCGGGTTTGCAGGAAGACCTGGATAAAACGGACCGTATTGCGGGTCAAATCCTGGAACAAATGCTGCTGGAAGCCCCCGAAGAAGTGCGCGGCCAATTGAACGATAACCTGATCTGGATTCAAAAAGCCAAACAGCAAATACCTGTTGTCGGCTCCAAATCGAGGATTTTGTATGCCGATTCGGAAGGCCGTATGCGTATTGCACAAGCCATCAATGAGGCCATCGCGAGCGGCGAATTAGCCGGGCCGGTGGTGCTGGGGCGCGACCACCACGATGTCAGCGGCACGGACTCCCCGTACCGGGAAACAGCCAATATTTACGACGGCTCCCGTTTCACGGCGGATATGGCGGTGCAGAATGTCATTGGAGATGCTTTCCGCGGCGCCACCTGGGTGAGCCTGCACAACGGCGGCGGCGTGGGTTGGGGCGAGGTTATCAACGGCGGTTTCGGTATGGTGCTCGATGGTACGGAAGCTGCTAAAAGAAGACTACATTCCATGCTTTTCTGGGATGTCAACAACGGTATCAGCCGACGTGCCTGGGCGCGCAATCCACACGCAATGAGCACCTTGCAACGCACGATGGAACAATACCCGGATCTGAAAGTGACGGTTCCGTACCTGGCAGATGAGGCGGTGGTTAAAAAGGCAATGCAGCAAGTAAAAATGATGCGTACCGGCTGCTTTAATGCCGGATCAGGTATTTGGCAACATTGTGTTCTTATGGATACATTTCGGCAGATAAAGCAGCCGGTACAACAGAAAAATACCGGCATTCACGCGATATTAATTTTCATACGTTATACGAATAATGGGTTAGGAGCATCAAAATCACCATAGAATAGACGACTTGCTCTTAATATATGGTTTATGCCATATTTCGGGCGTCTACTGTAAGCATTTGTATCTGAACAGAACCGTCCACTGTTTGAAAGGGTTCGACTGGTTTACCTCGTAGAGTGGACGGTTCCCGTCAGGATGACAAAAGCATCACACCGTAGAGCGCACCGAAACATCGGCCGTTTACCTCAATACTGATAACTAATAACGGATAACTACTTACCAATCAATCCCTCATACAAATGGCGTCAAAAAAAGTCAATACAGCCAAGTTCAAATTCGGCGGAGAAACCATGAGTTTTACCAAAAGTAAAACCGAGGCCGCCGTGCGTTATACCCCGGGCATGAAGCCACAGTCCAAGCGTAAGACGGGCAAAAACACCCTTGCGAACGAGCAATTGCGCGATTTTGAAATTGTGCATACCAGGGGCGGTATCGACCGGAAACTCGATCAGTTGAGGGCGCAACCCGACGTATCGGTTGGCACGCACGTCTGGTACCTGAACGACGAAAAAGATTCGGCTTTTGTACCGACCGGCTATCTTTATATCGAATTCAAACCCGGTACTGCCGAGATCAAACAACGCGCCCTGCTGGATGAATTTGCCCTCAATATCCGCGAAATGGTTGGCCCCGATGCTTACCGCGTAAATACCACGCCCGAATCGCCCAATCCCATCAAGTGCGCCATATTACTGCAAAAAAAGCGGATCATTTTGGTGGCGGAACCGGAGTTTGTCACCAAACCAACCACGAATGATTTTACCATGCCCAGCGGCAAATTCATCGCTTCGCAATGGCATTTAGACAATACCGGCAGTCAGATACCGATCATCGATATACCCAACGCCGTATTCGGCCCTTCCCATTTCCGGCGCGGCGCGGACGCCAAAGTCAAGGAAACCTGGGCTTACCTCGGCACATTGGGCTCGACAAATCTCAAAATCGCCGTCATCGACACGGGTTTTTCGACTGACCATCCGCAGTTGCGCGGCGACGGCCCCAAAATTCGCAACAGCTTTCAATGCCGCCCACCGCAGTGCGGATGTATCGCCCTGGTTTCCAGGCCGGCGACGGCTCGCGGGGCGTATTCAGCCACGGCACTTCCTGCGCGGCGGTTGCTGCGGGAGCCTGGGATGTACAGGGTATACTGGGAGCAGCGCCCAACAGCCGCATTATTCCGATCAAACTCGACATTCTGAGCGACGACGCCATTGTAAAAGCATTTGAACATGCCATGCTGAATGGCGCAGATATCATTACGTGTAGCCTCGGTTTTCCGAAACCGGTGCCACTTTCTACCTGGGTTTTTAATACCATCCGGAAAGTAGCGGCACAGGGACGCGGGGGCAAAGGCACGCCTATTTTTATTGCTGCGGGCAATGCCAACCCTGCTTCCAACAACCAGCCGCGTCAGATAAGCGATTTCGCTACCCACCCCGATGTGTTTTGTATCACGGCTTCCAATAGCCTGGACGAACCTTCCAGTTATTCTTTTTACGGCCCCAATGCCTTTATGTCGGCGCCTACCAACGGCAACAACGGCGTGGGCATTACTACGGCCACTGTCACTACTTCCGATGGTCTGACACTTAGAAATACATACACCAGCGGATTTGGCGGGACCTCCAGCGCAGCGCCTTTGTCAGCAGGTATTTGCGCATTGTTGCTGACAGCCAATCCAAACCTGTCTTTGGAGCAGATCAGAAGTATTTTCAGCCAAACCACGGATAAAATCGGCACCGGATATGATGCGAACGGCCGGTCGCAGCGCCTCGGCTACGGCAGGATCAATGCCCTGCGCGCTGTAAAAATGGCCCTGCAATTGGCCGGCGGCGGAACGAGTACCCAACCGCCTGTGACACCCACGCCGACGCCTACACCTCAACCGCCAAGCCCTCCGACATCGGGCATCAAACAAGGGAAAGTCACGTATAAATTCCTGAATGTACGCAGTGGGCCGTCTGCTTCCAGCGCAAAAGTGGGCGAACTGAAACAAGGCGATGTGGTGAGTCTGCTGGAAAAAGTATCCAATTTCTGGCGGATCGGGCCGGGGCAATATGTCAGCGCCGATTATATCCAGGTATTGGCTAATCCGGGCACCGTCACGCCTCCGGCCACCCGAAAAGGCAAAGTCACCTCTTCATTCCTGAATGTACGCAGCGGGCCATCCACCGCTAATGCCAAGGTCGCCGAGCTCAAAAAAGGCGCAATTGTTACCATTTTTGAGACCAGCAGCAATGGCTGGCATCGCATCGGCACGGGCAGGTGGGTAATCGGGTCGAATATACAGGAGGTGTGATTTTAGCGGTGGCATGGGTTTTTGGATAGCCGCAGCGCGGCGGTCATATTTGTAGCCCATAACAAAATAAGAAAAGCGAGGTGCAGCGCACCGGCACATAATGTATGACCGGTTGCACGCCTCGGCTTTTTATTTTGACTTGCGAGACAACCACTTTAGGTAAAAACCAAAAAAAATCCCGGATTCTTCACTAAGGAAAAATCCGGGATATCCCACTCATTTCAACTTAAAAGCACTTTAAGCCTGATTTTAAGGAAAGATGATACTAATTTGGTGATAAAAGGGTTTCAACATTCTCAACCTCTCAACTTTTATATTACTGCACATCCCAGAACACACGCTCGCTCAAGCCCGCTTTTTGGGCCGGAGCGTTGGCATTCAGGTCAATTTCAGATTGCGGATAGTACAGGGAACGCGGCAACTCAGCCACCAAAGCGTTTGGCGGAATCGTAATGGCCGGATAGCCGGTACGACGCAAATCGGTCCAAGGTTCCATGATAACACCATAGCTCGCGATAAACTTCTCTTCGATGATCGCGCGCACTTTTGCATCGTCCGTTCCAGTCAATGTACCATTTGCAGTAATATATGCATCAATCTGTGCAGTAGGCACACCGGCAGCAGCCATAGATGCGCGGATACCAGCCTGGTAGAATGCCTCTGCATCGCCGGGAGCGCCGTAAACGGCCGCTTCTGCGCGGATGAAGTTGTATTCCGCAAACGTCAGCATTCGAATAGGCGCAGTACCATTGTACGTGTAGGACGTATGGAGGATTGATCCATCTGCCTGTGCAGCCACTGCAGTGGTGTTGGTTGTGTCTCCGCGCAGATAGGTATGCAGACGGGAGTATTTTAGAGATGGCGCATCACCGGCTTTGGCGCCGGCGAAAGAGGCCATATCAAACGGACGGGTGAACGGGAATGGCGTGAAGTAACGGATACGACGCGGGTCGTTGCGTGTATTCATCAAGTCTACCAGGGTAGCGTTCGGGAAAAACTGGTTGTTGCGATCCAGTTCAAACTGGTGGATCGGATTTTGACGGCGCGCTTCATTAAAGAAAGGCATTTGGAAATTGTCCGCATTGCTTTCCATGAATACGCCGGAACCTACCAACGCAGAAATTTTTTGTACCGTACCAGCTTTATCCTTTTTGCTTTGGTGAATCAGCATACGCAGTTTCAACGTATTAGCCAATTTTATCCAACGCGGTCTGGAGGCAGTAAACGCACCCGAGTAAATAGTCGAGTTAGCGCCCGGCGATTTGATGGATGTCGTTGCATTCAGATCGGCAATCGCCTCTGTCAGCAAACGATCCAAAGCGCCGTAGATAGCCTCGCCGTCATCAAATGCAGGCGAAGTATTTTCCGTAAACAGCAGCGCTTGTGTGTAAGGCGCTTTACCCCAGGCATCCACGATCAGTTGGAACGTGTATGCTTTCAGGATTTTGGCGACCCCGGCATAGTGCGGGCTGTTTTCAGCAGCAGCCTTTTGAATGACAAGTTCCAGGTCGCTCAGGATGGTTGAGTACATCAGGTTCCACACGTTGTTCAGGTCGGAGCCTTGAATATTGTAGCGCTCGTATTCCTGGTTTTGTGTAGTAGCGCCCGTACCCTGGCCTGCGAATTGTTGGGCCAGCAGCGAGCTGTAGCGATGCAGGTCGGAACCGGCAAAGAAGCCCACGGAAACCGTAGACGAAGTGAGCAATTGCTCGATCGGAGCATCTAATACGCTGTCGGGGTCAATGTTCACATCGAGAAAATCCTTGCAAGAAGAAAGCAAAGAAATTCCCATGACCAGAACGCTGTATTTGAAGAATTTATTCAGTTGCATAAATCCCAGATTTATTTTAAAGTGAATGAATTGATTTCAGTATTATTACTACTGATATCGTTTAAAGCGTTACGCGCAGGCTTGCGCCGTAAGAACGCGCTTGTGGCAATGCATTGAACTCCAGACCCGATGCATTACTGATACCCAGTGCGTTTTGCTCCGGATCCAGGTGCGGGTAATTAGGAGAATGCAGGAACAGGTTGCGACCGAATACGCTGATTTCCAAAGCGCCGAAGGGGCTTTTATCCAGCATCTTTTTCGGCAGGTTGTACGTCAGGGAAGCCTCGCGGATACGGAACCAGGAGATGTCGTAGATAAATCCTTCCGCAGCTACGTGGTAACCGCTGTTACCCCAGTATTGCTCTGTGGTTAAACGTTTTCCACATCGCCGCCATTTACCTGACCGGCATTCGGGCCTGTTTCGAAAATACCTTCAAACTTGTAAGGCGTAGCCACCGTGCCATCTTCATTAAAACGGTTGAATTCAGCCGTTTCTGCTACCACGCCATTGCGCCGCAAGTCGGCCAGGTTACGGGAATACTGGTCGCCGCCCGTCCGAATATCCAACAATACACCGAGAGAAATAGCTTTGTAACTGATCGTATTGCTTACGCCAAGCGTCCAGTCCGGGTTCGGGTTACCGATTTTATCCACATTGGCGGTGGGTTGCGGGAAACCGTTTGCATTCAGCAACAAAGTGCCATTCGCATCGCGCTTGTATTTGTTGCCGTACAGTTGTCCGTACTCGTCGCCTACCACTAAGCGCACGTTAGGCGTTACGAAACCACCGAGGAAAACGTTTTGTACACCCGGGGCAAGATCTTCTACCACAGACTTAAACTGTGTAAAGTTGAAAGTTGTGGACCAGAAGCCGTCTTTCGTTTTGATCGGCGTGATTGTTACGCCTGCTTCCCAACCTTTTGTATCCAGGCTACCTGCATTCAACACCACGGAAGAAATACCTGCTGCCGAAGAGTTCGGAACAGCCAGAATAACGCCAGTAGAATTGGTCTGGTAACGGGTTAATTCTATGCTGAGGCGGTCTTTTACCAATGAAAGGTCGATGCCAACTTCCGCACTTGTGGTGAATTCAGGTTCCAGCAAAGGATTACCTGCTCCATTAAACAGGGTAAATCCGGGCAAATTATTGAACGGGAAAAGTATCTGCGGGCCAAATCCATCTGATGGATTAGCAGTTCCATAATAAGAATCCGTAGCATAACGCGTATTGGCTTTACCGGTACGACCGTAGTTCGCGCGGATTTTAGCCAGGCGCACCCAGTCGGATTTCAAAGATGGAAACGCTTCTGTTAGATTCAAGGTACCTGCAACAGAATAGTACAGGTAGGAGTTATTGCCTTTCCGAAGCGTAGAGTTCCAGTCATTCCGAACAGCGAGGTCGATCGTTGCAAAATTGCGGTAAACGGTAGTCACATTAGCATACGCGCCGATAATACGACCCTGGCTGGTAGTGAATGTAGGTGTATAATTAGTGGTGTAATTCAGGTTGCGGAAATCGCGTACCGTTACACCACGGCCGATGACCTGTGCATTTTTAGAGATATCATCCACTGCTTCCTGGCCCAGTACAAAGGTCAGGTCCAGGTCTTTACCAATCTGGCGGTTACCAACTAAGGTGAGGTTGGAGTTCCGCAAACGCGAGGTATTGCGGCCCTCCAGGATACCACCCGTGCCCCCTGCGTTGGTATTGCCCCCTCCGGATGCGCCGAGCTGGTCGTAGCCTCTGCGGGTGAAAACATAATTATCGACACCTAATTTGTATTCGACCGACAACCAGTCGAGCAATTGATAACGCAGGTTGATATTACCCAGAATACGGTTGATATTGTCGTCAAACAAGATTTGTTCGATGCTCCAGTACGGATTGTCGGAAGCGTCATAGTGCATCTGGGTGCCTGTAGCAGTTTTGTACGGCAATCCGCTGAGGTTCCAGCTGCGTGGCGTAAACCAGCCGCGGAACAGCGGGTTGGACAATTGGTTGCCCTGTTGCGTACGATCCGATTTGTTGAGCGAGTAGTTGACCGAAATACCGGCTGTCAGTTTGCTGGTAATTTTAGAAGAACCATTAAAGCCGACGTTGTAACGTTTCAGGCGGTTATTGTCGATAATACCCTGGTCGTCCAAGTACCCCAAAGACAAGCGGTAGTTCATTTCCTCTTTGCTGCCCTGGAATGCAATGTTGTGCTGCATGTTGCTTCCGCGCTGGAAAAAATCCGACACGTTGTCCGGATACGCGGTCATCTGCACGGAGTCGTTCGGAGTCACTAACCCACCGCGGAAAGCGGGCGGCAGAATGACGTTCTGGCCGGCAATACGCGGTCCCCAGGAAGCAATTGCTGTGGGGTTAAAAGTTGCCTCCGACACCTGGCCATACGTGTTCTGATAATCCGGTGTGCGGTTCAATTCCTGAAACGCGTAGTTGGCAGAGTAGGAAATGGAGTTTTTCAAACCTGCTTTACCTTTTTTGGTTGTGATCAGCACCACGCCGCTGGCTGCACGGGAGCCGTACAAGGCTGTTGCCGCAGCGCCTTTCAGTACGCTCAGGCTTTCGATATCTTCCTGGTTCAGGTCGATGGCACGATTGGAAACAGCGGGGCCGTTTTGCAGCGGCGTACCGCCGCCGCCGTTGTCAATCGGCACACCATCCACCACAAAAAGCGGCTGATTACTACCCGTAAAGGTGGTAAAGCCGCGGATGATGATGCTTGAACCGGTAAAGGAACCACCGGATCCGCTGACTCGAACCCCCGGCGCTTTGGCGGCGAGAGCGTTCGTCACGTTCGTCACGCGGGCAGTCGTCAATTCCTGACTACTGATTTCCGTCACGGCATAACCGAGATTCTCTTTGTTCTTTTTGATACCAAATGCAGTAACAACCGTTTCCTGAAGGATCAAACCTTCTTTCATCACGATGTCTACTGCATTGGTGGTGCCAACAGGAATTTCGATGGTGGCAAAACCCGAATAAGTGGCAACAAGGATGGCGTCATCTTTTGACACATTTACCTTGTAGACTCCATTTACATCGGAAACAGCACCTGAAGTAGTGCCTTTTACAAGAACAGTAGCGCCGATAAGCGGCTCTCCCTGTTCGTCAGTGACTTTGCCGGTCACGGTGCGCTGAGCTAAGGCCAGCGTGGCGCTCACAAATAGCAGCGCCAGCCCAAGTAGGACTTTTTCATAGAAAGAAATGGTTTGGTTAACGAATGAATGTGGTGCGATTAAAAAAACAGAACGGTTGCGGGATCAGGCAATTAAGCAAGGTTAGAGAAGGAATGTCCGTCAACGTTTTCAAAAAAATTAAAGATTGGAGCGGCAAACTTAAATAAAATTTAACTTGTCGTATACACCCTTTACAAATTGATCCCGCCCTTCAAATCTTCTTTCTGCAAAATATTGCAAAAACTGTGAAAAAAGGGCTTTTCTTTGCCCACTGTTCATATAATCTGCTTTTCTTCCATCATTTTGCCGGGAGAAAAAATTCTGCACATTCGTACAAATTATACAAAATAAGTCTACTCAGCCCTTGTATTTACTTGGTTTCGACATCGGTTCTTCTTCTGTTAAAGCAGCACTCGTAGAGGCTGCCACAGGCCAAATCATTGGCGCCGCTCATTATCCTGAGCGGGAAATGGATATTTTAGCGGCACAGCCCGACTGGGCCGAGCAGCATCCTGCTACTTGGTGGGCAGTGGTTTGCCATGCCACTCACATGCTCCTGGACAAAACGCAGGTTGCACCCAGCCAGATCGCCGCCATTGGAATCGCTTACCAGATGCACGGCTTGGTTGCACTCGATGCACAAGGCGAGGTATTGCGCCCTTCGATTATCTGGTGCGATAGCCGCGCTGTGACTATCGGCGACCGCGCCTTCCGGGCCATTGGCGAACAGTATTGCCTGGAACATTACCTCAATACCCCCGGCAATTTTACGGCTTCCAAACTGCGGTGGATCAGGGAAAACGAGCCGGATATTTTCAAAAAAATTGACAAGATCATGCTGCCCGGCGATTATATCGCCTACCGCATGACCGGCGAAATTTGTTCGACCGTAACCGGCTTGTCAGAGGGCGTTTTTTGGGATTTTACAACAAACGGCCCCGCAAAAAAACTGCTCGATTATTATGAAATCCCGGAAACGATGCTGCCGCCGGTTCGGGGCGTTTTTGAACAACAAGGCCGGCTTCATACCGCCGCCGCTGTAGCACTCGGCCTTCTGGCAGGCATCCCGGTCGGTTACCGCGCCGGCGACCAGCCCAATAATGCGCTTTCCTTAAATGTACTCCACCCGGGCGAGGTGGCTGCTACTGGTGGCACTTCCGGCGTAGTGTATGCCGTTGCTGCGAAGCCCTTGCACGATCCGCAACAGCGGGTCAACGGCTTTGCACACGTTAATTATACGCCCGAAAATCCGCTCACAGGCATTCTGCTCTGTATCAACGGATCGGGGAGCCAGTACCGTTTTATCCGGCAAATCATCGGCGACAATTCCCTGAGTTACTCCGACATGGAGCAGGCCGCAGGTACTGTCGCCATTGGCTCTGGCGGCGTGACAGTACTGCCATTCGGCAACGGCGCAGAACGGATGCTGGGCAACCGTACGCCCGGCTCCAGGATGCTCGGCCTGCATTTTAACCGGCATGACAAACGCCATTTGTTTCGGGCTACCCTCGAAGGCATCGCATTTGCCTTTGTATATGGCATGGAAGCATTGCGCGACATGCATATTCCTGTAAAAATGCTGCGCGTGGGCAACGACAATTTGTTCCAGTCCGCTATTTTCTCCAACACTATCGCCACGCTGGTCGGCAGCGACATTGAAATGCACGCTACCACCGGAGCAGTCGGCGCCGCCAAGGCGGCCGGCGTATCCGTGGGTATTTACAGCAGCGTGGAAGAGGCTATGCAGGGAGGAACAATCGTACATCGGTACGAACCTGAAAAAACAGCCGAGGCCTACCAGATTGCCTACGAAAAATGGAAAAAGGAATTGGATGTTGCCCTACATTCGCCAGTATAAAGCCAGGTTATTATCTACTTGTCAAACGTTACAACCACTCACAACTCACCATTCACAACTCACGATGAAAGTAATTACCGGCGACCGCACTTACTTCAAAAACATCTCTTCCATCCAGTACGAAGGGCCTAAGTCAGATAATCCACTCGCTTTCCGTTGGTACAATGCCAACCAGCAAGTAGGTGGAAAAACAATGAACGAGCACTTCAAATTCGCGGTGGCGTACTGGCATACGCTCTGCGGAACGGGTGGCGACCCCTTCGGACCGGGCACCAAAGCATTTCCCTGGCTGGAAGCGAAAAATCCGGTACAGCAGGCCTACGATAAAATGGATGCCGCATTCGAGTTTATCACCAAAATCGGTATTCCGTACTATTGTTTCCACGATTTTGACCTCGTTCAGGAAGGGCCGACGCTGCGGGAAAGCGAACGGCGCCTGCAAAAAATAACCGACTACGCTGCGCAAAAACAGGCGGATTCGGGTGTGAAATTGCTGTGGGGCACCGCCAACCTGTTCTCCAATCCGCGCTACATGAACGGCGCGGCCACCAATCCCGACTTTGCCGTAGTGGCCTATGCCGGTGCACAGGTGAAAAATGCGCTCGACGCCACCATCAAACTCGGCGGCGAAAACTACGTGTTCTGGGGCGGCCGCGAAGGCTACATGAGCCTGCTCAACACCAACATGAAAAAGGAACTCGACCACCTGGCGCGTTTCCTGCATATGGCTAAAGACTACGCCCGCAAATCGGGGTTCAAAGGTTCCTTTTTCATTGAACCCAAACCGATGGAACCCAGCAAACACCAGTACGACTTCGACGCAGCCACTTGTGTCGGTTTCCTGCGCGAATACGGCCTGGACAAGGATTTTAAACTCAATATTGAAGTTAACCACGCGACGCTGGCGCTGCATACCTTCCAGCACGAACTCCAGGTAGCCGCCAACGCGGGTATGCTCGGCTCCATCGACGCCAACCGCGGCGACTACCAGAACGGCTGGGACACCGACCAGTTTCCCAACAACGTGATGGAACTGACGGAAGCCATGATGGTGATTTTGCAGTCTGGCGGCATACAGGGCGGCGGCGTGAATTTCGACGCCAAAACGCGCCGCAATTCCACCGATCTGGAAGATATTTTCCACGCGCACATCGGCGGCATGGACGTTTTCGCCCGGGCCTTGCTGGCTGCGCATGAGGTGCTGGAAAATTCCGCCTACAAAAAACTGATGACCCCCCTGGGGCTGGTAGCATTTGCTGAATGCACGCTCGTTCCTGGAATTATTCCACCGCCAGCGTCAGATCATTCGTGGAACCTACCCGAACGATCTTGTAATTTTTGCCGTACACAGGCGAATAGGCGTCGTCCCAAACCCAGGTTCCGGTGGGTTGTTCCCAGATAGCAAGTGTATTGGCGGTACTCAAAACCGGGACCGAGAGACTTTCTCCCGGTTTCAGGGTGTGGTAAATACCGGCTACATAGAATGAAATATTGGAACCATAACCCGCAGCGGCATGACGGACGCGCACCCGCCGGGTGGAATACATCAGGCCGATAAAAGACTTGTCCGTTGCTGATAACTGCGTGTTCCAGCCGATGGAATAGCCGTTCGTTGTCAGTGAGGCGGAAACGGGATATTCCATAATAGAAGCGGCGTCGAAATTGGTGTATTGTGAAGACTCGGCGGTGTTTTTATTCAGCACCTGCTGATCCACTTCCGTGCGCGTCCAGTCCTGCTGCGCATAATACGTATACACGGCGCTGGTATTCCAGGGAATGCTTGCAAGCGGCTGCTGGTGCTCATGCCGCATGCCCAGCACGTGGCCGAATTCGTGCAGCGCTACGCGGCGGACTTCTGTGCCGGAAGTCTGGTCAGTCAACTCCAGGTTCATGGTTTCTTCGCAGGCGTCGATGCTGCTATTGTCCGTTCCGATATACGACCAGTGGCCTTCTTCGCCGAATAATATACGCACATCGGAATTGCCGGAAGTCACCTTGCTGAAATGAACATCCGCGTAGTTTTCCCATTCTTCGGCGCAGGCAAACACCTTTTGCTGCAAAGCCGCACTGCCGTTCAAAAACCGCACCCGAATCACCGCGCCCGGCGTCCAGAATCGACCTTTCAACCCCGAAGCGCGCTCCGTTGCTCCCTCGCCGCTCTCCACAGGTTCTTTGGTCAGGCAGGTATTGGTCTTCAAATCGGCGATTTCAGCAGGCGTAAAATATTGCAGCAGCAGCGTATTCCGATCCTTTTGGGCAGCGCTCATTTCAAACAAATGAGAGGTTAGGGAAGGGCAGTCTTCTGTGACGACGGCCTCTTCAGCACTGTCAGCTGCAAAAAACGCCTTGTCGCAGGCAGAAAAGATCAGCAGGTAAGAGGCAGTCAGCAGGAATAGGACAGGGAAACGCGGCGTTATCATGATTTTTTCGTTGAAAGGTGGAGCAAACGAAGGAAAAGAGAGTAACGCAGGTATCTGTTTATAACCTGTGGAATAAGTGTATTTTGAGATTTATTTAAGAATTCAGGTATGCAGGGGTTCAAAATTAGTTAAACTAAATATTCTGTAACTCATTGATTTACATTGTTTTTTGCCCTTTACAACTTTGCTCTTTTACTTAAGAGCGAGGCTGTCGGCGTTTCTATAGAAGCAATTAAATCTACGTGTGTAAAGTTCTACTTGACAACTTGACAAGTTTCTCGTAATTTTGTAAAAAAAAGAATATGAAGACTTTCACCATCGGCGATTTCAAAACTAACTTTTCACAAATTCTGGAATGGGTTCGTGCGGGAGAGGAAGTAGCCATTGCTTTTGGCAAGAAAAAAGAAATTGTTGCTTACATCGTACCGCGTTCCTCCCGCCCCCGCAAAAAGCGCCCGCTTGGGTTGTTGGCCGGAAAAGCAACTGCTGTTTTCCACGAAGACTTTAAGATGACGGAGGAAGAATTTATCGGTTTATGAAGTATTTACTTGACACCCATACATTGATGTGGTCGATCATTGAGCCAACTAAATTATCAGCAAAAGTCAGGCAGATTATAGAAGACCCGGAACAGCATATTATGGTCAGTGTGCTCAGTTTCTGGGAAATTTCACTCAAATTCGCCCTGAAAAAGTTGGAGTTGATGCATATACAACCCGGTGACTTCCCGGCTATTTGTGAAGAAATGAATATTGAAACCTTGCCATTAGATGCAGAACAGTGCGCTACATATCACAAATTGACAAAGTTCTACCACAAGGATCCGTTTGACAGGATGTTGATCTGGCAAGCCAAAAGCCTGAATATTCCTATTTTGAGTAAGGATGAGCAAATCAAACAATATGAATCGGAAGGCATTTCTGTAATCTGGTAACGTTATACAGACAAGTTGATTCCAAAAAACAACCTTACCTTTGCAATGCAGGCGTCCAATCCGCCTGCCTATTCGTGCCCTGCCCATGAAAGTTGTGATCCCTGTTGCCGGCGCAGGCATGCGCCTCCGTCCCCACACATACACCCAGCCCAAGCCATTGATGCCTGTGGCGGGCAAACCGATTATCCGGTTTATTGTCGATAAATTAGTCGAGGTCGGACTGACCGATTTTGTGTTTGTGATCGGCTATCTCGGCGAAAAAATCCGCGATTACATCGAGGTAACTTACCCCGATCTGCAAACAGAATTTGTGTACCAGGAAGACCGCGCCGGATCGGCCCACGCCATCATTACCGCCCGCGAAGCCATCGAAGACGAAGACGAGATCATCATCGCGTTCGGCGACACGATTTTTGACGTAGACCTGCGGCAGTTTCTCGATTGTCCGCACTCCTGTCTGGGTGTTAAAAAAGTTATGGATCCACGCGAATTCGGGGTAGCAGAACTTGATTCTAACGAAATGGTGACGCGCATGGTCGAAAAACCGCGCATTCCGAAGTCAAATATGGCCATCGTGGGGCTGTATAAAGTGAAACAGGTGTCGGCATTGCTCAAAGCCATCGACTACCTGATCCAGAACGATGTGCGTACGGTAGGCGAATACCAGCTGACCGATGCCCTGCAACGCCTGATCGAACAGGACATCCCGTTTCAGTCGATCACCGTGCAAAACTGGTTCGACTGCGGTCGCAAGGAAGTGCTGCTGGAGACCAACGCCATGCTGCTCAGCCAGCGCGGATACGCCAGCGATATGTTCAATATTCCGGAATTTGAAAATGTCATTTTTATCCACCCGGTGGCTATCGGCGCCAACTGCAATATTGCCAACAGCATCATCGGGCCGCACGTATCCATCGGCGACAATGCCAATATCCAGCATTCCATTGTGAAAGACAGCATTATCGGCAATTTTACCTCGCTTGAAGAAGTGGTGCTCAAACATTCCGTGATCGGCAGCGACACCAGTATCCGGGGCATCAATATGAGCCTGAATATCGGGGATAATACGGAGATTGATTTTCACTAAAAAGGTTGATGAGGGTTTATAAAGGTTGATGATGGTTGATATTCATCCGTCCAGAAATGAAGCGATTTTACTTTTTCCGAGCGGATGAATATCAACCATCATCAACCTTTATAAACCCTTATCAACCTTTTAATTGGTTCTACTCCCGCATAATTTCTCCCACATATTCTCGTTTTTGGAAAAAAATCATTTTACAAACAACCTTTTTGCCCGAAACTGCGCCTTTACAGACCGTTTCCAGATATAAGATTCAAAGTCAAGCATGAGAAATTTTTTGAAAATATCGGCAGTCTTAAGTGTAGTACTGCTGGCCGGATGTGTTACACAAAAGAAAAAAGACGCTGAACCGGGCTGGTTCAAAAAAGGTTACCATAACCTTACTTCCAGGTATAATTATTGGTTCAATGCCGATGAATTGTTCCGGCTTACGGAAATAAGACTGGCTTCCGAACACAAGGATAACTACAACCAGATACTGGATGTGTACCCTGCTGCCGCTACCGATCCGCAATCGGCCAGGGCCGACCTCGACAATGTGATTATGAAGGCCTCCAAAGGTATCGCCCTGCACCGTGTGAGCGATTGGGCCGACGACTGCTATACCCTGATCGGTCAGTCGCAATTTATGAAACGAGACTTTGAAACGGCAGAATCTACATTTAAATACATCAAAGACGAATACGATCCCAAGAAAAAAAGTAAAAGCAAACTGAAGTCCGGCAAAAAGAAAAAGGACAGCGTTAAAAAGAAAAAACTAAGCAAAAGACAGAAGAAAAAAGCCGCAAAAAAACGCAAGAAAGAAAGAGAGAAGAAGAAAAAAGAAGCCGCAAAAAACAAGAAGGCAGGTATAAAAACCACCACGCCCGCGCCTGTTAAACCCACGCCCGTTCCCAAGGAAAAAGTGGAAGAACTTACTTTGGAAACCGACAATCCTTACACCAAGGGGCTGGAGCGTACTTCCGCCTATCCGCTTGCGATGATCTGGTATGGCCGCACCCTGACCGAACGCGATAAGTACGACGAGGCTGAATTCCTCTTCCGCGATCTTTGGGAGGACCGCTTCTTCCCCGAGGCCATGCACGACGAACTTTACACTGCCGAAGCCGCCCTCTGGATCAAACAAAAACGGTACGACCGGGCTATCGACCCATTATCCAAAGCCATCGAGCGCACTAAGAAAAAACAAACCCGCGCCCGCCTGGCCTATATCCTGGCGCAACTCTACGAGCGCGCCGGACAAAACGACGGCGCATATGCTGCCCTCGAAACCGTGCTGAACAGCGCTCCGAATTATGAAATGGAGTTCAATGCACGCCTGCGCCAGATTCAGGCCGGCTGGTCGAACAGCAAAATTACCAGCGCAGAAGCCAATAAGAGCCTCGACCGCATGTTGAAAGACGATAAAAACCTCGAATACCGCGATCAGATTTATTACACGATGGCCGATATTGCCCTGAAAGACGGCCTGAAAACGGATGCGATTGCACTGCTGCGCAAATCGCTCGATTTCAACCAGGGCAATACCGTTCAGCGGGCCGAATCTTACCTGAAACTGGCTAACCTGTATTTTGAATCCGAAAACTTTGTTCAGGCTAAAAATTACTACGACAGTACCCTAACGGTATTGCCTGCCACCGACGAGCGATTCAAATCCGTCACCGACTACGCAACAAATCTGAAAGACATCGCTCGCCTGATCCAGACGATTGCAGCCAACGACAGTATTGTGCGCATTTATCGCATGTCTGACGCCGAACGCAAAGAATTTGGGAAAAACCTAAAAAAACAACGCCAGGAAGAAGCGGAAGCCGCTGCAAACGCACTCGCCAGTAAAACACCGACGCCGGCGACTTCCAAAGCGCCCGCACCAGTGGCAGGCGGCAAAGCCAGCACCTTCTACTTCTACAATGAATCGTTTCTGAAAAAAGGCCGTAAAGACTTCAGCCGTACCTGGGGCGACCGCAAACTGGAGGACAACTGGAGGCGAAGCAACCGGCCCATCAGCGGTATTCCAGGCGAAGAAGTGGCCGGCGCCGACAGCACGCAAACCAATGCCGTGAGCGAGGCCGAACTGACGGACATGTTTAAAAATATTCCCACCAGCGAAGCGGAACTGGCAGTACTGCACATTGCTACCTACGAGGCCATGTACCAGCTCGGCACCTTGTTCAGAGATCGCCTGCAAAACAACGAGCGCAGCACAGGTACCCTCGAAGAAATGCAAAACCGCTACCCGGAAACAGACCGCTATGAAAAAGAGACCTGGTACTACTGTTACCTCGGTTTCTCCGACCTTAAAAATACGGCCCGCGCACAGTATTATTTGGATAAATTAGTCGCCAAACACCCCAACAGTTCTTACACCCGGGCGCTGACCGACCCGAATTTCAGGAATTCCAACAAGGAAAAAGAAGCGGAACTCAATAAATACTACGAGCAAACATACACGGCTTTTCAATCGGGCAAGTATCAGGATGCCTTTGAACGGTGTACGGAAGCGCCTAAAAAGTACGGCTCCCAAAATCCACTCATGGCTAAATTTGCCTTGTTGGGCGCACTCTGTGTCGGCAATTTACAAGGCAATGAAGCGTACTGCACAGCGCTCTCGGAGGTCATCGCCCGTTTCCCGGACAGCCAGGAATCGACCCGCGCCAAAGAAATCGCCCGGGTCATCAGCTGCAAAGGATTTGAAGTGGCGGAAACGCCCAAGAAGCCGGAAAAAGCGGCCATCGACGACGCTTTCACCCGTGAGGATGATAAATTGCATTATTTTTTAGTAGCGCTGAGCGGGGATGTGCGTATAGACGATGTCAAGGCCTCCATTTCGGATTACAACCGCGAAAACCACAAACTGGAACAACTGCGCATTTCCAATATTTTCCTGGGCACTGATACCAACGAACCGATTATCGTGATCCGAAAATTCGATACCAAAGAACAAGCCATGCGTTTTCACACTGAGGTGAGTAAGCAACAGAGTTTTTTGGGTGAAACGGATAAAAAAACGTACAAAAAGCAATTTTTTGCCATTACTCAGGAGAATTACCGCCGGGTATTGAAAAACAAAACGCTGGAGGGGTATCGTCAGTTTTTTGAAGAGAATTATTTGAAATAGGGTTGTTTCTTAGTGGTGGCATGGGTTATCAAACACAAGAGAGATAGTTTTTCGGACGAAAAACTATCTCTCTTGTGTTTGATAACCCATGCCACCACTATCTTCTACAATCTATCTTCCCATTTTAACGTTTTTTACCCCAAAACAACGATCATGCGTATTTTTCTTTTCGTTTTGCTACTGCTTTGTATCACTCGTACAGAAACTTTTTCTCAAAACTACCACACCGTAAAAACCACTTCTGAAAAAGCGCTGGAAGCATTCAAAGAAGGTCGGCTGTATATGCAGCGGCAAGAAGCGGCCATTGCTTTGGGCTATTTTGAAAAAGCGCTCAAAAACGATGACTCCTTTATAGAGGCCCGGCTGGCATTGGCAGAAACATACGAGGAACTCCGCGATTTTTTTAAAGCGGAACGCGCCTACGAGGAAGCCCTCGCTTTGGACAGTACTTTTTCCCCTGTGGCGTTCTTTTTTTTGGCAAAGGTGGAATGGCAATTAGACAAATTTGAGGAATGCGCCGCTCACCTGAACAGCTACCTGCAAAGCAGTCCGAAAAATGCCCGGAATAAAAGTATTGCGGAAAAACTGATTATCAACGCCCGGTTTGCCGCGGAAGCAGTTAAGAACCCTGTTCCGTTTCAATTGCGCAATACGGGCCCGGGTATCAATACAAAAGCAGACGAATACTTCCCCTCGCTCACAGCGGATGGCGGCACCCTGATTTTTACCCGCAATGAAGGTTACGACGAAAATTTTTACAGCAGTAGCCTGAAAGATACCCTCTGGCAGACTTCCATACCGCTCGACGGCGTCAACACGCCCGATAATGAAGGCGCGCAAAGTATCAGTCCTGACGGCTCCTGGCTGGTTTTTACTGCCTGCAACCGGCGCGACGACGGCTCTCAGGGTAGCTGCGACTTATACTGGTCTCAATTGAAAAACGATGCCTGGACCAAACCGGTACCCTTTAGCGCAGCCATCAATTCATCTGAATGGGACTCCCAGCCTACCATCAGCGCAGACAGCAAAACCATTATTTTTAGCAGCAGGCGCCCCGGCGGAAAAGGCAAGGAAGACATCTGGATAACCATCCGGCAAGCCGGCGGCAAATGGAGCAAACCGCAAAACCTCGGCCCCGGCATCAATACAGCAGGCGTGGAACAAACACCTTTCCTGCACCCCGATGGGCAATCGCTTTATTTCGCATCCGACAGTCTTCCAGGCATGGGCGGCATGGATCTCTATGTGGTGCGGCGCAGTTCGGACAGCACCTGGGGCGTTCCGCTCAATCTGGGTTATCCGATCAATACCAAAGCCAATGAGGTGGCCCTTACTGTAAGCCTCGATGGGCAGACGGCCTACTACGCTACCAACCGGTCCGGCGGGCAAGGCGGCCTCGATATTTACAGCTTCGAATTGCCCGAAATTGCCCGCCCACAGCCGGTGACGTATGTCCGCGCGCATGTTCGCGATGCTGTCACCGGGCAACCTTTAGTGGCTAAAATTGAACTGAGCGATCTGGGTACCGGGCGTTCTTTCCTGTCGGCAAATACCAAACCCGACGGCTCATTCCTTGCCTGCCTGCCGGCAGGAAAATCGTACGGATTGAATGTGAACAAGGAAAAATACCTGTTTCACTCTGAAAATTTTAACCTGACCGGTTCGGCTACCGTCGACAAACCGTTTTTGCTGGAAATTGATTTACAGCCCATTACATTAGATACCAATGGTCATGTTGCAGGCAAACCCATTGTGCTCCGCAATGTGTTTTTTGAAACAGGTTCGGCTGAGCTGCGACCCGAATCGACCGCCGAACTCGACCGGCTGCTCGATCTGCTGGTGAACAACGGCTCTTTGCGCATCCAGATCAACGGACACACGGATAATGTGGGTACGGATGCGTCCAACCAGCAACTGTCCGAAGCACGCGCCAAAGCCGTGTACGATTACCTCTGCACCAAAGGGCTTGCTGCCAGTCGCCTGAAGTACAAAGGCTACGGAGAAGCCCAACCGCTTGACAGCAACGATACGACAGAGGGCAGAACCAGCAACCGGCGCACGGAGTTTATTGTGTGGTAAAAAAAGAGGGGCGAACGTTGTTTCGTTCACCCCTGCATATAAGGACACCCGCGCTTCAATCGGGCGGGTGGAAGGACGGCAGGCCCCTCAAAGGAGGCTGCTACCGTTATCTTGGAATGCTTGATCCAAAACATGAGACATCCCGGATTTTGCCTAAAACGACCACATAGAGGTCAAACTCTTATTTATTGATGATTGCTTATTGACAATTGATGATTTTTGATGTGCGAAGATGCCACCTTACATCAAAAATCATCGTGCCGACGCGTGCTAAGAGTCACTAGAAAAATCCGGGATAACTCATGTTTGTCATTTGCCTTTTATAGTTTCACCAATTTCCGGGTCAAACCTGCGCCGTTTTTATCCCGCAAAGTTAAGAAATAAACGCCTGGCTGCCACTGGTGGTCAACTATTTCAAGTACCTGCTCTCCATCGGGGATATTATCAAACCATTGACTGTCAATCAGTTTTCCATTGATGTCGCTGACATCGAGGCGAATATCACTGCTTTCCAGCAGGGTAAAATTTACCCGCAAGGAGCCGTCGGTGGCCGGGTTGGGCCAAACTACCACATCGCTGAGCACACCGGCTACCTCACGGGCAGGCGTCGGATTCAGCCCGGCAGGCAGCGCCACATACTGATCTAGGTAGAGGCGGTATTCGCCGCGCCCCAATGAAAGTGAAATGGAACCGCTGCCCGGTACAGAAAGTGTGTCTCCAGTATAGTATTCATACCATTGGCCCGTAGGGTTGTCTGGGAAAGTCACCGTAGTAGTCAAGACACTTGTGCTGACATTGGCTACCACAAATACATCCAGGTCTGAGCCGTTCAGTCGGATCGTACGCAGCGAACCGCCACCAAGACTTAACTGAAAATCTGTGGTTTCAAAAGCATCGTGGTTTTTGCGCAGGTTCAACAAAGCAGACACCACATCGTGCAGGCGGCGGCGATGGGGATTATTGAGGTAATCCCAGCGGATGGGCTTGGGATCTGTGCGGCAATCTCCGATGGTACCATTTTCACAATAATCAATCGGGAAATCATACCCCATTTCTCCGAATTGCCAGAGCATTTTAGGGCCGGGCACGGTGTAAAGCAAATTGCTCATCAGTTCAATACGGCGCATTCCGACGGGCAGCGACTTGACATTATAGTTGGCTGTGGTGCTGCCGTTTATTTTACATTCATAAGCGATGCGCTGTTCGTCGTGGCTTTCCATATAACCTACGAGGTGCGGAACAGACCAGTTGCGCTGTACGTATGAAATGCCGGCCAGGCTGGTGTTGACGCCGCTCGAAAAACCGAGGGCAACGTTCTTGTAGGCTTCCCACATATTGCCCCAAAGCATCATACCGTATTCGGCCAAAACCTTTTCTTCCGAGTTATCGGCAAAATGTTCCAGAATTACATACGTTTCCGGGTTAATATCCCAGATAAAGTCGGCGTAATCTTTCCAGATGGCTACGCGGGAAGCATCGTATTGTCCCCAGGCGCCTGTATTTCCGAGTGTATTTTTCTGGGTAAAACCCTTGGACAGGTCGAAACGGAATCCATCGAAGCGGAACTCCTCCAGCCAGTATTTGACACAATTTTTGGTGTAGGTCTTGGTAGCGAGGCTCTCGTGGTTGAAGTCGTTGAATACGTTGAATTCGTGCTTGGCGATTGGATTTAACCAGGGATTATTGGCAGCCGGACGGTTGTTGGCAGCATCCCAGTAGAGTTGCGCCAGGGGACTGTTTCCTGTTGCCTGGTTGAATACAACATCCAGAATCACGGCGATACCCCGCTGGTGGCAGGCGTCGATAAACATTTTCAGCGCCTCGGCAGTGCCGTAATATTTATCCAGCGCTTTGTGGTACGAAGGGCCGTAGCCCCAGTTGATATTGCCGTCAAATTCATTGACCGGCATCAACTCGATGGCAGTGATGCCGAGTTTTTCCAGATAATCAAGCGTATCGAGCAGGGTCGGGTAATCGTGCCGGGCCAGAAAATCGCGCACCAGCAATTCGTACACGACCAATTCATTTTTTGCCGGGCGCACATAGTCGTTGGCTTGCCAGTCGAACGGTGTTTGGGCTGTTTGCAACACAGAAACAATACCCGTAGTCAGTCCGTACGGATATTCCGGCAGGTTCGGGTAGGTTTCATCGGGAATAAAAGGGTCGTTCCCCGGGTCGAGTACCAGGGTACTCAGCGGGTCTGCTATCTTCAGCGAGCCATCTACCAGGTATTGAAAACGAACAATTTGTCCGGGTTGAAGTCCGCTCAATTCGATCCACCAGGTATTGCCGTCCAGACTTTTGTGCATCTGGAAATCAGGATTTGGCAGCCAGTTGCTGAAATCGCCGACGGCATAAACCACCTGTTTTGCCGGAGCGTATAAAACAAGGCGCGCAGTAGTATTGTCGATATAGTTGATACCCCATTCACTCCCGGCAGGCGGGTCCTGCGCAGGCAGGTTTTCCGGGATGACATAATAAAAAACGGAGGTATCCTGTGCAGTGGCGGTAACGATTACAAAACTAACCTCGTGCAGCCCTGAACCCATAGCAGTCACGGTCGTTTCCAGCAGGTCTCCTTCAGTGGTAGCGAGCAGGTTGCCATTGTCGTACAAAGTCAGCGTACCCGATTGGGAAGCCGCGGCCCGAACCGGTATTTGTGTGCCGGAGTCAACCACCAACGACGGGGCCTCAGGTTCAAAAATACCGTTTGAAGCGGCGCATCATCCGGGTACACATTGTAAAAAATATCCGATCCATCGGCTGCGCGACCGACGATTGAGCCCGACTGGTTGCGAAAAACAAAAGCCAGGCTGTTCACTGTTTCGCCGGGCTGGATGTTAAAAAACTGCTGGATATTGATCGTTTTCTTCCATATATTGGGAGAAACGTTCTGCATGGCGCCCAGCGGATCGGCAATGCCCCAGGTAGTAGGGACATGTTGCCAGCCCTGACCTGCAGAAGTAAGAACGCCCATGTGGGCATACACCGGCGAAACGCCCGTGAGTGCGCCATTGCCCTGCGTGGCGTCAAAAAAGATAGTGACATTTCCAGACTGCGTCGGGAAAACTGGTTCACAACTGACCTGGGCGACCACGCGCAGCGTCAGCAACAAAAGCGGCAAGAGGAATAATTTTTTCATACCGGAAATGATCGGATTTGGTGAAATAGAAAATCCTATTCCACCAAATGGCGAAATAGGATAGGGTAAAGTGTGTTTTCAACGCAAAGAAACAATATTGCAGGATAAGCCCTGCCTTTTTTTGGCACTTCGTTTAAAGTAATCTAATTTTCCCCTGTTTCTGAAACAGATACCCATGCAACTCGACTTCCAGCCGCTTTTACTTGAATTGAAACACCCGTTTCGTTTAGCCACCGGCATGCGCACCCACACAAATGCGATGATGACCCAAATTAGTATGGGCGGCCTGACTGGTTATGGAGAAGCTGCTATGCCACCTTACTATGGCGAAAACCATCAAAGCGCCGCCGTTTTTTTAACCCTGGCAGCCACCACGCTCCAGCAATATCACTACCCGCTTTCCGCGGCTATGATAACCGCCTTTATGCAGGAAATCGATGCCTTGGCGCCTGGAAACCACGCAGCTAAAGCGGCGGTCGATATTGCGTTGCACGATCTTTGGGGCAAAATGGAGGGCAAACCCTTGTGGGCATTGTGGGGCCTGTCGCCTGAAAAAATGCCGCCGACCAGTTTCACGCTGGGTATTGACAGCCCGGACATGCTGCGCAAAAAATTAGAAGAAGCCGGCGATTTTCAAATTTTGAAAATAAAACTGGGCGCTGACGACGACCGGGCGATCATCCGCACCATCCGGGAAGTGAGCGACAAACCTATTTATGCCGATGCCAACCAGGGCTGGCAGGATCGCCAGGCAGCGCTCGATCTGATTTACTGGCTTCAGGAGCAACAGGTGCAGTTGATAGAACAGCCATTCCACAAAAACGACCTCGAATCGTCGGCCTGGCTCACAGAACGATCGCCCTTGCCCATCATCGCCGATGAAAGTTTTCAGCGAATGACCGATTTGAACCGCATTGCCGGCTGTTTTCACGGCGTGAATGTAAAATTGATGAAATGTACGGGGCTTTCGGAAGGGCTTCGGACTATCTATGCTGCCCGGGCCAAGGGACTTCGGGTGATGATCGGCTGTATGACTGAAACCTCCTGCGCGATTTCGGCCGCGGCACAAATCGCCCCGTTGTGCGATTTTGCAGACCTCGACGGTTGCTGGCTGATTCGCAACAATCCCTTCGAAATGCCGGAACTGGCTCAAGGTATTATTCAACTGAACAATGCCCCCGGACTGGGGTTGTATGTAAAAAAGACCTGACGAGTTGGCATTTAGGAGGCTTAAAAACCGCTTCAAAAAAAATGTGCACGATTTTTGACTAAGTTTGATAACAAAAGGAACCCCTTGCGTCATAAAGCGTGTTTACAACCGTTGTTACAAAAACAAGTCCCTAACCACTTCAATTTAGATCACTATTCGCCCCTGGCAAAAGATATATGGATAATCAATCAATCCAGTTTATGGTGGATTTCACCATGCCTCAAGACCTCCCGGAAGATTTTGTAAGCCGGATTCCCCAGCAAAGAGCTGAAGTCAACCGCTTGTTGAGTGAAGGAAAAATACTCAATTACGCCCTGTCGCTCGAAAACTCGAAACTGTGGGTCGTTTTTTCGGTTCAGTCCGAGTCCGAACTCATCGAACTGATCGAGCACATGCCGCTTACCCGTTTTATGAAATATCGCGTCAACGAACTGACTTTCTACAATGCCTCCAACCCTTTCGTGCAGGCGTTTTCCATGAATTGAGTTTTTTAGCCGGGCATTTTCGACTGTATTGCCTGAATAAACTCGTACCGGGTTGCCTCGTTCAGGAATTTCCCGCCATATTCAGCGGTGATGGTGCTGGCGCCATGGTGTTCCACACCCCTTGCCTGTACGCACATGTGGCGGGCATCGATATAAACGGCCACATCTTCTGTGTGCAGCACGCGTTTCAGTTCTTCGGCTATTTGTACCACCAATCGTTCCTGTACCTGCGGCCTGCGGGCAAAATAATCGACGATACGATTTAATTTGGAAAGGCCTATCACACGTCCGTTGGGGATGTAAGCTACGTGCGCCACGCCGAAGATGGGTTGAAAATGGTGTTCGCAGGTGCTTTGTAATGGGATATTGCGCTCGATCACTAAGCGGCGGTAATGGTATTTGTTTTCAAAAGTAGTGATGGCGGGTTTGTTCGCCGGATTGAGTCCGCGAAAAATTTCATTTACATACATTTTAGCCACCCGGCGCGGGGTGCCGCTCAGGCTGTCGTCTTTCAGGTCGAGACCGAGTATGTCCATGATCTGACCAAAATGTTCCGAAATGCGCCGGATTTTCTCTTCATCGGGCACTTCGAATGCCTGTTTCCGCATGGGCGTATCGGCAGCTGTTGCAACGTGCATGTCTCCCAAATCATCAGTGTGAGGAAGACCATTGGATTGGTCGTTTAAAATATAATCTGACATGGAAAAAATAGGTTTGAAGTGAGACTTTGTGATGAGAATATATCGCCAACATTTAGCCCTTGTTCCGTGCTACGCACCTTGTGAACACGCAAGACATTTGTTGCTACCGACCTTATGCCGCTACGCGGCCACAGCGGCCAACTAAAATCAATCTCCTGCACAATAGGCGGATAGTCAGAATCCTTTTTGGGGTAAAAATGATTCCATATAACACGCATAATGCAAAAGTGTTTAATGTTTAATTGTATTTTATTTAAATGATTAAACAAAATATTTATTGACAAAAAAGGAGGCTGCATTCCCGTAATAGGAATACAGCCTCCTGCATGTTTATCTGGCAAATGAAACCTACGCTTTATTTCACGTTATCAGTTATCGGTTATTAGTTATCAGTTTCGGCATGGGGAAATGGATGCTGCATTTATTCATCGTTCCAGCCTGATAACCGATAACCGATAACTAATAACAGATAACTACTTTCCCTGCGTGCCACCTTTCAGGTATTCCTCCACCAACTGTTTGTAGTATGGTTTCAGAGCCGGAGAGACGGTGCGGAATTGTTCTACTTCCGCGCGGCGTTTTTTCAGGTATTCTTCGAGTGCCGGCGGCATTTTAGGTTGTTGCTGGCGGGCTGTTTCAGCCTGGCGTTGTTCATCCTGTTCGCGTTCGCGTTCGGCGCGTTCTTCTTCGAGCAGCCGGGTCAGGATTTGTTCCTGGCGGCGCATCATTTCGTTGGTCAGGCGTTTGTTGACGAGGTCCGTTTCGATTTTATTCATATCCTCCATGATCTCGTCGAGGGCTTTGCTGCCTTTGCCCTGCTCCTGTTTTTCTTTCTGCATTTCGCGCAGGGCATTGCGGAGGGCGGCTTGTTTGGCAGCTAATTGAGCAAATTCTTTGCTGTTGCCTGGCTGTCCTCCTGAAGCGCCTTTGCCCTGCTGTTTTTCCATCCGCTCCTTGAGGTCTTTCATAATTTTCCCCATATCCTCCTGGCCTTTGCTCATTTTATCTTTCGGTTCTCCTTTGCCACTATCGTTGCCTTTGCCTTTACCCTTTCCTTTGCCGGGTTTCTGGCAAGCCTGACTGCCGGGCATGTCGCTGGCCATTTGCTCCTGCATATTTTGCATGGCTTCTGCGAGCAGCAAAGCGAGGTCATTGAGGCTCTTCATGCTGCGTTGTTGCTGCTCATTGGCGGTATTCACGCGGCGTTCTTCGAGTTCTTCAATGCTGCTTTTGAGCGAAGATTTTATTTCCGATACCTTTTCGGTGATAATGCTTTCGATCTGTATCTGGCGGTTGGCCAGGGCCTGCAGGCTGTCTTCGACGAGTTTGAAATCGTCTTTAATTTTGAATTGCTGTTGAGCCAGTTCGACATAGCGGGGCGTATTGATGGTGGCGCCTGCGATATCTTTCATGTTCTGCTCCTGTGCGAAGGACAAGCCTACGAGGTTTTCCAGCAACTGACGGATGGCTTTGATATCCTCCTCCATCTGTTCCTGTTCTCCGGACTCCTTGTTTTGCTTCATCTTGTTCGCCATATTTTTCATTTTGTTGGCGGCGGATTTCTGCTTTTTGCCGGCTGCTTTGTTTTGCTTCTTCTCGATTTCTTCCTTGGCGTCTTTCATCTCTTCCTTCGCATCATTCATCTCCTGCTTGTTGTTCTCAATGTCTTGCGGACGTTTGAGTTCTTCATTCTTTTTCAGCAGCTCCTCCATTTTTTTGGTGAGTTCCTCCATTTTTTCATTGAGGCCCTGCTGCTCTTTTTCCAATTGCTCATTCTCTTTACTTTGTTCTTCTGTTTCCTTGGCGAGATCTTCCTGTTCTTTCGCCAGTTCTTCCAGTTGATCGATCTGCTGATCGAGCATTTGTTCCACCTCCAGTTGTTTGTATAGCTCTTGCAGGCGCTCCAGTTCCTTATTCAGGTCTTCGGTGTTTTCCTGCATCTCTTCCATTTGCTCCAGCGCCTGGTCTTTGTTCTGTTCTTCCAGCAGTCTTTGGATATCTTCCAGGAGTTTTTTCATCTCGTCGTTCATGGTTTCTTCCATCATCTCTTCGAGTTTCTCCTGTTTTTCCTCCAGTTTTTCACTTTGCTGCTCGAACTCTTTCTGCTGTTTGTTATTCTGCTCCAGGTTCTTTTGGGCTTCTTCCATTTGCATTTGCAGTTGTTTCTGCCGTTGCATCAGGCGTTCCATCTCCTTGCGGGTTTGCCAATCCAATTCCTTCTTTTGCAGCACTTTATCGCGCAGTTTTTTGAGTTCTTCCTGAATTTTCAGGCTTTCTTTCACTGCTTTTTCCAGGTCTTTTTTGATTTCAGCGGAGTTGTCTGCCTGCTGCTGGCGGAATTCGTCGAGGGTTGGGACGCGGTAAGAGAACACGCCGGTGCGGGCGCTTTTCGATCCGTTCACACCGTCGTTGTCGAACACTTCAAAATAGTAAGATACTTCGTCGCCGGGTAGGAGTTCGAGGTTGCTGAGATCCCAGGAGTAATCATATTGCACCTGTTTGCCTGCGGGTTTTTCCACTTTTACGCTCGTCAGTGGGAGTTGTCCGCCTTTCAATTTTTTAATCTGATAATTGAAAGTCAGGTTTTGCAGGCCATAGTCATCGGATACATCGCCGGCGAAGAAAGACTGTTTCAGGTTGCTGCTGTCTTTAAATTCTTCCACTGAAATCTGCGGGTGCAGGTCGGGAATCACCGTGATGACATAAGCCACAGAATCGGCGCCACTCAGCAGGGCGTTGCTGATAAACACTTTGTAGGATTCGTCTTTCAAAGCGCGGCGGTTGAACTGGAAGAGTTCATCGTCGAAACGTTTGGCTTCCGATCCGGATTCTGCTCCGAAGCGCAGTTGCAGGTTGTCCGTGTTTTGCGCGTTGAAAATCCAGCCGATGTTGGTGCCTTGCGGTACTACGAGGTCGCCGATATTGGACAGTTCTTCGGTATTGCGACCGATATAAGCGGGGAAGTTCAGTTTGGTGCTGAAAGAGAGGATATTGGGTTTGCGCAGCACCTCCAGTTTGTAATCGCGGCTTTCAAATTCTCCGGAAAAAAGACTAAAATCGGTGCTCTGCTGCACATTTACAAAGGTGTACGAAAATGTATTAGCAGCGTCCTTGTTCAGGCGGTACTGCACGTTGCCGAGGTTGATAAAGACCTCGTTGGGCAGCGCGTTGCCCTCTACGTTGACTTTCAGGGTAAAATCGGAGAATTGCACGGCCTTGAGGCTGTCCGCATCGACGATAAATTTGAACGGCGCCGGTTTTTCAAATTTGGTGCTGTTGTTCCACAGGCGGTTGGTGCCTTCGCGGATGATATTGGGCGCGCCCAACAGCAGGAACAGCAACAGCAATACCGGCGGCAGTGCGTAGCGCAGGTACTTGCGGTTTTTAGCCAGGTCGATAGCGGCCTGGAAAGGAACCAGGCGGATTTCGTTGCTTTTCTGGTTGATACTCGCTGTAATGAGTTCCGCGTAAATAGCGTTGTTGCTCTGCTGCTTCAATTGCAGGATATTCAGCAACTTGTCTTTTACATCGGCAAAGTGATCGCCGATAATCAGGGCTGCCTGCTCGTGGCTGATTACTTTGCCCAGATGAAAATAATGCATCAGGGGCAACGCAACCCAGCGGTACAAGGAAGCGCCGCTCAGCGCGATAAAACTCCAGAACATGACGGAGCGCACGCCGGTACTAAAGTAAAAATAGTACTCTAATACGTTGAGAAGCACAAACAGGCCCAATACCGCTCCCACGGTATACAGCGCGCCGCGCAACAATTGATTGATGTAAAACCGGCGAATAAACGCATCGAGCTTTTCAATGAGAAGGCTATAATTATCTTTCAGCATCGCGAATCAGGTATGACTGTATTATAAACTGCATTTAATAGTTCCTTTGCAATACCCAAAGGTTGCAAACGGAGAGCAAAATAAACGGTATTTTGGACGAAAAGATTGGTAAAGGGTGCTATTTAACGCCATCCGGACATTTTTTGCCAAAAAATAAACAACAACCAGCAAGTTATGCGTCTTTATGGACTTATCGGATACCCGCTCGGACATTCTTTTTCACAGAAATTTTTTACTGAAAAATTTGAACGGGAAGGTATAACAAATGCAAGGTACGAACTGTTCCCGTTGCCAGGCATCGGCGATCTGCCGCAGGTGCTGAAAGAACACCCCGCGCTCTGCGGCCTGAACGTAACCATTCCCTACAAGGAAACGGTGATACCGTTTTTGGATGAACTGGACGAAACGGCACAAGCCATAGGAGCCGTCAACTGTATCCGCATCAGGGAAGGGCGACTCACGGGATTCAATACGGATGTGTATGGTTTTGAGCAGTCGCTGTTACAAACCTTAGGCGACCGGGTGCAATTGAAAGATTCCCGGGCGCTGATACTGGGTACTGGCGGCGCCTCGAAGGCGGTGGCATACGTGCTGCGCAAACTGGGCATGGATTACCAGTTTGTTTCCCGTAATGCCCGCCCGGAACATGGTTGGCTGTCCCACGAAGAGTTAAGGCAACTGGATTGGTCGCTATTTCGTTTGATCGTACACACCACACCGCTGGGCATGTACCCGAAAGTGGAAGGATGTCCCGATCTGCCGTTTGAAAAACTTTCATCGCAGCATCTCGTGTTTGATTTGGTGTACAATCCGCCACAAACGTTACTTTTGCGTCAGTCTTCGGCGCAGGGCGCCCGGGTGCAGAACGGACTCGATATGTTGCATTTGCAGGCTGAAAAGGCCTGGGAGATATGGAAGTAATTGTTGAGAATGTTGATTGTTGAGAATGTTGAGGGCTGAGATGTTGAGGGTGGTACCCTTCCAGTGCGGCCCTCAACATTCTCAACAATCAACACCCTCAACAATCAACACCCTCCAACCGTCTTTAACCTAACCAAAAATATGCCCGCAGTAGATTTTTCAAATACAGAAATTGCTTTTTCGCACCTCAGCAACAGTGAGCTCAAAAAAACGGCATGGTTATTCAAATTGATGAGCCGTGCCTGGTTGGTCAAATACGGTTCAGGCGTAGGGCTTTGGGCGGTGGAAAAAGGTATGCCGTTTGCGGAAACCGTCGTAAAAAACACTATTTTTGAACAGTTTTGCGGAGGCACCACACTGCTTGATTGCCAGGAAAATATTGACCGGCTGGCGGCATTCAACACACTTTCCATCCTCGATTATGGGGTGGAAGCGAAGGAAACAGAGACGGATTTTAACCTCACGATGAATGAAAATATCCGGGCCATCGACTTTGCCAGTCGTTCCCCGCATATTCCGGTGGTGAGCACGAAGGTAACGGGTGTGGCGCGTTTCGGACTGTTGGAACGCATTCAGAATGAACAGGAACTGACCAAAAGTGAATTGGCGGAATACCGAAATGTGCTCAAACGCATCGACGCTATTTGTTACCACGCAGCGACGAAAGGTGTTTCCGTATTCATCGACGCCGAAGAAAGCTGGATTCAGGATGCCATCGATCATTTGGTGTGGCTGATGATGAAACGCTACAACAAAAAACGCGTCGTAGTGTACAACACGTTTCAATTATACCGTAAAGACCGCCTGCAATTCCTCACAGAGAGCTACGATCGCGCTCAACACGCCGGATTTTTGCTCGGCGCCAAATTGGTGCGTGGCGCATACATGGAAAAAGAACGCGTACGCGCGGAGGAAATGGGGTACGAAAATCCGATCAATCCCGATAAAAACGCTACCGACGACCACTACAATACAGCCTTGCGGTTTTGTATCGATCATATCGAAACGCTGGCGCTTTGCAATGCCAGCCACAATGCGGATAGCGCCTTGCTGCAGGTGGAATTGATGGATAAAAAAGGGATCGCGCACAACCATCCGAATTGTTTGTTCAGCCAACTGTTCGGCATGAGCGACAACGTCACGTTCAATTTAGCAAACGCCGGTTTTCGCGTCGCAAAATATGTGCCCTACGGCCAGGTGTCCGACGTGATTCCGTACCTCATTCGTCGCGCACAGGAAAACACAACGGTGACAGGTGATGTGGGCCGCGAACTGGGGCTGATAACGGAGGAATTGAAACGGCGGGGACTTTGATTCGTGTTTAGTGTGTGGTGTTTGGTGTTTCGGACGCTTCGCCTTTGGTTACTGTAGATAGATCGCACAAAAAACCACACAATTGCCAAAAGCGAAGCCCCCCTAAACACCAAACACCACACACTAAACACTGATAACCAATAACTAATAACAGATAACTACGTATGACTTCGCAGCGCAACGAACAGGAGCTGATCCAGCAGGTACTCAACATTTTTTCTACCCAGTTAGAAAAAAACGGTTTTCGCAAAACACCCGAACGTTTTGCAATCCTGGAAGAGATTTACAAACGCACCGATCACTTCGATGCCGAGGCTTTGTATATCCACATGAAAAACCGCAATTACCGCGTCAGCCGGGCAACGGTGTACAATACACTGGAACTGCTGGTAGCCTGCGACCTGGTGAAAAAACACCAGTTTGGGAAAAACCTGGCCCAATACGAGAAGTCATACGGCTTCAAACAACACGACCACGTCATCTGCGCCAATTGCGGCAAAGTGGTGGAGTTTTGCGACCCGCGGGTGCAGCAAATCAAAGACATGGTGGGCGAATTGCTGAATTTCAAAATCACCCACCACTCCCTCAATTTATACGGTATCTGCGGCTCTTGCCAGAAAGAAATCGAGTTCGGCATTGTGCGCAAACAGCCGAAAATTATGGAGGATGAGCCGGGTTGGGGGGACTAATCTAAAAGGCAAAACAAAAAATGTCCACTATCATTGGAAATTTTCCAAAAGCATAATATTTTAGGAAAATGAAAAGACTCGCGACATCCACCATCGTTTTCAAAGCAATGAAAATGGGCTCGCGGCCTTCTTTGGTCACCAATGATTCGGGATCGTCTTCGTCTTCCAGAACGGCTTCTTCGGCAAAAGCAATCAGGTCTTCCTGGTCGCTGTTTTCAAAAAATGGATCGAGCCGGTCGCGAAATTTTTTGCCGGCACTGAGTTCCAGCATTTCGTAGTTTTTTTCTTCCGCTTCGCCGATCTGGTCTTCCGAAACGGCTTCCAGCGGCCCGTTGACTTTCACCGCCGCATTCCAGGTAATGAGCGCGAGGTACTGCAGGTAGCCTTTTTCATCTTCGTGGAGCAAATCAAAATGTTCGCTGAAAAGCCAGGCGAAAAGCACCGGTTGCGCCTCGGCAAAAGCCTCCATTTTTTGTTCGTACTGTTCATCGGAGTAGGTTTCCAACTCTTCGATAACGGCATCTATAATATCTTCCGAAACAAATTCCATATTCAAGTATTTGATAATCAGGTGAAAATATACGCGAGCAAGGTTTGAAATAAAACGGCAAGCGGCGAATGGCAAAATTTCATCCGATCCCTGGGTTTTATATTGCCACTTGCCCTTTTGTTTCAAAGGGCCGGCAAACTTACAATTTTGAACGGCGTTGACAAAATTAAACCGCCTGACACATATCAGGAACCAGCCTGATGTACGATCTTTGTTACTTATTTTTATCCCGCCGGTTTTATTTCAATTCTGTACATACACGTCGAAGCGGCTTTGCTTCGGAGAACACTTGTGGTACAGTTTATGTTTATTGTTTACAAACGAGATACAACCTGCTATGACTCCTCTCCGTGCTGCACTGATCGACATGTACAATGGCGAATCCAACCGGGGTATACCGATGCTGAAAAATATCCTGCACCGCTATGCCGACGAACTAAGCTTCGATCACTTTGATGTGCGCGCCAAAACCGAAATACCTGACCTGTCCTACGATATTTATATTTTCTCCGGCGGCCCCGGCGACCCGCTCGAAAGCGGCGGTCCCTGGCAGGCGCCGTTTTTCGACCTGATCAGTCAGTTATGGGAGCACAACCAGCAAACGGAAGAACCGGAAGCCAAAAAACACTGCTTTTTTATCTGCCATTCCTTTCAAATGGCCTGCCACCATTTCGATCTGGGCACAGTCACGGAGCGCTACAAAATGTCGTTCGGCACCTACCCGGTACACAAAACCCATTCCGGCAAAGAAGAGCCGCTTTTTGAAGGGCTGTCTGATCCGTTTTATATCGCCGACTTCCGCCGTTTCCAGGTGGTTACGCCGAACAAGGCGCGCCTGAAGGAAATGGACGCTTCTATTTTGTGTCTGGAAAAATTGCGCCCGCACGTCCACTTCGAACGCGCCATCATGGCGATTCGTTTCAGTCCTGAAATGATCGGCACCCAGTTTCACCCGGAAGCCGACCCGGAAGGTCTGCTTGCTTATTTTATGCAACCGGAACGCAAGGAATCTATTGTAGACGAACACGGGGAAGCGCGCTACAACCGGATGATCCACGACCTGGGCCATCCGCAAAAAATAAAACGTACCTTCGATACGCTCATTCCCGGTTTTCTGGATCACGCGATCCGGGAACTTACTTTAGTTAACAGTTATTAGTTATTGGTTATCAGGGGTGGAGGGGGACCATCTGTGCAGATGTCTTGTCATCCCATAAACGGGCTGACAAAAAATTTGCACAGATGGTCCCCTCCACCCCTGATAACTAATAACCGATAACCAGTAACTTATTTAAAGTCGAGAATATTCAAATGCACCGGGCAAAACTCCGCGTCGTGCGGGTCATTGGAAGCGATCACCACCAGCCGGTCTTCCGCAAACTCCCGGATCAGGTTTTTATACCATTCCACACCTTGCACATCTAAGTTGGTGGCAGGTTCGTCGAGCAACAAAACGGGCGTGTCGCAACAAATCGCGAGCGCTAATTTGACGCGTTGTTTCATGCCGGAGGAAAAAAAGCGGATTTCTTTGCTGCGCGCGCGCGGCAACGCCAGTATTTCGTAGAGCCTGGCAGGCGTCATGTCGGGTAGCATACGTTTCAGCCCTGCGTGAAATTTCAGGGCTTCTTCCAGGGTAAATTCTTCAATTAGTTCAATGTAAGGCGCCGCGTAACTCACCGAGCGGTAGACTACATCCGGCTCTGTTATTTTTCCATTTATTTCAAATGAAATACGCCCTTTGGAGGGAGAAAGGTGGCCGGAAAGCACTTTCAGCAAAGTGGATTTGCCCGAGCCGTTGGGGCCTAACACCGCATAACGACCAGGGCTTTCAAACGTATAATCAATGCCCCGGAAAATCCATTCGAGGCGATAGCGTTTGCCCGTATTTTGTAGGCGAATCATCATCCTTCCTGCTGTGTATCTCCCGCTTTGCCGGAGCCGCTGACGGTGCGGAAACCTTTCATCAAGCCGCGTTTGGCATCGCGTACAAAATCTGTAATTTGTGTCCGGTAAGCAGACTCGGGCAATTCCTTTTCTATGGTAGTCAACGCTTTGCGCACGCTGAGGCCCCGCACAAACAGAATGCGGTAGATGTCTTCAATGTGGTGCATATCCTCCTTGCTAAAGCCGCGGCGGCGCAGACCGAGCGAGTTGATGCCCACATAAGAAAGCGGTTCGCGGGCGGCTGTAACGAAGGGCGGCACATCTTTCCGAACCAGGGAGCCGCCGCCGATCATTGCCTGTTCGCCAATACGTACAAACTGATGAACGGCCACCAGGCCGCCCAGGGTAGCATTGCGCCCGATGTCGATATGGCCTGCCAGCGTGACGTTATTGGCCAGGATACAACGTTCTGCAATAAAACAATCGTGCGCCACATGGACATACGCCATCAACAGGCAGTTGTCGCCGATAGAAGTGGTATTTGCAGCGCTGGTTCCCCGGTTCAGGGTGCAACATTCCCGTACAGTTACGTTATTGCCAATGACGAGGGTGGTGGGTTCGTTTTTATATTTCAGGTCTTGCGGAATAGCGCTGATGACCGCGCCGGGGAAAATGCGGCAGCTTTCACCGATGCGCGCACCGTTGAGAATATTCACATTTGAACCGATCCAGCAATTATCGCCGATGACGACATCCTCTTCAATGTATGTAAAAGGGCCGATGGTGACGTTTTTACCAATTTTTGCGTTGGGGTGTATCACCCGTAAGCCGTCAGTGTAACTCATGCAACAGAATAGTTGTAGTGCCTATGCGGTGTAGCACCGGTGGTTTTGCTTTGATTTTGACCTATCCTTCCGTTCCGCTTTCTTTTACCCTGCGGACGATCTGGGCAGTGAGTTCACCTTCGCTGACAATTTTATTGCCTACATAAGCGGTTCCCTGCATGTGTACGATGCCCCTGCGGATGGGTTCGATCAGTTCCATTTTAAGGATTAAAGTATCGCCAGGAACTACCTTGGCTTTAAATTTGGTATTGTCAATTTTCAGGAAATAAGTATCCCAATTGCCTTTATCCGGCACATTTTGCAGCGCAAGTATACCGCCTGTTTGTGCCAGGGCTTCCACCTGAAGTACGCCCGGGAACACCTGATTGCCCGGGAAGTGCCCTTGGAAAAAGGCTTCGTTCAGGGTGATATTTTTAACGCCTACCACATGGGTATCGCTGATTTCGATTATTTTATCAACCATCAAAAACGGCAACCGGTGCGGAAGTAATTCCATGACGGCATTGACATCGTAAACAGGTTCTTTTTCCGGGTCGTATTTCGGGATACCCAGCAAACGGCGTTTTTCAATGTAATGTTTTTTCAGGATTTTGGCAAATTCGACATTCGCCGTATGCCCGGGTTTGGTTGCCACAATTTTGCCCCGGATGGGTTTGCCGATCAAGGCCAGGTCGCCGATCACATCTAACAGTTTGTGCCGGGCGGGTTCGTTTTGAAAATGCAGTTTAACCGTATTCAGCACCCCTTCGGCATCCACATTGATGCTTGATTTGCCCATTTTTTTGGCCAGGGCGTCCAATTCTTCCTGTTCCATCCGGCGGTCGGCAATCACAATGGCATTGTCCATATCGCCGCCTTTGATCAAACCTATTTCCAGCAGTTTTTCCAGTTCGTGGACAAAAACGAAAGTGCGGCAGGGCGCTATTTCAGTGATATAATTGTCCATACCGTGCAGCGAGGCGAATTGTTGTCCCAGCACCCTGGAGTTAAAATCGATCATCACCGTCGCCTCAAAATCGTCGGCAGGAAGCGCCAGCAATTCTGTCCCGGTCACTTCATCTCTGTACGAAATAGGCTCGGTTATTATAAAATATTCGCGTTCGGCGTCTAATTCACTGCGACCCGCCTGGAGCAGGGCTTCTACAAAAGGCATGGAAGTGCCATCCATGATGGGCATTTCCGGGCCGTCTACCTCAATAATAACATTGTCGATATGCAGGCCCGTCAGCGCCGACAACACATGTTCGACGGTTGAAACCTGCGCTTCTCCGTTTTTCAGCGTGGTACCCCTATTGGTAGAAATCACCAATTTCACATCCGCCGGGATAATGGGTTGTTCCGGTAAATCAATGCGTTGGAAACGAAAACCGTGATTGGCGTCAGCCGGTTTGAAAGTAAGGGTGACCGCTTTGCCGGTGTGTAAACCGACGCCGTGAACGGAGGCCGGACGTTGAATGGTAGATTGTTTCATAAAACCTAAAAAAGATTCGAGGGGTAAAAGTACAATGCAGCAACCGAAATGACGGGGTTTGTTGTGTTCTTGTTCAAGTTGGTGTAAAAAAGGAACACGGATTGGAGGGAGGAGACACGGATTATCCGAAGATTTCCATTTAAAAAAATCCGTGTCTCCTCCCTCCAATCCGTGTTCCTTTTACAACCGTCATTTTTCAATACCAGATCCACCCCCTGAATAGGGTATTCTGGTCACGATGGAGCGCCCCAGCGTCAGTTCGTCGGCATATTCCAGGTCGCCGCCGAATGACACGCCCCGTGCAATCGTACTGCACCGAATACCCGATACCTGAAGTTTTTTGGAAAGATAATAAATCGTTGTTTCTCCTTCAATCGTCGGGCTGATCGCCATAATGACTTCTTTTATTTCCCCTTGCTGCACCCGTTGCATCAAAGTTTCCATATTCAGATCGCCCGGTCCGATACCTTCTATGGGTGAAATGATGCCACCCAAAACATGGTATAATCCGCGGTATTGATTCGTATCTTCGATGGCCATCAGGTCGCGCACATTTTCCACGATACAAACGAGACTGCGGTCGCGGCGCGGATCGCTGCAAACATGACAGGTATCGGTATCAGAAAGGTTGTGACAAATTTGGCAGGCATGAATACCTTCGCGCATGGCCGAGAGGGCCGAAGTGAATTGTTCGGTCGCTGTTTTATCCTGTTTGAGCAGATGCAACACCAGGCGCAGGGCGGTTTTCCGGCCAATGCCTGGCAAGGATGCAAAAGCGTCGACTGCTTTTTCGATGAGCTTGGAGGAAAATACCATAGGTAGTTATCGGTTATTAGTTATTGGTTATCAGTGTTCATAATCAAGCATTTGCAAAGAATTTAGCCAAAACTAATTTAAGCAAAAGGGAAAAAAAGGGCAAAATTGCAAAGGGGAAGAGTAATGTAAATCAATGTGTTACAAAAGATTTAGGATTAACTAATTTTGCACACCTTCATACATGCGCAACGTTAATTTTTGTGCAAAAATAAGCAATGTCGCCGCTATGTAAAGGGCAAAATTGCAAAGGGCAAAAGGCAATGCAAATGCTTGATGATGAACACTGATAACTAATAACGGATAACGGATAACAACTTAAGGATAACCAGTTTTGACCGCTTTTTTATTACTACTCTTCGCTGTTTTACCCGGCCTGCTGCTCAGCTATGCTGTTTTCAGGGCGGATAAGTATGAACACGAAAGTGCTGCGGCGCTGACGCTTTGCTTTGGGCTGGGCGCGGCAGCCACTTTACCGGCGATCGTTTTTGAAAAGTGGGTGTATCCCGACACAGGGCTGGAAAACCTGAGCGCCTGGAAAATGGTGCTGGTCGCTTTCGGCGCCGTTGCATTCAATGAAGAGTTGTTCAAACTACTGGCCCTGCTGGTCGGCGCTTTCCCCTGGCGCTACTTCAACGAACCAATGGATGGCATCGTATATGCTGTGCTGGTGGCTATGGGTTTTGCGACTACCGAAAACATCCTGTATATCAACCGCTTTGGCGGCGAACCTTTGTTGCTGCGCGCTTTTACAGCCGTTCCTGCGCACCTGGTTTTTGGCATTGTGATGGGTTATTATGCCGGATTAGCCAAATTTAACCCCGACAAAAGAAATACTTTATTGTTGCTCGGCTTCGGTTTGGCGGTACTCATTCACGGTGCGTATGACCTGTTGATCCTGCAAAAATCATCCGATTGGCTCATCGTGCTGGCTTCCGTCGCGTTGTACCTTTGTCTTTTTTACTGCGGGGAGTTGGTAAGGATACACCAGGATAGCTCACCTTTTAGAAAGAGGGATGAGGAAACAGGAATGAGGGATGAGGGATGAGGGATGTTTGAAAATCCGTGTCCAATCCTTTCAATCCGTGTTCCATTTTTTCATCCCCCATCCCTCATTCCTCATTCCTCTTTTTAAAACACTCCAGATATCTACATGCACATCCAAATATTCGGCATACGCCACCACGGCCCCGGTTCCGCGCGCAGCCTGCTGCAGGCGCTGAACCATTTTGCGCCGGACGTGGTGCTGATTGAAGGTCCGCCGGATGCCGAATCGCTGATTCCGGGTGTGGTCCATGCGGGTATTCAAACCCCGGTAGCCATGCTGGTATATAATCCAAAAAACCTGTCGCAGGCTTCCTTTTTCCCTTTTGCCGAATTTTCCCCGGAATGGCAGGCGATGCGATATGGTCTGGAGCGTCGGATTCCGCTGCGATTCATGGATTTGCCGATGGGCATTTCCTTTGTACTAAAAGAACAAACGGCAGTTGAACTGTTTGCCGATGAAACCCGGCGTTTGCAGCAAATACAAGATGATCCGTTCCGGCGTATGGCAGCGCTGGCAGGTTATTCCGATCCCGAACGCTGGTGGGATGCGCTGGTGGAACGTCAGGCGCCTGCAGATCATTCAGATACTGATTTTTCGGTTTTTTCCCTGATACTCGACCTGATGCGCGCACTCCGGGAAGACAAAACCCAGGCCGAAAGCCAGGAAACCCTGCTCCGGGAGGCCCACATGCGGCAGACGATCCGGCAGGCACAAAAAGATGGTTTTCAACGCATTGCAATTGTTTGCGGCGCCTGGCACGGGCCTGCGCTGGCTGATGTAGCGCTCATCAAAGCCGCAACAGACGCTGCCCTGTTGAAAGGACTCAAAAAAGTAAAAACTGAAAGTACCTGGATTCCCTGGTCTTACGACCGGCTGGCAACCCAAAGCGGATACGGCGCAGGTATCGTGGCGCCTGGCTGGTACGATATCCTGTGGGAAAACAGTCTGGCGAACCGTCCAGCCCCAGCAGCAGTGTGGCTTACAAAGGCCGCTCAGCTGCTGCGTACACGGGATTTACCGGTGTCATCGGCCCACGTAATGGAAGCCACCCGGCTGGCCAATACCCTGGCCACCTTACGCCAAACCGAATTGCCAGGTCTCGAAGAATTGCGGGAAGCGGCGGTCACTATCCTGTGTGACGGCAGCGAAAAAATGCTGGAACTCATCGACCGGGAATTGGTGGTCGGTGATCGGCTCGGCGCTATCCCGGATGCGATGATTGCCACACCGCTCAAAGCCGATTTTGAGCAACAATTGCGCAGTTGCAGGCTGGAAAAAAGTACCCACGAGAAAACGTTGGAACTCGATCTTCGCGAAGCAGCTCATCTCCGGAAAAGTCAGTTTCTGCACCGCCTGAACCTGCTCGAACTATCCTGGGGAAAAACTGCGCCCATCGGATCCGGCAAACAAGGCCGGTTCCATGAAAACTGGCAACTGAAATGGTTGCCCGATTATGAAATTCGCCTCATCGAAGCCGGCGTGTGGGGCAGTACGGTGGCGGAGGCATCCAACAACCGCGCCCGGCGGCAGGTGCGCGATTCGGAACAACTGGCAGAACTGGTGCGGCTGCTGGATACGGCCCTCAAGGCCGATCTCCCGGCCGTTGTTCCTGATCTTTTACTGAAACTGCGCGACCTCAGTGCGCTTGCTCAGGATGTATTGCTGCTGGCCGACGCCATCCTGCCCTTAGCCGAGGTGCTGCGCTACGGCAACGCCCGCCAGACCAATCCCGGCGCCATCGAGCAATTGCTGGATCAGATGGTTCCACGGATGTGTCTTCAATTGCCGGCAGCCTGTACCGGGATCAATGAGGACCTGGCGATGGATATTTTGAAAAAAATAATGTCTGTGAACCGGGCCTTTGGTATTTTGCAAGTGCCTGATTATGAAGCCCTTTGGACTGAAACGCTGCTGGAAATATACGCTTCCGAACAATCCGCTGCGCTGCTTTCCGGGTTTTGTTGCCGGCTGTCGTTTGATAAAAAACTATTGCCCGTTGCTGAGTCGGGCAATGCCATGTACTATCAGCTCTCCAAAGCCCAGGCGCCGGCTGTTGCAGCGCAATGGCTCGACGGATTTTTGTATGGAAGCGGGCTGTTGCTCTTACATTATCCCGATCTCTGGCAAATCCTGAACAATTGGATGCGGCAACTGCCCGATGATTTTTTTCGGGAAATACTGCCTGTTTTGCGTCGGACGTTTAGCCGCTTCACACCGCCCGAACGCAGCAAAATGCTGGATTTGTCCAAAAATGATTCCGGCGCAGCCGGCAGGGTACCTACAACAGATACCGAATGGAACGCAGAAAGAACTGCCGGCGTGCGAGCCATTTTAAATGTAATTTTGCAGTAGACTAAAGTAGTTATCCGTTATTAGTTATTGGTTATTAGTGTTGATAATCAAGCATTTGCAAAGAATTTAGTCTAAACTCGTTATACTCCCGCCGCCAGGTTGTGTGCATTCGATTTGGCGACTGGTGACGTTTACTAAACTTTAAAAGTTTAGTAAACGTATTCTCGGCTTAGCCCATGCTCAAAACCTAGTGGCGCGAAGTATAATACTAAATCTACTGTAACGCATTGCTTTTTGCTCTTTTGCTTATTAAACAACTTCCATGCTACTCAAAACCCGCGGCATTGTTTTCAGAACGGTGAAATTCGGCGAAACCAGCGTCATTACCGATATTTTTACCGAAGAAAAAGGCCTGCACAGTTTTATCGCAGGGAGCGTACGCACGGCGAAAGCGCGTATGCCCTACAACCTGTTTCAGCCCATGATGGTGGTGGAATTAGTCGCATATTTCCGCGACGAACCCAATGCGCTGAACCGGCTGAAAGAGGTGCGGGCTTCGGAGATATGGACGCAGATTCCATTTGACATTCGGCGCGGCGCAGTAGCCCTCTTTATGGCTGAAGTATGTAGAAAATGTATCCAGGAAACCGAAGAAAACAGGGATTTAATGGAATTTTTACTGGATAACCTGCGCTGGTTAGACAGCACGAACCATCCGATTGCCAACCTGCACCTGCATTTTTTATTGCAATTATCCGGCTTTCTCGGGTTCCAGCCGCAGGGCGACTCTGACCCCGATGCGGTTCTTTTTTTTGATGTCAAAGAAGGGGTTTTTTACACGGAGGAACCCCTGCACGCCGATTATGTACGCCCCAATCAGTCGGCCCGGATGCTGGCCCTGCTGCACAGCCCCCTGGAGCAATGCCATGAGGTTGTGATGACCCGCTCGGATCGCAAAGCGTTGTTACAGAAGTTGTTGCAGTTCTACCAGTTGCATGTTCCGGGGTTTACGGGCATTCACACGCCGGATATTCTGGAGATGGTTATGGAGTAGAAGTGAGAAGCGAGAGGTGAGAAGTGAGAGAGACATCCCTTTGGCAGAGGTTGTGATTTTGGGCATCGTTTTTCAGGCCTGTAATCGTGAGTGGTGTTTCGTGTTTCGAGGGCTTCGCGTTTGGCATTTGTGAAAAATCGACCAAAATATCAACTACTCCCAAACGCGAAGCCCTCGAAACACGAAACACCACACACGAAACACCACTCACGATTACAGGCCTGAAAAACGATGCCCAAAATCACAACCTCTGCCAAAGGGGACGTCTCTCTCACTTCTCACTTCTCACCTCTCACTTCTTTTTCAGGGCATTTCCGCCACAAACCGGCAGAAATCTTCGGCCAGGAGGAGCGTTTTTCCCTGAAAATAGCGTTTGGCGTACAAGTGTCGCTGCATGGCAGGCCACACGGCCGGATCCTTTTCAATGTAGGTCATCAGCGTTCGCAGCACTTTGAAATAACGCGACAAGTCGTTTTGTTGCGGGATATCGCGGGCGCCGAAACGCGTCATGGTTGTTTGAAAAACCGGAAAATTGTACGGCGCATAACTTTCGGGATAACGGAAGGCTAAATATATCGCAATCATTTGAAAATCAGCGTGGTAGTGGTTATTTTCAACGGATGTGATGTTGGCTTTTTTATAATCCTGCAACAACGTATCGCAGCCGTACAGGAAACGCCCGGTGCGCGCCTCTACTTCTTTGGTTTCATTGAACAAATCGTCGAACATCAGGCGCACCGTCATCGGATCAAACTTCCAGAATTCGGCCATCATGCGCTTGGGATACCAGCTCGTTGTCTGCCACAATCGACGCGTTTCCGAATTTTGAAAACAGCGGTCGAACATCTCCGCCTGATCGGGGGCGTCCGGGTTCCAGTTTTCCTGAAAATGCTGCAACGATTCCCACTTGTGTGCGAATGGATGTGTTTTAATGGATAACAGCCAGTTCTTATAAGAATTAACAGATGACTGGATTTTTGAAAGGAGCATTTCGAGTAGATTTATGTGGATACAGATACCGGTGTTTGTCGCAGCCTTGGATGCATCACTGCAAACCACAAAGGCGGCAACAATGCAAGGATAATACTGGTCGGATAGCCGAAAGGCAGTTGCGGACTTTGGTCCATATGCCTGAGTATCTGATATTTACGCGTGGCTTTAAAATGATGGTCGCTGTGCCGGGTCAGTTCGTACAAAAAAATACGGCCCAGTTCGTGGTTGCTATTCCAGGAGTGTTCGGGGCCGACCGGTTCCGGCCTGCCAGAGTCCAGCAGGCGGCGGCGCAAACCATAATGTTCGATGTAATTGATCGTTTCCAGCAACAAGATACCGATTGCGGCAACTACTATGGCAGATAACAACCCGGCCCAACCAAATAAATAGCCGATACCTGCCAGCCAGGCTGTTTGAAAGACCGTAAAACGCAGCATTTCATTGTGCCACGACGATTCCGGAAGGCCTTCTTTTGCCAGGCGTTCGCGTTCAATGGCCCAGGCGCTGCGCCAGCTGCCTGTGACCGAGCGCAACCAAAAGGCAAAAACGTTTTCGCCGAAACGCGCCGAAGCCGGGTCTTTGTCGGTCGCTACATGTTTGTGGTGGCCCCGGTTGTGTTCCACAAAAAAGTGCTGATACAAGGCTGGGAGCAACAACAGTTTCGACAGGTTTTGTTCCAGCGGATTGCTTCTATGCCCCAGTTCGTGGGCTACATTAATCCCGTTTGCGCCAATGATAATACCAACGCTCAGGGTAAGTCCGACCAGTTCCAGGTTGCTGATATTGCCCGCCGTCACTACCTGTACATACCAGATGACAATACCGAAAACCAGCGGGATGTTCAGGTACAACAACCAATCGAAAAAGCGGATGCCTGAGCGGCTGTTTTCCAACTCAGGCGGTACGTTGTCGGTTGATTCGGGTGTAAAAATTTCTGCGACCGGTATGATTACAAATGCCAGCAATACCGTAGCCCAGGCCCAAGCTCCCTGCCAGTACAATGCCGTCAAAGCGCTGGCCGGCAGTAAATATGCGCTCAAGTATTTGATGTCTTTCATGTTTATAGCCAAATATGATGCGTTTAAAAGATTTAGAGGCTACAATTTTCCCCTTGCAAAACTATTCAAAATCTGATTTGTTTCGGTACCGTACTTTTGCAGGCCTTTTTATAAATCTGCACACACCTGATATGGATTTTTTTCAACTTAAGATAAAAGCAATTACTGCGGAAACGCCCGACACGGTCACGCTGGAACTGGATATTCCGCAGGAACTTGCGCCTTTATTCGCCTACAAACAAGGTCAGTATATCTCGATCCGCCATGAAGATGACGGACACGAACTGCGCCGCTCGTATTCCATGTCATCCAGCCCCACCGAGGGCCGCCTGGCTGTTACGGTGAAAAAAGTAGCGGGCGGAAAAGTGTCCACCTGGCTGCACGACACCATCAAAGCAGGAGACAGCATCGAAGTAGCGGCCCCACAGGGGCGTTTTTTCAGCGATCTGAACCCCGACAAGCGCCGTACGTATTACCTTTTCGGCGCCGGTAGCGGCATTACGCCCCTGATGTCGATACTCAAAACAGTGTTGGAAAACGAACCGATGAGCGCTATTTTCCTACTCTATGGCAGCCGAAATGAAGAACAGATCATCTTCCGCGATGCCCTGGATGCGCTTTCCGAGCGGTATGTCGGCCAGTTACACGTCGAACACGTATTGAGCCAGCCAAAAAAAGACGGCGCCGGAGGTGGTATTTTTGGTATGTTCAAAAAATCCACGACCAACTGGAAAGGCAAAACGGGCCGGATCGATGGCCGGATCGCTACCCATTTTCTCGAAGAAAACATGCCGCACGGGCCGGAGGGCGACTGTATGTACTTCGTTTGCGGCCCCGGCAGCATGACAGAAACCGTGAAAACGACCCTGATGGCGCGCGGTATACCCGCCAAACTGATTCATACCGAACATTTTGTCAATGCCAACCATGTGCCCGGCGAATTTGCCGCTGAAGGCCCTGCCGGCAAACGCGTGATCGTACACCTGAAAGGGGAAAAAATTGAATTGGCCATACCCGACGGCGCTACCATCCTCGACGTGCTGGTGAAAGAAAAATACGATCCGCCCTATTCCTGCACCGCCGGCGCCTGCTCCACCTGTATGGCCAAAGTCATCAGCGGAAAAGTGACCATGGACGCCTGCTATGCCCTCGACGACGAGGAGGTGAAGGCGGGGTATATACTTACGTGTCAGTCGCACCCGGAAACGGCGGTGGTGGAATTGAGTTATGATATGTGAAGAAAATGACCCTTTTCCATCGAAAAATCAAGTTCAGGATGTTCTTCTGACAACTGCTCGATCGCCACCAGTTGCGCCCTGGCAAAAGCCCGGTGTTCGGGTGTTTCGGGGTGAAAAGGCCGGTGCTGCATAGCCGCCGTTATCTTTTCAACCCGCGTATACAACCTGCGCGTTTCTTCCGAAAAAAAAGTATCGCCAAAAAATTGCCAGATATAATCCGCTCCCACTTCTGAAGGGTGCAACATATCGTTGGCATAAAAGCGGTAGTCGCGCAGGTCGTCGAGCAGCAATTCGTACGCGGGGAAGTAATGTGCATAGGGCAGCGCCTGGCAAATTTGTTCGCAGGCAAGCAGCAGGGTCGCTTTGCTGCGCTGGTTTTCCACCAACCCATTCCGGATGTGCCGCACCGGACTTACCGTCAGAATAACCTGTAAATCAGGATTTTGTAATTTTATTTTTTCCAGAACAGCAGTGATACGCTCCGCCGTTTCTGCCACCGAAATGCGGCCTTGCTCAAACAGTGCGGTGGGCATTTTATGATTGTTCGCTACCACCTCACCGGTGCTGCGGAGTGTAAAAACGTCTGCCGTTCCGAGCGTCAGCAACAGCCGGTTAGTCTTTTTAAGGTGTGCTGCCGCCGTTTTTAAAGCGGTATTGATACCCGCCAGCGCTGCCGCCCGGTCGGGCCGTGAAAAATGGCCGTGGTGCTCCCAACTATGCCAAAGCCCGGCATGTTCAAACAGATTATTTTCCTCAAACTGCTGATTGTCAAGCAACAAATGGTTCAGGCAACGCGTCATGGAAACGGGGTTGTACACAATTCCAAACGGATTGATATAAACCGGAAACTTACCAGAATGCAGCCGGGCGCCTATATTTTCTGTAAAACACGAGCCGATCAGCAACAAACGGTCGCTGTGTCCGATGGAAAACGGCGCCCTTTGAGCCGGGAGAATGGTACGGAAATGCTTCATTTTTGAGTTGCCCAATATTTTGGAGCAAACTTGCTACTTTTACGGCTCTTTTTTACAATCAATGGTAAACAAACGTACATGAGCCTGTTAGACCGCCTTTTTGGTCCATCAAAAAAAACGCAGCAACCCGACATCTCTTTCGGGCGTTACACAGATGCCTACAAGTCGGAGGCGCAACAAGCGGCATTTGACCGCTCGCTGGAGGCATTTGAACGTGGCGAACACATGTCGGCTTACCGCGACTTTTTATTTTTTTTAAAAGATGAACAGACGGATAATATTGACTGGAAAGAAGAGGGCGATGCGTTGATTTTTGAGTTCTGGCAGGGCTCGCGCCGTGTTACCGGATTTGCCAACAGCGAAAAAGTAAAAGTGGAAAGCAAGGTGGCGCGCGCCGACGATCTGAATGTGGGCTTTCTACGTCGGCTGATGGAGTACAATTTTAACCTCAAATTCAGCCGCTTCGCGCTCGACCCCGACACTACGCTGTGCATTGTTTTTGATACGCACACCCTCGACGGCGCGCCGCACAAACTCCTGCAGGCCATGCGCGAACTCGCGATACACGCCGACAAACAGGATGACTTGCTGCTCGACGAATTCAAAATGCTGCGTCCGGCGGAAGAACGCACCTTCGGCGATATTCCGGATGCGGAAAAGGAAATAAAATTCAAGTATCTCCGTCAGGAAATCGAGCGTGTTTTTGCTGAAATCGACGCAGGCAAACCGGACCCCAACCAGTTTCCCGGCACCTATGCCTATATGCTGCTGGCGCTGGCTTTCCGGCTCGACTATCTGGTTCGTCCTGAGGGCTTTATGATGGATGTGCTGGAAAAAATACACTCTATTTATTTTGCTAAAAACAACCAGACGCCGCAGGTAAAAGTACAGAATATCCGAAGGGAGTTTCAAAAACTGCTAGACCGGCCCAAAGAGGCTTTGTTCAAGGAAATGTACCGGACGCGCAGCACTTTCGGCGTTAATCCGCCGGTGAACCACGGCACGATGGTCGGACTCATTGAAGGTGAAATGCCGAATATGGAATGGCCCATGCAGCAAAACCACGAAGCGCTGGCACTGGCCGTTCCACAATATATCGCCGGTTTTGCCTTGTTTCACTATGCGCCGCCGAAGCCGGTGCGCGAGTTGTTACACCTCTTTTTCCAGATTACAGAATCCGAATTTTTTCGGGAAATGGGTTTTCAAATTCCCTACACCGATGCTTCGGGCCGCCTGAGCAAAGTCGAAATCCTGAAGGAAATCAAAAGTATTGCGGAGCGGAATCGCATCCAGTTTCCATATTTCAAACCCGATACCAATCGCCTTGATTTTGCTTCGATGGTATTGTTCGCAAAATCATATATTCTGATGATGAAGGATTTAAATTTAAACAAAGCCGAATGAGTGATTTTGTAGAAACCTACCGCAATGTGATTGTCCAGATCGCCACCCCGAATAGCACCGGGACAGGTTTTTACCTGCGCGACCGGGGATTGATCGTTACCAATCATCATGTGGTGGAGGGCAATCGGGCGGTTGTGATCGAGGGGGCAAAATTCGGCAAACAACTTGCCCGCATTTTTTATGCCGACCAGAAATACGACCTGGCTTTTCTGGAAGGTCCGCACTACTTCGAAGACCTGCCGGAAGTGCGGCTCGGTACCGGCAAAACGCTCCGCGAACGCGACCCGATCACGGCTATCGGGCACCCGTTCGGGCTGAAATTTTCGGTCAAAAGCGGCATTGTTTCCAATACCCGCGAAATTATGAACGGTATTCCCTACCTGCACATCGACGCAGCGCTCAATCCGGGCAACAGCGGCGGCCCACTGGTAGATAACGACGGAGAAATTGTAGGCATCAATACGTTTGTCATGCGCAATGGGGACAACACCGGTTTTTCGCTCCCGGTTATTTACCTGCATGAATCACTGGACAGTTATGCCCTTGCCAATTCGGATAACGCCTGCCGTTGCACCGCCTGTTTGAATATCGTCACTTCTCAAACTGCTGAAAACGGTTTTTGCAGTTTTTGCGGCAATCGCATCGAATTACCGGCTTCCGTAGATGAGTATATACCCTCGGGGATTTCCAAAACCATCGAAAACCTGATTACCAGGATCGGCCACGACGTCATGCTCAGCCGCAGCGGCCCCAATGCCTGGGAAATCAAACAAGGCAGCGCGACGATCGTCATCACCTACCACGACAAAAGCGGCCTGCTGTCCTGCGACGCCGTATTGTGCCAATTGCCCAAGGAAAATATCAAACCGCTGTATGAATACCTGCTGCGTCAGAATTACAGCAATGAGGCGCTCACACTCAGCGTACACGATCAGGACATTGTGCTCTCACTGCTCATTTTCGATCGGTACCTCAATGATGAAACGGGTATGAAGTTGCTGAAAAACCTGTTTGAAAAAGCGGACTACTACGATAATGTGCTGGTGGAGCAGTACGGGGCGACGTGGAAAGCGCAGGACTAAATCAGAAGTGAGAAGTGAGAGGCGAGAAGTGAGAAACGTCCCGTTTGGCTAGCTTTATGGTTTGGCGTGGGTTTTCAGGCCTGGATCGTGAATTGTGTTTAGGTGTGGTGTTTAGTGTTTGGGCGCTTCGCCTTTGGCATTTGTGAAATTGACCAAATCACTTGCCAAGAAGCACACTAAACACCCACACTAAACATTCACGATTCCGGCCTGAAAAAAAGCCAAAATCTCAACACGCCAAACGGGATGTCTCTCACTTCTCACCTCTCACCTCTCTGTATAGCGCCCGTTGCATCGCCTCCAGTTTCAACAAACATTCCTCGTACTCCGCTTCCGGCACGGAGTCATACACAATAGCGCCGCCTACTTGCGCGGAAACATATTGGGTGGATGCATTGTATAAAATGCTCCGTATCACCACATTAAAATCAAAATCGCCCGAAGGGTCGAAATACCCGACAGCGCCGGAGTAGAGTCCGCGGCGTGTTTTTTCGTATTGTTCTATCAATTGCATGGCGATCACCTTGGGCGCCCCGGTCATACTCCCCATGGGGAAAGCGTCACGCAGTGCATCCACAGGATGGGCGCCCGGACGCAAGACGCCGCTCACGGTGGAGATCATTTGATGCACTGTTTCAAAGGTGTGGATGCCGAATAATTCTTCCACCTGCACCGAGCCGGGCAGGCAGTGCCGGGCAAGGTCGTTGCGCACGAGGTCAACGATCATTACATTCTCGGCGCGGTCTTTTTCGTTGGTTGCCAGTTCGGCGCGGATGGCGTGGTCTTCCTGCGCTGTCGCGCCGCGTTTGCGGGTGCCTTTGATGGGTTGCGACACAAGCCGGTCGCCCCGTTTTTGTAAAAAACGCTCAGGGCTGGCCCCCATCAGGTAGCGGTCGCGCCAGCGCAAAAAAGCCGAAGCAGGGGCCAGGCCGATTTGATTGAGCCGGACAAAAACGGAGACCGGATCGATCCTCGTTTTTTCAGCAAAAAACTCCTGACAAAGGTTCATTTCATACAAATCGCCTTCTACGATATGTTCCCGGATTCGTTGGACTATTTTCAGGTAATCTTCTTTATGAATACGCGGATTAAGTATATTTTTTTCAATTAATGTGTCTTTTAAAACTTTTTTATCAAACGTTTTAAATGTTTTAAAAAATTGATTTATGTCTTTATTTATATAAAAAACCTCTAAAAACCCATTGCGGATGCCAAGCACTGTTTCCGGTTGAAAAAAACCGAGATCGGGCAAGCCGATTCCGTCAAAATGCTGGGATGAGAGGCGCTCTGTTTCATTTTTAAGGTCGTAGGAAAGGAAGCCAAAAATCCAGTCGTTTGCTTCGGCCTGGAATTTTTTAAGTTGTTCAAAGGCATTCCCGGCCGGACACTCCAGGATGCGCAAGGCGCCGGCTGCAACCAGGCATTCCCACCCCTTTCCGGTCGCCTGCCCGCCCTCATGTCCGTTGCTATCGAGGTAAACGGCCAGTTCCTGTTCGGCAGCCCAATGCAAGAGGCGCTCCTTCCACAAGGAAAGATCGTCTATCGGAAAAAGGGCGTGTTGGCGCATATCAGGAGACGGATAAGGGCGTACAAATCAATCCGGCGGGCCATTCCAGGATAGCGGCTTCGTCTGTGGATACTTTCCAGATCGAGGCTTTGAGTTGTAACAGCCGTTCTGTTGCTTCTGTTTGCCGGATGGCAATTTCGAGCAGGCCGCGTTCTTCAAACGTTTGCCGGACAATTTCCAGATCGAGTTTTTTTACCCCGTTCATCACATCGGGCATCAGCGCGTAGTCGAAATCGAGTGAAAAATGGTCTTTGATGATTTTTTCTGTGATGTCAGCGTTGCGCAGGGCGGCCGCTGCCGCCTCGCGATAGGCGTGGATCAGGCCGGAAGTACCCAGGAGGGTACCGCCAAAGTAACGCACGACGACAATAAACACATCCGTCAGTCCAAAAGCGTCGATCTGGCCGAGTATGGGCCTGCCTGCCGTACCGCCGGGTTCTCCGTCGTCGTTGGCGCGGAAGCGGCTGCCTTCCACGCCCAGTCGCCAGGCAAAGCAATGGTGGCGGGCTTTAAAATGCTCCTTGCGCAACATTTCCAGCCACTGCAGCGCCTCCTCCTCCGAACGCACCGGGTAAGCATATCCGAAAAACTTGCTTCCGCGGTCTTTGAATTCGCCCGTGGCCGGTGCGGTGATGGTTTGGTATGAATCTGTCATTGGATAAGAGGCAATATTGAAAGGCAAAAGCAAAGGGCAAAAACCTTGGGATGAAAGTCAGGCGGTGACGAAGTCCCGCCTGACTACAGCAATATGTGTGAAGCGGCAACAGAACAAGAATATTTGGCATCTGTTTTCATTTTTGATCCGCAGGCTTATATTTGTACTGGCTGCGAACGACAAGAATTAGCAGAAAACCAAGATCAGGCTCCCTTGCCTTTTGTTTTTTGCCTTTTGCTTTTTGCCCTTTTTCTTTTCATTTATGTCTAATCCTTTCATTTTCATCAACATGCGCGAATCATTTCTTCATTTTTTGTGGCGCTGGCGGCGCTTCGATCATCAAAATCTGTGCACGGCACAAGGCCAAACCCTCGAAATCCTCTATCCCGGCGAATGGAACACAGATGCCGGCCCCGATTTTTTCAACGCCCGTATCCGCTTGGGCGATACCACCTGGGCCGGCAATGTTGAAATTCACCTTCGATCCTCCGAATGGCTCATTCATGGCCACCACAACGACCGCGCTTACGACAACGTGGTGCTGCACGTAGTGCTGGAAGACGACCAACCGGTGGCACATGCATCGGGCGAACGGATTCCCTGCCTCGAACTGAAAGGCCGTATTCCTGCCCGTATTCTGGAAACCTATCAGCGCCTGGAACACGAACGCGCCTGGATTCCCTGCGAACGTTTTTTTACACAAACGCCTGAAATTGTGCGACTTAACTGGCTCGACCGCCTGCTGGTGGAACGCCTCGAACAAAAAACGGCGGCCATTGCAGACATGCTGGAGGCCACTGAAAACCATTGGGAAGAAGCATTTTACCGGCTGCTGGCCCGCAATTTCGGCCTGAAAGTGAATGCCGAACCTTTTGAAGCGCTGGCCCGATCGCTGCCCTTGTCTATTTTGGCGAAGCATAAAAATAATCCGGGTCAGTTGGAGGCGCTACTGTTCGGTCAGGCAGGTCTGCTGGAACAACCCTTGCTGGAAGAATATCCGCTTGCCCTGGCGCGGGAGTACCGGTTTTTGCGGCACAAATATCAGTTGACACCTTTAGCCGCAGAACAATGGAAGTTTTTGCGGCTGCGCCCGGCCAATTTTCCGAGCGTGCGGCTGGCACAATTCGCCGCGCTTGTCCATCAGTCGGTTCATTTATTTTCCAGCATCCTGGAAGCGGGTACCCTGCGGGAAATGGAACATTTGTTTGCCGTAGAGCCGGGCGATTACTGGCTGACGCATTTTCAATTGGACAAACCTTCGTCCAAACGCAGCAAAATGCCGGGCCGCGATTTTATTCACCTGCTGATTATCAATACCATCGTGCCGTTTCAGTTTTATTATGGGAAACTAAAAAACGCCGACCGCTATCAAAAACGCGCACTGCAACTGCTGGAGGAATTACCTGCGGAGTCGAATGCCCTGCTGGACGCCTGGATGGAACTGGGTGTTCCGGTGCGCCATGCCTATCAAAGCCAGGCGCTGATTCACCTGAAAACGCGGTATTGCGATGCAAAAAGGTGTCTGGAGTGTGCGGTGGGTAACAGTTTGTTGAAGTAGTTTTTACCATGTTTTTTCTTTTTACCACACAGCACCTATGTGGTAAAAACCCCGCAGTATGGGCATAAAAAATCCCGAATTTTCCGGTAAAGAAAAATTCGGGATCATAGGTATTTCCGTCCGATAAAAACGGATGGAACTGAAAAACGGATGTCAAAGGCAACGTACCCTCAACCGCTCAACGTTCTCAACCCTCTCATCAATTACGCATACACAGATGCTTTACCCAGATTCACCACCAACAGGTAGTAAAAAATAGCGCGGTATTTATTGCGGTTGGAAGCGCCTAATTGTTCTGTAACGTCCGCTATGGCTTGATCCAGTTCGGGACCGTCTTTCAGACCCAGTTTACCGATCAGGAAGTTTGTTTTTACACGAGCCAATTCTTCTGAATCTGATGTGGATACGCGGGAAGAATCTTCGTTGTAAATTGCCGGGCCGAGGCCTTTTGTTACCGCACTCAACAGCGCTTCATCGTAGGAGATGCCGAGTGAGTCCAGTTCGGACTTGTACTTGTCAAAGGTTTCAACAAATGTTGCCATAAAATTTTGATTTGTTTTATTTAGGCCGCCAAGTTCAAACTTTTATATAAAATGGAGGGAATAAAAGGAACAATATTTTTAGAGAGTGAGAGGGTAAGAGAAGGGTGAGAGACATTGGCTTTTGATTTGGGTTTCTGTGATGGGTTTAGTGTATGGTTTAGTGTTTGGGCTTGCTTTGGCATTTGTGAAAATTAATTTGGCCCAATAACTCACAAATGCCAAAGGCAACGCGCCCGAAACACTAAACACCATACACTAAACCCGATTCACAATTACAGGCCTGAAAAACCAAACCATCAAGAGCGGCCAAACGGGATGTCTCTCACTCCTCACTACTCACGACTCACCTTATCATTTTCACCTCAAATCCCTTCTTTTCATTTCCAAATCCTGAAATCGAATATCCGAACGTCAGCATAACATAGCGTCCCAGCGACACAATGCGTTCTTCTTCAATATAGTTGAACTGGCTGCTTCGGTTGATGCCGATATTCCGGTTCAGCAGGTCGTAGGCGGCCAGTTTGAGTTGCCCCCGGTTGTTTTTTAGCAGATAGCGGGTAAGATTAGCCCGCAGTAGCGGCACCGAACGTTGTTCTCCGAAGGCTTCTTTGGAATAAACAGCGTAATCGAATCCGGCGCCGACGGCCCATTTTTTGCCCGGAAAAACGGTAATATCGGTGTAATAGCGCTGGTTGAGGAAACTTTGGTTGAGCGATTCGCTGACGGAATAACGCGTACTGTTGAGCAGCAGCCGGGCGCCGATGCTGACATCCAGTTTTTCTTTTTTGCGGTTGTCGAATCCGATATCGAGCGCATGTTGCCAGCGATCTGTGTTGTTTTCCACTTCATTGACAAACAAAATGCCCCGGTTGTAAGTGTTGTTCAGACTGATATTCAGGTTGGTTTTGATAAAACGCAGGGGCGTCCCAAAACTCAGGTAACTATTCAGGGTCAGGTCCTGCGCTACGTTGACCGGGCGAATGCTGCGGCGGAACAAAGCATCCACCGTGGAAGCATTGGTGATGCGGTCGCGGATGTAATTCACGCCGAAGTTGGCAAAAAAACTGGTCATCGAAAACTGGTCGAAATGCAGCAGGTGGAGGTTCAGGTTGTGCCCGTACTCCGGGTTCAGGTCCGGATTGCCGGAGTAGGTATTGAGTGGGTCGCTGTTGTCCACCACCGGTTGCAGTTGTTCGAGCGAGGGTTCGCGCAGGTTGGTGGTGTATTCTACCGAAAAATTGCGCCCCGCTCCAAATTCGTAGTCATAAAACAAGGCGGGCAGTACCCGGGTAAAACTGCGGCTCAGGTTTTCCGTCGAACCGGCGAGGGTGCCGTCCAGCACGGAGTTTTGAACTGCCGCGCCGACTGTCAGGTTATATTTCTGGCGGTTTCGGAGGTAATTCATACCCGCCCGGTCGTAGCGGTAGCCGCGCCGGAACTGGTTGCTGAGCAGCGGATTGAACACCTCGCCGGGTGTGGGGACTTCTATCAGATCGTAGAAATTTTTGTCCGTTTGGTTGGTGTACTGCTGCCGCCCTGCCTGCCATTCGAGGTATTGGCGTTTGCCGATCGGCTCGGTGTACGACAGCGAAATGCCGTAATTCTCCGCGTCGTCGCTGTATTGTTGCCGTTGGCGGACGCTGCTGGTGGTGGCTTGCCCGTTAGGATAAAACGTATTGTCGGCGGCCAGATTGGCCGCGCGGGTGTCGTCGCTGTTGCGGTACGACAAGTCGGCAACAAAAGCCCGGCCTTTGCGACCGAAGCGACGACGATACACCAGGCTGGCTTCTCCCCGCAGGTTTTGTCCGTCCGAGTCGTAGTTGCGCAGGCTGTTGTTCTGGACGTTGCCCACATTGTCATAGGTGGCACTGTTCAGGTCGCTGAACAGCGAAGCGTCGTTGTAACTGAAGCGCGCGCGGGCAATGATGTTCTGGAAAGAGTCGAGTTTGTGCCGCAGCGTCAGGTTGAGGCGGTGGTTCATGTTGCCGCTGTTGCGCAATTCAGCCTCTTCGGAGTCGAAATTACCGTCGCCCAGCAGGTTTTGCCGGGTAGCCAGCCGGTCCAGGTCATTCTGTACGCGGTTGAAAAAGTAGTTGCCGCTCAATTCCGTTTTAGGCGAAAAATCGTAGTTCAGATTGAGGCCGCCGGCCTGCGTATCAGTAAATCCGCGGTCGGTATTACCGGCCATCGGGATGCCTGCATCATTGGAGTTGATTTCGATGCGCACCCTGCCGCCGCCGCTTCCGGCGGACATAAAGTTGGACAAACCACCCATCAGGTTGATATAATCTTCAAAAGAAAAACCCTGCTGGTTGTTGTTATTGGCTGCCCCAAGTGCCGAAAACTGTATTTTTTTACCAAAACGGTTGATATTGAACTTGCCTTCGTAGCGCTCCTCCGTGCCGTATCCGCCGCTGGCATTGCCGAAATAGCCCTGTTTTTTGTCCTCTTTGAGTTTCAGGTTGATGGTCTTCTGGTCGCGCCCGTCTTCTATGCCGGTGAATTCGGCCATGTCCGATTTTTTATCGAATACCTGCACCTTGTCCACAGCGTCGGCAGGCAGGTTTCTGGTGGCGATTTTCGGATCCTGCCCGAAAAACTCCTTGCCTTCCACCAGCACATTCTGCACCGTTTCGCCCTGGGCTTTAATCGTGCCGTCTTGTTGCACTTCCACTCCCGGCAGTTTGCGGAGCAGGTCTTCCACCACCGAACCGGGTTGGGTCTGGAAAGCGCCTGCATTGTATTCGATGGTGTCTTTCCGGATGCTCAGCGGCGCTTGTTGCGCATGGATGTCTACGGCGTCGAGCAGCGTGTTGGAGGGTGTCAGCAGGATTATGCCGAGTGCCGTTTTGGGCTGATCGGCCGGTACTTTTACTGCCTGATAGTGTGTCTGGTAACCCAGATACGTGATTTGCAGGATATAATCGCCCGGTGTCACCCTTTTGATGGCAAACCGCCCTTCCGGCCCGGACAGCCCGAACGTATGCATGACCGAGTCCGATTGTTGTAATAACACCAGGCTGGCGGAGGGCAGCCCGATGCCGCTCGAATCGGCCACCGCGCCTTCCAGGGTGATGTTTTTGTTTTGGGCAAACAGGCCGAAGGGCAGGGCGAACAGAAGAAAGAGGAGTATTTGTTTCATAGATTTAGTGTGTTGTGTTTGGGGGTTTGGTTTGAGGCTTCGCTTTTGGCAACCGGGGGTTTAGGCGAAGGCCCAAAACACCAACCCAAAAACACAAACACCCCAATTCCTGATAATCATTCGCACATTTCCGCCGCCGCCTTCAGCGCCCATTTCCTTCATTTTTTCGTCTACTATCTGTTTAAACTCTGCCCTGCTGACCGATTTTCCTTTGCTGGGTATTTCGATGGCGTCTTTTGGCAGCGCCTTCAATTCGATCTGGGTAGCAATCATGGTGCGTTCGCCGGCGCTGATTTCCAGGATCATACCGGGCAGGTCGCTGAATTCGCCGGGACCTACGGAAACCGGAATTTGTGCCGTAAACCAGGCTTCCACTTTGCGGCTGGTATCCTGCAACAGCGCTTTTTGGCAGGGGTAACCGAGAATGGTTTTTTGTTCGCCGCTTAGTTTCCACGACTTGCGCGGCGCTTCTTCATCTATCAGAAAAAAACGCCCCATAAATTCGCGGCTTTCCACCGTTCGGCCGCTTTCCAGGTCGCGGTAAATGCGGTTTTCAGGGCGCATGATCTTGAATTCCATTTGCATCCCGTCCTGTTGGTGGCTGCCGCCCGTTTCGTTGTCGGCGTTGTCTTTGTTTTTGTACAGGCTTTGGTTTTCATTAAAAAACAAGGTAGAAGCGGCACTACGGGAAGTGGGCAGCATTTTGCGTATCTCGTCATTGTTGTCCACATCATCCAGTTCAATTCTCATCTGAACGGTTTCGGTGAAGGTAATTTCGCCTTCTGTGGTTTGGGATGCCATCAGCCAGGGCATCAGGACGACCGGGAGCAATATCAGGTATTTCATATTTATCAAAATAAGTTTGGTGAAAATAACGGGGCAAAAGTAGCAGGCCTTTCAGCGGGGGCGGGTTAAACAACCTTGATGTAAGGTTAATTAAGGTTAATCGGTGTTTGGGGTGGGTTGGGACGCCATACCTTTGCTGAGTGTTTGGTGTTTCGTTTATGGTGTTTCGGGCGCTTCGCCTGAGCTACTCACGGCTGCCAAAAGCGAAGCATCAAAAACACCAAAACCCCAAAACACTCAACAATGCCAAAGGCGAAGCACCCGAAACACCAAACACCAAACACAAACATCATGTTCACATTCACGCGCCAACGACTCGCCATTCTCCTGATGACCCTGGGCATCGGGTTGTTGCTGGCGTTTGTGTACCTGTTCCTGGAAAAAGTGTGGGACGATGAAGTGGACAAACTGAAACAAGACACCAACCTCCTGTTAGTCAACGCTGTACGCAATATTGAACTCGGCGCATTCGACCGGTTTCTGGTTCGTACCTGAGACAATGACAAAGACAGTGTGCAGATCAACCTGCGCCTGCCGGAACGTTTGCCGGATGATTCGATAAAGAAAATCAAGATGATTCGGAAGGATCCGGCCAAATTTGAATACAAGCACATCGAGATGAACGATACCGTCCATTTTTGGAAATCCGACCTGCCCGAGGATAAATGCGCTAGGACCCCGGCGGCACCGTAGGCAGCCTATCCATGATAGTGGCGATTGAACGCGATTCGGCGCAACTGGTATTTGATACAACGCTGTCGAAACAAGCGGTGCAGGATGTTTTCCCGATACTGGAAAAGAAGTTTGCGGAAACCGTAGCCGCCGCGGGCGCTCCCGTACCGGCGCAATTGGTTCGCCTACACAAGGACAGTCTGGCGCCTGCCGGGCTTGGTGGCCGCCACCTACACCGACGCTTTCAGCGGCGAACAATACGGCGCCGTGCTCAACGGCTATCGGAACCAGGTGCTGCGCAGTATGTGGCCGCAACTACTTTTTTCCGTGCTGCTGGTCGTTTGTGTGGCGTTGGCTTTCCTGTTTATTTACCAAAGCCTGCTGCGGCAACACCGGCTCACGGAGTTGAAAAACGATTTTATCCGAAACATGACCCACGAACTGAAAACGCCCATTGCGACGGTGAGCGTAGCTGTGGAAGCCCTGCAAAATTTCGACGCCCTGCAAAACCCGCAGCGCACCCAGGAATACCTCGACATCGCCGGCATGGAACTCAACCGCCTGTCGCTGCTGGTCGACAAGGTGCTGCGCGTTTCGCTGTTTGAAAAACAGGAACCCGAACTCCGCAGCGAAGCCATCGACCTGAAAATGCTGGTGGAAGAAATCCTGCATTCCATGCGCCTGCAATTTGAAAAATACCGCGCGCAGGTGCAATTTTTGCCTGAAGGCGACTTTTTCGCGCTGAAAGGCGACCGGATGCACCTGGTCAGCGTGGTGTACAACCTGCTGGATAATGCCCTGAAATACAGCACGCTGCATCCGGAAATCAGGATCGGCATTACCCACCAAAACCAGCAATTGTCGCTGCGGGTGGAAGACAACGGTATCGGTATTCCGGCGGCGTTTCAGGAGCGTATTTTTGAAAAATTTTTCCGCGTGCCCACCGGCGATGTACACGACGTAAAAGGCCACGGATTGGGACTGAGTTATGTCGCCAGTGTGGTGCGGCTGCACGGCGGCAGCATTGCGGTGGAAAGTCAGGAGAAGGCTGGTACTTGTTTCACGATTGTTTTGCCGCGCCCATGAAAAAACCTGAAAACCGGCGACACTATGAAAAAAAGTAAAAGTCCTCTATGTCGAAGACGAACCTTTTTTGGGCAAAATCGTCAGCGAAAGCCTGGAAAGCCGCCAGTTTGAAGTGCTCCTGGTGGCCGATGGCCGGGAAGTGATGGCTGCTTTCGGGCAGTTCCAGCCGGACATTTGTGTGCTGGATGTGATGCTGCCGCACCGCGACGGGTTTTCGCTCGGCCAGGAAATCAGGCAGCAGAACCCGCAGGTGCCCATTATTTTTTTGACGGCCAAAAACCAGACGCAGGATGTCGTGCAGGGCTTCGAGTCCGGCGGCAACGACTACATCCGCAAACCTTTCAGCCAGGAGGAACTGATCGTGCGGATTCAGAACCTGCTGCGCATGAGCGGCGCCGCTCCTGTTGCGCCGCCACCGTCCGACGGCGCGATCCGCCTGGGGCGTTATCGTTTTGTGCCCTTGCGCCAGGAATTACATATTGAAAATGAACTGCGCACCCTTTCGCACCGCGAAACCCAACTTCTGGAAATACTCGCCACCCGACCCAATGAAGTGGTGCAGCGCAAAGACATTTTGTTACAGGTTTGGGACAACGACTCTTTCTTCAACTCCCGAAACCTGGATGTCTACATCACCCGGCTGCGGGATTATTTGAAAGAGGATACGGCGGTGCAGATTCTGACGCTGAAAGGGGGTGGGGTATCGGCTGGTATTTTAGTAAGATTGGGCACCGATGGAGGTAGACCTTTAAACCCCCACCCCATCCCTCATCCCTATCCTTTCATTTCTGCACCAGCGTATCCGGAAAATAATGATACCCCAGGTAAGCGATTTTCCACTGCCCGTTTTCCTTTTCCAGGATGCGGGTTTCGAGTGATTTGCCGAGCAGTTTCCGGGTGTCTTTTTCATAGGAATACTGCTCGAAGGTGTACCAGGCCATGTCGTGCGAAATTCTGAAATTTTCATTGGCGCGTTCCTCGGTCGAGCCTTTCCAGATGGTAGCATCCGATTCAAACTGCTTTTTCTTTTCCGCTTTCAGTGATTCAAAACCATTGTAGAACGTGACCTTTTCCGGAAAACCTTCCCAATAGCAGTACTTTCGGAAGGCCGGCGATTCGAGGTACGTGCTTTTCCAGTTTTCAAAATCCTGTTTGTAATAGGATTCCGTTTCTTTGGCAATAACGGCCTGGATGGCTGCTTTTTCTTTTTCAAAATCCAGGGCAGGAGGCTGTTGGGTGCAGTTGGAAAGCAGGATGGCAAGGAGGAAGAGGAGAATATTTCTCATTTGGCATAGTTCAGATTGTTAGGAATGATGGTGAATTCGACTTCAAATATATGCGAAAGCAACTCAATTTTAATATAAAAAGGTGTGGGTCGCACGATATTTTTACCACAACGGACACAAAGCGGGTTTCACAAAGGACACTAAGCGTAGAGTTGACTCGTCCCGCTCGGTATTCTCGGTAATGGATGGAAATATCGCCATAATCATTGCAAATGACGCATAAAATGCGGTCGACTTAGCTTGTCTTGTGCTGTCCTTTGTGGTAAAAAAAGGGCAAAGCCCAAAAGCACCCACAAACGGTCTTTTTAAAAAGTACCCTTTGCTTCTTGCCTTTTGCACTTTGCCCCTTGCCTTTTGCAGGGTTACGACCCGCGAATTACGGCGTCACCACCTTCGCTTTGGTCACTTTGCCGGCTACGGATTTACCCATGCCTGCTTCGCGCCAAACGGCTTTTTTGTTCTTTTTAGCCTTGGTCTGGTCGGCCATTTCCACAGCATTGACAGCGCTGACGACGCCACCGCTCACACAGAGTTCTGTGAAAGCGACTTTTTCCGTTGTACCGGGTTTGTACACTTCGCCTTCCTGAGCGATTACAGATTTCTCCATGATACTTTTTACCTGAACCGCCGATAATTCGGGGTAGTAGGAGCGGAGGATGGCAGCAACGCCGGCAGCAGCAGGAGCGGCCATAGAAGTGCCCTGGGCATTGCCGTATTTGCCGTCCGGAACAGTAGAGTAAATGGCTACGCCGGGAGAAAACAGGTCTACGTTTTTCTTGCCGTAGTTAGAGAAGCGGGCTACACGGTTTTCAGCGCCTTTCCAGCTCAATGCGCCGATTTCCATCCAGGTCGGTACATTTTTCTCTTTTTTGAACAGGCCTTTTTTCACTGTTTTGGCATACATGTCGTTCGGGAAATTCGGGTCGGTGTCGTTGTTTTCCGAATCGTTACCGGCAGCGTGTACGAGCAGCACGTCGTGGTCGGCGGCATATTTCATGGCAGCGTCTACATACCATTTTTGCGGGCTGTAGCTTTTGCCGAAAGACATATTGATAACGCTGGCGCCATTGTCAACGGCGTAAAAAATGGCGTTGGCCACGTCTTTGTCGCGTTCGTCGCCGTCCGGCACGCAGCGTACAGTCATGATGCGCACATTATCAGCCACACCGCGAACACCCGTGTTGTTGTTGCGACTGGCAGCGATGATACCGGCCACGTGGGTGCCGTGGAATGCATCGGGGCCTTCGTATTCATTGGTGCCGTAGTTGCGGTTGGTCAGGTCGTTCGGGTCGTCGCCCACCATGGTGCGGGGGTTGTAGTCAGGGTTGAGGTTGTAGTTGAGCTGGTTGTAGAAGTACTCGCCGGCTTCTTTTTAGCCTCTTCCAGGTCGGCGCGGGTAGCGACACCCTGCGCCATAACGGCTTGCATGATAGCGATCGATCTTTTCAGATCGGCATCGCTGCCTGCGTCGATTTTAGCGATTTCTTCTGCTGTAAGGTCTTTTTTACCGGTTGCTTTTTCCACCATATCGAACGCATCTTCAATGGGTTTGATCTGTTTGGTTGCATTTGCCAAATCGGCTTCCGCTTCAGCGCGTTGTTCTTCAAACGCGGTCTTCACTTTTTCGTAGTATTCGTATTCCTTTTTGGCTTCGCCGTACAGGTTTTTTGGATCGGTACCTTTGAAGCGTTTGCTCAGCCGCGCGTATTCGCGGGTGAGTTCGAGGGTTTCGTGGTTGACATTGCCACCTTTTCCGCTCAGGAAATTCCAGCCGTGGATGTCGTCGATGTAGCCGTTTTTGTCATCATCGATACCATTTCCGGGGATTTCACCCGGATTGACCCACATCACATCTTTCAGGTCTTCATGATCTACTTCTACGCCGGAGTCGAGTACGGCAACGATAACGGTTTGGCCTTTTTTGCCTTTTTCTTTCAGCCGACGAAGTGCTTCATCTGCACCTGTTCCTTGCACTTTATCTTTCGTTGCATCGAGTGTAAACCAGTTTTCAGGGGCTTTGGTCTGGGCAGATACCATGAAAAACGGCAGGCACAATGCTGCGACAATGATACTTTTTTGAAAATCATGTTAAAATTAAGTTTGAATGGATAAATTTTTAAACAGAAAGGATGATCCTTATCAGACGAGATAAAGACCGCAAAAGTACTATTTTTGTTGCAAAAAGTCGGTAAAATAGACAAAAAACGAGATGCGGTCGGTGAGCGACGGATAGGGACAAGCGAATCGACAAAGCCGTTCAATACATTTATCAGCAATTTGTAAACGAAAAAGCCCTTATGTTTGTAGCGGCTCTCGGGCCGAATTCACCTATTTTATTATTTTTCAATTTTTTTTCAATGTTTAAAGGAACCGTTAAGTTTTTCAATGAATCTAAAGGTTTTGGCTTTATTGTAGACGATAGCACCGGTGAGGAAATCTTCGTTCACGTATCAGGTTTAATCGATGACATTCGCGAAGGCGATAAAGTCACTTTCGAAACAGCACGTGGCAAAAAAGGCATGAATGCAGTAAATGTCCAGCGCGCGTAATCGCGTAACGACATTGGTTACATATTATGCGAGACCCCCGGCAATTGTTGCCGGGGGTTTTTTTGTACCATGATTTGCCCGATTTTCTTGATTTTCTTGATTTTCCTGATTGACATGATTGTGCGCTCTCCCGGCTGCTACCTACCTTTGCGGCTTCGTATCATCCAGTTCAATGTTCTGAAAATTAGTGGAAGCACAACCAACGCTTGAAACAGCCCAAAAACTCGGTCTTACTGCCGATGAATTTGAAAAAATAAAAGAGATCATGGGGCGCGTCCCCAATTTCACCGAACTCAGCATTTATTCGGTGATGTGGAGCGAGCACTGCTCCTACAAAAACTCCATCCTGCAACTCAAAACCCTGCCCCGCAGCGGCAAACGCCTGCTCGTCGGCGCGGGTGAGGAAAATGCAGGGCTGGTCGATATCGGCGACGGTCTGGGTTGCGCCTTTAAAATTGAAAGCCACAACCACCCCTCGGCCATCGAGCCTTACCAGGGCGCCGCAACCGGCGTGGGCGGAATCCACCGCGACATTTTCACGATGGGCGCGCGCCCGATTGCCGCGCTCAATTCGCTGCGCTTCGGATCGCCCGACAATCCGCGTATGAAACGCCTGATAGCAGGCGTCGTAAAAGGTATCGGCGATTACGGCAACTGCTTCGGCGTGCCGACCGTCGGCGGAGAGGTGTATTTTATGCCCTGTTACAACCACGATATTCTGGTCAACGCGATGTCAGCCGGTATCGTAAAGGCCGGAGAAACGGTGAGCGCCACAGCCGGCGGCCCGGGCAATCCCGTATTTATTGTCGGTTCCTCTACCGGTAAAGACGGTATTCATGGCGCTACGTTTGCCAGTGCCGACCTCTCCGCAGATTCGCATGAAGACTTGCCGGCGGTGCAGGTGGGCGACCCGTTTCAGGAAAAACTGTTACTTGAAGCGAGCCTGGAAGCCATACAGACCGGCGCTATCGTGGGTATGCAGGATATGGGCGCGGCCGGTATCACCTGTTCCACTTCTGAAATGAGCGCCAAAGCAGGCTGCGGCATGCGCATCGACTTGTCAAAAGTACCCACGCGACAGGCGAATATGAAAGCCTGGGAAATTCTGCTCTCCGAAAGCCAGGAACGTATGCTCATCGTGTGCGAACCGGGCCGCGCATCTGAAATCCTGGATGTTTTTGACAAATGGGATTTGCCATGCGCTGAAATCGGCGTCACCACCGAGGGCGGTCGCCTAGAATATTACTATGAAGGTGAATTAGTAGCCGATGTGCCTGCCGAAACCCTCGTGCTGGGCGGCAGCGCTCCGGTGTATGTCCGCGAGCAACGCGAACCGGCTTATTTTGAAAAAATCCGCCAATTCGATCCGCAGCAGATACCACAACCTGCGGATTACAAAGCCGCCGCCCAACAACTCTGGCATTCGCCGAACCTGGCTTCCAAAAACTGGATCACCCGGCAATACGACAGCATGGTGCGCACCGGGACCATGACGACCAACCGCCCCAGCGACGCAGCAGTGGTGTATGTGAAAGGCACCCAAAAAGCCATCGCTCTGACGACCGACTGCAATGCCGCTTATGTGTATGCCGATCCTTACCGGGGCGCTATGATCGCAGTGGCCGAAGCAGCCCGAAACATCGTCTGCGCAGGCGGCGAACCGGTTGCCATTACCAACTGTCTCAATTTTGGAAACCCTTACAATCCGGAAGTGTACTACCAGTTTGCAGAGGCCATTCGGGGCATGGGCGAGGCCTGCCGGAAATTCGAGACGCCCGTGACCGGCGGAAACGTGAGTTTTTACAACCAGTACGCGCACGATGGAGCAGTGATACCGGTGTATCCTACACCCACCATCGGCATGTTGGGTTTGCTGGACGACTACAACCAAATGATGACCCTCGATTTTAAAAACGAAGGGGATACTATTTACCTGATCGGAACCAGCCGCGATGACATCGGTAGCAGCGAATACCTGCGCAGCGTGTGCGGTGTGGAATTCAGCACCTGCCCGCATTTCGATCTGGATGAAGAATACAACATGCAACAGGTATTGAAAAAAGCCATTAATCGGAAACTGCTGCAATCTGCACACGATATTTCAGACGGCGGCGTTTTTTCAGCGCTGTTGGAAAGCGCTATGCCCGGAGGACTGGGTTTCGATATTCAATCCAACAAAAACGTCCGCAAAGACGCCTGGCTATTTGGAGAAGCACAAAGTCGCGCATTGGTCAGCGTGCGGACAGAACAAATTGCCGATTTTGAACGTTTTTTACAATCTGAAAATGCGCCATACGAATTGCTGGGTACCGTATCAGGCCCGCAATTGCTGATCGACGGTGAAAACTGGGGCAGCACAGCGGAATGGAAACGGGTCTATGCGAGCGTGTTGGAAGAAATAATGAAACATTGACAGGGATGAGGAATGAGGGATGAGGAATGACCGAGGCTGGATGCCAAATATATATTTTTTTCTCATTCCAGCCTGAAATACCAATAACTCATCACTCATCACTCATAACTCATAACTCATAACTCATTTTCGCAAATCAAATTCTTATGAAAAAAATATCCTTATTACTCACGTTTCTGCTGCCTGCAACGCTGATTTTTTATGCCTGCGCAGGCCAGAACGATCATGCGCTGAAAGGCACCGTCACCGGCGCATCCAACCTGCAGGTACTACTAGAGCAGGCGCATTTTGATCGCTCCAATGTCGCACTGGGGCGCGTAACCTGCGACGCTAATGGCAACTTTGAAATCAAGCAGGACAAGGCTTTTGAAGCCGGATTGTATCGCCTCGGCATTGGCGCAAAGAAAATGTACTTCATGCTGGATGGCAAAGAGAATACGGTAGAGATCAAAGGCGATCTCTCCACCATCGACCGCATGCAGGTGGAAGTAAAAGGTTCCGAAACATTCTCCTGCTACGCCGATATTATACAGGGTTTGCTCAAAAGCCAGGCAAAAAGTGTGGAAGAAGCCCGCGCAGTGATTGCAAAAGGCTGCAACCCCTTGATGAAGGCTTTTCTGACGTCACAAATGCTGGGACAAAACCCCGCATCGTTTCTGGATGATTTCAAAACTGCCGGTAGCAACCTCGCCGCAGCCATGCCAGGCTCGAAATACTCGACCGACTACAATAAAATGGTCGGCGATATTGAAAAACAGACCAGCCAGCAGAATGCAGGCGAACTCATTCAGGTAGGCATGCCCGCGCCTGAAATCAGCCTGGAAGGCCCCGACGGAAAAGTGCGTTCCTTGTCGTCCCTGAAAGGCAAAGTCGTGTTGCTCGATTTTTGGGCTTCCTGGTGCGGCCCCTGCCGCAAAGCCAATCCGCACGTAGTGGATACATACAAAAAATACAACGGCAAAGGTTTTGATGTATTCAGCGTATCGCTGGACCGCCCTGACGGTAAAGAAAAATGGATACAAGCCATCAAACAGGACGGCCTGCTGTGGGACAGCCACGTGAGCGACCTGAAATGGTGGGACAGCGCACCGGCTGCCGTATACGGCGTACGGGCGATCCCTAAAACTTTCCTGATCGGCCGGGATGGAAAGATCGTGGCGATTAACCCGCGCAATAACCTGGAAGAGGAATTGCTGAAGGTGCTTTAATGTAGTTATCGGTTATTCGTTATCAGTTATCAGGGTGGTAGGTTAGTTATCAGTTATCCGTTATTAGTTATCAGGGTGGTAAGGAGCCATCAGTACAAATCTTTGCTTGCCCAATAAGGGTCATCAAAGATTTGTACTGATGGCTCCTTACCACCCCTAATAACAAATAACGGATAACTGATAACCAAATCACTGCTCCACCTCCACCCGGTACCCTTCTCTCCTCAGGAGGGCTACTACCCCGCTGGCGCCGCCCAGATGGCCCGCTCCTACGGCGAAAATGGTGGGTTTTTCACGCATCAGGCGGCTCATCACCGGTATCCAGTTGCGGTTGCGTTTATTGAGCAATATTTCTTCATAATTACTCATGCCATATTGCACATCCGAAATCATGGATTGCATGGCCGTGATATCCTGGTCGCGGTACAATTTGAGCATCATATCCAGTTCACTCTCGCCTTCATCTGCCTGATCCGTGCTGCGCAGGCCGTCGACGAGCATTTTGGCCTGTGCCTCGTAGGGAATACTATCGAAAATGGACATTTGATACGCAGCAGTTTCTAAGCCGGCTGATTCCATTTTCTGACGACGGGTGAGCCGGTACAGTTCCATTTCTACAGAAGTCATATTGCTGGTGGATGGGCTGGTTCCTTCGTCCTCATTGGAGATAAGTGTGCTGAGGAACATCGGTTTCATACGTTCAAACATACCTGCAGGCAATCCTTTTTCTTCCATTTTTGATTTTACCAGGGTATAATCCTCCGGCGACAAAAGGTCTTTCAACGTTTTACCACCCGCCATGAATGACTTAGTAATCAGACCCATTTGTGTGCGGATATTGGTCATCTCCTTCATATCAATCTCGAAGGCTACGCGTTGGCTTTTCCCAAGCGCTTCGGTTACCGCAGCCGGTACCGTGAAATCATCTTTGGGAATCAGGTGAATGGTGCCGTACAGGTACGACGCCTTTTTCAGGCCGTTTCCACTGATTTTCCAAAACAGACTTCTCCGTGGGAACGATTTTTTCGGGCGCATACGCCATTTTGCCGCCCGATTTGCAAGCCACCAGACCCACTACAAAGGCTGCGAACCAAAACCATATTTGTTTCATATTGAATTATTTTCTGTAAAACAACGAAATGAGTGCCGGAAAGTTGACAAGGTTGCCTCCCGGCAATGTCAAAGTTTTGCAAAGGTAATCACGACGGGTTCACATCCTTTTCTTTCCTTTGCGATTGATATGGAAACCGTGGGTCAAAACAGGGTTTCGCTTTACATTTGCATTATTATAGTCAACCCAAAGTGGTTTTGGACGAGCAGGTAAATTAATTCACTGATTACCAATGCTTTCTCAACCATCAACATGCTCAACCTCTCAACTTTCAGTATAACTCAGTATCCTTCTCGTCATGTCCGATATTATTTTTTCCCTTATCAATAAAGAACTCGACCGGCAACGCCGCGGGGTAGAACTCATTGCTTCCGAAAACTTTACGAGTCAGGCTGTGATGGATGCTATGGGCACCTGTCTCACCAATAAATACGCGGAAGGATACCCAGGACGTCGTTACTATGGCGGCTGCGAAGTAGTGGACGAAGTGGAACTGATTGCCATCGAACGTATCAAACGATTGTTCGGCGCAGCTTGGGCTAATGTGCAGCCGCACTCCGGCGCACAGGCCAATGCAGCCGTATTCCTGGCCTGCCTGCAACCCGGCGATAAAATCCTGGGCTTCAACCTGGCGCACGGCGGCCACCTTTCGCATGGTTCGCCCGTCAACTACTCCGGCAAAGTGTACAGCCCGGTTTTTTACGGCGTGGAACAGGAAACGGGCCGGATAAATATGGATAAAGTAGAGGCGCTGGCACATGCCGAACGCCCCAAACTCATTATTTGCGGCGCTTCGGCTTACGCCCGCGACTGGGATTATGCGCGTTTCCGCAAAATTGCTGATGCTGTCGGAGCGCTGTTGCTGGCAGATATTGCTCACCCGGCCGGACTGATCGCCGTGCAATTGCTCAACAACCCGATTCCACACTGCCATATCGTGACCAGCACGACCCACAAAACCCTGCGCGGTCCGCGGCGGCATTATTCTGATGGGTAAAGATTTTGATAACCCCTGGGGTCGCACCACCAAAAAAGGGGCGCCCATCCAGATGTCGAGCATCCTGGACAGCGGCGTATTTCCCGGTATGCAGGGCGGTCCGCTCGAACACGTCATTGCTGCCAAAGCCGTTGCATTCGGTGAAGCCCTGCAACCCGATTTTAAAACCTACGGCTTGCAGGTGATCAGAAACGCGCAGGCCATGGCCGACGAATTCCAGTCGCGCGGCTTCCGAATTATTTCCGGCGGCACGGATAACCACCTGATGCTGTTGGATTTACAGTCGAAAAACGTCAACGGAAAAGTAGCCGAAAACGCCCTCGGCGCTGCCGATATTACCGTGAATAAAAACATGATCCCCTTCGATCCGCAACCGCCCATGACCACTTCCGGTATCCGGGTCGGGTCGGCAGCCATCACCACCCGCGGCATGAAAGAAGACGATTGCCGCCAGGTCGTCGAATGGATCGATGAAGTGATTACACACTCCGACGATGCGGCATTGCACGGAAAAATCCGCGCGGCGGTGAACCAGTTTATGCTGCGGTTTCCGTTGTACGAAAGGGTTGAGTAAGGTGACGGCGTAACGCCGAACAGGGTTCGGCGTTACTTTTCCCGTCGATCCACTGTAAAGGCCGGAATTTTCCCTCCACCTGAAGTCCGCGCTGGACAATTTTTCCGGAACTTCGGTGCCGGATACGCCGCCAGATCTGCCGGTTATACCCGTATACTCGGCATCTTTGCATGGCAATTCCTGAAACGCCATCTGGCATGCCAGGCGGGTGGCATCGTAGGCAGGTGCCGCGGGAAGATATCTTGGTGAGTGGCAACGCGGGAGAAGTTATTGATGGCAACCCGATGACTATTGCCTTCCAGATGAACCAGCCCAGGGGCTTTTTCGCTCAACTTTGGGAAGTCTATGGTCAGGTTGTCCACGTCCATTTGCATTGATACAGTATCCGACTCAGACAAGTGGATATTGAACTCTTTACCGCTGATCGGCTTTATAGTGTTTATTTTTTTACAACGCCAGAATGAAAAACGGCGGGAATCGGGGCCTTCCATTCGACCTGAAACAACTCCGACGCGAATCGTAATACCTGCGTGGCTCAGAAGATCCAGCACCGCTTTATTTTCTGCTAATCCGGGGTTCTTAAGATGCAAGTCAATCTCATTGTCTTCCGTAGAAACCAGGAGATATTTAAACAAACTGGTATCACCCCGAAGTTCTGCACCGTTGAAACTGTTGTCCAATTCGACATTTACGGGCGCCGAGATGTTGATATTAACAAATTTTTCGGCGTTGTAAAAATATGACAGGGCACTGACGCTGTCAGGCATCCGTGCGTTTTTCGGGTCGTACATATCGTAGTGATATACTTTTTTGGGAACTGTTTTAAAAGCGCCCCACACCATCGTACCTGTAAAAAGCGCAACGGCGGAAATGACCATAACAAGTCCTGTTTTCATTGTTTCAGATTGTTTTGATACTGTTGATACCATGATTTGAGTTCGTCCCATTGGATGCCGAGTTGGTCTATCGTCTGGAAAAAAGCAGGGAGCATTTCATCGGAGAATGCTTTTTTGCGCAGATCGCGGGCTTTTGCAACACCATCTTCCGCCATAAAGTAGCCGACGCCACGCTGGTTAATAATTATTCCTGCTTCCTGTAAAAAAGGTGACAGAGCGCACCACGGTATTCGGATTGACCTGCACCTCTGCGGCCAGCTCCCGAACGGAAGGTATTCGTTCACCCGGCGCCCATTCGCCCGTCATGATACGGGTGGCTACCTGTTGGGCAATTTGCATCCAGATAGCGGTTTGTGTTTGAAATTCCATATCTATATCTCCTTTTCCCGGATGAAAAAATAAGTGGAGGCCAGCAAAAGCAGGGAGGGTACATAAGCGGCCAGCAGCCAGAACAAGTTCACACTGGTTCGGGTAGCAGCGTTGATGTCCATTTCATAAAAAGGCAGTTTCACTACCTGTAGTAAAACACCTTCACTGGAATCATAAGGAAATTGTTCAAAACCTGCCTGAATAACCTGATACAGGATGATCAGGAGCACAAAAACAAAAATGAACCCCTTTAAAATCCCGAACCGCTTCCAGGTCAGGCCCGACGCGTATGCAGCAGGTAAAGCCAGATAAAATATAAAAAAGGAGATAAACATGTCCCTGGAAAGCCAGTCAATGGCAGCATATCGAAATGCAAACGAACGCAGGGAAAGTATTTCAAAACCTTTAAAAGCAAGATTGAATGTGAGCCAGGTGATGAGCGGGAAAACAAGAACCGCCAGCAGGCTTTTGGCTAACCATTTCTCAAAATTGGAGGCGGGAATCATTAAAAAACGGGTGGCAGTGCCGCTTTTCTCCAACTCGCTGAAAATCAGTCCGGCGTACAACCAGCCGCAAATCCAAAAATAAGCATTGAAAACAAGGAAGGGGGTGTCACTGCGAAGGGGAATAAATACACTTCTGGCATCGCCCCAAAAAATAAGGTACATTACTTTAACGCCCACTATCAGGACGATATAAGGCAAAATCGGCTGGGTCTGCCAGCTGAATCGCAGTACCCGCAGGAAGCGGTGAAAATCAAACTTGTTTTTCATAGCGCAAGGTGTTTTGAACGATTTCAGGATGTATTTGCAAGGCTTTGAACAGCAGTTCGAGGTCGAGCGGACCTTCCTGCGCTTCCATATTACGCAGCAGGCAGTGGTATTGTAATAACAGCCGGTGTTCCTGTAAAATAATCAGGTGGTCGAGCAACATGGCAACATCATGCACGTGGTGCGTGGTAATGACGGCCAAACGCTGCTCGTCGATTTGAGCGCTCAGCAACCGACGAAAACTGTCTTTGGAGGGAATGTCCAGTCCGTCGGTCGGTTCGTCGAACAGCAGGATACGGCAGCCGCTGGCCAAAGCGAAACTGAGCAATACCTTTTTTCTTTGCCCGAAAGAAAGTGCTTGCAGTCGCATATCCGGTTGAATACCAAAGGTTTGCAGCGCGTTGTTCCAGACCTCCAGGTTAAATTTAGGGTAAAACGGCGCGTACCTTTTTTGGTAAACGCCCACCTTTATTGGAGGCAGATCGAAATCTACCGGCACATAAAAAACCTGCTCCAGAAATGCAGGCGAGCGAAAACGGGGCGTGTGACCATCTACACTGATTTGTCCCGATTTCGGGAACAACAAACCCCCGATCAGATGCAGCAGGGTGGTTTTACCCACGCCGTTGGCGCCCAATATACCGTACACACCGCCCGCTTCCATGTTGAAAGTCAGGTTGTCCAATACCGGACTCCTGCTTTTGTACCTGAATGACATTTCACTGATGGCAATCATAAGCCTTATTGTTTTAGTGAATTAGTGTACTATGTAATTAATACACTGCAAACATACAGGCAAATAAGTATACCGCGCAAGGTTTTTTTAAAATGCTGGGTGATATTTATAGGTTCAAAAAATGAGCTTTTTTTACCAGGAACATTACCGGCTTTTACCTGGAAGTTTCTGGTACGAAATTCTTTCTTTGCACTCCCATGCAAGTCCTCTTCACCCACGGCTATTTTCTCTGCGACGACCCGAAAGAGCAGGAGATCATGCGGCCTTACCCGCCGCTGGGTTTACTATATCTGTCGGCCTGGTTAGATAAACACGGAATGGAAAACGAGGTTTTTGATACCACTTTTTCCACAAAAAATGACCTGAAAGACTACCTGCTGTTGCATCGCCCGCGCATCGTGGCATTGTATGCCAATCTGATGACCAAATTGAATGTGCTGGAAATTGCGTCGTTTATCCGAAGTGAAGCGACACTGAACAATGCGCTTATTGTACTGGGCGGTCCCGATGTGACGCACAACACGGCAGAATACCTGGGTTGCGGCGCCGACCTGATCGTGATCGGCGAGGGCGAACAGACCATGCTCGAAATTTGCCTGAGCGCCCAAATTACCGATTCAGCCCCGGACATGGAGCGTTTTTCACATATCAATGGTATCGCTTATCAGCAGCAGGACGGATTCGTTTTTAAAACGACGCCTCGTGAAAAATTGCGCGACATAGACGATTTGCCTTTTCCTAATCGCTTGAAAATCAATCTTCAACAATACCTGAATGCCTGGAAAAAAGCGCATGGCCACAGCGCCGTTAGTATAAGCACACAGCGCGGCTGCCCCTATACCTGCCGCTGGTGCAGCACAGCTGTTTATGGTCAGAGTTATCGTCGCCGAAGCCCCCGGCAGGTAGTGGATGAAATTATTTTCCTGCAAAAAAACTACGATTTCGACCTCATCTGGTTTGTTGATGACGTGTTTACAGTGAGCCACAAATGGTTGGGCGAGTTCCGCGACGAATTGCATCACCGTGCCGTCAAAGTTCAGTTCGAGTGTATTACCAGGGCGGACCGCATGAGTGAAGAAGTGATCGGTATCCTGCGTGCCTGTGGCTGTTTCAGGGTCTGGATTGGGGCAGAAAGCGGCTCTCAGCGCATTATCGATGCCATGGATCGGCGCGTGGACGTGCAGCAGGTGCGTACAATGATCCAGTCGACTCGGAAGGCCGGCATCCAGGCCGGCACTTTTATCATGCTGGGATATCCCGGTGAAACGGAATCGGATATACGCAAAACGGTGGATCATCTGAAAGAAGCCAACCCCGACCTTTTTACCATTACAATCGCTTACCCGATCAAAGGAACCGGTTTGTATGAAGAAGTGCAGGGAATGAGTATCACTTCTTTGCCCTGGGCAGAAAGCACCGACCGTGATATGGATTTCAAACGCAGCTACCCGCGCAAGTACTATGATTATGCAGTGCGCTGGGCCGTGAATGTCGTTCAATGGCATAAGATAAAACTGGCGGGCCGGCACTGGAGTGTCCCAGGGCTGATACTGGCATTAAAAATATCCGTCGCCCGGGCAGGAATGCTCTGGTGGCGTTGGCAAAAATGAGCAGGCGAGGTTACTATTCTTCTGTTCCGCTTGAAAATACGCACAGGATTGCCGTACTTTTGCGCCGCGCTTTGAAGAAACAAACCGAATGATATTCTGTTATCTTGTTTTTACAAATTGCTTTCCCAAATAAAAGCCAATATTTACTCATTGCATATTCACTTTTTTGAAAATGGCCGTAGCAACAGAAACTCGCCCCGCGTACAAAGTAAAAGACATTGCCCTTGCCGAATGGGGCCGCAAAGAAATCCAGCTCGCCGAGGCAGAAATGCCCGGTTTGATGTCCTTGCGTGAAGAATTCGGCGCTTCCAAACCCCTGAAAGGCGCCCGCGTGGCCGGTTGCCTGCACATGACGATACAAACTGCCGTTTTGATCGAAACCCTCGTGGAACTGGGCGCTGAAGTCAGCTGGTCATCCTGCAATATTTTCTCTACACAAGACCATGCCGCCGCTGCAGTTGCCGCTGCCGGTATCCCTGTTTTTGCCTGGAAAGGTATGAACGCGGAAGAATTCGACTGGTGTATCGAGCAAACCCTGTTTGCTTTCAAAGACAATCAGCCGCTGAACATGATCCTCGACGACGGTGGCGACCTCACCAACATGGTGCTGGATCAGTACCCCGAACTTGCTGCAGGTATTCGCGGTATTTCGGAAGAAACGACTACCGGCGTACACCGTCTGTACGAGCGCGTAGCCAAAGGAACCCTCCCGCTGCCTGCGATCAACATCAACGACTCCGTTACGAAGTCGAAATTTGACAACAAATACGGTTGTAAAGAAAGTCTCGTGGACGCGATCCGCCGTGCGACCGACATTATGATGGCCGGAAAAGTAGCTGTTGTAGCCGGATACGGCGACGTTGGCAAAGGTTCTGCCGCTTCCCTGCGCGGCGCCGGCGCCCGGGTGATTGTCACTGAAATCGACCCTATTTGTGCCTTGCAGGCTGCTATGGATGGTTTTGAAGTGAAAAAGATGGAAAATGCCATCCCGCGCGCCAATATCATCGTGACCGCTACCGGCAACTGCGATATCGTGACCGGCAAACATTTCAAAATGATGAATGACAAAACCATCGTTTGTAATATCGGCCACTTCGACAATGAAATCGACATGGCCTGGCTGAACGAAAACCACGGCCAGAGCAAAGTGACCATCAAGCCACAGGTAGACCTCTATAACATCGACGGCAAAGACATTATCCTGCTCGCGGAAGGCCGCTTAGTCAACCTCGGTTGCGGAACTGGCCACCCCTCGTTCGTGATGTCCAACTCCTTTACCAACCAGGTGCTGGCACAACTCGAACTCTGGGAAAATACCGGCAACTACGAAAACCAGGTGTATATGTTGCCCAAACACCTCGACGAAAAAGTAGCGCGCCTGCACCTTGCCAAAATCGGCGTGGAACTGGAAGAACTCGAACAACACCAGGCTGACTACATCGGCGTTCAATCTGCGGGTCCGTTCAAACCGGATTATTATCGCTATTGAGTGGATGAGGTTTGGGATTATTGAGATGTTGAGGGGTTGAGATTGTTGAGGGTCGCTCTGTGAAGGAGCGTCTCGTACACAGAGCGGCCCTCAACAATCTCAACCCTCAACATCTCAACCCCGATAAACCTTACAATAAACGGCGCTGCGGGATAACAAGCCCTCAGCGCCGTTTTTTATAAATACTTGATTATCAATCCTAATAACGTATACCTAATAACGGATAACTATTTTATAGCGATGAAAAAAATATCCCCGATACTGCTACTTATTTTTTGCCTCCCTTACCATGCGCTTTTTGCGGGCAAATACTTTGATTTTTCAGCCTCCGCTAAAGCGGCCTACCAGAATGTCCTGAGCCTTCGATTAGTGGAAGCGCGGGCGGGGATCGACCAGATGAAACGCAGCGAGCCGGATAACCTGATGGCTATTTATGTTGAAAACTACCTGGATTTTGTCACTGTTTTTGCCAATGATAACGAATCTGAATACCGCCGCCTTTCCAAAAATATGGATGCCAGGCTGGATAAAATCTCGCGTGGCGACCGAAAATCACCTTATTATCTGTACACACAGGCTGAAATCAGGCTTCAATGGGCCTTGCTGCGCCTGCGTTTCAGCGATTTTTTGAGCGGCGCCAGCGATATTAAACAGGCCTATGCGCTGCTCGAACAAAACCAGAAAAAACACCCCGATTTTATTGCCAATAAAAAAAGCCTGGGCCTGCTGCATGCCATGATCGGTAATGTGCCGGATGATTACAAATGGGTAGTTCGCGGCCTGGGCGGCATGAGCGGCTCGACAGAACAAGGTCTGCGTGAACTGGAAGAAGTGCTGGCCTACGCCCGGCAACATGAGTTTGTTTTTGAAAACGAAGCCGTGGTGACATACGCTTTTCTCCAACTTTACCTGAATAACAAATCCGCCTTAGCCTGGGAAACGATCAAGAACAGCAAACTGAACCCAACAAACAACCCGCTGGCCGCCTATGCCCTGGCAACCGTTGCCATGCGCGCCGAACAAAACGATGAAGCGATCCGTATCCTCCAAAATTTCCCCACAGGCAGTGTTTACCACGAATTAAACCACCGGTATTACATGCTCGGCCTGGCCAAACTGCGCCGCCTGGATGGAGACGCCAATCAGGCGCTGGAAATGTTTTTGAAACAGTACAAAGGAGCAAACGGCGTGAAAGAATGTTACCAGAAATTAGCCTGGTACAGCCTCATTCAGGGCAATCAAAAGGCCTACCAGGATTACATCAATATGGTGCGGGAAAAAGGCGCCGACAATTCAGAGCCGGATAAAGCGGCATTGCAGGAAGCCAACAGCGCTGAAATGCCTGACACCCGGCTGATCAAAGCCCGCCTGCTTTTCGACGGCGGTTATTACCAGCGCGCCTATGATCTGTTGAAAAATGCCACCGCTGATTACAGCGCCCATCGCAAACGCTCCCTGGAATATACCTACCGGATCGGACGCATCACCCATAAAATGGGCAAATCGCCCGAAGCCTTTCGTTTTTATCAGCAGACTTTAGACAACGGCGCCAAAGAACCCTGGTACTTTGCCTGTAATGCCGCACTGCAAATGGGTCTACTGCACGAAGAAAAACGCGATTATTTCAATGCCCGAAGTGCATTCCAGCGTTGCCTCGGGCTTCACCCGAAAGAATACGCCAACAGCTTGCATGCACAGGCCAAGGCGGGATTGAGCCGTTGCAGCAATAAGTAAGGGTTTATAGGTTGAGAATGTTGAGGTTTTGATGGTTTGAGGGTGGTAACGCTTGGCCAAGGGTTACCACTTCAAACCACCCTCAAACCTCAACCCTCAACGTCTCAACCCTCAACATCTTAACAATCATCAACCCAACACCCTATGTCCCTTCCACAAGCCCTATCCGCACTCAAACAGTATTTCGGTTTTGATGCTTTCCGGCCGCTGCAAGCCGACATAATTCGCACCGTGTACGAACGCCGGGACGCGCTGGTGCTGATGCCCACGGGCGGGGGTAAAAGTATTTGCTTCCAAATTCCCGCCATCACACTGGACGGCACCGCCATCGTTCTCAGTCCGCTCATTGCCCTGATGAAAGACCAGGTGGAAGGCCTGAGTGCCAACGGAGTGCCCGCCGCCTTTATGAACAGTTCTTTGGATGTGCACCAAACCCGAAAAGTGGAGGACGCGCTGCTTGCGGGGCACATTAAGTTGCTTTACGTAAGTCCTGAAAAATTAGTGTCTCAAAGTTTTCAACCCCTGCTCAAGCGACTGAAAATCAGCCTGTTTGCCATTGATGAGGCGCATTGCATCTCCGCCTGGGGGCACGATTTCAGACCGGAGTACACACAACTGCGTTTTTTAAAAGAACAGTTTCCACACGTGCCTTTGCTGGCACTTACCGCCACTGCCGATAAACTGACCCGCAAAGACATCATCGGGCAGTTGAAACTCCACGAGCCGGAAGTGTTTATTTCTTCTTTCGACCGGCCCAATATCAGCCTGCAGGTGCGCCCCGGCCAGCGCCGTCTCGAACAGATCGCAGAATTTTTGAAACAACACCCCAAACAGTCGGGCATTATTTACTGCCTCTCCAGAAAAGGCTGCGAGGATATTTCCAGCAAACTCAACGCCCGCGGTTTTCGCACCGCTTTTTACCACGCCGAAGTGCCGGCGGGTCAGCGCAGCAAAGTGCAGGAAGATTTTATCAACGACCGGGTTCCCATCATTTGTGCGACCATAGCCTTTGGAATGGGCATCGACAAAAGCAATGTCCGTTTTGTCATTCATTACAACCTGCCCCGCAACCTGGAAGGATATTACCAGGAAATCGGTCGCGCCGGTCGCGACGGACTGCCCTCTGCCGCCCTGCTTTTTTTCAGTTACAGCGACGTGCAGACTTACCGCCAGATGTTTGATGAAGGCGATGGCAGCCCGGAGCAAAAACAACTCAAAATAGCCAAACTGGAGCGGATGTATCAATTTGCGGAAGCGCCGGTTTGCCGCAGGCAGACGGTACTCAATTATTTTGGCGAACCCCACGAAGGCAATTGTGGCAATTGTGATGTGTGCCAGCATCCGCCCCGCAAATTCGACGGCACCATCACCGCGCAAAAAGCCCTCTCCGCCATCCTGCGCGTTCAGGAAAACGTGGGCATGCAATTGCTCGTCGACATCCTGCGCGGCAGCCAGCGCCGGGAAATTGTGGAGCAAGGCTACCACCAGATAAAAACCTGGGGCGCCGGAAAGGAATACAGCTTCGATGACTGGATGTTTTTACTTTCCCAGATGATGCACCTGGGCCTCGTCGAAATCGCTTACGACGACTTCAGCCGCCTGCGCGTGACAGAAAGCGGCCGAAAAGTGCTCTTTGAACAAAAAAAAGTAACCCTCGCTCTGCCGCAACCCAAAGCCAAACCGGAAGAAAAACACGTCCGCTTTGTGGAAAAAACCAAAGCCCAGACGTTTAAAGAGGAATTGTTCGATTTGTTGGTCGCTCTGCGCCGCAGTGTCGCTCAGCAACAGGGAATGCCGCCTTACCTTATTTTTAGCGACGCAACCCTGTCAGAAATGGCCGAAAAACGCCCCTTGAGCGATACCGACCTGATGCACGTCACGGGTGTGGGCGAGCGCAAACTGCACCTGTATGGCGATGCCTTTATCGGCGCTATCCGCCGCTTCGTGCTGGAAAAATCAAATGACGGCGCACGGGTCGCCGGCAGTACTTATCTGCAAACCTGGGAGATGTTTAAACAGGGAAAATCTGTGAAAGATATTGCCGCCATGCGCGAGATCAGCCCAATGACCGTGGCAAGTCACCTGGCCACGATGTATGAGCGCGGCGAATTGCTGGATATTCACCAATGGGTGCAACCGGAACAAATGGACATTATCCAGGGTGCGCTGTCGCTTTTTAGCGAACCTTACCAGTTGAAAGAAATCTTCGAGCACTTTGAAGGTAAGTTCTCCTACGATCAGATTCGATTCTCCATTGCTGATTTTCGGAAACAACGTTAATAAAAGGGCAAGGGGCAAAGAGCAAAAGGCAATTTAACCACTCGATTGTTCTTTGCCCTTTGCTCTTTGCTCTTTGCCTTTTCTAAGACTAGGGGCAAAAAAAACCCGGTGCTCGTTTGCACCGGGTCGGTTTCCCGTATATAATCTCATGAAAAGTTTCAAACTGTGGATCAATAATTGCCGCTTCTTTCCTTAGCACCGCCGTTATCTGTTATTGATGATACAAAAGTGCGCCGGGCCGCGCCATACACAAAGAACAGAAAAATAGATTTGTTGACCTGTTCTGTTGGCCCGAAAACCTTGCAAATCCTTCAAAAATTCATATTACTGTTTTAAAACGGCGTATTTGGCTGCAAAAAAGGCCTGATACACATATAGTTACAATAATATTTGTTGAATTTTTCTTTCTAAAAATATACGTATTTTTTTTGAAAAAAGTTTTTTTGGGTAAAATTAATCTGACTATCCGCCTACTATTCAGGAGATTAATCTCTTGAGGTTCCATAGCCGCGTAGCGGCATAAGGTCGGTAGAGAAACCAAAGAGTAACGAACAAACATGAGTCATCCCGGATTTTTGGAATACCGTCAAATTCGCTCTGGTTTGAGGGCATTCCAAAAATCCGGGATGACTCATGTCGTGAACACGTATGGTATTTGTTGCTACCGACCTTATGCCGCTACGCGGCTAGAGGAACCATGCGATCACTATTCCAGGCCGCTAAAGCGTTCGTAAAAAGGCAAAAAAAAACCCGGTGCTCGTTTGCACCGGGTCGGTTTCCCGTATATAATCTCATGAAAAGTTTCAGAATCTGTGGGTCAATAATTACCGCTTTCTCATATATCGCCGCCGCTTTCTTTTATTGACAGTACAAAAGTGCAAACATTCATACCATACACAAAGAACACAAATATGGGTTTGTTGATTGTTTGCAAAATGCTTGTGCCGCGCTGAATTACTAAATTTCCTTATATTATAGACCTAAAAAGCCACATTGTCAAAGAATTTAGGTTATTACACATGCCATAACATCACGATTTGTTGATTTCTTTTATATGAAAAAAATATTATTTTTTTGAATTTTTTTTCGTAGCCACTGATTTTATCCCAAAACCAGTCATTATTCCTAACTTTATTACACTGCAAAATCGAAGAACAAATGCCAAGGCCGCTGTTGTGCGTCCCCGCCAACAGCAGTTTATTCCGATTCCCAAACCTAAAATGGATCAATTCGCTTAGTATGAGTGGTAATTTGTCGTTGGCGAGGACGCGCAACGACGGCCTGGGCGGCTCGACATACGCAGCAGAGCAAAAATGAGCGCCTGAAAGCGATACACTCAGTTGACAACCGAGTGGCTTATTTGCCCCTTGCCTCTTGCCCCTTGCCTTTTCTTCAATAGGGGCAAAAAAAAACCCGGTGCTCGTTTGCACCGGGTCGGTTTCCCGTATATAATCTCATGAAAAGTTTCAAAACTGTTGATCAATAATTTCCGCTTCTTTCCTTGCCGCCGCCGTTATCTGTTATTGATGATACAAAAGTGCGGACGGTTGCTCCACCTACAAAGAACAATAAAGGGCTTTTGTTGACGACTTTAGATGGGAGGCAACAACGAAAAAAAAAAGTATTTTTATCAAAAAATCGCAAAAAAGTGAACCTTTAGCCAATACATAGCCTGCACTATCCCTGATTTTGTTGAAAAAAACTATTTAAAAAGGGTTGATATTTTTTTTAAATCGGTCAACTTTTCTGAAAGTAACGGATGCCCGTTAAGTAAGAGGGCAAAGGGCAAAGGGCGATTTTACCACTCGATTGATATTTGTCTTTTGCCCCTTGCCTTTTGCTTTTTGTCTCTTGCCCTTTGCCTTTTCTTCAATAGGGGCAAAAAAAACCCGGTGCTCGTTTGCACCGGGTCGGTTTCCCGTATATAATCTCATGAAAAGTTTCAAAATCTGTGGGTCTATCAAGACCGCTTATTTCCTTCGCACCGCCGTTATTCGTTATTGATGATACAAAAGTGCAGGCAAGTCTGTCACTGGTAAAGAACAAAAAAATAAATTTGTTGAGTGCACTTTTGCTGCTTTCTTTCTCTAAAAAACTATTTTCAATCACTTTTTCAGAGAAAATGATAACTTTTTAAAATGTTTTACATGGACTTAAACCCTGATGAAGCCGGTTTTGTTGATTTTTTAGCCTTAAATAATTGTTATTTTTTTTGATTTTTAATCAGAGGCGCTGTTTGGTAGACATAGGGTGATGGGAATAATATCACAATCAACGCAAATGATAGATAAAATGCGGTCGACTCTACACTTTGTAAAACCGCGTTGTGTCCGTCGTGGTAAAAATTCATGCAGGATTCCTGTATTTTTCCGCCAAATACAGAGATGATAAGTAGGTGTGCAAAAATAGTTTTGGCTAAATTATTTGTAAATGCTTGATTATCAACACTGATAACCAATAACTGATAACCGATAACTACTATGAAATTGCGCTTACTATTCTGGGCCTTTTTATTGCAGGCCGCTCTTTACGGACAAGAAAAAAACGACCTGAAGTATTACCTGCCCGATATTCCGTACAACCCGGCGATACCGACACCCAGCCAGTACCTCGGTTACGAAGTAGGCGACTGGCACGTAAGCCACGATTTGCTGGTGGGCTATATGCGCGAGCTGGCGCGCAGCAGCGACCGGGTACAGTTACGTGAATATGGACGCTCGCATGAAAAACGTCCCATGCTCTGTCTCACCATTACTGCGCCGGCCAATCATGCCCGCCTGGATGACATACGCTCGGAACGCCGGAAACTGGCTGACCCGGCTCAAAGTGGGAAAGCAGACATTAAATCAATGCCTGCCGTCAACTACATGGGTTATTCCATCCACGGTAATGAAGCCAGCGGGAGCAATGCATCCTTGCTGGTTGCCTATTACCTCGCTGCCGGTCAATCGGCTGAAATTGAACAGCTCCTGCAGCACACGGTCGTGCTGCTCGATCCCTGTTTTAACCCCGATGGCATGCAGCGTTTTTCCGCCTGGGTCAACAGTCGGAAAAGCACCCGTCTTGTGCCCGATCCGGCGGGTGACGAATTCAACGAACCCTGGCCGAGAGGGCGCTACAACCACTACTGGTTTGATCTGAACCGGGATTGGCTGGTGACCCGGCAACCGGAGAGCATCGGACGGGTAGCTATTTTTCAGGAATGGCGCCCCAATGTGCTGACCGACCACCATGAGATGGGCAGCAATTCGACCTTTTTCTTTCAACCCGGCGTCCCTTCGCGGGTAAATCCCATCACGCCTGCCAAAAATCAGGCATTAACCGCCAAAATTGCCGGGTACCACGCCGCTATGCTTTCCGGGAAAAATATCCTGTTTTACACGCAGGAAAACTTTGATGACTTCTATTACGGCAAAGGCTCCACTTACCCCGACGCCAACGGCAGCATCGGTATCCTGTTTGAACAGGCCAGCAGCCGGGGCAGCGCACAAGAAACCCAGAACGGACTGCTCACGTTTCCCTATTCCATTCGCAACCAGGTGCTGGCCTCCATGTCCACCCTGAAAGCGGTGTCTGAAATGCGGGTAGAACTCAACGAATACCAGCGCGAATTTTTCCAGACAGCCGTCGAAGAAGCCCGGAAAGACGACATTAAAGGTTTTGTATTCAGCGGTGCAAGCCGCGACCTGCCTGCGCGGGAATTGCTCAGTTTGTTGATGAGCCATCAGATAGACGTGCGCAATACCAATCAGGATATGAAAATAAACGGGCAGTTGTATCCGGCTGGAACCGCCTTTTGGGTGCCTGCCGAACAGCCCAATTACCGCCTGATTAAAGGGATATTCAACAGACAGACCGTTTTTCAGGACAGCATTTTTTACGATATTTCAGCCTGGACTTTGCCCGACGCCTTTGGATTGCAATGGTCGCCCGTCAAAGCGAGCGATTTGCCTTCGGGCTGGAAACCGCAAGCGGGCATTGCGCTCACTTCGAGATACGGCGTTTCTACCATTGCCACCCCGGCGTATGCATACGCTATGGATGCAGTCGGGTACGAACTGCCGCAGGTACTCGGCGAATTGCTGGAAGCAGGCATCCGGGTAAAAGTAGCCGCCAAAGCTTTTGAGGCAGACGGCCATTCCTATTCCGCCGGCAGCCTCGTCATCCCGACGGATCGCCAGCCCCTTTCTCCGACGGAATTGTTGAACAGGATGAATCGAATCGAATCCGAATTGCCTGTTTACATTATTACCAATGGTCTTACAAGTGCCGGCCCTGATCTGGGAAGTGAAAACTTCCCGGTCATTCGCCCGCCAAAAATACTGTTGCTCACCGGGCGCGGCGTGACGCCCGAGTCAGCCGGAGAAATCTGGCATTTACTCGACACGCGCTACCACATACCGGTAACAATGGTTGAAATCAACCGGCTGGACGATGTGAAAATGTTGAAATACAATGTCATTATACTGGCAGAAGGCAATTACAGCAGTTTGTCGGCAGATAAAATACGCCAGTTTGTGCAAAACGGAGGCACGGTCATTGGTATCGGCAATGCGCTCAAATGGCTCGACAAATCGGGCCTGCTGCCCCTTGAATTTAAAACAACTGCCCCGGACAACATATCACGGCGGTCTTATGACGGGGCGGATGAAGATTTATCGGCAAGGCGGCTGCCCGGCTCTATTTTTGAAGCCGGATTGGACCTCACACATCCTATCTGCTTTGGGTACGAACGCGATCGCTTACCCGTCTTTCTGGGAGATTCCATCTTGCTGGAACTGCCCAAAAATCCTTATGCCGCGCCGGTTGCGTTTACCGAAAAACCCTTGTTAGCAGGTTATTTGCACCCAAAATTTCAGCCGCTGGTAAAAAATGCGGCAGCGGTCGTCGTCGGCGGGGTCGGAAGCGGGCGAATCATCGGGTTTGCCGGTAATCCCAATTTCAGGGCGTTCTGGTATGGCACTAACCGCTTATTTGCCAATGCTATCTTTTTTGGCAACCTGATTAGCCGGGACGCTATTATACGAAATGAATGAATAAAAGGGTAGTTGAGCATGTTGAGGGTTGAGACTGTTGAGGGCCACTCTATGAACGAGATACTCTTTCCCGAGCGGCCCTCAACAATCTCAACATCTCAACGCTCAACGTTTTCAACCTCTCAACTTTCAGTATCATTTGCCACTTATTTGAATTTTCAAATAGTTTTGAAAACAAAATACGTGTTTATTGTATTTAATGTGGAAACGGTCTCATCTGACATTATGGACATCAAAGAAGGCAAACAAAAATTCATCGAATCCTGGGGGAAAATGGCAAGTGACTGGGGCATCAACCGAACGATGGCCCAGGTACATGCCCTTCTGCTTATTGCTGCCGAACCGATGACAGCAGATCAGGTTATGAGCGAATTGAATATTTCGCGTGGCAATTCCAATATGAACATCCGCGCCCTGATGGACTGGGGGCTGGTGCATAAACAACTCCGAAACGGAGAACGTAAAGAGTATTTTTACGCTGAAAAAGATATGTGGGTGGTGGTTCGCCAGATCATTGTGAACCGGAAAAAACGCGAACTGGAACCCATGCTCAAAGTGTTGGATGAAATAGCCGGTGTGGAAAATGACTGCCCCGAATCAGAAAGTTTCTGTGCTGTCGTACGCGACATCCGCAAGTTTTCCAACAAAGCCAACCAAACCCTGGACGCTTTGGTCAAAGCCGACGCCACCTGGTTTGGAAGCCCGCTTTTTAGTCTGCTCCGTTAACACTTTTTCTTTCCAGCAATAAAAAATAATGATCGGCTGCCGGCGCTAACCAAGCGGCAGCCGATTTTTTTTCCAGCCATTGCAAGGCCTTCAACCAACGCGGTTGATAGCGAAAAAACGGATCCAAATAGGATGGGGGCAACCAAAAACCTACCGGGCAGCATCTTTTTATCTGAAAACCGAACAACAACCGTGATAACTCTTTTGGTGCGTAATACCAGGTCGGGATGGTTGTTTCCGCATCGAGTCGCGCTATTACCGGTCCTCGATGCAGACGTCGAAAGGCCGTGCGGGGTTTTCCTTTCAGGAGAAAATAGAGTGTTTCCCACCAGGAAAAACGACTCATCACTACCAGCGCCAGCACCGCACCCGGAGCCATCACAGTTTGCAAATTCGTGTTAAGTTGCCGTATTTCATCCGGCGAAAGGCAGTTCAGTCCGCCAAAATTGGAAAGCATCAAATCGAAAGGAGCCGAACGGTTAATAACCGGGTTCGTTCCGATACCTTGCATGGAACACACCGTCGTTTCAATCCGGTATTTTAGTCCCGCCTGCTGCGTTTTTGCCTGTGTAACGGCCACCATTTGAGGGGCCACATCGGTGGCCAGCACCTGGCAGCCTTGTCCGGCCAGCCAAAGTGCATCGGCGCCCGTGCCGCAATTGCATTCCAATACTTTGCTGTTGGGGCGACCTGCCAGGGCCTGCGTGAGGAAATGCCACACCCGATCCCGCTGGGCGCTACCCACTGCGGTATCCGTAAAACTGGCATCGTAATCGGCTGCGATGGCGTCAAAAGCGGCGTTTTTTTGCGGTTCAGGCGGCATGAGGTGATGTTGGCTTTGATTCAAGTCTGCTTAACCGCCAGCGGTCGAGTACGGCTGCCGGCGCATAATAAAAGATACGGAGAGCCCGGCGCAGGTTGGTTTTTTTTCCCTGTATCAGGCGCTTTAGTTCGGTTCTGCCTTGTTGCAGCCGGAATTGTTTGTGAACCAGGCGATGCAGGCGGCGATAATAAGCCGGGGAATAAGTGGCTGGGTACATCATAGCCAGGTCATCGGATACTTCCCAGTTTTGTTTTTCGCCGAGCATTGATTTTACTTTTTCGTAAAATTTTGTGCCGGGCAACGGATAGGAAACGGAGATGCCGATATCATGCGGTTTCAGTTCTTCCAGCATATGCAGGGTGGCGGCTATGTCTTCTTTTGTCTCGCCTAAGTAGCCGAATTGCAGGAAAAAGCAAACCTCCATACCTTTCTTTTTCAGTAAGGTGGTGGCTGCTGCAATCTCTTCCACTTTGGTTCCTTTGTCCATAGCGTCTAATATTTTCTGACTGCCGCTTTCTGCGCCTACCCACACCTGCCGCAGGCCGGAGGCAGCCAGGGCGTCTATGGTATCTTCCTTGAGCAGGAGGTCCACCCGGCTCTGGATTTTGTATTCAAATTTTAGTTTTTTGGCCTGTACAACGTCCCGGAACCGCTGCGCCCAGCCTGGTTTCAACCCAAAAATATCGTCGGCCATCCAGAAATGCCGGACACCGTACTGGTTGATTAAATGTTCTATTTCCGCCGCGACACGTTCCGGGCTGCGCGAGTTGTACCGGTTCCCATAGATGGGTTTGGCGCACCAGTTGCATTTGTATGGGCAACCGCGGGTAGTGGCTAAGTTGAGCGAAAAATAGCCGTGTGCCTGCATCCAGACTTGCCGGTAAGCCTCTATGTCTACCAGGTCCCAGGCGGGATCGGGCAGGCTGTCCAGATCGTGCAGCACGGGGCGTGGCGCAGTACGAATTATTTCTGTGTTAACCTTCAATCTGTAAACCAGGCCGGCAATGTCAGAAAAATCATATACACCTGCCTCCAGCGCTTGCACCAGTTCCCGCAGCGTTTGTTCCCCTTCGCCGAGTATCACAAAATCCGCTCCTTCCGCCAGGTATTGCGCTGCGTGGTCGGTGCTGTCGCTGCTGTTGACAATGACCTGGCAGCCGTATTTTTTGCCCATTTTGGCCATTTCAAAAGCAGCCTCGCGCATGCGGGTCAGGCACATTTTGGTCAGGTAATTGAACCCGTCGTCGTAAATTACAAGGTATCGGGGTTGTTCGCGCTGCATGACAGCCTCTAATTCCGCAGGCGAATCCCGCAGCGCCGTATCAAACAATCCTACATCAAAACCGCAGGAACGCATCAATGCTGCGGCGTACAAAGTGCCGTAAGGGGGGTAGGGCTGCTGCGTTTCCCATTGTTTGCGGTCAAATTTGTAAAAATAGGAATGGGTAAAAAGTATATCGGACATGGAAAGTCTTTGTGTTTCGTCTCATAAAAGTATATACGTTGTGCTATGTTTGCCGCTAAAGTTTTCACGGACGCATTTCAAATTGTCGATTGCGCTCAAATATGAGGTTGTGTCAAAAGGGCCGAAGTAAAATAAGATGCCAAATTATACTTGGTTTTTTCTGTGAAACTTCCCGAAAGTTTAAAACTTTCGGGATGGAAGGGACCCCCAAATTAATTTCACTAAACGGCAGGACTTTTGACACAACCCCAAGTTGCGGCGTACTGATAACCAATAACTAATAACAGATAACTAACATGCCAAACCAACTCGACCGCCGTTCTTTCCTGCAAAAAACCGCCTTGGCAGGCGCCGCTTTGGCTGCACCCGGCATCCTGTCATCGGAAAATACCAGCAAACAAACCCTGGATATGCCCGGAATGTTGTCGGAAAAGCCCAAAACAAAACTCAATATCGGCTTTATCGGCACGGGATTGCGCGGGCAAAACCACGTGGAACTGGCCCTGCTCCGCGACGACTGTGAAATCCTCGCCATCGCCGATCCCGATCCACGAATGGTGGCTGACACCCTGAAAATGATCGCCGAAAAAGGTCGCAAAAAACCGGATGTGTACGGCAATGGCGACCGCGACTACCTCAAACTGCTGGAAGACAAAAACATAGATGCGGTAGTCATCGCTTCGCCCTGGGAATGGCATACCGAACAATGCGTGGCAGCCATGCAGGCGGGTAAATACGTCGGCTCCGAAGTTGGCGGTGGCTTTTCCCTCGATGAATGCTGGCAACTCGTCAACGCCCATGAAGCCACCGGTACGCAACTGATGTTTATGGAAAACGTCTGTTACCGCCGCGATGTGATGGCTGTACTACAAATGGTGCGCGAAGGACTTTTCGGCGAACTCATGCACCTGGAAGGCGGATACCAGCATGATCTGCGCGGCGTCAAGTTCAACGACGGTCAAACGCCGTATAATTCCGGCGTCGAATTCGGCCCGAAGGCTTTTTCCGAAGCCCGCTGGCGCACCAAACACGCCGTACACAGAAATGGAGATTTATACCCGACACACGGCGTTGGTCCGGCGGCCATGATGGCCAATATTAACCGCGGCAACCGGTTCCTGTACCTGACTTCTACCGCCACAAAAGCCCGCGGGTTGCACGACTACATTGTGAATCACCCGAAAGGCGGCCCCGATCACCCCAATGCCAAAGTAGGTTTCAACCTGGGCGATATTGTTACAACCATCCTCAAAACTTCCAATGGCGAAACCATGTTGCTCTCGCACGACACCGGATTGCCGCGTCCTTATTCGCTGGGTTTCCGCGTGCAGGGCACCAAAGGTATCTGGATGGATGTGAACAAAAGCCTGATGCTCGATGGAAAAACAGCCGCGCATAAATGGGAGGACGCGCAAACCTGGCTCGACCGCTACGACCATCCGCTCTGGAAAAAATACGGCGCCGATGCCAAAACTGCCGGGCATGGCGGTATGGATTTTTTTGTGTTCCACCATTTTGTGGAATGCGCCAAACAGAATATCGCTCCACAAATGGATGTGTACGACGCAGCCACCTGGCTCGCCATCACGCCGCTTTCGGAAGCGAGTATTGCCACGGGAAGCAGCCCCCAGGCTTTCCCGGATTTTACCCGGGGCCGCTGGACGGAACGGAAGCCGGATTTTGCGATGGGGGATCTTTTTTGAGTTTATGGTTGATAGGTTTATGGTTTATGAGTTGCCACTCTATAAACCATAAACTAATCACTCATCACTCATTTATGTTTTCCATCGACCACGCTTCCGCCTTCTCCGCAAAAAGCGCTTTGGTTTTGGCCCAGGTGTCGCGGAACAAATCGGATTGGCGGTAATTGTCCAGCGCTTCTTCAGAATCCCAGATGCTGAATGTAAACATAACGTTCGGCAGTTCTGTGTGCCGGAGCAGTTCCATGTGTTGGCAACCCGGGAAAGCGCGGATCCGTTCTTTGCTCGGCTCGAATACATCGTCCAGGAAAGCCTGGGTGGCTTCCGGACGAAAGGTGAGTTTTACGAAACGTTTGATCATACGCAAGATAGAAGTGAGAGGTGAGAAGTGAGAGGGTGAGAGTCCGTAGATTACACCGCTCCGCATTTAGGAATGCTAAAAGTAAAGCGGTGTAATCTACGGACTCTCACCCTCTCACTTCTCACCTCTCACTTCTATCTTGCGTATCTCCGTTTCCGCCGCCAGTTAAAAATCCAGGCAAAAAGCCCCAGCAGCAGCAGGGGCGTGGCAATATTCAGCACCTGCCAAAGCGTTTTTTCATCGCGGGCGCGCACATTGTCCAGCAGGCGCAATTTCACTTCTTTGCTGCGCGCTTCGATGACGCCATCCGGGTCGATCAGGTATTCTACGGCGTTGATGAGCAGGTCCTTATTGGCATAAGTGGTATTGTCATTCTGGTTGAATCCGAGTGGAAACCATTGTTTTTCGGCCCTGTTTCGGATAAAATTGGCGGCCACATCGCCATCACTGATGACGAGCATACGGGTTGGAACACTCACGGGTTTAAAATCCATACCCAATTGTTTCATACCGCTCATCATTTCTTCCGAGACGCGGTTTTCAAAATTGGAAGGGAATGTGCCTTCGAGCAATACGCCCACATTTTGGAAACCCTTGTTAAACTTGGCCGGGTCGGGCTGGTATTTCAGCACTTCAAAATTCAGGTCTACCGGACTGAATTGCAGGCGGCTGTACTGGCTGCTGGTCAGTACCGGCGTTTTTTTCACCGGCGTTTTGGTGCGAATCGTATCGATAGACGAGCAAAAGCGCAAATCGACCCGATCGAGGTTTTTTACAACAGGGTGCGTACCGGTGGGGCGCACGGCTAAGTGAAAGTACCAGGGAAACAGGTCGAACTGCGGCGAATTGCCGACCTGCCCGACGACCAGTCGGATTTTAGTGCATTCGAGGTCGAGGATCAGGTCGGGTTGTATCCGAACGCCGTATTTGAAGAGCATGTCTTCAATATTCAGCGGGTAGTCGATGGGGACAAATCGCCCGGTCACACGCATACTGTCGAGGTCGGCATTCATGCGGTCGATGAGCCAGAGTATGCGCCCGCCCTGCATGACATACTGATCAATTTTAAATTTATCTTTTTCGGAAAAGGAACTGCGCGGTTTGGCAATCACCATCAAAGCGCAGTCCTCCGGCTTGATTTGGACAACGGAATCGAGCAGGATGCGGTCGGTATCATAAAAAGCCCGCAGGGTCTGGTCAAAATCGGCTAATTGCAGGTCGTCGAGTTCGCCGTGTCCTTTTGTAAACAGAATCACAGGGCGCGCGGGCGACAGGATTTTTTTGATCGCATTCGCAAATTTGTACTCCAAAAGACTGACCGAATTATTGATAACTTCGTCGGGGGAAAGGTTGCCCGATTCATTTTCCAGGAGTTTGACCACCACCTGCCGGCTTCCAAAACGAAAAATAGCGACCGGATAAATCAGTTTTTGGGTCGTTTCGCCCTGATCGGCCACGCGCAGATTGACGGGTGCAATACCCTGTTCGGCCAAAGCCTTGCGCCGGGCATTGACGTCTTCGAGGCTGCCCAGCGCCGGATCATCGAACTGGTAATCGACAAATCCGCTTTCAGAACGAAAATCGTCCAGCATTTCGCGGGTGGCCGTTTGCAGGCGTTTGAATCCGGCAGGAAATTCTCCTTCCAGCAGAATCTGAACATACACCTGGTCTTTCAAGCCGCGCAATAGCTCGCGGGTTGGTTGGGTGAGTGTAAAACGTTTTTCTTCCGTCAGGTCGAAATGCGTATAAAAAACATTGGCCAAGATATTGATAAACAACACAATACCACAAAACAGGCCGAACTGGAGCAATGATTGGGAACGTTTGGAACGGGACATTTTTGCTGATGGTTAAGAAATGTCAGAGCGCAAAAGTACGGCATTTATCCCGCGCAGTGTTAGGTATGAAATTTTCAGGAAAGCAGGCCCGGCAAAATTTTTTCTTAAATGACAGCGTTACTTTTAAGTAAAAATTGGTCTGAACGATGCGAAATTACTCCAGGGGGGCTACTTTTGTCCGCCGAAGGCAATTTCACATGCATTCATTACTTATTCACAAAACTTTCAAATCATCATGGCAGTAAAAGACAAATATCAAAACGTGCTCGACCTGGGCGAAAAAATGGGCGTTCGCGACGGAAAGGTTGAAGAAGCCAACGGCGTTCTCCGCATGTGGGGTACTGTTGAAAACAATTTCGAAAAAGACCAACTGTGGGACTCTATCAAAGCAATCGGCGGTTCACACCCAACCGATATTGTAGTGGATATTCAAGTTTCTAACCCGGACGTATACGCTTCCCACACCGTTAAAAAAGGTGAAAGCCTGAGCCTGATTGCCAAGCACTACTACGGCGATCTGATGAAGTACAAACAAATCTTCGAAGCCAACCGCGACCAATTAGACAATCCAGACAAAATTGAAGTTGGTCAAGTGTTGACCATCCCGAATCCTTAATGGTTTTTGGCCTTTAAAAAAAACGGTTGTTCCGATTATTCGGAGCAGCCGTTTTTTTTTGCGGTTATTCTACCTTTGCCCTCTATTCGGGTTGATAAAAGTTGATAAGGGTTGAGATTGTTGAAGGTTGCAAGGGCAATCGCTTTATGAGCTTTTATCAACGTTCATAACCTTAAGAGTTCATCAACCCAAGGAAAAGATCAGCACAACAGCCTGAACGCGAAGCCTCCAAACCATCAAACATATCAAACTATTCAAACCTGACTATAATGTCTGATTTTTCAAAACTGAAAGAGCTCTCTATCCAGGTGCGCCGCGACATTGTCCGCATGGTGTACAATTGCCAGAGCGGACACCCGGGCGGTTCTCTGGGCTGCACGGAGTTTTTCGTCGCACTATACGGCAACGTATTAAAACACAAACCCAAACCCTTCAAAATGGACGGGAAAGGGCAGGACATGTTTTTTCTGTCCAACGGCCATATTTCACCGGTTTGGTACAGCGTACTGGCCCACACTGGCTATTTTGAACCCAAAGAGCTGGCTACTTTCCGAAAAATCAATTCCCGCCTGCAAGGCCACCCGGCTACACACGAAGGATTGCCTGGTATTCGCATCGCATCGGGTTCGCTGGGACAGGGCATGTCGGCGGCCATCGGGGCCGCGCTCGCAAAACGCCTCGACGGCGATCCGCGCTGGGTGTTTGTACTCACCGGCGACGGCGAACTCGACGAAGGCCAATGCTGGGAAGCCATCATGTGCGCTGCCCACCACAAAGTGGACAACCTCATCGTCACGGTGGACTGGAACGGCCAGCAAATTGACGGCCCGACCGAACAAGTGATGAGTCTCGGCAACCTGCCCGCCAAGTGGAAAGCATTCGGCTGGGATGTGCTGATCCTGGAAAAGGGCAATGACTTAGACGCCGTAATTGCCATGCTGCGCAAAGCCAAACGCCGCTGCGGCAAAGGCAAACCGGTTGTTATTCTGATGAAAACCGAAATGGGTTACGGCATCGATTTTATGCAGGGTACCCACAAATGGCATGGCAAAGCGCCGAATCAGGAACAATATGAAAGCGCTATGGCGCAGCTGGGAACGACCTCAATTGGTGACTTCTAAATCTCTTCCAAATGAATTATTAACCAGGTGTACAAAATTAGTTTTGGCTAAATTCTTTGTAAATGCTTGATTTTCAACACTGATAACCAATAACTAATAACCGATAACGACTTAACATGAACATCAACGATATAAAATCAACCGGCACCAAAGCCACCCGCGACGGTTTCGGTCAGGGCCTGCTCGAAGCGGGCCGTCAAAACCCCAACATCGTCGGCCTCACCGCCGACCTGATGGAATCCCTGCAAATGCAGCATTTCCACAAAGAATTCCCGGAGCGTTTTTTCCAGGTCGGTATCGCGGAAGCGAACATGATCGGGATTGCTGCGGGCTTGGCTACCGCCGGAAAAATACCATTCACGGGCACCTTCGCCAATTTCAGCACGGGCCGTGTATACGATCAGATTCGCCAGAGCGTGGCTTATTCGCATAAAAACGTAAAAATATGCGCTTCCCACGCCGGCGTTACCCTCGGCGAAGACGGCGCCACCCACCAGATTCTGGAAGACATCGGCATGATGCGTATGTTGCCGGGTATGGTTGTCATCAATCCCTGCGACTACCACCAGACCAAAGCGGCTACCCTGGCCATTGCGGAATACCACGGCCCCGTGTACCTGCGCTTCGGTCGCCCGGCCTGGGCCATGTTTACCGAAAACCTGCCCTTCGAGATTGGAAAGGCGCTTTTGCTGGCTTCCGGTACGGATGTGACCATTTTTGCGACCGGCCATCTGGTGTGGACGAGTATCGAAGCGGCACAGGAACTCGCCGCGCAGGGCATTTCCTGCGAAGTCATCAATATCCACACGATCAAGCCGCTCGACGAAGCCGCCATTCTGGATTCAGTCAGCAAAACCCGCGCAGTGGTGGTAGCCGAAGAACACCAGCGCAATGGCGGTCTCGGCGACGCTATTGCCAACCTGCTGGTGCACAAACTGCCCGTTCCGATGGAATACGTCGGCGTGAATGACTCTTTCGGGGAAAGTGGAAAACCGGTGGAATTGCTGGATAAATACGGACTGGGGAAGAAGGATGTGGTTTGGGCAGTGAAGGATGTGCTGGACCGAAAACAGAAGTGAGAAGCGAGAGGTGAGAAGCGAGAGACCGTAGAGTACACCTTAACAAGTCTGAAGTCGTCAGTCCGAAGTCGATAGAGTACACCGTTCCATGTTTTGGAAACCTGAGAATGAAACGGTGTACTCTACGGTCTCTCGCTTCTCACCTCTCGCTTCTCACTTCTGTTTCAAATCCACCACAGTTCAGGATATCCCCCATTCTGCCACACCACCATCGCATTTTGCCCGAACTGTCGCCCCAGTTCCACTGCTTTTTCCAAAGGAATATCCAAGGCCCAGAAACTTTCTTCAGGCGGCCAGTTTTCGTCGGTCCCGATGCCCAGTCCGCGCCGGAGCAGGCGGCAATGCGGATGTAATTCCAGTTCCAGACTTAGATTGCGCCAGCGGTTGTGCCACTGATCGAGGGGTTGTGATCCGGGATTCCAGGCCGTCAGAAAAGCATAGCGTTCGATACCATAGTCTTCCAACTGCCGCTGGATATGGTGCGGATTAGGTTGCCCAACCCGAATATTGGCGCCGCGGTCGTCCATACGGATCAGTTCTGTCCAATAACTGGTGTTCAGGTAGTTTTCTACCAGTTCCCGGTCTAATGTTTCCGGGATATCCGCAGCCTCCTTGATGATGATTACATTTTTTGGCATCCTTGCCGGTCGTTTTTTATACGGGTCATATTCAACGGGAATCCAAAGGCAAAGAAACTGTTTTCCATGCAGCATTTGAGGCTTTTTTCCCAACTTTGCCCCATGACAACAATTCGTGAAACTAATTTTCAATTGCCCGGCCAAACGGCTTTTTACCGGGGCAAAGTCCGCGATGTGTACACCGTAGGCGATAAACTCGTGATGGTAGCCAGCGACCGCATTTCGGCATTCGATCATATTTTGCCGCGGGCGATTCCTCAAAAAGGCGCTGTTTTGAATCAGATTGCCGCCCATTTCCTCAGCGCTACCCGCGATATTTGTCCCAACTGGCTGATTTCGACGCCCGATCCCAATGTGGCCATCGGTCATCTTTGCGAGCCGATCCGCGTGGAAATGGTCATTCGCGGATACTTAGCCGGCCATGCAGCGCGCACGTATGCCGGCGGATTGCGCGAGCTCTGCGGCGTTGTCATGCCGGAAGGCCTGCGGGAAAACGACCCGTTTCCCGAACCGATTATTACCCCGACCACCAAAGCGGTGGAGGGGTACGATGAAGATATTTCCAAAGAAGACATTCTGGCGCGCGGATTGGTGAGCCGCGCAGATTACGAACAAATGGAGGCGTACACACGCGCCATTTTCCGGCGCGGCACAGAAATGGCCGCTGCGCGCGGGCTGATCCTGATCGATACCAAATACGAATTCGGGAAAAAAGACGGTGAAATCCTGCTCATGGATGAAATTCATACGCCCGACAGTTCGCGCTATTTTTATGCGGAAGGATATGAAGAACGCCAGAAAAAGGCGAACACCAGCGACAACTCAGCAAGGAATTTGTCCGCGAATGGTTGATCGCGCATGGTTTTCAGGGCAAAGAAGGACAACAAATGCCGGAAATGCCTGACGCCTTCGTGCAGGAAATTACAGACCGCTACGTGGAACTGTATGAAAAAGTGACCGGACTAAAATTTATCAAAGATGATACCGTTGATGTTTTGCATCGCATCGAACAACGTATTGTAGCTGCCCTGTAACTACTTATGGCACAACTCGGCTGGGTATATCTGGATCCACATGGAGGCAAGCACCGCATCGGGTTGTATCATGGCGATAAAACCGGCCACCTGCTCATCCACTGCAATATGCGGGTGATTCAGGTCGATTTTTCGGTGCTGGAGACGAAGAGTTATTCGTTTTTTATTGAAGACGAGCTGTGTGAAATAAAAATCTACAAAGAGCACGGTTCCTTTTCCTACGAATTCACCACCAACAGAAAAGTAGATACGCCGCTCAACCGCCTGCGAAAAACGGAAGACCGCCGCAACCTGAAATACGTGGTGTGGCTTGCTGCCGGTTTGGCCGTGGTGATCGGCGGCGTTTTTTTCGGATTGTACAGTTTTGGCAAATGGCAGGAAGGAAAAGGGTTTATGGAAAACAGCCTGCTGAGCACGGAAGCGTTGAAATCGCAGGGCCTGCTCGCTGCGCAGGGCAAAATAGCCGTTGCCCAACTTTTTTACAACACGCAAGGCCAACAAAGAAGGGTATTTTACACCTTCACCACTGCCGATAGTGTGCGCACCACCGGACAATTCAACGTGCCGCCAGCGGGCGCTTTTTTGTTGCCCACCGGATTCCCACTCTCCGACAGCGACGCTTTTCGCGTCACGTATCTGCCCGCCAATCCGCGCGTACACCGGGTCGAATTCGACATGCCCGCCCGCCCGACCATCACCCGTTATTTGCAGGTGGCGCAGTCGATGGAGCAGCAAAATCACCCCGAATATTCACCCGAAAAATGTGCCTGCATCGTGTTGAATGCTGCAGCAAAAAGCGACTGGCCTGTGTTGGCCAATTTTATATTTCAGGAGCAATTGCCGGATGAAAATACACGCCACAACCACGATACGTATTTGCGCATGACGCGCGACCCGGGGTTTGAAACGATGATAAAGCAGGAGTGCTGGGATAAATAAGTTATCTGTTATCCGTTATTAGTTATCTGTGTTGATAATCAAGCATTTATAAAGGATTTAATCGAAAAGGCTTTTGAATAAACATGAGTCATCCCGGATTTTTGGAATGCCCTCAAACCTGAGCGAATTTGACGGTAGCACGGCCTGATTGAGGTTTCTAAATAAAACAGCATTAATAATGTATTTTTCTAAAGTGTTAGTCCAGCCTTTCGTAATTGCTCGGCTAAGATTCCTTTCGATTGAGTACAATTGCAACAGAAAAGGTTTTGCTGTGATGGTGCTTGAATTCGTTTGAGGAAGTTTCTGACTTCTAGTTTTAGTTCTTTGAAATTATTGGCAAAAAAGAATGATTGTGAATGACCTCTGTTTGAGCCATTTC
>JADJSY010000021.1 GCA_016711435.1 Lewinellaceae bacterium
CAAAAAGGTAAAATGGTTGAATTTCCGGTAGCCGGCGGCCCCAATGGCAAGGCATTTTTTGTAAAGTCACGCCGCAAAACCAACAAATACCTGATGCTGTTCCACGAATGGTGGGGACTGAATGACTATATCAAACAGGAAGCCGCCATGTGGAGCAAAGAACTCGGCGTTCACGTGCTCGCTGTCGATTTGTACGACGGAAAAATGGCCACCACTGCCGATGAAGCAGGGAAACTGATGCAGGCGAATGATGCTGCCCGTTCTTTGGCGATCATTTCCGGCGCAGCGCAGTTTGCGGGCGACAAAGCCGATTTCCGTACCATGGGCTGGTGCTTCGGCGGCGGCTGGTCGCTACAGGCGGCCTTGCAACTCAAGGAAAAAGCCAAAGGGTGCGTGGTGTATTACGGCATGCCCGAACAGGACGTGAACAAACTAAAAACGTTGTCCACTGATGTGGTGTTTATCCACCCGGAAGAAGACAAATGGATCACCGCAGAAATGGCAAGCGGCTTTGAAAGCAATATGAAAGCCGCCGGAAAAAAAGCGATGGTGTACCACTACCCTGCCGACCACGCATTTGCCAACCCCAGCAGCCCACGCTACAATGAAAAAGCGGCCAAGGAAGCCCGCGCAACGGTGACGGCGTATTTGAAAGGGAAATAAGTGTGTATTTTGGGGCGTTTTTTAACAGAGGGGTTGATGAGGGTTTGAGGGTTGAGGATGTTGAGGGTTGAGATTGTTGATGGTCTTTGTGAAGGAGGCTCTGTTCAAGGGCCTCCACCATCTCAACCCTTAAACCATCAACCCTTATCAACCCTCATCAACCTTTATCAACCACTCCCACCATGTCTACACAACAAACAGACGGCGCCTACACACCTCCGGAAGGGGGCGGAGGTTCCATTCTTGGCAAACAATTGTTCCTGCTGGTGCTGGTATGCATCGGTGGAGTAGTCGTGTACCGGATGTTTTCCGGGGATAACGGAATTTCCGGTTTTTTCCAGAGTCCGAAAGAGGTGCGCCTTACCTATGTCCAGTCCGATTTTCAGCCCAACCTCGATGAAGAGGCAACGCTGCGTATTCTTTCCCAACCGGAACAATACCACAAGGAATTCGACCAGATGGTATATGATTTCAACGTTTCGCTGTTGTACCATATCGCCAATCGCATGGCCCTGCCCGACAGCCTGAAACGCCGCCTCGAACCGGAATACCAGAAACAACACGATTACCTGAAATCCATGTATTACAATGACTTTGTCGCCCTGAAAGACACGACGGCGGGTATGTACGAAAACTGGTACAACGACAATGCCAACATGGCGGTGCAGATTTTCAACGAAGTGGCCGGCAAATACACCTGCTTTTTTGTGACGCAGATCATGGCGACGCTCATCAAATCGAACAACGGCGCCATCATGGCCAAAGGCAGAAAAGTGGATACGCCGTGCGGTATCGCACTGGCCGAAGGGCTGCAACCGATGGTGGAAAGGCTTCGGAAAAAAGCAGAAATCATCGATTTTAGCGCCTCGCGCGGCCTCCTGAAGGAAAAAGTACGCAAAGGTATTGCCGAACTCGCTACCTACGAACTGCGCAGCCGCTTAGCCATCGACAAAACGCTGCAATACAAGATTTTCGGCCTGTCCGTTTCCGAAACGGATCTGCGCGTGGAGGCCATCAGCGTGATCAAAGCGGGTTTTAAATTGGACAACTATTTCGACGTCACGTTCAGCCCCAAAAAAGGGATTATTTACGTGACCCTGCCGCCGCCTACCATCGTTTCGCACGAAGTGTACCCACGCGTCGACAAACTCGAAGTCGGCTGGCTGGCGGGTATCAACGGCGATGAAATGAACCGGAATTTCAATGACCTGCGCCGGCAGTTCCGCGCAGATGCCATCGATAATGAAAAAGTGCTGGATAAAGCCAAGGCCCGCGCCGACTCGGTCATGCAACTGATGATGGGGCCTATGGTCAAATCCATCAACCGCAATTACAAGCTTCAGGTGCGCTTCCAGGATGTGCAGGAACAGATCACGGAAGACGAACGCCGCCGCCGCGGAGAAGACAACGCCGGCACGGGTGCTTCGCCGCAAATTGCCGCACCAAAACCCGTGGCAACGCCGAAAAAGAAGGCTGGGGATGGGTTTGTGCCGAAGTGAGAGGGTTAGCAAGCGTTTGATGGTGTGGGAAGAAGGAACCATTTATGCTCAAACCATCTTTCAAACGGCCATCCAAACCTTTCAAACCATCAAACTTCTTAAAACCATCAAACTTTCCATCATTTCCACCAGCGTCCGGTTCAAATTTTCAATGGCAAGTCCCAATTGCCAGACGTCGCGGTTGCGCGGTTCCACATAGTTGGAAATACTGCGAATTTCCAGAAAAGGCACCCCGGACAACAGGCAGGCCTGAAAAAAAGCGGCGCCTTCCATGCTCTCCACCTGCGCATCCGGGTATTTTTGCCGGATGGCCGTTATCGATGGTTCATACCCGTGTACTTTACTGACTGTCAAGCCTTTAACATGCGGCAAAAAACGACTTTCCGCCGCGTCCGGGTTGTACAACAAGCCATTGATGTAGGGTTTTTCGGACGGCTCAAGCAAGCTCAGTTCAAATAAATCGCTGAAACGCCCGTCGGCTTCTTCCACACCCAGATCGCCGAATCGTTCGCTGACGACCTGCAGTACTGCACCCAGCGACAACGATACATCCAGCGCGCCCGCCACACCGGCATTGATCGCCAGATCGGGTTGTTTGCGGGCAAAATAATTACCCAGGCTCCAACTCGTGGCCGCTATTCCCACGCCCGTGACCAATATCGATACGCTCATATCTTTGTTGCGGGAAACTGCCTTGTTCATTTTTTTTAAAATGAGCCTGCAACCATTCCTGCACGGGCATGATTTCAAAAGGCGTGGCTGCGACGAGTAGGATTTCCATGCGGGTGGTTTGAATGTAAATAATTGGGCGCAAGGTATGAAAAGCGCTTCGCAAGGTTGTCTGGGTATACCAGCTTAACTTTGCCTCTCAATTTAAGGAATGAATATACTTCGCACCGATAGGTTTGTAAATTCGACTTTGGCGACGTTTACTAAACTTATAAGTTTAGGGCAAACGAATCGCTATCGGATTTAACCCACCGCTAAGCAAAACCTAGCGGCACCAAGTATAATAACTACATGTCAGGCAGAATACTTTAGATTAAACTCCTTACAAATACCTGATTATCAACACTAATAACCAATAACTGATAACAAATAACCAACCATGCACGCCATTTTATCACTGGATGCCGCGTTGTTTCATTGCATCAATACCGGCATGGGTAATCCGGTATTCGATGCCCTGCTCCCGCTTTTCCGGGAAAAATGGCTTTGGGCGCCTTTGTACCTTTTTCTGGCTACGTTTTTTCTGTTGAATTATGGCAGGAAAGGATGGATCATCATTCTGACGATGGTACTGGCGGTGGGTTTGGCCGACTTTACGAGCAGTGCCCTCGTCAAAAAAAATGTGCGCAGGTTGCGGCCCTGCAATGATCCGGCAATGGTCGTGCAGGAGCGGATATCCTGCGGGAGCGGATACAGTTTTACCTCCTCACATGCCGCCAATCATTTTGCTGCGGCCTTTTTTATTATCGGCATAATGGGAGACAGGCAGCGATGGATTCGCCCTGCCGCGTTGATTTGGGCAGGAATGATTGCTTTTTCACAGGTGTACGTGGGTGTACACTATCCATTGGACGTATTAGGAGGCGCCTTGCTGGGGGCTGCTATCGGTTGGTGGGCAATAAAAACGCTGTCGTTATTTAATTTGCAAAATAACGCTGCGCCAACTCGATCAGGCGACCGACTATCGTAAAGTCAGGCACGGCAATACCGGCCTTGTCCATATTGTCCGCTTCTTCCACTTTCTGAACAAGACAAGTTTGAGAAGACTGGCACGAACCGGACGATACATTTACATTGACAAATGTAAAGGCGAAAAGACTAAAAAGGGATACAGCAAAAAAGAAAGATTTGGGTAATTGTTTGCGTTTCATAGTCCTGATTTTAAGACAGACAAATGTACTTACAATTTTTGATTATTTGCAACATAAAGTTTTAGGATTTGCTACCATAGACGGGTAGAAATGCAAAAAGGTTGCTAAAAATGAAAGTTTTTTTTATTTTTCTTCAAAAGCCAGCATTTCTACCCGCCCGATTTTTTGTGTTTTGAGCGCCTCCGGCAAATTGGCATAATCCACCGAAACGCCGAAACGCCGCTTTGAAGCCGGAAGAAGTGGCCCGGTTCCCTCCATTTTCAGCACTTCTTTGAGCCTGTCGTCTTCCGGATTCAGCACGGTAGCAAACCACAATCGCTGGTCGTTTCCAAAAAGCAGCAATTCTAAACGTGGGTGTTCCGCCGTTTGTTCGAGCGGGTTGGAAAGTTCGGCGCTGATCTGCCAGCCCAGTTCTGAACTGGCCGCGGCGGCACCGCCCGGACTTCCAGGCGCCAGCATCCGCACGCCGCTCAGGCCTTCCACCAACAGTACAGGCCCGGCTTGCTGCCCCACGGCGCCGGCGCCCAAAATTCGGCAGGTATCCGGCGCCCCAGAAAAATCTGCAAGCGGCCAACCCTGAAAAAAGGCGCTGCGACCACGTGGCGGAACGGATGCAGAAAAAACAGGGAATACGACTCCCTCACTGACGGTTTTTCCGCTGCTGTCTAAGGCTTCCATGCGCAGCCAGATTTTTTTCCATTGATCCGATTGGCTGTTACAGATGCCTGTCACATAGAACTGGCCGCCCTCTGTCCAGCAGTTCAGGTGGCTGATCTGTACCTGTATCGGCGTGGCATTTGCGGGCATTCCGTTGCTTTCCGCCTTCCGGTCAGTTGTTTGTTTGCAAAAAGTCAGTACAAGTGCGCTACACACAAGGAGCACGGATAATATTTTTGTCATCTGTTTTACGCTTTTTTTCCTGCTGATTCGGGGCGGCGAAGTTCGGAAAAGGTGGCGATGTTTTGCAGGATTCTTGTGCGCGTAGGAGGATTGGAAAACGGATGAAACGGATTTTACCGGATTTAAACAGATTTGCTAGATTAGACATTTTGAAAAAATCCGTTCCGATCCAGTAAAATCCGTTTCATCCGTTTTCCAATCCTCCTACGTGCGAGCAGCCAACTATACATCCGAACTTGTTATCTTTGCCCCGTAACACCTCACAAAACACATTCATTATCAACCAATTACCCCAAAAACCACTCATAACTCATCACTCATAACGCATCACTTTCTTGAAATACCTGATTACCGGCCTCGGCAATATCGGCTACGAATACGAAGGCACCCGCCACAACATTGGTTTCGAGGTGGTCGATTTTTTATGCAAACAACTGGAAGGCGAGTGGCGCAACGACCACCACGGCGAACTGGCGGAAGTGAAGTTTAAAGGCCGCACGCTGATCCTCCTGAAACCCAATACCTACATGAACCTGAGCGGCAAAGCCATCCGCTACTGGCTGCAAAAGGAAAAAATTCCGGTGGAAAACAGCGTCACTATCCTCGACGACCTGAACCTCGAATTCGGCAAACAACGCCTGCGCGCCAAAGGCTCCGACGGCGGCCACAACGGACTGAAAAGTATCCAGGAAACGCTCGGCTCCGACGCCTACCCGCGCCTGCGCATCGGCATCGGCAATTCCTTTTCCAAAGGCAAACAAGTCAACTACGTGCTCGGCAAATGGTCGGAAGACGAAAAAGCGGAACTGTCTCGCATTCTGGAAAAAGCATCGGAAGTCATCAAGACGTTTGTGACGATCGGGCTGGAGCGGGCGATGAATGTGACGGGGAAGTGAGTCCGAAGTGCAAGTAAGTCCGAAGTGCGAAGTCGTTAGTGCGAAGTCGGCTTCGGGCTTGGGATTTGGAGAAGGGGAGCAGGTTGCAAACTTGACTACTCGTTTGTTTTTCGGTTGCGCGCGGGGTGGGAGTCGGGTGTTTGCATGCAGTTTGTGGGTCAAAATAAGAGGGGGGGGGCGCTGCCAGGCCAAAGTGTGCAGCGGCGGTAATATTTGTAGAATTGGTTCCGATGATATGGTTGGAGGTGCAGCGCACCGGCAATATTATATCATCGGTGCGCTGCACCTCGTTTTTCTTGTTTTGTTATGGGCTACAAATTACGCGCTGCGGCTGTCACCAAAGAACGATTTAGGAGTTCCTCAGGGCCATGTTTTTGTTTTAATACCAGCTTCCAATCCATTTATCCCCACCACCAGCGGCTCCAACCTGACCGGGTGCATCAGTTCCATTTGAAAACAATGCAGCGCAATAGAGGCATCGGGCAATGGCGAGGGTGCGCCGTATTTCAGGTCGCCCACAATCGGGCAGCCCAAGGTAGCGAGTTGCACGCGTATCTGGTGCGGCCGGCCGGTGAGCGGCGACACCTTCAAAAGGAATCCCGCATTTTTCTTACCCATTGATTCATAATGGGTTATACTTTCTTTGGCGTCCTTATACGGTTTTGGAAAGGCCTGCACCACATTGCGTTTTTCGTCTTTCAGCAGGAAATGCCGCAATTGCCCTTCCAGCGGAAAAGGGGCTTTTACCACCAGTGCCAGGTAGCGTTTCTGCACCTTTTTTTCCCGAAACATCGCAGTGAGTCGCCCCAGCGCTTTATCGGTACGGGCAAAAATAACCGCTCCGCTCACAGGCCGGTCGATGCGGTGTACCGGGTGCAGAAAAACCGCTCCGGGTTTGTCGTATTTCTGTTTCAGGTAGTCTTTGCCCCAGTCCGTCAGCGTGACATCCCCGGTCTTGTCTCCCTGCACCAGCCAGCCGGCGGGCTTGTTCAACACGAGCAGGTGATTGTCTTCGAAGATAACGGAAGGACTCATTAGAAGTGAGAGAAGTGAGAAGTGAGAGGTGAGAGGGTGAGAGAACGTCCCTGGTTTGGCGGTCGATTTTGGTATCGTTTTTCAGGCCTGTAATCGTGAATCGTGTTTAGTGTGTGGTGTTTAGTGTTTCGGGGGCTTCGCGTTTGGCATTTATGAGAAGTGAGTGGCATTTCGTTAGAAGAAAAACTTCGTGGGTAGTTTGGCCCATTATATGGGATGCCAAAGGCGGAGCGCCCGAAACACCAAACACCATACACTAAACACGGCCCAAGGCGGAGCGCCCGAAACACTAAACACCACACACTAAACACGATTCACAATTACAGGCCTGAAAACCCAAGCCAAGAATATCGAGCCGCCAAGCGGGATGTCTCTCACCCTCTCACTTCTCACTCTCTCACCTCTAATCTTCATCTTCCACCACCCCCGTCGGATTCCTCTCCCACATCAAATAAGCCTTGAGAAACGGATCGAGGTCGCCGTTGAGGATCGAATCCGGATTGTGAATTTTATAACCCGAGCGCAGGTCTTTCACCCAGCGGTCGTCGAGTACATAGGAGCGTATCTGGCTCCCCCACTCGATTTTGCTTTTACCGGCTTCAATTTTGTCTTTTTCGGCCTGGCGCTTGCGCATTTCCAGTTCGTACAGGCGACTTTTCAGCAAGGTCATAGCGATGTCGCGGTTGCGGTGCTGGCTGCGATCCTGCTGGCATTCGGCCACGATTCCTGTGGGAATGTGCGTGACGCGCACGGCCGATTCCGTCCGGTTGACGTGCTGGCCGCCAGCGCCCGAAGCCCGGAAAACGTCCCAGCGGATGTCGTCGGGATTCACCACGATTTCGATACTGTCGTCTTCGATGAGCGGGTACACGAATACGGAAGAAAACGAGGTCTGGCGTTTGCCCTGGGCATTGAACGGGCTGATGCGCACGAGGCGATGCACCCCGTTTTCACCTTTGAGCCAGCCATAAGCGTACGAGCCGCGAATTTCGATACTGGCCGATTTGATACCGGCTGCATCTCCGTCCTGTTCAAACAAATCGATGACTTTGAAACCGGCTTTTTCAGCCCACATGCGGTACATCCGCAGGAGCATGGCCGACCAGTCGCAAGCTTCGGTGCCACCGGCGCCGGCGTTGATGGTCAGCACGGCATTCATCTCGTCCTCTTTTTGATTGAGGGTACTACGGAATTCAGCGTCTGCCAGAATACTTCCGGCTTTGGCGTACTGGGCATCGACTTCTTCTGCGGAAGCCATACCTTCTTTCTGGAACTCGAACAAACCTTCCAGGTCGTCAATTTCACGTGCGAGGGCAGCGTAGTCGTCGAGCCAGTTTTTGCTGCTGCCGAGCTTGCGCTGAATGGCTTCCGCGCGTTTCGGATCACTCCAGAATTGCGGGTCGAGGGTTTGGGCGGTCAGGTCTTCTACTTCCCGTGAACGGTTGTCCACGTCAAAGATACCTCCTGAGGACCGCCAACTTATCTTTCAGTTCTTTTAACTGTTCGATGGTCATGTTGGAAACGGTTGGAACCCCTTGCGGGGATTTAAAGTTAAAAATGTGTGTTCGTGTTTGGTGTTTAGTGTTTCGGGCGCTCCGCCTAAGCCAGTGTTTCGTGTATGGTGTTTGGTGTTTAGGGCGCTTAGGCCTTTGCAGTAGTTCGTATTTTGGCTAAATTATCACAACAGGCCAGGACTCAAAACACTAAACACCAATCGAAACACTGGCCCGGGCGTATCCACATCCGGCAAATCGGGAATCTGATCGGCGATCTTTTCGCGTTCACTGATAATTTCCACCAACCTGCGGACCGTTCGGCGGCGGATCTGACGCTCCAGGTCTTTGTTGGGATCTTTGAGGATGTATTGAAATTTCAACGCTACATGTTCTTTTTTTACTTCTGCCACACGCAGGTAATAACTCTCCGGTTTGATCAGGTCTTTAAACGGGCTGAGCACTTCGATCAGGATGCTTTCGAGTTCCTCCACCGTTTTCAGGTGTTTCAAATCAATTTCAAAATCAATGCTGGTTCGTTTGATTTCGCGCTTGGTATAATTGACCACCTCCGAATTCATCGCCACATTGTTCGGAATATAAATCATATCGTCGTCGTCATTCAGCAAGTGGATATTCTGCAAGGTGATATCCGTAATTTTCCCCCGGTGCAGGCCGATGCTGACATTGTCGCCGATGCTGAGTTGGCTGGAAAATGTCATAATCATACCGTTAATCATATTTGAAATATAGTCTTTTGTCAGAATGGCAAGACCCGCAAAGATGATCGACAGAGAAGTAAATAATTCTTTGACCTGAATACGAAACAACGAAAGCATTCCTACCACAATACCTGTTACAAGCAGCAGCGAATAAATCTGACCTACCCCGATGACGAAGTTATCGTCGCCCCACACCTTGTGCCTGCGCCGGTACCACCAGACCGTGAAGAACTGGATGAAATCAACCAGCATCAGGAAAAGCGCAAGGCTGGCCAAAGCCATAATATAATAGTCCAGCGCCTCCCGATACTTAAAAGTGGCATAAAAACGCGAAACATCCCATTCCCCGAGTCGTATGGCGACTAAAGAACCGAAAATAAACGCTTTGAAGAGCAGGATAAGGTATTTCATGGGTAAGTAAAAGGGCAAAATTGCAACGGGCAAAAGGCAATGTAAATCAATGAGTTAATACACCTTCTCGTTCAAAACCGCTTTGTGCTGGCTATCAACACGGATATTGGGTAAAGCTGTTCCCCTGGCTTACACACTTTATTTATCCAAAAGAATATCGGCGCTGTGCATCGGAAGTCCGAAAGCATCGGCAACACCTTTGTAGACTACTTTGCCATTGATTACATTGAGACCCAGACGCAGCTCTGCATTTTCCTTACACGCTTTCCGCCAGCCTTTCTGTGCCAGTTGCATGGCATAAGGCAGGGTGGCATTGGTGAGCGCTACGGTGGATGTAAACGGCACAGCGCCTGGCATATTGGCTACACAGTAGTGCACCACATCTTCAATGATATAGGTCGGATCGGCGGTGTGGTCGGGCGCGTCGTTTCTATACATCCGCCCTGGTCCACGGCTACGTCGACGAGCACTGTACCCGGACGCATCAATTTGAGCATATCGCGGGTAATCAGGTTGGGCGCTTTGGCGCCGGGTATCAGAACGGCTCCGATAATCAGGTCGTGCGTTTGTATCAGGCGGCGGATATTGTACTCGTTGGAATACATGGTAGTGACATTCGCCGGCATGATGTCGCTCAGGTAGCGCAGTCGCGGCAGGCTCACATCGAGCAGGGTCACTTGAGCGCCCAGTCCGGCAGCCATTTTGGCGGCCTGCATACCTACAATACCGCCACCGATTACCAGCACTTTACCGGGTTCTACGCCTGGTACGCCGCCCAGGAGCACACCGCGGCCTCCGGTGGGTTTTTCCAGGTACTTGGCGCCTTCCTGAATGGCCATGCGTCCGGCAACTTCCGACATTGGAATCAGGAGGGGCAGTTGACGGTCTTTGGTTTCCACGGTTTCGTAAGCGAGGCAGATAGCGCCGCTTTTGATCATTGCATGGGTGAGTTCTTCACTCGAAGCAAAGTGGAAATAGGTGAAAATCAGTTGATTGGCACGGCATTTCCCATACTCTTCCGCAATGGGCTCTTTTACTTTCATGATCATTTCAGCCTGTGCCCATACTTCATCCGCTGTCTGCAGAATCTGTGCGCCGGCCTCCAGATAATCATTGTCATTAAAACCGCTACCTACGCCGGCCGTACTTTGTACCAGAACGGTATGACCGAGTTTGGTCAGTTCCAGCGCTCCGGCCGGAGTGAGCGCTACCCGGTTTTCATTGCTTTTAATTTCTTTTGGTACGCCAATAATCATGTTGTATTGATTTTAGTCTGGTTAAAGATTTTCTTTTAGCGTTTGGTATTTGGTGTTTAGTGTTTCGGGCGCTCCGCTTTTGGCGGTAAGTTGGCATTTTGGCCAACCTATCACAAAGGCCAAGTCCAAAGCGCCCTAAACACCAAACACTAAATACCAAACACAAAAAAAGCAAAGGTAGGAAAAGAGTGGGAGCCAGATAAAACCTGAAGAGTGTTTTTCAGCGTGTATTGCGGGGTGCTCGAGTCACCGCAATAAGCAAAGTTCGATTTTGGGCAAAAAAAAAGCGCGGGTCTTTACCCGCGCTCCAGAATTTCTTCAATTCTAAAAACAATACTTACACACATTAATATGTATTTCCAGAATCATGCCAAAAATGAAAACTACACGGCATTAACAAAAAAATCTTTTTCGTACGTCGAAATTACTCCTTTTTCAAGGGCGATGCGGAACATTTGCTGCACGGCGTCGCGTCCTTTTTCCCCGAGGTCTACTGTATAATCCGTCACATACAGGTCTATATGGGCTTGCATGACCGCATCATCCATCGACTGTGCATGTTGACGCACAAAAGGCATCACTTCATCTGGATGTGCAAAAGCATATTCCACGCTGCGGCGAAGCACCCTGTTTATTTTTTGTTGAATTGCTTCCGGGATGTCGCGGTGTACGACAATGCCCCCAAGTGGGATGGGCAATCCCGTGCTGGATTCCCAGTATTCCCCAAGATCAGTCAGTTTGACCAATCCTTTTTGCGCATAGGTAAACCGGTTTTCATGGATAATCAGGCCTGCATCGACTTTGCCGTCCAGTACAGCGTCCTCTATGGCAGAAAACAGGGTTTCGCGTTTGTCCGAAGCCAATGGATACGCCAGGCTGAACAACAAATGGGCGGTGGTCATTTTACCGGGAATGGCAATGGCGGCGGCGTTGATCTGCTGATCCGTCATCGGCGCGCGCGCTACGAGCAGCGGGCCGCAGTTATTGCCGAGCGCACTGCCGGCATGCAGGAGCGCATAACGATGCGTCAGGTGTGCAAAGGCGTGGTAACTCAATTTGGTTACCGCAATATCTCCAGCAAAAGCGCGGCGGTTCAGGGCTTCCACATCTTCCATAAAAACCTCAAAATCAAGCCCTTCCGTATCTATCCGGCCATGCAGCATGGCGTCAAAGATGAAAGTGTCGTTGGGACAGGGGGAGAAGCCGAGGGACAAACGCATGGTTGGTGTTTAGTGTGTAGTGTTTGGTGTTTAGGGCGCTCCGCCTTTGGCAGTAGTTGGTATTTTGGTCAAATTATCACAAAGGCCAAGCCCGAAGCGCCCTAAACACCAAACACTACACACTAAACACCAGACTCAGTATTCGTCTTCGTTGAAGAAAAAGTCGTCGTGTCGCGGATAATCCGGCCAGATGTCTTCAATGCCTTCATACATTTCGCCGTCGTCTTCGAGTTCTTCCAGGTTATCAATAACCTCACTGGGCGAACCGGAACGGATGGCATAGTCTATCAGCTCATCTTTGGTGGCCGGCCAGGGGGCTTCTTCTAAGTGGGAGGCTAATTCAAGTGTCCAATACATAGTTCGCCGTTCTTTTGAAAGGTTCAGGTTTTTTATAAAATCAGCATGGCATCGCCATAGCTGTAGAAACGATATTTTTCTTTTACCGCCTCGTTATAGGCATCCATAATAAGATCGAGACCGCCAAATGCAGAAACCAGGATCAACAGGCTGGATTTCGGCAGGTGAAAATTGGTCACCATACTGTTGGCAATGCTGAATTCATAAGGCGGATAAATAAACTTATTGGTCCAGCCCTCGACTTGTTTCAACATGTGCTCGGCAGAAACGGCTGTTTCGACGGAGCGCATTACGGTAGTACCTACGGCGCACACTTTTTTGTGGTTCTGGAGGCCCTTATTCACCGTTTCAGCGGCAGCGGCAGAAATTCTGAAGTATTCCGCTTCCATTTTGTGCTTGGACAGGTCTTCCACATCGATGGTGCGGAAAGTGCCCAGGCCGATGTGCAGGGTCAGTTCTGCGAAGTTTACCCCTTTCAATTCAAGGCGTTTCATCAGTTCGCGGCTGAAGTGCAGGCCGGCGGTCGGCGCGGCAACAGCGCCGATTTCCTTGGCATAAATGGTCTGGTAACGCTCGCGATCGACGGCTTCCGGCTCCCTTTCAATGTATTTGGGCAGCGGCGTATTCCCCAGTTTGAGCAGCTCATTCTGGAAATCGTCATCCGTGCCGTCGAACAGAAAACGAATCGTCCGGCCGCGGGAGGTCGTATTATCTACCACTTCTGCTACCAAAGCGTCGTTGCCGTGCTCGTCTTCGAAGTAGAGTTTGTTTCCAACCCTGATTTTACGGGCGGGATCAACCAGCACATCCCATAAGCGGGCGTCGTGGTTGAGTTCACGAAGCAAAAAAACTTCGATTTTCGCTCCCGTTTTTTCTTTCTGACCGAATAAACGGGCAGGAAAGACCTTCGTATTATTAAAAATCATGACATCACCGTCATTGAAGTAGTTGAGCAGGTCTTTAAAAACCTTGTGCTCTACCTTACCGGTTTGACGATGTACCACCATCAGGCGACTCTGGTCGCGTTCCTCGCTTGGATATTGTGCAACGAGTTCTTTTGGCAGGTTAAAGTTGAATTGAGAAAGTTTTGTGCGCATAATTCGGTGAAGTGAACAACGGGAGCCGGATTTTATTGTTGTTCCGGGCGGGAATTACCCGTTTCCTTTTTTTGATCTTTGGTTTTTAGACAGGATAATACCTACCTGTTATCGCATTTACAGCCATTTTCGCGGAGATGGCCCGCAAAAATGGCTGCAAAAATATAATTATTCGGCAAACGATAACTGAAAATAAGGTTTTTACTTTCCAAACAGAAAAGTAATAGGGCAACTGCACAGCAAGACGGGCTTTGATTGCCTTTTGCTTTTTGTTCTTTTGCCCTTTTATTTAGGCAATAGCCACCTTTTTTTCCGATTTCTTGCGTTCGAAATCTTTCAGGTAGACTTTACGCAAACGGATGTTTCGTGGTGTAACTTCCACATACTCATCATCCTGAATATATTCGAGGGCCTCTTCCAGGGAAAAGCGGCGCGGCGGTGGCAGCGATGCTTTATCATCGGAGCCGGAAGCGCGCATATTGGTCAGTTTTTTTGTTTTGGTGATATTAACCACTAAGTCGCCCGGGCGGTTGTTTTCACCGATCACCTGTCCTTCGTACACTTCTTCACCTGCGTCGATGAAAAAAGTGCCGCGATCCTGTAGGTTATCCAGGGAATAAGGAATGGCTGTGCCGGTTTCCATAACAATCAGCGAACCGTTCTGACGGCTGGGCATTTCACCTTTCCAGGGTTCGTAACCCACAAAGCGGTGCGTCACAACGGCTTCACCCTGTGTAGCGGTCAGCAAATTGGAACGAAGGCCGATAATTCCGCGGGAAGGCATGCTGAAACGCAGCAAAAAGCGGTCGCTTTTAGGTTCCATACTGGTCATTACACCTTTACGGCGCGTCACTAATTCTATACACTTGCCACTGGATACTTCCGGTACGTCGATGGTCAGTTCTTCCATAGGCTCCTGTCTTTGGCCGTCGATCTGTTTGATGATAACACGCGGCTGACCGATTTGAAGTTCATAACCCTCGCGGCGCATGGTTTCAATCAGGATGGACAAGTGCAAAACCCCGCGGCCGTATACCATAAAGGAATCGGCCGAATCGGTTTCTTCCATACGCATGGCAAGGTTTTTTTCCAATTCGCGTTCCAGGCGTTCGCGTACGTGGCGGCTGGTTACAAATTTGCCTTCCTGGCCGAAAAACGGAGAATCGTTGATCGTGAAAAGCATACCCATCGTCGGCTCGTCGATGTTGATCGTTTCGAGCGCTTCCGGGTTTTCGTAGTCGGCAATCGTATCGCCGATTTCAAATCCTTCCACACCAACAATGGCGCAGATGTCGCCTGCTTCTACTTCTGCCGCTTCTTTTTTGGCTAAGCCGTCAAATACATAGAGGCCTTTGATACGGTGTTTTTGCACCGTACCGTCTTTTTTAACTAAGGAAACAGGCTGGTTGGAAGTCAGTTTGCCGCGGCTCAGACGACCGATCGCAATACGGCCGATGAAACTGGAATAGTCTAATGAAGTAACCAGCAACTGCGGCGTACCGACCGATACTTTCGGCGGCGGGATGTATTTGATGATATCATCCAGCAACGTGGTGATATCTGTTGTCGGATTTTTCCAGTCGTGACCCATCCAGCCTTGTTTGGCCGAACCGAAGATCACCGGAAAGTCGAGTTGTTCTTCCGTGGCATCGAGGGAGAACATGAGGTCGAATACATGCTCATGCGCCAGATCGGGGTTGCAGTTGGGTTTGTCTACTTTATTGACAACAACAATCGGCTTTTTGCCCATTTCCAGGGCTTTTTGCAGTACGAAGCGGGTTTGCGGCATCGGACCTTCAAAAGCGTCTACCAGCAGCAGTACGCCGTCGGCCATATTGAGCACGCGCTCTACCTCGCCACCGAAGTCGGCGTGACCGGGCGTGTCAATAATATTGATTTTGACACCTTTATACTGGATCGCTACATTTTTTGCCAAAATGGTAATCCCGCGCTCGCGTTCAAGGTCGTTGCTGTCCATAATCAGGTCGCCTGTGATCTCGTGTTCTTTGAACAACTTGGAGGCGTGGATCAGTTTGTCAACAAGGGTGGTCTTGCCGTGGTCGACGTGGGCAATAATGGCAATATTACGAATTTCTCTCATCGAAAATAAAAAGTGGTGTGTATGGGGTGGTTTGCCTAATTTTTGAAAAATGATATTTGGTAGCCGATGTTTTGATTTCAAGAATCAGAATTTTTTCCAAAATTTCGGATAAATGCCCAAATTATTGGAAAAACACACCCACTTTCAAATGAACCGCAAAGGTAAGGTTTTATCTAACGGAAAAAAAGAAAAGTACAAGGCCTATTTTGTTAACGGAATATCAATTTTTGATAATCATTCCGAATCGGGTCGGTAATGGGGATGGAAACAGAATATTATTTTCCGTTTTTTGGATGTTAGCCCACGGCCCGCTCTCTACTTGGGCGGGATTTGTGCTGCGCTCCTCGTAAATAAATAGAACACGGATTGAAGGGGTTACGGGAAACGGATTGGTGGATATTTATCGGCTCTAAACGGAAATGCCGCAGGCGGCATAATCCAAATCCTATCTCCCCATCCTAAATCCGTGTCCAATCCTTTCAATCCGTGTTCCACCACTCTACGAGGGTCCCGAGGGACGAGGTTCCAAAAAAATCCTCCCCCAAACTTGACTTATTAAAAACACCCGCCTATCTTTGCAGCGAAAATTCGCTAAAATTATTATTCACTTTTCAGATACAAACAATACTATTTACCCATGGCAGCAACAGTTGAAGCAACAGACGTACTCAATGGCGGCGAATTTCTGATTCGCGACAGTCGCGCTGAAGATGTGTTCATTCCCGAGGAACTGAACGAAGAGCAACTGATGGTCAAACAAATGTCCATCGACTTCATCAAAAACGAAATTGACCCCGTCAGAGCAAGATTGGAAAAACAGGAGCCGGGGCTGGCGCCTTCGCTGCTCAAAAAAATGGGTGATCTGGGTCTGCTTGGCGCGCACATGCCCACCGTATACGGCGGCACTGAAATGGACACCAATACCAATACCGTCATTTCGGAAGCATTCGGCCCTGCCGGTTCCTTTATCGTCTCCTTTGCCGCCCACACCGGTATCGGCATGCTGCCGATCCTGTATTTCGGTACGGAAGAACAAAAACAAAAATACCTGCCCGGCCTTATTTCCGGCGAACTCAAGGCGGCTTATTGCCTGACGGAGCCCGGTTCGGGTTCGGATGCGCTGGCTGCCAAAACACGCGCCGACCTCAGCGCCGACGGCTCTCACTATGTGATGAGCGGTCAAAAAATGTGGATTTCCAACGCCGGTTTTGCCGATGTGTTTATTGTTTTTGCCAAAATCGGCGGTGAGAAATTCACTGGATTTATTGTGGATGCGCATACACCCGGCATCACGCTCGGCAACGAGGAAGACAAACTCGGTATCAAAGGCTCCTCCACCCGCCAGGTGTTCTTTGAAAATGCCAAAGTGCCCGCTGAAAACGTACTGGGTGAAATCGGTAAAGGCCACCTCATTGCTTTCAACGCCTTGAATATCGGTCGCTATAAATTGGGCGTCATGTGTATCGGCGGCAACAAAGAAGTGATCAACATGGCAACCCGCTACGCCAACGAACGCCATCAATTCGGCCAGTCGATTGGCAATTTCGGCGCTATCCAGTACAAATTAGCCGAAATGGCGATCCGCAACTTCGCCGCTGAAAGCACCGCTTACCGCACATCCCAACTGATGTCCGATAAAAAAGCGGAAGAAGAAGCTGCCGGACAATCCTACGGCCAGGCCATGCTGGAAGCCGCAGAAGAATACGCCATCGAATGCTCCATCCTGAAAGTACTTGGCTCCGAAGTGACCGACTACTGCGTAGATGAAAACGTGCAAATCCACGGCGGCATCGGATTCAGCGAAGAATACAGCGCCGCGCGCGCCTACCGCGACAGCCGAATCAACCGCATCTACGAAGGCACCAACGAAATCAACCGGATGCTGATGGTCGATCAGTTGTTCAAACGCGCCCTGAAAGGCAAATTGGACATCGTCGGGCCGGCCTGGGCAGTGCAAAAAGAACTGACTTCCATGCCTTCCATGGAAAAACTGGAAGGCGCTTATGCCGAAGAAGTAAAAGCCCTGGCCGATTTCAAAAAAATCATCCTGATGGTTGCCGGCGGCGCTGCCAAAATGCAAATGGACGGCAAACTGAACCTGAAAGACGAACAGGAAATCCTGATGAACTGCGCGGATATGCTGATCGACCTGTATGCAGCGGAATCCATGCTGCTGCGCGTGCAAAAAATCGTCAACCTGCCGAAAGAACAACCGCAGGAAGTGTACGACGCCATGTTGCAGGTGTATTTCCACGACGCTAGTGCCCGCATGGGCAAAAATGCAACGGACGCCCTGGCTTCTTTCGCCGAAGGCGATCTGCTGAAAACCTTCCTCATGGGACTGAAACGGTTTACGAAGTATCCGGCAGTGAATGTAAAAGTGAAACGGCGGGTGGTGGCGGAAGCGCTGCTGAAAGCCAACGGATGGTGCTTTTAAAGAGAGGTGAGAGGTGAGAGGGTGAGAAGTGAGAGACCGTAGAGTACACCGTTCCAAGTTTGGAAAACCCAAGTGTGGAAAGCTGTACTCTACGGACTTCTTGGCTAAGCGCTTCGCTCTAAAAGGGGGGGAGGGGGTGAGGACCGAGTGTGCCGTTCCATGATTGGGCAAACCAAGGGAACGGCACTCTCCTACTCACCCTCTCACCTCTCACCTCTCTTAAAAGCGTAAGTGCTTGACCGTCTGCCCCTTATTCATCAATTGTTTCAGTGAATCCACGCCGATGGACAGGTGCATTTGTGCAAAATTGGCAGTCACAATTTTATCGCTGGCTTCCGTTTTGATGCCTTCGCGGGTCATGGGCATATCGCTGACGAGCAGCAGGGCGCCGGCTGGCATCTGATTTTTAAATGCTGCTACGAAGATGGTCGCCGTTTCCATGTCGATGGCGATACAGCGCAGGTCGCGCAATTTTTGTTTGAAGTCTTCCCGGTGTTCCCAGACGCGTTTGTTGGTCGTGTAGACCACACCCGTCCAGTAGTCGCGTTCGTAATCGCGGATGGTGGTGGACACCGCTTTTTGCAGGGCAAACGCCGGCAGGGCCGGTACTTCCGGCGGCAGGTAGTCATTACTGGTACCCTCGCCCCGAATGGCCGCGATGGGCAGAATCAGGTCGCCGTTGACGTTTTTTCTGGATTTCAGGCCGCCGCATTTGCCCAGAAACAACACGGCTTTGGGGTGAATGGCCTCCAAAAGGTCGATGACCAGGCCCGCATTCGGGCTGCCAATCCCAAAATTGATGATGGTAATCCCGTCTGCTGTGGCTACCTGCATGGGGCGGTCGGATCCATAAACCGGCACATCGTGCTGTTCCGCAAAAGCTTTGACGTAGCCGCCGAAATTGACCAGCAGAATGTATTCTCCGAATTTTTCAAGCGGCATGCCCGTGTAACGCGGCAACCAGTCTTTTACAATGGCTGCTTTCTCCGCTTTTTGTTGCTGAAAGTTATCCCGCGCAATAGCGTTTAAATCCTGTTGCGAAATCAGACTTTTATTTTCTTCCGGGTCTTGCATATGGTGTTTTTCCCGGCAAAGGTCGGGAAAGTGCGGTCGAACTGCCCGTTTCAGCAATAATTTTTTGTAAAAAAATTGCGACAGGGAGATTTCCGATGCGGTTTGCACGTGGTTGTACAGGAATTTGCCATCCAGATGCAAAAATTCTTATGCCCCATACAGGCAAGGAAGTTCCATTGATTGTTGACATTTGCGACAAACAAATAAAATCCCGCCCGAAACAGGTTTTTAAGTGAAAAGGCAAAGGGCAAGAAGCATTAGGCAATGAAAATTTTAATCGCTAATAATACCATCATACCTGTTCATGCCTACGGCGGCACCGAGCGCATCATCTGGTGGCTGGGAAAAGAACTGGGCAAAATGGGCCACGACGTTACTTACCTGGTCAAAAAAGGTTCCGAATGCCCTTTTGCCAATATCATAGAAATCGACGACAAAAAAACTTTTGCCGCACAGATTCCACCCGACACCGACCTGGCACACTTCCATTTTGAAATGGATGAAATTTTGCCCGTGCCGCATATAACAACCGTACACGGCAACAGCAGCAGCCCGAAAACATTCCACCGCAACACTGTTTTTATCTCGCACAACCACGCCAAAAGGCATGGCGCGGAAGTGTTTGTGTACAACGGCATCGACTTCGATGATTACGGGAAACCGATGACGCAAAACAAACGGCTGTATTTTCACTTCCTGGGAAATGCAGCCTGGCGCGTCAAAAACGTGCGCGGCGCCATCGACGTGGCCGACAAGGCCGGCGTCCGGCTGCACGTGATCGGCGGGAGCCGGGTGAATTTCAGCATGGGGCTGCGCATCACCCTTTCGCCGCAGGTGCGTTTCCACGGCATGCTGGGCGGCGACGGCAAAAACGCCATTTTACAGGCATCCAAAGGTTTGATTTTCCCAGTGTTGTGGCACGAACCCTTCGGCCTGGCCATCATCGAAAGCCTGTATTTCGGCTGCCCGGTTTTTGGTACGCCCTACGGCTCGTTGCCCGAACTGCTGGGCAGCAAACCCTACCTCTATCCCGACCGGAAATGGAATGGCCGGGTAGATGCCTTTCAGTCGGAAGTCGGTTTTTTATCCGGCAAAAAAATGGAACTCGTAGAGGCTGTTAAAGAGGCCGACCAATACGACCGGCAACGCTGTCAGGATTATGCTATTGAAAACTTTTCCTCGAAACGCATGGCGGAGGACTACCTGAAACTATATGAAAAAATTCTGAATGGCGAAATGCTGCACGATGCAGCGCCGGTGTTTGAGCCGGAGGAAGGGGGCGAGCGGTTTTGCCTCTTAAGTGAGTTAGTTATTCGTTATTCATGCGAATCATGGGTTAAAGGACGGGCGGAGGCCAAAACTGGGGGGGGTTGGGGGGAGACGAGCGCAGGGGGAAAAACTTATGCGGGCTTTGGGGTGTGCCTAGTGTTTATGGCTCTACGCGTGTTTGCCCACAAGTTTGTGATCTTTGCCTAATCACACAGTTGCTTATTTGTGGTCGCGGGCTAACACGCAAGCCGAGCGTTACCACACTAAAAACCAAACACCAATAACTAATAACCAAAACTAAAGTTTTCCAAAGTACCGCCACAAATCCTCCCCGGGCCATTTTGACCGAAGAAAATCCCCGCTTTTGATGCGCATGATACGCCGTTTGTAGTCCTGGGCATTCCGGTCGGCATTGACGCCATCTTCAAAAATTTCCATTTCATATTCACCTGACGGCAAAAAGCGCGAGTCGATGGTCAGGTTCCAGCCTGTCCAGTCGCCCATCGCGCCGATGTACCACAAGCCGTTGGCGGCTTGTCGCGCTATGGCGACATAATCGCCGATTTTACCGGCAATAGGCACCGTTTTATCCCAAACGGCAGGCACTTTTGAGAGAAATTGCAGGCATTCCGGCTCTTTTTTGTAGTTGGTAGGGCTGTCTGATAGCATTTGCAGGGGACTTTCGAACACCACATATTTGGCTAATTCGTGGCAGCGGGTACCCATCGAGGCCGGGCGGTTGAATGAAGGCGACCAGTCTGCTTTCTGGTAGTTCAGCATGGCGCCCGGCGTGTAATCCATGGGGCCGGCCACCTGTCGGGTAAAAGGAATGGTTACATTGTGTTCCGCGTCGATCTTTTTATCCTTATCCCATTTGGCCTGTTCAAGCCCGTATACGCCCTCAAAACTGATGACATTGGGCCAGGTGCGTTGCAGGCCGGAGGGTTTATAAGCGCCGTGGTAGTCCACAAGTAATTGATTGTTTGCGCATTTTTCAGCCATACGCCAGTAAAACTGCACCATCTCCTGGTCGTCGCGCTGCATGAAGTCGATCTTCAGCCCTTTGATGTCCCATTTTTTCAAATCGGGTAATATCATTTCAAACTGGGCATCGATAGCCACCCAGGTGGCCCAGAGAATCAGGCCTACTTTTTTGGATTTGGCATAGGCAGCAAGACCGTCCATATCGACGCCGGAATGGAGCATCAGGTTGCCGGTACCCGACCAGCCTTCGTCCAGCACAATGTATTCCAGGCCGTTTTCAGCGGCAAAATCCACAAAGTATTTGTACGTTTCCGTATTTACCCCCGTCCGGAAATTGACCCCTTCCAGGTTGAGGTTGTTCCACCAGTCCCAGGCTACTTTACCCGGGCGAATCCAGTCCGTATTTTTTAGTCGGCTGGGTTCGGCCAGCAACCAGGGCATTTGATTGACGAGCAAGTCCATATCGCGTTCCGCCACTAAGAACAAGCGCCAGGGGTAATTGCGCGTACCTTTTGTTTTGGCCAAAAAGTAATCTCTGTCCACGGGTTGAATATCGCGGTTGCTCGTGCGCACCGTCGTTTTGGGGGTAATACGGCAAGGTGCCGATCAGGTTGCCATTTTTACCTTTGCTGCCGTGCATCCAGAGTCCGGGGTAGTCCTGCAAATCCGTTTCGGTAACCAGCACTTTGACTCCGCTTTCCATTTCGACCAGCAATGGCAGGCTGGCTAAGCGGTTTTCATGGATTTCAGCAGGAGCCAGCGGCAGGAAAATACGCTCGTTGTGGGAGTAAAAACTTTCTTCTTCCGGGAAATACACTGTTTTGCAGTCCGCAGGACGAAAAGTGCAGGTCTCACCCGTCACCCGCACTTCACCCGTTTTCAGTTCCGTAAAAAAACGGTAAGCCACCCCTTCATTGTAGGCGCGAAAAATCACGCCCCAATCGCCCTGGCACCGCAGGATCAGTTCGTTATACGACTCTGCAATGACAGCGCTTTTCTGGCGCACATCCGGCGTTACGGTGCGTCGCACGCTGCTGGAATCCGTTTTAATCAGGGTTGGATTATTGCCCAGCGTACCAACACCTTCAATGGTTATATTCAGGGGAGCGGACAGGGTGAGCGGTTTGTCGCGCAGGAAAAGTTGCCAGCTGAGCGCGGGAGCCGTTTCAATCTGGAGGCGCAACAGGCCATTCGGAGAGCGGAGCGTCTGTGCTCGCAAAGAATTGAATGTCAGGCAAATAAACACAAAGAGGAAAAGACGTACCATAGCCGGAATATTTTTTCCGGTAAATGTAGCGCCTCAAATGATAAACTTGCCGTTCTGGTAAATTTTTTCCCCGTCCGCCCATATTTCGCCGCCCTGGGTCATATCGGTAATCATGTCCCAGTGAACGGGCGATTCGTTTTTACCGCCGGTTTGCAGGTAACTCTGTCCGATGGCCATGTGGATGGTACCGCCGATTTTTTCATCGAACAGGATATTTTTCGTCATGCGCTGGATGTCGTAATTGGTACCGATAGCGGCTTCTCCGAACCGGCGGGTGCCGGGCATGGCAAATACCTGATCCAGGAAATCCTGGCCGCGCAACGCTTCCCATTTTTCGATGTAACCGTCTTTTACCCAAAGGGTTACACCTTCCACTTCAGCGCCCTGATAGAGGCAGGGCAATGAAAAATGAACAACTCCCTGCACGCTGTCTTCCACCGGGCTGGTGTACACTTCGCCGGAAGGCATGTTGGTTTGGCCATCGGAATTGATCCAGGTACGGCCTTTGGTTCCGAAGGTAATATCCGTGCCGTTGGAGAGATAACGAACGGTCGTGCATTTGTTCAGGTGATCGACGATACGTTGCTGGCTTGCGCGCACACCGAGCCAGGCGGCCTGCGGATCATCGTGGTACAATTTGCAGGCGCCGTACACAAATTGTTCGTACTCGCTCAAGCTCATGCCCGCTTCCTGCGCCGACGCGTCGGTGGGGTACTGGCACAGGTTGCGGCGCAGCCGGTAGTCGGCAGTGCGTTCAAAATAGGCTTTGTTGATGGGCGCCAGGGTATCGTTGCGCATTTGGGCCTGCCCGGGCGTGGCGCCGCTGTACTCCCGCAAGTTGAAAGGCGCGCGGATGTGCAAATAACAATCGAAGGTTTCCATGGCAATCCGGCTCAATACGGGCGGGGTGCGGAATGCCTGTTCGTTGGCGTGCTGGGTAAAAATCCGCTCGCGTTCGCGGAAAGCCAGGTCGCATTCCACAAGCGCCGCGCCTGCTTCATATGCTTCGCGGTAGACTTCGCGCACCAGGGGTTCGGCCAATAAACTACTGGAAATGAATACTTTGTCGCCGTCTTTTACCTGCAAACAGTATTGGGTGAGGAGGCGGGCGTATTTATTCAGAATGGTTTGCATGTGAGCAAAAATAGTTTTTGAACAGGATTTAAAAGATTAAAAAGTTTAACATTGATATGCTTCCTGTGATGTCGCCGAGATGCCATCCTGAATGCTCTTACCTGCAAATGACACCTCTTCACTGCCGCTTAAAACGACTCGTAATACCGCGCACCCAAAGTCACCCCTTCCGTTCCGATTTCTTTGAGTCCCCAGCGGTTCATTTCAGCCAGTACGGAACCTTGCTGAACGCCGGTATGCAGTTTTTCATATTGATCGAAGTCGATCGCGCGGCGTGCATTCAGTTTTTCAAAAACCTTAAACTTTGCAGCGATGTCCGCCCAGCCGGGTTGTACGACGGCTTCAAAAACCTTGGCTTTGGAGCCGCTGCCATATGCCACGAAGCCGAGGCGTTTGCCCGCCAAATGGGCGCCCTCCGCAGCATCTATTTCCAGGCTGCTCATCAAGGCCAGAAAAATGGAAGCGGTGTACAGGTTGCCGGTTTCCTGGCTGGCGCGTTGTGGTTTTTCGAGTTTTTCGTGTACAAAACGGCGATACATGGTCGATTCGCTGACACTTTTAAAGAACCCGGCCAGCGCTTTTTCAAAAGACCTGCGATCCGGGAAGGCATCCGATTGCGGTTCTGAAAAGCCGAAACGCTGCGCATCAGCGACCCATTTGCCGGAGGCTTTTCGCTCTGCGACAAATTGCTCGACATACATGCGTTTAGCATGAAACGCATAAGGCAGGTGAAAAATCATCCGTGTCCAGCGTTCCGACAAAGCCTGGTATTGATCTTCCCGAAAAAGCCCGGCGGCAATAGCCCGGCGGCGAAAATCGGCCAGCGCTTCCGCCATGCGGTTTTGGTAACACAGGTTGGAATATTGCCCGTCGAACACGGGCGTTTCGGAATACCGCTCGCGGCGCGGTTTGTAAAAGTCGTGGACACTTTCCATGGACACGCCATACAGGTTGCGGACGGCGAGCAGGCGCGGATTCCGGCGCACCAGCATGGCCACCGCTCCGGCGCCCTGGGTGTATTCGCCGCTGGATTCGAGTTCGTATTTAGCGACATCGCCGGCCACTACGATCCCGATATTCTCTTCGTCGCTGCCACCCAGTCGAGGGTATTGTGCAGGGCATCGATGGCGCCGATGCAGGCAAAAGTCATATCCAGCACATCGCAATGGCGGAAACAATCAGGCCCGTAGCGGTCGGCAAACCGCTGTCCGAGCATTTCAACTGCGTAGGTTGCGGTAGGTTTGGAGCCGTCCAGAGCGCTTTCGGTGCCAAGGTAAATGCGGCCGATGCGCCGGGGATCGAGTTGGTTGCGTTCTATCAGTTCGGCTATGGCTTCGGCAGCCATGGTGGCCGCGTCTTCGTGTACGTCGCAAACGGCCATTTTGTACAGCCCCAGGCCTTGAGAGAGTTTTTCGTAGATGATATTTCGTTTTTCAGCCAGTGTGCGTATATCGAGGTATAATTTCGGCACATAAAAAGCCATATCGTCGATGCCGACAGGGAGGAGGCGCTTAGCCATACTGCTGTGATTGATTTTTGTAAATGAGACTTTTGCCCCGGAAACAAAACCTTGAGCAAACAACAAAAAGAACTACCATCTGGTCTGGTAAAAGATTATCCTGGTTTCAGCAGCGACACTGTAAGCGTGCTTACCATTAAGATTGTGGCAAAGGTAATGATTGCAGCCTAATATGCATATCACCTGCCTGTTCCAAATTACCAGCCATTAAACGGGGCATTCGAATTTTTGTTTATCTAAATACACTATATATTCAAAATTCATTAAACAAATTTGACTTTTTCTGCCTTGCCTGATGTTCCTGTTTCACTGAACATGAAACCGAAGTGCCGGATCAGGCGGCCCTTCACTTACTACGCACTGATGCTAGGTGCGGCGCGGGGCTTGAGTAAATGGGAAGACGAGGAATACCTGTCGAGGCTGAATGCAAAGGGCAAAAAGCAAACATGAGTCATCCCTGATTTTGTAGCGACTCTTTGTACGCGCCGGCACAATTTTTATTGATGATTGCTTATTGACAATTGATGATTTTTGATGCAAGGTGGAATCTTCGCACATCAAAAATCATCAATTGTCAATAAGCAATCATCAATTGCTGGTTGACCTTTGTGGTCGTTTTAGGCAAAATTCAGGCAAAATTCGGGATGACTCATGTTTGCATTTTGCATTTTTGCCCTTTGCCTTTTACTACTTATTCGGGTACACATACAACTGCACATCTTCCGCGCTCACCACCTGGTCGCAAAGGATAAACAGGCGTTCAATCACATTGGCTAATTCGCGGATATTGCCCGACCAGTTATAATCCTGCAGGGCAAGGATGGCTTCAGGTGAAAATGTTTTGGTCGGATGGCCGTAGTCGTCGGCGATGCGGCGGTTGAAATGTTCCAGCAGCAAGGGTATGTCTTCGCGACGTTCGTTCAGCGCGGGCACCCGAACCACGATCACCGCGAGGCGGTGGTACAAATCTTCGCGGAAGCGTCCGCCGGCGATTTCTTCGCGCAGGTCTTTATTGGTGGCGGCTAATACCCGCACATCCACTTTTATTTCTTTGCTGTCGCCCACACGGGTGATTTTGCTTTCCTGGAGGGCGCGCAGTACTTTGGCCTGCGCGTCGAGGCTCATATCGCCGATTTCGTCGAGAAACAAGGTGCCGCCGTTGGCTTGTTCAAACTTGCCGGGCCGGTCGGCGATCGCGCCGGTAAAGGAACCTTTTTTATGTCCAAACAACTCGCTTTCAATGAGTTCGGCGGGAATGGCCGCACAGTTGACTTCCACCATCGGGCCGTCGGCGCGGTTGCTTTTTTCATGTATCCAGCGCGCTACAAGCTCTTTACCTGTGCCGTTTTGTCCCGTAATCAGCACGCGGCTTTCGGTCGGCGCCACCTTTTCCAGCATTTTTTTTATTTCGAGAATCGGCGCGCTTTCACCGATCATATTCACGCCTTTGCCGGCTTTCACCTGTTTGCGCAGTACGTGGGTCGTATTCACCAATTCGCTGCGTTCGAGGGCATTGCGCACGGTGATGAGCATACGGTTCAGGTCGGGCGGTTTGGAAATAAAATCGAATGCGCCTTTTTTGACCGCTTCAACGGCCGTATCGATAGTGCCGTGACCGCTGACCATGATAACGGGGGTTTCCGGAGAAAGAATCTGCAAGCGTTCGAGCGCTTCAATGCCGTCCATTTTCGGCATTTTAATATCGGTAATAATCACATCGAACTTTTCCTTCTGCACCTTGGCAATACATTCCAGTCCGTCGGCGGCCTCCTCTATTTCATATCCTTCGAATTCGAGGATGTCGCGCAGGGTCCGGCGGATAGGCACTTCGTCGTCAACAATCAGAATTTTTGCCATTGCTACAAAAGTAGTTATCGGTTATTAGTTATTCGTTATCAGTGCGTAATAATGGGTCACGATGAATCAAATCAAGCCGCTTCATTTTGTGGGGGTTGCTAAGCCCCCGCACACACAGCGGGCCACAAAGAAAACGGCTTTCGGTCATTTTACAGGTACGTATTCAAATGATTTTTTATAAAATCTGTGACTTCGGTCGTCAACTGCGTTTTATATTTGTTGAATGGTCTGGCGAATCATCGCTTTTGCACCATTTCCTACATTGCTTAAAATCTAAACCTTATGCACATGAAATTTTTATTTCCTTTCCTGTTACTCCTCCTTTCTGCTTCTGCGTTAACGGCCCAGTGGAATACCGTCATTGAAACGGAACGTATGATGTCTTTCGGAAGCAGGCCCAGTTTCCGGCTGGAATTTACCAATACCAGCGCCGGTACGGTAGAAGATATGTGGAAAGACTACGCCAAGAAAAACTTTGGCGCCAAATTGAAAAAGGACAAAAAATCGGGCGAATGGGCAGCCACCGGCCTGAAATCGGCCATGATGGGCGAAGACGCGTTCTCGATTTATTCTACCATTGAAAAAAATGACGCCAACGCCGCCATCAATATCTGGTTCGATGCCGGTTCCTATTTCCTGAGCCGCCGCGACAATCCGGGCCGGACGGAAGAAGTAAGCCGCGCTTTGCGCCAGTTTTATGTCGACGTGCGCCGCGCTGCCATCACCGATGAGTTGAAAGCGCAGGAAGATAAACTCAAGGACATGGACAAAAAGCAAAAAAGTATGCAGAAAGACAACGATTCCCTGCGCAAGGACATCGAAACCTGGAAAGCAAAAATTGCCAAAGCCGAAGACGATATTGTGAAAAACGAACGCGCGCAGGAGCAAAACTTAGTCGACCAGGAAGCGCAGCGCCGCACCATCGAGGAAGTGCGGCAGCGGCTGAATAATGTGGAGAATGAACGGAATTAATTTTTAATTGATTTTTGTTTTAAAAAAAACCTGCATCGGACGCCCGGTGCAGGTTTTTTCTTGTCAACTGCGGCTGTTTCTTTAGAAAGCGGTAGTTTTTGAAAAAATACGGCAGATTATTACAAAAAGTGTCGACGCAAAAAGTTTTGGCCGGTTGAAAAAACAAACAAGCATTTTAAAACATTTATTGTTAACTTTGTGATTCCGAAAAACACATCAAATACTTTTGCACTGTGGAAAATTAACATAGACTTAACCTGAAACCAGGTGGCGTACCAGGTCAAAAATGCACATTCACCATTCATAATATTCTACAATTCAAAGTGTTAAAATAATTTGCTTTTACAATATCGGAGCATTTGAGGCATGTGGAAAACCCAAATCTAATGTGCATAACTCGTGAGGTTTTCACAGTTGCCAACAGATTAACAGGTAGTTTTCCACAGTTATCCACTACACGGATTGTTTGGAAATTAAAAATCAGCCGCGTTCAGAGTAGGTTTGTAGCCCCTGCCGTACAGACAAATGAGACTGAAGCAACAGTATGGACGAATCAAGCGGTAACGCACAACAAAATCAAACAGGCGCCCAGCGCAACCGCCGCAATGCTACCAACAATGACGGCCTGTCGAACTATGTCTTCGGCAAGGTGCAACCGCAGGCGATACCGCTCGAAGAAGCCGTCCTCGGCGCGCTGATGCTCGATCGAGATGCGCTGCCTATGGTGATGGATGCGCTGCGCCCGGAGAGTTTTTACCTGGAAGCGCACCAACATATCTACCGGGCCATTATCCGCCTGTTCGAACGCTCCAATCCCGTCGACCTGCTCACTGTCACCGAAGAACTGCGCAAAGGCGGTGACCTCGATAAAGTGGGCGGTCCCTATTACCTTGTGGAACTCAGCAACCGTGTTGCCTCGGCAGCCAACATCGAATACCACGCCCGCATTATCGCCCAAAAACACATCCAGCGCGAACTGATCAACGTCAGCACCAAAACCATCAAAAACGCTTACGAAGACACCACGGATGTGTTCGACTTGCTCGACGAAGCCGAAAAAGGGCTTTTTGCCATCACGCAAAACAACCTCAGCCGCAGCTATGAAAGTATGGGCGCCCTGAGCAGCAAGGTGCTGAAACTGATCGAGGAAGTTTCCAAAAAAGAAGACGGCCTGACGGGCGTACCGACGGGTTTTACCGAACTCGACCGCCTGACTTCCGGCTGGCAATCCTCCGACCTGATTATCGTGGCGGCCCGTCCCGGTATGGGTAAAACCTCTTTTGTACTCGCTGTGGCGCTCAATGCTGCCCGCGATTTCAACAAAGGAGTGGCCCTTTTTTCCCTGGAAATGGCTTCCACGCAGTTGGTGCAGCGCCTCATTTCGATGGAAGCCGAAATATCGGGCTCCAAAATGCGCAACGGCAAACTGGAGGATTACGAATGGCAGCAACTGCAATCGACGGTGGAACGGCTCAATTCGGTGCCTATTTTCATCGACGACACGCCCGCCATCAACATTTTTGAACTGCGGGCCAAGTGCCGCCGCCTGAAACAACAACACGATATTCAATTAGTCGTCATCGACTACCTGCAACTGATGACGGGCGGCGGCGAAAGCACCAAAAACGGCAACCGCGAACAGGAAATTTCCAGTATTTCCCGGGCGCTGAAGTCGCTGGCCAAGGAACTGAGCGTTCCGGTGATCGCGCTGTCACAGCTGAGCCGGGCGGTGGAGACGAGGGGAGGGAGCAAGAGGCCGCAATTGAGTGACCTTCGTGAGTGCGTCACGGGCGACACACTCATTTCGCTGTGTGATGGTACGCGACGGCCTATTGCCGAGTGTATCGGGGAGAACCTGGAAATATGGGCCTTCGATACCCAGACACAAAAAATTGTTCCCCACAAAACCGATCTCATCTGGGAAGTTGGTCAGAAAGATGTCTATACATTAACTTTACAAAGCGGACGAACCTTGCGTGCAAGCGCAGAGCACCGGTTGCTTACACTGGATGGCTGGAAAATGATCGGAACGATGGAGAGTGGCCAACGGATAGCCGTACCGAGGGAAAAAGCCTGACCCTTCCAGAACATACGTGCATGATGAAAATGAACTGATTCTGCTGGGTCATTTGATTGGCGATGGCAGTTATCTTTCCGGTCAACCGCTGCGCTATACAACAGCTTCAGAAGCGCACAGCATGGCAGTTAAAACGGCTGCCGAAGATCGTTTTGGAGTGACTGTAAACCGTCATGAAGGCAAAGGCAACTGGCACCAGTTGGTTTTTAGCGGCAACGGTAATCGTTGGAAGCCTGCCGGTATGAACAAATGGCTTCGGGATTTGGGAATTTTCAATCAACGTTCCCACGAAAAAGCACATACCGTCTTTCGTTTTTAAAATATCGGATAAGCAAATTGCTTTTTTCCTAAAACACCTTTGGGCGACTGACGGCACTTTATTCACTCCAAAATCCAAACAGTCAAGGACATCTACACGGATTGTATTTAGTACAAACAGCCCAACATTAGCCAACGATGTTTCTCACTTGCTTTTGAGGTTAGATATTTTTGCAAGAATCAGGATTGCAACGCAAAAAGCGCAATACCGAACACTTTACTGTTTAGAAGTTTCCGGCACGGATCAGCAGAAAAAATTTCTGGAAGTTGTGGGCGCTTTTGGAGCGAAGGCAGATCAGGCAGAAGTCATGCGACCTCATCTGGATTCAAAACAAAGTAATACCAATACGGATACCATTCCGGTAGAAATATTTGACCATGTCAAGGCTCAAATGAAAAACAAAGGCATTTCCCATCGCCAGATGGCAGCCAAACGTGGCACTGCTTATGGCGGTCAGGCACATTTTGCCTACTCCCCTTCTCGTTCAGTGCTCGGAGGATATGCGGAACTACTCGACGATCCGTATGTAGCGGTTCTGGCAGAAAGCGATACTTTTTGGGATACCGTGAAAAGTATTGAATACAGTGGAACCGAACCTGTTTACGATTTGAGCGTACCCGACTACCATGCCTGGATTGCAAACGATATTTTTTCGCACAACTCGGGCGCAATCGAGCAGGACGCAGACATCGTTTCCTTCATTTACCGCCCCGAATACTATCAAATTCTGGAAGATGAAAACGGCCAGAGCCTGAAAGGAGTCGCGGAATACATCATCGCCAAACACCGGAATGGCGCGCTCGATACGGTCAAACTGAAATTCACCGATACGTTCGCCAAATTCGGCAACCTCGATGATCCTACTTTCGCCGGGATGAATGATCCGCTGACCGGGCCGTTCCAGCCGAGTATCATTACGCGTGGCTCGCGGATGAACGATGAAGATATTCCGTTTTAAATAAAGAGCAAAGTGCAAGAGGCAAAAGGCAAATAAGCGATCTGTACATTGCTTTTTGCCTTTTGCCTTTTGTTTTCAAATTGAATCTATGCACGACCTCTGGCAACAGCTCATCGCAGGCCTCTGGGCCACCACCTGGCTTGAATTTACGGCTGTTTTTTTCGGCATTACCAGTGTGCTGTTGTCCAGAATTGAGCACATCGGGGTGTACCCGACCGGTATTGTCAACACCACTATTTACATTTACCTGAGTATCATTGCCGGGTTGTACGCCGAAGCAAGCGTCAACCTGTATTACACCGTCATGAGTGTGATCGGCTGGGTGCTTTGGTCGCGGAAACGCAGCGACGGGGAGAAACTACAGATCAGCCGTTCCACAGAGCGGGAATGGGTGTATTCATTGACTTTCTTTGCCTTCGCCTGGGCAGCGCTCTGGTTTATCCTGCAAAAATATACGAACAGCAGCGTGCCCATTGCCGATGGTTTTGCCTCCGCAACGGCTTACACGGGCATGTGGCTCATGGCCCGCAAAAAAATTGAAAACTGGTTGTGGTGGATCGCTACCAATACCGCCGCTATTCCGCTCTATTTCATCAAAGGTTATGTATTTACCAGTTTCCAGTATGTTGTTTTCCTGGTGCTGGCGGTGATGGGATGGGTGGAGTGGAAAAAGAGAAGTGAGAAGTGAGAGGGTGAGAAGTGAGAGGGTGGTTGCTCAAGCCACACAATGCCGAGGGCGAAGCGGTCTAAACACTATACACCAAACACTATACACGAAAAAAGTATATTTTTGTGCAATTAAGTAATCACACAAAACTTGTTTGACTAACCCCCGCGCTTTAGCCGGGGGAATCGAAGAAACCAAACCCAACGGGGTTTTAACCCCAGATCACTCATTTTGGGTTAAAACCCATCTGTGTTTGTCCCGTTCATTTCCCCCGGCTAAAGCGCGGGGGTTAGTCAAATCGTGAACTTGTTTTTTTAAGCATTACTAAATGCTTGATTATGAACACTGATAACTAATAACAGATAACGGATAACTATTTATCATTATGAAAATCATCGTTTTAGTATGGTGTTTACTCATCAGTGCAGCTTTGAGCGCTCAAACGTTCTCCGCTTTACCCGCCGCTACACTCGACCGGGAACTGGCATTCAACGAAGCCAATGAGTGCTACATTTATTTCGATAACCCTTCCGGCGATACGCTGCGCCTTAAATGGCGACAGTTGGAAGTGAGTATGCCGGAGGGTTGGTCTGTCGATCTGTGCGACTACGGACTGTGTTACACCGGCATTCCCGCCAACGGTACCATGAACCCCGTGTTTGATACCATACAGCCTTACCTGAAATTGATTGTACAGCCCAATGCAGTGGCAGGAACGGCCTGGTTCTGGTTCAGGGCAATTGAAGTGGGCAACGACGCCAATTTTGCGGACGTATATTTCAACCTGTTCACGCCGGGTACCGTGGGCGCCGAAGAACCGGAAATAAGTATTGCGCGCATTTTTCCCAATCCGGCCAACAACGTTTTATTTGTGGAAAACACATCCGCCCTGCCTTTGCCTGCCAGGTTGACGGACATTTCCGGCCGGATTTTATGGCAAAAAACCATCCCGCCCGCTGATATGGAAAACGTCGATCTGCTCCCCTACCCCTCCGGCCTGTATTTTTTGCAAATGCCCGACAAATCGGAACGTGTGCTCCTCCAGAAATAGGGGTAACAGCGAGTAAATGACTCTTCCTATCGCATCTGAACAAAACTGCCTGCGTATTCATGAAAAATTTACTTACCCTTCTCTTTTACAGCCTTTCCGTCAGTGTACTCATCGGTCAGGCCGTCAGCAAAACCCGCGTTACGGTACTCGAAAAATCGCCGGAAAACACCATCATCCGGCTCGATCTGACAGGCGTCGATCAGCGAACGGTTGTAACGCCCCAGGGCGAGGCAGTTGTTGTTTCCATGTCACAGGGAACGCCCCTGTTGCAGGCCGGGGCGCCGGATGTGCCCAAATTTGCGACCACGCTGCATATCCCGAATACCGGAAATATGGTTTACAGCATCCTCGACAGCGAATTTCAGGAATTTCAAAACGTCTCTGTAGCGCCGTCCAAAGGCGACCTCAAACGCATTGTCGATCCGGCTACCGTCCCGTTTAAGTACGGTACGGCTTATGAACACGACGCTTTTTTCCCGGGGCAACTGGCCGATTTGAAAAACCCTTTCATCCTGCGCGACAAACGCGGGCAGGGACTTTGGATGTACCCGGTGCAATACAACCCGGTCAGCAAGGTGTTGCGCGTGTATTCCAGCATCACCATTGCGGTAAGCAGCAGCAGCGGCACTGGAGAAAACGAGATTCCAGGCGATAAAAAACGCTCCAGCAGCAACACATTCAACCAGTTATATCAAAAAATATTTATCAACCATACCGCATCGGGGCAACGCAACGAAGGCGAACCGGAAAAAATGCTGGTGATCGCCAAAGATGAATTTGTGGAAGATTTGCAGCCACTGGTCACCTGGAAACGCCAGATGGGCATTCATACCACGGTGGTTCCGCTCTCTGAAATCGGCAGCAGCGCATCGGGCGACATCCATAATTTTGTAAAAAACTACTACGAAACACACGCGATTACCTACCTGTTGCTGGTCGGCGGCGAAGACGCCATCGAGCCTGAAATGCGCCAGGACGGCGGCAATTATTCCTGCGACAACTGTTTCGGTTACCTCGACGGCCCCGACTACGCCCCGGAAGTATTCGTCGGGCGTTACCATGCAGAAACGGTCGATCAGTTGAAAATAATGGTGCAGCGCAACCTGGATTATGAAAAAACACCCTTAGTCGACGAAGCGCAAAACTGGTGCGCCACAGGCATGTGGTCGGCTTCCAATGAAGGAACGGGCATCGGCGACGACAACCAGGCGGATTTCGAACATGCCAATGCATGGAAAGCCGCCCAATTGGAAGACGGCTACACCAAATACTGGGAATTTTATGACGGCAACCACGCCGACATTTCCCCTACCCCCGGCAACGAAACAGCCGACCAAAACGGCAATCCGGTCAATACGCAACTGGTTGACCTGATGAACAACCACGGTGTCAGCATTTACAATTACACCGGGCATGGCTGGGAACAGGGTCTGGTAAGCGGCAATTTTAATGTGGATGCCGTGGCTGCCCTGCGGAACATTCACCGTTATCCGGTTTGCATAGCGGTAGCCTGCTGCGCCGGCAATTTTACCAATAACGACAGCGGCGACTGCCTCGGAGAGGCCTTTCAACGGGCCGGCGACCAGGCGAACGGAGTAGCCTGGGGTGGTATCGCGGGCTACTTTTCCAGCGATTTCCAGAGCTGGTCGCCTCCCATGGAAGGCCAGGATGGCATGAATCAATACCTGATGGACGCTGACGGGATCAATATTACCCCAACGGTCGGCAGTATGCTGGCTTATGGAAATGTAAAAATGATCGAGGCTTATGACTCCGGCGGCGAACTGATGGCAGGTTTCTGGAACACATTCGGCGAACCCTCGACGGTGATTCGCAGCCGGCAGCCGCAGGTGCTGACGGCCACACACCCGGCGGGAACCTTCATCGGTACAACTTCGCTGAGTGTGAACTGCCTAGTGGAAGGCGCCTTAGTCAGTTTGTACTGGCAGGGTCAAACCCTGGCGGTTGCCAACGTTTCAGGCGGCGTGGCGGTTTTTAATTTCCCGGCCCTTAACAACGTAGGCGCGTTGACCGTGACGGCCACCCAATTCAATTACATTCCCTACCAGGGCATCCTGCAGGTGACGCCGGCTGCGGGCGCATTTGTTGTCAATCAATTGGTTACGCTCAATGATAGCGCGGGAAACAACAACCAGAAAGCCGATTACAACGAATCGGTCGCTTTTAACGTGACGCTTTCCAACGTAGGCCTGGAAATAGCCAATGCCACGGCTGCAACGCTCAGCACCACGGATGAAAACGTATTTATCACGGATGCTTCGGAAACCTTTGGCGACCTGGCAGCCAGCGAATCGCTGGAAAAAGTAGCCGCATTTACCTTTACCGTGCTGGATGACGTGACGGACAGCCATGTCGTGCTGTTTACCCTGCAAATCCAGTTCAATGACGGGCAGACCTATACCACCACAATTCCTGTTGTGCTGCAAGCGCCCAAATTAACCGCTACGAATTTCCAGATCAACGATTTTCAGTTTGGCAATGGCGACAAACGCCTGCAAAGCGGCGAAACCGTAACCATTAGCATAACTAACGGCAACAACGGACACAGCAGCAGTCCGTCTGCAACAGGCCAACTCAGCACCGATTCGCCCTGGCTGACGATCAGTCCGGCTGTCGATCTGGGTGCGCTGGATGTTGCCGGTAACACAACGGCTCAATTCAACGTCACCGTGTCAGAAGACGCCCCACAGGTGGTGCCTGCCAACTTTTATTACACCCTGACAGCTGGAAATTACAACGCCGGCCTCAACCAAGGCCCCATGCTGATCAATCCGATTATCGAAACATTTGAAAGCCATAATTTTTCGAGTTATCCCTGGCTGATGGGCGGCAACAAACCCTGGGTGATTGCCTCGGGCAACGCCTACAACGGTTATTACTGTTCCCGTTCCGGCACCATTACCCACAGTCAATTTTCTGAAATGAACATGTCGCTGCACATTTCCGAGGCAGGCGTCGTTTCTTTTGCCCGCAGGGTCAGTTCTGAAGTCAACTATGATTTCCTGCTTTTTTCCATCGACGATGTGGAAATGGGCGCGTGGTCGGGCGACGTACCCTGGGGCGAAGTGAGTTTCCCGCTCGAAGAAGGGATTCACGAACTCCGTTGGGTGTACGCCAAAGACGAGGTAGGTTCGCAAGGTTTGGACCGCGCCTGGGTCGATGAAATTTTCCTGCCCCCGTACGAGGTGGTCGTAAATACCACAACGCCCGATCCAGCATCATTTGAAATGTCTGTGGTACCCAATCCCGCTACCGACCGTTCCTGGTTGCTGCTCGATTTGCCTGTCGGACAAACGGTGAGCATACACATCGTGGACTATCTGGGTCGCCCGCTGCGCAGTGCACAGGCACCCACGGATATGTTACCCGGCAATTTCCGGTTGCCCTTGGACTTGAGTGGTTTGCCAGCCGGTATTTACCTGGTGCAGGTACAAACGCCCGCCGGGATGAAAGTGAAAAAAGTAGTGCAGGGATGAGGCATAAAATTGATATGCACACCCACCTCCTGCCCGAAAAACTGCCGGATTTTGCCAAAAAGTTCGGTTACGGAGATTTTATTCACCTGGAGCACCACCGGCATGGTTTTGCCAGCATGATGAAGGGCGGGGTGTTTTTTCGGGAAATTGCCCGCAATTGCTGGGACCCGGAAATACGCATCGCAGAATATATGCATTACCACACGCCCGTGCAGGTGGTTTGCACCGTTCCCGTGATGTTTTCCTACTGGGCCAAAGCGGCTGATTGCCTGGAATTATCCATGTTTCTCAACGATCACTTAGCCGGCGTGGTGGAGGATTACCCGGAACATTACCTGGCGCTGGGCACCCTGCCCATGCAGGATACCGACCTGGCTATCAAGGAATTGGAGCGGCTGAAAACGCTTGGATTTCCGGGTATCCAGATCGGCTCCAACGTCAATCAACTGAACCTGAGCGAGGCGCAGTTTTTCCCAATTTTTGAGGCTTGCGAGCGCTTAGATATGGCGGTGCTGGTGCATCCCTGGGAAATGATGGGCGAGGCGGATATGAAAAAATACTGGCTGCCCTGGTTGGTCGGTATGCCTGCCGAAACCAGTCGCGCCGTGTGTTCCCTCATTTTTGGGGGCGTGATGGAGCGACTACCGAAGTTACGTTTTTGTTTTGCCCATGCGGGCGGCTCTTTTATTCCGACGATCGGCAGGGTACAACACGGCTTTGACTGTCGGCCCGACCTGGTGGCCATCGACAATGCCGTGGCTCCGCGCCAATACCTGGGCCGGTTCTGGGTGGATTCTGCCACGCACGATCCACAGTTGTTGCGTTATATCCTGGATGTGATCGGCGATGAAAAAGTGTGCCTCGGCACGGATTATCCTTTCCCGCTGGGAGACCTGGAAATCGGGCGTTTTATCGAACAAATGGAATTGCCAAAGGAAACGCTGGAACGGATTTTTTATAAAAATACGTTGAAGTGGTTGCACGGTTGAATGTACCGGCTGCTTTAGCTGCCGGACATCACGTTCGGCTTTCTCCGGCAGCTAAAGCAGCCGGTACATCACGTTCGGCATTTTCCGGCAGCTAAAGCAGCCGGTACATTCAGAATTTCCGCACCACGCCCAGTGCCACCGAATTGGTAATACCGGCATCCAGCGTCAGTTGGTCGTTATCGCCCGGAAGCAGTACTACCCCTACTCCAATACTTGGGATTGTTTCGATGTTGATCGCCCAGCGTTCGTTAAAACTGTGTTGCAGGCCGAGCACATAGCCAAAACTGGGAAATAAACTAAAAGCAGTATCGTCATTGATCGATTGGAAACCCACGCTGAAGGCAAATTCGGGGCCACAGAAAAAGTCAAGGCGCGTATCGAGCGCTCTGCGTTTTTCCCGGCCGATAGCGGCGCCCAGATTCAGATTAAAACGGAAATCATCCTCTCCAACGACACCTGTAAATAAATTTCCGGAAAAAAAACGCACCCGGCGGTATTTGTTTTCGTTCAGTTGTTTTTTGTAGAAACCGCTAAAACTATTGAATCCGCCAAAGTTAATACCGTTCAACTGGACGCCTACCTCGCGTTTTTTACCGGCAGACTGGGCTTGAAGTGATGAAAAGGAAAGGGTTGCGATGGCAATGAAAATGGTGTAGAGAAGTTTGATGTTCATAAGACAGAAAAAGTTTAGTTCGCCTCAAGAACGGACTCCTCCGCATGCTTCGCTGCCGGGGCTGTCAAATTTTGTGATAAACTTAACAAAATATACACTTCAATGTCAATTGGTCGTATTGTTTCAATATCGATCGCCCGGCGTTCGTACTAGAGCATCCTGCCCAACTCCTCCCCCACCAGCCGGTGCCCATCGTCCAGCCAGGTAATTTCCACATTTGGAATGCTTTCGTATAACTTTTTCAGGCTGGAATGTCCCAGCATGGGGTCATTTTTACCAATAAACACCCGGGTGGGAAGACCCGTTGTTTGCAAAACCCGCTTGATATGTCGCCGGCGCAGGTAAAAAGAATCCATGGCCAACCAGCAGCCGAAGGTGCGTTGGAACCGCTCCGGGCGGTTCAGGTTATTGGTAAGAAAGTGGTGTACCAGCGGCGGCACTACTTTCACTTTCTTTCCGGCATCTACCATTCCGATAAACCAGCCGGGGCGCTGGAGGATGCGAAACAACAGACGGCGCATCCACATGGGCGTATGGGTAGCCATGCTCATGCCTTTAGTGTTGATGCCGTCCGGTGAAATCAGGTACAGGTGATTGATTTGTGCCGCCAGTTCGGGCAACATAGCCTGTGCCAGGCGCGCACCAAAGCTGAAAGCCATCAGGCTGAAAGTATTTTTCTCCTGCTCTGCCAGTATTTGCCGGATAATGCCGAGCAGGTCTTCTTTTAAAAACGTGTTTTTGTTCCAGGTCGTTTGTCCGTGAAAAGGCAGGTCGATCGCCACCACCGTATATTTTTCTGACAGCGCCGGCTCCAGTACGGTAAACATACGCGCCCGGTCGCTGAACCCGTGCAGGGCGATCAGCAACTCCGGACCGGAACCGAAGCGAAAAATATGAATACGGCCATGGGGGGAAGACAAAAATGTAGATACCATGGAAGAGGTGAGAGGGTGAGAAGTGAGAGGATGAGAGACATCCCGCTTGGCAGATGTTATGATTTTGGCATGGGTTTTTCAGGCTGGTAATTGTGAGTGGTGTTTCTTGTGTGGTGTTTCGTGTTTCGGGCGCTTCGCGTTTGGCATTGCCCCCTACCCCTGAAGGGGAGTACATCGCAATAGACTGACAATCTGCACATTAAGATAGAAACCGTTAATCTATTCCGATGTACTCCCCTTCAGGGGTAGGGGGCAATGCCAAACGCGAAGCGCCCGAAACACGAAACACCACACACCAAACACGATCAGAATTACAGGCCTGAAAAACCCATGCCAAGACTATCGAGCCGCCAAGCGGGACGCCTCTCACCCTCTCACTTCTCACTTCTCACCTCTAATCTACTCGTCCACCCGGAACTTAAACCCTACCCCGTGGATATTTTCGATTTTGATACGATCGTCGAGGTTCAGGTATTTTCGCAGTCGGGAAATAAAGACATCGAGGCTGCGCCCCAGGAAATAATCATCTTTCCCCCAGATGGATTCCAGGATAAAAGACCTTTTGACCACCTGGTTGCGGTGTTCGTTGAGTAGTTTGAGCAGATCCGCTTCTTTTTGGGTAAGCGTTTCCGCGTAGCCTTCCGTCGTCAGGCTCAGGTTTTTGTAATCGAATGAATAATAGCCTACCGCAACGGGAGCGTTCCCTTTCAAAATCCCGGTATATTTGGAACGGCGCAGAAAAATATCAATTTTGAGCAGCAGTTCTTCAATGCTGAAGGGTTTTGTGATATAGTCATCCGCACCGATGGTCAGGCCGTGGATTTTATCCTGCTTCATGCTTTTGGCAGTCAGGAATATAATCGGCACGTTTTCGTCGCGTTTGCGAATTTCCTGAGCCAGGGTGAAGCCGTCTACTTCAGGCAGCATCACATCGAGGATACACAAATCAAATTTTTGCCCCGACCGGATGGTTTCGAGCGCTATTTGTCCGTCCTCGCAGTGGGTCACTTCGTAGCCGTTGAGTTCCAGGTTATCGCGGGTAACGAAACTGAGGCTCTCATCGTCCTCTACATATAATAGGTGTGCTTTCGTCTCGGCCATGCTTAAGAATGGTAAGTTGTTATTCTAAGGGTGGGCAAACATAAGTAACTTGTGAGAAATAATTAAGTCGTCAGTCCGAAGTCGTCAGTCCGAAGTCTGTAGAGTGCATCGTTTCATGTTTTGGAAACCGAAGTATGCTACGGCGCACTCTACAGACTTCGCACTTCGCACTGTCGACTTCGGACTGATTTCACAACTTTCTCATCACCATGATGCCATCCCTGATCGGGAGTAAAATATTTTCTACCCGGGGGTCATGCTGAACAAAATCGTTGAAATCCCGCAGTACCCGTGCCGTTTCGTCTTTTTCGTCGCCGCCGGCCACTTTGCCATCCCACAATACATTATCGGCCAGTATAAAACCGCCCTGTCTGGTTTTGGCAAGGGCCAGCTCGTAATGTTGCGCGTAGTCCAGTTTTCCGGCATCTAAAAAAACCAGGTCGAACCCGGCCTCCAGTGTGGGAATGATCTGCGCTGCATCACCAAGATGGAGGCGTACTTTTTCTTCCACACCCGCGCCTTGCAGGTGCGAACGGATCAGCCACCCCAATTCATCATTTACTTCAATGGTATCCAGCATCCCGCCTTCCGGCATTCCCTGCGCAATACAAATAGCGGTGTAACCCGTAAACGTCCCCACTTCCAGCGCCCGAAGGGGCCGGATCATCTGGCTGATGAAACGAATCAACATGCCCTGATATGGCCCGCTCAGCATCTGTGGACTCAGGGTGCGCAGGTGCGTAGCGCGTTCGACAGCCCCTAAAGAAGCGTCAACCGGCGAGGTATGCGCATAGCAATAATCCAAAGTTTTATCCGACGCAGTCATAATGCCCTTCAAAATCTATAAATACACAATAAAAACCCGATTTATACCCAGTTATGATAGGCGCAGCAAATATGCTGCTAAATTTTACGGTTTTTTTTAAAAATTGTTTTTCTGTTTCAATTCAGTGGATTACCTTTGCACTCGCTTTTGGAAAGGGGATGTTGATTTAAGGAAAAAGTTGTTTGAATTCGCATTTTTATTAGCCATTTTGGGCTTAACCATAAGCCACTGTAGCTCAGTTGGTAGAGCAGCTGATTTGTAATCAGCTGGTCGGGGGTTCGAGTCCCTCCAGTGGCTCAGTAAAAGACGTGAGAGCGTGAGAAGTGAGAAAGTGAGAGTTTGTAGAGTACACCAGGTCCTTTTTAGCATTGCTTAAATGAAGCGGTGTACTCTACAAACTCTCACTTTCTCACCTCTCACTTCTCACTTCTAATAAAAAAAGGGGGTGCCCCGGAGTTGGAGAGCCGGGCCAGACTGTAAATCTGGTGCTTCACTGCTGAGTAGGTTCGAGTCCCACCACCCCCACTTTTTTAGAGATTGAGAGCGTGAGAAGTGAGAAAGTGAGAGGCCGTAGATTACACCGCTTTATTTTAGCGGATACTAAGAAAAGATTTGGCGTAATCTACGGTTTCTCACTTTCTCACCTCTCACGCTCTCACCTCTAATTTTCGCGGTGGTAGCTCAGTTGGTAGAGCGTCAGCCTTCCAAGCTGAATGTCGCGAGTTCGAATCTCGTCCGCCGCTCCGCTCAAAATTGCTGTTGTAGCTCAGGGGTAGAGCACTTCCTTGGTAAGGAAGAGGTCGTGAGTTCAAATCTCATCAACAGCTCGACACAATGTGAAAATGAAAAATGCGATCATTTTTTGATACGTTTTTCAAATACCCATTGTAATACAAAACAAAAATTTTTTTTCACACAAGTCTGATATAAACAGTCTAAATCAATGGCAAAAGAGACATTCGTCCGCTCGAAACCGCACGTTAATATTGGTACGATCGGCCACGTAGACCACGGTAAGACGACGCTGACGGCAGCAATCACATATGTGCTGTCTCAGAAAGGTCTGGCCAAGAAAACCGATTATGATACTATTGACTCTGCTCCTGAAGAGAAAGAGCGTGGTATCACAATCAACACAGCGCACGTTGAATACGAAACGCTGAAGCGTCACTACGCACACGTTGACTGCCCAGGTCACGCTGACTACGTTAAAAACATGATTACGGGTGCCGCACAAATGGACGGCGCCATCGTTGTATGCGCTGCTACTGACGGCCCGATGCCCCAAACGCGTGAGCACATCCTGCTCGCTCGTCAGGTAGGTGTTCCAAAAATCGTCGTGTTCATGAATAAAGTGGACGCTGTAGACGACCCGGAAATGCTTGAACTCGTTGACATGGAACTCCGCGAACTGCTGAGCTCTTACGGCTTCGACGGCGACAACGCCAGCATCATTCAAGGCTCTGCGCTGAAAGCCCTCGAAGGCGACGGCAAATCGGGTGTTTGGGTGGACAAAATCATGGAATTGATGGACGCTTGCGACAACGATATTCCTGATCCGGTTCGTGAAGTTGACAAGCCGTTCCTGATGCCGGTGGAAGACGTGTTCACCATCACCGGTCGCGGTACCGTAGCAACCGGCCGTATCGAACGCGGTGTAATCAATGTAGGCGATCCTGTTGAAATCATCGGTATGATGAGAGACGACGAGAAGCCGATGACTTCTACTATCACTGGTGTGGAAATGTTCCGCAAATTGCTGGATCGCGGCGAAGCCGGCGACAACGCAGGTTTGCTGCTCCGCGGTATTGAAAAAGAAGCGATCAAACGCGGTATGGTTATTTGCAAACCAGGTAGCGTGAAGCCGCATAAAAGCTTTAAATGTTCTGTATACGTTCTGTCTAAAGAAGAAGGTGGCCGTCACACGCCATTCTTCAACGGATACCGTCCACAGTTCTACTTCCGTACCACAGACGTAACTGGCGACGTGAAATTGCCTGCTAACGTTGAAATGGTAATGCCCGGCGACAACATCGAACTCGAAGTAAAACTGCTCAACACCATTGCCATGGAAAAAGGTCTGCGTTTCGCTATCCGCGAAGGTGGCCGTACGGTAGGTGCCGGTCAGGTAACTGAGATCATCGACTAAAATATTACTGAGAGGTGAGTGAAGGGTGAGAGAGCGTAGATTAACTTATTGAAGTTTGTTATGAGAAGTCACTCTTCACTTCTCACCCTCTCACTTCTAAAATAGGGGCATAGCTCAACTGGTAGAGTGACGGTCTCCAAAACCGTAGGCTGCGGGTTCGATCCCTGCTGCCCCTGCAAACAAAAAGTATTTCTATTGATGGCGTTCGTTGTCTGGCATTTGCCACAACGGACTTTTTTGCCAATTAACAGGAAGCATTTAACAGATAAGAATTCCACACATAATGGAAAAATTGACACTTTACCTGCGCGAAAGTTATCACGAACTGACCCAAAACGTTTCATGGCCTACTGCGGCGCAATTGCAGGAAAGCACCATGGTTGTATTGATAACTTCCGGCATACTGGCCTTGATCATCTTCCTGATGGACGTGGCTTGTGGTGTTGTTTTCAAAAATATCTACGGAGTATTCTAGTAGATTCCTTCTATCCCTTACCAGCACATGGATCAGCAAAAAGACGCGGTAGTATCAACAACTCCCGATGACAAAAGATGGTATTCTCTCCGCGTCATCAGCGGTAAAGAGAAGAAGATTCAGGAGCGGATCATGCTTGAAATAAAGCGTTCCGGCTGGGAAGATATTGTTTTTTCGATCATCGTTCCGACCGAAAAAGTATATAAAATAAGGAATGGTAAAAAAGTAATGCAGGAACGCAACCTGCTTCCGGGTTATATCCTCATAGAAGCTGTCGGCGCCAAACTAAATGGCGAAGTGGCTAAAATGATCGCAGATATACCCAACGTTATTCACTTTTTGGGAAAGGAGACCCCTACCCCAATGCCACAGGCCGATGCGAACCGAATGCTCGGAAAAGTGGATGAAAGCAGCGAAGCCGGCGAAACGATGGCAGAACCTTTCTTGAAAGGAGAAACCGTAAAAATCATCGACGGCGCATTTGCAGATTTCATCGGCGATGTGCAGGAAGTGAATGACGAAAAGAAAAAAGTGAAGGTCATCGTCAAGATTTTCGGTCGTGGTACCGAAGTCGAACTGAACTTCATGCAAGTAGAAAAAATTAGTTAAACGCCTCTGCTGATGCCTGCTTCTCCCAGGCTCGCTTCCACAGGTTAGAAGTGTTGAACAATTTCATATCTTATTCAAGATCAGGGTTTTAGATTCTGAAAATTTGAAAAAATGGCAAAAGAAGTAGACGTATATATTAAACTCCAGGTGAAAGGTGGCCAAGCCAACCCTGCCCCACCCATCGGCCCGGCCCTCGGTTCGAAAGGTGTGAATATCATGGAGTTCTGCAAGCGCTTCAATGCGCAAACCCAGGAGCAAATCGGGAAGATTCTTCCGGTGATCATTCAGGTGTATAAAGACAAAACTTTTGACTTTATCATCAAAACGCCACCGGCTGCTATCCAACTGTTCGAAGCATCCAAGTTAGCGCCCGGCAAAGGTTCGCCGGAACCCAACCGTAAAAAAGTTGGTTCCGTCACCTGGGATCAGGTGCGCGCCATTGCGGAGGCCAAAATGCCCGACTTAAACTGCTTTACCGTGGATTCTGCCGTCAAAATGATCGCAGGTACCGCACGCAGCATGGGTCTGACCATTACTGGAGAGCCGCCGATGAGCAGAAAAAAAAGAGGTTGAAAGTGTTTCAGGTTGAGATTGTTGGGGCTTGAAATACCCTTTAGCCACAAAACAAACACCAACCCTAAACACCAAACAACAATCAACAAGGGAGTCCCACCTATTCGGGACGCTACACCTTAAATTAATTATCAATGGCAAAATTGACAAAAAAACGCAAAGCCGTTGAAGGGAAGGTTGACGCCGACAAACTGTATTCGCTGACAGAAGCGATGTCGCTTGTAAAAGAAGTCAACACCACCAAATTCAACGCATCGGTCGATGTGCACGTCCGCCTCGGGGTGGACCCGCGCAAAGCCGACCAGGCCCTGCGCGGTACGGTTTCACTGCCCCACGGCACAGGTAAAACCAAACGCGTACTGGTGTTTCTGCCTTCCTGAAAAGGAAGCCGAAGCACAAGCCGCCGGCGCCGACTTCGTCGGTCTGGACGAATACATTCAAAAAGTTACGGAAGGTTGGATGGATATCGATGTGATCATCGCTACACCCAACGTAATGGCTCAACTGGGTAAAGTTGCGCGCATTCTCGGCCCACGCGGCCTGATGCCCAACCCCAAAACAGGCACCGTTACCAATGATATTGCTTCGGCAGTAGCAGAGGTAAAAAAAGGTAAAATCGCATTCCGGGTCGACAAATTCGGGATCGTACACGCCTCCATCGGTCGCGTTTCATTCGAACCGCAACAGCTGATCGAAAACGCGTATGAACTGGTATCAACACTACAAAAAATGAAACCTTCCAGTGCCAAAGGCATTTACATGAGGACCATTTCCGTAGCCAGTACCATGAGCCCGGGTATTGCAGTTGATCCGAAATCCATTAAGGTGTAAATGGTTGAGTGGTTGATGGTTGAGCAGAACTCAACATCTCAACAATCTCAACAAGCATCTCAACAACAACTCAACATTTCAACAACACATAGAAATGACAAGAGCAGATAAAACAGCAGCGATTGCGGAATTAAAAGAGGAGTTGATCGGTTCGCCGTTCTTCTACCTCACCGATTCCTCGACGCTTTCTGTTGAAAAAATCAACAAGCTCCGCCGTATGTGCTTCACACAGGGTATTTCCATGAAAGTGGCTAAAAACACCCTGATCCAGAAAGCACTGGAAGATGCGCCTGAATCGAAAGGTTACAGCGCATTGTACGAGGCACTCAAAGGGCCGACCACTATCATGATTTCTTCTAATCCGAAAGCGCCTGCAAAACTGTTGGAAGAATTCCGCAAAACGGAAGCCCGCCCGCTGTTGAAGGCCGCTTACATCGACTCGTCGGTGTACCTCGGTGATGAACAACTTGCTAACCTCGTTAAACTGAAGAGCAGGGATGAAATGATTGGTGAAATCATCGGTCTGTTGCAGTCGCCGTCAAAACGTCTCGCCAGCCAGATCACGGCTGCCGGCGCCAAAATCGCCGGTATCGTGAAAACGCTGGAAGAACGCCCCGCATAATATGAATTGATGAATTATGAGTGATAAAGATGAATAACGCTAGCAACTCATCATTCATCATTTATACCTCATCATTCATCATTACAAAAAAAGGCTTCCAAGTTCGCACTATACCCCTGAGAAACCAAACCAAAAACCACCATTTTCACACACTTTTCGCAAACAAAATTTTTAAATTCTACTACGATGGCAGATTTGAAAGCACTGGCTGAATCGCTCGTGAACCTCACGATTAAAGAAGCCAATGAACTGGCCAATATCCTGAAAGATGACTACGGTATCGAACCTGCTGCTTCGGCAGTAGCTGTTGCAGCTCCGGCTGCCGGCGGCGGCGATGCAGCTCCGGCTGAAAAAACCGAAGTTCGATGTAGTCCTGAAAGACGCAGGCGCTAACAAACTCAATGTGGTGAAGGAAGTGAAAAACCTCCTTGGCCTGGGTCTGAAAGAAGCAAAAGACCTCGTCGACGGCGCTCCAAGCCCGCTGAAGTCGGGTGTTAACAAAGCTGAGGCAGAGTCGATCAAATCAGCGCTGGAAGGCGTTGGTGCAGTTGTTGAAGTGAAGTAAGCTCGCGTTGTTCCGGTTTTGATCCCGTTTCCCGGTATCAATTTTTCTGACAACTGACTTACTACTTCCACAAATGCCAGGTACTCAACCTACATACTACAGATTTTAACGATTGGCTTAATGCGGCTCCTACCATAGGGTCGCGTTAAGCCTATCGTTGTCTGTGTACGTAAGGTAATGAACTTTGTTACTCATTTATCCGTTTAATCGGCTTGTACTTACTATTTCGCGAGCCTGCTACGCAACGGCATAGCAACATTGCCAACCAGCATTCAAGCATATTCTGCAAAAATGACCAATAACGGCATCTCAAACGGGGCAAACCCAAAAACAGGCGTTCAAGAACGCGTCAATTTTGGTAAAATTCGCCTCGCCGGTCACTACCCTGACCTCCTTGAAATTCAGCTCAAATCGTTCCAGGAATATTTCCAGTTGGAAACTACGCCTGACAACCGTATCAACGAAGGGCTGTATCGCGTTTTCCAGGAAAATTTCCCCATCACCGATGCGCGGAATATTTTTAACCTGGAATTCCTCGATTACTTCATCGACCCTCCGCGCTACACCATCGACGAGTGTATGCAGCGGGGTCTTACCTATTCCGTGCCGCTGAAAGCGAAGCTGAAACTTTCCTGCAACGACCCGGAACACATCGACTTCCAGACGATCGTACAGGACGTATTCCTCGGAAACATCCCGTACATGACGCCGAAAGGTACGTTCGTCATCAATGGCGCCGAACGCGTTATTGTGTCGCAACTGCACCGTTCGCCGGGCGTTTTCTTTGGGCAAAGTTACCACCCCAACGGAACGAAAATTTACAGCGCCCGCGTCATTCCTTTTAAAGGAGCCTGGATGGAATTCGCGACGGACATCAACCTAGTGATGTACGCCTATATCGACCGTAAAAAGAAGTTTCCTGTCACCACGCTGCTCCGCGCCATCGGTTTCGATACGGACAAAGCCATTCTCGACCTGTTCAACCTGGCCGATGAAATTGCCTGCACCCGCGAAAACCTCGAAGGTTCCATCGGTCGCAAACTGGCTGCACGGGTACTGAAATCCTGGACGGAAGACTTTGTGGATGAAGACACCGGCGAGGTGGTTACCATCGAACGGAACGAGATCATCCTCGAACGCGATACGATCCTCGACGAGGAAAATATCGAATACATCCTCGATGCAGGTACTACCACCATCATCCTGCAACGCAAGGATGTGGATGAGGACTTTTCCATCATCTACAACACACTGCAAAAAGACCCGACTTCCTCGGAGGTCGAAGCCGTTACCTATATATATCGTCAGCTGCGCGGATCCGATCCGCCGGATGATGAGACCGCACGTGGTATCATCGACAAACTGTTCTTCTCCGACAAACGTTACAACCTCGGGGAAGTAGGCCGTTTCAAGATCAACCGCAAACTCGGTCACGACATCCAGGAAAGTATGCTGGTGTTGACCAAGGAAGATATCATCGCCATCGTGCGTTATATCGTCTCCCTGATCAACAACAAAGCGGAAATCGACGACATCGACCACTTGTCCAACCGCCGTGTACGCACGGTGGGCGAACAATTGTACGCCCAGTTCGGCGTGGGTCTGGCCCGTATGGCCCGTACCATCCGCGAACGGATGAACGTCCGCGACAACGAGGTATTTACGCCGGTCGACCTGATCAATGCCCGTACGCTGTCTTCGGTCATCAACTCGTTCTTCGGAACCAGCCAGTTGTCGCAGTTCCTCGACCAGACCAACCCGCTGTCGGAAATCACCCACAAACGCCGTATTTCGGCGCTTGGACCAGGTGGTTTGAGCCGCGAGCGCGCCGGTTTTGAGGTGCGCGACGTACACTACTCCCACTATGGCCGTCTGTGTACGATCGAAACGCCGGAAGGACCGAACATCGGTCTGATCTCGACGCTTTGCACCCACGCAAAAATCAACAAAATGGGCTTCCTCGAAACGCCTTACCGCCGCGTACGCAACGGTAAAGTGGTGATGGAAGGCGATGTGGAATACCTGTCTGCCGAAGCGGAAGACTTTATGAAGATCGCTCAGGCCAACTCTTTGGTTGGCGAAGGCGGCGCTTTCCTCGATGAACGTGTGAAAGCCCGCGAACACGGCGACTTCCCGATCCTGACGCCGGACGAACTCGAATATATCGACGTAGCCCCCAACCAGATTGTGGGTGTGTCCGCCTCGCTGATTCCGTTCCTGGAAAATGACGATGCGAACCGCGCCCTGATGGGATCGAACATGCAACGCCAGGCCGTTCCGCTTATCCGCCCGCACTCCCCTATCGTAGGTACGGGTCTGGAAGCCAAAGTTGCGCGCGACAGCCGTATGCTGATCAACGCAGAAGGCAGCGGTGTGGTGGAATATGTAGACGCCAACGAAATCATCATCAACTACGACCGCACCGAAGAAGACCAGATGGTTTCCTTTGAAGATGCCCGCAAAACGTATCATCTGACGAAGTTTATGCGTACCAACCAGGGTACCTGCATCAACCTCAAACCGATTGTGCGCCGCGGACAACGCGTGGAAGAAGGTGATATCCTTTGCGAAGGTTATGCGACTGAAAACGGTGAACTGGCGCTCGGCCAAAACCTGAAAGTGGCCTTCATGCCCTGGAAAGGTTACAACTTCGAAGATGCCATCGTTTTGTCCGAACGCGTTGTGCAGGAAGACGTATTTACCTCTATCCACATCGAACACTTCGAACTCGACGTGCGCGATACCAAACTGGGTGAGGAAGAACTCACACAGGATATCCCGAACGTGAGCGAAGAAGCCACCAAAGACCTCGACGAAAACGGTATCATCCGTATCGGCGCATGGGCGAAGGAAGGCGATATCCTCATCGGTAAAATCACGCCGAAAGGTGAAACGGACCCGACACCGGAAGAAAAACTGCTCCGCGCCATCTTCGGCGACAAAGCCGGCGACGTAAAAGACGCTTCCCTGAAAGTACCGCCAAGTATCAACGGCGTGGTGATCGACAAACAACTCTTTGCCCGCGCTAAAAAGGATAAAGTCCAGAAAGAGTCGGAAAAAGCGTTGCTGGATAAATTAGACGACGAACACGCAGTAGCGCTGAACAAACTGAAAACCATCCTGGTCGACAAGTTGCAACTGCTGGTAAAAGATAAAATCACCAACGGCATCCGCAGCATTTACGGCGATGAAATGGTACCGAAAGGAACCAAATTATCCGCTCAGGTACTGCGCGACCAGATCGACTACAGCCAGGTGGATTATCAGAACTGGATTGGTGAAAAATCCAATAACGCTTTGATTTCCAGACTGCTGCACAACTATAGCATCAAAGTCAACGAAGAAGTAGGCCGCTACAAACGGGAAAAATTCAACATCAGCATCGGTGACGAATTGCCCGCAGGCGTACTGAAACTGGCTAAAGTATACGTTGCTAAAAAACGCAAACTGAAGGTGGGTGACAAACTCGCCGGCCGCCACGGTAACAAAGGTATCGTAAGCCGTATCGTCCGTATGGAAGATATGCCGTTCCTGGAAGACGGTTCGCCGGTCGACGTAGTACTCAACCCGCTGGGCGTACCTTCCCGTATGAACCTGGGTCAGATCTTCGAAACGGTTCTGGGCTGGGCCGGCGAACGCCTCGGCTGCAAATTTGCAACACCGATCTTTGACGGAGCGAAAACCGACGAAGTGGAAGCATGGATCGAGAAAGCCGGACTGCCGGAACTCGGACAAACTTTCCTCTCCGATGGCGAAACGGGCGACCGTTTCCACCAGAAGGCAACGGTAGGTATTATCTACATGCTCAAACTGAGCCACATGGTAGATGATAAAATGCACGCCCGTTCCATCGGACCATACTCGCTTATCACGCAACAACCGCTGGGTGGTAAAGCCCAGTTCGGTGGTCAGCGTTTCGGTGAGATGGAGGTGTGGGCACTCGAAGCCTACGGCGCATCGAATATCCTGCAAGAGTTGCTGACTTACAAATCGGACGACATTCAAGGTCGTGCGAAGGCTTACGAAGCCATTGTAAAAGGCGACAACCTGCCGGATGCAAACATACCGGAATCGTTCAACGTACTCGTGCATGAATTGCGCGGCCTGGCGTTGGATGTGAAATTTGAATCTTAAATTAGTTATGAGTTATGAGTTATCAGGGCAGTTACCTTGATGGATTACATCTGCACCTGGATCTACCTGGATAGCCCCGAAGAAAGTTCGGAGTATCCGCAAGTGGGAAAAAGTTCGCACTTGTCCGATTTCCAGAAGGTTTACTGGCGTTGTGTGGCCGTTTTTTTTGCTTTGAGCAAAAAAAACAATCCGCAGGCCAGGCACATCCTGTATTCCAATCAACGGGCGGAAGATTTTCCAATCGTTGACGGATTAAACCTGCAAACGTTTTTACAGGAAAAAAATGTAGAAATCGTCACCATACCGCTGACCTGGCAAACGCCGGAAGGCTATTTTGGAAAATGGCGCAACCAGTTTTACATTTTTGACATATTACAGTTCATTGAAAGTCAAGCAATTAGTGACCAATCAGCATTCCTTATCCTGGATTCTGACTGTGTGATACACGCATCTTTGGAACCTTTGTTTACTGAAATCAGGCAACAGGGTTTATTGGTGCTGCCGATGCCTTATGGTGAAGATTACGACATCAACGGCATCACACGCAACGATATGCGGCAGATTTATACGGACCTGGACGGCACTGACCCCGGCGCTTCTCCCCTCTATTACGGCGGAGAAGTATTTGCGGCAACGCTACCGGTCATCCGCCAAATCAATGCCATCGCCCCGGAAATCTGGAAAAAAATGCTGGAACGACACCGCAACGGACAAAGCAAGTTCAACGAAGAAGCCCATTTTTTGAGTTATTGTTACCATAAAATAGGACGATTCGGTTTACTCGAACGTTTTATCAAACGCATCTGGACCTCACCGAAATACAACAACGTGCAACCCGACGACGCGCAACTGCCCATCTGGCATTTGCCTTCGGAAAAAACGGGCGGTATCGCGCTGCTGTTCAAATACCTGGCTTCCGGCGACAACCGCTGGATGAGCAGTGACCTGGGTGGGATATGTAGGCGTTCCGAAACGGAAAAAATACCTGGATGTGAAGCATTTTTTGAAGCACAGCTGGGTGTATAAGGCACTAATTGCTGAAAGTTGAGAGGTTGATAAGGTTGATGAGGTTGATATTCATTCGCTCGATAGAGTATGAATCAATCTTCATTCGAGCCAATGAATATCAACCTCATCAACCTTATAAACCTCATCAACCCAAGAAATACGTACGCATTTCAAATTCTCGACAGCAATATGCCTTTCAAAAAGAAAAGCAATAAAACAGATCAGGGTTTTGACTCTATCGTCATCTCCCTGGCCAGCCCGGATGAAATTCTGGAGCGTAGCTACGGCGAAGTCCTCAAGCCGGAGACCATCAACTATCGTTCATACAAACCCGAACGCGACGGTTTGTTCTGCGAACGTATTTTTGGTCCGGTAAAAGACTATGAATGCTACTGCGGCAAGTACAAACGTATTCGTTACAAAGGCATCGTCTGCGACCGCTGCGGTGTAGAAGTAACGGAGAAAAAAGTACGCCGCGAACGTATGGGCCACATCCGTCTGGTCGTACCGGTGGTTCACATCTGGTTTTTCAAAAGCCTGCCGAACAAGATCGCGTATCTGTTGGGCACCTCTTCTAAAAAACTCGAAGCGATCATCTACTACGAGCGCTACGTAGTGGTGCAGCCCGGTATTAAAGCCGAGGAAGGCATGAGCCGTATGGACTTGCTGACCGAAGAAGAATACCTGGAAATCCTCGACGCATTGCCGAAGGAAAACCACCTGCTCGACGATCTGCATCCCGATAAATTTGTGGCAAAAATGGGCGCCGACGCCGTTTTCGCTTTGTTGAGCACGCTCAACTTGGATGACCTTTCCGCTCAGTTGCGCCACGATTCCCATACCGAAACCAGTATGGCGAAGAAAACGGAAGCCAACAAACGCCTCCGCGTCGTCGAAGCCTTCCGCGAAGGCCTCGAATCGGCCGGTCAGCGCCCGGAATGGACCGTTATCCAGTACCTGCCGGTCGTACCGCCCGAACTGCGCCCCCTGGTGCCGTTGGACGGTGGCCGTTTTGCGTCTTCCGACCTGAACGACCTGTACCGCCGTGTGATCATACGCAACAACCGCCTGAAGCGCCTGCTCGAAATCAAAGCGCCGGAGGTGATCCTGCGCAACGAAAAACGTATGTTGCAGGAAGCCGTCGACTCGCTGTTCGACAACTCGCGTAAATCCAACGCCGTTAAAGCGGAAGGTGGCCGCGCGCTGAAATCGCTGTCCGACATCCTGAAAGGTAAACAAGGTCGTTTCCGTCAGAACCTGCTCGGTAAACGTGTCGACTACTCCGGTCGTTCCGTTATCGTGGTAGGCCCTACGCTGAAACTGCACGAATGCGGTATCCCGAAAGCGATGGCTGCGGAACTGTTCAAGCCGTTCATTATCCGGAAACTGATCGAGCGCGGTATTGTAAAAACAGTAAAATCTGCCAAAAAACTGGTCGACCGCAAAGACCAGGTGATTTGGGAGATTCTTGAAAATATCCTCCGTGGACACCCGGTTATGTTGAACCGCGCTCCGACGCTGCACCGACTGTCTATCCAGGCATTCCAGCCGCGTTTGATCGAGGGCAAAGCCATCCAGTTGCACCCGCTCGTTTGTACGGCTTTCAACGCCGACTTTGACGGTGACCAGATGGCCGTACACGTACCGCTGAGCCACGCGGCCATCCTGGAAGCGCAGGTGTTGATGCTTTCGAGCCACAACATGCTGAACCCACAGGACGGATCGCCGATTACCCTGCCTTCACAGGACATGGTATTGGGACTCTACTACCTGACAAAAGAACGCAAATCCATTCCTGAAAATCCTGTAAAAGGAGAAGGCAGCCGTTTCTATTCCCCGGAAGAGGTGACGATTGCTTATAACGAAGGCCAGATTGACCTGCACGCTGCCATCGAGTGCCGTATCACGCAACTCGAAAACGGCGAGCCGGTACAAAAACGCATCAAAACAACGGTAGGCCGTGTTATTTTCAACCAGGCTGTGCCGCCAACCGTACCTTATATCAATGACCTGCTGACCAAGCGGAACCTGAAAGGTATCATTGGTGAAATCATCACCCGTACCAGTTTCAAACAAACGGCTGAATTCCTCGATGCCATCAAGGAACTAGGATTCGGCTGGGCGTTCAAAGCAGGTCTTTCGTTCAACCTGGGTGACCTGATCATCCCGGACCTGAAACGTATTGCCCTGGAAGCCGCACAGGTGGAAGTGGACGAGGTGTGGGACAACTACAACATGGGTCTGATCACCTACAACGAACGTTACAACCAGATCATCGACAAGTGGACGTTTGCGGATAACCGCATCACCGACCAGTTGATGAAAGAGATCAGCACGCACAAACAGGGCTTCAACTCCGTGTTTATGATGCTCGACTCCGGTGCGCGTGGTTCCAAACAACAGATCAAACAGTTGTGCGGTCTTCGTGGTCTGATGGCTAAACCGCGTAAGTCGGGTGATACCGGCGGCGCGATCATCGAAAACCCGATCCTGTCCAACTTCCTGGAAGGCTTGTCCGTACAGGAGTTCTTTATCTCCACACACGGCGCCCGTAAAGGTCTGGCCGATACGGCCCTGAAAACGGCCGACGCAGGTTACCTGACCCGTCGTCTGGTCGACGTAGCACAAGACGTGGTTATTCGGGAAGATGACTGCCTGACCCTGCGTGGTATCGATACCACCGCCTTTAAAGAAGGCGACAAAATTGTTCAAAACCTCCGGGACCGTATCAAAGGCCGTTACAGCCTGCATGATGTGTACCACCCCGATACGGAAGAACTGCTGGTAGGCGCTGCCGAATACATCACTGATAAAGTTGCTACGGCTATTGACGAAGCAGAAATCGAGATGGTAACCATTCGTTCGGTACTTACCTGCGAAAGCCGCCACGGTGTTTGCGCCAAATGTTACGGTAAAAACCTGGCGACAGGCCGCAGAGCCGAAATGGGCGATGCGACAGGTATCATTGCCGCACAATCGATCGGTGAGCCGGGTACCCAGCTCACACTGCGTACCTTCCACACGGGTGGTACGGCTGTGATCGGTATGACGGAAAATGACATTACCGCCCGTACCCACTGCCGCGTAGAGTTCGACTCTATCCGCACAGTAGATGGCTTAGACAACGAAGGTAAAGCAGCACAGATCGTTGTATCCCGTACCGGTGAAATCCGCAGCGTGGATCCGAAAAACGGTCGTACCCTCGCCAACAACTATATCCCTTACGGTGCAACCCTCTACGTCGTAGACGGACAGGAATTGCAGCGGGGTGATAAAATTTGCGATTGGGATCCGTTCAACGCCGTGATCGTTTGCGATTTCACAGGTGTGATTCGCTACAACAACCTCGAAGAAGGTACCAACTTCCGTATGGAGCGCGACGACCAGACCGGTTTCGCAGAGAAAATCGTTACGGAAAGTAAAAACAAGAAGAAGATCCCGTCTATTTCCATTATCAATGGAAAAACAGGCGAGGAACTGAAAACATACTCCCTGCCGGTAGGCGCTCACATTTCGGTGGAAGACAACCAGGAAGTGCGTTCGGGCCAGCAAATCGTAAAAATTCCGCGTAAACTGGGTAAAATCGCCGACATCACCGGTGGTCTGCCACGTGTAACGGAACTCTTCGAAGCGCGTAACCCGTCGAACCCTGCAGTTGTGGCCGAGATCGACGGTGTAATCACCTTCGGTAGCATCAAACGTGGCAACCGCGAATCGATTATCGAAGCGAAAGACGGCCAGAAACGCAAGTACCTGGTACCGCTGACCAAACACGTATTGGTACAGGACGGCGACTTTGTACGCGCAGGCACACCGCTGACGGAAGGCACTATTTCTGTGAAAGATATTCTCGCCATCCGCGGGCCTTTCGCAGCATCGTCTTACCTCGTCAACGGCGTACAGGAAGTTTACCGCTCACAGGGTATCAATATCAATGACAAACACATCGAGGTAATCGTTCGCCAGATGCTGCGCCGTCTTGAAATTGTTGATCCGGGCGATACGCACTTCCTGACGGGCGAACCGGTGGAACGCAATGAGTTCATCGACTACAACGACTGGATTTTTGACAAAAAATTCGTGCTCGAACCAGGCGACAGTACCAAACTCAAAGCCGGCGCCTTGGTGACATTGCGCCAGATCCGTGAGGAAAACTCGTTCCTGAAACGCAACGATAAAAAACTCGTCGAATTCCGCGATGCGCTCCCCTCCACTGCCATCTCGATGCTGCTGGGTATTACCAAAGCATCGCTGGGTACGGAGTCCTGGATTTCTGCCGCATCCTTCCAGGAAACCACCAAAGTGCTTTCTACCGCCGCTATCGCTGCGAAGAAAGACCACCTGATGGGCCTGAAAGAGAATGTGATCGTGGGCAAGAAAATCCCGGCAGGTACCGGTATGCGCCAGTACGAGCGCCTGCAGGTGACCGGCTCAGGGCCGTCCTTTCCGCGATACGCCGGAAAATGTGCTGGAAGAAGCAGAATAGTGAGTCGTGAGTCGTCAGTCGTGAGGCTGATTACGTCCGGTCATTGTTAAATATTAAAGCGCCGGTGTTCCTGGAAGGGAGCATCGGCGCTTTTTTCGGCACCGGCTTTTAAGCCGTCGGGAAAAGGGCTTTTCCGCCTCGCTTGGTCTTCTCGCTCTCCCAATGCCGACGCCCCAGCGCCGCTCTTGGTGTTTATTCACCAAGAGCAAACGTATAGCAGAATGCTTGCGTCTTGGAAATGCCTTTTCCGCCTCATCAGGTCTTCCTTCCCTCGCCCAATCCCAACCCCAGCGCCCCCCCCCAGGTCCCGACCTGCGGCTGACGTAAAAATTCAAACAAACTGCACGTCCAACAACCTCTGCGCCACACGATGCAGTGCATCTTGTACCCGCAAGGCTTGTTCACGCGAAGGGTGTTTGACACCCGATAAATATTGTCGCAATAAGGTTGGGTTCATGCCCGCTTCTTTGGCGACTGCACTGACTTTCACAACATCAAAAGTTTCAGGGCGCAAAAGGTTGGAATACGGTAAAAACTCACCAGGCATTGGCAACCACCCCGTAGGTATTTTTTCGGCGGAAGGCATGGCTTCTGCTAATACTTCATTTTTGTCGGTCAAATGGACGCGAAACCAGGCACCTAATTCGGGTTTTGCAAAAACGCTGTGCAAGTCAATTTTCCCCAATTTTAAATCCTGTAATCGCGCAGCCGACAAGGCGACTGAAATATATTGCGGCGTATCATCAATGGCAAGACACAATTGAAGCCCGCCGATTTTATCTTTTGCCACGAACAGTTGTGGGTAATCGTGAAAAATCAATGTTTCCTGAACAGTGAGTAGGATATTCATATTTCTAAAATTTTAATGCTTTCCAAGTCAAATGTTATACTTCGCCACCACGAAAAATGATGTATATCCTTGCTTGTTTGTTGGATTAGACCATCTTTTTCAATCAACTCTAATTGAAAGAGCACTTTTAATCGCATCGCTGGTAATAATCGTTTCAGTCGTTCAGCGGCATCTTGGTCATCAAAAATAGATAATGACAGTGCTACATTCGTCGACATGAAATGTTTTATGTGGAAACCGCCGCCGATGCGACCAAAAGTCGCTGTCATCGGGTGGAATACTGCCCAAACGGAAATAAGTCGCTTTGGGCGGATACGCTTCTTCGGGCGGACAGTCAGGCGGTAGTTCTTCATACCAATTCATTGCGCAAAGGTATTATTTTTGCTACTTTTTTGCAATAAAAAATACTTTTTCTTTATTAGGACTTCCTTCCTTGCACAATGCGCCTAAGGGCCGCAGCAGGTTATTCCGACAACTAAAACAGCCGGTACTTGCGCCGCCCGGCGCAAGCGGGAAAAAAATTCCTGCCAAAATCTTTGTCACAGCAGAAGTGCGTCTTACTTTTAGCAACACCTGAAATGATGCGAATTTGGTGTGCAGGCGCTGATATGCAGTTCTGAAAAAGACTACTATGAAAAAATTTCTTTCCTTTTTCCTCCTGTTTTGCGCAGGATTACACACAAAACATTTTTGCTCAGGCGGCAAAGCCGGTATTAATGGACGCTCCTTGCAACGCTGCGTACACTTACCCCTACAACTGGTCCTTTTCTGACGAACTGAACAAAGTCGTTTCGTTTCCGATTTCTGATCCAACCAGTATTTTTATTTGGGATTTTAATAGCCAACGGGTGCGGAAAATCATTGCAGTATCCGGGACCGAGAGTTATATTCCATTGGTCGTTTGGAAAAAATGGGGAGCATTTTTTTACATCAAAGGTCATCATATTGTGGAATATGATTTTGAAAGTGGCGCGCCCGTTGCGCAATATGAAGCCCGTTTCCAATAGATTTTGCCACGAAAATACCCCAAAAAGAACAATTGTTGATTGGAGCAGTATACGGAAATTGCGAGTTGCTGGATATTCAAACGCTGCGACCGGTTAAAAATATTTCTTCGTATCAGGAAAAGAGCCAAAACAATTTTGTGGTGTCATCCAACGGAAAATATTTCGCGCAGCCATTCGCAGATAATATGCTGCACATTATTGATCTCGGTGCGGGAACGACCTGTTTGACGACCCCCAATGTCTCTTTTATTGCGCCTTTTGCATTTACAAAAGACAATCAGCAAATTGTAGTCAGTACCACAAGTTCACTTCAATTTTATGATTTGAAAAGCGGGGAAATAAAGCGGGAACTCAAAGCGCCTCAACAGGATCAATATCGATATCTACAGTTTTCTGCCGACGGCCGTTTTCTGGTTGTCACGGGTAAATCAAGTTATATCTGTGATTTACAGCGGGACAAAGTGGTTTTTAGCGGAAAAGGTCAAAAAAAAGCCTTTTTCTTTCAGAATGACGAGCTCCTGTGTTTGGCCGGCGATAACAACTACGACTTGAATATCTATGACTTCAAAGCCATCGCAGCCGCCGCAGATGCGCGATTTGGACCGGTACAGGCGCCGGAAAAAAAGCAGGAATCACAGAATGCCCGGCCCACACAGCCAAGAGCCATCCATGGTGAAGGAGGCTATACCTGGCATATCGCCCGGTAATTACCTGATACAATCTGATTTTCAACCTTTGGAAGTGATCACTGCCAGTCAGCAGGAACTTGCATTTGGGCCATATTCGGATGGTATTCGCACGAATGATACCTGTTTGGCATTCCGGTACAGCATCTGGGACAGAAGGGCCAAAAAAATGACGCACCGTTTTGCTACAGCATTAGAAACTATATCTGTTAACGCTTTTAGTCCGCTCACCAATGATCTGATTCTTCTCAACGAAAGTCCACACCAGGACGGCTATAACCAATATCTCCCATATCACCTCAATTTGCTTTCAGACCTGCCCGCCAAACCCCTTTTTTCGGAACCCAGGATAGTAATAGGTACGTTTTTCAAGGGAGAAGAGGCACTTGTTGCACATGTATACGCTTACAAGTCCCGCACTAACTTACGCTTGTTGGACCTCAACAAGCAAAAGGACATACAGGACCTGGAACTGTTTAAATATAAGGAAAAACAGGGCAACGGGATATCATCTGTGCATTTTATCAACAATGGTAAAAAACTACTGCTCAATTATCATCAGATGGACAGTGTCGAATTCCAGCATACAGTATTCAGTACGTTTGATATCAAGACTGGAAAAATGGAGCGTATCAATAAAAAGACTGATTTTAAAGACACCAATGGAGGAATACAAACTGCGATAAGCGAACGGGATCGCTATTTTGCAGAACCCAACCTGGACAAACAGGTGGTCGTATTTAATATAAATTCAAAAGAACTCGAGTTTGTCATACCACAAGATGAGCCTTATCTATATAGCTTACAATTTTTCTTTTGATGAAACGATGTTGTTTATTGAAGGAGAATCGAAAATCAAGTTGTATTCCGTTCAGGATAAAAAACTGATGAACCAATTCCGTGGAAAAAAACCTGCCTGGCGCCCCGGGAAACGGGAATTAGTCTGGCTGGATCAGCAACTGAATGCCTTGCTATTTAGTAATCTGGAACAAACAGATACGCTCCAACTTGCCGCACCACATCTTTGGCATTATTATTATCTCGATGGAACATATCTACTTGTTGCCCTCACCGACGGCACCTTGTTGAAGATCAGTGCAGACAGCCACCAGATAACGCACACCCAACAATATTCTACTTTTCAAAAAGGCGTTTATTTGCCTCAAATAAACATGGGCAAAGGCTATTTTTTTGTCAGGAACCGTAGGAATTCCGGTTTAGAATTCTATTCATTGGATAACCTGGAGCGCCTTTGCGCTTACCACACCTTAACGGATGAGGACTGGGTGGTGGTGGCGGAAAGCGGCCATTTTGACGGAAGCGCAAACGCCCTGAAAAGAATGTATTTTTCTGATGGAAAAAGCACCAAAACGCTGGATCAATTTCCTGCTTTTTATCGCCGGAAAGGATTGCTTTCCTATTTGTTAAGCGGTAAAAGACTCGAACAAATGGACCTTGCGAAAGCATTTAGCGGGAATTGATATATGCGCCGGGCCCAAACGCACTACTAAAATTCTTCTCCTTTTGCCGACGTCAACACAACCTTCAACTTGTATTGTTCATAGTTCCCATAATCGGTACAATTTACCGGCGCAGGTTCTTCAATACTGATCGTCACATGGCCAACCACAGTAGAACTGGGCGCGTTTGTAGGGTTGCCAGGCGGCTGTAGGGAAATCGTGGTATCCTGACCGGCGTTTTTGATCTGGAGCGTATAGTCTACGGAACCTGCCCATACGCAATCCACATCGCAGGGGCAGCGGTATTCATTGGCGTCTGTAAAACAAACGGTCGTGTTAAAGGCGCTGAAATCATAACATTCCTGCCACGACAAAACGGCCCCGGCTGATACAGGTGCACTGAGGGCTGTTGGAGGAGTGGGGTCTTTTTGGCACGCAGACAGGGTAAAAAGGACCGCTGAAAACAGGAAGAAAGAAGGGAAGTTTTTCATATCGTTGTGGTTATAGCAACCTTTTGCCAGGCGTTGAGTACTCATACCCGCATCTCACTGCGCCTGCGCTTCCTTCGTGTTGTTCGACATATTCACGTCGGGGTTTACTACGCCCGCATTTTTCGACTCCACGACCAGTTTGAAAGCAGGCGGCTTTTGTTTGCCTTTGATGTAAGTCGTGTAGTAATTCATGGACGTTTCTACACCGGGCGCCAGCACATTGACCGACTTGGAATCCACTTCCACCCAGGCGTTGTTCTTTTTGATATACAGCTTTACCTTAAGCGGCGTGCCACCGGGCATATACGGCAGCGTGCCGATATTTTTAGCGGTAGCCTTCAGGGCAACGCCCATCTGAACATCGCCGTTGGGCAGTACAAGTGCGTCGGCAAACAGGTGTAAGCACCTGAAAAAATGTACCCACTACTCTTCCGTCAAAATCACTTTCGCCTTATAATTTTCATAATTACCGTAATCCGCACAGGTAATACCTGATGCGTCTTCGGCATTGATGATTACGTTCCCTAAAGTGATGGAACGCAGCAAATCCAGCCGGTTGGTGCTGGCAGTGAGCGTAAATGTGGAATCCAGATCAGGCCCTGTGGCTCGAAATGTGAAATCGACTGAACCCTCCCAGACGCACTCCACATCGCAGGGGCAGCGGTATTCACTGGCATTGAGAAAGCAGATGGTCAAGTCATAATTGGAAAATACGACGCATTCCTGCCATGGAATATTGGCTTCATTGCCGGTTTCGGTGTTCAAAATTTCACTTTTTTCGTGCTGGCAAAAACTCAGAAAAAGTGCGCATACCGCAAATAGTGCGGTTGGAATGTTTTGTTTCATAGCTATTAAATTGTTGTTTAGGAATAAACACTTTGATCGTTTCAGGGGATCAACTCAACTTTCACCGTGTATTTTTCATAATCCTTGTAGTGATCGCAATAAATGCTTGAATCATCCGAAGCAACGATGGACACACCTCCGACGATCACAGCATGCGGTTTGACCAGCGTATTGGTAGAAACGATCACAGTGGTATCGATACCCGGGCCCTGCACCTGAAAAGTAAAATCTATGGCGCCTTCCGAGATACAATCCATCGTGCAGGGGCAGCGGTACTCATCTGCGCCGATGAAACAGATCGTCAGGTCATGATCGGTAAAATCAATACATTGTTGCCAGGATAAGGTGGCGGTGTTGCCTTTTTGTGTGTCGTTTTTTTCTTTTTTACAAGAAACGAAAAGGGAAATAGCAAGAAAAAACAAGGCAATCGGATAACGGTTTTTCATCTTTTTCAAGTTATTATTTGAACAGAAGACAGCACCCCGACACGGAAATGGTTGGTTTAAAAAGTAACTGGTTAGCACAGCGGCAGCGCCGCTGTAGTAACCAGTTACCAAAAAGAATATAAGACCGTTTGGTTGAAGCCGACAAATCAACCTTGACACGCTCCAAACACAACATACAACCCTAAATACGATTTACCACAACACGTACCGACTGCTGCCGCCCACCATTTTCAATAGATAAAAAAATAGGCGCCCGAAGGCCAGGAATTTGTGTGGAAAGTATGGCTGGAGGCTGTATGATCCAGCACCTGTTCAGCGACCAAACGCCCCAGCGCATCGGTAGCGCGCAAGGTAGTGGGCCCGCTAAAACCGGTATTATCCCAGTTCAGCACAACGGCGTCACGGACAAGTGTCGGCGTTGCGGCAAACTTCAAAACCTGTTGTGTTTCATCGGTTTTTACCAGACACAATGCATTGAAATTCAATATGGTATCGCTAACAAGATCAATATACCTCGTTTGCGACAATCCGTCTCCGCAGTCTACTGTCACTTTGTATTTACCTTTAAATCCACGGACGGAAGCATTGCCGGAAAGGTTGGTTTGCAGGGTTTCATTGGTCCACCACTGGTTAAAAACCTGGTCGATAAATGCTTCTCCGCTGGGTTTCAGGGACCAGTCCTGGCGAAAGATCGGCGCGTTGCCGGTCCAGTGGGCGCCGTCCCAGAATCCCCACATCAGAAAACCTTTCATACTGGGATGTGCGAAAGTGACGGTCAGGAAATCGCGCATGTAATCGGCTTGCGTCTGGGCGGGCACCAGTTTATCGATGTCATATTCGGTTACCTTGGCTTCCAGTCCGTAGGCGTTCCAGAATTCGTCATAAATTTCTTTGATCCTCGGAATGCCGGTTGGCGACGCGGAGAAATGCCCCTGAAAACCGATGCCTTCGAGGGGAGCGTCGGCAGCGATAAGTTCGTCGATGCGGCTGCGCCAGGTAGCGATGCCGTTGGTGGGCGAATCGCCCTGTTCGATGGCAACATAATCATTGAGGTACAGTACCGAATTGGGCGCGAGTGAATCGGCCTGTTTGAAAATTTCGGCGTACAATTCCCGGCCTGTTGTATAGCCGGGTGTACCGGCAAATCGGTTGGCGTAATCGTTGTTGGTTGTTATTTCATTTAAAACATCCCAGTCGATCATTTCAGTACCTACGCCGGGGTAACTCAGAATCGCCTGCAGGTGCGCCCGAATACGGCTTTTGATATAAGCAGGCGTGGCATTTGCATTGATGTCGTTGGGCGAATATGCCCAGCCCGGCCAGGCCAGGTTATGCCCGCGGATGCTGATGCCGCGGTCGTGCAGCCATTGCACATCACTGGCAATTTCGGCTTGTGAACTATACCAGTGCTGTTCCCAACCCGGCCATTTCAGGTCGTTTTCAAACACCAATTCATTGAATCCGTGTCCATTGCCGTCGAGATCCAGGAGTTTCCCTTCATATGTGGCATCATAAGCCGAGCCGCCGTTGAATTTATTGCTGATGACCGCTGTGCCAAATTTAAACGCATGTTGCTGCATTTCCACCTGCACCTGTGCATCGGACATCGGTTGACCGCTGGTATTGGACACCTGCACGGTAAGATTGGCTTTGCGCAATTGGTCGATGCTTGTGGCAGCATCTGCGCGCCAGGCAGCGTCGGGTTCCTGGCCGGGGTACGTATCGTTGTTCAGCAATACGGGTAACTGGGTGTAAAACACCGTGTTTTTGTAATTCAAACAGGCCGCACCGCCGATTTCGATGGTCTGGTTGCCGAATGCCAGGTGCAGTCCGATGTTGAGCGCACCGGCCGCATATGCCGACTGCGACTGAAATGGTGCTGCGTACATTTTCCATTCACTGCCAACAGTGACCGTTGAAAGCACTTCCTTGCTGTAGGTGACGTTGTTTTCTGCAAAAATATTGACTTTCGCATTCGCGGTCGGGCTACGCAACCAAATGATTACCAGGCACTTGTCGCCGGCAGATACCGCAGAAGCGTTCTGGTACAAATGTCCTGCATCCCAGGCATTGGCCTGCAAGGTCACCACGCGTTGGCGGGCCTGGCTAAAGGGCTGGCCGGATACGGTAATATTAGTTGTACTGCCCCCGTAGTTGATGGAGGAGGCCAGCGTAGCCGTTTCGGTGTTGGGCAGCACCCATTGCACCGGCGCAGGCAGCGAGAAGGTGGTCTGGAGCAGGGTGCTGAGTGCCGTGTGGTAGGCATCCTGGGCGGAGAGGTGGGTGGTAAAAAGGAGGAGGAGTAGGAGGTTATTTTTCATAATGTGATAGTATTTTAGTGTTTGGTGTTTTAGTGTTCATCGCCTAAGATTTGGTGCATAGCCAAGCAGTAGCACTCTAAAACACTAAAAAACGAAAACACTAAAACACCTTTATATATCTCACTTTAAACGCAAAATATTCCCCTGATGATAGCAGGACCTGCAACGCGGCTCATATTGTTCCTTTTCGCCCAGCAAAACAATCGAATCCCCTTCGGCCAGGCGGTAGGAATGCGTGGCGAGGTTGCCGCAGTGCACACAAATAGCATGGACTTTGGTGACGTATTCGGCCGTTGCGAGCAAGGCAGGCATGGGTCCGAAGGGCAGTCCGCGGTAGTCCATATCGAGACCGGCAGCGATAACGCGCACCCCGCGCAAGGCCAATTCCTGGCACACCGCCGGCAAATCGTCGTCAAAAAACTGCGCCTCATCAATACCCACCACGGCAGTATCCGCACTGATTTTAAGCAGTTTGGAAGAGTGGTCGACAGGCGTGGCTAATACGGATGTGGTATCGTGCGAGACGATAGCAATCTCGTCGTAACGCGTATCGATACGGGGTTTAAAAACTTCCACACGCATTTCAGCAATTTTCGCCCGCTTGAGGCGTCGAATGAGTTCTTCCGTTTTTCCGGAGAACATACAACCGCAAACAACTTCTATCCAGCCGCTGCGCTGGCCTTTAAAATGTGGCTCGAGAAACATCGTTATCCTTCGTTTGAGCTGATTTGCCCGCTGTCTGATTTTAAATTTTTATTTTAAATCGTTGATAACCAAATATTTAAAATAAAACTTGAAATAAGATCAGGGATTTATTGCAGTAATTTTTGAAATTCGCCGGTGAAAATAGGCAGAACTACCCTCCCTTCAGCAAATGGATTTACATAAAACGAAAATTTACCTGGACAAACTCAACAGAGAGTACGCCCGGATGAGCAAGGATCCAGACACCATCGTCCGGATCGATGTGGATATTATGGCTTCTTATGTGCGCGAGCTGTACGATGCGATTCTTTCCGAAACTGCGACTGTTGCTCCAAAAAGCGATGTAATAGCGCACCGGAAACCCATTGTCTCCAAGCCGGCCGTAGCGGAAGAACCACCCGTTCCTATACCTGCCGAACCGGTAGCGCCTCCGCCGCCGCCGCCGCCGGTATACGAGCAGGCCGCGCCGCCCCCCCGCCGCCACCTGTTGTCGAGGAAAAACCGGCTCCCGCCGCACCGCCTGTCGAAATCGCCCCACAACCTCAACCAGTGGTAGCCTCCCAAAGTACCGACCAGGTGCCTTCGGGTGTGGAAGTCCTTTTTGAAGAAAAACAGGCAAAGGAACTCTCTGACAAACTTTCAGAACTGCCGATTGCCGACCTGAAAAAAGCCATTGCGCTGAACGACCGCCTGCTCTGCTGACCCGCGGAACTTTGCCGGCGACGGCCAGGCATCGGGGGCCACGGTCAATGGATACAGCCAGTTTTCTGACGCCAAAAATTACCTGATCGACAGTTGCGTGATTCGCTACGGCTGGCTGGATAAAAAACGGGTGGAAGAAGCGAAGACGTTTATTCGGTTGATCCGACGGAGATATAAGTGAGTGTGTTTTTAGTGTTTTAGTGTTTTGGTGTTTTAGTGTTTTGGGCTGACAACTCCTGAGATACGAACTAATCCCAAGCGCTATCGCTCCAAAACACTAAAACACCAAAACACTAAAACACCATTTTTACATTTCAAATAACTTAACATACAGAACATGAGTGCAATACGTGAAATAATTGCTCGCGAAATTCTCGACAGTCGTGGAAACCCCACCATCGAAGCAGAGGTGTGGACAGAGACAGGCTTTATGGGGCGTGCAGCCGTACCCAGCGGAGCCAGTACTGGCGTACATGAAGCCGTTGAACTGCGTGATGGAGACGCTACCCGCTACCTTGGAAGAGGTGTGCAACAGGCCGTAAAAAATGTGGAACTTCTACTCCGCGAAGAACTGATCGGCCAGGAAGTGACCGACCAGATCAAAATTGACCGCCTGATGATCGCCCGCGACGGCACCCGCAATAAAAGCAAAGTAGGCGCCAATGCCATCCTGGCTGTGAGCCTTGCCGTGGCCAAAGCAGCTGCCGAAGAACTGGGACAACCGCTTTATCGCTACCTCGGCGGCGTGAATGCGCACGTGTTGCCGGTACCGATGATGAATATCCTCAACGGCGGTGCACATGCCGACAATGGTATTGATTTTCAGGAATTTATGATCATGCCTGTTGGCGCCAGTTCTTTCCGCGAAGGCCTGCGCATGGGTGTTGAGGTGTTTCACCACCTGAAAAGTGTACTGAAAAGCAAGGGCTACGCTACCAATGTGGGCGATGAAGGCGGTTTTGCGCCGGGTATCAAAAACAACGAAGAAGCCATTCAAATGGTGATGATTGCTATTGAAAAAGCAGGTTACCGCCCGCTGGAAGATATGGTGATCGCCCTGGATGCCGCCGCTTCCGAATATTACGATGCCGAAAAAGGCGAGTATGTGTTCAAAAAATCAACCGGCGACCGCTTTTCTTCCAAAGACATGGTCGCTTTCTGGAAAGACTGGTGCAACCGCTACCCTATTTACTCTATCGAAGACGGTTTTGCGGAAGACGACTGGGCCGGCTGGAAACTACAAACCGAAACCCTCGGCCACCGCATCCAATTGGTGGGCGACGACCTGTTTGTGACCAATGTGGAACGCCTGCAACGCGGTATCGACGAAAAAATCGCCAACTCGATCCTCATCAAAGTGAACCAGATCGGTACGCTGACGGAGACCATCGAGGCTGTGAACCTCGCCACCCGCAACGCTTACACCTCGGTGATCAGCCATCGCTCGGGTGAAACGGAAGATACCACCATTGCCGACCTGGCTGTGGCGCTCAATACGGGCCAGATTAAAACCGGTTCCGCTTCCCGCTCCGACCGGATTGCCAAGTACAACCAGTTGCTGCGTATCGAAGAAGAACTCGGTGATGCGGCAACGTACCTGGGCAAGTCTCTTTTCGGCCTGTGATTTAGTTATTGGTTATCGGTTATTAGTTATCAGGGTGGGTAGGGTCAATTTGTAGAAATATTTGGTCGCTCAAAAACGGAAACCAAGTTTTTGTACAAATTGACCCTACCCACCCTGATAACTAATAACCGATAACTGATAACTAAATTACCACGCATTCCCAGGATACGTCCGCTGCAAATGCTGCATTTCGGCGAGCATAAAACCCAGGTGTTCGCTGTGGCGACCCGTTTTTCCACCTTTTTGCATCCATTGCCCTGCGGGTAGTTGCAGGGTGGCTTCATCCAGCACAGCCGCCACTTTTTGTTCCCACAACTCCTTGATTTTCAATAAGTCGACCCCGACGCCCGCATCCGCTGCCCATTGGTCGGCAGGACAAGGCGTGGTCAGTTCACCGGTAAAAGGCCACAGATCATTTACCGCCTGTTGCATTTTTTCTGGCTGATTTCCGTGCCGTCGCCCAGGCGCAATATCCACTCGGAGGAGAAGCGCAGGTGGTAGGTGACTTCCTTCAGCGATTTTTCGGCAATAGCGGCCAGGTGTTCGTCGCGGCTGTCCAGCAACGCCTTGTAATGAAAGAAATGCCAGGTATCGAAATAGAATTGGCGGGCAAGCAGCATCCTGGCCTGACCGAGCAGATCGAGCGCCATATTGGTCAGCGCGATATCCTGTTCGAGCACCGGGCCGTGGCCGCACCATTCGCCGAGGCGTTGCGACAGGATCAGGGCATTGTCGCCGAGTTGGAGCAGGTATTCGAAATGCAGATTTTCCATGAGGGGGCGGTTAGTTGTGGTGGTTCTGCGCCGGCATTTGTATAAATCGATGCCGGCACACTTGCTTGTGTTTGACCGCATCGGGCAGTTCATAAAAAGTTGGATGGCGGTACACTTTATCGTTGGCGGGATCAAAAAACGCTTCCGCATCTTCGGTAGATGCGTGTACATGCACCGATTCGACAACCCAGATGCTTACCCCTTCATTGCGGCGGGTGTACACATCGCGGGCGTTTTCAATAGCCATTTGGGCGTCGGCGGCGTGCAGGCTGCCCACGTGTTTGTGGCTGAGACCTTGTTTGGAGCGGATAAATACTTCCCAGAGTGGCCAGTCTTCCATATAGTGAGAAGTGAGTTGTGAGTCGTGAGTCGTGAGTCGTAAAATGCCAGTTTTGAGCAAATTCGCGGGCAGCAAATGGTGGATTGCAGCGTTAGAGACAAATAATAGGATTGAACAAAATGAGTTAGAACTAATTCTGCTGTAACTCATTGGCAATCTTTCTTTGCCCTGGCCAGTGAAAAGGTTTCGTCTGCGAGGCACGAGCAGGAGAAACCTTTTCACTGGCCGAAGGGCAAAAGGCAAAGATTTATTTTTGTCAGCACAAAGGTAAAGCAACTCTGCATTGCAATAATCAAACACTTGCGGAAAGACGTACTTTTGCACCCACAGAACTTAACTTTATTTTACAAAACATTGATTATGAAATTGAAATACGTTTTTACCTTGTTGTTAACGATTGTTTCGCTGTCGATGAACGCACAACTGCGTTACGGGTTCAAAACAGGGTTGAATTTTGCGACCATCAAAGGAGACTCCGAACTGGGTGTCGGCGGGGCTTCGCTTGAAAACTGGGAAAATGTAACAGGCTTCCAGATCGGGATTACACTGGGTTATCCGATCACGGATAATTTTGGGGTTCGCGGCGAAGTGTTGTATTCCAAAAAAGGCGCTAGATACACTTTCGACGGCCCTTCCTATAAATTTTTCCGCAACAACAGCACAGTAAAATTCACCACCGGCAATGCCAAATACCTGATCAATGTCAACAATTCCTATATCGACATCCCGGTCATGGCATATGCCCGCTGGAAAGATTTCGAGATCTCCGGCGGGGCGTATGCCGGACTGCTGGTACAGTCGGTCGGAGAAGGCGCGCTGACCTATTCCAACGCCATTTCCGTGGTGCCGCCGAACAACCCAATTTCGGAAGTAAAAGTCAATCTTTCACACAATTACCGCAAAGACGACCCGGGAGAAGGTACTGCGGGCGAAACGGTTAACGTACAGGTAGATGCTGCAAAATTTGATATTCTCAAAACGCAGGGCGCTTACTACGACTATACGGAAGATCGCGGCAGCCTGTACAATACCTCGATTACGGCCTGGTCGGCGGCGTTTCCTATTTCTGGGCAGGGCGCTGTATCTCAATGTGCGGGTGCAGTACGGCTTGTCCGATCTGACCAGAAATGAAGCAGATCTAGCCAAAGGCGCCGTCGCCGACGACCTGTCGCTGATTTACCGCGACGACAAGGATCGCAATTTTGTCATACAGGCTTCCGTTGGTTTTAGTTTTTAACCCCTTGCACGATTTTTCAGGCAGCCTGGCACACTTTTGTGGAAATTTTGAAACTTTCATGCCCATTTTGCCTGAAAACGCTTTTTTCACCCAACCCTTACCTCTTACAAATGCAACACAAACCACTTCTCCGACCACTGCTGCTGCTGCTTGTTGTGAGCAGTATTTGGTCGGCCTGCAAAAAATCCGATTTTGAGAACATTGAATTGGATGACCACAGCGCTGAATTTGCCTTCCCGCTTTTTTCCACCACTCTAAAACTGGAAGACTTATCGTTCAAAGTGTTGAACGACGACTCGTCGCGCGATCCGCTTTTCATCAATCCAGACGGCACCATGACGCTCTATTACCCGCGAGCCTTTGCGAAAAATCCGGCATCCGATATTTTTAATACTTTCCCCAGCGGACCGGCGCCGATCCCCGATACTTTTTACCGGTATCCGTTTTATTCCAATGACGGCGTCACGATCCGGAAAGCGCTTTTTAAAGGCGGAACGATCAATCTGGCGATCCTCAACTCCACCGGAGAAACGCTCACCGGCACTTTTACAGTCGCGCAGATGAGCAAAAACGGCCTGACACTCAGCATCCCGTTGACCGTACCGCCCAACGCCAGTTTCCCATACATTTCTCCCTTGTTCAACCTCGAAGGCTGGAAAGCGGAATCGGACAGCAATGAATTGATTTTTATTTACGACCTGCACAAACCCAATGGCGACCGGGTGAAAATCCCCGAAATTGCGCCCGGCACTCCCGGATTTTTTGTCGTTTTTCAGGGACTTATTTTGTCTTACCTGGAAGGTTACTGGGGCTATTCGTCGTACCCGCTGACCCGCGATACCATCGAAATCGACATCAACCAGACCAATCTCGATGGCGGCGTAACGATCAAAAACCCCAGAGTAACCATGCTGATCTCCAATTCCTGGGGGTTTCCTACACGCGGCTACATCAAGTACCTCAGTTTTATCGGGCAAAACGGGGAAGAAATTCCGCTGGAAACCACTGCCTTCAACGACGACAGCCTGGATTTCAATTATCCGCGCCATCCGGATGAAATCGGTCAGACCAAGTATACGGAAGTACGGCTGGACGAAAGCAACTCCAATATCGGCGCCATTTTTAATGCGCAACCGACCCGTTTGATCTATGAAGTAGAAGGTATCAGCAATGCCCAGCGCGACAGCAACCTGATCGGCTTTCTGACGGATAGCAGCCTCATCCGGCTGGGTATGCGGGTGGAATTGTTGCTGGAAGGCACTGCCAAAAATTTCGGCGCAGAACAGGAAATGGACCTGAATTTCGGCGATTATTCGGACCTGGATACGGCTAAAATCGAGTCCGTGGAATTCAAACTGGTCACCGAAAACGGCACGCCCATTTCTGCCGATATGCAGATTTTGTTCCTCGACGAGGCCGGCCTGGTACTCGATTCGCTGTTCTACGATGGCTCCAGACTGATCATGGAATCGGCGCCCATCACCAACGGCGTTGCTAGCGGTGTCACACGCGCCGAGAATTTTATTCCGATGTCAGCCACGCGTTTCGACCGGATCCGCCAGACGAAAAAAGCCATTCTAAAAACCTCCTTCACAACGGCGCAGGGTGGCACGGTGCCTGTAAAATTGCTGGCCAACAATACAGCTGTGGTGAAAATGGGGATCAAGGTAAAAACCAGGTACTGGGACCTTAAAAAATAAAACAATGAAAATCAAATATATAGGCACCTTAATATTTCTGGTGTTTACTTGTCAGGCATATGCCCAGCAGGAAATGATGTTGCACTCCCTGTCCAATCTATGGCACAGCAACACCTCCGTCAACCCGGCTTTTTCCGGAAAATAAACGCATCGTCATCGGCCTTCCGGCCTACAGCATCGATGCGGCGCATTCCGGCGATCTGACCTACAACGACATTTTCAGAAAGGATGGCGACCGCACCATTGTCGATTTTGACAATGCAATCAGCAAACTGGACCCTGAAAACGACCTGCGTTTCGACCAGCGGCTGGAAACCGTTTCTTTCGGCTATCGCAGCAAAAACGGCAAATGGGGCATTCAGGCCGGGCACGCCATCGCGTTTTCCGGCACCCTGACCTACCCCAAATCGCTGCCTGAATTGGTCTGGAATGGCAACGCTGCTTATATCGGCGAAACGGTGCAGTTTGGTCCGCAGGCCGATATTGCCGACTGGCACGAATGGAGTGTCGGTGTGATGCGCAAGGTCGGCCCGCTCAACCTGGGCGTCCGCGCCAAATACCTCAGCGGCATCAGCGCCCTGCGCACCGACGACGACCGACACAGCATGTCCCTGTACACCGACCCGGATATTTATCAATTGACGCTGAAAACCGATTATGCGTTTTATTCCTCCTCGATTATTTCAGCAATAGATACTTCGGACCTCGGTTTTGATATTACGCTGGATGCTTTCAGCAATACAATCCGCTCCAAAAACCAGGGCGTGGCGTTCGACCTCGGCGCCACCTTCGAACTGACCAAACGCCTGACACTCGATGCCAGCGTGGTCAACCTGGGCGGACTGATCAAGTGGAAAAACGACCCGCGTTATTTCCAGAGCAAAGCGGAATACACGTATGAAGGCACCAGCATTCCCGGTATCGACATCATCAACGGCTCTGACAGCATCAGTTTCGATACCAAACTCGATACGCTGAACGATATTTTCCGTTTCACACAGTCGGCAACGGACGCCATGGAAACCCGCACGCCCATGCGTATTTACCTCGGCGGCACGTTCCAACTGACCAAGCACTGGGCAGTAGGGATGACCGTTTTTCACCAGAAACAGGGCGACAACAACAATACAGCCGTTGGGGCCAGTGTACGCTGGCTGCCGCTGAAATGGTTGTCGCTGGGTGGCATGTACAGCGTGAACAAACGATCGGCAGCCAACCTGGGCTTCCACCTGGCAGTAACACCCGGGCCGATCCAGGCGTATTTTGTATCTGATAACCTGCTGAACGCTTTTTCACTCAAGAGTTCGCCGGCTGCTAATTTGCGGGCGGGACTGGCGCTGGCTTTCTGAATTTAACCATGGCGCTGCTGGAACAATTCAAGGCATTTGTTCATTCGAACCAACTGATTCCGGGCCCGACCACGACCACCTTGCTGGCCGTGGGTGGAGGCCTGGATTCTGTCGTAATGGCGCATTTGTTTCAGCAGGCAGGTTGGCCTTTTGCCATTGCGCATTGCAATTTCCAGTTGCGCGGTGCGGATTCGGACGAAGATGCCGCATTTGTGCAGCACCTGGCGGAAACACTGGTCGCCCCTTTTTTTGTAAAACGTTTTGAAACAAGCAGTTATGCAGCACATAATGGGCTTTCCACACAAGTGGCGGCGCGCGATTTGCGGTATGAGTGGTTTGCTGAAATTTGCGAAAAAGAAGGTTTTAAACAAGTCGCAACCGCCCATCACCTGAATGATTCGGTGGAAACGCTGGTGCTGCATTTTGTGCGCAGTACGGGTATAAAAGGGCTGCGCGGCATTCCGGCGCAAAATGTGCAGGTGATCCGTCCTTTGCTGTTTGCCACTCGCGAGGAAATAAACGATTTTGCATCGGCGCATAACATTGCCTGGCGCGAAGACAGCAGCAATGCATCGGACGATTATACACGCAATTTTATCCGGCACCGGATCATGCCGCTGATGCAGGAAATCAACCCCGACTTTTTGCATTCGGCCCAAAAAATGATGGCGCGGATGGGCGAACTGGATGATATTAACACGTATTTTATCGACAACTGGCTTCGGGAAAATAGTCGCCGGGAGCCGGACGGAACGCTGCGCCTGGCCTTATCCGATCTGGAAGGTCTACCGCACACCGGCCATTTTTTGTTTCTTTTTTTGGGGAAAATGGGTTTTTCGGCGGAACAATGCCGGCAACTGGGCGAGGGTTTGCAACAGCAGCCGGGACGGGAAATCACTTCGGATCATTACCGCGCTTTGGTGGATCGCAAAGATTTGATCATCAGCCCTTTAGTGCCCAAACAACCCGAAGTATCGGTGCAGGAAGATGATCTGATGGTCACTTTGCCCGATGGCGCCCGGCTCATGCTGATGCCTGCAGCGCCTGCCCCACCGTATCCGGACGGGCGCGAGGCGATTATGGCAGATGCCGATAAACTGGTATTCCCGTTGCTGCTGCGCGGCTGGCAGGCGGGTGATGTTTTTCAGCCCTTCGGCATGGGCGGACAAAGCCAGAAATTGCAGGATTATTTCACCAATCTGAAACTGTCGCGCCTGGAAAAAGACCGGCAATGGTTGCTGCTGAATGGCGACGGAGCGGTGATCTGGGTCGTCGGCCACCGGCTCGACGAGCGTTTTAAAATCCGGAGCGATGATGCTAACGGATTGAAAATAAGTTATTTACATTGAAAACAGTAGTTGCGTTCCCGCTCAGGCTGGGTATTTTTTGGTTGTTGTTTTTTGCCCTCTTTCGCTTGTGGTTTGTGCTGTGGTTCCGGCACGACTGGTCGCCGCAGGAGCCGGTATCGGGATGGTATGCGTTCTGGTACGCTTTGCCGCTCGACCTGAGCATGCTGGGTTACCTGCTGCTGTTGCCGGTACTGTTCTGGTTTATCGGGTTGTTGATCGGCAAAAGGGCTTATCCATTTTCCAACAGCCTCATTTCGGGGTTTAATTTCCTGATAATCACGGCTTTCGTCTTCATTTTCGGGGCCAATATTTTCATTTATGAAGAATGGCATACGCCGCTGAACCACCGTGCGGTGGATTACCTGTCCACACCACGTGCGCTGCTCGATTCCATGTCCTTCGGTTTTAAATTGGTGGCAGTCGGGTTATTTGTTGGCGGCGTCTGGCTGGTCTGGAAATCATATAAGTGGTTAGTAGGCAAAGAGTTATACCCGGAAACCATTTCCCGCTGGTTTTTTCTGGCACTTCCTGTCTTGGTCGGATTGCTGGCGCTGGCTATCCGCGGCGGGCTGGGTGTGATGCCCATCAACGAAAGCGCAGTGTACTATTCGGTGCATGCGTTCAACAACCACGCCGCGACCAACACCGCCTGGTACCTGGCGCACAGCCAACTGGAAACGCGCTCGACGGAGAACCATTACCGTTTTATGCCGGATAACGAGGCTGCCGGTCAAGTTGATTTCCTGATGAGAAATGGCCATCCAGATATTGCATATAGTATGAACTTGCTGGAACCGCGACCCGACAGCACCCGCCTGAATGTCGTTTTTATCATCATGGAAAGTATGACGGCGCAGGTAGTGGAAGAACTCGGTGGTGAAAAAGGCGTGTGCCCCAATCTGAGCCGCCTCATCCGGGAAGGTATTCTGTTTGAAAATATTTACGGCAGCGGATACCGCACCGATCAGGGCATCGTGTCGGTGTTGGGTGGTTATCCGGCGCAACCCGACCAATCCATAGTGCTCCTGTCGGACAAGGCTGAGAAAATCCGTTCCCTTCCCCGCATCTTGTACGAACAAGGTTATTCGACCGCTTTTTTTTACGGCGGTGAACTGACGTTTGCCAACATCGGTGTGTGGCTGCGCAACCAGAAAATGGAAGTGATTCGCTCCGAACCCGATTTCCCCTCCGCCGATAAAACCCAGCGCTGGGGCGTGGACGATTACAAACTTCTGCAACACAGTATCCAGGAAATCAATCAGTTGCGCCCGCCATTTCTGGCAACGGCCATGACGCTAAGCCTGCATCCGCCGTTTGATGTGCCCTACCAAAGCAAGTGGCAGAACGGCGGTACCGAAGGCCATATGTTCCTGCACAGCGCCGCTTTTGCCGATTATGCCATCGGTGAATTTTTTCAAAACTGCCGAACAACAGGCCTGGTACAACAACACACTGTTTGTCCTTGTAGCCGACCACGGCGCCTCTCATCCCAGCGGAGCGGGCATGGATGATCCACGATCGAGGCACATCCCGCTGATTCTGTTTGGCAAGCCCATCAGCAAAGAGTGGGCAGGAAAAAAAGTGGATGTTTTTGGCAATCACCACGATATTCCGGCGACGGTGCTGCACACAATCAGCGGAAAATCCGTTACTGATTTCCTATGGAGCCGCGATTTATGGGACCTGAACGGTTTTACAAATGCCTACCCGAATGAAGCCAATCGCAAACTGGATTTCGCCTACTACACCAACGAAAACGGTCTCGGCTGGGCCACCCGCCAGGGCGCAGGTTTTTATTATTTCGACAACAAACAATGGCACTGGTGGCGCGGTCAACTGGATTCAACAGCGCAAAACCAGGCGAAGGCGTATTTGCAGACGTTGTACGAGGACTTTTTACAGAAGTGAGTAGGTGAGTCGTGAGTTGTGAATCGTGAGTGGTGCTTTGCCCAAACCTACAAAATAAACACTGGGCAAAGCACCACTCACGATTCACGACTCACGATTCACAACTCACGTCTCTCACTTCTAATTTGTGGAGTACAGTCCCACCACATTCCCCTCACTATCCGTAAAAAAAGCGAACTGCCCCATATCGGGCCCGATTTCCGTTTTGGGAAATACCACCTGTCCGCCGGCGCCCGGGATGCGGCCCAGCACCGTATTGAGGTCATTGCCGCAGTCGAGGTACACTTTTGGGCCGCTGGCGCCGGCGGGTACGTACCCATCGCCGTGGCAGATAGCGCCGCCGATCCCGCCTTCTTCGCGGTTGTGGAGCAGAATTCCCATTCGAATGCCGGTCATATCCATTTCAGGCATTTCAAAATCGAAGATCGTTTCGTAGAATTTTTTGGCTCGTTCGAAATCGCTGACCGGAATTTCAAACCAGGCAATGGCGTTTTTAGTTGTTTCCATAGCTTAAATATCAGTTTGGTGAAGAATAAAATGCTGACGTTTCTGCTGTTTCCGTGTTTCAGACCGCCAAGGTAAACATTCTGTGTTTTATTCAAAACAAAATGTTTATTTTTATCTACACTACTTTTTTTACTTTTGCCGAAGTCCAACATTTTTAACGCTCAACATTCATTCATTCTATTTTCAGATGAAACGAGAAATCCACAACTGGTTTAGCCCGCGGCTAAACAAAAACATGGAAATCGCCATGTACGGCCACTTCGGGTTTAGTTTGTTACTGCTCCCGACTGCCGCTGCCGACTACCTTGAATATGAGCGTTTTCAACTCATTTCGGTACTGGAACCGCTGATCAATAGCGGTAAAGTCAAAGTGTTCAGCATCAACAGCATCAATTCGGAGGCCTGGCTGAACAACCGGATGCACCCGCGCCACAAAGCCATCCGCCACCAGCAGTTCAATGCCTACGTGGAAAACGAGGTGGTGCCGTTTATCAAAATGCACAGCAGCGACAACACGCCGATCATTACGAGCGGCGCATCTCTCGGCGCTTTACACGCCGCGAACATGTTCTTTCGCCGGCCCGACCTGTTTGCAGGCACCATTGCCATGTCCGGCCTGTACGACCTGACTTCTTATACCAAGGGTTATTTTGACGAAGACGTGTACTTCAACTCGCCCTGCCACTACCTGCCCAACTTGACCGACCACAATGTGCTGGAACGACTGCGGGCCAGCGGCCATATCCATATCATGACGGGCTCGGGCGACTATGAAGATCCGGAAGGTTCACGCCGGCTGGCGGGTATCCTCGCCGGCAAAGGTATCGGCTGCGACCTCGATATCTGGGGCGGCGATATGCGCCACGACTGGCCAACCTGGCGGGCGATGCTGCCGTATGTGCTGGACAAGAAATTTTGAAGATTGTTGAGATTGTTGAGGGGTTGAGGGTGGTAACTCAGGCATTTAGTTACAACCCTCAACAATCTCAACCTCTCAACCCTCAACAACTTAAAGCGCGTCAAGATTACTTTGGAGGATTATTCTTCTGGCGTTTATGCTTTTCTAATTGAGAGAGACGAAGTGCGTTTATTTTTCGGGATATTTCCTCAATGAGTGGACGAATATCTGCTAAGTCAGATTGATGGATATATTTCAAGTCAACAGCAGTGATCAAAAGATTCAATACTTCTACCAGACTGCCATAGGCAATTTCAGAAAACCGGGCCTGTTCTTTCCTTTTGTCCTTCCGCTGCCTTCTGCAAGATTGCATGTTACAGAGAGACTAGCCCGGCGAACCTGTGAAGTCATGCCGAATTTTCATCATTAGGCAACTGCAATGAAAGGTGATAAACTTGTTTGTTCAACTCCCTTCCTCGTTGCCAAACTTCCAGTTTTTCAAAAGTGTAAGCGTGCATAACATGTATGATTAAGTGAAATAATAACCCAAAAATACAATCCTCACAACAATCTCCATTCACTGCTCAACAGATTGTTGAGCGGTTGAGAGGTTGAGATTGTTGAGGGTGGTAACTAAATACTTGAGTTACCACCCTCAACAACCTCAACCCCTCAACAATCTCAACTCTCAACAATTATTGAAGCACCTCCTCTCCACCCTTTTGATCCTCAACACCTTGTATGCTCACGCCGGCCAGGTAGACACTGTGGAGATTTTCAGTGTTGCCATGCAAAAACCGGTCAGGTGCCTGGTTATCAGGCCGGAAAACTACCATTTCACTGGCGAACGCTACCCGGTGTTGTACCTGCTGCACGGCTGGAGCGGCAATTACGCCGGCTGGCTCGGCGATGCTCCGCAATTGCGCGAACACGCCGACCGCTACCGGATGCTGATCGTCTGCCCCGACGGCGGCTACGACAGCTGGTACATCGACAGTCCGGTCGACTCGACGGTGCGGTATGAAACGCATATCGCTTCGGAAGTAGTGCAGTATGTGGACTACTACTACTATACCCGGCAGGAACCGGGCGGGCGGGCCATTGCCGGGCTCAGTATGGGCGGGCACGGCGCGCTTTCACTGGCTATCCGGCACCCGGAGGTGTTCGGCGCGGCGGGAAGTATGGCCGGCGGCGTGGACCTGCGGCCCTGGAAAAAGAACAACTGGGACCTGGAAGGGGTGCTGGGCAACCCGCTGCTGCACCCGGAAAACTGGGAGCACTATTCCGTGGTCAACCTCGTCAACCGCCTGCAAAAAAGCAAACAGCAACTCATTATCGACTGCGGCGACGGCGATTTTTTATCGAAGGCAACCGCCTGCACCAGTTGCTGCTGGCGATGAAATATCCGCATGAGTACACGGAGCGCCCGGGCGAACACAACGATGATTACTGGGGTCGGGCCGTGGACTTTCAGGTGCTGTTTTTGATAGTTTTTTTGGGAGGGATGTACCGGCTGCTTTAGTTGCCGGTACACATATCTCAAACTTCCTCAAAAACGACCCCAATTTCCCCTGCAACGCTTCCGCCGTTTTTGATACGCATGGTTCGGGTTACCGGCAATGCGGTTCCAGCAGGTTTTGAAAATCTGCGTTATCCGTTTGTCCGGCCGCCAGGTAAACGAGCAGCAGGTTCCATTCCGCTTTTTCCTGAAATTTGGCTTCATTGCGCTGTATGGATGCCTGAAAAGCCGCAATAGCCAGGTCGTAATGCTTCAATTGACCGGCCGTGTGGCCCAGGTAATACTGCGCTTCGGCGTACCGCTCGTTGTCGGGCGGGATGCTTTTGAAAAAATCTTCGGCAGCCTGTAAGTTATTGTTTTCCAGGGCTTTAAACCCTGTTTCCAATGGATTATCCAGGGCAGCACCGGAGCGGAAAGTACCCGTATCGGGCGCTTCGTATTGCGCGGCAAAGATTGCTTCATCGCTGTAATCGCGGCTCACCCATTGGATGGAAAACCAGCCCAGGATCAGGGTTACGCTGGCCGCAGCCGCTAAGCGCATCCACATGGGGCGCATGGTTACCCGGCGGGCGGTTAAAGGGCAGCAGTGGCGCCGCTGTCGCTTGCGGCCCAGCCCTGCAGTTGGCGGGCGCAATTGCGCTTCCACACCCTGCTCGATGACTTCCTGGCCCAGGCGATACAGTTCGAGTGCCTGCCGCAGTTCGGCGTTGGAGGCCAGTTCGGCTTCAAACGCTGTGCGTTCCGCTTCGGGCATCAGGCCAGTTTCGTATTGTTCAACTCGTTCAATGTACAGTTCTATTTCCATGATAGTCAGCGAGATAGTAAATGTTCAACATGAGGATTTTTCTGGATGACTTCCAACAGCGACACGTGGCAGCGGTATTTGGCTTTGCGGGCCATATCGGAACTGGAGAAGCCGAGTGTCTCGGCGATTTCCTCCATCGAATAAGAAAGTTTCCACAATTCCAGAATTTGCCGGCAACGTTCGCCCAGTTCATTCAGCAATCGGTTCAACACGTCTTTTCGCTCCTCCGTTATCAGTGTCAGTTCCGGTGTCAGCGGGTCCGCTTCAGTCGTTACGGGCATTTCGGCTACGGTGCTCGTGTGCGCTTTTTTGCGGAGTTGGTTCATCCACAAAAAACGGCAGATCGAGTACAGATAACCTTTCAGCGGCGCTTCTCCCCTGAATTTGCCTTCCCTGATGTTGCGGTCGAGCACGATAATGCCTTCGTGAAACATATCCTGCCCGTCCGTCGCATCACCGCGGTGGTTGCGTACAAACGCGCCCACCATTCGTTTCAGGTCGCTGTCTTCATAGATGGCTTTCAACGCCGTTTCGCGTCCCTGACCGCCTGAAGAGATGGCTGTTACCAGTTGTTCATCCGTGAAATCCGGTTTCTTCATGTTGATGTGTTTTGTTCGGTAAAATGTACCTGGGTTTTTTTTTTTTTACCACATAAGTAGTTATTGGTTATCAGTTATTAGTTATCCGGCTTGATACTCAAGCATTTGTATAAACAATAACGCAAACTGAATTTAACCCGGCGATTAAGTCTACTATGTGGTAAAAAGTATATTATCTCGCAAAGAAATACGTTTTTTGCTGCTCGAAAAGTAACTTGGGGTCGATAAAGGTATTGACATTCTCGAAAAACGGCAATTCAGGCTGAAAACTGATTTCTATTACCACAAAGCACACCAATATGAGTCACCTCGAATTTTATGGCGCCTAAATGACGCCATGCCCCTTTGTCATTCTGACGGAATCTGTCCGCTCTACGAGGGAAAAACAGTGGAAACGCGCCTTAGAGTGGACAGATTCCGCCAGAATGACAAAGGGGCATGGGTAGCCAAAAGTAGCAAAAGGCCAGATTGCACGATTGCGAATAAAACCCGGAGGGATGACGCATGTTTGTGACCTTTGTGGCAGAAAAAATCAGACTATCCGAAAACCACCTCAACAATCTCAACCCTCAACCACTCAACAACTTCTATGCTCCGCCTGCTCCCGCTCTGCTTCCTCCTCCTGCTGACCACCGGCCAGCAACGGGACAGCACGTCGGGGGTACGTTTGTTGCACGAAGCGCAGACGCTGTTTGATTCGGCCCGGTACGACGAAGCGCTTGAACGGGCACAAAGCGCCATGGGTAATTTCAAGGCCGATGCGCCCGGGTGGTGCAGTGCCTGCTGCTAATGGGCCATGTTTTCTGGAAAAAGGCGATTTCGAGGCAGCAGGGCAGCAATACCGGCAGGCGCTGGATATTTTTAAGGCTGAGCCGGGCAAAGAAAATGCGTTTACCGCCCAGGCAATCAATAGTTTAGGCGAATATTTTTACAAAAAAAATGAATACGAAACAGCCGAAACCCGGTACAAACAAGCCCTGCAAATCCGCCTGCTTTTGTTCGGCCACCACCATGAATCGGTAGCGGATTCCTACAACAACCTTGGCAACTGCTCCGTGCAAAAAGGACGGTACATGGAAGCCCTGGCCCGGCACCAAAAAGCGCTCGACATCCGGCGGCAGTTGCTGCCACCCGGGCACCCCGACCTGGCTACGAGCAACAACAACCTTGGCAACTGTTACCTGCTTTTGGGAAATTACACCGATGCGCTGCACTCCTTCGAATCGGCCCTGCGCATCCGGGAAAAGGCGTTGGGCCCCGACCACCCAAAAACCGCCCAGGTACTGAACAACCTGGGCAATTGCTACGCTGCACTGGGTCAACGCGGACCGGCAGCGCGTTTTTACCAGCAGGCCATCGACATCCGCCGCAGGCATTTCGGCGCCGACCATCCGGGTATTGCGGCTGCGCTGGAGAACATCGGCGACCTGCATTTCGAGAACGGCGATTCATTGCCGCCCTCGATGCGTTCCGGGAAGCCTTCGGCATTCAACAGGCGATTCACCCTGCGCGCAGTGCGCCGGTCGCTTCGCTGCAACAAAAAATGGGACTTTGTTACCAGTACGAAGGCGATTACAACCGGGCGCTGGCGCTGCAACTCGACGCTGTCGAAGTGCTTTCCGAATCCCTGGGAGCCACCCACCCTTCCATGGCCGGACCCAACAACAACCTCGGGAATTGTTTTGCCGGAATAAAAGACTACAAGCGGGCCATTGATTACTACCGGAAAGCCGAAAGGGTTTACCTGTTGTTGGGTCAACAAAAATCCGGACCTCGCTTTGCTCTATAACAACCTGGGCGTCGCTTTTCTGGAAACAAATGAGGCAAAACGGCATTCGGCTATTTTGAAAAGCCGAAAAAACGATCCACAACAACGCCTGGACGCATCCGATCTTTCCATTTACCTGAAAAACAAAGCCCTGGCGCTCGAACGCTTGGGAGAGGAGCAGGCTGCCCTGAACACTTTCGAACAAGCGCTCCAGGTAGGTTCCAACTCGGACCCTGTAAACAAATCGGAGGTGCTAACAGCCTATGGATCAACGCTTTGCCGGCGCGGAATGCGCAACAACGACACCACATTGCTCCGCCAATCCATCACGATGCTGGAAGCAGCCTTGCAACAAGCCGACAGCCTGCGCCTGCTATTGACCGCAGCTGCCGCCCGGCAACGCTGGCTCGACAAACAGTACCCCACCCTTTTGAGCGCGATAGAAGCCTGTTTCAGATTGTGGCAGCAAACGGGGGAAACGCCCCTGCTGGAACGCGCCTTTTTGCTCGCCGAACGTTGCAGGAGCCTGCAACTGCTCGAAAACCTGCACAAAGAACGGGCGGAGCGTTTTGTGGGCGTGCCCGATTCGTTGCTGGAAAAAGAACGTTACTGGGGTGACGAACTGAACCGCCGGGAAAAAAACCGCCTGACCTGGCTGGGTGAAGGCGCCACAGAAAAAGCCCGCAATGCAGAAGCGGGCATCACCGAAGCGCGGCAAATTCTCCACGAACTGGTGGCGGAAATCGAGCAAAAATACCCAGCTTATTTCCGTTTGAAATACACGATCCAGACGGCTACCGTCGAAACGGTGCGAAAAGAATTGCTGCAGGAGGGCGACCGGGCACTGGTGGAATATTTTATGGCGGACAGCGCGGTGTTTGTGTTTGTGATTACCCGCGATGTTTTTCAGGGTATCCGGCTGGCCAAAAATTTCCCGCTCGAATCCTGGGTTTCCGATTTCAGAAACAGCATCCAGGCATATCCGGGGGCTTCCGGTCCGGCAGCGGCAACCCTGTCCGCCACGTATGCCGACCGGGCTTACCGTATTTTTCAGTCTGTGGTAGCGCCGGTGCAGGCTGCCGTGGCATTGCCTGAAAAACTGATTATTATCCCCGACGGAGCACTGTCTTATGTGCCTTTCGAGGCGCTGCTTTGCGAACAACCCGTTGAAATCCAACAGTTTAAACGACACCATTACCTGCTGCGCGATTACCAGATCAGTTACGGGTATTCCGCGACACAACTGGCTGACCTGAATGCGGCGCCGGTTGTTCAGGGCACAAAGACCTTGCTGGCTGTAGCGCCGGATTTCAACAATAACCCCTACGGGCTGCGGCCTTTGCAATACAACCGGGTAGAAGCACGGGAGGTTTGTACGCTGCTGAAGGGCGATCTGCTGGAGGACGAAAAGGCCGGCGTGGATGCCTTTTTAAAAGATGCCGGGGATTATCGCATCCTGCTGTTGGCCACACACGGGCAGGCGAGCAGCGCTGCGGGCGACCTATCCTACCTGGCTTTTGCCGCTGCCGATACACAAAGCAGCGCGTATTTGTATGTGCGCGACTTGTATCTGCAACATTTCCCGGCGGAACTGGTGGTGCTCAGCGCCTGCGAAACAAGTGTCGGGGAGTACCGGCTGGGCGAAGGTGTCATCAGCCTGGCCAAAGGTTTTTTCACGCCGGTGCGCGCAGTATTGTCGCCACGCTTTGGAGTGTGGACGACGCGAAAAACGCGAAACTGATCCGGATGTTTTTTGAAAATATCCGCTCCGGTATGCCCAAAGACGAGGCCCTGCGGCAGGCAAAACTGCGTTTTTTGAACGAACTGCCGCACGACGAGGCGCATCCGGTGTTTTGGGCGGCGACTGTAGCCAATGGGGGATCTTTTTATGGATGGCAGTCTGCTGGGGGTGAGGCATTTTATTTTTTGTATGGCGGATAAGTTAGCGTAGGATCGGCTGGGATATTGAGGTGGTCAACACTACGCTTAGAGAACTGAAACACGGCTTGAATAGATGATACACGGATGTTAAAATTTGATGTTCCATTGTCGTTATTACCCATTCCATCATGAAATCATACAAATCTTGATCTACCTTTGCCCTTATTTTTCACCACAACAAAACATCCCATGAGTAAAAAGATTTTCTCGCTTTTCCTGTTGGTTTTCAGCAGCATACTGGTTTTTGCCCAAAAGTCGGACGTAGATAAGGCTTACGACGAAGCCTGCACCTGCATTGTAGGTCTGGAGAAACAAAAACTGGATACCGAAGCCAAAAAAGCGAAAGGTATGGAATGCATGCAGAACGTCATGATGAAGCACATCGAGGCGCTTGCCAAGGACAATGGCTATGAACTCGACGAAATAAATGCAGAAACCGGCCGCTTGATTGGCGAAAAATTCAGCCAGACCCTGGTGAGCAAATGCCCGGGCTCCATCAGTTTCTTTATGGAAGTCAGCAAAGGAGAAATTGAGAAAAACGGTGTGCCGCTCACAGCGCAATATACCGACAGCGGCTCCACGGCAGGCACGTTCGTCCGGCTCGAAACCTCCGGCGATTCGCCAAAAATTATCCTCAAACTGGAAGATGGCAGTGAAGAATCGTTCCTCTGGCTGCGCCCGTTCACCGGCTCGGACACGTTTGAGTCGCAGTACAAATCCATGGTCAATAAAAAAGTGACGGTCGAATGGGGCGAATTCCGCAAATACGTATTCAGCATGAAAGGATACGCGAAAGTGCGGGAGGTGACTTCTTTGAAATAGTGTTTCGTATTTAGTGTTTAGTGTTTAGGGGTACTTTGCCAAAACTACACGATTACCTTGGGCAAAGTACCCCTAAACACTAAACACTAAATACTAAACACCTTAATTCCTACCGCGCTTATTCCCCTTCACCTTCGTCGTACTTTTTTGAGCCTTCACCTTGCCGTTTCTGCCCTGGGCAGTAGTGGTGGTTTTTTCCTTTTTCACTTTCCCGTGGCGGCCCTGAACGGTCGTGGTAGTTTTGGTTTTACTTACTTTGCCGCCGTGCGGACCTCTTGCCTTAACAGTGGTCGTACGGGTATGCACTACGGTCGAATGCCTGCGGTGTGGCGTATACACCCGGTGCGCGCGTACGACACGGTGGGTGGTAACTACATGATAATGAACACGATAAGGATGGGCCCTGAGGTGGAATGCACGCCATGGATGCGGGCGGAAAGGCCGCCACCAGTTGGGATACAATCCCCAGCGCCAGGGAGAAACGTACACAACATAAGCGGGCCGGTACATAAAACGGACAGACGGCCAAAGCCAGACATTGACGACTATGGCATCCGGTGCGAAATGCACCGCCGGGCCGCCACGGCCTTGGGTTTGTCCATTTCCTCGTCTTCCGAAGGCTCGGCAATGACCTGTTCGCCAAAGACATCTTCATCGCCGACAATTTGTAAAATGGCGCTTTCCGCACCCGTTTTTTTCCAGTTCGATCACGGCCACATCCTGCGATTCTTTTTCACTAACCGGCACCTGCAACACGATAGCGTGCACATCGCCATCCATTTGGTCGACCACCCGCACATAGTCGGTTTGGCCGTCTTCATTCAGGTCCAGGTTATTGGCCGGATTGTTTTCTTCGTTCAGGCGTTTTTCAAAATCTTCGAGAGAGGACGATTGTTTGAACAAATCGAGCGCGGCTTCCAGGCTGAAGTTGTCGCCTGCAAGTCCGGTGCTGTCCACTTCACTTTCGTCCTGTGCCTGCAAAGGGAATGCCAGCAGCGATGCTGCCAGGGTTGCCCAGAGGAAAAAATTGGGTTGTTTCTTCATTTTTAGTTATTAGTTATTAGTTATTGGTGTTGATAATCAAGCATTTGTAAAGGGTTTAATCAAATCTGATTTGCTTGATATGCTTAGTACTGTTAAGTCAACGGTTGGATAGGTTTGACTGGTTTTGCCAAATGCTTTCCATTTGGACAGAAAGATAGGTTGCCGGTTTAATTGTATAAACCGGCAACCTGCAAAAATTATAAAGAATAGTACAAACCATCCATTTTTCATTGCCGCATCACCGCATCCGTCATCGCATTCCTGAAATCAAAAAAGGTATCTTTCAGGCTGCTTTTGGCATCGGTGCCATAATTGACGAAATACACCATCGTGATGTCTTTTTCCGGAAACCAGTACATATCGGCGGTGTAGCCGAGGTCGCGGCCGCGGTGCCCGTAGGCATATTCATCTGGCGCGCGTTCGAGGAAATCGCGAAAAATACCCAGTCCGTTGGCGCGATTCGCATCTTCCACGGGGTCGGTGAAGGTCAGCATTTGTGCCATACTGGCTGCTGAAAGCACTTTTTTCTCCCGCACCAGCGCTTCGATGAACCTTTGCAGGTCGTACACATTGGAATAAAGCCCGCCGTAGCCGTTGCCACTGCCTGTGTTGTAATTGGTCATGTTCATGATCGTGCCGTTGTTGTACAGGTCGAAATAGCCTTGCGCCGTATAGGCAGGCAGCGCATCGTGCCAGTAATAGGACGTATTGGACAAATCGAGCGGCTCGATGATTTTTTCCCGCAGCAGCCGGGCGTGGTCCTGGCCGGTTGCCGACTCGATCACCATCATCAGCAGCAGGAAATTGGTGTTGGAATAAGAAGCGTCGGTACCGGGCGCAAATTCCGGTTCGTCGCCGTACACATAGGGAATCAGTTCCTCGGGCGTCCATTTCCGCGCAGGATTGTTGAGTACGGCGAGGTAAAACGAATTGTCGTCGATCACATCCGCAATACCAGTGGTGTGGTTGAGCAGCATGCGCACAGTGCTTTCCCGTGTATTTTCCACTTTGTCGATCACTTCAGCAGACAACCATTTGGAAAGCGGGTCATCCAGCGCAAAGGCATTTTCTTCCACCAGTTTCAGCGAAAGCGCGCCGATAAATGTTTTGGTTATGCTGCACGCTTTGGACACGGTGCAGGGTTTCATATCCACGTTTTCGGAAATATCGGCCTTGCCGGAAGCGCCAACCCAGACGCCGTTGGCATCGCGCACCAGCGCGGAAATGCCGGGCAGGCCTTTGGCTACATACTGATCGAGCACGGCCTGGTAGGCAGCGGCTTTGGGGTGATTGGGCGTAGCCGTAAACGAACAATCGGCGCTGTGCCCAACGTCTTTCTGACAGCCATTAGGCAGCAGCAGCGCTACCGGCAACAACAGGGCAAATAATTTATTTTTCACGACAGTCATTTTTATGGTAAAAGTTGAGGGATTGAGGATGTTGATGGTTGAGCAAGCATTGGTGGTCAATGGATTACCATACTATCATGTTCAAAGCAACTTTGTGTTGCCTAAATGTGAAAAAAAGGAATGGCGACGCCAACATGCAAGGCGGTATTGGGCAGCAGCGGCACATACGATTTTACAAAGGGCATTTGCAGGAAAAACTGGTAATCAAGGAAAAACCGGGGCGGGTTTTGCCCTTTGGGCAACAGGTAACTCAATCCTAGCGCGCCGGAGGCCATGAACTGCGGCCGACCGAGGTTTGTTTTTTTCTGGTATAATCCGTCTTTCAGGTTAAATACTTCGGTATTCGAAAAAGCGTGTAAATACCCTGCACCCAGCCGCATTTCGGCAGCCGCACCGCGCCAGATGACGCGGCGATACCCGGCTTCCGAATACAGTTGCACGGCGGTTTGTACATATTGGTGGTACGATACGCCCAGTTTGGCGGTTTGAAACCACTGATTGAAGGGATGCTGGTTGTACCGGAATTCCGTTCCTGCGCTCAGGCCCGGGTGTACGGGTGTAGTAAAAACCCCGATCACGCCGCTTCCCGGCAATTGTGTGCCGAGGTTGAAAACAGATACGATCAGGGGCTGTGTGGGCGCGGGTGATACCGTTTGGGCATGCAGGACAAAAAGGCCCAGACATGGCGCCACAAAAAGGAAATAAATATTCAGGAGTTGCTTTTTCATGGGAAATGCTGTTCAATTTCCCACAATAATATACGGTTTTAGCAGCCGTTGAAATGACTACAATCAGGAAAACAAGTGATGTGTGTACTATTGGATCATCCCGGCGCGAGCCGCGTGGGCATAATCTGTCAATGATTGATCCGCCTTATTTTTTCTATTCAAATATTTGTCAATCCTTGGAACGGCTATGTTCGGCAAAAAAGTAGCCATGTGACCGAGCCCGTGCAGCCCGCTTTCCACGCAGGCCGGATTGTCGAGCCAGAGACATTGTTCCATTACGTAAACTATGGCTTTGTAATACGCCTCCGTTTCGGCATTCATGTTGGCATATTGGTTCAGCACATCCGAAAAAATTTCTTCACCCGATTTTTTCGCGGCGCCTGACCTGGCGGCAGCGGCTTGCTTCCGGATCAGGCCTTTTATTTCTGCGGGGAGATCAAATTTCTCTATATCCAAGTCGGAAAGATTACCCATAAAGGAAGAAGCAATCTCTTCCCGGTTGTTGAATTCCAGCCACTGAGACAGTGGAGAAACATCCCAGAACATGTAACAGATGTAGTTGATATGCGACAAAACGCTTTTGGAATCTGCCGAGGTCCTTGCCACACAACGCGTGTTAAATATATCCCGGAACAACACGAAAAGATTCCGGAGGGTTTCCTCCCGCCTTTTAAACGGCACTTTCGCAGTTTTGAAATCGCAGGCCAGGTTAGAACAGCTGTTGTCAAAAATAAAATTCAGCCCAAGCCCGACCTGATCGTCGGAATAAGGCGCCAGATCGCTTTGCGGGTGTTGACACAACCTTTCAATAAACTCGAACGCTGCGAGTGGATCTTCTCCAAAAACATCTTCCTCCTCCTCGCGGGGTGACCAGTACCAGGCTGGTTCGGTCACCGGCCGGTCGAAAATGTATTGAAGTTGTTTTTGATATAAGTCTTTCGTTTTCATTTTTCAAAAGTTAACTTTTATACGATAAACCTGACCTTATGCGCTTCTCCGGCCAGCGGTACTTCCAGTTGCTGGATCATACGTTCCAATACCGAGGCTTTGATGTCCGCTTTGCGCCGCTGGAAAATATCGCGCTGCGACACTTCGACATAAACGATGGTAAAACGCGGGTCATACACCCGCAGAGTGCCGATCAGTCTGGCGCGCATTTCGGCGGTCAGGTTGGTGCTGTTCCACACAAAAGACTGTTTGCGGCGGCAAAACTCCTTGGCGCGTTCGTAGGCCAGTTGCGCCACTTTTTCCCTGCCCGTTTTTATCGTCGGGCTTTATTTTGAGTTCCTGCCGGATCTGGTCCAGGCTGACGACCGGAAGATGCGCGTAATGTTTTTGATAGGCCGTGTCTTTGCCACTGCCGGCAATACCGCAGAGCATGACTATTTCATGGGTGGTGTCGTCAAAAATCTCTGTCGGGTAGGTTTCGTCGGACCAGAAATACCGGAACCGGCTATGGGCGTTGTGCCATTCGCGGGCCTGGAAAAAGCAGTCGTTTTCGAGGCAAAGTTCCCGGTACAATTCGAGCCGGTACATCAATTCCGACTGTGTGTCACAGATACGGCCCAGCACATCGGCTTTGGCTAAAATGTAGGTCAGTTCGTTGCGCACGCGCCAGCCAGCCAGGATCGAGGACCGAACCGGGTCATTTTTCCAGCCCCAGATCGGCAATCCGTGCAGGCGCACCAATGCGCAGACATTTTCCCGAAAAGAAAAGTCGAAGTCCCAGAGAATTTCCCGGGCTATTTTTTCGCCAATTTTCGCGTGGCGCGGCGAACTGATTTTGCCATTTTCCACAACGGTACAGGCCGGTTTGGCCACATCGTGCAGCAAGGCGGCGTGCAGCAGCAGGTTTTGATCTTCCGGGTGCTGCGCCTGGTATTCGGGCAAAGCCTGCAGCGCCGCTATCACCATGCGGGTGTGCGTCCACACATCCCCTTCGGCGTGGTATTCAGGTTCCTGCGGGCATTGCTGCATGGCCGACACCCAGTCGAGGGATTCCAGCATTGCCCAGTCCGTCTCAACGGCTGAGATCAGGCTTTTCGTTGCGGAGGACTGCCTTTTGCCAGTTGCGGGTCCAGTGTTCATCGGTTTGTACATGGTTTTTGCGAACGTATTTGAGCACGCTTTCCGAAAAGGCGGCTTCGGGAAATGCGGCACCGATGCGGCATACCACCCCTCCGCTGATGCCGCCCAGGAGGCTGCCCTTGCGTTGTTGTTGATCGCTGAGGTTTTTCAGGTTTTGTTCCGTAAAATTTCCCCGTTGAAGGACGGGCGCTACCGGTAGCTCAGGATTTGAGCGTAATCGAGCACTTCATCCCAGGAAAGCCAGGTGTCGCCGTCGCGGATAGCAAATACATAAAAGTAATGTTCCAGATCCGCGTAGGTGATGCTGTGCACGGCATACATGTTTTCGCCAAAAATATGCAAATCGCCGAGCGTGTGCCCTACCCTTTCCCAGATATCCCACATCGGGCGCGCCCAGGGGTTCCGGTTGACGGCGCCGTGCGAACGGGCATACACGCCGTTCGATTTGATGCAACTGTTTTCGCCGTCGAGTTTTTCGGTGATGACGAGTTCGTGCTGCAAAATGCCTTGCCAGTCTCCCTGGATTCGGTCGTCGTTGGTAGCGCCCTCCGAAAAAGGGAAGTGGTGGGTGCGGGGGTATTTTTCGGACATCGTGAGTCGTGAGTCGTGAGTTGTGAGTTGTGAGTTGTGAGGGGCTTCGCGCTTGGTCGGTGTTGGAAGGAATGGCTTAACATTGATTTATAGCGCTTTGGTTCCATGTTTCGGGCGAAGTTATACAACTGATTATACGTTTTGCTCCTGATACCGCTCGTGAACTTTGTATTCAATTGCTTTGCGGTTAGGCTACAAAGCGCCCAACTGATTTCCCCATATCAAAAACCCGAAATCCTTTTTCAACCGAATGTCATAACCTGTTTTTGCAGAGTCGGTCGATGCTTCAAAGGCATTGATAATCAAATCTTTATCATAAACTCCCTCAAACATTATTGCCGGGAACGGTATTTCCAGCAAAGCCGACAGTTCTTTTATGGCTTCCCAATCCAGGCATTCATTTTCCACCCAAACGGAAGTCAGGAATACCTGATCGGCCGAAAAGTTGCCACAAATATGCATTCCGGCATCGAGTACTGCCAGTTTGTGCAGTAAAGACTTTTGCAGGTAGGCCGGCAGTTGATCTTCCGGCCTTCGTCCATGACAGCAGTTGTGGTATCCTGAAAACGGCTGGCCGCCTCTTTGTAGCATTACCACCACTTCCTGCGCTTCAAAACAGGTATCACTTTCCAGGACAGGCGCTCCGGCATGTACAGGGCTCCAGGGCAAATGATGGATTGGAGGATGGATGATAAAAGGCAGGAAATGGATGGTTTTCAGGATGGTTTGCACCGACATTTCGTAATACAATTCTCCTTTGAGGCGGCCTTCCGGAGTGATCACATTCCCCCATTTATCGTATGCCAGGTCGGGCCAGAAATGCGCCGGAAGTCTGATGGAATCCATTCCAATGAAATCCCGGAGCGTTTGGCAGGAAATGGTTGTCAGTTCCGCTTCGATATGGTGTTTTTCACAAAGCGAAGCGCCGTTGTCCAAAAAATAACCGCCCTTTTCGTGTTCGGCTTTAAAAAGGCGTCTTTCAATGATGTGGTGGGCATCCACGGCAGGAAGCCCGCACACTATACACCGGAAGCGATCCCTTTCGAAGACGCCGTTTCGGAAGTTGTCGCGGGAGAGCAGCGCAGTTTGGGGTTTATTGGGAAGCATTTTATACCTTAATTTTCGGCGCAACTGGTTAACACAGGGGCAGTTACTTTTGGGTTTAAAATATTATTCCTTTGATCAAATGAACGAACAAGGTCCAGCCTGGCAAGCCAAAACACAGGGCAGGGATCAGGAACGACAGCATGTCCCTGAAAAAAAACCAGCCACCCAGTGTGAAGGCTTCAGGGTCTGTTTCGTGGTACCAGATGTGCACTTTGTCGCCGATACTGCGTTGTTTATTCGTGAAGGCATCCGCATACTCCACCTTCCGTTTTTGATGGTAGCAGGTCTCAAAAGAAATAACAGCCGTGTATTGTATCCAGGTTCTGCCTTTTCTGGTTCTGAGTTCGGTTTTAATATCCGTTACTGTGCCTTCGGTACGCAAGCCTGCCCGGAACATCAGGATGCACCGGAGCAATTCCTTGAAGCCATGGTAGGCGAAGAAGGTGCCGAGGCAGGCAAAAAGGGCGGAGATGCAGAGCGGAAAAACATGGCTCATTTTACGCTACCGGTGGACAGCAAACCCGCCGCCGTCCATTGCTGCACCACTTTATGGCCGACATATTTGGCATCGTAAGGCACAAACAATACTTCGCCGAGCCAGATATCGCGCTGGTTGGCCGGATTGACCAGATGGATAAGGAGGCGTAGGCACGGCGTGGAAGTTTGCATGATCCCTCCGCCTACCGGAATTCCGGGCCCTTGTAAAACATCCTGATACGATTTGTCCAATACCAGCAAAGCATCGAGGTATATACTATCCGGGGCGACTTCCGCAAGATCCTCTCTTGCTGTCAATCCTTTTTGCTGCAGGCTTTTTTTGAAACCATTTACTACGTCCTGGTACATCGCTTCATCTTTTTCGCTGTACGAATTGGACTTGATAGCGATCGACTTGACCTGGCGGTTGTTAGATTGGTCCCATTTAGAACTCAATTTAACAGAATTGGGCGGCACGCCCGCGCAACGGATGGCGGTCAGCGCGGACAAGAGTGCCAAAAAACAGGTTAGGGTTTTCATAAGGTGATTTCGTATGGAAAGGATAAGGATTTTAATAATTCTGCATTTTCCTCCAACATTTGTTTTGTAGGCAAAATCTTATAGGCTACCAGCCAGTCCGGTTTAATGTAAGGCACAGAGGAGTGTTGGTATGAGTAGAGGCGCATGTTTTTTTTCGTGTTTAATTCTCGAAAAATCTGTCTCGCTGCGACAACTTCCTTTTCTTCGTGTTTTCCGGTTCATCCAGTTTGAAACGCACCGGAAGCGTATAACCAACTCTTACGGCAACACCTTCAACCATCCCGGGCAACCACCTGGGCATCGCTTTTACCACACGCACCGATTCCTCCGCGCAACCGCCGCCAATGTCGCGCAGGACGACGACGTTCGTAATGGAGCCGTCTCTTTCCACTACAAAGGAGAGTGCAACGACACCCTGAATATTGTTTTTGACGGCTTGATTCGGGTAATTAATATTGCTGCCTAAAAACCGCATCAAGCCTTGGTCTCCTCCGAGAAAGGAAGGTAGAGTGGCACCTTCAGGCAATGGTTTATTAAGTAAAGAATTTGTGGAAAGTGGTTCCGCTTGTACCGGAGCATAGACAGAGGTATCGATGCTCGAAGGAATATCTTGTGCGGATAGGGCACACGAAAAAAATGCAGCAAAACATGCTGCGAGGCATTGCTTTTTCATTGGTTGGGTGTTGTTTTAATTTGATCAAAAAAACGAAGCAATTCAGGTTTTCGTTCCTCCGGACGCAGGTTTTTTAGTTCTGTCATTGGAAACCAGTGTATTCTTTTCAACGTGGGGCGAAACAAAGACTCTAGCTGCCTGGCATCTTCCCAGGAAACCGGTGTTTTCAGGGAAAAACGCAGGTAACACCAGGCTGCTGCCGGCGACAACCAGGGCAGGTAAACAAACCATACCAAAGGCACGACAAGTATACAGACAAACGATATCATCAGGAATTTTGCCATTCCGGCTTGCAGGCCCCACTGCGCAATCATCAGGCTTTCCCAGTATTCGGGCCGGATGATAAAAAGACACGCCACCAGTAATGCTACCAGAATCAGTTTGGCAATAAAATCGTAAAAATGAGAGTACAGGATCATTGGAATTCAAATGGTTAATGAGTAATGGTCAGTTGGTATAATGTCTGATTTATTATTCCTGTGAACAGGAATACATCAATACACATCAACCTGAAACTGCACCCAGTATTCGTGGCAACGATCGGAGTATGTTTTGAAAGGGCCAAAGGTTCTCAGTTCCGAATATCCCGACCCATTACCGGAACTCCTGAAATCGAGGGTGGGGAACACGTCGTCCGTCCAGTGTTCGCCTACGGCTGCAAAGGGATTGTCCTGGTGCCTGTTGCCAAGGCTAAGTTTTAAACGCAGCTGATACGTGTTGCTGAGCCATTCTTGTTGAGAGATCTGGTAATAAAAAGACTGCCAGATATTATTAGCGATCGGCGTCCTGGGCATATTAGGGTTCCCTTGTTCGAGCATCCGGGTATGTATATTGTAGCACACGAGATCATAACCCGAATTTTTCCAGATGATATACTCCTGAAGTTGCTGGGTACGAGGCACCATCACTACTCCAGTAGGCGTGTTGGCTGCTATAAAGGCCTGCACAGATCCCCACACAGGTTCGTGGGCACAATGGTTGGTCGTATTGCCGCATTCGTTCATAAAGATACCGTTCAGGCGGACATGGATTGTTTTGGTTTGGGCGGTGGCTGCGATGGTCAGACCGGCCAGGAGTGTGATGGTCAAAAAGAGTTTTTTCATTTCAAAGGTTGTTTGAGTGAGATTGGATGGTTTGAAGAGTTGACTACTTAGAAGTGTTTTTAACGGCGTTTCACATAAATCGTTCTTACTGTTTGAGTAGTGTAACAGTGCGTACATCCCCGGTAAACCGATCTACAAAGTTGCGGTGGTCAGGATCGTTGCGGCTATTGTAAATATTGACGCCACTCGAGCCGCTGCCATCGGTCAAAGCGCTTACACGAATCGCTTTTAAATCCCCTCCGCCTGATCAATACACATCAACCTGAAACTGCACCCAGTATTCGTGGCAACGATCGGAGTATGTTTCGAAGGGGCCGAAGTTTCTCAGTTCCGAATACCCCTGCCTGTACTGAGATCTGCTGAAATCGAGGGTGGGGAACTCGTCATCCGTCCAGTGCTGGCCTGTGGATGCAAAGGGATTGTCCTGGTGCTTGTTGCCGAGCCGGAGTTTCAGCCGCATCTGGTATTTGTTGTTTTGCCAGTCCTGCTCCGATACCTGGAAATAAAAGGTCTTCCATATGTTATTAGCAATCGGCGCCGGGGTCTGGGTGGTGTATCTATCCTCCGCTCCTACGGACGTGCCTTGTGTCCCTGCGTACCAGACATTTATATTGGAGCAGACTAATTGATAATCGGGGCTTTCCCAAATAACCGGATTCTGGGGTTGTTGGACAGGGGGTATCATTACAACATTGGTGGGGGAAATAGAAGCCAGGTACAATTGTACTATTCCGGCTACAGGTTCGTGGTAGCAATGGTTGTTGTTATTGCCGCATTCGCCCATAAAAATGCCATTCAGGCGGATCTGGATTGTTTTGGTTTGGGCGAAGGCAGTGATGATAAATCCGACCAGGATTGCCGTGGTCAAAAGCATTTTTTCATGGAGAGATATTTTGTTGTGGCAATTATTTCAGGTGTGATTTCGATGTTTTGCAGGATGGTTTTTCCGAGCCAGGCAGTCACATCTAGCCACTCAGCAGGAGATCATGTCACCCTACTACCGGCCTACATCTGGTTTTTGCCTGCATTAAATGCTTGAATAGGTGCATTGGGCCTGCAAGTAAAAGTTAGTGAAAAGAAGAAACAGGAAAAGGATCGACGTTTTCATGATGCTTGTTTTAAGAGTGTTTTTAGTGTACTTCTGTGTTTTTTTTGGGGGGTCGGCAAATCCAATACAAGACCTGTAGGCAAAGAGCATTAGCCCTTCCCCTGGTGTTCATTGGGTTTCTACCAGCCTAGAATGCGTGAATTTTAGCGCAAAAGCGGATGAATGATAACTTAGTGTTCGATGAGCGAAAAATTAAGTTACCTGAAAACGGTTTTAACTATTTATGATCTATGATCCACTTCTCTTTCAAAACGCCTTAGGGCGAAAACGACTTCGAACTTCGGACTGATGACTTCGAACTCATAGTCACTTCTCTTTCAAAAACGCCTTCGCAATCGCCTCGCTCACCGAGTGCACCTGTAGTTTTTCATAAATCCTTTTGACATAAGTGCGTACCGTTTCTATGCCGATATTCAACTCGGCAGCCACCATTTTGTAACTAAAGCCGCGCGACAAAGTTCGCAGCACTTCCATTTCGCGGGTGGGGAGTTTGTCCAGGTCTACATCCCGCTCGGCGGGTTTGCCGGGAAAAGTTGCAGCACTTTCCGGGCAATGACGGGCGACATAGGCGCGCCGCCTTCGGTCACTTCCCGCAACGCTTCCAGGATGCGGGAGGGTGGTGTTTTTTTGAGCAAATAACCGCTTGCACCGGCGCAAACCGCCTGGAATACCCGGTCGTCGTCGTCGAACACTGTAAGCATCAGCGCTTCCACCTTCGGATGTGCTTTTTTCAGCCGCGCTACGCCTTCGATACCACTCATTCCAGGCATATCGATATCCATCAACACTACGTCCGGGTGCAGGGCCGCTACTTGTTCCACTACACCCATGCAGTTATCGAACGCACCGGTGAGTTCAAATCCCTCCGTGCCGCCGATGAGCGCGGCCAGTGCACCGCGCAGGTCGGTGTTGTCTTCGTAGAGCAGGGTGCGGATGGCCATGGTTTTTCTTTAAACAAATAATAAGTACAAAGGTGGACACTTTCGAGGGCCCTGGCAATCCCATAAAAGGGGGACAGGATTTAGTTTTACTTTGTTTACTCAAAAACGCTATATGATATTCATGTAAAGCCGAACTAGAGTTCCTTTTCCCGGGCTGCTACTTATCTCTAATTCTCCGCCGATCGCTGCTGCCCGACTTTCCATATTCCGCAGGCCATTGCCGCCCAGATTAGCCAACTTCTGTTCCATTTCAAATCCTACGCCATCGTCTTTTATGCTCATGATCAACGTATTGCCTTCTTTCTTTATCGCCACCACTACCTGTTTCGCCTGCGCATACTTCGCGCAATTGTGAATCGCTTCTTTAAAAATCAGGTAAAAATCCTTGCGCTTTTCCATGGGTAGCATCAGGGATTCAATCCCTTCGCCGACTTCAAAGCGTAGTTCAGTTCCCATATTTTCCAGCATTTCGGAGGCATAAGCGCTCATTCGAGAAAGCGTTTTTTCCATGGAGTCGTTTTCGGGATTGACGGACCACACAATGTCGCTGATGCTGTCGAGCGCGGTGCGGGCTTTATCGCCGATGTTGCCGAAACGGGCCGCATCGAGGTCTTTCTGAACGCCGCGCAAGGCCGAATCGGACAGGATACTGATGCTGCTAAGGGTACTGCCGACTTCATCGTGCAGGTCGCGGGCGATGCGCAGGCGGAGTTGCTCCTGGCGCAGGCGCTGGATTTCGCGGTAGCGGAAAATGGCGTAAAAAACGAAGCCGACCGAGGTGAGGCAAAGTCCGTAAAACCACCAGGTCCGGTAAAACGGCGGCACTACCCGCAGTAGCACAACAGCAGGCTGGACGCATTGAAAACCATCGGCATTGGTGGCCCACACCAAAAACCGGTAGTTGCCGCCGTCCAGGTTGGTGTAAACCGCTGAGCGGCTGAAACCGGCATCCCTGCGCACATTATCAAAACCTTCCAGTTGGAATTGAAACGTAATTTTATCGGATTGGTAAAAATCGGGGCAGGTGAATTCGAAACGAAGGATGTTTTGCGCGTGGTCGACCTTTATAGCAGGTGTTTCCGCAGCGGAGAGATCGACGGGCAATCGTTTTTCCAGTGCAAAAACGCCTGTAATACAAGGCTTTACGTTCGTTTCCACTAAACTCGCGTTGGGGACAAAAGAGGTAAAAACATAACTAAAACCGGCATAAAAACTTTCATTGTCCTGGCTTAGGATTCCCGGTATTAAATTATCGGCAAGCCCGTCTCCTTCAGTATACTTTTTGAACCGGCCGTATTTGGGATGAAAAACAAATAGTCCGTTATCTGAATTCATCCAGAACTGTCCGCCAGGGCTTTCCAGCATGGAGCGCACGCGCAAGTTGCTCAGACCTTCTTTTTCGCCGAAAATGCGGTTAGTACCTTTTTGTTTGTGGAATTCAACGAGACCATTGGCCGTTATCGCCCAAATGGCTGTATCATTTTCAATGAACTCCTCCGTAGTAAATCTTCTTCCAATTCTTTCAGGTTTGGGAAACACCTGCATGCCGCGTCAAAATCAGATTGTCTAACCCGCCAGATTGCCTTTTCCGTGGAAAAAGCACAGAGGTTCAATCCTGATCCCTGTTTGATGAATCCACTTGAGGAAGACTGCCGTCAATTTTGGATCGGTAACCGAATGGGGAAATATCGACCACGTTCCGGCCAGTACAGGCCGGCCCCGCTAATTACTAATCCAAAAGCCTCTCTTCCGAGGGGAATGAAGTCGCAACACCTTTTGCGCCACCTTTTGCAGGTACCAAGTTTTCAGATGCGCTGCGAAGGATCAAGTTTTACCAGACCGGCATCGGTACCTACCCAGAGGTTACCGTACTGTCAGTTGCATTCCATTGGTCTTTGACCAAATATCACGCATTTCCGTTTTTGTCGTCGTTTGCAAAAGGATTGGAGAATCTCATTTTTGCTTTCATCGAACAAAAAAATCCGTAGCTAGTAGCCATCCATTTTTGTTGCGCCTGAACGGGCTGGTTAGCACTTGCCTGATGCGAAAAATTTGTGCTTTTTTTGATTCCGGCGTTTTTTGTGTGGCAAAATGCTGTTGTCTGCCGTCTATTTTCAGGATACCTTTTTGGGTAGCCAACCAAAGGCAATGGTCGCGGCCCACAAATAAACTATTCACCCAATCACTCAAAAAACCCTTGTTTTCATGGAAATCCGTATTAAACCCGGCTATATATTGTCCGTTGAAAGTATTCACAACATATACTCCATGTCCATAGGTTGAAATCCATAACAAACTGTCGCCGGAAATAGCCGGAGCGAAAATGAGATTTTCTACACTTAACGGCGCCCGGTTTTGAAAAAATGGGCGGCATCTGTTACAACGAATCCGGTTAAAAGGGTTCGGGTATCAATAAAAATATGGTATCACAGTTGATCATGCACCAGATTTTTGAACCCTGCCGGCAATGTGCGTTGAATTCGAGGTGTTCAAAAATACTGTTTTTGACTTCGTATCCGGATCAAAACAAATTTCTCCGGTTTCGGGTCGAACACCACAAGCGCCCGTTTTCATCCAGCAGTGGAATGCCGGGATCTTTTCCTCGATCTGGTATGAATCGTCTTTTTTACCGGTAACGATATCGTACCGAATCAGTTTGTTGTCGCCATTCACCCAAATACAATTTCGTTTGGGATCATAGGTCAAACCTAACAAATTGCTGCTGCTTTTTTTGTTCAACTCAACTGGAATTGAAAAACCGGCATAAACAAAAACGTCGTTTACGTGGTCTAAGCGAAAAAATGGCTAAGCGGTTGAGACACCAAACCTGCTGTCGTATACATTCACCCGGATAACCAGATTATTTGACGATGTTTTACTCGTATCAACCACCGGCAAACGATAGGATTTGAACTCGAATCCATCGAAACGGCAAATGCCATCATAAGCCGCTACCCAAAGAAAACCATTCCCATCTTCCGAAAAACCACTTACCTCCGAAGCAGGCAGACCGTTTTTGGTCGTAAACGATTGAAACTTGAAAGGCTGAAGCGGCTGCCCAAAACAAACGCTGTTCACTGCCGGCCAGAGCAGTGCAAGGAACATAAGAATAGAGATAAATCGGTTTTTCATTATCAGGTGGAAGGCCGGTATGAGGCAAATCACCTGCAAGAATAGCAAAAGTCATTTCTATCTGCTAGTTTTATACTCAAAATTTGTAGTGATCAGAAAACATAAAAGAGAACGACATTTCTGCTCAATATGAAGATGGACTGCTGAAAGTTGTCATCCCCAAACATAAAGTGGAAGAAGTGGCCAAAATGACGAAACAGATTGCGGTGAAATGAATGTCGTGTGTCGTGTATGGTGTTTCGTGTTTGGGGTAGTAACGTTTGGCATAAGTTGGATACCTTAGCCCAAAATTACCGCCCCAAACACGAAACACCACACACGACACACGTATGAAACAAATCCCCGGTTCACAGGTCCGACAGATCTTATTACTGTTGCTGATTGCTGCATTATTTGGGGTGCTTTTCTGGAATTTACTATTTTTCCTTCCGGCGGTTTTGGGGGCTTATACTTTGTATATCCTGCTCCGAAAACCGCTTTTTTTGCTCACCGAGCGCTGGAAATGGAATAAAAAGGCCGCCATTGCACTGCTTATGGTCGTTTCCTTTATTGTACTGCTGCTGCCCATGTTCTGGTTATTCGGCATGCTCGAAGAGCACGTAGTGGCTCTTTTGAGCAATTCGGACAAATTGCTGCAAAATGCCGAACACATTATTCAAACGCTGGAAACCAAGTACGGCGTAGAATTGCTGACTCCCGACAACACCAAAAGCCTGACCGACTGGGGTGTGCGGAGTGCGCAGGGTTTTCTGAGCGCCACCTTCAATGGTCTGGGCATTGCAATTGCCACTTATTTTATCCTTTGGTTTATGCTGGCCGAAGGCAAGGAGATGGAGCAGGCATTTTTAAGTAGTCTGCCCCTGCGCGATGAGAACGTCCAGTACGTGCAAAAGCACCTGCATGAAATGGTTTGGTCGAACGCCCTCGGCATTCCGCTGATGGGGGTGGTACAAGGATTTACGGGTTTGCTGATCTACTGGCTGGCAGGAGTGGACAACCCCTGGTTGTGGTTTGCCATCACTTTTGTGTCGGGCATGATGCCCGTTTTGGGCGTGATGCTGGCCTATATTCCGCTTTCGATGATTTTACTGGCCAATGGCGAAGAGGGGAAAGCATTGCTTATTTTCCTGTACGGAGTGATTATCCTCGGTTCGGTCGACAACATTGCCCGGATGTGGGTGCTGAAAAAAATCGGGCACACCCACCCGCTCATCACCCTGTTCGGTGTGATACTGGGACTGAAACTCTTCGGTTTTATTGGTTTCATTTTCGGCCCCATTCTGATTTCCATGCTCATCCTGCTTTTCCGGATCTACCACAAGGAATTCGGCGCCTCTGACACCTGACACGAGGGCTGATATTAGCCTCGTGTACAACAATCCTATTGTTTCCCCTGTTACTTTTTTCAGCCTCCGGGGGCACACCACTGGAGGCTTGCTTCAAAATAAAACGAAAAAAAGTAATGCGACTTGAACTTCCTGCCAACACCGAACGCTTCGGCGCTAACACTTTTCATCATATCCAGAAGGTATTTGAAATGGATGGCGGCTATGAGATGGATGCCGAATTCTCCAGCCCTTTTCACATCATACAACAAATTTCCCGCGAACAGATCTACCACATCGAACGCGATATGGCGATCGTAATACCTGTCAAAAACGAACGCCTGCGGCTGCTAGAAGGCGTATTGAGCGGTATTCCGCATGATTGTTTGCCTATTATTGTGTCCAATAGCCAACGGGAACCGGTCGACCGTTATCGGATGGAGCAAGCAATGGTGGACACATTTTGCCGTTACGCCAAAAAACGGTACGTGATCGCGCACCAGCGGTCGCCGGAACTGGCAAAAGTCTTCCGGGATGGCAATTACCCGCACCTGCTGGATGAAAACGGGCTCGTACACAACGGCAAAGCGGAAGGCATGCTTGCGGGCATCACCCTGGCACATTTATCGGGAAAAAAATATGTGGGTTTTATCGATTCCGACAACTACTTCCCTGGCGCCGTATTTGAATATGCCCGTCTTTTTTCCGCCGGACTTTCGCAAAGCCGCTCACCTTATTCCATGGTGCGAATACAGTGGCAAAGCAAACCCAAAATTGTAGATTCCGAACTGTATTTCGCCAAATTCGGCCGCGTATCGCGCATTACCAACCACTACCTCAATTCGTTGCTCAGCCATTACACCGGATTTGAGACGGAACTGTTGCGCACCGGAAATGCCGGAGAACACGCTCTTTCCATGGCTTTGGCGCTCCGACTCGATTATTCAGCGGGATTCTCTATTGAAACTTATCATTTTGTAAGCCTGCTCGAAAAGTTTGGAGGCGTCATACCCAGCCCATTTCCCGAAGTAATGAAATCCGGCACCGATATTTACCAGATGGAGTCGCGCAATCCGCATTTACACGATGCAGATAAAGGAAATGATCACATCAAGGAAATGATCGAGTACTCCCTGGGGGTGATGTTCCATTCGCCTCTTTGCCCGGAAAACGTAAAAAAAGAAATCCTGCAGGAACTACGGGCGGGCAAGATCATCGGTAAAAATGCAGATCCTGTGCTGCCCCGCAGGTATCCGGCGCTTGTCAACCTCGATTTTAAAACGGCAGCCCGCACCACCGACTGGCAGCGGCATGGCAATTTTATTCCCGCATGATGCCAGCTCTACCTATCGCACCGGAACAGCCGCTTTTGCTTTTCACCGACCTCGATGGCACACTGATCGACCACCACAGTTATTCGGCGGAAAAGTCGCGGTTAGCCATCCTGCGCCTGGCCCAACGCGGGATACCGCTGATTTTCTGCTCTTCCAAAACATTTGCGGAACAAATCCATTTACAGCGCGAACTGGGTATTATTCAACCTTTTATTGTGGAAAACGGCAGTGCCGTTGCCATACCGAAGGGCTATTTTTCGACACCTGCGTTGTCCGCAGATACCGCATACGATTTGATCCCCCTCGTACAGGTGGATGCAGCATACATCCGCAGGGAAATGGCTCATTATCAGGGTATTCAAGGTTTTACCGGAGCAACCGATCTTGAACTAAACAAGGCCACTGGTCTTACAGGCGATGCGCTGAAATACGCCCGGGACCGGTCCTATACAGAAACACTGCTCACACCATTGACGCCGGAAACGGAGGCTTTCATCCGTCCGCTTCTGGCGCTAAAAGGTCTGACGATCAGTCGGGGAGGCCGGTTTTTCAGCGTCCAGTCAGCCAATACGGATAAAGGGCGTGCAGTGCGTTGGCTGGCGGATCATTTCAGCCAACACCTGAGTGCTCAACCCTTGCTGGCCGCCTGTGGCGACAGCGCCAACGACGCTTCGATGTTATCGGCGGTCGATTTACCTTTTTTAGTGCAGCAGCCCGGCAAAAAATGGGCCGACATGGATATTCCGGGTTTGGTTAAAGTGCCGGAAGTCGGCCCTGCGGGTTTCAGCAGGGTTGTTCAAATGCTACTGTAAACTGGCTCATACAAGATGTTAGGGGTACCTTGCACCAAAATTTCAAAAAACATCCATCTTCACCAGATTCAAAGCCCGATTTACCGGAATTACTGCCTATGTTAGATCATATTACTACTTACCAGATACTGTTTTGTGTTTGCGCACTGGTTATCATTTCCTATTGTCTGCCCTTGATCCGCAATTCCTTTTTTTCAGCCCTGGTTATTTTTGTGTTATCGGCAGCGTCTATTTCCGGTATCCTGCATTACTGGTACCCGGGGCAGCCTATTGTTAATTGCCTCGTCTATGCTATCCCCTTGAGTATTATCAGCAGTGCTATTGTGCTGCCGAGCGTACACCACCTGAGTCATGAGAAAAAGGAGTTTCTGATCTACGAGGCCTCTTTTTCCGACATCATCGGTATCATGGTTTTTAACTTTTTTACGACCGGGGAAGTCATAACTGGTCAGTCAGTGGGCTGGTTTGGCGGTAGTCTGTTGCTGGCATTACTGATTTCCGTGGTCGTTTGCTTCGGACTTATGCTGTTATTGGTCAGAAGTCGTATCAACGAGCGCTTTTTCCTGATGTTCTCCGTGCTTATCGTGATTTACGTAGGAGGAAAAATGCTTCACCTGCCTTCGCTCATTACCATTTTATTGTTCGGAATAGTTGTCAACAACTGGGGACTCATTTCTATTCCTGCGTTACAGCGCTTTTTCAAAGTGGACAAGGTAGAAGACACCGGCCGCTTTTTAAAAAGCATCACGGGCGAATCCTCTTCCTGATCCGCACTTTTTCTTTGTGATTTTCGGGTACAATATCGACCTCATCTTTTTCAAAACAACACAGTACTCCTGATCGGCGGGGTCATCGTAGGCGCCTTGCTGATCATGCGTTTTATTTACCTGCGGGTACTGCACCACTACCACTTGTTACCGGAACTGTTTTATATCCCCCGCGGGCTGATTACGATCTTGTTGTTTTACAAAATACCCGATTTCCGCAAACTGGCAGGTTTTGACGAGGGCATCCTGTTTTTTGTTATCCTGGCTACCGGTCTTATTCTGATGGTTGGTTCGCTGCTTTACCGCGACCGGCCACAGGAGTTTGAATCTGGCAACGATATTTAAAGCATTGATTCCTAATCTTCAAAAACCTTAAACCGCTCCCAACTGGCGCGTTCCAGTATTTCCCGGTCGTCGGGGTGCGCAATATTGATGAGTGCGTGGGAGCGTTGACGCAGGTTTTTTCCCCATAAAAATGCCACACCGTATTCCGTAACCACATAATGCGCATGTGCGCGGGTGGTGGTGACGCCGGCGCCGGGTTTCAGCAGCGGAACGATACGCGAAACACCTTTTTGCGTGCGGGAAGAAAGCGCAATGATCGGTTTTCCGTATTTGGAAAGGGCTGCGCCGCGCATAAAGTCCATCTGACCGCCCACGCCCGAATAGTGGTAGGTACCGATAGAATCCGCACAAACTTGTCCGGTCAGGTCCACTTCGATGGCGCTGTTGATCGCTACCACGCGGTCGTTGCGTTTGATCACGGATGCTTCGTTGACATAATCAATATCGAGGAATGCGAACGCGGGGTTATCATCCACAAAATCGTACAAACGCCGGGTACCCAGCGCGAATCCGCTTACTGTTTTGTTCGGGTGGATTTTTTTGTAGCGGTTATTGACCACGCCGTTTTCGATTAAATCGAGCAGGCCGTCGGAAAACATTTCGGTGTGTACGCCGAGGTCTTTGTGGTTGCCCAGGCAGCGCAAAACTGCATCAGGAATGGAGCCGATGCCCATTTGCAGGGTACTGCGGTCCTCGGTCAGTTCGGCAACCAGCCGCCCGATCTGCATTTCTACTTCACCAACTTTTTCATCGAAACGCACTTCCTGCAACGGCGTTTCCTGCCACACCATAGCGTGAAAACGGCTGACCGGAATCATACCGTCGCCATGGGTGCGCGGTACCTGCGGATTGACCTGTGCAATAACATACTCAGCGGTATTGACGGGCTGATCGGGCGATATCGACCGAAGTGCCCAGAGAACAAAAAGCCGTGGGCATCGGGAGGAGAAACCTGAACGATCGCCACATCGAGCGGCAGTATTTTTGCGTTTGAACAACTCCGGTATTTCACTCAGAAAAACAGGCACGTAGTCGGCCCGCCCTTCATTCACCGCCTGGCGGATACTGCCCGAAACGAACAGGGAATTGATTTTGAAATTGGACCGGTACTGTGGTTTATCTACTTCAATATCGCCGTACATGCTGAAAAAACCAGCCTCAACATCCTGCAATCGCGGGGCCTGCAAAGGCCAGTTGATGCAACATATAAATGGGTGTGCAAGCGCTTCCATGAATAAAAACACGTTGTCCGGACTGGACAATTTGCAGGGCCTCTTCGGCTGAAACGTAGGTCATTTTTTAATTTTAAGTGCACTTCTATTTACTTCCCGGCAAACCCAAGATAAAACACCGTAAAACCCCTTATCAGGTCACTTTGAACAAGCTTTCTTCGTACAGAATCTGGATTTTATTACTTCCCGGTCGCAGCCATTTTTTCTGCAACACTACTGTTTGATCTTCAATGCCTTTCCCTTTGTTGGCGGGCAGGTAAACTGCGTTGTCATCGTTAAAAATAACCAGCGCTTCCCGGTTGCTGTTGACGCCCATATATCGCATGCGCATTTCTATGACCGGAGCATTATACACCTGCGCCGGGATATCGAGGTTGTAATTACCGGAAATGATTTTATCGGCGGCTTTCCCCAGTTGAACGACCAGGTTCTGCTGTTGCGGCGGTGGTTTGGAACTATCCCATCCGAACACTTTTACACTGCCATCGGGCGATGCTTCGGGGTAGTACTGCAATACTTTGTAAACAAACATCCGGGCATCGTCGTCGATAAATACATTATCAAAGTAATAATCGGCCAGCAGCCAGCCGCGCGGGGCGCTGGCAACCGTCCGGCGCAGGTCTTCATAGGTAGCGGCGCTGTACTTTTGCTGGGGCTCAGGCGGATTGGAAACGTATCTTTTCAATTTAGTGTCGTATTGCCGCTGCCTGAACCACAACACATTTTCTTCATTCAGGTAGTAAGAAGCCGCGGTCGTCACAGTAGACAGGATAACATCGCCCGGCTGTCGTTGTTTATTTGCAAAGTCACAGGCATTTTTCCAGTTGGTGAAGTTGTATTCGGCAGTAAACTTTCATTCACCACGTGCCCTTCTTTTTGTTCCGCCAGCAAAAAGCGTTTCATCTCAGACCAGCGCACACTCGCCAGCACAAAAAGGAAAGGAAATACCAGCACTGCATACCTGGAAGTATTAGAGGAAGCCTGAACCAGTTTTCCATTCATATACTTAAAAAACCAGTAAAAAAAGGCGGCTGCGCTGATCAAAAACCAGGGAAACACGAAAACGAAATAGCGCGGCAAACCAGGTTCCCGAAACAAAAAACTCATCAGCAGGAACGGCGTCAGTACACTACCCATGATCCAGGCCGCCGAATGGAACCGCAGCCTGAAAGCCAGTAACAAACCTGCAACAGCCGGGAAATACAACAGGGTCGGGTCGTAACGCAACACCCCGTGGTAAATGCCGAAGGCTTCCCAGGGCTGCTTGGCCCACAATTCGGACAATCGTGCCGATTGCGGCAGAATCCAGTCGATCTGCTGTTTCGACAACAGGGCGGAAAGCGGTCCGCGCAGGATGTCGTTGGCGCCCGGAAGGATCAACAGCAGCAACGGCAGCGATGAGATACCCAGCCAGAAATATTTATTCCGGAAACGGTCTTCCTCCTTGCGAAT
>JADJSY010000022.1 GCA_016711435.1 Lewinellaceae bacterium
GGCGTACCGCATCAGTCGAATTTAACAGACCTCGTCGCAGTCGCGGTACCGGCGGCATTGGTCACCGTAATATCCGTGCGATTGTCGCCTTTGCGCAGTATAGCCACCCACACCACTTTACCGGTGGAGGGTGTAAATGTGAAGTCGGTCAGCGGCACATCGTTTATTTTAATACTGATTTGCTCCTTCTGGTCGATATGGCGCACATTCGCCACCACGGAGCTGCGCCCTTCGTTCGGGTTGAAAGGACTGACGGTGGGTTGCGAGGCTGATTCGATGCTTACTTCGGGTTTGGAGACGGTCGGCGCCGGGGGACTTGTAAGTAATATCTGATTGTGCGTTGGCAGTTCCACTTTTATTCTTCGCTTCCAGTTGTATCGTATTTTTACCTTCTTTCAGGCTCAGGTTAGCCGTAATCGACCCACTGCGCGCACTGAACTCAAAATTTCTGATATCCTGTCCGTTGACCCTCAACTTGATCTGTGATTTGTCGCTTATATTTTTTGACGTTGCCTGGAGGTTGAACTGGGCTGCGGTCACTGTTCCACCCGGACTTTTTGGAGCGATAAACGCCAGTTCAGGTTTCGGTTCCGCCACCGGCCCCTGAATGACCGGCAAATCGTATCGAATACCGGCAGATGCTTCCGCTTTCCCATCCGGCGTCGAGGCTTTCACAACGAAAGTATTGGCGCCGGGTTTCAGGAGCACATTGGCGGAAAGGTTACCGCCCCTGTCGAGGGAAAAATTGGTTACCGCAGATCCGTTCAGCAAAACCTCTACATTTTTATCGCTAAAAACGTGTTCCACTTTGGCGGCCAGGTTGAATTCGGGTTTGTTGGTAGCGCCTCTTTGGCCCTGCGGATTCGTGATCGTAACCACGGGCGGCTTGGCCTTTACAAATCGAACTGCAACGGTGGCCTCATCCGAACCGCCGGTGGTGCGCGCAACCACGCGCAGGTTGTTGTTTCCTTCCACAAAAGTTACTTTGGCGCTTATCAGTTTGCGCTTGGGATCGAAGCTAAAGGGTACGCTCGCTCCGTTCAGAAAAACCGTCACTTCACTATTGTTGTTTACATTGACCAGGGCGGCAGTCAGCTCTCCTTTTTCAACACGGGTTTCAGAATTATTGGCCGGCGCCGTGATAGTCACTTTGGGCGCTTTTGGGGCGGCATACAACAGTTTGACAGAGGCATTGTCGCTGCCGGCGCTGTTTCTTACCGTTATGGCCACGGTATTTTCACCTTCCTGTAGCAACAAATCTGCACTGATTGCGCCATTATTCTGGTCAAAATTAAAAGGTATCGTACGGCGATTGAGTTCAAGCGTGATGTCGTTGCGGGAACTGACGTACTGCGTAGTCGCACGCAACTGGGCAGTGATCTGTGTAAAACCGGCGCCGTCGCGGGGGTCGGTGATCGTCACATCCGGCTTTTGAACCACCACGTTTTTAATAACAGTAGCCGAAGCCTCGCCTTCTCCGTTTCGATTGCGCGCCCGGATCGTGATGCTGTTGGAGCCGTTTAGCAAGTTCAGATCGGCGGATAATTGACGGGTACGCGGGTCAAAAGCCACATTCCGCAGTACATTTCCATTTACATAAACGGTAACATCTTCCCGGTTGTCAACCTGTTCAACGGTTGCTTTCAGGTTGTAAACGGGTTGCGTGGTGCTTTCCGAGTTGCTGCGCGGCTGGGTAATGCGCACGACCGGGCGCTGACCTGCCGGGGGCGTTGTCGGGGTTGTCGGCGGCGGCGTATAGCGCTGATAAATCACTTCTATTTCATCAGAAGCGCGGCCGCCGGGCGTGTTGGCTTCTACCCGGATGCTGTTGCGGCCTTCGCGCAGCCGCACATTGGCTTCCAAGCCCTCTGCCAGCGTGAACCGCTCGTCGGCGCCGTTGACCAGCAAGCGAAGTTCGCGGCGCTCGGATACATACCTCAATTGGGCGATCAGGTTGATGTTGTCGCGCTCGGTGGTGTAGGGCGAGCGCGACGGCGCCACGATGCGCACCTCCGGCCTGCCCGCTGTCGGGACGGACGGCGGTGGGGCGGCGGCGGTGTTACAGGCGAGGACGGCGGCGGCGTTGGGGTGAGCGGTTCCCTCAAAACAATAATCACCGTTTTCATCGCGGCCTGCCGGGTTGGAGGCCACAATGCGGGCTTCGTTGCGGCCGGGACGCAGGCGCAGGTCCGCCAAAAGCCGACCGTTATTGAAGGTAAAGGGCTGATTACTGCCATTCAGGTAACATTCCACATCGCTGTACGCGTGTACATTGTGAATCCTGGCCCGCAGGCTTTCATTGGGATAACTCGTCACGTACGGATTGGATCCGGGGTTGATAATTTCAATACGGGGCGCGGCCACGCGGCGTTCGCGGCGGGTAATGTCCCAGCGCAAATGCAGGTTGGTATAGTGCTGCCAGTCATTGCCGCCGGTAGCGGTGTTGTTATCGGTCCAGCGCTCGCCGTCCAGGATCATCGGTGCAGCTGAACGTGATCTTGTGGCCGATGCCGACGACAAAACGGGGCGACACCTGGTAGCCCAGTTCAAATCCCGCTCCGGGCATTATGCCCGCTTTCAGCGATTGCTCCGTGAAGCCGTCGGCCAGGCTCTCGAATTTGCCGTCGCGTATATCTTTCAGATCGGCCAGCACGATATTTTTTGAATTTTCGCTGCTGATTGTCAGATAGTTATATATTTGATCATTTGCCAACTGGTCGGTGCGGGTGCGGTAAAATCCAGCCCTACTCCACCAAAAAGAGCGAATACAATACCCGTGCGTTCGCGCAGGCGGTTGAACGTCAACACGCCTTCGAGGCCCAGTTCCCCCATCGAGTGGCGGTAATTATGGTACACAAAAGAGGAGTCGTTGGGCGCCGATTTGTCCAATATATAATTCAGCGAAGAAACGTAGTTGCCATTCAGTGCCTCGTTTCTTTGCAAACCGAAAGAACGAACGGCATCGGCGCCGTAGCTGCGCGTAAACAGTCCACGCCCCCGCAGATCGAAAGAAAACATGCCGCCCGGCCGATACAAAAGGTTCTTACCCAGCGTCAAACCTGCGCCCCAGCCATTGAACTGCGTGCGGACGTCCGAACTTTGGTAAGCCAGGCCGCCATCGATACCGAAAGTCCACCAGCCGCGATCGCGGGTCGGAAAGTGGGAGCCTGTTTGCTGGGCGAACAGTTGGGCGGCACAAAGGGCCAGGAACAGTAAGAGGGCAATTCGTTTCATATTCATACGTATGCGAAAAATCTTGGTGGTGATCGAAAAAGGGCATTTTCACTCAAGTCAGGCGGTGACTCGAAGTCACCGCCTGACTAAACAGCAACAAGGTTCGGCATTTCAAATGGATTTTGAAAATGGAAAAAGAGGTTTACATATAACGATTTTAACAATTCATGGCCCATTATGCGCATTATTATACTTCACGCCACTAGGTTTTGTGCATTTGATTTGGCGACGTTTACTAAACTTTATAAGTTTAGTAAACGTGTCCTCGACTTAGCCCATGCACAAAACCTGGCAGCGCGAGGTATGAAGTGAAAACAAATGCCAATAACATCTCTGCAAAAATTCGGGATGACGCACACTTCCCGCTCGTTTAACTTTTGTTTAAGATGGTTAAGAGAATGACTCTGCACTGATAATTTTAACGGAAGTTTGTCACTTTTACCACTACACTTCTAAATTGGCAAAGTAGCGCTACCTTTGCGCCGCTTTTTAACGGCCAAAAGTCTTAAACAAATGCAACCGAAAGAATTTCTGAAAAAACTTGGTCTCAAAACCAAAAACGCAGGCGCCTGGACGGGGCTTGATTCCGTACCCGGCAGCCGCCGTTATATCGACTCTTATTCGCCTGTAGACGGCGAGTTTATCGGATCGGTCGGCATCACCACCCGCGAACAATACGATACAGTCATCGCTTCCGCTGAGTCTGCTTTCCAGACCTGGCGCGAAATGCCGGCGCCCAAACGCGGAGAAATCGTGCGCCAGTTTGGCGATGTACTGCGCCAGTACAAAGACCCGCTGGGTCGTCTGGTGAGTTATGAAATGGGCAAAAGCCTCCAGGAAGGCTGGGGCGAAGTACAGGAAATGATCGACATCTGCGACTTTGCGGTAGGTCTTTCCCGCCAGTTGTACGGCCTCACCATGCACTCCGAACGCCCCGGTCACCGCATGTACGAGCAGTGGCACCCGCTGGGTATCGTGGGCATCATTTCGGCTTTCAATTTCCCGGTAGCCGTATGGTCGTGGAACGCCTGCATCGCCTGGGTTTGCGGCGATGTCTGTGTGTGGAAAGCCTCTGAAAAAACGCCGCTTTGCTCCGTTGCCTGCCAGATTTTATTCCAGAAAGTATTGAAAGCCAATAATTTACCGGAAGGAATCAGTTGTATCATCAATGGCGACTATAAAGTTGGGGAATACATGACGAAAGACGCCCGGGTTCCTTTGCTGAGCGCTACTGGCAGTACGCGCATGGGTCGTATCGTCGGTCAGGCTGTTGCGGGCCGTTTCGGTCGCAGCATCCTCGAACTGGGCGGCAACAACGCCATCATCATCACGCCTTCCGCTGATATGAAAATGGTGCTGACCGGCGCCGTGTTCGGAGCGGTAGGCACAGCAGGACAGCGCTGCACCAGCACCCGCCGCCTGATTATCCATGAGAGCGTGTACGAACAGGTGAAAACTACATTGGCCAAAGCCTATCCGCAATTGCGCATCGGCGATCCGCTCGATCCGAACAACCATGTCGGCCCGCTGATCGACAAACAAGCCGTTGAAAAATTATCTCCACAGCATCGGCGAGATCAAAAAATCAAAAGGCAAGTTCGTGGTAGAAGGCGGAGTGCTGGAAGGCCCCGGCTATGAAAGCGGCTGTTATGTGAAACCTTGTATCGCCGAAGTGGAAAACCACTGGGACATTGTGCAGCACGAAACATTCGCGCCCATTCTGTACCTGATCAAATACAAAACGATCGATGAAGCCCTGGCGCTGCAAAACGGCGTCCCGCAAGGACTTTCGTCGGCTATTATGACCACCAACCTGCGCGAAGCGGAGCGTTTCCTCTCCGTAGCCGGTTCGGATTGCGGTATCGCTAATGTCAACATCGGTACTTCCGGCGCTGAAATCGGCGGCGCTTTCGGTGGCGAAAAAGAAACCGGCGGCGGTCGCGAATCCGGTTCGGATGCCTGGAAAGCCTATATGCGCCGGCAAACGAATACGATCAATTATTCCGAGCAACTGCCGCTGGCACAGGGGATTAAGTTTGATTTTTAGTCACTGAGTAATTGGTTAGCAAACTGATGGGTGCATCAGCAAAATAGGGTTAAGAGTACTCTAGCTGTTTCGTGTTCGGTGTTGCAGGCACAAAGATTTGACTGCTTCGCAGTCTTTTCGCGCCAAAATTCGGGATGACTCATGTTTGCTAACCAGTTGCAATATTATTTGCTTTCAGCGCCTCCACAATCCGCCTCGCGAAATCCAGCGCATGGGCGCCGTCGCCGTGAATACAAATGGTCTCCGCTTTTACGGGGATGGCCTGGCCTCCGGCCATGACGGTTTGTTGCATCACCATTTGTAATACCTGGGCCACCACTTTCTCCTCGTCGAGCAACAGTGCGTGGCTCGCCGTTCTGGGTGTTAAAGAGCCGTCCGGTTCGTAGCTGCGGTCGGCAAACACCTCGGAGCAGGTTTTCAGGTGCATGGATTTGGCCATAGCGATCAGTGCGCTGCCGCTTTGCGCATACACGACCAGCGAGGCGTCCGTTTCGAGAATGGCTTCACAGATGGCGGCGGCCAGGATGTTGTCTTTCGAGGCCATGTTGTACAAGGCGCCGTGCGGTTTCACATGGTGCAGGCGAGCCTTGTTTTTTACAACCAGTCCGGCTAGTATTTCGATCTGGGTTTTGACCATGTCGCGTACTTCGCCGGGAGGTAAATGCATATTAGTCCGGCCAAAGTTTTCCTTATCCGGGAACGAAGGGTGTGCGCCTATTTTAACCCGGTGCTGCAGGGCCAGCTCGATCGTTTGCTGCATGGTGCGTTCATCGCCCGCATGATAGCCGCAGGCAATGTTGGCCGAAGAGATCAAAGGCATCAGGAGCGCATCATTGGGCATGCCCTCCCCCATATCGCAATTAAGATCAACTGAATAATGCATGGATCATTTGCTGTTGTTGGATGTACAAGGTTTCTGCTTCGGCAAAAGAAATGCTTTTAAATGAAATGGTTTCGCCGGGGATCAATTGTGCTGCCAGTGGCAGATCGACTGCGGCGACCTGCCCTACCCTGGGGTAGCCGCCGGTGGTCTGGCAATCGCTCATCAACAGGATGAGTTGCCCATTGGGCGTTAATTGTATGGTTCCTTTTGTTACCGCAGTGGAGAGCATTTCATCCGTGTTGTTCAGCGATAAAGGTTCCGCCTGCAAATGATAACCCATCCGGTCGCAGCGGTTGCTGAGTACAAACGGCTGGGAATAGAATTGCCTGCTGCTTTCCGTAGTCATCCGCTGGTATTCCGGCCCCTGGCAAACCCGTATAATTTTAGGCCCGTCAATGGTGGGAAGGGTGTAATTACCCGCTTTTTTTGTTGTTTCGGTACAAAAATCCCTATCAAACCACAATCCCGCGTCCTTCTTCAAGGGTGATCCGATGCCGACGATCGGACTCATACTTTTGCTGCCCATCACCAGTTCCGAAGCAAAACCGCCGCGTACCGCAAGGTAGGTCCGGAGGCCCGGCGGGGCAAATTTAATTTCCAGCAGGTCGTTTTTGTACACGGTATGCTGCCGGCAGGAGTCGACCTTTTCCCCGTTGATGAATGCCGCGCCGCCGCCGGTCATTGCGATGTCAGTCTCTTTGTTAAACTGTACAAGCAGGCCGCCCATGGTACATTCAATGGTCGCTGCGTTGGGTGCGTTGCCCACCAGCGCATTGGCTACGTGGTGCGCAACGGGATCCATTGCGCCGCCGACTTGGACGCCATAAGCGCGCCATCCCGGCCTGCCGTTATCCTGAATAGTGGAATAAATGCCTGCTTTGAGTAGCACAGCATCTGCCATTCCGGCTCTTTGTACGGGTGGAGGCGCTTCCTTTTCCGCGTTTTGAATCTGGTAAAAAGTTTCTTTAGAAATAGCGTAAAATTGAACCGTATCTCCTGATTTCAGCAAAAAAGGGTTCGTTTTCGCCAGGTCGAACAAGTTACAGGGCGTTCGGCCGATGATCTGCCAGCCGCCGGGGGAAGGAAGCGGGTAGATGCCGGTTTGATGTCCGGCAATACCAACCGATCCTGCTTCCACGAGGGCACGGGGCGTCGGTTTGCGGGGCGTGGCAATCGCGTCATCTAAGGCGCCTAAATAGGCAAAACCTGGTAAAAAACCCATCATATACACCTTGTATTCCTTCTGCTGGTGCAGCGCGATCAGGGTCTCTTTGGAAATGCCCCGGGCGGCAGCGACCGTATCGAGGTCATATCCGAATACTTCGTCGTAGCAGACGGGAATGGATACCACATTATTTGAGGGCGATAATATGTCTGTTTCCAAGCCTATCAATTTTTCAACATGCTTTTTTACCCATAAAAACGGTTGTGCCTGCGCGGTGGCGATTAATTCCGGCTGGTAGAAAATCGTCAGCGAGGCATACGCCGGAACGGTTTCCAGAAATCCTTCAAACGGGTTTTGCCGGATTAAATCATCCAGGTGCTGGACTTGCCGGTGCACGTTTTCATCCATACGATGGCCCCATTCGATCGTAATGGCTGTTTCGGAAAGCGGGAAAATTTGCGGATGCATGATTGGAGTGGAAGTAAGTAAAGGAGCAAGATAACACAACCTGGGTAAATTTTATCAACAAAATATTTTTTTATTTAGATAAAAATAAACTAATTGTTTTATTTTTACTGCTATAAAAAATTAGGTAAAACATGCAATTAACAGAACTTATTTCAGCGATTCAAACGACACACGCCTACACCCAACAATTTGCCATACAACAAGTGAATGTTGCACTGACTATTCGTAATTGGATAATCGGGTTTTACATTGTAGAATATGAGCAGCATGGGAGTGATAAAGCAATGTATGGGGATGGCGTTATGAAAGAACTGGCGAAAAGACTGAAACATATTAAAGGTATTTCAGTACCTCAGTTATACCGTTTCAGAGAGTTTTATTTGTGTTATCCTCAAATATTCTCAACAGTGTTGAGAATATTGCAAAACATTAATTATCAAGGTGTAAATAGAAAAAAAACACAACCGGCCGTCATGCTGATGCCGGGCAAATGAATATGTACCTGAATTATTTTCAAAAAATGAAATAACTGAAAATGACAATCCTCCAGTGGGCATCATTTTATGCGCCGATAAAAACGACTCGCTGGTAGAATATGCCACGGCAGGCTTGCCACAGGAAATTTTTGTAAGCAAGTATTTGGTGCAGTTGCCGAGTGTGGAAGAATTGAAAAAATTGATAGAAAAAGACCGAAGTAGTTTAGATTTAAAGAAGTAAGGGCGGCTTTCCTACGGATTACAAATAATTTTAGTTAAAACAAATCAGTTGCGGTTCTATTTGTTTGGTATCTTTACCGCATTGAAAACAATCATCGGTCTTACTGTGTAAAGTGACGTTTTATGTCTACCTCTTTCTATTCGGGCTATATCACGGGAAGCGTGGACGCATCCGTTGTTGTGGATTTTGCGGATGCCGCGCTACTGACACCTTTGCTGCCTGAAAACACAGAATTAGCCCCCGTGGAAGTAGCGCCGCCGGGTAAACACCCGATCTACTGGAGCTTCAACTTCCACCAGAAAAATGTCGGCACCCCCATTCCCGGTTTATTCCTGAATTACAGCGAGTTTGCATTTGTCATTCCCTCCGTTCGGATGATCGGCGGCAAAGGCGAACTATTCGGGTATCCGGTAGTGCTGTACCTCAACAGTTGGCTCGGCATTTTGGGAGGGCGGATCATCTGGCAACTCAATAAACGTCACGCAACGTGCAAAGTCGAAGAAGACCTGCTGCGCAGAAGCCTGCGGATGGAGACGAGATTGACCGGCACGTTTGAAAACGACGGCTCTTCAGCGCCGGCGGCAGGGAATACCGCTTTTGAAAAAGTCAAACCCTGGCTCAATCAGCCTTTACTCACCGTCGGATGGCTTGGATACCGGCAATCGGAATTTATCATGGACTTTCAAAACGCCCTCATCCAGCCACAACAGGGGGAAATAACCACGCAGCACCTTTTACCGGGATTCAGCGAGCAGCGTATCCCTTTCCAAAGCTTGCGGGATGATTATACCGGCGGATTCAGTTTTCAGGTTCCCTGGAAATTAATGCTGCCCAAACGAATCGGATAACAACACGCTTCCATAATCCGAAACCGCTTTCAGTTATATCAAATACCATCGGCAAAATAACCAAAAGCAATCATTACAATTATGGAAGAATCAACGAACCGAACATCCGCAACAACTAAAAAGAAAATAGTGGTACTCGGCGGCGGGTTGAGCGGGTTGAGTGCAGCGCACGAGCTGACCAATTACGAAGGGTGGGATGACCTGTATGATGTCACGCTCTATCAGTTCGGGTGGCAGTTGGGCGGCAAATGCAAAACCGGACGGGGGAAAATGGAACGTATTGAAGAACACGGCATCCATATCTTCCTCGGTTTCTACAACAATGCCATGCGGATGATCCGCGAGTCGTATGCGGAATGGGAGAAATTCAGGAACATACAAGACAACACGCCCTTCCTCACCTGGGAAAGTCTTTTTCACAAGCAGTCCTCCATTATGCTGCCTTTTTTCTCCAGTAAGCAGAATAAGTGGGAAAACTTTACCCTGATTTTTCCGGAGAACAAAGAAATTCCGGGCATAGGCGGAGCGCCCACCGAACAGGAAAATATCAAAAAAATGCTCTTAGTGGGCATTGAATTGCTGTTAGGCTCGCCTTATCTGCAACCCAAAGGTTGTATCGGCAGGATCAGAAGCGCGCTGATGCGCTGGTTTTGGCCGAAAGAAGCCGAGGACGTCGTCCGCGACCTCAGCTTTACAGCAGCCTCGCACACACAGCCGACCTGGTGGGAAAATTTGAAAGCAGATGTAAAAAAACACCACGGCAGTTCGGGGCATCCCGAGCACGTGCAGTTTTTGCACCACGCCAAAAAATTAGTCGAAGATTTGCCGACGAGTGAAGAACATGCGGCGTCCATAACCCAAAGCCTCGGCGCTACCGGTCATCCGCATGAAAAAATCGCCCACCTGATATTCGGATTTTTATCCGGCGTGGAAAAAACAATCGCTCCTTTTCTTGGTTCCGATTCCCGCCTCGAAACAGTCTGGATGTTCATGCAGGTGGGGTATTACAACTACCTCGGGCTTCAGTCCATCTACAATCCGAACACCGGAACACACGATTTTGAATCCATTAACCACCTCGATTACCGCGAGTGGCTCAGCCAGCTCGGCGCGCCGGAAAATGTAGTCTGGTCGGCGCCTGTGAAAGATATTTACACCCTGGTTTTTGCTTATCCGGCCAATGGCGACACCACCCTGCCCGGGCGCATTGCCGCCGGGACGGCTCTCATGGGCGCTATGCTGATTATCCTTGGATACAAAGGCGCCGTGATGTACCGCTTCAAAGGTGGAACAGCCGATGTGGTCGTCTCGACCATTTATGAGGTACTGAAAGCGCGGGGGGTAAAATTCAAGTTTTTCCACCAGGTCGAAAAAATAGACTATTCGGATGGCGATGAAATTGAAAAAATAACCGTCGGTGAGCAGATACGTATGAAAACGCCCGGTGCGGAGTTTCAGGCCACCAAGTTGATCAAAGGGCTTTTCTGCTGGGCTTCCCATCCTTTCTGGAAATGGAAGGAATTGGCCGATCAGGTACACCCGGAAGACCTCGTGGAATTGCAAAATGGCGATATTAACCTCAATTCTGCCTGGTCGGGCTGGAAAAACCGCGAGGTTCACACCCTCGAAAAAGGAAAGGACTTCGATCAGGCCGTCCTCGCCATTTCCGTGGCGGCCCTCAAGGATATTTGTTCCGACATCATCGACAAACGAAAGGAGTGGAAAGAGATGGTCGACAATGTCCAGACCATTCAGACCCAGGGCGTTCAGTTGTGGGTGAAAAAAAACTTAGCCGAACTCGGTATGGACCTTCCCGCACTGGGGATGCAAGCCGACGATATGCCGATTCTGGATACCTTTGCCAACCCGATCAACTCGTACGCCGACATGACGGAATTGTTGAAATGGGAAGACTGGACAGTGCCCGATACGCCCAAAAGCCTCGCTTATTTCTGCGGCCCGCTTTCTGAAAACGCCACGATTCCACCGTATACGGACACCGATTTCCCCAGACGCCAACAGGAACGGGTGAAGGAAATGACAACCCAATGGCTACAGGACAATGCGGGATTCCTATGGCCCGGCGCTACTACCAACGAAAATCCGGCCGGATTTGACCTGGATTTATTGGCCGACCCGACCGGAAAAACCAACGCCACCGGCCTGGAAAAGCTGAATGAACAATTCTATTCCGCCAATATCGACCCAACGGAACGCTATGTACTCTCGCTCCCGGGTTCGGGTAAGTTCCGCCGGAAAGCAGACCAAAGTGGGTATAAAAACCTGTTTTTTGCAGGCGACTGGATCGATACCGGCTACAACATGGGTTGTGCGGAAGTTGCTATTATGTCGGGACTGATGGCTGCCCAGGCTTTGCGCAAAAATGAATACGGATTAAGCGACCACCAGCCGATTATCAAAGACTTGAACTTTTCTAACGACTGATGAAATCTGTTCACGGCCCCATCACCATCGCAGGCGCGGGAGTATCCGGCCTTACTGCTGCGATCAACCTCGCCAAAGCGGGTGTGGAAGTCCATGTGTATGAACGCAAAAAGGAGATAGGAGGCCGCTTTCTCGGGGACTGGCAGGGACTGGAAAACTGGACGACTGTGGAAACGGTGCAATCCAGTTTGTCAGATATGCAGATTGATATGAACTTCGATTGCCATGCCATGCCGCCGCTGCTGCTCACCGACGGGGGCGCCCTGCAAATGCGCTGTTCGTTTCAACGCCCGGTGTGTTATCTCGTAAAAAGAGGCCCGGAGCCCGGCACCCTCGATCAGGGCTTGAAAGCGCAGGCACTCGCGGCAGGTGTGCGGCTCCATCTCGGGCAGGCTATCGAACCCGAACAGGCGGATATTATCGCGACCGGCCCGAATTCCCGGGAGGTATTTGCCGTGGATAAAGGCATCGTGTGGCACACACAATTGCCTGATATGGCTATATTTTTGGTCAATGAATCGGCGGCATATAAAGGGTATGCCTATCTGCTGATTTCCGGCGGATACGCCTGCCTGTGTACGGTACTATTCGACCGTTTTCAGGCAGTCAATGAATGCCTCGAAAAAGCAAAGTCCATGATCGGCGCATTGGTCGATCTGGATATCCGGGCGCCGCGTTTTGTCGGCGGACTCGGCAGTATTGCGCTGGAGACCGCATTTAAGCGAGGCAAAAGTTTGCTGGTGGGAGAAGCGGCGGGTATTCAGGATTTTTTATGGGGTTTTGGTATCCGCACAGCCATGCAATCGGGTTATCTTGCAGCGCAAAGTATTTTACATGGCGCCGATTATCCCGAAATGGCTCAAAAAGCCTTTCATCCCAGGATAAAATCAGGTATCGTCACACGTTTTTTGTACGATAAAGCAGGCAGTTGGCCATCCGGATATAAAATAATGGGACAATTAGCGGGCAACCGCCCCGATCCCGGACGTTTCTTCCAGCATGCTTATAAAATGACTGTAATCCATCAATTTATTTATCCCCTCGCCCGATGGTCTATGCAGAGAAAGTATCCAAAACTTAGACTCTGAATACAGTACGCTTGTCAAATTCGCGCTCAAAATGATCACCTGTTCATTAGATGAGGGCGTCTCATTATTTTTGATTTTCATCCTTATGAGCCCCATCCTTTTAAAGCACTATCACCATGTCAGGAAAAACCAGCACACAACCGGAATATAACGCGTCCACCCAGTTGAATTTATTGAAGCGGGGTTCTAACTTCACTGTTTATGAATTTACCGACTCGAAAGCGGGCGGCCGTTATTTGCTTAAAACGATTTCAAAAAACAATTTTGACCCCAAATGCAGGCTGCACCTCAACACGGAATTTGATATTTTACAACATGTAAAAGATGCCGGCAGTCCGAGAAAAGTTTTTGAAAAAACGGAATACGAAGGCACGCCGGCACTGATACTGGAATATATTGACGGGAAGCCGCTGAATGAGGCTTATCGCTTGCCTATGTCGGTGCGCGACTTTTTAAAAGTAGCGCCCGCCCTGGCAAAAGCGGTGGGTGAGCTGCACCAGCACAAAGTGATTCACAAGGATATTCAACCCGCCAATATCATGGTGGAACAGCAAAACGGGGCCATTCGCATGATTGACTTTGGGATTGCCACCAGACTGTCCTCTGAAAACAACACCATGCGCAGCCTGCGGCTTTTGGAAGGGCACCTGAGTTACATTGCGCCGGAGCAAACCGGCAGGATGAACCGGCTGCTCGACTACCGGGCTGATTTGTACAGCCTCGGAATTGTTTTTTATGAAATGCTGACCGGCAAATGCCCCTTTGCCAGTTCCGATCCGTTAACATTGATTCACAGCCACATAGCGGTAGCGCCCGATTTGAGCGGCGTTCCGGAGCCTTTGAGGGATATATTAGCCAAATTACTGGAAAAAAATGCCGACGACCGTTATCAGTCGGCTTTCGGCTTGCTGTACGACCTGGAGCAATGCGCCGAACAGTTTTCCGCCAATGGCGTCATCTCGTCTTTCCCCCTCGCGCAGAAAGACTACTCCCACCATTTCCATTTGTCGCAAAAACTGTATGGGCGGACGGAAGAAATCAACAGCCTGATTGACTATTTCAACAAAATTACGCAAGGGGGCAGCCATTTGTTGCTGGTATCCGGTTATTCAGGGATTGGCAAATCGGCATTGGTACACGAAATCCATAAACCCATCACTGAAAAAGGTGGATTTTTTATTTCAGGAAAATACGATCAGTACCAGCGCAACATCCCATATTTCGCTTTCCTCAAAGCATTTGAAGGATTGATTCAGCAGTTGTTGACGGAAAAAGAGGATCGCAGGGCTATTTGGAAAGACCAACTGCTGAGCGCTTTAGCCAGCAACGGCCAGATTATGATAGATGTCATTCCGGAACTGGAATTGCTGATCGGACCGCAACCGCCGGTGGCCGCCTTGCTGCCCACAGAAGCACAGAATCGATTTTTTAATACTTTCCTGAATTTTATCGGAATATTTGCGCAAAAAGATTGCCCTTTGGTGCTTTTTCTGGATGATTTGCAGTGGGCCGATGCCGCCAGTCTGAAATTGTTGAGCAACCTGCTGCTCGAAGACCGGGTGCAACATTTGCTGGTCATCGGCGCTTACCGCGACAATGAGGTGACCGCCACCAGCCCCCTGATGCTGACTTTATCGGAACTGGGTAAAGAAAGCGCCGATATTTCAACGATTCAATTACAGTCGCTTCCCCTGTTGGAGGTCAGGCAATTGGTAGCCGATTCGCTGCGCTGCCTGGCGGACGAAAGCGAAGACCTAAGCAGTCTTGTTTTTGATAAAACAGCCGGAAACCCGTTCTTTCTGACACAGTTTCTCGCAAAATTGCACGAGGACGGACTCGTTCGGTTCGATTTTACCCACTTCCGCTGGCTTTGGGACACTTCGGCAATCCATGCACAAAAAGTCTCCGATAATGTGATCGATCTGATGACCCGGAAAATTTTGAAGCTACCGACCCAAACTTCCGACCTGCTGCAAGTGGCCGCCTGTGTAGGGGCTTCCTTCGATCTCGATACCCTGGCCGCCGCCGCCGGTATGACGGAACAAGAAGTAGCGCGCGATCTCTGGCCTGGCATCCGGGAAGGCCTCACTCCGCCACTCGATGATAATTACCGCGCTTTTCAGTCGGAAGCAGTGGAAACCGATCTGGGCGCTTTCGGTTTAACAGACATCAATCCTCGATACCGGTTTTTGCACGACCGGATTCAACAGGCTGCTTACAATATGATTCCTGAGAAGGAACGTCCCAAAATGCACCTGCATATCGGGAAATTGTTGCTCCGGGAAATGACGCCCGGCATGCTCGACGACCGATTGTTTGATGTGGTGAACCACCTGAGTCTCGGCAGAGGCCTGATTACCGATACAACTCAAAAACTGCAATACGCGGAACTGTTTCTGGTGGCCGGTAAAAAAGCAAAAGCCTCTACCGCCCATGCCTCCGCAGCCGATTACCTCTCTTATGGCATAGAACTGCTGGGCGATTTAAACTGGACGAGCGACTATTACCAACTGAGTTACGACCTGCATTTTGAGCGGGCAGAAGCGCTGTACCTCTCCGTTCAACATGCCGAAGCGGAAAAAGTGCTGGGTACGATTTTGAGCAATACTGCCCTGCGGGGCGACCTGGCCAAAGTACACCTGCTGAAAGGCGTGCTTTACACCAATATCGGCCAGCTGATGGATGCTTTCAACGCTTGCAAGGAAGGGCTTGTACTATACGGGATTGAAGTGCCCGCTAGCGTTACGCCGGAAATGATCGGACAGGGGCTGGGCGAAATCGAAGCGCTCCGCGCCGGCCGCCCGATCGATGAACTGACCGAATTACCGCTGCTGACCGACCCCGACGGCTACATGCGTACCCTGCTGCTGTCGGTCATTGCCACGCCCGCTTATTTTATGTACAACGACACGATATGGGTCTGGGTCATTATCCAATTGGTCAAACTCTCCATGAAGGATGGTAACTCCGATATTTCTGACCTTGGGTATTCGGCTTTCGGGGTTTTGGTAGCGCATGGCATCGGCGATTACCCCAACGGATATGCTTATGGAAAACTGTCGGTGGAACTCAATAAAAAGTTTAACAAGGTTGAAAACCGCGCCAAGGTGAACCTGATTTTCGGCCAAATGATTTCACACTGGCGCGTACACTATAAGCAAAGTATGCCGCTTGCCGTGGAGGGATTTCAGTACGGGCAGGAAACCGGCGACCTGATCTATGCCGGATACAATGCCTACTCTTTGATGTGGACCCATTTTGTGATCGGCAGACCGCTGCAGGAAGTAGCCCAGGAATGCCAGAAATTCCGTCCGTTTTTTGCACGCACCCGGGATTTGCTGGGGCAGGGAATTCTCGTATTGCAGCGGCTTTCGGAAGCGCTCCGGGGGCTTACCACCGGTCCGACCAGTCTGGAAAATGAAGGTTTGAGCGAGGCCGAACTGACGGCGCCTATTCTGGATTATGCGCTAAAACTGCCTATACATGTCTATTATTTGTCTAAAATACGCCTGTATTACCTTTTCGGCGAGTCGGAAAAAGCACTGGAATTGGTGGCGCCTGCCCAGGCAGTGGCGTACGCTTCCACCGGCTATGTGTACTACTCCGATCTGAATTTTTTGCACTCGCTGGTGTTGCTGGACCTTGCCGCCAAATCCGATGAAACCGAACGCGCCGCTTTGCTGGAAACAGCCACGCAGAATCAGGTGCAGATGAAAATCTGGGCCGACAATGCGCCGGACAATTTCCTGCATAAATACCACCTGATTGAAGCAGGGATAAAGTCCTTTCAAGCAGACAACCGAAGTACTTCAGACGAATACGACGAAACCATCCGCTTAGCCAATATCAACGGTTTTTTGCACGACGAAGCGCTTGTCAACGAACTGGCCGGCAAATTCTTTCTGGGCATCGGAAAACCAAAACTGGCACGCCCTTATTTGCAGGATGCCTTTGCGCTGTATTTAAAATGGGGGGCTGTTACAAAAGCCAACCAACTCAAAACACTTTATCCCGATCACATTACAGAACTGGTTCGCCGGGGCGGAACGCATATCGGCACAGGTAAAAACACCCAGGGCGAATCCTCCGAAGCCCTGGATCTGTATTCTATCGTAAAGGCGTATACTGCAATCTCCAGCGAAGTGGAAATTGACAAACTCCTGCGCAGGATGATTACCCTGATCGTTCAAAATGCGGGCGCGCAACGCGCTGTTCTGTTACGCGTAGACGACAATGGAGTACTCACGGTGGTTGCCGAAGGCAATACGGAAGCGCAAACCCTGTACCTGCAATCCGAACAGATTCCACTTGCCGAAGCCGATCATATTCTGTCTGTTGAAGTGGCGCAATACGTGCTGCTGACCAAAGAGGAGGTGGTGCTCGACAAGGCCGTTCGCGACGACCGCTTCGGTCAAACCGCTTATATTAAAAATAAACGCCCGAAATCGGTACTCAGCCTTCCCATCATGCACCAGGGTAAAATGCTGGGCATCATTTACATGGAAAACAACCTGATCGATTTCGCCTTTACCTCCGATCGTGTGGAGGTTGTGCAACTGCTGTCGGCCCAGATGGCCGTTTCCATCGAAAACGCCCTGCTGTACCGCAACCTGGAAGAAAAAGTACAGGAACGCACCCGGATCATCAAACAGCAGAAAGAAGTGATCGAAATGGAAAAGCAAAAATCGGAGAATCTCCTGTTTAATATTCTTCCGGTCAGTATCGCCGAAGAACTGCGGGACAACGGTTTTGCCACGCCCAAGTCATTCGATAGCGTCACCGTTTTATTCACCGATTTTTCAGGATTCACACAGGTAGCCGCCCGGATTACGCCGAAAGAACTCATCAAAATCCTCAATGAGTGTTTCAGCGCTTTCGATGAAATTGTGATTCGCAACAACCTGGAACCAATCAAAACCATCGGCGATGCCTACATGTGCGCAGGCGGGGTGCCCGATGCCAACCGCTCCCACGCCTTCGATGCCGTAAAAGCAGGGCTGGAAATCCGGGCATTTGTTCAGGGCTGGAACGAACGCCGCATGGCCAAAGGTGATCCGGCGCTCGATCTCCGTATCGGCATCCATACCGGGCCGGTGGTGGCCGGGGTAGTGGGCATCCGCAAATTCGCTTACGACATCTGGGGCGATGCGGTGAACGTGGCGGCCCGTATGGAAAGCAGCGGGGAAGCCGGGAAAATCAACATCTCCGGCGGCACGTATGACCTCGTGAAAGACCAGTTTGTTTGTATCCACCGCGGCAAAATAGAAGCGAAGAACAAAGGAATGGTCGATATGTATTTTGTCACGTCCAGAAAGTAAGTAGTTATTGGTTATTAGTTATCCGTGTTGATAACCAATAACAGATAACTAACAACAGATAACGGACAATCCCTTACCTTGCGAAGGTTTAAAACAGCCTGACCCATGTCGACCCAGCCTTCAAAAAATTACGCCGCCAGCCTTCAGACAGAAGTAGACGCTGCCTTTTTGTACCATAAAATTGCCGACGCACAAACCGATCCCGGTATCGCCGGTATCTTCCGGCAACTTGCCGAGATCGAAAGCGGCCACGTGACAGGTATGATAAACGGGCTGATCAAACAAGGTATCAACGTTGAAATGCCGTCGCCTTCCTGGCGTGCCCATGTGCTCGACCGCATCGGAAAAATTTTCGGCTACGACTACATCATCGGCGTGATGATGGACACCGAAAAAAGTATTGCGCAGGCCGTCGTTCAGCAAAAAACGAACGAAAAAATCCCGATCAAAGGAGACGAAGGCAACCACGTCAAGATTTTGCAATCCCTGCTCAGCAACAAACACAAGGTGTCGGGCGAAGAATTGTCGCGCATTGAAGGCAGGCACAAAACCGTCGGCGGAAACGCCCTGCGCGCAGCGGTACTCGGCGCCAACGACGGCCTGGTATCCAACATGAGCCTTGTCATGGGCGTAGCCGGCGCCACCAGCGGGCAAAGCGAAATCCTGCTCGCAGGTTCGGCCGGATTACTGGCCGGAGCGCTGTCCATGGCCTTGGGCGAATGGATTTCCGTCAAAAGTTCGCAGGAGCTGTACGAACGCCAAATGGCCCTGGAAATGGATGAAATCATCAGTAATCCGGAGGGAGAACTAAAAGAAATCACACTCATTTACATCGCGAAAGGAATCCCTGAAGCGCAGGCCCACGATATGGCTGTGGACCTGATGTCCGATCCCGACCGTGCCCACGAAGTACTCATCAAGGAAGAACTGGGCATCAACCCGGAAGAACTCAAAAGTTCCGCCTGGGAAGCCGCTATCACTTCCTTCATCCTGTTTGCCATCGGCGCCATTATTCCCCTTGCGCCGTTTTTCTGGTTAGCGGGTTACACAGCCATTATCACCAGCGTTGTTTTCAGCACTTTGGGTTTGTTTATCATCGGTTCGGCCATCACGCTGTTCACCGGAAAAAGCATCTGGTTTTCCGGAATGCGGCAGGTTGTTTTCGGGTTGCTGGCCGCGGCTATCACGTTTGGTATCGGCAAACTGATCGGGGTGTCGATTGCGGGTTGATAAAGGTTGATAAAGGTTGATAAAGTTGATAATAGCTTCTCAAATTGAGTATGACCACTTCAATGAGTGGCCAATATCAACTTTATCAACCTTTATCAACCTTTATCAACTGTATCAACCCTCTTTTTTAGGAACGCACGATCTTAAACGCAAAATATCCGTTTCCGGTCGCCAGGTAGGTGCGCACCCAAACAGGCAGCATTTGCTCCGTTCCCCGTGCCGTACTGATATCGCCGAGGTCGATGATGTCGTTCCATCCGAAAGCATTTAAAAATGTGACAGCTTGTTTTTTAGCGCCGGCGTCATTGCCGCTCACAAACATGGTGGGATCGCCGCCGGATTTGCCGGCATGGACCATCACTTCGCAGTTGACGATATTCAGCGTTTTTACCACATGGGCATCCGGGAAAGCCCGCTGTATCTGTTCGCCGAGCGAATCCGTATTGCTGACAAACAAACTGGGCGGCATACCTTTCGAAAAGTCGAGCGGGTTGGAAATATCTATGATTGTTTTGCCCCGCAGGTTTGCCGCACCGGCCAATTGCAAGGCCGCGATGGCAAACTCGCCTTTGGTACAATTAAAAATGATTTCGCCGAATGCTGCCGAATCGGCAAAAGTGCCTTGCGAGGCATGGCTGCCGTTTTTCTTGACAAACGCCACTGCTTTTTCGTGATTGGCCACGCGGCTGCCCATGCAGACCTGATGACCGAGTTCGATGAGTTTGGAACCGATAGTATCGCCTACTATGCCGGTACCGAGGACGGAAATTTTCATGGTTGTTTTTTTATGTTTATTGATGAGAGTTGATGGTTTATGGTTTGATGGTTTGAAAAGTTTGATGGTTTGAGGTGGTAACTCTTGGCCAAGAGTTACCACCTCAAACCATCAAACTTTTCAAACCATCAAACTTTCCTATAAATTTGCTGCAAAAATGACGGGTTGCTTTCAATAAGTCAATAACTGTCAAAATTGACAGTATACTTTCATTTTTGACGGAATTGTTGATAATCAGCGATTTAGCCTGGAATTTTTTTTAAAAAATATGTACCACTGATAACCGATAACTATGCGAATCATGGTTAAAGACTGCGAAGCAGTCAAAACTATGGACTTTGAGGGATAAAGCGTAGAGCAATAACCACATAGGCACATAGAACACATAGCCCGTAGAGTCCCCCACCCCATGGGTTCCATGGGGCTATGTGTAAAAAAAGGTCCCGCCCCGAAAACCAAAAAAAATATTTTGCTTGCGCTTTTAACCCATGATTCGCATTAATAACGGATAACTACAATGATCATCGACGGAAAAGAAATGGCTTTTGAAATGGAGGGTCGTACCTTCCACTGTGCGCTGGACGTGAGCATGTCGTTCATCGGCGGCAAGTGGAAATCAGTCCTGTTGTGGTACATGCGGGCGGAACCCAAAAGATTCAGCGAACTCAACCGGCTCGTACCCGGCATCACGGAAAAGATGCTGTCGCTGCAATTAAAAGAACTGGAAGCCGATGGCATCATACGGCGCGAGGTATTCGCCGAAGTGCCGCCCCGGGTGGAATATTCCTTTACCGAATTCGGCAGGACGATGATCCCGATGCTGGAAGCCATCGCTAACTGGGGCCGTCAACTGGCACAGCAACGTGGAAAAATGGTAGAGGCGCCGGGCCGGAATAAGGGAAAACTTGAAAAAACTAAGTAGTTATTGGTTATTAGTGTTGATAATCAGGCATTTACACTGTACTTTGTCCTTTTCGCAGCAATTTCTAATGTAAGACCATTGCGTAAAATCGGACGTTCAGGGCTGGTTGAAAAAGGGGCAGCGCCCCGCTGATATTTGTAGCATGAAGCGATGAATATGGTTGGAGGGGCAGCGCCCCGGTAATATTTGTAGCATTTTAAAAAAGAAAAATCCACATCCATGCGCCATACCTCCCGCCTGCTCGCTCTTTTGCTCCTCGCCATCACCACCATCGCGCGGGCACAACAAAACATCCCACTCCCCGAGCATCCCCGCCCCGATTTCCATCGCCCCGAATGGCAAAACCTGAATGGCGCCTGGGCTTTTGAACTGGATGCAAAAGACGTGGGTGTGCAGCAAAAATGGTTTAATGGCAAAAAGAAATTCAGTCGCACGATCAAGGTGCCTTTTCCCTGGGGTTCGCCCTTGTCCGGCGTACCCGATTCGGCCGACATTGCCTGGTACCAGCGGGAAATCACGGTTCCAAGTGCCTGGAAAGGAAAACGAACCTTTGTGACCATCGGCGCAAGTGACTGGCGTACAACCGTTTACCTCGACGGAAAAGAACTAGGCTCTCACGATGGCGGCTACACGCCTTTTTCATTTGAACTGACACCACACCTGACCTACGACAGACCGCAACGCTTAGTCATTCGGGTCGACGATGTGCGGCGTTCGTTCACTTTGTACGGCAAACAAGGATATGGCAATGCCCGCGGCATCTGGCAAACCATTTACCTGGAAAGCCGCGGCAGCAACTACCTGGACGCATTACACGTAGCGCCGGATATCGACGCCGGAAAAGTAAAGGTCACCGCCTATTTACCTGCGCCTGCACCGCAAAACACAACGCTGCAATTAAATATCAACGGTAACGGACAATCTTTTTCGGCCTCGAAGACCGTTCCGACAGGAAAAACCGAATACAGCTTCGAGTTAGCGCTTCCGAATGCGCGGCTGTGGTCGCTCGACGATCCGTTTTTGTACGACCTGGAAGCCCGTTTAGGCGACGACGTCGTGCAGTCTTACGTGGGTATGCGCAAAATATCGGTTGTTAACCTGCCCGGCACCGAATTCCCGTATGTCGCGCTGAACAACCAACCCGTTTACCTGCAACTGACGCTCGACCAGTCGTACCACCCCGAAGGATATTACACCTTTCCGAGCGATGATTTTATGAAGCAGGAAATCCTGCTTGCGCGCCAGATCGGGCTGAACGGTATCCGCACCCATATCAAAGTGGACATTCCCCGCAAACTCTACTGGGCCGACCGCCTGGGCGTTTTGGTCATGTCCGATTTGCCGAATTTCTGGGGCGAGCCCGATGCCGCCGCGCGCAAGGAATCGGAGGGTACTTTCCGCGAAATGCTGAAACGGGATTTCAACCATCCCGCCATTTTTTCCTGGATTTTATTTAATGAAACCTGGGGTCTGACCACCAAAACTATGAAGGACGGCAAAGAAGTATTTGAATACCGCCCGGAAACACAACAATGGGTGGCGGAAATGTACCGCAAAGCCAAAATAGCCGACCCAACGCGCCTGATCGAGGACAATTCCATCTGCTGCGGGCGCGGACACACGGAAACCGATCTCAACACCTGGCACGATTACCTGCCCGGCTGGATGTGGGAGGAGCGTCTGGCGGAAATCAACCGGGAAACCTACGCAGGCAGTACGCACCACTTTGAAAAAGGATATCAGCAGGGCAAACAGCCCAATATCAATTCGGAATGCGGCAACGTGTGGGGCTACGACGGCAGCACCGGCGATGTGGACTGGTCCTGGGATTACCACCGTATGATGAATACGTTCCGAAAATACCCTAAAGTGGCTGGCTGGCTGTACACCGAACACCACGACGTCATCAATGAATGGAACGGCTACTGGCGTTTCGACCGCTCGAACAAGGAAACGGGCGTGGGCGAGCTCACCCCCGGCATGACCCTGCGCGATTTTCATTCCGACTTTTACATTTCCACGGGTAACGAAATCAGCCGCAGCGTACAACCCGGCGAAAAAGTCAGCGTACCACTGTTTGCTTCGTTTTATTCGCCGCGTACCGACCTGGGCAAACAACTTACCCTGCACATCCGGCTGCACGGCTTCGACGCCCTGGGACAGGAAAAAGTCTGGCTCGATACGACCCGTGAAGTGCCGTACCGGCCCTGGATGCAACAGGCGCTGGAACCGCTTTCACTGGTGATGCCCAATGAAAAAGCGGCGCTCACACTTTCCCTGACCTTGCGGGACAATGCGGGCGCGGCCTTGCACCACAACAGCGCACATTTTGTGGTAGAAGCGCCTTTACCCGCTGAAATCATGCTTTCAAATGGGAAAAATGCGCGCTTGCTCAGCCTGGAACCCAAAGACTTTTCCAGAGCAGAATGGACACAAAAACAATGGAACGTACTGAATGGCCTGAAAGTAAACGGAGCGGGCAGCGGCTTTTTTGAATACCGTTTTGCCATTCCCAAAGACCTGAAGATCGAATCCATGGAAAGCGCTTCGTTCCTGGCGGAAATTTCCTCCAAAACCTTGTTTGTCAAAGACATGGAAAAAGGTATGGAGGCCGGCATCGACTATATGCTGGGCAAAGGAACCGTGGCCCCGAGCCAAAACCCCAATGCTTATCCGATGACGGACGAAACCTTGTTTCCAGGCGAGGTGACCATCCAGGCCAACGGCTTTTTTGCCGGTCGGTTTGAATTACAAGACGACCCTGCCGACCACCGCGGCGTTTTGTCCTGGCATTACCAGCCGAAAGAGCGCAAACTGCATGAAGCAGGTTCCTATGGCTACCGCATTGCGGCAACCATTCCGGCCGCTGCTTTGCAGGAGGCACAGCGCAGCGGCGTGTTGGTTATCCGGCTGGAAGTGCCTGATAGTATGAACAGCGGTCTGGCAATTTATGGGGACCGGTTTGGGAGGTATCCAATGAACCCAACGGTTGTTTTTATTCCGAAAAAGGTAAATTTTCCGTACCTTTGCAGCCATGAATCGGCAAATTTTCATCCCTTTCATATTAGTGTTATTGATATTTCACTCATACGAAACAGGAAATTCCTTCCCGGCATCTTTTTTATCCACTGCTGTTCCTCATTTTGGACACTTGCCGCGAATAGTTTGCCGCTATAAAAAGCCCTTTCCTTTCCAGGATGTTCAGTTGATAAAAAAACGCCGGTCTAATCCACCGGAACCGGAGTTTCAAAGCGTCTTCCATACCGCAGCTCCATCTTTTGAATCTTCCGGCATGGCCATACCTGCTATGTGTGCGATTTGTTCACTTGCTCCGGTTTTTGAGCGTTCCATAACCACACATCCTTTCTTAGCTGCCCACTGGCATTCCTGCGGTGTTGCACGCAATGTGTTCCATCCTCCCCCCGTAGCGGCGTAGGACTGCTCCTTTTATTCCATTGTACAACGACCAATGTACACGTAGCGCTTAGCAGCCCCCAACTGCAGCATAATTTTCTCAATGGCATGGACTCTCCCCAGAGATTGTCTTAGAGCCATTCACCTGTCCATTTTTTTTAAACTGCAACGGATGTTTTTAAACGCTTAAAAACCGGCATCGAGGTAAGCGATACAGATTTTGATACGATCTATTCTGACGAAATCAAGGCGGTGTCGGAAATCCATTTTACACCTGTCGAAGTAGCCAAAATCGCTGCAGCTTATCTTGTTGACAAGCCCGGCGCTAAAGTATTGGATATCGGCTCTGGTGCGGGTAAATTTTGTATGGTTGGCGCCGCCTGTACCAATGGGTTTTTTACAGGGGTAGAAAGGCGGAAAAACCTTTTTCTACTTTCTGAAATATTGTCAAAAAGCCACAGCCTGGTTAATACAGATTTTATTCATGCCGATATCATGGAAATTGAGTTTCCGGCATTCAACGCGATTTATTTTTTCAATTCTTTTTATGAAAATCTTTTTCAGCAAGATGCCATCGACGATTCGGTCAAATTAGATGAAGATCGTACGCCATTTATTCTCAATTTATGCGGGAACAACTGTGTAAAATGCCTGTCGGCACGAGGTTAGCCACCTATTTCAGTTATTTAAATGAAGTGCCATTGATTAAGGTGCAGGCGTTCATTTTGACGGGAAACTGAAATTATGGGAAAAACAGCCTGATTTTAACAAAAAATGCCATGAATAATAAATTATATAGTCTTTTACTGGTATTGAGCGTCTTCCTCTCTGGATGTGCGGCATTCAACAAAACCGACACCCCTGTTTCCTCCGATCCTTTGGAACGTCTGCAAGCAGGCAACAAACGTTTCGTACGGCACCGTATGAAACACCCCGACCAGTCGGCGGCCCGCATTGCACAAACAGCCGAAGGTCAAAAGCCTTTTGCCGTCATTCTCACTTGTTCAGACTCGAGGGTATCGCCTGAAATCATTTTCGATGAAGGCATTGGCGATCTGTTTGTCATCCGCAATGCAGGCAATATCGCAGATGAAGAAGATGTGCTGGCGAGCGTCGAATATGCTGTTAAACATCTCGATGTACATACGGTAGTCGTCATTGGGCATGAACGCTGCGGGGCGATGGAAGCAATGACACATGAGGTGCAGGAAGGCGAACCGGAGCATGTCGCTGCCATTATACGACACCTGAGGAACGAACCTGAAGAACAGGTTGCGCTGCACAGTGGCAGTACGGGAGAGGCATTGGTACATCAATGTGTGGCAGCCAATGTGGAGCACGGCGTGGCGGCGCTCCGTCAGCAGCTCAGTCAGATCAAAGGTCATGGCGCAGAGGCGCTTACCTCGGTCGTCGGGGCAGTCTACGATGTTCAAACGGGTATGGTCCATTTCCAGCAAGACCCATTGAACAAAACCATCGAAAAACCCGTGTACAAGCACAATGATACACACTAAATTCCTCTAAGGAATCAAGCAAAATTAGTTTCGTTTAAGTTCTTTATAAATGCTTGATTGTCAACACTGATAACCAATAACTGATAACGAATAACTACTTCTCATGCATCTCAAATCACTTATCAGCAAGGATAAAAGACGTTATTATCGCCTCATTTGGCTCAAACACGACCTGCCTGCCGGGCTGACGGTATTTTTGGTAGCGCTTCCGCTTTGCCTGGGTATTTCGCTGGCTTCGGGCGCGCCGCTGTACGCCGGCATTTTATCCGGTGTGATCGGAGGGCTTGTTGTGTCCTTCGTTAGCGGCTCCCAATTGGGCGTATCCGGCCCGGCCGCCGGTCTTACCACCGTGGTGGCGGCGTCGATTATCGGCTTCGGAGATTACCGCCTGTTTTTACTGGCGGTGTTTTTTGCCGGGGTATTTCAATTGCTGCTGGGCCTGTTGAAGTTGGGCACAGTGGCCAATTATTTTCCTTCATCGGTCATCAAAGGAATGCTGGCAGCCATTGGTATCATTCTGATTTCCAAACAGATACCCCTGGCGCTCGGATACGACCAGCCGGATTTCTGGACGGATGGATTTACGGGATTGTTCAGCAGCAACAATTTTTATAAAAACCTCGACAACTTTTACCACCACTTTTCCAAACCGGTGCTGCTCATCACGATGGTGGCGTTGACCATCATGGTTTTGTTCGGCGATTTTTTCCGACGGAAAGCGAAATGGCTGCCGTTGCCGCTGGTGGTCGTGCTGGCAGGCGTTGGAATGACCCTGTTGATGCCCCTGATTGACCCTGCGTGGGCGCTCCGGGCGACCCAGATCGTCAGCATTCCTTCCAATATTTTTGCTGAAATCACGACGCCTGATTTTTCCCAAACATTCAGCAACCCGCGCATTTTTAAAGACGCCTTCACGATCGGGCTGCTGGCGAGCCTCGAAACCCTGCTGTGCGCAGAGGCTATCGACAAACTCGATCCGCTCAAAAGAAAGACGCCGGTCAACCGGGAACTCATTGCGCAGGGTGTCGGCAATATGACCTGCGGGCTGGTAGGCGCATTACCCATGACCTCCGTTATCGTACGAGGCGCCGCCAATGTCGATGCGGGTGGCCGCACAAAGATGGCCTCCTTTACACACGGGGTATTTTTGTTGCTGGCAGTAGCCGCCGTTCCATTCGCGTTGAATATGATCCCGTTCGCCTCGCTGGCTGCCATCCTGCTGATTACCGGCTATAACCTGTCCAAACCGGCCCTGTACCGCCAGATGTACAGCCTCGGGTGGAACCAGTTTTTGCCTTTCATCATCACGATATTGGTGATCCTGGCAACCGATTTGCTGGAAGGTGTAGCCATTGGCCTGGCGTTTTCAATCTATTTTGTAGTGAGCAATAATTTTAAAGCGGAATACAAGATCGAACGACACCAGGAATTAGACACGGAGCATTATTACATCCACCTGAACTCGATGGTGACCTTTTTAAACAAGGTAAACCTGCAACAAACGCTGTACAAGGCGCCGCCTTATTCCGTACTCACCATCGATGGCTCCGCATCCCGCTTTATCGACTACGACGTGCTGGAAATGATCAGCGAGTTTGAGAAACAGGCGCGCGAAAAACACATTCAGTTGATCTTGAAAAATGTGGAAAGGGTGAATGTTACGTCAGTGCACTGAAACGGTGTAAGGTATATATCTTTCAGTGCGGGGTCGTAAGACCGGCGGAAAATGCTTGATTATCAACACTGATAACCAATAACTAATAACGGATAACGATATCCAGGCAACCTTTTCTTACAATAACTCGTGTCTCACAATGAAAGCATGTTGAACAAGTCAGAATTGGAAGAGACCATCCGGGGCTGCCGCAAGGGCGACCGCTATGCGCAGAACCGGCTGTACCGGGCATTTTATGCCTGGGCTTCATCTGTTTGCCAGCGATATACCCATGATGCGGAAGCAACGCGGGAATGTGTGCAGGACGGGTTCTTCAAGGTTTTTACCAAAATGGACAAGTACGGCGGTGATTTGCCTTTTGAATCCTGGTTGAAAAAGATCATGATTAATACCTGCATCGACCGGTACCGCGCCCACCTGAATGAAACGCATACAGTAGAGCTCACGGAAGCCCACGACAAACAGGTATTGGCAGAAACCCTTATCAATGCCGACGCGGAATACCTCCTCCATTTGGTACGCCGCCTGCCTCCGGCCTACCAGACCACTTTTAATCTCTACGCCATCGAAGGTTACGAGTACCAGGAAATCGCTGATTTGCTGGGCGTATCCATCGGTTCGGTAAAATCCAACTTATCCAAAGCCCGGTTCCGACTCAAAGAAATGCTTACACAACGGCAAATGGAAGACGCTTATGGAAAATAAAGACTTCGACAAAATTTTTGCGCATAAATTCAATCAGATACCCGGCGAGCCTTACCACGAAGAAGGCTGGTCCGACTTATCCGGGCGTATGGATGCTCATGGCGTCAGCGCGGGCGCTGGATGTTGCCTGTACTGTTGCCTTTGTTTGCATTGTTGACTGCCGGCAACGTGTTCTGGTGGCACCAGTGGCGCGAGGCAGCACAGCGTGACAATCAAGGCTCCGGCAACGTTACAACCCTGTTGCAATCTGATACGATTGTGCAGGCTACGGTCGTATACCGCTATGATACCATTTATCAAAATATTACCCTTGTGCGGCGATACGGCATCGGAGAAACCACTACTTCAAAGCTTGCAACACAGACAAATACATCAGATATTGCTTCGGATACCCCGGCTGCACCACAACAATCTGCTGCCGGTATAGCACCTGTTACAACAGAAAAAGAGGCTTCTAAAACACAAGTTAACCAGGAAGAAAAAAACGCACAAGGTGCTGATAACAAACAAGATATAGCGAAAACGAACACCGAACAGGATCATACCGCCAGCCATCAGCCTACCTCGGTTGATACCGCTTCGCAAATAACCGGCACACATGTCGATTCGACGCTGTTCGCAGCAGATTCGATGGCGGCATTACAGCCTGTACAACAGATGATCCCGAAACTGTCCACACCATTTTTTACCATCGGGCGGCCCAGGCTGAACATCTCTGCGGGATGGGGCAACCCGTTGCTGGAACACAAACGCTCCGGCTACTTGCTGGGTGCAGGCCTTGGCGCAGATATGGAGATCATGCGCAACATACGCCTGGGTGCGGATGTACATTACTGGAATGGCGCATTAGAAGCAGATGAGACGGAAGAATTGTTGGGCGTGGAAATTCCCAACCCTGGCAGCGATTACAAATTGAAATACTGGGAGGCATATCAATTGCCAACAGTGACATATTCCTTTTATCTGCGGTATCAGATTCCGCTGAAAAAAGCCTGGACATCCTGGTTTGGCCTGGGTACGCAGGGGGTAACTTACCTGCCATATAATATTGAATTCGATTTTGAAAACCAGAATAACGAGCTGGAAATATATTTACCGGGGCAGGCTATAACGGTCACCCATTGGCATGGGGTCACGGGTATGGCGGGTATTGAAAAACAAATCGGCCTACATTTTTCGCTTGGTGCGGAAGCCTGGTTACTGCGCCATATTGGTAAAAAACCCGGCATTTTGGATAATCAAATCGGGTTGAAAACCCGGCTTTATTACAGATTTTAAACACGAATCAAACTACACATAGTCAGGTTTGAATGGTTTGATGGTTTGATGCCTTCGCTTTCAGGCATCGGAAACGAAGCTTTGAATCATTCACAGACAAATTTTTTTTCGCATACAGACAACCTTGAAAACCTTTTTCTCGTGTTTGTGTTTAACTACTATCTAAGAAAAATAGTGATTCGTTTCTATAAAGAAGTTTTCATTTGGTTTTTTGGGGTTTATTAGGTGGGTCGGGCGCAAGTCTGACCTGCCTTTTTTTATGCCCCTTCACTTCTCACCTCTCACTTCTCACCTCTAAAGATGCACCAGCCGCGTCGAATACGCCTTCGGTTTAATGCTCTCCTTCGCCTTTGATTTACCCGGCAAAAACTGCCAGGGCGTCACCTGTTTCGTCCAGTCGAAATCGTTTTTTTCAAGGTAGCGGCGCCTGTACTCCACCGGCGTACACTGGCGGTATTTTTTAAACAGGCGGTTGAAATTGGCGAGGTTGTTAAAACCCGATTTGAAACTGATCTGGTTGATGGTTTCATCCGTGTCCAGCAACAGTTTGCAGGCATGCCCGACGCGGACATCTATCAGAAAATGGGTAAAACTGCGGAAAGCGAATTTGGTAAAAAAGTGGCTGAACGCCGAATCGCTCATGTTGACCTGGGAAGCCACATCGCCGATTTTCAGATCGGGGCTGGTGAAATGTTTCAAAATATAACCATAAGCCACCTGCACCCGGTTGCTGTCGGATCGAAGCGCCCGCGGTGAAAAACCTTCGCTGGCCAGGTAAGTAACGTCGCTGGACTGAGAAAGCAGGTCGAGCAACTGCAAAAACTCCACGATATTGGTGAAACCCTTGTCCTCGGTGAGGTTGATCATGATGCGCATGGCCGCTTCGAAGGTTTTGCCCTGGAATCGGATCCCCCGTATCGAATCCCGGAGCAATTGCCGGATTTTGATAAACCGTTCTTTTTGAAACAGTTGCCCGCTGAACAGGTCCATGGCAAACTGGATCGTGATGACGCGGTAGGGCTGACCGCTCTGTTGCAACTGCGCGTCGCCGTCCCATTTATGATACAGAAAAGGCCCCAAAAACACCAGGTCGTAATCGTTGTAGCGTTCCGTGGAATCGCCGACAATACGGGTGCCCGACATGCCCGCCACCAAGTTGAGTTCGTATTCCGGGTGGTTGTGAATGGGGTAATCGAAGCCGTTGCAGACCGAGTCTAGCACCACAAAAACATCCGGCGGATTCAGGGGCGTTATTTCGCGGTAAATATTCATTTTGATAATTTAATTTTTATAATCGACCCTTTGACAAACTTTTTATCAAAAATATTCAGGAAAACAGAATTAAAACGGTAAATTGCATTTATCATTCATAAAAGTACTATATAATTACATAATAGTATCAGTTACCCCCTGCATTAAAGGTGACTTTTGTTGAACTGAAACACAATCAGGCTGCTATGGGTACACTTCGTTTTACGGTTAAAAATTTTGGGTGGTTTTGGGAAGCCCCCTACCCCAAAGGGGAGTACATTCGGGTAAAGTAGAAAACCATGTTTCATTTCCGAATGTCTCCCCTTTAGGGAGGGGGCGACGGCCCGTCCGCAGCGCGTGCATCTTCGCACTCCTTTTCTGCGCGCAATATGCTGACGCACAAACCTTTGCCGTCTCCGGCACCGTGCTTTCCATCGAAGACAACCTGGCCCTGATCGGGGTAAGCGTCCAGGAAAAAGGCACCGGAAACGGTATCACAACCGATGTGAGCGGAAATTTCCGCCTCGAAGTCGCTTCCGGCGATGCGGTGCTGCTGTTTCGTTATGTCGGTTTTTCCAACCAGGAAATCCCCGTTCAAGGGCAGGGCCACGCTTTCGGTCATTTTGAATGCAAATGAAAGCATGCTGCAAGACGTGGTCATTACCGGCTACAAAAAAGAAATCCGCAGCAATGTTTCCTCGGCCATCACATCCGGTCAAAGCGAAAGATATTGAAAAAACTCGTCGTCGTCGGCATCGATCAGGCATTACAAGGACAGGCGCCCGGGGTGATGGTGACGCAGGTGACGGGCTCGCCGGGCGACGACATCGCCGTGCGCATCCGGGGCGCCGGTACCCTGGGCAACAACAACCCGCTGTTTATCATCGACGGCGTGCCGACTACCGGCAATATCAATATGTTTTCTCCCGGCGACATCGAGTCCATCGAGATACTGAAAGACGGCGCAGCAGCAGCTATCTACGGCGCCCGGGCCGCCAACGGGGTGGTGCTCATCACCACCAAACGCGGCAAATCGGGCAAACCGACTTTTTCTTTTGAAGCCTATTCAGGTATCCAGAATGCATTCAGCCTGCCCGAACTGCTCAATGCATCAGAATACCTCACCATCCGCAACGAGGCCATCACCAATGCCAATACGCTCCGCAATCCGGCCAACCAGATTGACACCTACGATACCGCTATTCTGGATACCCTGCCCGACAACGACTGGCTGGATCAGGTGTTTAACCCTGCCCCGATTTCGCACTACGCCCTTTCCGCTTCCGGCGGCAGCGAATACAGCAGTTTTTACATCTCCGGCGAATACCACACCCAGGACGGTATATTTAAAGGACAGGGCTTTGATAAATACCAGGTGCGTTTCAACGGCGAACTCGGCAACAAACGCTTCAAACTCGGCAACAACCTCTCGTTTTCCCATACCGACCGCCAGGTCATCGGCGCTTCCGGCGACGGCTTCGGCCCCGGCAACGAATTGAGCGGCATCCGTTACGCCCTCATCGCGGCGCCGGTTTTCCGCAGCGAATTACGCCGACGGCACGGCCTGTCAACGTTTCCTCCGAACTCGGCGACCCCACGCTCTACGGCGACGGCAATGCCAACCCGTTGGTTTTTATCGAAAATACCGACTGGCACATCCGGCGTTACCGGGTTTTTGGAAATGTATTTGCAGAATTACAATTATTGGAGGGTCTGAAACTGCGCAGCACCCTCGGCGGCGATTTTCAGTTTGAACGCGAAAAACTGTTCAAAAAACGCCTTTCCGCCGCTGTTTACGACCCAACTTCCCTCAATGAAGGCCGGGTGTTCAACCAGACTTTGGTGTGGAACAACACGGCGGATTTCCAGCGCACTTTCGGAGACCACCGCATTTCTGCGCTGCTGGGCATGGAGGCCATCCAAAACCACACCGATTACCTCGGCGCATCTGCCAATAATTTCCGCCGCAACGACCCGCTGTTCCGCTACATCGACGCGAGTATCCCGGAAGAGATCGGCAACCTCGGCGCTTCGGGCATTGCTACGGAATGGGCCTTGTTGTCCTATTTCGCACAGGCGGGTTATTCTTTCAAAAACCGCTACGTACTGAGCGCTGCCGTGCGCCGCGACGGCTCTTCGCGTTTCGGACGCAACAACCGCTGGGGCGTGTTTCCCTCTGTTTCGGCAGCCTGGAATATCTCGAACGAGCGCTTTTTTGAAAATATCAAGTTCGTTTCCAGCCTGAAATTCCGCGCCAGTTGGGGCCGGCTGGGCAACCAGGAAATCGGGATTTACCCGTACAGTTCTCTGGTCAGCACAGGCGACTTCGTGTATGTGTTTGGTAATGAAATCGTTACGGGCGCCACCATCCTCGAAACCGGCAACAGCAATATCCGCTGGGAAACAAGCGAACAGAGCAACCTCGGCCTGGATATGAGTTTCTGGGGCGACCGGCTTTCCCTTACAGCCGATCTTTTCCGCAAACGCACCGACGATATTCTCGTGCGCGTACCGGTCCCGCAGGCCGGCGGCGCGGTGCGTCCACCTTTCGTCAATGCCGCTTCCGTCGAAAACAAAGGCGTCGAACTGGGCCTGATTTATAAAAACCGGGCTGGAAAATTCAACTACAACATCGGCGCCAACATCAGCGCCATCCGCAATGAAGTGCTGTCGATTGCCGATAGCGAACCGATTCTCGGCGGTTTCGGCCTGTCCGACGGCGCCCTGACCAAAACGGAACCGGGCCATCCCGTCGGTTCGTTTTTTCTGTACGAAACCGAAGGACTTTTCCAGACGCAGGCAGAGATCGACGCCAGCCCTTTCCAAACGATCAATACCCGTCCGGGCGACGTGAAATTTGCCGACCTGAATGGCGACAATAAAATAGACGACAAAGACCGCCAACACATCGGAAACCCCTTTCCTGATTTCACCTATGGCGTCAACCTGGGTTTTAACTGGAACAATTTCGATTTTTCCACCCTCATACAGGGCGTTTACGGCAACGATGTGTATTTTCTCTACGGCAATTTTGCTTATGAAACACAATCGCGCGGCTTCAATTCTTACCGCGACATCCTCAACCGCTGGACGCCGACCAATACCAATACCGATATTCCGAAAGTGAGTCTGGACGACCGCAACGGCAACCGCCGCCCTTCCACCCGATTCCTCGAAGACGGCTCTTACCTGCGCATCCGAAACGTGACGCTGGGTTACAATTTTAAAAGTTTGCTGAAATGGGAAAACGTGGCCGGTCTGCGGCTGTACGTGACGGCGCAAAACGCGCTTACTTTTACCAAATACCCCGGCCTCGATCCCGAAATTCAGGCCAACGCCAATGATACCCGCGGACTGGGGCTTTCCTCCGATCTGGCAGTCGGGATCGACTGGGGGACGGTGCCCGCGCCGAGGACGTTTATTGCGGGACTGAAACTGGACTTCTAAATTGGTATCAGTTTCCGATTTAGTTATCAGGATAATCGTTGCATGGAGGGCATCACGTTTACATGGAAAATCATCAATAATCAATTGACAATCATCAATCAAAAAAAATACACCATGAAAGTACTCCACCATATCCTACTTCCACTTGCGCTCCTTTTTGCTTCCTGCCAGGGCATCCTCGATAAAGAACCCATCGCGACGCTCGATGCCGGTTCGTTTTTCCAAACGGAAGACGACGCCGAACAGGCCCTGAATGCGGCCTACCAGCCCCTCGTGCTCAGCAGCACCAACAACAATTATTACTGGGCAATGGCTGTCGTTACTTCCGACGAGGCCATTCCCGGCGGCGACGGTTCGCGGCCCGGCATCACCGAGATGGACGCCTTTACCTACACCCCGCGCACCGAAGAATTCAACACGTTCTGGAAACTGCAATATACCGGTATCACGCAGTGCAACTTAGTGCTCGACAATATCGGAAAGATCGACATGAGCGAAGCGAGCCGCAACCGCATCAGCGGTGAAGCGCTGTTCCTGCGGGCATACTACTATTTTCTGCTGACGCAGGTGTTCGGCGATGTGCCGCTTTTCACCAAAGTGACGCCGCCCGACCAGTTGAAAGTGCCCAAAACGCCGAAAGCGGAGGTGTATGCCCAGATTGTGGCGGACTGCGAACTGGCAGGTACCTTGCTGCCTGCCCAGCAACCGGCATCCGATGTAGGGCGCGGCACAAAAGGCGCCGCTTATGCGCTGGCGGCAAAAACCTATTTATATCAAAAAAACTGGGAAAAAACGCTGGAATATGTGGGGAAAGTGAAAGCGCTGGGCATATACGCACTCATGCCTGACTACGTGGATAATTTCAGGAAAAATACCCAAAACAACGCGGAATCCGTCTGGGAAATACAGCATGCCAACCTCGAACTCGGCGTCGGCAATTTCCTCAACCAATGGTGGGCCTCCAAAAAATACGAGGGTTACGGTTTCGCCGAAGCGACCGAGGCTTTTGTGCTCAGTTTTGAAGCCGACGACCCGCGCCGCAAATTCACGGTGGCCATGAACAACGAGGATTACTTCGGCGTGGTGTACAAAAACTCCTTTTCCTCCACCAAATACGGCGTGCGCAAATACCTGCAAGCCAAGGATTCCGTCACACAAAAAGCCGACGGCGACATCAACTACACAGCTATCCGGTTTGCCGAAGTGCTGCTTTGGGAAGCCGAAGCGCTCACAGAACTGGGCCGCGTAGGAGAAGCGCAGGCGCCGCTCGAACAGGTACGCGCTCGTGCCCGCGCACAGGCAACCGACCCTGTCACGGCTTTACCGGCCATCACGACCACCGACCAACAGGCGATGCGCGAAGCCGTGCGCCACGAACGCCGGGTGGAACTGGGTTTTGAAATGCACCGGTTCTTCGACCTCGTGCGCTGGGGCATTGCCGCACAGACGCTGCCGGGATTTCAGACTGGAAAACACGAGGTGTTCCCGCTGCCGCAAACGGAAATTGATTTGAATCCGGCGTTGGTGCAGAATGCGGGGTATTGATTGTGCTGTGCCCGTCGTAGGAAGAATGGCAACGCGGATTGGACGGATGACGCGGATTTACGCGGATTTCCGCGTAGCCGTCAAGACTACTTTGGATGAGGGATGAAAACGGCAAATTTTCAATGCTACCGGCAAAAAGCGTGTAAATCAGAACCCGGTCTCATCCGTCAATCCCATTGTTCAAGTGCGCGTACACATCACGGGTCAAACCCTGATACCAATTAATAAACACTATGCAGTTTCTCAAATATACTTTTTTCTCCTTTGCGCTTGCCTGCAAAACCCTCCTGCTCAGCGCGCAAACGGGCCAGATTGCCATTCCCCGCGTCGAGCAAATGCCCAACCAGCCTGCACCATACAACATGCGCGACTGGCAGCAGGTAGCCCTGCGCTACGACTCATTTGTGTATGACCTGCAAAAAACAGGGCAGTACCTGCCTTTGTCCTATTTAGGTCCGGCGGGTATCAATTACCCGCAAAATGCCACTTTTGGACTGCATACCTATGTCGGCACCAATTCGCCGCTTGGCAATGAAGCCATCAATGTGTTGCCTTCCTTAGTCGGCGCTTCTTTGGTTGGAGCCGATAAAAGCGCACAATTCGGCCAGGACTGGCTGCTGATGAGCCAGAACTTTTTTAACAAAGCCAACGGCGAAAACATTTACCTCAACAACCCGGGGGCCAGCAGCGGCAACGACTGGTGGTACGACATGATGCCCAATGTGTATTTCTACCAGTTGTACGACCTCTATCCGAATCTCGGCGCGGAGGCGAACTGGCAGTTTACCACCATTGCCGATCAGTTTTTGGCGGCTGTGCGGGCGATGGGCGGCAGCGATGCGCCCTGGGAACCCGCTTATATGAACTACCGCGCCTGGAAATTCAAAACCATGGAACCCAACCCGAACGGCGTAAAGGAACCGGAAGCCGCCGGCGCTTATGCCTGGGTGTTGTACAACGCCTGGAAAACAACCGGCAACCCGGAATACCTGAAAGGTGCGGAATGGTCCATCGAGTTTCTGGATGAGTGGCAATCAAACCCTTCCTACGAATTGCAACTGCCCTACGGCACCTACACGGCAGCGAAAATGAACGCCGAACTCGGCACGAAATACGACGTTGAAAAAATGGTCAACTGGTCGTTCGACCGCGGCGCACTGCGGGGCTGGGGCACCATTGTCGGTTCCTGGGGCGGGTACAACGTATCCGGCCTCGTGGGTGAAGCCAATGATGCCGGCAACGATTACGCTTTTCAACTGAACGGCGTGCAACAGGCTGCGGCCCTCGCGCCCATGGTGCGCTACGACAAACGTTTCGCCCGCGCCATCGGCAAATGGATACTCAACCTGAGCAATGCCACCCGCCTGTTTTTTCCCGGTTTTTTGCCTTCCAACCTGCAGGATGCTTCCGCCTGGTCGGCAGTCAACGACCCGCAACAAGTGATGGGTTACGAAGCCCTGCGCGAAAAATGGCAGAATCTGTCGCCCTATTCCACCGGCGATGCGGTACAGGGCGGCTGGGCTGCCACCAACCTCGCGCTCTACGGCACCTCTTCCATCGGTTATCTCGGCAGTATCGTGAAAAAAACCAATGTCGACAAAATCCTGCAAATCGACTTGCTGAAAACGGATTTTTACGGCGGCGCGGCCTATCCGACTTACCTGCTGTACAACCCTCATGGCACAGCCTATCTGGTTGAGATGGACGCTGGAAACGGTCCCGTGGATATCTACGATGCCCTTTCCGAAACCTTCCTTTTGCAAAATGTTTCCGGTACGGTGACCGTGACGATCCCGGCCAACCAGGCCATTTTAGTGGCGCTGGCTCCGGCCGGCGGCGCTGTGGCGTATGACAAAAACCGGATGCTCATCGACGGCGTGGTAGTCGATTTTGACCAGCACGCACAGGCATATACCGCGACACCACGCATCCAGGCCCTCGTGGCAGCGAAAATCCCGTGGAATTCGGCGACTCCACAGCCGTTTACGCCACCGTGTTTGATGGCGATTCGGATCAGATTACGTACCAATGGAGCGTACGGCAGCGGTACCATTTCCGGCACGGGCGCCACCGTCAGCTTCATCGCGCCCGGACTCAGCGGCAATGCTCAAATCCGCCTCATCGCCAGCGATCCGGAAGGCAACAGCGATACTTCCACGCTGTTTATTTCCATCGTTCCTGAAATCAACGATGCGCCGCAAATTATCAGTATTCAGAAAAGCGCGGCACACGTTGCGCCCAATGAAAGCCTGCAACTTACCTGTGTCGCCAACGATGCCGACAACGACCCGCTCACATACATCTGGACGGTCAACGGCGGCGCCATCAACGGCAGTGGCAGCGAAGTGGAATGGACGGCTCCCGGCTCGGAAGGTATTTTTCAGATCACCGTAAATGTTACCGACGACCAGGGCTTGTCCGCTCAAGCCACGACGAGTATTTTGGTCAAAAACTTCGACAACACCCCTGGAAATCTTATTGCGCATTACCCATTTACCGGAAATGCCAATGACGTTAGCGGCAATAACCTGCACGGGAGTGCCAACGGCGCTATTCTGACCGCAGATCAATTCGGCGCCTTGCAAAGGGCTTACTACTTCAACGGCGGCGCACAGCATATCCTGGTGCCCAATAATCCTTTGCTCAATTTTCAGGACGGCATCACGGTCAGTTGCTGGTTCAGGGCCACTGCATTGCCTGAAAAAGAAACTTTTTTATTGTCGCACGGCAGCTGGCAGAACCGCTGGAAACTCTCCATTACGCCGGATAAATACCTGCGCTGGACGGTCAATTCGCTCAATGGCGTCAGCGACCTCGACGCGGATGTGCCACTGGAAACCGATATTTTTTACCACGTCGCCGTCACCTATGATGGCGCTTTGCTGGCCCTTTACCTAAACGGTCAATTGCGGACGTACAAAGTGTTGACCGGAAAAATAAGAACCACCAGCCTTGCTTTCCTGATGGGGCAAATGTTGCCCGGACAACCGGAATACAACTTCAAAGGTGTGATCGACAACGTCAAAATATACAATTACGCATTCCCGCCCGATGCGGTGGAAACCCTTTACGGACAGGGTGTAACGGCGGTGAAAAATCCGGTTTCTGCTGATGGGCATACACTCGTTTTGTCGCCGAATCCGGTGGCGGATGCGCTGACGCTGCGCTTCAACAGTGAGGGGGTGACTTCAAGTCACCCCCTCACTGGCACGACCGTGCAGATCAGAGACTTGGCCGGGCGTCTGGTTTTGGAAAAAAACGGCGTCTCCGGCAGCGCCATAAATCTGAATGTAAAAAATTTAGAATCAGGGGTTTATATGGTGATTTTGATTGCTGAAAAAGCTCATGTCGCCAAATTTATAAAATGTAATTAAATGAAATAAAAACCGCCTGCGGGACTGCAAATCCTGGAAGACCATTTACATTAATGCTCAGCGCATAACCATGAATATTTGAAACAATTTAAATCAATCAAAATATGAAACGGTTTTTACTTCCGCTTTTTCTACTCACCTGTTGGCTTTTGACAGCCGCAGGTTTGTATGCGCAGACTCCGGTGGCGTATTATACCTTTTCGGGCCATGCAAAAGACCAGAGTTCTTTTGCCAACCATGCCTCGGTCAATGGCGCCACACTTACGCAAGACCGCTTCGGCTGGTCGAACAGCGCCTTCGATTTTGACGGCGTACAAAGCGGCGTACGCGCTGACAATGCCGCGCAACTCAATTCTGCCAATGCGACGATCAGTTTTTGGGTAAAACCCACTGCATTTCCCGCACAAGGCGAAGTGTACCTGCTTTCTTTCGGCGGTTACCAGGAACGCTGGAAAATTTCGGTACCCAACCACGGGAGACCGGTTTTTACCACCCACTCAAACGGCGCCTGCTGTAGCGATCTGGACTCCGGTACGCCGCTGATAGTCGGTACATGGACGCACGTGACGATGGTGCATGACGGCGCCAAAGACATCATTTATTTCAACGGCGTGCAAGTCAACGAAAAAAATGCTGCCGGTTCCCTCGATGCAACTACGTACGATCTCGGCATCGGATTCGACCCGATTAACAACGACTATTCCTTCGACGGCGCCATAGACGATGTTACCTTGTTCGACATTGCCCTGAACGCCGGCCAAATCGCCGCTTGTACGCCGCTCAAAACATTGCGCCCACGGTGGCCTCCGGCAAAGTAGCCTCTTATTCTTTCAATGGTAATGGTTTCGACGATTCTGATTTTGGCAACCACGCCGATGCGCTTAGCGCCGAAATAACCACCGACCGTTTCGGTTTCGGCAACAGCGCGCTGCTGTTCGACGGTACTGCCGGCGTGTCTGCATCCAATGGCGCCCAACTCAATTCAGCCACTACGACGATTAGTTTTTGGGTAAAACCGAATGCCTTCGCAAGTCCCGGCAGCGAGGTGTACCTGCTTTCTAACGGCGGGTATCAGGAACGTTGGAAAATATCTATGCCCGATCACGGCAAACCCGTTTTTACCACCCACTCGAACGGCGCTTGCTGCAGCGATCTGGACTCCGGTACACCGCTGACGATAGGCACGTGGACGCATGTCGTGATGGTGCATGACGGCCTGAAAGACATTATCTATTTCAACGGTGCACAAGTCAACGAGAAAAACGCCGCCGGCGCGCTCGACGCGACGACCAAGCCGCTCGGCATCGGCTTCGACCCGATTGACAACAACTACTTCTTCAACGGCGCGCTCGACGAACTGGAAATTTACAATGTTGGTCCACTTTCCCGGGAGCACCCGGCGATCTGGTAGCCAGTTACAGCCTGAATGGCAACGGCACGGACGATTCCCAATTTGGCAATGACGCAGAACTGGATGCATCGGCAACAGGTGTTGCCAATCGCCATAACTGGGGTTCCAATGCCCTGAGCGGTTACGCCACTGCCGATAATTCAATCGCGCTGCAATCGGATTACACGACCATCGGTTTCTGGGTGAAACCAAATGCCTACGCCAATCCCGGCACCGAGGTATACCTGCTTTCTAACGGCGGCTGGCAGGAGCGCTGGAAAATCTCCATGCCTGACCACGGTAAACCCGTTTTCACCACCCACTCCAACGGCGCTTGTTGCAGCGACCTGGATTCCGGAACGCCGCTGACCATTGGCGCCTGGACGTACGTCACGATGGTACACGACGGCGCGAAAGACATCATTTACTTTAATGGTGTACAGGTCAACCAGAAAAACGCTGCCGGGACTTTAGACAAAACGAAACACCCGCTGGGTATCGGTTATAATCCGATTGACAACAACGGCTTTTTCGATGGTAGTTTAGACGACGTGCAAATTTATAACCGCGCACTGTCGGCAGGTGAAATTGCAGCTTTGTATGCAGCGCAAAATGCAGCGCCGGTGGTTCCGGGCAATTTGGTGGCGGATTACCAGGCAAACGGAAATGCCAACGACGCAACGGCGTACAGCAACCACGCTACTGTGCAAGGCGCACAATTGGCTACCGATCGTTTTGGCAAAGCCAATATGGCGTATTCGTTCAACGGTGCAGACCAATCGCTGTTGGCCGCCAATTCGCCACAGCACAATTCCAACTTTGCAACGATCAGTTTTTGGGTAAAACCAAACGCTTTCGCCAATCCCGGCACCGAAGTGTATCTGCTTTCCAGCGGCGGCTATCAGGAGCGTTTTAAAATCTCCATGCCTGACCACGGCAAACCTGTTTTCACCACCCACTCCAATGGCGCTTGTTGCAGCGACCTGGATTCCGGTACGCCGTTGACCATCGGCACCTGGACGCATGTGGTAATGGTGCACAACGGCACAAAGGATATTATTTACTTCAACGGCGCTCAGGTGAACGAGAAAAATGCAGCAGGTAACCTGGATGCAACGGTACAACCGCTGGGCATCGGTTATGATCCGATCAACAACAGCAATTTCTTCTACGGTTCGCTCGACGAAGTACAGATTTACAATGTAGCCCTGACTGCTCCTCAAATTGCGGCTTTATTCTTAGCTCAAAGTCAGGCGCCTGCCGTCACAGACAGCGAAGCACCCTGTGCACCGCTCAATCTGACTGCCGAGGTAACCTTTACCAATGTATTGCTTTCCTGGCTTCCTGCCACTGCCACAGACAATGTGGGTGTGGTGGCGTACAATGTGTACCAGGATAACGTCGACGCGCCGATCGCAACTGTATCGAATACAGCCATTTATGTGACCGGCCTGACACCGTTGACCGAATATCTGTTCGGCGTAACGGCCGTAGATGCTGCGGGCAATGAATCGCTGATGACTACCCTCGTTGTTACTTCCGGTGTGGATGAAACGCCCGATACCACGCCGCCGACAGCGCCCGGCAACCTCGGCGGTACGGCAGCGTCCAACTCGGTTCTGGTGACCTGGGAGGCTTCCACCGACGATACGCAAGTGGCAGGTTATGTAATTCTGGTTGACGGCGTGGTATTCGATACCGTTTCCGGCACTACACTTTCCGTTTTCATCGACGGCCTGGATCCGCAGACGTTGTACACATTTGAAGTGTATGCATTCGACCTGGCGGGTAATAACTCCGCACTTTCGGAAGTAACGCTGAGCACCACGCTGCCCATCGATACAGGCGAACCGGGCATGGTAGCCCACTATCCGTTTGACGGAAACGCCAATGACGCCACACCTTACCAGAACCACGGCGTAATCGGCGGCAACCCTGTGTTTGAAACGGCCACCCACCCCGGCGGCGGACAGAACATCAAATTTGACGGCGACCGGGACTCTGTATTGGCGCCCAATGCCGTACAGTTGATTTCCGATTTTGCAACGGTTTCTTTCTGGATTCGTGTGGATAGCACCAATATTGATGACGCGGAAGCGTATGTCATGGACTTCGGTCACTGGAGTCAGCGCTGGAAAATATCGCTGCCACAACACCTGAGAATCGTTTGGACCACCAACGGAAACAATATACAATTCCCCGTTTTCATTTCTGATATGGACAGCGGCGACGGCAATGAAATGGTGAAATCGTTCTGGTGGTATGTCACGATGGTACACGATGGCGTCAACGACATCATTTATGTCAACGGCGTGCAGACGAACATCAAACCTGTTCCTACCAAACTCAACAGCACCTCTCTGCCACTCGGTTTTGGCAACAATCCGGTAGAAGGCGGACAGTATTTTATCGGCGCTTTGGACAATGTGAAAATTTACAACAAAGCCCTGACCGCTGCGGAAATCCTGCAATTGTTCCAGACTGGAACGACCGGCACAAAAGACCAGTGGGGTGATCTGAGCGGAGTGGTTTTGAGCGTTTCGCCCAATCCCGCAACGGATATACTGACCGTACAACACGCTTTCGACGGCAAACAACCGCTGTTGATTCGGGTGTTCGACGTGGCAGGCAGACAGTTGGACGATCTGCGTTTTGCCAAAAACGAGGTGCCCACAGGCCAGTTCTCGCTGAATGTACACAACTACCCGGTTGGTATTTACACGCTCAATTTTGTATTGGACGGTAAAAACCTGGGTTCGGTGCAGTTTAACAAGCAGTAAATAATGATGAGTGATGAGTGATGAGTGATGATGAGATGATGAGTTATGGGAGTTCCAGGCTGGAATGGGGAAATATAGTTAGCATTCTTTCTCATTCCGGCCTGGAACTCCAATAACTCATAACTCATAACTCATAACTCATCATTCATCATTCATCATTAAAAACCAGTTTCATGGCAGAACGATTTTTGGATAATCCGATACTTACAACAAAAGACATCAAACCGAGTCAGCCGGGACTGTTGGTGGAGTGTGTGTTGAATCCGGGCGTATTTCAATTTGAAGGTAAAATATGGTTGCTGCTGCGCGTTGCGGAGCGTCCTATGCAAAAAGAAGGGATGGTTTCTTTTCCGGTTTTGCGGGAAAACGGCAACCTGGAAATCCTGGAATTTGATAAAAACGATCCTAATGTGGATCTATCCGATTCGCGGATGGTGGGATACAAAGACAAAACCTATCTTTCTACGATTTCGCACCTGCGACTGGTTTGCAGCGACGATGGCGTACATTTTTACGAACCGGAAGATTTTCCGACCAAAATATTCGGCCAGGGCGCCCTGGAAACTTTCGGCATCGAGGACAGCCGGGTCAGCCTGATGGACGGCGTTTACCACCTGACCTACACACAGGTGTCGGAAAACGGGGTGGGCGTGGGTCTGATGCGCACCCGCGACTGGCGGAGTTTTTCCCGCGAAGGCATGATTATTTCGCCACATAACAAGGATTGCGCGCTGTTTGAAGAAAAAATCGGGGATAAGTATTATTGTTTACACCGCCCGTCGGGCATCGACCTCGGCGGCAATTTTATCTGGCTGGCTTCTTCTCCCGATCTCCTGCACTGGGGCGACCACCGGTGCATCCTGCGCACCCGCGAGGGCTGGTGGGATAGCGCCCGCGTAGGCGCAGGCGCGGCGCCCATTAAAACAACGGAAGGCTGGCTGGAAATTTACCACGGCGCCGATGCCCAGCACCGGTATTGCCTGGGGGCGGTTTTGCTCGATTTAAAAGACCCGTCCAAAGTACTGGCGCGGTCGCACCACCCGATTTTTGAACCTGTGGCGGACTATGAGCGCACCGGTTTTTTCGGCAACGTGGTTTTTACCAACGGACACCTTGTGCGGGGCGATGAAATCACGATGTATTATGGCGCATCCGATGAAGTGATTTGCGGGGCGACCTTCTCTATACACCAACTTTTAACAGACCTTTTAACGAGCGCGTAAATCATGTTGCAAAAACTGGTACACGAATTCAAATTTTTCAACGCCCATCCGCTGGGCATGCGGACGCTGTTGCTGACCAACCTCATTTATGCGCTGGTGATGCCCATTGTCGAACTGTTTATCGGGGCGTATATCATGCGCAATTCGTCGGATATCAGTTTAGTCGTGATTTTCCAGTTGGCCGTGTACACCGGCATTCCGCTGACATTTATGATCAACGGTTTTTTACTGAATCACTTTCCCATTGCACGGCTGTATTCGCTGGGCATGCTGCTGAGCGGGGTGTCTATGTTCGCCATGATGTCGCTCGACAACCTGGATACGCTGGGGGTATTTTTCGCGGGACTGATAATGGGCCTGTCGTACGGGTTTTTCTGGGCCAACCGCGATTTTCTGGCGCTCAACACCACCCGGGACGATAACCGGAATTATTACTACGGCATTGAAACGTTTTTTTACACCATTGCCGGTATCGTGATACCACTGGCTGCCGGGGTGTTTATTGCCACGACTGAAAAAAACGGCTGGTTCGGCGGTAACGTCAACGTGGCCTATTACGGACTGACTATTTTTGTTTTTACGCTGTCCGTTTTGGCTTCCATCCTGGTGCACCGCGGTCAATTTCAAAACCCGAGAAAAGCGCCTTTTTTGTTCCTCAAATTTGACCGGCTCTGGAACAAAATGCTGGGTTTAGCCGCGCTCAAAGGCGTGGCGCAGGGTTATATCGTGACGGCGCCTACGATGCTGATTATGAGCCTGGTTGGGAAAGAAGGCGCTTTGGGTTTGATTCAGGGTATTGCGGCGCTGCTTTCGGCGATCCTGCTGTATGTGCTGGGCCGGGTGACCACGCCGAAACACCGCCTGCTGATTTACGGCATCGGCTGTGCGCTTGTTTGTGCTCGGGGCTTTGTTCAACGCGGGCATGTATTCGGCAGCGGGCGTTATCCTGTTTGTTTTGTGCCTGCTGTTTGCGCGTCCGCTGCTCGATATTGCGTATTTCCCGATTCAACTGAAGGTGATAGACGTGGTGGCCGAAAAAGAAAAGCGCAATGAATTTGCCTATATTTTCAACCACGAACTGGGTCTGTACCTCGGGCGCCTGTTCGGCTGCGGGTTATTTATCGTATTGGCGCGGTATGTGAGCGAATACGCCGCATTGCGTTATGCATTGCTGGTGATTGCGGTGGTACACTTTATGGGCTGGTTTGCAATGCGGGGGATTGTGAAGGAGATGGATAAATAAGTAGTTATCCGTTATTGGTTATCAGTGTTGATAATCAAGCATTTGCAAAGATTTTATTCTAAACCAATTTTACATACCAACTTAAAAGAGTCGATAACTTCACATCATTCAATATCATAAAAATTATATAAATTCTTATAAATTTGCCCATCCGGTCAAAAAGGCCGGGTTACGACGGGTGCATTTCAACTGGCCGCTTGGTGTATTGACGGGGTGACTTCGAGTCACCCCGTCAATACACCGCAACGACAATTTGAAATGCACTTGGTTATGACTGACCACATACTAATAGAAACTTATATGAAATTGTATGTCAAATACATGGTCAGCCTGCGGTGCAAAATGATGGTAAAAGAAGAGCTGAAAAAACTCGGCCTTCATTATGTCATCATTGATCTCGGCATGGTGGAGATTTTGGAGGATATTTCAGAGGCACAACGTGAGTCATTGAGAGCGAACCTGCTGGCATCAGGATTGGTGTTGCTGGACAATAAAAAAAGTATCCTGATTGAAAAAATAAAAAGTGTGATCATCGACCTGATTCATTATTCGGACGAAATGCCGAAAATGAATTACTCCGATTACATCAGTGAAAAACTAGGATACGATTACACTTATCTCGCCAACATTTTTTCGGAGGTGAAGGGCATCACCATCCAGCAATTCATTATTGTCCATAAAATTGAAAAAGTGAAGGAACTGCTGTTGTACGACGAGCTGAACCTGACTGAAATCGCTTACAAATTGCATTACAGCAGTGTGGCGCATTTATCCAATCAATTCAAAAAAATTACCGGGCTTTCCCCTTCCTTCTACAAGCAACTCAAACAAAGGCGAAAGGACAATCTGGAGCATGTATAGTCCGAAGTCGGCAGTGCGAAGTCCGAAGTCAGGATAAGTAGGTGTGCAAAATTAATTTCGCTTAAGTTCCTTACAAATGCTTGAGTATCAACACGGATAACTAATAACCAATAACGAATAACTACTTGTAGGTTATAGAGTGGAGATGCTCTTCATCATGCTGCGCTGAAGATTGAAATTTTTCAAAGGTCAATCTTGCCATCAGGTAACTCACGGTGGATTCGGCGCCCTGGTTGAGATTCACGTGGGTATCTTCCAGCCCGTCGTAGCAGCCGCCCGTGCAGGGATTGTAAATAATCTGGTGGAGGTGGTTATTTCCCAGAAACCAGTTAAAAGCAGTGGCCATTTTGCCTGCATATTTTTCTTCCCCGAATACATTAAAAAACAGGTTCATGGCCAGAATCGTGTAGGCTACATCGATGGGTTGTTCGCCGTGTTGCGCTGCAGTTTGTCCCTTTTGCATCCAGGTTTTATTGGAAATCACCTTTATTCCGTTGTCATCGAACGTCAACGACAAAAGGAAATCGAAAGAGGTTTTGGCAGTGTCTTTAAAAATTTGTTCGCCCGTTTCGAGCCATGCACACAACATGGCTTCCGGCAAAATACTGTTGGCATAGGTCAGGTAACTTTCATACCATTGCCAGTTCCGCTCCGATTCATGCCGGTACATTTGTAGCAGCCTGTTTGCCAGTGTTTTGATAAGCGCGGTGTATTTGGGTGATTTTTTTTTCAGGTTGCAGTAATACAAACCTTTGATGGAAAATGCCATTGCCCGTGTGGAATACATCATTTTCAAACGAGGCAGCGCCCGTTGCATGATTTCCTCTGCGGTTGCAATGAGTTCGGCCGGCAGGGTCTCGCTTTGCGCCACTACATATCCCAGCGCCCAGATGGCTCTTCCATTGGAATCGGCGAGGTTGGTTTCGTCATTTTGCGGGGTAAAGGCCCGTTCGCTATCCACATAATTCAAAAAATATCCTTCGGGCTGCTGGCAGAACCTGATAAATTCCAGGTATTTGCTGATGTAAGGCAGGTCCGCCTGGTCGCCCGTCATTTCAAAGTGCATACACACCGCGATCAATGCGCGCGCATTGTCATCGAGGGTGTAACCGGACTCAATATCGGGCTGGTTTATTTTTGAAAACTGGATCATTCCAACCTCTGTCGTCATTTTTTTCAAATGCTCCAGGTTGATCGCAGGCAGGCGGTATTGCAGGGAAATATGTTGGGTCGGAGGGGCGGCGGTCTTGTGTGATTTGGAGCCGTTGCCGGATGCCGGGGCTGCTGTGCCGTCGGACGAACCGGCGATATGCCGAAGCAACAGGGCATGTGCGATAGCTGAATTTTCCCAGGCAGTCGGCACGATCCGCTGTAATGTGCTGGCGCTGAATGCTGCTCTTAATTCTTCGTCGCTCATCAGTCTGTTGACGCCATCGGCCAGTTGCTGTGAGTTTTGAAAATCAATGATGATGCCGGTGTCTTCGCGCAGCACTTCCCGCGCATGCGGGATGGGAGTGGAAATAATGGGACAGCCGCAACTCAGGGCATAGGAAAATGTGCCGCTCACGGCCTGGTTGGGGTCTTTGGAAGTAAACAGGTATATATCAGTCAGTTGCAGATACTCCAGTAAGTCTTCCAGGGGCAGGTAGCGGTTGATAAATTTTACGTGTTCACCCATGTTTAAGGTTTCCACTTTCTCCTCCAGCATGTTGCGGTATTTTTCCCCTTCCGATCTTACCACACCCGGATGCGTTTTCCCAATGATGAGGAAAATGACGTCCGGGTTGATCGCAGTGATGGCCGGCAGGGAATCCAGCGTTGTTTCTATACTTTTTCCGGAACTGAGCAGCCCGAAAGTGGACAGCACTTTCCGCCCGCCTAAGGCGTATTTTTCTTTCAGCAGGTCTTTGTTCAAATGGGGCACCAGGTGCGTGCCGTGTGGTATGACCACAATTTTTTTGTCCGGTACGCCGTAATCGCTGCTCAATACCTGCGCAGCGTTTTTTGTCATCACGACGACGGACTCGCAGGCGGCCGCAATTTGCCAGACGTTTTCTTTCAAATTTCCATTGGGGCGCGGCAACACGGTATGGAAAACAACGATCGAGGGTTTGCTCAGGCTGTATAAAAAATGCAGAAAAGATTCTTCCCCGGCAGGGCCGAAAAATCCAAACTCATGCTGCACCATAACAATGCGTATGCTTTTGTCCGCATTAATGATCTGGGCCAGTTCAACATATTTAGATGTATCGGTAGTGTCGAGAGTATATTTTACTTCATCGGGGTAGGCCTGATCTGTACCTCCTGCTTCCAGGGCACATATCTTGAGCGAGAAGGAATTGCTGAATTTATTGTTGAGCGACTTGAATAAATCCTGTGAATACGTGGCAATACCACACTCCCTGGGGGGATATGAAGTGACAAATAAAATTTCAGGCAGTTTCCGAGACGGATGATGCCGGCCATTTTTGGAGGCGACTTTTGGGAATAATGTTTTTACCACATCTCCGCGACCGTCTAAAACGATTTCATGATTCATATTTTTTTGATAAGAAATCAAGCCAAATTAGTTTTGTGTAAGTTATTTGTAAATGCTTGATTATCAACACTGATAACCAATAACTACTTATTAAGCAACAACTCTGCTAACAGCGCAGATAAACTGACGGAGGCGCAGGCAATACGTTCATCGGCAGCGCCATAATAAATATATAGAGTATCGTCAAAAACGGCAGTGCCGGTAGGGAAACACACATTATTGACTTCTCCTTTTAACTCCCAGGCAAACTCGGGTTTGAACAAACCATAAGGCAGCCGGGCAATTTCTTTGGCAGGGTTATCCAAATCCAGCAACGCAGCGCAGGCTACATACTGGTAACCGGAAGAGGTATCATGGACGCCGTGGTAAATGAGGAGCCAGCCGTGTTCCGTTTCGACGGGTGGACAACCGCCGCCGACATAACTGACTTCGTGGTCGTATTTGGGTTCCAGCACAACCTGGTCGCAGAAATGCAGGAAATATTCGTCCCAGAATGCAGGGGTTAATTCCCCCAGATCATGTACGCCTACGATCTGGATATCAGGTTTGATGCGGTGCAGAAAATACAGTTTGTCGTGGATGCGCCGGGGAAAAAAGACCACATTTTTACTCCAAAGCAGGGCTTTTATTTCAGGATTGCTGTGGATGGAATTATACCCGTTGAAACGCAGGTATTTTTCATTGAGCGGGCATTTGGTTTCTGCCAGGCGTCGGAAGTCGTCGTAAGTAATCTGCGGGGTGAGGATTCCTTTTTTTTCAAAATGGGGTAAAGTCTCCGAAGTTGCATACGCCCCGAGGGCGTTCAGGCCGTCGTAAGCGGTATAAGTCAGGTAGTACAGTCCGTCGATTTTTGAAATACGCGGATCTTCCACCCCATGCGTTTCATGGTCGCCCTGCGGGAAAAGCACAGGCATTTCCAATCGTTCCGCCACTGTCAGCGGCCCTTCCAGACGGCAATAACCGATGGTGGAATAATTGCCTTTTCGCACGGCCCGGTAAAAAAGATGCACGGTGTTCGTATTGTCTTCCCGTATGACAGCCGGGTTCAATACGCCTGCGTTTTCAAAGCCAATATCTGTACGATTAAGGATGATACCGTGTTTTGTAACTTCTATCATTCGTTATTAAGTCTGTAGGGGTTGTTACAAAAGGCTCGTCTTTAAAAAATTATCCAAAGAGTGCCCAATAATGTTTGGGGCAGGGGCCAACATGAGTCATCCCGGATTTTCTAGTGACTCTTGGTGCGTCGGCACATTTTATTGATGATTGCTTATTGACAATTGATGATTTTGATGTAAGGTGGCATCTTCGCATCAAAAATCATCAATTATCAATAAGCAATCATCAATAAATAGGAGTTTGACCTATATGTGGTTGTTTTAGGCAAAATCCGGGATGTCTCATGTTTCACATTGCGCTTGGCAACAATAATTTGGCGCGAAATAACGGATTCCTTCCCTAGAGACTTTTGACACAACCTCAGTGCCGCCGCCAAAAAGTCGAAAAACAACCATGACCACCAAACCGTTCATGGTTTGGCAATCAGGTCGATGGTTTATTTGTTGTTTGATTTTCACTCACTTATTGTTGTTGAACCGCTTTTTTACAAAAACTGCCAACAGGGAATATCGTTTTACATTTTAATCTTTCACGACTTGTTGTTTCCACTGGATCTGGAGGAGTCTTTTGGGATAAAGGCTTCCAGAGCGGGTATTTAATTTTTATTGTTGACGGTTAAGTCCCTGAATGCGATCCCCAATTCGTCCATATCATGGTTGAATTCGCGTTTGAAGGATGCCCAGTTGCTTTTACTGTTGTTGTCGTAAGCGTCAATCCGGTTTCTCATATCCTTGTTTCGCTGTTCCAGCAGGTCGATATTTTTTTCGTAAACGGCGTCCATTTTCTTCCCGGAGGCTTTCATTTTGTCTTTCATATTAGCAATCAAGGTCTCATTGGCCTTGATTTTTGCATCAGACTCGCTTTTAAAAATGGTCCATTCTTCTGCAGTTGCCGCTTTCACTGCTTCTTCATTGGCATCCTGCTGCACTTCCTTCAGGTCGTCTTTGGCATCCTGTACTTTTGTTTTTGCTTCATCAACTTTTTGATCGGATGTCTGGCAGCCGGTGAAGATGATTCCAGTTGTAAAAGCTGATATTACAACAAGCATAAAAATTACTTTTTTCATTTTGTATTGATTTTGTTCTTTTTTTGTAAGGATTTACAAAAAATAAAAAACTGTAGCGATACTTATACTGTAAATAAAGTGGAGATGACCCGGTTAAGACCGTATACCAAAGTTTTAAATAACTATTCGATATACGGTCTGTATCGGTTTATTTAATAAACCGGTTTTGTGCGGATTAAATTGCTGCAATTATTTCCTGTATTTCTTCTTTTGTTTTGCCTAACTTGACCTGAAGTCTTCCGAACATTTCGTCTTTTTTACCTTCTTCAAACATCAGGTCGTTGTCTGTCAGCATGGCAAATTTCTGTTTGAGCTTTCCTTTCTGCTCATTCCAGTTTCCTTTTATTTCTGTCTTATTCATGTTGAAGAGTATAAGTAGTGAATGAATTTTCACTACACAAAGGTGGGGGCATTCCTGCCGGAAAGGATTACACAATTCCAGTTAAGAGTTACATTATTCACATGTTTTGGTCGGATTTCAGGTGGTCGAAAATGGCGGGGATTAGTGAACAGGATTGGAGGATGAGGAATGAGGAATGGCCGAGCGTGATGTCGGACATCATGCTCGGCCATTCCTCATTCCTCATCCCTCCAATCCGTGTGCTATCACGCTACGAGGGGGAAATCCCATCTAACCACAGACACCGTTAATTGCAATACCCGAGCACTACCCAGATAACAATAAAGATGAAGACGGTGCTTATACATCCGCCGCCCAATTTTTTGGCGCCGACACCGGCAATAAGGCCTCTAAAGATATTGTTCATGGTTATACTGAAAGTTGAGAGGTTGAGAACGTTGATAGTTGAGATAGCATTGGTAATCAGTGGATTGATGCACTTTTTTGTTCAAAACCACTTTGTGTTTACTATACTCGGTTCACAGCAGCAGAATTAATAACAGCACAATAATAATGATGGCGCCGACAGAAAGATAAACGCCTCCATTAGCGCGTTTGAGTTCGCTTTTGATGGCGCGCGCTTCTTTCCGCAAACTTTTCTTTTCAGAAGAACTCAGGCCGGATTTGTCCAGGGCGTTGATTTCATCCAATCTGTTGAGTAAAATCCTGGCGTGGGCCGATTCCACTGGTTTGTTCGCAGTCATCGTAATCGGACTGATTTCCGATGCCGCCTTTGAATGCATGGGGACGATTACCAACAACACGAATGTTGTCTATGACGGATAGTGTTAACTTCTTCATTTTTATCAATTTTGTTTGTGAAAAATTCAAAAAACAAAGATCAGCACGTTGTACCGCGCAGACGTTACACTTTTTCAGGAAAAACTTACATAATTCACACCTTAAGAAGGGAGAGGTGAGAGGTGAGAGGTGAGAGGTGAGAGGTGAGAACATCCCGCTTGGCAGGGTTTATGATTTTGGGATAGGTGTTTCAGGCCTGTAATCGTGTTTAGTGTATGGTGTTTAGTGTTTCGGGCGCTTCGCCTTTGGCAGTAGTTGGCATTTTGGGTACATTTTCGGAATTGGTTCGAATTTTCACAAGTGCCAAAGGCGAAGCGCTCGAAACACTAAACACCATACACTAAACACGATTACAGGCCTGAAACACCTATCCCAAAATCATAAACCCTGCCAAGCGGGATGTTCTCACCTCTACATCCGCTCCATATACCAGTTCAGTTCCTTTTCCATTTTTCTGTAACTGAAAATATTGGTAATAATTTTTTGAAGGCGGAGAAAGGCTGTTTCACTTTTTACCACATAATCAAAAGCCTGGTGGTGCATACAATCAATGGCTACGTCAATTTTATCCTGTGCGGAAAGCATGACTACAGGAATGTCCGGGTGCATGTCTTTGATTTTATCCAGGGTTGCTATTCCGTTCATGGCATTTTTGTCAATGCCGTCTAATTTATAATCCAGGATGATTACATCGGGGTTATCGGATAAATGCTCCATACAGAGCCGCCAGTTGCAAAGGTCTCAATGTCAAAATCGGCATGTTCGCGAAATTCAATTTCGAGCAGTTTTAAATACAATGCATCGTCATCTACCAGAAAAAGTTTTACTCTGTTTTCGTTATCCATGTGTTTGTGATTTGAACCGTTGAAAGTCTTCTTCCAATTCTTTACAAGCTTGTATACAAACGTTTTCTATTTGTAATACAAGATCCGTGATGACATCTGTCTCCTGCTGACTGCGCGCGTATTCCTGTACTTTTTTTGCCATAATTTCAAAGTCCGTGTTCATGCCCATGATGGAAAAAGAAGGGATCATTTTATGTACGGCTGCGTGCAGGGTATCCCAGTCTTTATCCCGTAGGCTAAGTTTTATGGTGTTGATCAACGGCGGTGTTTGCTCCAGGTAGGCGGAAATCATTTCCATCATCATACCGGAGTTGTTTTTTGTCCGCTGGATTAAATAATCCAGATCGGTATATTTTATCTTTTCAGCCGGATTTTCGTGCTCTGCTCCTTTTGGGATACCGATAAGCGAGGTTTTTTTGACCAGTCCCACTATTTTGGCGTACAACAATCGTTCGTCGACCGGTTTTGCAATGTAGTCGTTCATACCCACGGCTTTACATTTTGCCAGATCGACGGTGGTTACATCGGCAGTTAAAGCGATGATAGGAATGTTGGAATGCATCGTGTTGCGGATGTATTCCGTCGCTTCAAAACCGTTCATCTCAGGCATTTGCAGGTCCATCAATATGATGTCGTAGGATTTTCCCTGTAGTTTTTCGATAGCGATTTTACCATTTTCGGCTATATCGCGTTCAAAACCGAAATCGTCCAGCAGCGTTTTCATCAGCAATTGATTGAGCGCCATATCTTCGACGACCAATACTTTGATGTTTTTTATTTGTGTATCCAGTTCAAGCATTTCCAATTCCAAAGCGGCCACGTCTTTTGTTTTTTGAAAACGTAAAGTAAAACTGAAAGAGGAGCCTTCCTCTATTTTACTTTGTACAAGAATGCTGCCCCCTTGCGATTCTACCAGTTTTTTGACGATAGCCAGCCCCAGACCCGTTCCTCCGTATAACCTTGATGTGCCGCTGGTGGCTTGCTGGAAGTTTTCAAAAATAGTTATCATTTTGTCTTCCGATATTCCGATGCCCGAATCTGCCACTGTAAATTCAATGGTAGCATGTTCTTCATCATCATGCAACAAACGAACGCTCACCGTAATGCGGCCCTTTGTTGTAAATTTTACGGCATTACTCACTAAGTTTAGGATAATCTGATGCAAACGCACGGGGTCGCCCACCAATACCTCCGGAATATTCTGGTCGTATTCTTTGACCAACACTAAATTCTTTTCCTGGATTTTTGTTTCAAATAAATGCAGCATGGCTGCTATGGATGCCGCCATTTTGAAAGGTGTTTGTTCAAATGTCATCTTTCCGGCATCCACTTTTGCCAGATCGAGTATATCATTGATAAGAACAATCAGGGCATCGCCGCTCATTTTGATGGCTGTCAGGTATTCTTTTTGTTTTGCCGTCAAATTTGTTTTCAACAGTACTTTCGTAAATCCGATAATGGCATTCATCGGCGTACGAATTTCATGGCTCATGTTTGACAAAAACTGTTGTTTCGATTTTACGGCGTCTTCGGCTATCTCCGTGGCTCTTTCGGCTTTGTTTTGCGCTTCCTCCGCAATAACAGTTGCCAATTCTGCAAATACCCTTGCCTCTGTCAATTCTTTTTCAATCCTTTTTTGTTCGATAATGTCGCGTGCCACTATTTCGGAGCCTGGCGATTGTTCTTTTTCATCCTGAACGGACAGTACTTCGTTTGCTATAATCAAAATACCTTCTATCTCCCCAAGCACATTGCATTGCGCCTGATAAACAAATGTGTAATGAATGGTTTCCGTCTTGCCGTGGCGAACCATCAATACAGGCATTTCGTATGCCCGGAAAGTAATCCCTGAATTAAAAACATCCTGTAAAATCTTATCGAAACCCTGCTCGACCAATTCAGGCAAAACCATCAGAATCGATTTTCCAAATACATCCTTTCCTTTACCCCAGGTTTCTAATATAGCGTCGTTGGCTATTTCAATAATCATATTTTCCCCTTTCAAAACAGCCATCATGGTTGCAGGAGAAGAGATTACATCATGGTTGAGATTTTTATTCAGCATTGCCTTTCCTCTTATTCAATAGTGCGCTGTGTGATGTTCCATTCGAGTTCCCGATTTCTTCAATCGGATTTCGTCTTAAATCTTTCAATTTTTTAAAATGAGAAGGCGAAAGTCCGGTTATTTTTTTGAATTGATTGGATAAATGCGCCACACTGCTATAATTCATTTTCCAGGCGATTTCGGTAATGTTGAGTTCGCTGTAAATAATCAATTCCTTGATCCGTTCAATTTTATGGGCGCTGATGAATTGTCCGATGGTAATTCCCTGTACTTCAGAGAATAAATTAGCCATATACGTATAATCGTATTGCAGTTTTTCACTCAGGTATTCGGAGAATTTCAATTTTGTCGGTTCATCTGCATAATGAACCATTTCTATAATAGTAATTTTTATTTTTTCAATTAATATTCCTTTTTTATCGTCCATCAATTCAAAACCTAAGTGAAGTAGATCGGTTTTGAGTTGTGCGCGCAGCTCTGCGGAAATATTTTCCATAATTTCCACCTCGCCTAAATCGACGACAATAAAATGCAGACCAAGTTTTTTGAGTTCTTCCCTTACCGCCATTTTACAGCGGTTACTTACCATGTTTTTGATGTATAATCTCAAATTATTTCTCTTTTAAACAGAAAGAAACAAAGATGGGCATGGTAAGACCCCCAAATGTTACACAAAAAAAATTATAAGTTACATCATTCACACATTGCGGGTCTGCTGGGGGGCGGGTGCCAGGCAAACGCATCAAAATAGTATCAAAAAAGCGATTAATTATGCCAAAAGCCAGAAATCACATAATTAATCAAGTAAAATCAGTTTAGGTTTATGGTAAATGCTTGATTATGAACACTAATAACCAATAACGAATAACTACCTACAATGAAGTGCCCTTTGTCTTTTTGAACAGCGGCTTTATTTTTAACAGCGGAGGCGTGGTATCACCCAGCAGGTAGCCCCAGGGTTTCAGGGATTGTGTCCGGTCGAGTGTAAGTTTGATAATGGCCGTAATGGGGATAGAAAGAAACATGCCGGGGATGCCCCATAAAGCAGCGCCGGCAACAACCGCGATCAGGGAGATCAGGGCATTGAGCTCACTTTCGAGCCTACTATTTTAGGGACGATATAGTTGTTGTCTATTAATTGTATAATGGTATAAAGCCCGACGACATACAAGGCATAAACCGGTTCTTTGGTAACTAAGGCAATAATCATGTACAATACTACCGCGATCAGCCCGCCGAGGTAAGGAACGATGTTGAGCAGCGCTCCGATAATGCCAAGCAGAATGGCATATTCGATACCCAGTATCAGCAAGCCCACCGAATTCAGGATGGCTATGATAACGAATTCTAAAAAAAGCCCGACGAGGTAGCTCTGAATGATCGTTTTGGTTTCCGTCATCATTTCATTTACTTCATGGTCCTCGTAGCGGCCAAAAATATCATGCGTAGATTTTACCAGATGGGGCTGGTAAAACAGGATCATAAAAATATAAACAGGCGTCAACAGGGCCGTCGCCAGTACGCCGCCAACGGTGGTGAGCGTACTGCCGATGACAGCGCTGCTGTTATTGCTGACCTCCGTTTTTATGTTGGCCATCCAGGCGTTGATTTTTTGTGTGCTGATGTCAAAAAACGACGAAGCCCATGCAACAGTCTGCCTGAGCAATTCCTGGTATTTATCGGTCAGTTGCGGCCATGCTTCTATCAAGCGGTTTGCCTGCGACGACAACAAAGCGATCAGGACTGCCACAACTAAAAGGCCGATGAACAAAACAACCGTGATGGCAAGTGGCCGGTTTATTTTTTTCTTTACTAAAAAATTGACCGCAGGGCTGATGGAGACAGCAAAAATGGTGGCATAAATCAACGGAAGAATAATGTCCTGCGCGATGTACAGGATACTCACAAAAACATATAACCCTATCAAAAGGAGCGATGCTTTTGCATAAATGGGAAATTTGAGAATGCTGCTCTGCATATATCTACACGTCAAATGTCTTTCTGAGTTCTAAGATAGCGTTTCGTACCCGGGTTTTGACCGTGCCAATCGGCATCCCGGTTGCATCCGAGGCCTCCTGATGGGTGTATCCCTTCATATAAATCAGATCGATCAAAACCTTATGTTTTTCTTCCATTTTTTGTACGACTTCGTTCATGCCGATCGAGTCAGAATTTATGGTATCATCACCTGCGGTATGCGCCAAACTGTCCAGATTAACTGTTTTTTTACTGTTGCGAAAATGGGGCGTTCGGGTAGCGTCTATGGCCGTATTGCGCGCAATGTTCAAGACCCAGGTAAATACCTGCCCTTTTGACTCGTCGTAATGTGCGCCGTACCGCCATACTTTTAAAAAAGTATCCTGCATGACTTGCTGCGCCAATTCTTTGTTGATGACAATCCGCAATACGGCGCCATACACTGCGGCTCCGTACGTATCGTAAATGTGTGCGATCGCGACGGGGTCCTGTACTTTTAGAAGACGAATAATGTGTTCCTGCATTTTTTTGGCGGATGTGAGCGCCTGGGGCGAGGGGAGCCTGCGGAGATCGTGATAAATAATTAAAACCTTCTGATTAAATACCCATAAAGGTCTATATGTTTACTACATCAGGCGTTACAACGTTTTATAAAAAAGTTGCATTATTCCCATATTTTAGAACACCCGTTCCGAACAGGCAATAAAAAAACTGCCCCCATTGCTGAGGGCAGTTGAAAAAATTCCGTCGTTATAACTTATTTTATCAGAACCAGTTTTTTATTGATAATCTGGGCGCCATTTACAATTCTACAGATATAAACGCCGTCGGCAAGACCTTCTGCATTTACTTCGGTTCTGTAAATTTTGCCTTTTTCAATATCCTGTTCAAACAGCGTGGTGATTTTACTTCCGGATAATCTGTAAAGTTCAATCACGACATGCGAACTGGATTCCCTGTTTATAAATTCTACCATTGCTAATTCGGTGAAAGGATTCGGAAAAATCTTTGCATCCAGGTAGCCGTCGCGGATCGGCCCGCCTTCCCACTGTGATGTGTCGCTAATAAGGTTTAAAACAACTGTTTCACAGGTACTGGAACATCCATTCTCGTCCGTCACCGTTACCGAAAATGTACCCGAGCTATCAACAGTGATACAACGGCTTGAATCGCCCGTACTCCACAGATAGGTAGCCATAGCGAATGGAACGCACAACGTTCTGCTTGTTTCATTACCCGGTACCGGGACACTGGTAATGGTGCAGGCCGGGGCGGCTCCAGCACTTACGGTTTTGCTGCAGGTACTGCTGCATCCGTTACCATTCGTTGTCGTTACGGCATACACGCCTGCCGCAGTTACCATAATGCAACTGGTAGTGGCGCCTGTGCTCCATAAGTAAGAAGAAGCGCCCGGGGTTGCACAAAGCAACATGGGCTGGCCCTGACAAATGGATGCGTTGCCCGAGATAACACAAACCGGTGTCGGCGTAATGACGACCGTTCTTGTCCCGGTAGCAGTTGTCCCGTTGGCAGCGGTCGCTGTCACGGCATATTCACCTGCGGTGTTGACCAGAATACAACTGGTTGTTGCGCCCGTACTCCACAGATAACCGGTATAACCGGATGGTGCGCAGAGCATCGTTGTTTGTCCTTCACAAATATTATGGTTACCGTCAATTTCACAAACAGGCGTCTGATGGCCACCGGTTACGGTAACCCAGCAGGCGCTGGTACATCCGTTTGCATTGGTTACCGTCACGGAATACATACCCGGTGTGCTCACGAGGATACAACTGGTGTTGGCGCCCGTGTTCCACAGGTAGTTAATACAACCGGCCGGTGCGCAAAGCAGCGTTGATTGCCCCCCGCTGATGACGCAATTTCCTGTAATAATGCAGGTTGGCGGCGGCGGTTGCGTTACCGTCACGCAAGCAGTGCTGCTGCATCCGTTTGAATAAGTGACGGTGACGGAATAATTGCCCGGAGCGCAGGCGAGAATACATGGGGTCATTTCACCCGTACTCCACCAGTAAGAAGCGCAACCCGGAGGCGCACACAACGGCGTTGGTTGTCCGCCGCACATGGAGGTGCAACCGGTAATAACACAGACAGGCGTATAACCTTGTGTAACGGTTACCCAACAGACGCTGCTGCATCCGTTTCCATAAGTTACGGTAACAGCATACGTTCCGGGCGTATGCACGGAAATACACTGGGTGGTTGCACCCGTACTCCACCAATAGGACGTACAATCGACCGGCACACAACCGAACCCGGCCGACGCACAAAGCACTACGGGAGCGCCACCACAAGTGAGGACACAATTACCGGTAATCTGGCAAGGCGGTGCAGGGCCGACCACAACGGTACGGGTACAAACGCTGCTGCATCCGGCCGCATTGGTCACGGTAAGGGAATAAACGCCGGGTGTGGTTACAACAATATACGGCGTAGTAGCCCCTGTGCTCCACCAATAGGACGTACAACCGGCAGGCGCGTACAGCAAAATGGGTTGTCCGCCACAAGGAATAACACAATCGCCGAGAATGGCACAAACAGGCGCAGGGCTGACCGTTACAGTAGTGCTACAGACGCTGCTGCATCCGTTTGCGTAGGTGACTGTGACGGAATAGGCGCCGGAGCGCTCACCGTGATACAATTCGTCATGGCTCCGTTGCTCCACCAATAAGAAGCGGCGCCGGGCGGTACGCACAGTTGAGTAGATTCACCTTCGCAGATGATTTGATCGCCTGTGATGATGCAAGCCGGCAGTGCGTCGACGATGACCGTTTTGCTACAAACGCTGGTACATCCGTTAGATGAGGTTACCGTAACGGAATAGGTTCCCGGGGTGCTGACAAGTATACAATTGGTGGTGGCGCCGTTACTCCACAGATAAGAAGATGCGCCCGGAGGCACACACAACTGCGTCGTTTGTCCCGGTGTGCAAATGAAACCTTTACCTGTAATCGTACAACTTGGTTGCAGGTTGAGGGAAATAGTTTTGCTGCAAACGCTGGTACATCCGTTGGAAGCAGTTACCGTAACGGAATACGTTCCTGCTGCGCTAGCAATAATACAATTGGTGGTAGCGCCAGTGCTCCACAGATAGGAAGCCGCTCCGGCAGGCACGCATAACTGGGTGAGTTGCCCTTCTTCACAAATGAAATCGTCGCCGGTAATCACACAAACAGGCGCGGGGTTCAACGTAACGATCTGGCTACAGATGCTGCTGCAACCGCTCGCGCTGGTCACTGTAACAACGTAGGTTCCCGCAGTACTCACGGTAATACAATTGGTGGTTGCGCCGTTGCTCCAGAGATAGGAAGCTGCGCCGGCAGGCACACACAATTGAGTTGTTTGACCTGCTTCACAAATGAAATTATCACCGCTGATCGTGCAGATAGGCAGTGGAGAAACAAGCACTGTTCTGCTGCAAATACTGCTGCATCCGTTGGAATAGGTGACCGTTACAACATAGGTTCCCGCAGTATTCACCGAAATACAATTCGTCGTAGCCCCGGTGCTCCACAAGTAGGACGTGGCGCCGGCAGGTACGCAGAGTTGGGATGATTCGCCCAGACAAATAAAACTATCACCTATAATCGTGCAGATGGGCAGTGGATTGACAAGCACCGTTTTGCTACAGATACTGGTACAACCGTTCGCATTGGTGACGGTAACGGCATACGTTCCTGCTGCATTGACAGCAATACAATTCGTCGTTGCCCCGGTGCTCCACAAGTAGGACGTGGCGCCGGCAGGTACGCAGAGTTGGGTTGATTGTCCATCGCAGATCGTATCATTTCCGGTAATCATACAAACAGGTGTAGGATTGAGCGTAACGATTGTGCTACAAATACTGATACATCCGTTTAAGGAGGTCACCGTAACGGAATATGTTCCTGCTTCATTTACTAAAATACAGTTGGTCGTGGCCCCGGTGCTCCATAGGTACGACATCGCACCGGCAGGAACGCACAATTGGGTTGCTTGTCCCTCGCAGATGAAATCATCGCCGGTAATTATACAAAGCGGTAAAGGGTTGACAATCACTGTTTTGCTGCAAATACTGCTGCATCCGTTTTCATCGGTTACCGTTACGGCATAGGTTCCTGCCGCATTTACGGTAATACAATTGGTCGTTGCCCCGGTGCTCCACAAATAAGAAGCCGCGCCGGCAGGCACACACAGTTCGGTTGATTGACCCTCTTCACAGAGAAAATCGTCGCCGGTAATGATACATACCGGTGGTGGGCTGATGGTAACCGTCCGGCTACACACGCTGCTGCATCCGCTTGCATTGGTTACAGTAACGGAATATAAGCCCGCCGCATTCACAGAAATACAATTCGTGATAGCGCCGGTGCTCCAGAGATAGGAGGCCGCACCGGCAGGAACGCACAACTGGGTTGTTTGACCTGGTGCGCAGATAAAATCATTCCCGGTGATGGTACAAATCGGGAGGGGAACCGTGGCAACGGTCAGGCTACAGATGCTGTTGCATCCGTTCGCATTGGTAATCGTAACCGAATAAGTGCCTGCGGCGCTTACGGAGATACAATTGGTAGTGGCTCCCGTGCTCCACAAATAAGCAATCGCGCCGGCAGGCACACAAATCTGGGTGGATTGTCCCTCGCAGATAAAATTGCTGCCGGTGATCGTGCAGGTTGTCAGGGGGTTAACGATCACTGTCTTGCTACAAATGCTGGTGCATCCGCCGGCATTGGTAACAGTGACAGAATAGGTTCCCGCAGTGTTGATGGTAATACAATTCGTGGTGGCTCCGGTGCTCCATAAATAAGCAATTGCGCCGGGCGCTACACAAAGTTCGGTTGATTGCCCTGGCGCGCAGATAAAATCATCACCGGTGATGGTACAGACCGGCGTTGGATTGACCGTGATTATTTTGCTGCAAACACTGCTACATCCGTTTTCACTTGTAACGGTAACAGAATAGGTTCCTGCGCTTACTGTAATACAATTGGTCGTTTCTCCGGTGTTCCACAAATAGGAGGCGGCGCCCGGAGGCACACAAATCTGGGTTAATTGTCCGGGTGCGCATACAAAATCATCACCGGTGATGGTACAGACCGGTAATAGATTGACCGTAACAGTGACGGTACAAACGCTGCTGCAACCATTGACATCCGTCACGATAACTGTGTAAATCCCTGCTGTGCTGACGGTAATGCAGTTCGTAGTTGCTCCGGTATTCCATAAATAGGAAGCGGCGCCGGCAGGTACGCAGAGCTGTGTTGATTGCCCCGTACAGATAGAAAGATTTCCTGTGATAGTACAGACCGGCGAAGGAAGCACTACTACCACCGCGCTACAAATACTACTGCATCCGACCATATTGGTTACAGTAACAGAATAGGTACCTGCTGCGCTTACAGTAATACAATTTGATGTTCCGCCGTTGCTCCACAAATAAGATGTTGCGCCTGCCGGCACATAAAGAAGCGTTGATTGGCCCGTGCAGATGGAAAGATTACCTGTGATCGTACAGATGGGCAGTGGGCTTGCCGTAACTGCCTGGCTACATACACTGCTGCAACCGTTGGCACTGGTGACAGTCACCGCGTAGGTGCCTGCTGCGCTAACGGTGATACAATTGGTTGTTGCTCCGGTACTCCACAAATAAGAAGCGGCGCCGGCAGGCACACACAGTTGAGTGGACTGGCCCGCGCAAATGGAAGGATTTCCTGTGATGGTACAAACGGGCAGGGGGTTCACGTTTACAGTCACACTGCAAACGCTGCTGCATCCGGCCAGATTGGTAACGGTCACTGCATATATTCCTGCTGCACTTACTGTTATACAATTCGATATTCCGCCGTTGCTCCACAAATAGGAAGCGGCGCCTGCAGGTACACAAAGAAGCGTTGATTGGCCCGAGCAAATAGAAAGATTTCCTGTAATGGTACAAATAGGAGGCGGGATAATGATAACAGCCCGACTACATACGCTGCTGCAACCAGCTGAATTGGTTACCGTCACCGCGTAAGTGCCTGCTGCGCTGACGGTGATACAATTGGTCGTTGCGCCTGTACTCCACAATACGAAGCGGCGCCGGCAGGGCACACAGTTGCGTGGACTGGCCTGCGCAAATGGCAGAATTACCCGTGATCGTACAAACGGGTAGGGGGCTTGCGTTAACGGTCACACTACAAATACTGCTGCATCCGCCTGCATTGGTAACGGTTACCGTGTATGATCCTGCTGCGTTTACGTTAATACAATTGCTGTTCCGCCATTGCTCCACAAATAGGAAGCGGCGCCGGCAGGAACACACAATTGTGTGGACTGACCCGTGCAGATGGAAAGATCGCCCGTGATGGTACAGATAGGCAGGGGTGTTACCACAACTGCCTGGCTACAGATGCTGCTGCAACCGGCTGAATTGGTTACGGTTACCGCATAAGTGCCTGCTGAACTTACGTTAATACAATTGGTCGTTGCGCCGGTACTCCACAAATACGAAGCAGCGCCGGCAGGCACACACAGTTGAGTGGACTGACCTGCACAAATGGAAGGATTACCCGTGATGGTACAAACGGGCAGGGGGTTGACGTTTACGGATACACTGCAAACGCTGCTGCATCCGGCCGCACTGGTTACTGTGACCGCATACGTTCCCGCTGCACCTACTGTGATACAATTGCCCGTTCCGCCGGTGCTCCATAGGTATGAAGCGGCGCCGGCAGGCACACACAATTGTGTGGACTGTCCGAAACAAATGGAAGTGGCCCCTGTGATGGTACAGATTGGGAGGGGATTTACGGTCACGGCCTGGCTACAGACACTGCTGCATCCGGCTGCATTGGTTACGGTCACGGTGTAAGTACCTGCTGTACTGACGGTGATACAATTGCCCGTTCCGCCGTTGCTCCACAAATAGGACGCGGCGCCGGCGGGCGCACAAAGTTGTGTCGTTTGCCCGGCACAGATGCTGCTATTGCCCGTGATCGTGCAAACCGGCGCGGCGCTCACGGTCACTGCCCGGCTACAGACGCTGCTGCATCCGGCTGCACTGGTTACAGTAACAGAATAGTTGCCTGCTGCGCTTACCGTGATACAATTCGATGTTCCACCGTTGCTCCACAAATATGAAGCCGCTCCGGCAGGCGCACACAGTTGTGTGGACTGGCCGAAACAGATGGCAGTGGCCCCTGTGATGGTACAAACAGGCAGGGGATTCACCGTAACAATAATGGTGTTGGACGTTGCGCTGCCACAACTATTCGAATTGGTAACGGTATAAGAACCGCTTGTGGTCACCGTAATAGAAGACGTGGTGGCTCCGTTGCTCCAAACTCCGCCACAATTGCCTGAAAGTGTGACACTTCCGCCGGCACAAAAAGTGGTTGGCCCACCTGCTGTAATGACCGAGGGGCTGGGTTCCTGATTGTTAATATCTACAAAATTATTGTGCAAGGCAATAGCGCCGGTGCGTGTAAGCGCTCTGCCGAAAAGAGAGGAACCTTCCAATAATTCGATGGCTCCGGCGCCAATCAGGTTGCCCCTGAAAACAGAACCCCCACCCAATTCAAATGCTCCGTTTACCTGCCAATATACATTGCATATCGAGGCGCCGTTGATCAGAATGACGTTGGAAAAAGTGGTGGTCGATAAAGCGCCGTCTATCTGGAAAATAAAGACCGAATTCGGGTCGCATTCGCCATCCAGGATCAAATCTCCACTTAAGTCAGCAGCCGACCCTACACAGTAAACATTCGGGGTAAGTATCTGTCCGCCTCCAAAGGGTGTTCCTAAAACCTGCCCGCAGGTAAGGCCGGCTAAAAAGGCATACGCCCCATTGACGGCCGTAGAGGCTGCTACTGCTTCGGGATCTGCCACATGGATAGTTCCAGTTAATACTCCGGGAGGAAAGCCGGTAAAGGCGCCTACTCTGGTGCCGACATCGCCGGTTACATTGGTGGAGTTTCCATTAACTGAAAATGCTCCGGCTCCGGTAAATAATACGAAATCAGACGCTGCCCCCAGGTTAGGAAGCGTTTGTCCGTAATTCAAAAGTGGGATTAAAAAAAAAATCAGGAAAGGCATTAGATTAAGTCGCAAGGTTCTCATCATTTAACTTTTTATTATTATATGAAACAAATTTTGGTACCTCAAAGGTGCCTGCCTTCGTGGCCGGAATTGTTACACATTTCTAAAAAAAAGTTATAACATTCACACATAAATACCCCGATAATATTAGTTTGATTCCGCTGCATGCTTCACAAACAGGGTAAGTCCCTCAGCGCCAAATTCAGTACCGGTGTAAATCAGTTTTTCGCCGTCTGTTTTAAATTCGAGAAATACTGTCTTTATCGCCTATACGCCGCAGCGGCGCTGTTGTTGGTCGCCAGCCGGTATCTGGATTTTTCCAGGTATCGGTGGTCATTTTGGCGCTGCCTTCCGGCGTTAGACTCAGGCGTGCCTCCGGTGTGGAGCGCTTCAGGCTGGCCTGGTAGGCTTGCTGAGGAGCGTTTTTGTTGGGTTGGTGGGAGGCCGGGGGAGTGCAGCGCCGATGGGGGGCGTTTAGTTTGTAAGGAAAGTGTTTCAGGCTGACATCGCAAATAATTCCTGATAGGCGTCTTCTCTTTTCGCAATGATTTCCTTGTTTTGCGTAATTTTTAAGGAGGTCACGCAGGTATGATACAAGAGGCTTTGACACAGCGATTTTTTTGTTTCCAGCAAGGATTTATCTGCTTTTAACTGAAAAAAGAGCATGATTAAAATTTCTTCCGCGGGCGGGCCTTCATCTACCACCCAAAGGATGGCCACATACATCATTAGGGCATATTTGTCGTAGAGATATTGCCAGCCCTGCGGGTTGTTTTGCGCTATCAATTCAACAATTTCTATATCAGACTTTAGGATGTGTTGAGTTGCCATTTTGTGTGATGTTTATGTAGTTGGTTAGTGTTTTATGATGGGCACTAAATAAATTATACAGATAGATTTTATTAGATTTTTCATTCTCCCTGGTCTTCTTCTAAATCGTTGTGGTTATCTCCACCTAAGCTGTAATAGTTATTTTCTTCATCTTCATTTCCGATGGCTTCCTGTTCATCATCCAGTTCAGAACCGGGCACATCCAAATCTTCGCCCGACAAATCGTCGTCGAAATCTTTTTCATTATTTAAACCGTCTTTTTCGTTTTCGCTGAAATCCTTTCCTGTAGTAATATCCTCCTCATCTATATTGTCTTCTTTTTGAGATTGGTTATAAATGTCTTCATCGGCAGGGTACAAGGGATAACCGGAAAGATTGGCTTTCTTGTCAGCGCCTGCATTTTGACCGGGCGGGTTGGTGTTGTCGCTTATAACTTTCATGGAAATCAATAATTTAAAATAATTAGCAGGGCAACCGTCTGTAAGGAGACAATCGCCAAATGATTGGTGGAAAGATGGAATTGGTAAGACTGCCGTTTTTAGATACGGACGTTTTGCAGGGAATCTAACAGGCCGAAAGCGCGGAGCAACCACAGGACCAGCACAATCACAACGACTACGTTGAGGATTCTTTTGATCTTGCCATCCATGGGAATATAGGTGTTTACCAACCAGAGGAGAACGCCTGCAATAATTAAGGTGATTAGAACGGTAGTGAGTGACATCTTACAGAGTTTTAAATGAATAATAATCCAAAGGTATGATGCCGCATTCCGGGTACTGTTACACAACTTTTGAAAAGAGTTACATTATTCACACTTTTATTAGGAAGGGATGAGGAATGAGGGATGAGGATGACCGAGCGTTATGTCGGACATCACGCTCGGTCATTCCTCATCCCTCATTCCTCATTCCTGTTAACTCATCCCTCAAACTGACTTACTTCTCAGATAAGGCCTTTTTCGCCGCTTTTGCCTTTTTCTTGAAGAATCCACGCAGTAAAAAACTGTGCTGCACCGCTTCCAGGTCTTCATCTAATTTTTTGGAACCGCTTTCCAGGTTTTTGAGGGTTTGTTTTAAGTGGGCGCCTGTTTTTTCATCGTGCAGCAGTACGCCGATGGAAGACCTGGGGTTGCTCCCGGCTTCTTTCAGGTTGGCGACAAACAAGGCAGCCGTGTCGGCAATTTCCTGCAATTGCAGGACGGAATTTTTAATCGAATTATAGATGATCGTATCCGTCACGAAATCATTGGCGAGGGTACCTTCTTTGTTCAGTCCGGCGCTGAATGCAGCCAGCGAACCGGTCAGTTCCTGCGCTTTGGCAGATGCATTTTTGAGCGTGGCCGCTGCGGTGTTGATGTTCCGGTATAAGTCGTCGTCGTTCAACAATTTCCCGATCGTACCTTCATTAGTCGTTAATTTTTTACTGACAGATTTAATATCCGTTGAAATAGCCATAAAATCGGTGGTAATGGCCAGGATATTTTCATTGTTTTTCTGTAGGGTATTGATCATATCCTCCGTAGAAAAAGTGTTCTCGACAGCCAATGTATCTCCTTCCTGCACTTCGCCGAATTTTGAGGTGCCGCCGTAAATCACGAGGATTTTATTTCCGATCAGTCCATCAGTGCTTATTTTGACTAAGGCGTCTTTCCGGATAAATTGCTGCGCATTAATATCAATCTTTAAACCTACCACCACCTGCGATTCTCCATGTAGGTCTATCCGGTTGACGGTGCCTATTTTTACACCGGAAAACCAGATGCTGTTACCTGCCTGCAAGCCGTTTACGTCGTCAAACTGGGAGATTACCTGCATTTTCTTTTTAAAAGTTTCATGCAAGTCGCCGATCATCAGGACGCCTGCAATGAGGAATATCAATCCCAGCAAAACAAAAACTCCTACAATGACTGCACGCTTATTATTTTTAGGTGATTCACTCATCGGTTATTGTATAAAATTGTACGAAAAGAAATTAGTGATCTGTTCATCATCTGTATTAAATACTTCTTCAAAGGTTCCAACTTTCAAAAACGTACCCTCAATCAATATGGCTATTCGGTTGCAGGTGTTTTTAGCGCATGTCAGGTCGTGTGTAATGATAACGGAACTGGTATTGTATCGCTCCTGCACCTCATTAATCAGCGCATTGATTTCTGCACTTGTGGTGGGGTCCAAACCGGATGTGGGTTCGTCGTACAACATGATTTCCGGCTTGAGAATAAGCGTGCGGGCTATACCAATTCTTTTGCGTTGCCCGCCGGAAAGATCGGCCGGCATTTCATTGGATTTATTGGCCAGGCCTACTGCTTCCAGCGCTTATGCCACAGCCACATCCACTTGTTTTTTAGTAAGATTTTTCACGTTCATGGTCAGGGGAAATGCCAGGTTCTGGTATACGTTCATACTGTCGTAGAGGGCGCTGCTTTGGAACGAAAAGCCGATGCGCAGGCGTAAGTCGTCCAGTTCTTTTCCGGCTAATTTATCAACCTCTTTACCCAATACGATGACCTCGCCTTTATCGGGCCTCAGTAATCCTACGATAATTTTTATCAAAACAGATTTGCCGGAGCCGGATTTGCCGAGTACTGCCACATTTTCCCCTTTAAACACATCCAGGTTAACGCCTTTCAGCACGTCCAGTTCGTCAAAAGATTTGTATAATCCCTTGATGGAAATAACCGTTTCATCTTTATTGATGGTGTGTGTATGTTGAAGGTTTTCCATGTGTTAAAAATGGCGGATCCAGTTGGATACCTGTACGATAATGACTTCTTCAAAAAAGATGAGAAACATGGAAAGCACCACAGCCTCATTGGCGGCTCTCCCAACGCCGCGTGTTCCCTGCGTGGCGTTAAATCCTTTGTAACATCCTACGATGCCGATGGTAAATCCGTAAATAATTGATTTGAATACGGATGAAAACACATCTAGAAAGGAGATATTTGAAAAGGCGTTTTTATAAAACATTAAGAGGCTGCTCGCCTCTTCCGCGTGGACATTCGTATAGGAGCCGAGCAAAGCCACAAAACTGCAAAACAAGGCCAGTACCGGAATAGTAATCGTGGTGGCAATGACGCGGGTTACAACTAAGTATTTGAATGGATTGATGGCCGAAACTTCCATGGCCTCTATTTGTTCGGTTACTTTCATGGAACCTAATTCGGCGCCAATACTCGAACCTACCTTGCCGGCACAGATCAGCGCCGTCACCAAAGCGCCCAGTGCCCTGACGATGGCGATGCCTATTAAAGAAGGCAACCAGGAGGTGGCGCCAAAATTTTCTAAAGAAGGCCGCGATTGTTTGGTAAAAACGATACCCACAATAAAACCTGTCAGCGTGATCAGTAAAAGTGATTTTAAACCGATCTCGAAACACTGATTAATCACTTCCCGAAAGTGAAACGGAGGTTTGAACGCTTCCTTGAAAAAACGAAGCGTGAATTGATAACCTTTGTATACGCCTTCAAAATAGTGGTCGACCCCCTTTGAAAATAAATATTTCCTTGAATTGACGTTTATCCTGTTTTGAAACATGCGCAATGAATTGTATCCGGGTTTGAATGGTTTTAGGGCAGTTTTAAAAAGCAAAGGTCAGACCCTTTATACCGACAACTCTTACACAATTAGCGGAAAGAGTTACAAGATTCACACTTTATGGGTTGAGGGTTTGATGGATTGAGGTGGTAACATGAGCAACGAGGTGACCGAGCGCATGTCGACAGCGCTCGGCATCCTCATCCTCATTCCTCATCCCTGTAAAGTGTGATTCTTGTAACTTTTTCCCGTATTTATGTAACTATTTTCGGGTCGAACAGCCGAATCTTTGCAGTGTAATCTTCCAGCAAGACACTCCTGCATGAAAATACCTTTGCTTTCGGGCCTTTCTTCTAAAAACGTTTGGCGCAGGATGCGTGCTCTGGGGCGGATTTTACGAATCTCCGCCGAAGAGTTCATTGCCGACAATGGACTCAAATTGAGCGCATCGCTTTCGTACTATACACTCTTTTCTATGGCGCCTATGCTGCTGATCGTTATTTCGATTGGCAGCATTTTGCTTGGTAAAGAGGCCGCCGAAGGCTACCTGTACCTGCAGTTTGAAGGTCTGATGGGCAAATTAGGCGCCATACAGTTGCAGGAAATGATTAATAATGTTCGCATTTCGGGCGACACGCCCTGGGTCACCGCAGTAGGTATCATTACTTTCTTTTTCGGCGCGACGGGTGTTTTTATTGAAATTCAGGATTCCATCAATACGATCTGGTCTATCAAAGCCAAGCCGAAACGCGGCTGGGTGCGGTTTCTTTTTACCCGCCTGATCTCTTTTTCGATGGTGGTCGGCATCGGATTTTTGCTGATGGTTTCGCTGGTATTGAGCGCATTGCTGAGCCTGATGGATCACTGGATCAACACGCATATTGTCTCCTTTGCGTGGCTGGCATTTATTATCAGCAATATGATTACGATGGGCGCAGTGCTGCTTCTTTTTGCAGTGGTTTTCAAAGTGCTGCCCGATGCCGACCTGAAATGGCGCGACGTATTTGTCGGGGCGATGTTCACTGGCATTATGTTCCTGATCGGCAAATCTCTGATCAACCTTTATCTGAGTCGTTCCACCACCGTTTCTGCCTACGGCGCAGCGGGCGCTGTGGTACTCATTATCTTGTGGGTCTATTATTCCGCTATTATTCTCTATTTCGGCGCAGAATTCACAAAGGTGTATACCAATGAATTCGGCGGGAAAATCAGACCCGGTAAATTCGCCGTTTTTGTAGAAACAAAGGAAGTTGTAGTCACCCATCAGGTGCTGCATTCGGAAGAAAAAAGGTGTAAACAAGTCCGAGTCGCAGTGAGACAGCCGGAAAGTGCGAGTCCTTAGTGCGAAGTCCGTAGAGTGCGCCGTTTCACTCTTTGGTTTCCCAAATATGAAACGGCGCACTCTACGGACTTCGCACTTCGCACTGATGACTTCGCACTTGTCTACGCACTGACGACTTCGCACTGACGACTTCGGACTTGTTTACAACTTTTCCAGTTCCACCCGCACACGTGCGTTCACAAGCACCAGCGTGGCAATGTCCTCAGATCGAATCCAGATTTGCTGGGGCCGAAAATCCCATTGTTCGATCGTGAGGTCCAGTTTTTTACCGGCCTCCCCGCTCGATTCCCCTTCATGATAACCTCGGGGATTTTGGTAATCTTTTCTCCCATTGGCAGTTTGAGCGCCGCTTTCATCTGGTCTTTGAAGGTGCTGTGCAGCAGCCAGTCGGCGCTTGCCAGGAGTGCTTCCTGGGTTCTGACTTCAAATTCAAAATCCCGAATGGCAATGCGTTGCGAATCGGGTTCATAATGGGGTGTGCCCTGGAAATAAATTTCACCTTTTATATCGCCGCCAACTTTGAGATGGAGGACTAATTTGTTGCCGCAACCCCAGATCTCGGCGCTTTTCACCTTGACCTTGTGGCCGGGCATTTCGAATACCATACCGGATAGTTTTCGGTCGATCACGTCATTGAGATCTTCATAGGATATTTCGGAGAGCAGATAGAGATAGGCGTCATTGGGTAAGATACGGCGTTTGACGAGCGGCGGCAGCGTCGAATCTACAGTGTAGACAGGGTTGTCGCCCACCAGTGTTTCGGTGGTGGCAGAGAGGCGGCCTTGGATCATCAGGTTGCCCGCGTCCGTCGTGATGGTACCCATTTCAAATCGAATCGGCTTGATTTTCAACCAGACAAATTCTTCTTTTCGATTGATAATCATAGGTTTCTGGATGTTTTGCCATACCCTTGTCATAGAGCGATCTAAGCGTACTGCGTCACGGATTTTCACGTCCATATTCGCTAAAATATCGGGCATCTGGCGGTGAAGCCGCCGTTCGACCATTTTTTTTACATCGATCAGGCCACCCAAAGCCTTGACTTCGCTGAGCCATTCAAAGGAAACAAATTTGGTTTGGGGCTGTAATTTCCAGTCTTCGCCTACGTCCAGGGTCGTTTCAAAAACCATTTGCAGGCTGAACTCGGTTTTGAGGGCGAGTGATTTGGACATAGGCAGGACTTTTTTATCCACAATTTTTCGCTCCACCAGAATAAGCAGGGGCGTCTGATACCTGGCTACATTGTCTTTCCAAAACACCTTGATATCGCCGAGCCTGGTAATTTTTAGTTTTATCTTGTCTTTTTTACCCTCTTTATTGAGATTATCGAAATCGTCATCGTTTTTGACGACATCGGCCAGGGTGCTATTAAGTTTGTCCTCAATCAATTGCGTGGGTATGACGAGCGGGGTGCTTACATAGGAAGTGTCCTGTGGGATGGTCACATACTGCTCTTCGCAGAGCGGCCGGGCTGTCTTGATTTTTTTGCAGGCAAAGAGTCCTGCAAGCAGGAATATGAACGCAGGAAAGCAGTATCGCATGGGTTTATGGGTTATGGGTTTATGGTTTATGGGTTTATGGGTTTATAAGGAATGGGTTTATAAGTTTACCGGTCGGGCCAAAAGTGGCCACTATAAACCTATAAACCCATAAACCCATCAACTTATAAACCTATAAACTATCTTCAGAATTTCAGTCCCAAAGAAACCTGGCCTACTGCATTTTTTCCACTTCCCAGAAAAAGGTCGGGAATTATCTTTGGTGACATCCATAAAACCCTGGTTAAACCGGATGCCGAACATCAGTTTATTCAAATTGTAGCTCAAGCCGGCAGTAAGGCCTGCATCGAACTTTTTAAAAGCGTCGATCAGTACCGAATTGTCGTTATACACGGTATAATCGGGTGTTGATACCAGGTAGGAAGCAAAGGGGCCTACCTGAATATCGATGGAACCCAGATGAAAAGCCACGGGCAATAAGAAGTCCACGTAATTCATGTTCAGGGTCTGGCGTTCATCGAGGTATTTGAAAGCAGTGCCTTTGGTGGAAAAACTCAATTCGGGTTGTACCGACATAAAATCAGATATCACAGGCACATCGGCAAAAACGCCCAAATGGTACCCGAAACGTTCGCCTTTATCTGGCAAATTTTCAAAGGAGATATTGGTGGCGTTCAGGCCGCCCCGTATTCCCAACCTGGTCTGGGCCTGAGATACCGAACTGGTCAGCATGACAAACAACAGAATAACGGAAACGACTATATTGGAATATTTCATTTTTATAAAATTATTCATTTTAAAGATTGGTGAGGGAGGGAGTTAAGTAAAAGGGCAAAGGCAAGGGGCAAAAGGCAAACGTAGCATACACGCAAATGCCCTTGTTTTTTGCCCCTTGCCTTTTGCACTTTTACTTATTTGCCCGCTTCGTTTTTCGCTTCCGATTTCATTTTTTCATTCGCATAAATAGCGATTTCGACGCGGCGATTCTGTGCGCGATTGTCTTCGGTGTCGTTGGTATATACAGGTTGCGTTTCGCCCAATCCCTGCACATCCAGCCTGCTGTTGGCGATGCCGAAGGTGTTGAGATAGGAAGACACCGCATTTGCCCGTTTTTTAGACAGGGTTTTGTTAAAAGCATTGGAACCGACATCATCGGTATGACCGACGATAAGTAGGTCGGTATCAGGATATTGCTTCAGTGTTTCGGCCAGTTTCTGAAGGTCCTGTTTGTTGGATTCTTTCAGGTTGGATTTACCGAAATCAAATAACAATTGACTGTCAAAGGTTATTCTGATGCCTTCTCCGACCCGTTCTACGGTTGCGGAAGACCCTAATTCTTCTTCCATTTTCCGGGCCTGTTTATCCATTTTATTGCCGATGACCGCCCCTACGGTGCCGCCCACCGCTGCGCCCAAAATAGCGCCGAGTGCAGTGTTTTTGCTTTTATTTCCAATGATACCACCAACCACAGCGCCGGAAGTAGCGCCGATGACAGCGCCTTTTTCGGTTTTATTCATGCCGGATTTATTGTTTCCGGCCGTCTGGGTTTTTTGCGAACTTTTGCATCCGCCCAACAAAGCGCCGCACATTACTAATGCAAAGAATATTTTATTCATCATACGTTTTTTATTAAAAGTGAATTGTGCTGCAAAGGTCTGCCTCTTTATACGCCATGGCGTTACATAATAAGCAGAAAGAATTACATGATTCACACATGATGGTTGAGGTTGTTGATTGTTGAGATTGTTGAGGGGCACTCTGAGAAGGCGTGTTTTGTTTATTGAGCGTCCCTTAACAATCTCAACAATCAACATCCTCAACCATCATGTGTGAATAATGTAACTTTTTTAAGAAATAATGTAATGGATTCGGAAACAGTGCGCCGCACCTTTGCAGTGTTAAAACATCTTAAACAACATACAAAAAATACAACACATGGGAAATCTGCTTTATATCATTGCCGTAATTCTGATTATAGGCTGGGCTATTGGATTCGTTGGTTATGGTGCCGGCGGACTCATTCATATCCTGCTGGTAATTGCATTGATCGCCGTCGTATTACGGGTTATTAGTGGAAGAAAGGTGGTGTAGTTATTTCCAAACCCGGTTATAGCCTGCATCCCAATTGGGACGAGGCCGTATTTAGATTCATCAAAAAACTTTGCATGGAGTCCCCGGCCGGCCGCTAAATATCCTGTATAACCTGCTTGTATTTAATCTTCTTTCCTCAAGTTTGAATATCCTGTGCATCAAAGGCCATCTCAATGCGAGATGGCTTTTGGCTTTTGTACAGGTTGCATAAAAATTCAGGTAAGCTCAACTTTCTGCTGTACCTATGTGATAAAAATATCCATGCATAAGCTGTATTTCCTCTTTTTCCTGCTGCTTGCCTCCTGCGCGCCGCGACCTGTTTTCACACCCACGCCGGCGCCCATCGCGCAACGCGCTATTCCCCGCGTGGATAAAATGCCCAATCACCCCAAACCTTATGCATACCGCGACTGGAAAAAAACCGCGCTCGATTTCGACCGCTATGTGTTTGATTTCAATCAAAAAGGGGAATTTCTGCCGCTGATCTGGTGGGACAAAATGGGCCGCAACTTCCCGGAAACCACTTTTGGCATCTATACGGCCCTCGGTGATATTCGGATGGGCGCAGCCGTCAACAACGGCGAAAACCACGAAGCGCTCGGCGCGCTCGGCGCCGTACTGGGCGCTACCCTGGTGGGCATCGACAAACGCAGTCAGGACGGCCGCAACTACGTCCGCATGGCGCGCAACTATTTCAACCGGGAGAACGGCTGGAACGTGATCATGAATTTTACCAATAAAGGCGCACACATCGGCGGCGGCTACGGCAACGATTTCTGGTATGAAATCCACAACAACGTGTTGTTCTATTGCGTCGCCGATCTGTATCCGAAAGAGAAGGACTTCGATATGATCCAGCGCACCATTGCCGAGCAGTTTTACCGCTCCGATTCGATCATGGGCAATAGTTACAGTTACTCGTATTTCGATTTCAAGAACATGCAGCCCGGCAAAAACCACATCCCCACGCAGGAAGACGTGGCGGGCGGTTATGCCTTTATCTTGTATTCGGCATGGGTCAGATTCGGCGATGAAAAATACCTGCGCGGCGCCAAAAATGCCATGAACGTGCTGTACAACCAGAAAGAAAACCGCTTTTATGAAGCCATGATGCCCATTGCCGCTTATGTGGGGGCACGTATGAACGAAGAAGCCGGAACGAATTACGACATCCAGCGTTTTCTCGACTGGACCTTCGACGGCACGGCCGTGGGGCGTGAAGGCTGGGGCGTGCTCGCCGACAACTGGGGCGGGTACGACGTCAGCGGACTGGCCGGCAGCACGGTACACAACGGCGGCTACGGCTTCCTGATGAACACCTTCGACCTGATGATGCCGATGGCCGCCATCGTACGCTACGACCAGCGCTATGCCCGCGCTGTGGGCAAATGGGCGCTCAACGCTTCCAATGCCGCCCGTTTTTGTTACCCTTATGAAATGCCCGATTCGCTGCAGGCCATTCCGCAGCACAAGGCCGTCACCAAAAATGTGATCGCCTACGAAGGCGTTATCAAAGAATCCGTTTATCCGCAATTCAAAGGCATTACGCCTTTTGCGCAGGGCGACGGCCCGCTGTGGCACGAAGGTATGCCCCAACAAACGATGTTTTCCGTGTATGGCAGCGGACACGTGGGCCTCTTCGGAGGGGTCATTCAAAAAACAGACGTGCCGGAAATCCTGCAAATCGACTGCCGCGCTACCGACTTTTACCGGCGCGAAGAGGCTTTTCCGACCTATCTTTTTTTTAATCCTTACCAGGACGGGAAAACCGTGCAAATCGACCTCGGCGCTGCCAAAGTGGATGTGTACGACACCGCCACACGGACTATTTTACAAAAAGGCGCGAGCGGGAACTTCCGTTTCGCCATTCCCGCCGACGGTACGCGGGTGCTGGTGCTGATTCCTGCGGGGAAAAAACTCCGGGTAGAAAATGGAAGCCTGAAGGCGGGCGGCGTGACGGTGGATTACCGGTATGAGCGGTAAAATGAGGATTCGAGTATATGAGTATCTGACTGCTCAGGAGGAGTCGAGTACAACTCGTTAGCAGTCAGATACTCGAATACTCATATTTTCGAATGCTCAATTTTGCGATAATTCAGGGTAGTTATTTATTTCATCAAGACCGTACAGGCATTTGTAATGCAGTTTTTTAAAGTCGGAGGGTGTTAAGCCCGTTGCTTTTTTGAACTGGTTGCACAGGTGCGCTACACTGCTGTAATTCATCAAGATAGCGATCTCGGTCATGTTGAGTTCATCGTAAGAAATCAATTGTTTTACGCGCTCAATTTTGTGTGCGATAACAAAGCGTTCGATCGTAGTGCCTGCTACTTCTGAAAAAACGTTGGAAAGATAAGTATAGTGGTAATGGAGTTTTTGGGCAAGTACCGCTGAAAAATTGATGGTGAGCGGCGTTTCACTATAATGCACCATTTCAACAATCTCGTTTTTTATTTTTTCAACGAGGATGCTTTTTTTATCTTCAAGCAGTTCCAAGCCGCATTTTTGGAGCGCACTTTTTAATTCTTCGCGCTGCTCCATAGAGATATCCGCCGCCATTTCAATGTCTCCCAAACCGACGTGGACGTAATGCAACCTTAATTTTTTCAATACGGATTTCACGATCATTTTACAGCGAACGCTCACCATATATTTGATGTGTAATGTCATATTCAAGATGTATTAGGTGAGGAATCAGTGGACATACCAGATAGTAAAAAAAGTGTTCCGCTCGATTCGTCGCCCATCAATACGCAAAAAAGCAAAATAATAAAGGGCAAAAGGCAATGTAAATCAATGAGTTACATTACCTTTTGCCCTTTGCGTTTTTGCACGCCTGCTTACCTACAAAATGGGGATTTATTTCCCCGGTTGTAGGTGTCAATAGCCAATCTGCTCCCACTCTTTCAACCGTTCTTCACATGCTTTTACCGGCAACCATTGATTGAGTTGCATCAACTTGATCAGCAGTTTGCAGGCTGTTGCATGATTGAGATGCGAGTGCAATAGGAGCTGATCGAATATCCATAGAATGCCATGCACTTCTATTTGATTGCTGATACACCATTTACGCATCAGATTATCGCCTGTCAAAACTAAAAACACCGTGCCTGATAGTTGCTGCGCCTGCCAGATGACCGATTTGTCTGCATCAGAAAGCCCACTTGGGAGCGGTTGAGATGCCATATAGGCCACTATATCTATCGTCATTTCATCCACGACAGAAACTACCTTACGCACTTTAGCAGCCTGTTCTGGGGTTAATTCACCCAGAATAATATCAGTCGTATAAATCTCCAACCCAAGCTGTCTGAGCCATTCCAAACCTCCAAGTTCGCAGAGGTCTATAAAAATATTAGCGTCAGTTACCGCTACTTTCATGATCGGTTTTCAGGTTCAGTTCAGCTCGAAAATCGGCCAGTTTTTTACCATCGAGTGCTGCGGCTTTTGAGGGAGTAATAATCTCTTCCGCGATTGCGCGAAGGAGCAACTGGCGGAAGCGCACCGCTTTTTCAACCCCTTTATAGCGCCCTGGCTCGTCCTTTCGGCCATAAAAACGACTCAATTCGGCCATTTTTGAGGTCAGGTCATAATCAGTGATAATCCCGTGGGTACGGGCGCGGTAGAGTATAGCTCGTACAGAGATGCCGTACAGTTCTTTGATCAACACCAGTTCGTTCCAGATCAATGCAGAACGGTGTTTACCCAGTATTTCCTTCACCTTTTCACCCGGCAACAACATCGAGCCGGCGAAAGTATCGCAAAGCCGCTCTTCCAGTTTTTCATCTATATCGGGGCTGAAAGTGAGCAGCAAATGAGCCAGTTCATGCAAAGTAGTGAAACGTTTACGATCTAGTTTCTCGTCAAACCGGCTGTTGAGTACGATCACCGGTATTTTATCATCAATATAGGTAGACATTCCGTTAAAAGCCTCCTCTACTTCAATCTCAATAATTTTAATGCCTTTGTCTTCCAGCATCTCTACGATATTGAACAGCGGGTCGGTTCCCAGATTGAATGCAGCCCGCACGGCTTCTGCGGCGCGTTCGGCATCGTTATGGTCGATTATGACCGCAGGAAGGCCCGGAATATTACGTTCAAAACTGCGCTCCACGCCGAGTAGTTCTTCCAGTTCAAAATACCGCTCCAGAGCATCGCGGGTTTTTTCGATGGCCATGGACTGTTCCTTTTTCTGCAGTTTGACCAGTTTTCGGAAACTGTAATGCACAATATCCACCTGCTTCTGGCGGGTGAAGTAGTCGGGTCGCACGCCCATTGCTTCGCACAGGGGAAGCAGCAGATCGGGAGCGGGTTTGGCGGTGGCTTGTTCGTATTTGTTCAGGGCCTGCTTGGAGACGCGATGACCGATCTGCTCGGCCAGTGCATCTAAAGTAAGTCCGCTCATTTTACGAGCGGAACGCAGACGTTCCGGGAAATTTTGCATGGTGGGTGCTTTTCATGAGTGAGGATTACGGGAGGTGGATTATGTTATTAAAGTATGATAATCAATTGGTTACATGGCTGTCGGTAAAACAACAGATACAAAAGTAGATATTTTTATTGATAAATTAAAGGATTTTTATTAAAAAATATTTTGATTTGTCAACCATCGGATAAACAATCAACTGATCCATCTCTGACTATATGCCAAGGGTGAGTTACAGCCCCTCAACACCGCAGCCCGACCACCAATCCTGGTAGCCGGGCCGCTCTCTTTCACAGTTTTAAATCTTGTTGTCATTCGGGCGCTGTTGTCCGCGCCGGGGAATCGATTACGGACGCGCAGCGCGCAGCGCAGCCACCCCGCTTGGGTCGGCAATCAGGCCGGTTTCAGTCGGGACGACGCCGTTGCGTTGTTGTGCCTGTTGGAGGGTGACAGCGCCCGATGGGTCAGGCGCCGGGATGTTGTTCTGGAAGTAGATAATGCCGCAAAGCAGCAGAGCGAGAATTGCAAGTTTTTGTTTCATAGCAAATTTAGGAATGAGGGTTGAGGGATGAGGAATGACCGAGCGTGATGTCCGACATAATGCTCGGTCATCCCTCATTCCTCATCCCTTTAAGTAGTTGGCGGCAGCGGGTTCGGCACTACGTTTTTCACAGGTTTCAGCGATTTCAGGTACACAAACACAGCGCGCAAGTCGTCGTCGCTCATTTTGGCAAAGTTGAACCAAGGCATCGGCGGCAGCAGCGGGCGCGTGCCGTCCAGGCCTTTTAATTTGCCTTCGCGGATGGCTTTGAAAAACTGCGCCTCCGTCCAGTTGCCGATACCTGTATCGTCTGGAGTAAGATTGGCGGCAAAGGAGGTGCCCCAGGGGCCGACCCAGGCTGTCAGGCCGGAACTACACAGCGCCCATTGTCCGGGAGCGATCATTTTTTTATCCGAAATGGCGGGCAACTTTTCGTTGGCCGGGTGTCCGGAAAGCAGGCGGTCAGGATCGGGTACTTCGCCATTTATTTTTGGTGAGTGGCAATCGTTACAACCGCCGATGGTGACAAGGTATTCGCCGCGTTTCACCATCTCGGCGGAACTAATGGTCGCCTGGGTGTCTGCCGGAGCAGTTTTGGGGCTTTCCTGGGTGCAGTAAGCCAGGGTCAGTATAATGATGGCCCCGATGGCTGCAAAAGTGATCTGTTTCATAAGTTTTGGTTGTTAAAAATGATGTGAAAAAATACCCGGGGTTGTCTCAAAAAAGCAAGGCTAAAATCCTTTTGAAGCAATCGCCGGTAATGAATGGCTCTTTCGTTAAATTTTCAACACTTTACCGGTGTAAAACTGGGCGCCATGTTGGGCGGTCACGTAGTACATGCCCGTTGGCAGTGTGGTCAGGTACATGGTTTCACCCGGTTGTACGATGCCCGATTGCAGGAGTTGTCCGGCAGCGTCGAATATCCGTACTTCCGCTTCCGTCTCCAGGCGAAACTGTATGGCATCTGTCGTCGGATTGGGTGATATCATCAAGACCTGTGCGGCGCCGGCGCCGGGCGACACCGATAATACCCCACCGGCGTAGTAGTAATATGTCCGTTCGTCCAGGATAAAGGCCGCTGTGGTGATATCCCAGGTGTAACTGGTTTCCAGCGCCAGGTATTCGTCCTCGATATAGGCGTAGGTTACGCGTTCTTTTACATCGGGTATACCCGCGTGGATAAATGCTGTTTCTTTTGCTGCCAGACGTTCGGCGTTGTCGTATTCATACGATATGGACTGTGTCGGATTCCAGTCGTTCACGCCCGGCACCCATTCGTAGGTATTTTCCTGCGTAACCAACAGGGAAGGGTTGTAAGCGTAGCCCATGCACCCTGTTCGGCATCCCAGAGAAATGCTTTGACCGAATCCACCAATTCCACGGAATTACCGCGCGGGAACAACTGTAGTTTTGAACCGGGCTGGAAAGTTGCTTCTGCCACATCGTATTCTTCTGCGACCAATTCGAGCAAACGTCCCTGCGCGTCCACTACCTTGCTAAGCCGCGCAACAGGCGCCCATGCACCATTTTGAAACAAGGCTTCGGTCTCCATTTCTGTATTGCTTTGCGGATGCTGATAAATGCTGCGACGCAGCGGTGTGGAATCGGAAGTGCCGTTCAGGTTATAGCCGAAAAAAGTTTTGGTTGAATCCAGTTGCAGGTCGCTATTACGCGATTGCAAAGGCGTGGCGGCGGGTGCGGTAGCGTGGCCAAAACCGGCTTCTTGCAGGATGTTTTTTAGCGTGGCAGGCCAGTTTTCAGCGTAAGACTGTACACCCGGAGCAAGCGTTTTTTGGGCAAAGATCGGGCTTGTTGCCAGCGTCCATAACAGGACGGGCAGGATAAAATGTTTCATTTTATTGAAGTTAAACTGTGAATAAGTTGATGATGTGAAGAGCAGCAGGGGACGTCAGGCGCGCTGCAATTGCAACACTTCCGCAGCCCCGACCTGAATACTATCCTGGTTCTTGATTAACCAGTTTTCAAACGACTGCATGTTCGGATTCAGCGCATAACTTTCGATCAGATGTACCAGTTGGTTGGGGATGTGCAGGCGTTGCATTTCCAGCATACGCGCAATCCGGAAACCATCGGTACGGGCCTTATTCTTGCGCAATTCCCGGCCCGGCACTTTCCGTACAATGGCCGCATATTCGGACCAGCTTCGGTCTTCGCCCACTAGGCCTACTACGCGACCGAGGTACGCAGCCGGGTGCTCAAAAATGGAGATTATCGCGGGACCCAGGTCTGCCACACTCATCATGGCCAGTTTTGCGCTCACAGGCGGAGAACCGAAGGCGTAATACGCGTCGATGTCTTTTTCTAATGGGAAAAGGTGCACAAAATCCTCGTAGTAAAAAGCCGTACGCACAAATGTTGCAGGCAGGTTCAGGCTTTTGGCATAAGCCCGGAGTGAATCTTTCAGATCATCACGCTGCGCCGAATATCCGTCCTGGCCCAGTGCGTGATAATCGTTCAGTGCGCTTATGACAAAATGCTGAATACCAGACTTTTGCACGGTATCCATCAGGTTTTTTCCTTGCTGGCGCTCATGAGGTGTTCTCCCTGGAAAAGGAATAGCGCTAAAAACACCGTAGCAACCCGACATGGCTTGTTGCAAACTTTTCAGGTCGTTAAAATCGCCTTGGACGACTTCGGCCCCGGCATATTGGAATGCTTTTGCTTTGGCAGACCGTGGATTCCCGGTCAGTATCCGTATGGCAAACTGTTTATTGTGGAGCAGGGCATTGGCTACGCTCCCGCCCTGGGCGCCGGTAGCACCGGTGACCAGGATAATTGGTTTCTGATTCATAAGCTCAAAAAAGATTGTTTTGGCAAATGGTTTTTTCCACGGCTTACGCCGCCAGTGACTTCTGTATGGCAAAATGAAAGGATGCAACTGCTCTATAAAATGAATCAATCACATCTGCTTCCGCCATTTCTGGTACAAAGATGCGGGGGGTGTTTTGTCTGAAAATTGTAAAAAAGCGACAATTTACTTTTTGCAAAAAAAATTTATTTCCGGGAACTTCCTGTCTCCCCCTTGCGTTGAGCCATTTTGTCGCTCAACTTTGCAGCGCGAATAACAAAACCCAATTCAAAATGGCTACTTTATTTTACACAGCCAATAACACTGCGCAAACGCGCCACCAACGCACCTACGAGCTGGAGTTCCTGCCGCTTGCCGATGCGCTGTACGCTTTTGCATACCGCCTGACGACAGATGCCGCCTCGGCCGAAGACCTTGTGCAGGAAACGTATCTGAAAGCATGGCGTTTTATTGGCCGCTACACGGAGGATACGAATGCCAAAGCATGGCTGTTCCGTATCTGCCGCAATGCATTTATCAACGAGTACCGCAGCCGAAAAAGTCAGCCGTACAAGGTAGACTACGAAGATATCGTGGTGTACCACAACGAAGACGAACCGGCTTCCAAGCGGTATGTTGATCTGCATGAAGAAATGGGCGGACATCTGCTGGGCGATGAGGTGACTTTTGCCCTCAATTCGCTGACACCGGCTTTCCGCGCAGTAGTATTGCTCGACATGGAAGATTTCACGTACGAGGAAATCGCCGCATTGCTCGAAATTCCAATCGGAACCGTGCGTTCGCGTTTGCACCGCGCCCGCAACGTCCTGGCCGACCGCCTGCGCGAATACGCTGCCGGTCATGGTTATAACGTCCAGGACGACGACGGCGTTTCCGAAGACGCGACGCCCGCTGCTACGCCATAAAACAAAGAGGGTTTGCCCGGTACGGTTCACAACCTGCCGCTGCAAACCCTCCTTTTGTGATGGATAAAGCAGAAGCGCTGCCCAAACTTTTTCAAATCACTTTCTAACTTTTCAAAATTTTATGTTTCTCACCAGTCAACGTCTTATGGTAGGTCAGCAGGCTTTCTCTTATGCCTGCTCCCCCACATGTTCTCGCTTTGCGCAGTTTCAAAATTGGCAAGGATCGGCTGATGTCTCTTGTATACCGGTTGGCGCCCGTATGCAGCAGCTCGGTGGCTCCGGCTTCGCAACAGCAGGGAATATGCGTGGCAGCAAACCTGGCCTTGAGACGCTGGCAACAACTTTTCTGACAATGAAAAATTCACTCAAATCCACCGGTAATCTCGCTGCCAAGCAAGGCATTGCAGTCTCATCCTATTCCACCAATCCATCGGGCATAGAACCGCACCCGGATGATCAAACTTTTGCCGAAGAAAAAATATTCCACAAAAAACCGGCCCCACGTGTACCAGAATCCCCGGAAGAAGAAAATTTCCGCCATTTTATCAAGTCCAGCCTGCCAAGTCCCAGGGCCTCCCAGGCACTACTACAACGGATACGAAGTATCGCGCAGGAATCGCAGGACTGATTTCCACACACCTACCCTTTTACAAGTAGTCGGCAAAAATGAGTACGTGTTACAACGCCTTGGCTTTATTGCCTTTGCCTCTTGTAATTTTGCCTTTACCCCCCTTTTTTTCACAAGGCAGTCCGTATGCTGTCTGTTACTACGGTCTTCGCCGGAGTTCGATTCCTGATCGCTCCGGCGATTTTTTTTATTCTCAACCAATTCCCGTACCTTCGCCCTCCGAAAATGAGTAATCTACAGCACCTGATAGAAGCCTACCGCAAACATCCGGCGGTCATTAAAATAGCCCAAAGTCTTGAAAATCAACCTGCTCCACTGCGTTTACAATTAGCAGGACTCACTGGAGCGCAGGAATCTTTTGTGCTGTCGGCAACGGCTTTGCTGCGCCGCCCGAAGACTTCCACCCACCTTTTTATTGCCAATGCGAAAGAGGAAGCCGCTTACCGGCACAATGACATAGAGGGTTTGTTGCCCGGACAAGCCACTTACTTTTTTCCGGATTCTTTCAAACGCCCGGCTTTTTTTGACGACCTGAACCACACCCAGATGTTGCAGCGCAGCGAATTGGTGAGTAAAATAACGACCCCGGAGAGCGCGGGTACACAAAGCACGGTCATCGTCACTTACCCGGAAGCGCTTTTTGAAAAAGTGGTGAAGCCGGAAATATTGCAGCAAAGCCGTATCGAAATACAGCAGGGCGAAAAAATAGACGTCGATTTCGTCATGCAGGTGTTGATCGAATACGGTTTTGAACGGATGGATTTTGTATACGAACCCGGCCAGTTCAGCATCCGCGGCGGCATCATCGACCTGTTTTCTTATGGCAATGAACTGCCTTACCGGATCGAATTATTCGATGACGAGGTGGAAAAAATCAAAACCTTCGATCCGCTCACCCAACTCAGCCGGCAAGACCTCAACCGGGTTGCCATTGTGCCCAACCTGAATACCCGTTTCCGGCAAGATCAAAAAGTATCGCTGTTACAGATTTTACCCGGGGATACGGTGATTTGGGTGCGCGATTTGCAGTTCCTGGTGGATCGGCTGCAATATTGTTTTGAGCGCGCCGAACAATTTGCCGGCAAACTAAATGCGCTTGATTCCGCCGAACTGCGCGATATTTTTCGCGACCGGGCATTCCTCTATCCCGGCGATGTAGCAGAAGACCTGGCCGGGCGCCCGCTGATTTTTCTGGAAGGGAAACTGGAACTCTGGCAAAAAAGTTTTCCGGGTTTGTTTGTTTAATGGTTGAACGAAATCACCACGGCCTTTACAATCGAACTTTGATACCGCCCGTAACCAAAGGCAACGAAAACAAGCCCATTTCCAGAAAACTTTTGACACGTTTGGCGTCATAGCACACGCCAATGGGTTTGACTTGCGGGGTTATGCCCCAATGGGTGGTTTGAACTACGTCCCCCGAGGAAGCGGCGGGTATTTTTTCAATTTCACGCTGCACAGCGCCAAGTCCGAATCCGTAGTACAAGTAGCGGTTAGGCCGGATAGAGAACCGGCGCTCGAAAACCAGGGAAAAAGACTGAAAAGAAGCGGTTCTTTTTTTATACTTTCCATGGCTGAACGCGGTCGTTTTGGCAGTTGTGCCGCCGGTATTCCAGATAAATGCCGCGCCCCAGCGCCGACTCCAGCGATATTGCACGGCGGCCAAAATGCCCATGCGGTACTGATAATCGTCGTAGCCGTCCAAGTCCTGCGACAGGTGCCGATCCAGTAAATCCGCAGCGCTCATGGCGCCGATTCCAACGGATACGGAAAATTCCGTCGGCCGACCGACCGGCACTTCTTGCGCCAAAATGGGGTAAAAAATCGTGTTAAACACGATAAAAATGGCAAATAAGGTCTTTTTCATAACAGAGGCAAATTATACAGTTTCAGAAAAACGTATAATGACCTCTGTTATCAGATGATCTGATTATGGTCACCATTGGCTTTTGCCCTTTGCAATTTTGCCCTTTTACTTACTTCCCCAGCAGCACAATACCAAATTCCGAATCCACGCTCACTTTGCCGCCTGATACCCGGACTTGCTGGCCCGAGTAGTAATCTTGCAGCATTGTGCCCTCCGGGAATACGCCCTGAACAGCAATTTCCTTTTTCCCTTTGGGTAAATCCAGCCCCCCAACAACAGCATCTTCAAATCCGCCGGATTGAAAAACGCGTTTGAAGGTGTAGGGTTTATTGGAAAGCATGGCGTGTACGCCCGCGCCGACGGCAGGGTGTGCCCGGCGGAAACGACCGAGTTTTTGCCAGTGCGCCAGTACATCCTGCGTCCGGTAACCGTTCCGCTCGGCATTGGCGGCCAGTTCATCCCAGTTCATAAAAGAACGCAGCGTCGCATCGCCCTGCGTGCCGGGGATTTGCAGCGAGCGGTTGGTTTCGTCGCCGTAATACACCTGGGAAGCGCCCGGGCACAACAGCAGTTTGGTGGCAGTTTCCATCGGTTTGTTGCGGGCAGGGTCGAACGGACTGCCATCGTCGTGCGAACTCATGTAATTGAGTACACTTTTGCCCCGTAGCGTTCCATTCAACAAGGTGGAATATTTGGAAAAAATATTTTCGTAGCTATTTTGCGCGTCGTCTTTAAGGTCAAAATTGAGCAGGCTGGTAAAGCCGTTATCAAAATAGTCTACTTTTTATCGCCGAAATCGTACAGGCGTCCGCTGGAAATTTTGTAGTAATACACCTCCCCAACCATGTAGAAAGGGTTGTTATCCAGCGCTTTAGCAGGATTCGCTTTTTTCCAGTCGGCAAAAGCCAGGTCGGCTTCCTTGCGCAGTTCGGCCCAGACGGACTCTTCCACGTGTTTGGCGGTATCGCAGCGATAGCCGTCCACGCCGTGTTGGCGGATGTAGTCGGTCAGCCATTTGATGACGTAAAAGCGCGGCGCACGCGGGTAGCCAGTGCGTTTGAAAAAAGCGTCGAGTTCGGCTACTTCTTTTTCATAGCGGCCTTCTTTTTTCCATTTTGCTACCAGAAATGCGGGTAATTCCACCGGCGTATTGCTGTCCGTTTTGATATCGGGCAGGTTTTTTACCAGGGTGCATTCAATGGTCGACCGATAGTCTTTGTACGTGCATTGCGGTTCGGTGCGCACCCAGCCCGGCCAGAGCGGATCCTGTTTGGTTTCCGGGCCGGTGTGGTTGATAACCACGTCGAGTATGATACGAATACCGCGTTGGTGCGCTTTTTTGACCAATTCAGCGAGTTCTTTTTCCGTACCGAAATTGGGATCGAGCCGCGTCCAGTCTTTGGTCCAGTAGCCGTGAAAGCCGTAGGTGACACCCGTTCCTTCATCCACAAAATCGTGGATTTGCTCCACCACCGGGGTAAACCAGATGGCTGTAATGCCCAGTTTATCAAAATAACCTTCCTCTATTTTTTGAGTGATTCCTTTGATGTCGCCGCCCATAAATCCGCGCAAAGTAGCGGTAGGCGTGCTGCGGCCGAAGTTCAGGTCGTTTTTGGTGCTGCCATTGTTAAAACGGTCGGTCAGCATAAAATACACGTTGGCATTTTCCCAGTAGAAACGGGGTTTTTGCGCCGCCGCTACCAATAGCCTGTTGCGGGCCTTTGCAAGCTGTAATGGAAAAAAGCAGCAAGCCGAAAAGGAAGAGTAATCGTTTCATAGTATAGAATGATTGTGGTGGTTATGTCGGAAGACCTATGGGGCCGAGGATCGAGCACTGATACCAAGCAGGGGTGTCATTCAGACCACGCAAGGCGTAAGATGAGGCCAGGCCCCGCCACTGGTCTGAATTATACATCGGCTGGTATGCGTACTTACTTGCGGGTCTTTTACAAATCCCGGTTTTGAGGCTGCAAGGTAGTGCGTTCACTCATTTGCCTTGCGTTCGTGTTATTTGAAAACTAAACTACTGTGCAACAGGCGGATAACCACATTACATTTTCACCCATTTAACTGCTCCCCGTTGTCCGTTGAGGTTGATTTCCACCATATAAATTCCTGCGGGCAGATGTTCAAATCCTGCCAGTGGTACGCGGTTTTCATCTTCCAAAACGGGTATTTTCATATAAATTGCGTTCCCTGTAGATGCTATAATGCGTAATTCGGCTTCTTTTGCCGGGGTATGATTTTCAAATGCCAACACAGCAACATCAGATGCCGGATTCGGCGTGATCGCCATGCTGGAAATGCCGCGCTGCGGTTCGGCTGTAGCCACACTCGGGTCAACAACCGTAATGCGCACCCGGCGGATATTTTCCCTGAAAACAACCACCTGCGGGATCACCACCAAATCATCGTCCTGCACAGCAACCTGGCCGCTTTGCAGCACATTGCCCGTTCCGGCATCTCTGACCGACCAGTTCAGCAGCGTCCCGGTGGCCGGTTTGAATATCTGGGGTCTGCGAATAGCGACATCCGCCGTAAGGCTGTTGTTCGGGCAGTTATCGTTGGAAAAAACGGCATTCGATTCGAGCCAGGCTACAACAGACCAGCCGCCGGTTTCGGTAACTATTGTCCGAATCCCAGCGGTGGTAGCCACCCCAGGCGCCCCAGTTGTCGCCGTCGCCATTGTTGATGCCCAGCATACCTGTACCCGGGTCGTTGTTTTGTGGATCGAGGTGGTGGTTGAAAAAAGCGGGAAAAGACTGGTTGCTTCGAAAACGTGCTTCTGCAAAACCCACGTTGTCCACTGCGGTCTGCTGGGAAGGCAAAATGCCGTTGACCCAGTGGTCGTTGTAATCGGGTCCGGTGTCCGGCCCATGCGCCCGTTCGCTCCACATATTTTGAACTCCCATGCCGAGGAGTCGGCCTTCCGGTAATTTTCAACGACATACGGATCCCATTGCATGGTGCCATTGTCGTCATTTTTGCTATGCCAGTGGCGGATAAGCGGCAAATCGCGCGCATCTGCACAATTGTCCAGCAGATTGAACAACGAAAGCAAGTGGACGGCTTCGCCCGCCCGGTTTTTCAGATTGGTGGGAAAATTGAGGGTTGGTTCACCTAAGACAGTCACGTTGCTGCCCGGATCAGGCCCGCCGAAACCGTTATTAAAAATTGTTGCGGAGGCGTAGTGCTCGGGGTAGCATTTTGCCAGGGCTGTGGCGCCGGCCGAACCCATGCTATGGCCGTGAAGATGAATCCGCGCAGAGTCGATATTAAAATGCCGCATCAGCCACGCATCTGTCCACAGATACCGCCGCTGGGTATAATTGACAATAGTATCCTCCTGTATCGGCAGGTTCCCCGGCGTGAAAGGATCGTAGTTTTTGCGCCAGCCAAAATGCCAGGTCGGCAAATCCGGGAAGGGCGGAATCTGGTCGCGCCAACCCATCAGATTGTCATCATGCGCCAAAAGAATACCTTCAACAGGTCTGATGTTGATTTCGGCACGGCTGCCGGCCAGCGATTGGCGCGCAGTGCCGCCGCCGCCGTGCAGCCAGATCGACATTGGGAAAGGCTGGGTCGTGTCTATTCCGGCCGGAACGGAAATAAAGAACAGGCTTGGCATGCCGTTTTTGGCGCCATTGGCCATGATCGGAAAATCGGGGCGGCTTTCCCACTGGTTTTGCCGCCCGTCGGCCCACATCATGTACGCGAGACAGGCAAACCCGTTCGCAAAAGGGGAAGGAAATGTAGCCTGCAAGTGGCATTCCACCGGATCGTTTGTCGGGTTATACTGAAATGTGGTGGCCGTTGCGGTGATGTTTTGCCCGGCTGTTACCGCTGTTTCGCCATCGGCCACAACGGCAAAAAACAGGACGCCCGCCTGATGGGGTGTAAATACAAAAAGCCCTTCGTTGGCTGCCAACTGGTATTTCCCGGGCCCGGTCGGGTTCGGAATGCGGGGTGTTACGGCCGTATCGATTTGTTCTTTAAGGGCCGCACAGAGGTACTCGAATTGGTGCAACTTCCCGATCAATACAGCATTAGCAGTAGAACTGAATGCCGTGGGTTTGGCATAAACGGCATACCAGTCCGGCAATGGCGCTGTGGTTTCCCACACTACCCAGACCTGCCCGTCGGCGTACCAGGCGCGGACGTTGGTTTGGGCATTGGCAGAAAGGAAGAAAGAGCAGCAAAAAGGAAGGAGGATGTTTTTCATTTTGTTCCGATAATTTAAGATCAAAAATGCTCTTAGACTTTTGAAAGTGACGAACGTTTATTCAGTGTTAGAAAAGAACAACCGCCAATCCGTCACCTTTTTCCAGTTGTCCCGGCCAAAATGGCTTTGCAAAGTAAAAAGAACTGTCACTTTTTCAGCCACAGTCCGCATTTTTCAGTTTGGAAATAAATTTGATAAAGAGTCCTTGTCAAGGGTACATTTGCCTTGTACCGGCTGCTTTAGCTGCCGAAAACAAAACAAGGTGAAATGCCTGATATATTCCGTGATCCAGCGGCTAAAGCCGCCGGTACAAACCCATAACGAATCAACAACTCAATGACCTACGATAATTTCACGATAAAGGCCCAGGAAGCCATTCTGCAGGCCCAGCAAATCGCCGCCGGATACGAACAGCAAAGCGTGGACAGTTCCCACCTGCTGAAGGGAATTCTCAATGCCGACGACTCGGTAACCGATTTTTTATTGAAAAAAACGGGCGTCAACATGGCCCGTTTTGAAGAAGAATTAGACAAACTTATCTGGGAAACGCCCAAGGTAAAAGGCGCCGACAAACAATACCTGACCAACGAAGCCAACAAAGCGATCGCCACTGCCAAAGCCTTGCTCAAGGACTTCGGCGACGAGTATATCTCGCTCGAACTCCTGTTGCTCGGCATCTCCAAAGGCAGCGACAAAACCTCCCGCCTGCTCCGCGATAACGGCGCCACCCTCGACGCTTTGACCGCAGCGGTGAAAGAACTCCGCAAAGGCCGCAAAGTGACCGAACAAACCACCGAACACGTCTACAACGCGCTCCAGAAATACGCCATCAACCTGACCGAACAGGCGGAAAACGGCAAACTCGACCCGGTTATCGGGCGCGACGAAGAGATCCGCCGCGTACTGCATATCCTCAGCCGCCGCAAGAAAAACAACCCCGTCGTCATCGGCGACCCGGGCGTAGGTAAAACCGCTATCGTGGAAGGCATCGCCTGGCGGATCGTCAAACACGACGTGCCGGAAACCCTGTCCGGCAAAAAAATATTCAGCCTCGACCTTTCGGCGCTCATCGCCGGCGCCAAGTACAAGGGCGAATTTGAAGAACGCCTCAAAGCCGTTATCAAAGAGGTGGTGGATTCCAACGAACAGGTTATTTTGTTCATCGACGAAATTCACACCCTCGTGGGCGCAGGCGGCGGACAAGGCGCCATGGATGCCGCCAACATCCTGAAACCGGCCCTCGCACGCGGCGAACTGCGTACCATCGGTGCCACCACGCTGGACGAATACCAGAAATATTTCGAGTCGGATAAGGCACTGGAACGCCGTTTTCAGGCGGTGTATGTGGACGAACCGAGTTTGGAAGATACCATTTCCATCCTGCGCGGCATTCGGGAGAAATACGAGAATTACCACAAAGTACAAATCCTCGATGAAGCGGTTGTGGCTGCCGCAGAACTCTCGCACCGCTATATTTCAGAAAGAAAACTGCCGGATAAAGCCATCGACCTGATCGACGAAGCGGGCGCCAAACTGCGCCTCGAACTCGATTCGGTGCCGGAAGATGTGGACAAACTCGACCGCCAGATGCGGCAGATGGAAATTGAACGCGAAGCGATCAAACGCGACAACGATGCGCGGAAGCTGGATGCGATGAACAAACAAATCCAGGATTTACGCGAAAAACTCGACAGCCTGCGCGCCAAATGGACTTCCGAAAAAGAAATCGTGGAGGCTATCCAGAATTGCAAACAAAAACTGGAGGAATTACACATCCAATACCAGCGGGCCGAACGGGAAGGCAACCTGGAAGTGGCGTCCAAAATAAAATACCAGGATATTCCGGCGCAGGAGGCCATGCTGAAAGCCGCCGAGGATAAACTCGGTCAATTGGCGCCTGAAAGCCGCATGACCACACAAACGGTTACCGCCAACGACATCGCCGAAGTAGTGGCGCGCTGGACCGGTATTCCGCTGGCAAAAATGATGAAAGGGGAGAAAGAGCGCCTGCTGCACCTCGAAACGGAGCTGCACAAACGTGTGATCGGTCAGGACGAAGCCGTTGTAGCCGTTTCAGATGCCATTCGACGCAGCCGCGCCGGACTCAGCGACCCGGATAAACCCATCGGCTCGTTTATTTTCTGCGGCCCGACCGGGGTAGGTAAAACCGAACTCGCCAAAGCCCTCGCAGATGTGTTGTTCGACGATGAAAAGGCCATTACGCGCATCGATATGTCGGAATACCAGGAAAAACACAGCGTTTCGCGGCTGGTAGGCGCGCCTCCGGGCTATGTGGGCTACGATGAAGGCGGTCAACTGACCGAAGCCGTTCGCCGCCGCCCCTACTCCATCGTGCTGCTGGATGAAATTGAAAAAGCGCACCCGGATACCTTCAATATCCTCTTGCAGGTGCTCGACGACGGGCGACTGACGGATAACAAGGGCCGTACCGCGAATTTCAAAAATACGATCATCATTATGACTTCCAACCTGGCGAGCGATCGCATCATGGAAGCATTTGAAGACCTGGACACCCTGCCGGAAAAACGCCAGCACGAGGTGTTTGAAACGGCAAAATCGGAAGTGATGGACGCGCTGAAACAGAATCTGCGTCCTGAATTTTTGAACCGGATCGATGAAGTGGTGGTGTTCCACCCGCTACTGAAAACCCAGGTGGCTCAAATCCTCGACATCCTGCTCAAAGACATCCGGGAAATGCTCACCCACCAGGAACTGCAACTCGAAGTGACGAAGGAGGCTTCCAAAGTGTTGGTCGATCATGGTTTCGATCCGCAATTCGGCGCCCGACCGCTCAAACGCACCCTGCAACGCGAACTCGTCAACGAACTCGCCAAGCATGTGCTCGCAGGTAACTATGTCAAAGGCGATACCGTGCTGATCGATGCCGACGGCGCAGGCCTGTTCTTCGGAAGAAAATCGGTGGTGGAAGGGAAAAATGTGGTGACGAAGAAACTGGAGCAACTGTAAGCCTGCGCTATGCAATCTAAACGGAGTTCGGTGTTTTACGGAGCAGCATTTTTAATGGCCACTTCAGCCATCGGCCCGGGGTTTTTGACTTCTACCACGGTTTTTACAGCCCAGTTGTACGCCAGTTTCGGTTTTGCCATATTGGTCTCCATTATTGTGGATGTCATTGCACAACTCAATGTGTGGCGTATCATAACGGTGACCAATATGCCTGCCCAGGATATTGCCAACCTGCTGCTTCCCGGACTCGGGGGCTTCCTGTCCATATTGATTATCGCCGGAGGACTGGTGTTCAATATCGGCAATATTGCCGGCTGCGGCCTGGGTTTGAATGTGTTGTTCGGGCTGGATGTCACCACTGGTGCTTTGATCAGTGCGGCGGTCGCAATGCTGCTGTTTTTACTGAAAGATGCCGGCAGGGCGATGGACGCCTTTGCCAAAATACTGGGCTTTGTCATGATCGGCCTGACCCTGTATGTCGCCTTTACTTCCCACCCGCCGATGGCAGAAGCGATCCATAAAACCTTCCTGCCGGATCGGATCGATTTTATGTCGATTGTCACCATTGTGGGCGGCACGGTGGGCGGTTACATCACTTTTGCCGGGGCGCATCGCCTGCTCGACGCGGGTATCAGCGGGGTGGAAAAAACAAAACAAGTGGATCAAAGCGCTGCCACAGCCATCGGAGTGGCTTCGCTGATGCGCATCCTGTTGTTTTTAGCAGCGCTGGGCGTAGTGATGAAAGGTTCCCGACTGGACGACAGCAATCCCGCTGCCTCGGTCTTTCAGTTGGCCGCCGGGCAAATCGGGTATATCATTTTCGGGATTGTGCTTTGGTCAGCCGCCGTTACTTCCGTGGTGGGCGCTTCTTTTACCTCCATTTCTTTTGCCCGCTCTTTTCACCCTGTATTCACCCGGTATAAAAATTATTGCATAATCGCTTTCATCGTTGCTGCGGCGCTGTTGTTCGCCATATTCGGTAAGCCTGTCCGGGTGCTGATTTTTGCCGGCGCTTTTAACGGGTTTATCCTGGCATTCTCCCTGGGTATCCTGTTGATCGCCGCTACTAAAAGCCGCATTATGAACAGCTACCGGCACCCGCGCAGTTACCTGATTGCCGGCGCTGCGGTCGCGCTGATCATGCTTGTATTTGGGGGAATGACGATGTGGAATGAGTTGGGGAAGGTGTTTTAGTCCGGTTCGTTTTTTTCTGCGTTTTGCGCTTTTTCACCCATGATATCCGCTTCCTGCTCCAGGCCGATATCGTCATTGATATTTTGGCCGTTGAGGCTCATGGTAGGTTGTACACGACCCTGCTTTTGCTGTACTACACGCCAGGCCTCATGTGCCAGGTGTTTTTCCTGGCCTGGTGCAACGTGGATATCCGTCCCTTGCGCATAGGCCAGCGCATTGAGTTGGGCCGGCTGGGGAGAGTTGTAGTGCACCTGCACATCCGACATATCGATACCTGAAAGCGATTCGATACCTGATTTCAGATGATCGGGCATACCTGTTTTATCTTCATCTGCTGCAAGCGTTACTTTAGCCATAGGTTAAAATTTTACGCAGCCTGCTGCAATCTTTCCAAGGCTTTCTCCAGCATTAGTGCGCGGACTTGCTCCTTATTCATGGTTTTAACCAAGTCATACGGCAACTTGATAATATGGTACGGCGTACCGTCAGCCCCGATCCAGTTATCATCTGTCCAGTTGTCTGAGTTAAGACAAGAGAAAATAAAATTCACATTTATGTGGCTGAGCTGTTGCTCGATACAATCCGGGTCGAGAAGATGATAGACGTCTTCATCTGATGCAAAGGTAACTTTAGCCATTTATTTAAATTTTAAAACCATTACTCTTAGTTCTATATAACAAAACTACACTCTTTCGCTGAAAGTTTAAATAAAATGTCTAGTTGTCATTCTTATTGCCGGGCGGCCTTGCCATGCGATCGACAGGTTTTCGTATCTGATTATCCAAGTGCAACGGGTAAAGAAATATTTTTTGTTTTTCTTCGATAAGGCATTCATAGACCGTCCCACGAACCTGAACAATATAACCAAGGCGCATGTCGCTTAGCCATTCTCCAGGATATCGGTTGCTTACACCTTTTCTGGTCACCCCATACTTCCACACCATACCCCTTTTTCAGAAAGCATGTACCACTACTGCAATTGTAGCAAATATATGCTCCGTCAGTCCTAGCCAGTAAGACATACTGCTCCGCCTGTTCAAGTTCCTCCAACTGTTTCTCAAGATCCAGTCTTCGCCATTCTTTTAACTGCGGTTCTCCTTGCTCATCGAAATACGCCACATCATCCCAGTTGAGGTTTTTCTGGTCAGTGATGATGTTCCCCTGACCTGGCCGGTATAGATATAAAAAAGCCGACAAGCACAGTATGACCAATATACCTGTTCGGACGAAATTAGTTTGCGGTATTAGACCTCACCCCCCGGCCCCCTCTCCAACGGGAGAGGGGGTGACTTCACGCTTGGCATTCATATAAAGGAATTATAAGGTTTTGGAAGTTCGCGCCATGCGATAATTGTCTTCACGCTTTGCATTCATATAAAGGAATGCCAAAGGTATCCGCTCCCCCTCTCCGTTGGAGAGGGGCCGGGGGGTGAGGCCTCCAGACCGGGTTTGCCGATCTCGTAAACGTGTCTCAGTCGAACATCAATAAGATGGTTTCGGGGTGTGAAAGGCATTTCCAAAACGGTCATAAACGGATTGTTATTAGGTCATAAAAATGTCAATGTGCATTGGCTGCTCACGGGAGAGGGAGAGATGTTTTTGCGGGAGCCTGCCGCGCCCGTCAACCGGGTGGCGGAAGATGCTGCGGCATACGGGAAAAGGCCTTTGCTTCTTGGAGAAGTAGAGGGCATTTTGGAGGCGTATAAGCAAGAGATGGAGGAATTGCGGGCGCGGGTGGCGCGGTTGGAGGAGGAGATGGGGAAGGGGGAATGACGATGTGGAAAGAGTTGGGGAGGGTGTTTTAGAACCTATTATCCACCAATCATCACCGTCGGACAACCGAGGACAATACTCCCGCCATGTGCGGTCATATCTCCCATTCGGGCGGCCGGGCGGCCTGAAATCATTACAGTGGCGGAGCCTTTTACAATACTGTCGGGAGGCCCCACACACACACACATGTCGCCGACAACAGCAGCAGGCATACCGCCGATCAATACGTTTGGAACGCCCGGGCCGACGATCGGTCCGCCGACATGGGGAATGGGAGGAAGCCCGGGGGTTACCATCGGACAGGTATGTATATCGGTTATTCTTGCTGCTGGCGGCATAATAAGTTATCCGTTATTAGTTATCCGTTATCAGTATTGATAATCAAGCAATGGCAAAGAATTTAATCTAAACTGTTTTGCCTGATATTAGTTGAGCCTAAATCTTCTATAACTCATTGATTTGCATTGTTTTTTGTCCTTTGCAATTTTTGTCCGTTTACTCAATTGATCATTATCATGGAACCTTTCACAGTGGTCATGCCGGACGATTTCAGTTCGGCAGAAGCAGTGCCCTGTACAGAAGCAGCCACTTTTGCCTTCGCTTCCACATTTAATCCGTCCAGATTAACATTGCCACCTGTAGCGGAGAGCGAAATATCCTGAACAGCATTCAGGATGATTTCCCCTCTCGCTTTGATGTTCACATCTTTGATACTGTCGAGGCTGGTACCGCTACTGGTCATTTCAATCTTGTTTCCAGATTGGTCTTTCACCAGAATCGATTTGTCTTTGTCGGAAAGTACAAACTGATTACCGCCGGGTGTTGAAATGGTAAGTACCTTGTTCTTGTCATCCAACTCAATTTTCAAATTATTTTTAGTGACAATCGCTTTAATACTGTTTTGGGCATCGGGGGTATATTTCGGTTTGTTTTGAGTGCCATATACACTGCCGACAATGACAGGAAAACGAGGATCGTTATTCAGAAAACCCAGAATAACCTCATCACCCGGTTCCGGGAGAAAAAAACTGCCTTTCCCGGAGGAAGCATAAAACTGTATCAGCCGCTGGATCGTCGGAGATTTTCAAAACCACACCTTGTTGTAAACCCTGAACGGCCGTCAGCAAACCGCCTGCCGAAGGGGCACTCACAGGCCTTTGTGCATGGTACGCTTCAGGATGTATTCCGAAACCCAGCGTGGTTTGCCAGGACCCCGAATGCAGCTCATGCCGGATGCTGCTGACCATTGGATTTCCATTAAAACGGTCGCCGAATCCGCTGAGTTGGACTAAAGTATTGAGTTTGGGAAGTGCGTTTCCAAAAAACGTGACAGTGCCTGTTATTTTCGCCAGGCGGGATTTTAGCAAGAGCGCATCCGCCCAGTTTTTGGTTTCCTCTTTTTCCAGTGGAAGCGAGGCGCCGTACAATGCCGGATTGGCATTTAAACCATCGGCCAGTTTCTTGCCTTGCAGATTTCCATGCGGACTCAAGGCCGGTTCTGCCGATTGGCTGTCAACCATTTTTAAAGTTTTGCTATCCCAAGCAGAACACGTTACAGAACTGAGTTGAAAGCGGGAATCGACCTCGAAATCATAACGGATCACGTCGGTTCCCAAATTTATCAACAACACCGGCGAGCCGCTGCTCAGGGGCTTTTTTACGGTAATTTTTCCAGCATCCATATAAACCAGCAAACCGTTCGCCTCTGCTCGTTCTACTACAAAATCCCAGTCATTACATTGATATTGAATGAGTTGCCTGTGCTTGACACTCGTCGACTCTACGGTGCACGACAATCCATGGTCACCGACTACCGCAGCAATGATTGCACTGTCGGTCATGTTAGCGAAGTTTTTACTCCGGTTGCCAAGAGACAACTTTACAGATGCTTCACTGCACCGGACGATCCATTCGTTGCTTTGGTCTCCAGCATTCCGGATGCTTTGATTCACGATGATTCCCTTGAAAATCTCTGTTTTTTCTGAAACAGAGCCGACTGCGATTGCTATGGATTTGCCGGGGGCGAAATCATCAGACTCGCTCAGCAAAAACGATTGGTCTCCTCCTGCGTCCAGCGCAAGCTGGAACACTATTTTAGCAGTCCCAATTCGGTTGATTGCCTTTTCGACTTCAATGGATAAGACCTGGTAATCTGATTGAATCAGCTTTCCGTTTACCGTAATGTCGTAAGCAACAATATCAGTCTGTAGATTCGCTGGAGATGCAGGCATTGTTCAAGTTTTAGAGTAGAGTACTGTTAAGTAAGCGTAGCTAATTACAAGTGTTTCCACCAGAATTTCATCTTTTTTTGCGTTCTGTTGCCCTACTTCCCATTTAACGGGATAAGCGCCGGTTATGGCCCATGACATGATCGGTTTGCTTCCGGCAGTACCCAATTCCAGGAGATGCACGGTCAAGTCCTTTGCTACTATTTTGCCGTACAATCCGGTTGTTAATTGTTCGATACACCAGTCTCCAAACAAGGAGTTTGTTGTGATCAAACCGCGTTTTAATTCGAGGTTATTGGAGTACTTCACAGCCTTGGGTACTTTGTGTGCAAAGCGGCTTTCTCCGCCTTCATAAATCGTCTCAGTTTCCATTTCAGCGCTCAATCCTTTTGCCTCCTGAAAGGCGGCCTCGATTGTACTCGTCTGAGTACCTGAAATTTCCACGGAAAAAGAAAAACCTAAAGGAGGTAACGGCATGTGTACTTGCGATTTTAGTAGCAGGGTTGTTGCGGTGGTAGGCTGGCGGCACGAAGAGATCAATTATGGCGACGGACACTTCCTCCGCAACAACTCAAATAAAATAAACCTGCGCAAAGTACCTTAATTTAGATAAACCTCAAAATGCTGTATTCCGGTTTTTCCTGCTCGACGCCGGTATGTAAAACTACTTTTATTCGCTAAGTTTTCATCACATCCTCCCCCAGCACCCTTTCCAGCATCCCCAACAAAAAATCCGCATCTTTTTTGCCAAACACAACGGGCGGCTTGATTTTCAAAACATTATGGAAAGGGCCGTCGGTACTCATCAATACACCCAGTTCCCGCATCCGGTTGGCCAGGTAAGTGGCTTCGGCAGCGGCTGGCGTGCGTAACGCAGGGTCTTTTACCAACTCAAATCCGAGGAATAACCCCGGGCCCCTCACGTCGCCGATGATGGGAAATTGACTGGCTAAATGGGATAATCCATGGCGCAGGTAATCCCCGGTTTCGAGGGCGTTTTGCTGCAAACCTTCGTCCTGAATTACCCGCAGCACTTCCAGTCCGATGGTGCAGGACACCGGATTTCCGCCAAAGGTGTTGAAATACTCCATGCCGTTGGCAAATGCATCGGCAATGGCCCGCGTAGTCACTACCACGCCCAGCGGGTGTCCGTTGCCAATGGGTTTGCCTACCGTAACGATGTCCGGCACGACGCCATGCTCCTCGAAGGCCCAAAAATGCCTGCCATGCCGCCCGCAACCGGTCTGTACTTCGTCGGCGATGAACAACCCGCCCGCAGCGCGCACTTGCCGTGCCGCTTCGGCCAGATAGCCGGGTGGCAGCGTCACTTGTCCGCCGCAACTGATCACCGATTCGCAAATGAATGCTGCCACGCCGCGTCCAGACTCTTTGATCTTTTGAGCGGCCTGGCCGATGTGGCTGGCGTATTTTCTACCCGTTTCGAGGGTGTTGCCCCGGTAAAGTCCCCGGTAAGCATCGGGTATAGGCGTTACATGAGTAAAAGGCGGTGCGCCTTTGCCGCCCGGTCCTTCAAATTTGTAGGAACTGATGTCTACGCAGCCCTGTGTATTGCCGTGGTAGCCCACCTCGACCACCAGCATGTCTTTTTGCCGGGTGTAATTTTTGGCCAGGCGCATCGCCAGTTCATTGGCTTCACTGCCGCTGTTGACCATAAAAGCGACCTCTAGTGCCGACGGAAAAGTGGCCGGCGAGGCACTGTTCTTTCCTGCGGCTAAAGCCGCCGGTACAGCCGGCGGGAAAGTCGCCAGCAAGGCCTCGGAAAAACGGATGATGCTTTCGTGCAGGTAACGCGTGTTGGTGTTCAGAACCGCCATTTGCCGCTGCCCCGCACGTACCACGCGGGGATGTTCGTGCCCGACATGCGCTACGTTGTTCACCGTGTCCAGATAGCGTCGGCCCGTGTCATCAAAGAGGTATTGCCGCCAGCCGCGCTGCATGTTGAGCGGTTTTTTGTACGACACGCTCAGGTTTTTGCCCAAATGCTGTTGGCGGAATTGCAGGATTTCCGGCGCAGCCAGGCGGGTCGGTGGCGGTGGCGAAGGCTCGCCCGTGATCAACAACCAGGGGTCGGGACAAAGGCTTTTCCAGACCGCCCGTTTGTCGGGAAAGGTCACGCCCGGGAAGTCGCCCTGCTTGTCCAACATATCCAGAATCACCTGAAAATGCAGGTGCGGCGACCAGTTGCCATTTTCCGGCATTGGGCCGATCTGGCAAAATTCCGTGCCCGCCAGAATAGTTTTTCCCACTTTCAAACCCTCCAGCGAGGGCCTGTTCAGATGCCCGTAGAGCGTAAAAAACGTCAGCGATTCCGATACCTGGTGTTCCAGAATGATGGTGGGGCCGTAGTCCCGGTCGTGGGCATTGTCCTGAAAACTGTGCACTTTGCCATCAAGCGGTGCAAAAACGGGCGTTCCTGGCGGCAAAAAAATGTCGAGCCCAATGTGAACGCTGCGCCATTCTGGGCCTTGGTTGCCCTGCACCGCATAGGCATCCGTGGTATAAAACGGGCGGACTTCATCGTAGCGGCCAATGCCGGGCGAACCGTCATGCACCGACAGAATATTGCGGTGCAGTTTATCCGCATCTTCGATGTCGCCGTAATTGCCGAGGTCGGCACTACCCACGCTGAGGTCGAGCCAGACAGCGTTTTTGCTTCTTAAATCGGCAGAAACAAGGGGTTTTGAAGGTTTGCCGGGCCGTTTTTACCCAGTGCAAAAAATCCTCGTGTTTTGAGAAAGGTTCCCAGCCGCAGGCCTCGCGCACGGTCGCATGCGCGAGTAAAGGCGGGATGTCGCGCAGTTTTTTCAGCAGGTCCCAGGCCGGGCCGTCGCTGATCTGGAGGTACGCATTGTCAGGGTTTTCTACCCGATTTAGGGTAGAGCAAGTAACACTGATCAGCAGCCTCGCCCCGATGAGCGGAAACAGCGCCTCGGCTTCCTTTTCCGTCAACGGAAATTGCTGGTGATAACCTTTCACCAATTGAAAAATCGCCGCCAGCGGGTCGGGCTTGTGCATGGCGCAATAGGCACAGGCGATGGCCAGATCATTGATCGTATGCGTAAAAACGGCGTCGCCAAAATCAATCACGCCCGGCACAACGGGATTTTCCCGGTTCTGACTGACCAATATGTTGTAATCGTTGGCGTCGTTGTAACAAATACTCTGGCGTAGTTGGGGCAACAATTCAGCCGCGCATTTTTCAAACCATTGATAAAAATATTGCGCCAGCGCCTGCTTGTCGGCCCCTTCGATCTGGTGCAAGTGTTCGCCCGTCCAGGCGGCCTGCGAGGCGTCCCATTTGATAAAACGATGCGCGGCAGGGTGATCAAATCCGTCGAGTGCATGGCTGAGTTTGCCGCACATTTCGCCCACTTTCTCCAGCAGAACCGGCGTGTGGGGGTTCACTTCTGCAAAACAACGCCCTTCGACCCAACTGAGCAGGCGCATAAAACGCTGGCTGCCATCAGGCGCGATGATAGCGGTGATTTCTGCGCCTTCCACCGAACGCACAGCATGTGGAATATCCAGTCCAAGCCCGGCATCGCCGAGCCGCTGCATCAGCGCATTTTGAAATTCGAGGTACTGCCGCAAGGTGTCCGGGTGGGCGATTTTCAGGTTGAATTTTTGGCCGGAGGGCGTTTCGAGCAGGAAATTCAGGTCTATTTCGCCAGCGAGGGGGGTAGCGGTGGCGGATAGGCTGAAGTGCCGGCGGGCGAGGGCGGCGATGTGTTGGATGGAGAAGATCATAGGTGTCATAGAGGGGCAAAAGTATGGCCTTTGAGGTTTAAATTGGCCAAAATACCGGATTG
>JADJSY010000023.1 GCA_016711435.1 Lewinellaceae bacterium
CCTGTCCATTGTCGCCATCTATAAATTACGCCAGAAACTCACGGTTTCGGCCACCTGGGTCTTTTACACGGGCGATGCGTCTACGTTTCCGAGCGGGAAATACACGGTCGCAGGTGTTCAAACGCCCTATTACACAGAGCGGAATGCGTACCGTTTCCCAAATTATCACCGCCTCGACCTCGGCGTGACCTTGCTCGGGAAACAGCGAAAAACCTTTGAATCAAGTTGGAATTTCTCTGTTTTTAATGCCTACGCGCGTGAAAATGCGTACTCCATCAGCTTCCGGGAAAACGAAGACGACCGCTCGAAAACAGAAGCGGTACAGACTACGCTTTTCAGCATCATTCCGGCAGTGACCTACAATTTTAAATTCAAGTAACGGAGATCGGAATTTATTCCGACCAAAGTAACGGAGGCCGGAATAAATTCCGACCTCCGGCATATCGCGGCAAAAACTTCCTTTCAATAAAATTTTATGAAAAACATCCTTTTTGCGCTGGCCACCATCGTCGCCATCGCCCTGCTCAACAGTTGCACAAAAGTCATCGACATCAACCTCAACGAGGCTGACCCCAAAATCGTCATCGAGGCCGAATTGGTGTCCGGCACGCATGATTTTATAGTAAAAATCACGAAAACCAGCGATTTTTTCAATCCCGGCCAGCCCGTGACTGTAGACGATGCCACCATTTTTTTAAACAAAGGAACGGACGCATCGCTCCAATTGACGGACGACGGCAATGGCATGTATTCCCTGAAAAATTTCACTGCGACGGAAAACACGTCCTATTTTCTGTCCGTCACCGCCGAGGGAAAAACGTACGAGGCGACCGATTTTTTGCCAAAAAACGTGTTTTTGGATAGCCTTTCGGTCAGTGTTCCGGAGAACAATCCGTTTAATCCGGCGGGGGCGGACTCGTTCGAGATCGTCCTGCACTATCAAGACCCACTTGTCGACCTCAATTTTTACCGTATCAAATCAACGGTCAATGGCATCCCGCGTTCGGCGGGCGAGCAACTTTTGGTGATCGAAGACCGCTATTCGGCGGGGGCGTACTTCATGTTACCGATTTTCACCGACAGTTACGAACTGAACGATAGTGTGGAAGTGGAACTCGTCTCGATGAGCCACGCGATGTTTGACTATTTCACAACGCTTGCTTTGCTGGTCGACGGCAGCGGCAGCGCGGCTCCGACGAACCCAAGCAGCAATTGGTCAGGCGGTGCGCTGGGGTATTTTGGGGCATTTTCGGTTTCGAAACAGACGATTTTGGTGCGGTGAAAAACGGAATGGCTGCGGATTTCTATGGGGTCATCGAAAACAAAGAGTTTAATGCTGTCGCCAAACAAACATGAGACCTCCCGAATTTTGGCGCGAAAAGACTGCGAAGCAGTCAAATCTATGTGCTCTACAACACCCGTAGAGTAATTTAAACACATAGGCACATAGAAAACATAGTTAAGAGTACTCTACGCTATGTTTTCTATGTGCCTATGTGTTTAAAAAATGTCGCGCTCGGCAATAGAGCACATAGATTTGACTGCTTCGCAGTCTTTTCACGCCAAAATTCGGATGACTCATGTAAATTCGCATTTTAAATGCGATCAAACGATGGCATCATGATTCATAAATCTACCAGGGAGCCCCAAAAATAAACAGATCTAACGCTTATGGATTATTTAAAAAAACTGATTCATGCCATTGAAATCCATTCCGTGGAAGGCATCAAAGCATGTTTTGAAAATGGGATCAACCCGAATGATTTCTATAGAAATGAGCCGCTTATTTACGAGTTAACGAGCGAATATACCCGGACTTCCAGATTTAAGGATTGTGTCAGGGTATTTATGGCCTATGGTTTAAAGTTTGACGACAGCGCTTTGCTGGCAGTCTTGTCAGACGATGCTGATGCGCTGGAAGCGCATGTAAAGATTCACCCGGAAGCAGTGACAAAGCATTACACCCTGCGCTGTGCATACACACCTTTGAATGAAGCCACCTTAATGCATATTTGCGCAGAATTCAACCACCTTTCCTGCGCCGAAGTCCTGGTCAGGCATGGCGCCGACATCGATGCAAAAGCGGGCGTCGATGCATTTGGATTTGGGGGACAGACGCCTGTTTTCCATACGGTAAATCAAAATTCCAATTATTCCATAGATATGCTGCAGTACCTGCTTTCCGAATCCGTTGACTTAAAATTAACCGTTGCGGGGCTTATTTGGGGCAAAGGCTACGAATGGGAAACGTTTATTCCTGCTGTAAATCCGGTCAGTTATGCGATGATGGGACTGCTGCCGCAAATGCACAGAGACGGAGCGACCATTTCCAGGGTCGTATCCCTTTTGTTGAAATCGGCTTATGAAATAGACTACGCACCTTCCAATGTTCCGAATGCCTATTTGATGCGAAAATAAAGGGAGCGTGGTTCAAATGTTTCTGGAGGCAGTCTTAATTATTTGAAAAACAGAATGTAAAAAAACATCCGGCAGATGCGGTACATTGCTCCCCGAATCATCCTGTTTTTCGCAAACTTTCGACTCTTTCACACATGAGAAATACACTCTCTTTACTGGGTTTACTGCTCAGCCTCGGCGCTTTCGCTCAGGGCAACAACGCATTTCCAGTTCAAACCAAGATATCCAACGGCCTCATCGAGGGCAATTACAATACCCACACCGGTATTCAAACCTACCTCGGCATTCCTTTTGCACAGCCGCCGGTAGGCCCGCTGCGCTGGAAAGCGCCCCAACCGCCGGTCAACTGGAAAGGTGTGAAAGAAACCAAACGCTTCGGTCCGCGCCCCATGCAAACCATCGTCTGGGGCGATATGAATTCGAGGTCCAACGGTGTGAGTGAAGACTGCCTGTACCTGAACGTGTGGACGCCCGCCAAACGCAACACGAAGGATTTGCCCGTACTCGTCTATTTCTACGGCGGCGGCAATGTGGCCGGCGACGGCTCCGAACCGCGCTACGACGGCGAAGCCATGTCCAAACAAGGCATCGTAGTCGTTACCTGCAACTACCGCCTGAATATTTTCGGCTTTCTGGCCCACCCCGAACTGAGTGCCGAAGCGCCTTACAAGGCATCGGGCAATTACGGCATGCTGGATCAGGTGGCGGCCCTGCAATGGGTACAAAAAAACATCGCGTCCTTCGGCGGCAATCCGGCCAAAGTGACCATCGCCGGCGAATCGGCAGGTTCCATCGGCGTGAGTTACCAGATGGCTTCTCCCCTGGCTAAAAACCTCATCGCAGGCGCCATCGGCGAAAGCGGCGCAGGCATCAACCCGACTATGGGGCCGGTTCCACTGAAGGAGGCGGAACAAAGCGGCGCCGATTTTGCCAAACAGGCCGGATATGCAAGCATTCAGCAGTTGAGGGCCTTGCCGACCAGGGATATTTACGAATTGTACAATGAATCCAAACGTTTCGGATTCCCGGTGGTGATCGACGGTTATTTTTTGACCAATAAACTGCCCGAAATTTTCAACGCGCAACAACAGGCGCAGGTACCGCTTTTGCTGGGCTGGAATTCCGCCGAAATTCCCGGACAGGCATTTATGCAGGGACAACCCTACGAAACGGCTGCATTCATCAAACGGGTAAAAGCGGATTATCCGGCTGATTTTGAAGAAGTGTTGAAACTGTACCCGCACGCCACGACCAAAGAAGTGGAACTGTCGGCCACCGCGCTGGCTTCCGACCGTTTTATCTCCTACAGCACCTGGAAATGGTTCGATCTGCACCGCAACAACAGCAAACAACCCGTTTACCGCTACTTGTACAGCAAAATCCGCCCGCCATTAGTCGATAACAGCATGGCCGCCGGACTCGCAGGCGGCACGGCCAAAGCAGACCCGAATGCCCCCAAAGCACCGGAACCTGTCGGAGCGCCGCATGCCTGCGAAATCGAATACTGCATGGGCAATCTGGCTCTGGTTAAAGATTACGCCTGGACGGCCGACGACTACCTGGTATCGGAAACCATGCTGCAATACTTTGCTAATTTTATCAAAACGGGCAATCCCAACGGCAATAAACTGCCCGATTGGCCCGCTGCCGCTCCCAAAGACGACATGCCTCCGGTGATGATTATCGATACACAATCGAGAGCGGCGAAAGCGGAAATGGACGGGCGGTACCGGTTTTTAGACGGGAAGTATAAATAAAAGGCAAAAGGCAAAAGGCAAGGGGCAAAAGGCAAAAAGCAAAGAGCAAATTTAGGCATCGGTTTAAATGCCATATTTGCCCTTTGCCCTTTGCCTTCTCTTCCTTGCCTTTTGCTTATTATCGAGGCCGCAAGTCATACTTATAAACCCCATAATCTTTTGTTCCCGTGTTTTTAGAAACTAAATAACCATCCTGCAGGGCGCGCTTTTTTCTTTCCGGGGTCAGTCTTTTGTCCTCTTCAAACAACAATTCACCGGGCATTCCGTGGATCATTTCGCCGTTGGGAGCCCACATCTGGATATGGATATGGGCGGGCAAATCCGAATTGGGATAACCTTCCGGCCGGATGGATTCAAATTCAAATTCCCCGAAGTCGTCCGTTTTCAGGTAGCCGAATAAGCGCGCATGTCCAAAATCCCCTTCATTGGATTGTATGTGCGCGGCAGTATCGGCGTACCAGCCTTCCGAGGAGGTTTGGTACACATACACCAGCACGTCGCGCATCGGTCTGCCGGATTTATCCGCAACGCTGCCCCTGACCTTCATTTTCAGCCCCGGTTCTTTGGCATGGGTGAGTTGCACATTTCCCGGCCTGGCGTTTTCTTTGATGATTTTCCGGAAAGCGGTCAGCGAATGAAGCGCCATCCACTCCTTATTGGTCAAAACTTCGCTGATGCTCAAATGACCCGTTTTCAGTTTCTCCTGCAGCGCCTCGATCGTTTGTTTCTGCTGGGCCGTCTGGCAGGTGGCAACGCTGCAATACGCGGCCATCAGAATGAACATACATACTTTTTTCATGGTGGAAGAATATTTGAAGGTTGGAAAATGTTGAGGGTTGGAGCAGGTTTGATGGTTTGAGGGTGGATTGTTGAGGTGGTGTTAGCCGCCATGTCCAAGTGAAGAGGTGTCATCTGCGAGGTTCAAGCAAGTGTCACATTCATAATAAGTTAGTTTACCTCGCAGATGACACTCTTAGGCTAAGTTGACATTAGGTTAAGTTACCACCTCAAACCATCCAACTTTTCAAACCATCAAACCTGCTCAAACCCTCACTCACTTCGCAGCGATACCACCGGATTCACCCGCGCAGCCTTCCAGATTTCACGGCTTACGGTAAACAGCGTAATCAGTAGTAACCCGGCAAGGCTGCCGATAAAAATCCAGGGACTCAGCGGCACACGGTACACAAAACCCTTGAGCCAGTAACTGGCCGCCGCATAGGCAATGGGGACGGCAATACAACTGGCGACAACGAATATTTTAATAAAAATCCAGAGGAACATACCGATGACTTTGAGCACACCGGCGCCCAGGGCTTTGCGGATGCCGACTTCCTTTGTTTTTTGTTCGGCAGTATAGGATGCCAGGCCGAATACGCCCAGAATGGTAATGAGGATGGCTAAAATGGCAAAAACCTTTGCCAGCGCCGCTACCCTGCCCTCTACAATGTACATGCGGTTGAACTCGTCGCTCACAAACCAGTGGTCGAAACCGATGCCCGGAAATACTTCTTTCCAGGCCTTTTCAACGGAGGCTACTTTTTCCTGGAACTTGCCAGCCGGCAGTTTGACATACACGATTCGGTCGATAAAATGCGGGCGAATGCTCAGCATCAGGGGCTCGATTGCATTGTGCATCGAGCGGAATGGAAAATCTTTTACAATGCCAATAACTTTCAGTGTGGCATTTCCTTCCTGAAACAGGTCTACCGCAAAAGCGCCGAGGATTTTATCGACCGGCTGGTTGAGCGCTTTTACAGCCGCTTCATTCAACAAGATAGCGCTCGAATCGGAAGGGTTATTGGCTTCAAAATCGCGCCCGGCAATGATTTCCAGTCCGTATGTTCTGGCGAAATCGTATTCCACGTTCAACTGGTTCCAATCCAGTTCCTTGTTGCCGAGATCCGGAAATTTGACGCGGTAACCGATAAAACCGAAGTAATCGAGGCGCGGCAGGTGGTTCCCGAGAGTCACGTGTGTGATGTCTTTGTCCTGCAAAACGAGCTGTTTGAAGGCGGCAAATTTTTCCGGCGGCGCAATACCGCCGTAACGAATGGAAAGCAACTGGTCGCCCTGTTCATTGAGTTTGGTGGTTTGCATGTGCTCCATCTGGCGAATGACAATCAGGGTGCAGATAATCAGAACCAGTGAAACCACATACTGCGACGCTACCAGCGCTTTTTTGAACAATTCCGCTCCTTTTCCTTTGGCCACATGCCCTTTCAATACTTCTACCGGGCGAAAAGCGGACAAATACAGCGCCGGGTAAATCCCGGACAACAAACCTATGAACGCCACAATCAGGGCAACGATACCCAGCATCCAGGGGTTGAGCAGGGAAGCCATCGTGAACGTTTTATCCGCCAAAATATTGAAAGGCTGGAGCAGGGCCAGCACCAATACCAGGGAGATCGCCAGCGCACCCAGCGTCATCAGGAAAGACTCCAGGAAAAACTGTGCGGCAATTTCCTTGCGGTTGCTGCCCAGCGACTTGCGCAGGCCCACTTCTTTGGCCCTTCTGGCCGAACGCGCCGTGGCGAGGTTCATGTAATTGATACAGGCAATGAGCATGATCAGAACGGCGATTGCACTGAAAATAGCCAGGTATTGTTTGTTGCCTTTGGCGTTGTATTCCCACTCGTTTACCGTATCGAAATGGAAATCGGACATTTTGGTCAGAAACGGGGTCATCTTCCACCCGGCGGCTACGAAGGCCGAGTCGGACCGCATCATCTGGTCGGCCAGCGGCTGCAACATGGACAAAATAGAAGGAATGTTTACGCCCGGTTTGAAAACGATATAGTTTTCAAAGAAAAAAATCGGGTTCTCCCGGTCGCCGAAGCTCGAACCTTCCATCAAGCGGTGAAAATCGGGGTAAACGCTCCGCAATGCGTTGACATTCAGGATATAATCCGGTTTGAAATGCGAGTTGGATGGGTAGTCGCGGTACACGCCCGTGACTTCAATATCGATTTCCCGGTCGCGGGTGGCAAAATTATGTTTGACCGTGATGATTTGCCCGATCGGATCGGATTTGCCGAACAGTTTTCGCGCGCCCGTTTCACTCAGCACCATGGTATTGGGCGCTTCAAATATTTTTTCGGGATTGCCAGTGCGGAGTTTGAAAGCGAGCACCCTGTCAAATCCCGGCTCGGCCCATTTGATCTCCTCGGTCAGTATAATTTTATCTTTTGCTTTGTGGTGCAGCGAAGTCGGGTAGCCGATGTAGGCAATCCGAACAGCGTCTTGCACCTCCGTGCGTGTATCCTTGAGTTGCCGGACCCAAAAGCCTGGCGATTCCGTATTGTTGTTGGATCGTCCGTCGGTATTGGCGAACGTACAACCGAGCCGGTAGGTATTGGCGTAATGCGGGTGCATCGTATCGTACTGCAATTCATCGCTCACATACAAGAATATGAAAATAGCACTGGACAGTCCGAGCGCCAGTCCAAACATATTGAGCATGGAAAAAACCCATTGGCGCTGAAAGTTGCGCAGTGTAATCAGGAAGTAATTGCGTAGCATGGTGTGTTCAAGATTTCGTCCAAAAATGGCCCATTGCCAACGCTACTTCCTACCGAACCGATCAATTCGGGCCTATACCTGAGAATTTTGATAACTATTTTGCGCCAGACTCCGGAAGGCGGAGGGCGTATGGCCGGTCATTTTTTTAAAAACGTCATTGAAAGTGGACAGGGAGTTGAATCCGGCGTCGTAAGCGATGGCCGCTATTTTCAAATGATCGTTGCCGGGGTCGGCCAAATGCGCCCGTGCGGCCCTGACCCTGTACTCGTTCAGGTAATCGTAAAAGTTTTTTTGCAGGCGTTCGTTGATCGCCTGAGACAGGTTATGGCGGTTGGTGCCGACCAGCGCAGCCAGGGTGTCGATGCTCAGTTCAGGTGAAAGGTAGGGGCGCTGATGCTGCATCACATGGTTGAGCGCGACGAGTATCGCATCAATATCAGCCGCTTTCAGGGTGGAATTATGGTATTTTTTAGGCGCTTCCACCCTCAAAGAGGCATCCGGAACCGGGGGCTGGTAACCGGCCTGCGACGTATACGGGATTTCAGCCGGCGATGCGCTGAACAGGTCCGGGCGCCGGAGGGCTTCATAACTCACCCAATAAATATAAACGGTGATCGTGGCAAACAAAAAACGCGCCTCCATGTAACGCGGATAAACAGTGTACATCAGAAACAAGCCAACGGCAATACTGAACGTAACAAAAGCGGAAAGCAGGGTATGCCGCCGAAGCCACTGCATTTTTCCCCGTTGAAATGTATTTCCGCTGCGGGTTGGTGGATGAAGAGAATGATAACAATACCAGTGATACCCTGCCAGGCTGATAAACTGGCCATAAAAAACATACGACTGCTTTATATCAAACATCCTGTAAATCAGTATATTATCCGTCGTATGCAGGATAAAATCCGCAAATCCAAAAAACAAAAAGGGGATAAAATGCCAGAGATCGTTTTCAGGAGCGAATGCACGCCTGCCTGTTGTGTTTTTGAACAAAAAAGAACAGCAATGGTCCGTACAAAAAAGGCAGTTCGTATGAAATCATGTACACCACAGGCAAATGTTCCATGACCCATATTTTAGTGGCGATTTTCAATACCACCTGTAACAACAATGTCAGCAGAAACAACAGTAAAAAAAGGTGAGCCGTGCGGTACGTTTTTCTCCCAAGCATAAAAGCGCTGAGCAGTACGCCCTGCAATGCGCCAAAAGCAAGAATAAATATATTTAACTGGTTCATATTCAGCAGGTGTGCAGAATTAGTTCATCAGCAATTTCTAATGTAAGATAATTGCGTAAAATCGGACGTTCAGGGCTGGTTGACAAAGGGGCAGCGCCCCGGTAATATTTGTAGCATTTTCAGTAAAAGCGTGTGTCAGGAGGTGCAGCGCACCGGCAATATTATATTATCGGTGCGCTGCACCTCGCTTTTCTTGTTTTGTTATGGGCTACAAATATTACCGGGGCGCTGCCCCTATGCTAACCAGTTACAAATGTTTTCCGTTTACCCCAACCGCTTCGCCTGCTCCCAGGCGCCTTGCTGGTTCATTACTTTTAGCGCCACTACCCTGCGCTGTTCATCCCGCTCAAAATGCAAAACAGCCTGCGGGACGCGTTCTAACGTAAATGTATCTTTTGCGGTTTCGATCATTTTTAAAAGCATACCGCCCGGGCGCTGGATAAATAGCGTTCCGTCGGAAAGGCTGAGTTCCCTGCCTCCTTCATAGGAGCCCACATATTCGCTGAAACGATTCCCTTCCACTGGCAAAGCAGCAGGTTTTGCAATCGGTTTTGATGCATTTTCTGCTAATTTCAACAGTTGAATACGTTGGTTTTGCTGGTCGATGGTAATCCGGAAGGATTGCAGGGTGCTTGCTCCGATGATAACATCTTCATTCAGTGACGGATAAGTGACTGTCGGCTGCTCATATTTGTATTTTCCGAACTGAATAGGTTCCTGAATTTGAACCTGGTGAATGATTATTTCATTGCTGACCGTGCGGCCGCGGCCTATTACAACCGGATCGGAAACTAAATGTAATTGCGGAATGATCTGTTCCGGAATTTTGAAAGTACCCGACATGCTGCGAACGTCTACCACTGCCTTGAGGGCAATATCGCCCACTTTCAGGTCGATTTGTGGAACGCCGCCGCCAACGGGCGTGTAGTTGAGAATGGTCAGGTTGTCGGCAGGCGGCAGCGGCGCATCCTCGAAGCGAAACATCAGGCCCGGGTAGTCGATGGTGATCGTGAAGGCGCTAAACAAAGCCATTCCGAGGATACCGGATACTTTTTCCATGCCCGGCAAGGCCCTGCGGTTGCGCAGGATGACAGTGGTGTTCTGGAAGACATAATCGCCGACCTGCAACCGGTCTAACACGCCCAGATCGAGCATACGGTTGTTCCGCCCGGAAGCGTCGCCCACTTCCATTTTACCCGTCGGTTTGATACCCAGGGACACTGCCAGCGCCGAATCTAATTCCATTTCGCCGCCAAAACCGGTATCGAAACCGAACAGATAGGGGCCTTTGCCGTTGAGGGTTATTTCCATATACGGCATACCCTGAATGATTCTGATCGGGATTTCGGTGGCTTGCAGGGAGCGACAAGCGATTATTAGAATTGCAAACAGGCAGTAACTATAAAATCTACTTCTTTTCATCATTTGAAAACTTTAAATGGTTGGGGAAAACCCAACCTTGTTATTTGTTAATACTCATTTCCACAAGGAAATAATGGGGTATGGCTTTCATCTTATTGATATTGAATTATTTAACCTCTCTCACCTCTCACTTCTCACCTCTCACCTCTTAATAACCGTCACCAGGTCCAGCACAATTTTCCAACTATGTCCGCCTTCTTTTTTCCAGATACGGAGGTAGTTGATATCCATATTTTTGACGTTTTCGCCTTGTTTGATTGCGACGGAACCACCACCGTACACATAGCCCAGGTCGCCGGAAGCAGCAATATCTGCGCGCACCGGCTGAAAAGTAAATTGTTTATCTGTGGCCGAGAGAAATGGCTGAATGGTTTCTTTTGTATCATACGGCGCTTCCCCCGGGCGGTATATTTTTGCTTCAGATGAAAGCCACTGCTTGTAAACAGATAATCCATTTTTGTTTTGCTGTTCGCAAAAAGTCAAGTCTGTTTGCATCAGTTCAACAGCGGCGTTTGCACCCTGTTTTTGTATGACGGCTTTGGGGGCAATGGTCGAAGTGGCAAACTGTTTTTCGGGCGCCGGCGGGTGCCCTATTCCGATATCCAGCGCTACTTTCCACGTACCGTCTTTTTCTTTTTTCCAAACGGAAACATAGTGACCCGTACCGGCAGGTTTTTCGTCGGTTCGACCGGCCTTGTACTCAAACGGTCCGGTGGTGTAACCCAGGTCGCCGGCCGCAGCAATATCAGCAAACGTGGGTTTCCAGGATAACAGATCATTGTCTGCTTCGGCAGCTTCCCAGGTTGCCTTTCCAGATACCGGCCCAGGCCTGAAAATAATGCTGCTATCACTCAGAAAATGAACGAAGGCGTTTTTGGTGTTCGTTTCTTCCGACATTTTTGCAAATGCCTTTTCGGCGCCAACCAAAGATTCGAGCGCCGTCTGGGCAACGGAGAGTTGTGCGATGCCCAGGAAAAAAATGATGTAAAAAAAGGCTCGTATCTTATTCATTTTCATAGTTTTAAACATCCAAGGGCGAAGTTTAAATTTGATTGAGTTATTTTTTCTTCAAATGCTTGAGTATCAAGCCGGATAACTACTTATTGCCTGTTTTTTCAATGGCCAGGGCCTGCGCCAGAGAAGTTTTGGGCATCTCAAAGGGTTTGCCCTCCAGGATATTCATCACGGCGGGTTGAATGCCCATAAACTCGACTTCGTTGTTGCGCAGCACCAGTATGGAGATGTCCTGATCGGGGTAGCGAATAAACGCATTGCGATAGCCCGGCCAGCCGCCCGTATGCACCACCATTTTTCGACCCGCCGCATCCCGGCTTACAAACCATCCGAAGCCATATCCGGCTGCCTGCCCGTTGTTGAGCAAACCGCTTGTAAATGCGGCCTCCATGGTCGATTTTTTAACCAATTGTTCCGTTTTCAAAGCATTTTCCCATTTCCACATATCACTGCTGCAGGAAAAAACGCCGCCGTCGCCATAAGTTCCGGTGAGCGTATTGACCTGTTTCCGATAACGTGGATCATTTTCAGGCAATACCATTTTGCCCTGTTGCATATCCAGAATATAGCCGTACGCAATACCGCGTTGTTTCGATTCGTCAAAGACAGTTCTGTACACTTTTGATTGCACCATCCCGAGCGGATCAAACATATTTTGCTGTAAAAAATCAGCATACGACATACCGGATACCTGTTCAATCACCGTAGCCAGCAGGATATACCCCGTATTGCAGTATTGAAACCTTTCGCCCGGCTGGAACAAAACCGGCGGTCGGTTGGCAGCCAGCAATGCAATCGCTTCTTTGTTGGAAGCCTCGTTGCCTTCGGCCCAGTGTTGCATCGCCTGCATCATGTAATCCGGCAAACCGGAGGTATGGTGCAACATGTGCCGGAGCGTCACCCCGCTGTAAGGCAATTCCGGAAAATACTGCCGGAGACTATCGTCTAAGCCGAGTTTGCCTCGTTCCATCAGCATCAGGATGCCCATGGCAGTAAATTGTTTGGTAACGGAGCAGAGGTTAAAAAGGGTATGCTCCGAGACGGGTTCTTTGGTGTCGTAGTTGGCATACCCGAAACTTTTGTGGTACACCATGTTGCCTTTTTCGGCAACGCATAGGACGCCGTTAAACAGCCCTTTCCCGGCAGCAAACGACATCATGCTGTCTATTTGTGCCGCCCTGCGATCCTGGGCGGATACCGCGCCGGAAAGCGCGATCAGGAGGTATAAGAGCATTGTTTTTTTCATGTTTTGTATGTTTATGTACCGGCTGCTTTGGCTTGCCGGAGGTATTGGGAAATGCGTGAATTTTCTGCCGTTTATTCGGGGTTAGAGGTGGCGGGGTGGACATTGAACATTCCGTTTTCGGACGAAAACGGAATGTTCAAGTCCATAAACCCATGCCACCACTAAGCAGGGTGCCGATTGATTCTCAAAAAGTGGCTTTAACACTCGTGCGCGAAAGTCTCCGCTACGAGATGTCACTTGCTCCTGCGTCGCAAATGACACCTCTTCGCATCCGGCAGCTAAAGCAGCCGGTACAGTTGCCCTACCCCGCCCTTCTCTTTTCATCCTCGATACCGCTCGTCCGCCGCCTTGCCTGCTGCACGGTATTTTTTCCAAAACGCTGGGTGTACGACAATGTCAGCGCTTTGGAATCCCATGTTCTGTCTGTAAACCAGTCCATGTTCTGGTACTGCACGATCACGGCGATCCGGTTGGTATACAAAACGTCCGACACCGATAATTTGAAGGTAGACAGTTTATTCGGCGACACTTTCTGGATGCCCGCGCTCACTTGCGCCAGGTCGCGGATGATAAAAAGCCCCCAGACCATTTTGGACTGATAATATCCGCCGAGCTCGGCAGACCAGCCTTTTTTCCCCAGCGTGAAACTGTTGCTCACATTGATATCCCAGGAAGTGTAACTATTCAGCAAGTTGCCGCCCTGAAATGGGCTGGTGTACCGGTTCCAGTACAGGCTTCCGTTGATTTGGCTGGTCATCCATTGTTGAATGCGCAGGGGCATGGAGGCCGCCAGACTGACCTGGTCAAAATTTTGCAGGTTGGCAGGGGTCTGATAAGAAATTCTGGTGCTGTCATCCTGCACAAAAACGTCGGTGATGACTTCTTTGCTTTGGGTATATGACAGCGTTGTACTGTATTGATTATCAAAGGTATGGCCCAGTTCAAACGAATTGGTCAGCACGGGTTTGAGCGCCGGATCGCCCACCACGTAGGTGTAAGGGTCTACAAAAATGCGGAACGGATTGAGTTGCCGGTAATCGGGCCGGTCGATACGGCGGCTGTAGGAAAAGGAGAGTTGGTTTTTTTCCGTCAACTTCCTGTTGACAAACACACTGGGAAAAAGATAGGCATAATTGCGGTTGAACTGTTGCCCGGTGGTCAGTTGTTTGCCGTCCGTTTTGGTTTGTTCCACACGCAGGCCCAACTGGAAATCAAATTTGGGAAATGATTTGGCAAAATTGACATAGGCCGCGTTGATATTTTCCTTGTAAATGAAGTGGTTGGAGTTGCTTTCATCCGGGAGATAAGCGCCATCGACCACGTTAAAAAACCGGATGTCATTGTCTGTTTCCACCATACTTGATTTCAGGCCCGCTTCCCATTTCGCCTCTTTTTTCAGGGGATGTACATAATCGGCTTTCAGTGATCGCACGGACAGTTGTCCGCGCTGGTCGGTGTGTAACGTATAATCGGGCGCCGGGTTGCCCACCGCGCTGAATTGTCGGGTGATAAAGTTCTGATCGGCACGGGAATTAAAATGGCCGTAGTCGGCATCCAGGGTCAGTTCCTTTCCAGTGCTGTCGATGGTATGTTTGAAATTGACGTTGCCGAAACCGTTGAATCGTTTGTCTTTCAGGACATTATCCGTTTCGGTGGTGTATTGCAGCGCTCCTTCGGGATTGGTGATAATGGCATTGGTAAAGCCGTCCCGGGTGTTGCGAAACAAGTTGCCGTTGAACATCACACCGATGACCGTTTTTTTGCCGGCATAAAAATCGGCGCCGAATTTCCCATTGTGGCTCCTGATCGGTTGTTTGATAAAAGAAGTCTGGTCGAATACCGATTCCAGTGAATGGTCGGCATTAAAAAACTTGCGGTTGATGTAAAAACGGGTAAAACCCTTGGGTTGCGAATAGGAATAATTGCCGAACAGGTTCCATTGCTTTTTCCTGAAATTCAGGTTAGTGCTACCCGAAGGTTTGGTATAAAAACCCTGGCCCAGGCTGAGCGCGAGGTTGCCGTTGAGGCCCTGTCGCTGGTCTTTTTTAAACCGGATATTGATGATGCCGGCATTTCCGGCGGCGTCGTATTTGGCGGAAGGATTGGTAATAATTTCGATCCGGTCAATATTGGTCGACGGTATACCTTTCAGGTAATTGATCAGATCAGCGCCCGAAAGCGGGGATGGTTTGCCGTCGATCATCACGATCACGCCTTGTTTGCCTTTGAGACTAATGGATGTTTCCTGGTTGACCACCACGCCCGGCGCGCGTTCCAGCACTTCCAGGATAGAACTGCCCGCCGATACGATGCTGTTTTCCACGTTCAGCACCAACTTGTCTAAATGCCTTTCAATAAACGGTTTTTTATGTGCCACCGTCACTTCCGCCAGCATATTTGCCGATTTTTCCAACTGAAAAGGCGGCAAATCGATTCTGCTCCGCGCTGCATCGACCTCAATCGGCCCGGATTCATATTTCTGGTAGCCCATCAGAAAGGCCGTTACGAAATAAGTACCGTGCCTGATTTCATCCACCACAGCGATGCCCTGCTGATCGGTGATCGCTATTTTTGCCACCGTGGAATCTGTTGCCCGCATCAGGCCGATGGAGACGCCTTCCAGGGCTTGTTTTTCTTCATTCAGGATTTGCAGGTAAATGCTGCCCCGCTGATCGGTTTGTGCGATGGATTCGGAGACGAAAAGGTTAGTCAAGACCATGACAAGCATGGACAGGGCAGTGTTGCGTGTTGTTGTCATGTCAGAATGGTTTACTTTTGAAATGCTGCTGAAACAGTTTGCACTGTGTCAAACAGAAGGCTCAAAAGTGAAACCCCGTGGGGCAGCGGTCAAAAATTATAGATAGACGGAGAATCGCGGCAAGTAAATAACCATACAGGGTGCATAAATAATTTCCGCTACCAGGCAACACACGGGCGACTCTTCCCGTGTTTACTGTTATATCTAAAACTCTGTATGAAGTACTTCAAATGCGGGGAAGCGGATCATGTGTGCTGAATGCTGCCATGCAGGTGGAAGCAGAGAAAACTTAAGTAAAGGTTTGATGTTGTTAAAAGGGAGCCATTTCAAAAGGTTGGTGAGTCTTGATTTATAGCATAAACCTGTTAATAACCGTAGAATATGTCTCCATTAGTCCACCGGATATACATCGCAGTGCTGGTAAGCATTGTGGTACTGACTACGATCTTTTTGTTGTTTAAGGGCTATTCTTACTACAACACACCTATTGCAGAGCGATTTTATCATCCAGATCACAATGAGTTCAAACCCAGCGGTTTATACGGACACGGCATGGGTATTGCAGGTACTCTGCTGGTTTTGATCGGCGTTTTCGGGTACATGGCGAAAAAAAAGTACCGATTCCTGGCAAGCCTGGGCCGATTGAAATACTGGCTGGAGTTTCACATTTTTCTGTGTTCGTTAGGTCCCGTGCTGATTCTGTTTCACACCGCCTTTAAGTTCGGCGGACTGGTATCGGTCAGTTTTTGGAGCATGGTAGCCGTGGTAGCGAGTGGAGTCATCGGAAGGTTTATCTACATTCAAATTCCACGGACCATCGAAGGCCGTGAGTTGAGCCTGCACGAGGTGAAAGAAATGAAAGGCAATCTGGAGGATATTCTGAAAAACACCTACCATCTGGGGGAAATAAGTTACCTGCCGCATTTAACCGCCGCCATTACCCTGCAGAAGCCGGAAGGATCTTTTTTCTCCAATTTCATCAACGAGTATCTGAATGAGAAAAAGGCGATCCGCCAGGTCAAATATATCCTTCGGGAAAACAGGGTGCCAAGTTCAGGCATTCGGAGTGTCGTGAAATTAGTAAAAAATGAAATTACCCTGAACAAGCGGATCGAACGGCTTCAAACCATGCAAAAACTGTTCAAATACTGGCATGTGGCGCATTTACCATTTGCGATCGTCATGCTGGTCATTATGGTGATCCATGTTGCTATCACATTGGCATTGGGTTACCGCTGGATTTTTTAATAAGCGCTCATGTTACTGGAAGAAATCATCATTTATGGGGTTGTTTTCCTGTTTTGCCTGTTAGTCATCTACTTCTACCTGGGGAGGCAAAAAAAAGCCTCCCGGATCGTAGAAACTAAAATCGAACGAGCAAAACAGGACGGCACGTTTGAGCCTGTTTCGCTTCATCCTGTCATCAACCTGGATACTTGCATCAACAGCGGAGCATGCGTGGAGGCTTGCCCGGAAAAGGATATCATTGGCATTGTGAACGGCAAAGCAACTTTGATCAATGCCTCACAATGTATCGGGCATGGCGCCTGTTTTCACGCCTGTCCGGTAGAAGCCATTTCTCTGGTCATCGGGACACAAAAGCGGGGTGTCGACCTTCCCCACGTGAACCAGCACTTCGAAACCAACGTACCTGGTATTTATATCGCCGGCGAACTGGGAGGCATGGGACTGATTAAAAACAGCGTGGAACAAGGGGAGGCCGCTGTGATGAGCATCGCTCAGTCGGATTACAAAAAAGATCCTTCCATGTACGATCTAATCATTGTCGGTGCAGGGCCGGCCGGCATATCCGCCTCTCTGCCTGCCAGAAGAAATAACCTGAATTTTTTGACGCTCGAGCAGGACTCCCTGGGTGGCACCGTGTACAATTTTCCCCGGTCCAAAATTGTGATGACTGCGCCTATGAATTTGCCCCTGCATGGAAAGGTGAAACTGTTCGACACCAGTAAGACCGAATTGCTGGGTTTGTGGCGGCCTGTACTGGAGAAAAACAATATCATCATCCGGGAGCACGCCAAAGTGGAAAGTATTGTGATGGTGAAAGACAGTTTCAAAGTGACCATCCTCAGCGGGGAAGTTTTTCAAACCAAAAATGTATTGCTCGCCATCGGGCGGCGGGGAAGTCCCCGGAAACTGGGTGTACCCGGCGAAACACTTGAAAAAGTAGCCTATAAACTTCTGGAACCTGAAAACATACAAGGAAAAAAAGTGATCGTGGTAGGCGGTGGCGATTCCGCGATCGAATCGGCGCTCTCCCTGATCGATCACAACCAGGTGACCTTGAGTTACCGGAGCGAAGCGTTCAGTCGCCTGAAAGTTAAAAACCGGGAAAAACTGGAAGCCGCCATCCGGGACAACAAACTGGAGGTACTTCTGAAAAGCAACCTGACCAGCATCGAGGACGGAAGGGTTTTTATCACGACCGAAACAAACACAGAACCGGTAGCGATGGAAAACGACCTGGTTTTCATTTTTGCCGGCGGCGAACTGCCCACACAATTTCTGGAAAAAACGGGTGTACAAATTACCAAACGTTTTGGTTACACTATGAAAAAACACAAATAGGACGACCCATTGACACTTGTAAATCAGACTTGAACTTGAAAATTGTACGTATTATCCTGCTATTCATGCTCTTTTCGGGCAGTCTCTCGGCGCAGTTGTCTCCGGGGGATTTGGCGAATTCGCACAAGGACCTGGAAGGCATGTCTAAATGTACCCAATGCCACGACCTGGGCAGCAAGGTATCCAACGACAAATGCCTTGTCTGCCACAAGGAAATCAAGTCGCTGATGGACAGAAATGCGGGTTACCACGCATCCAGCGAAGTCCGTTCAAAAGATTGTGCCAAATGCCATAGCGACCACCACGGCCGCAATTTCAACATGGTGCGGTTTGATGAGAAAAAATTTAACCACACACAGGCTGGTTTTGAACTGAAGGGGGCGCACAAACAGATCGATTGCCGGAAATGCCATTTGCCGGATCTGATTGAAGATGTCAACCTGAAAAAAAGGAAGAATACCTTTTTAGGATTGGGCAACAAATGTGTGAATTGCCACAAAGATGTGCACCAGAAAACCCTGGGGAATGATTGCGCCAAATGCCATACCGATGAAAAGTTTGTTCCGGCGAGCAAGTTTAACCACGACAGGTCGGATTTTCCGCTGACAGGAAAACACAAAACCGTGCAATGCCTCGAATGCCACAAAAAAGAAACGAGGGGCGGCAAGGAGTTTCAGCGTTTTTCGGATGTGCCTTTCAAAAACTGCAACAGTTGCCACAAAGATCCGCACGATAACAACCTCGGAAACGACTGCAAAAATTGCCATAACGACCAATCCTTTACAGGCTGGGCCGGCATGAACAAGTTTAACCACAATACCACCAAATTCCCGCTGAAAGGGAAACACAAACAAGTGGATTGCCGGAAATGCCATACCATGTCCGCAACGCCACAAAACGTTTTTCAGGACAGGATCGGCGTGCAGACAGACGATTGTATTGCCTGCCACAAGGATGTGCACGATAACAAATTCGGCAACAAATGTGTGGATTGCCACAAGGAAGACTCTTTCAGAAAAGTGGGAAACCTGAATGGATTTGACCACGATCGAACCAGTTATGCGCTGGAGGGCAAACACGAAGCGGTAGACTGTAAAAAATGCCACAAATCGGAACACATGACCGATCCGTTGCCGCATAATACCTGCGCGAGCTGCCACAAGGATTACCACGAAGGGCAATTTGCCGGCATAGTCGTTACACCGGATTGTGCATCATGTCACACCGTACAGGGCTTTGCGGAAAGTACTTACAGCCTGGAGCAACATGCCAAAACCAAATTCCCGCTGGATGGATCGCATATAGCCACGCCTTGTTTTGCCTGCCACAAACAGGATGACAAATGGAAATTCAAGGGGCTTGGCGTGCGCTGCGTGGATTGCCATAAAGATGTACATGGCGGGCAAATTGCCGAAAAATGGTATCCCAACAAGGCCTGTGAACAATGCCATGTCACGTCCACCTGGAAGGACAATCGCTTCGACCACAGTAAAACCGCATTTGCGCTGAAAGGCGCGCACACCCAACAGGATTGCCGCGCATGCCACGTGCCTGACGCGGAGTTTAAATACGGAAAATTCGCAGGGTTACCTGCTACTTGTAGTCAGTGCCACAAAGAAGTGCACAACAAGCAGTTTGACGTAAAAGGTGTAACGGATTGTGCCAGATGTCATACAAATGACGACTGGAAAGTAAAAAAATTCAACCACAACAAAACCAATTTTAAACTGGAAGGCAAGCACGCCAATGTGGAATGTGCAGGCTGCCATAAAGAAATCACCCAGGCCGGTCAATCATTTGTGCAGTATAAATTTGAACAAGTAGCGTGCGTAACCTGTCATCAATAATCTTATCCTTCGGGTTTGCGGCGGCGCTGGCTGCCCAGAATCCCCATGGCGCGGATTTAAAAATCGACTGCGCTTCCTGCCATTCCCCAAAAGGGTGGGAAATATCTGCGTCCTACTGGCAAAACTACAACCCCGACCAACCGAGGGTTTCACAGGTCACCGGCACGGTCTGGGGCCCAGACACCCTTCGATTTCACCACGGGAAAACAAGTTTTGCGTTAACAGGCCGACATGCCACCGTAGATTGCCGGGGCTGTCACGAAAACCTGGTTTTTTCAGAAACACCCTCCGATTGCAATTCCTGCCACAGCGATGTACACCAGCAAACGGTCGGGACCGACTGTGCGCGTTGCCACACGACTGCCAACTGGCTGATCGACAATATCCCTGAATTGCACATTCAAAATGGGTTTCCGCTCACGGGCGTCCACCAGCCAGTAAGTTGCGAGCAGTGCCATACTTCCGCCCAGAACCTGCAATTCAACCGGATCGGCAATGACTGCATCAGTTGTCATTTGCAGGATTATCAGGCTACTACCCAGCCCAACCACCAGCAGGCCGGTTATTCTACCAACTGCCTGGAATGCCACGATGTGTTTACGCCCGATTGGGGCGGTGGTAATATCAGCCACGATTTTTTCCCGCTGACCAAAGGACACGACATTGCCGACTGCCGGCAATGCCATGAAGGCGGCAACTTTACCAATACGCCCAATACCTGCAACGCCTGTCACACCAGCGACTTTACCCAGGCGACCAATCCGAACCACACCGCCCTGAATATCCCGAATGACTGCGCCATGTGCCACACCACAGAGCCGGAATGGGAACCTGCAACATTTCCAATTCACAACAACTATTACGCTTTAAACGGGGCGCACGCTACGATTGCCAACAATTGTGCAAGCTGCCACAACGGCGATTACAACAATACACCAAACACCTGCAACGGCTGCCACAACGCAGACTACACCCAGACAAACAATCCCAACCACGCAGCACTCCATTTTTCAACTGATTGCGCTAGTTGCCACACAGAAACAGCCTGGTCGCCGGCTACGTTCGACCACGACGCGCAGTTTTTTCCTATATACAGCGGAAAACACAACGGAGAATGGAGCGCCTGCACCGATTGCCATACCAATCCGTCGAACTACGCTGAATTCAGCTGCACCAGTTGCCATACCAACCCGCAAACAAACAATGACCACAACGGCATCGGTGGGTACACTTACAACAGCCAGGCCTGCCTGGCCTGTCACCCAACTGGAAGTGCGGCAGATGGATTTGACCACAACACCACTGATTTCCCGCTGACGGGCGCGCACCTGACGGCCCAATGCGTAGCATGTCATGCTACGGGCTACGCCGGAACGCCCACGCAGTGTTCGGCTTGCCATACCACCGATTTTAATCAAAGCACCAATCCGAACCATGCAGCGCTGAATTTTCCGACCGATTGCGCGATGTGCCATACCACTGCCCCGAACTGGGCGCCGGCTACATTCCCCATTCACAATAACTATTATGCGCTCAATGGCGCGCATGCAGCTATCGCCAACAACTGCGCTACCTGCCATAACGGCAATTATAACAATACACCCAATACCTGTTTTGGCTGCCACGCGCCGGAATACAATTCGGCCACCAACCCGAACCATGCCGGCGCGGGCTTCCCGAATACTTGCGAAAATTGTCATACGGAATCCGCCTGGGAACCCTCTACGTTCAACCACGACCAGCAATATTTCAGGATATACAGCGGCAATCATAAAAACGAGTGGAACCAATGTGTGGAATGCCATACTACCCCGGGCAATTTCAGCAGTTTCAGTTGTATAGATTGCCACGAACACGATAACCCCAGTTCACTCGCCCAGGATCATCAGGGCGTTTCGGGGTATCAACACGTGAGTAGTGCGTGTTACAACTGTCACCCGAATGGAAACTGAGGAAATACAGACAATACCCCTTGAAATGGAAGAGGGTGAGTAATATCATTATGGAGTGTGATTCTAGTCGTCACTCTATCGCAAACAACCAAGGCTTGAAGTGTTACATTTGTCGGCACTCCACCTTGAAGACAATTATCAAACTAACTTTTCTATCATATTAAAATAAATTTGAGTGCGCAATCCATTGTTAGTCTTCGTGCTTCTCGTTTGTTTTGCGAATTTGTCTTCGCAAAACCCACATGGTATAGGCCTGAAGATAGACTGTGCTTCCTGCCATTCTCCGGAGAGTTGGAGTATTGGGGCTGATTACTGGAAAACCGTTGATCCGGGAAATCCGCAGACGTCTAACACCACGAGTCCCGATGAGGTGCGTTTTCACCACGGTAAAACTACTTTTGAACTGACGGGGCAACACGCCGCCGTAGATTGCCGGAGTTGCCATGAAACCCTGGTTTTTTCTAAAGCTGCTTCGGATTGCATTTCCTGCCACATCGATATACACCAGCAAACGGTAGGTATGGACTGCGCCCGCTGTCACAACACATCCCATTGGCTGGTGGATAACATTACCCAATTGCATGTGGAAAACGGGTTTCCGTTGCTGGGAAGTCACAATGCAGCGAGTTGCATCGACTGTCATATCTCGGAAACGGGTTTGCAATTTCACCGCATTGGCAACGATTGTATCAATTGCCACCGCGATACTTACGAGGCAACAACCGCCCCCAACCACCTGGCGGCGGGTTTTTCGACCGACTGTGTGGCTTGTCACGATATGACCGCTAAAGATTGGTTTTGGACGACCGGTGGAGCCAATCACCTGTTTTTCCCATTGACCAAAGGACACCAGATAACTGACTGCGCCCGTTGCCATACAGGGGGAAATTATACCAATACCCCGACAGATTGTTTTGCCTGTCACGAAGCAGATTTCCGGGCGACTACCAGCCCTGACCACGAAGCAGGGAACTTTCCGACCAATTGCGCCGCTTGCCATAACACTGATCCAGGCTGGAATGCTACAGATTTTACACAGCACGACCAGGAATATTTCCCCATTTACAGCGGAAATCACCGGGGGGAATGGAACCAGTGTACGGACTGCCATTATGCATCGGGGGATTTTAAATTATTCAGTTGTACCAATTGCCATGAACATAATAATGCCGGGGAACTGGCGAACGACCACGACGACGTGTCCGGTTACAGTTTTTCGAGCAACGCATGTTATTCCTGCCACCCGAAGGGGGAAGAATAACCAATGATGGATTATAGAGTCGGGTTTGATGTTGGTGTTCACTTTCAGGCTTTTTGTTCAAAACCATGTTACTCTAACTACAAGTAAAGATGAAAGAAAAAGATTTGTGACTGTGCTGAAATATTAAAGTAATGAACGTGTTTAGACTGGCATCCTTCTTCTACCTGCTGTGTTTTACGGCGAGCCTGCTCGCGCAAAACCCGCATGGCGCGGACATGAAAATTGACTGTGCTTCCTGCCATTCTTCGAAGGGCTGGGAAATTGATGCGGCCTATTGGCAAAGTTATGACCCGGCAAAACCAAGAATTTCTCAAGTCACAGGTACGGTGTACGGCCCGGATACGCTTCGTTTTCACCACGGGAAAACAGGTTTTGAACTCACCGGACAACACATCAATGTAGATTGCAGGGCTTGCCATGAAAGCCTGGTTTTTTCAGAGACCGCTTCGGATTGTATTTCCTGCCACGCCGATGTACACCAGCAAACGGCAGGAACAGACTGCGCGCGTTGCCATACGCCGTCTAACTGGTTGGTCGACAATGTTTCGGATTTACACCTGCAAAACGGATTCCCGCTGACCGGTGTTCACCAGGCGGTGCGTTGTGAGCAGTGCCACACATCCGCCTCGAACCTGCAATTCAACCGGATCGGGAATGATTGTATCAGTTGCCATTTGCAGGATTTTCAGGCTTCCACAAATCCCAACCACCAACAGGCGGGTTTTTCAACCGACTGCCTGGAATGCCACAATGTGACAACACCCGATTGGGGAACGGATCAGGTGAACCACGATTTTTTCCCGCTGACCAAAGGGCACGAAATTTCTGATTGCAGGCAGTGCCACCTGGGCGGCGACTTCGCCAACACGCCCAATAATTGTAATGCCTGTCACCAGCCGGATTTTGCGGGCGCTCAAACCCCCAATCACGTAAGCGCTCAATTTTCTACCGACTGTGCCACTTGCCATACCACCGACCCCGATTGGATGCCTGCGGCTTTTACGGCGCACGACGGCGCTTATTTTCCCATTTACAGCGGCAAGCACCAAGGGCAATGGTCGCAATGCACGGAATGTCATACCAATCCATCTAATTATGCTGAAAATTCGTGTACGGTATGCCATGTCAACCCGGAAACCAATGACGGACATAGTGGTGTGAACGGATATGTGTATGAAAATTCAGCCTGCCTGGCCTGTCACCCGACCGGCGATGCAGGTACTGCTTTTGACCACAATACAACAGATTTTCCGCTGAAAGGAGCACACTTGCAAGCCAATTGTGTGGACTGCCACGCGGCAGGATATACAGGGACACCGACCCAGTGTTCGGCTTGCCACACCGCCGATTTTAATCAAACCACCAGCCCCAACCACGTGGCCTTGCATCTGCCGACAGATTGCGCGACCTGCCACTCGGAAACAGCCTGGACACCGTCCACTTTTGACCACAACGCCATTTATCCGTTTACAGGAGCGCATGTTCCCATTGCAAATGACTGCAATGCCTGTCACCACGGGAACTACACTACCACGCCGAATACCTGCAATGGCTGCCATACGAGCGATTTTAATCAAACGACCAATCCCAACCACGTAGCCCTGAATATCCCGACGGATTGCGCGATGTGCCACACGACCGCGCCTGGCTGGGAACCGGCGACGTTCCCGATCCACAACAATTATTATGCGCTGAACGGGGCGCACGCGGCCATTGCCAATGACTGCGCGACCTGCCACAACGGCAATTACAACAACACACCGAATACCTGCAACGGCTGCCACGCAGCGGATTACAACCAAACAAGTGACCCGAACCACGTTGCCTCGCAATTCCCGACGGATTGCGCGACCTGCCACTCGGAAACAGCCTGGGCGCCTTCTTCTTTTAATCACAACGCCGTTTATCCATTTACCGGAGCACATATTCCGATTGCTACGGACTGCAATGCCTGCCACCAGGGCAACTACACTACCACACCGAATACCTGCAACGGCTGCCATACGAGCGATTTTAATCAAACGGCCAATCCCAACCACGTAGCCCTGAATATCCCGACGGATTGTGCCCAGTGCCATACCACAGCAGCAGGTTGGGAGCCGGCAAGTTTCCCGATTCACGGTAATTTTTATGCCTTGAACGGGGCACATACGGCTATCGCCAATGACTGCGCTGCCTGCCACAACGGCAATTACAACAACACGCCGAATACTTGTAACGGCTGTCATACCAATGATTACAACACGGCGACAAACCCCAATCACGTAGCCGGACAGTTGCCGACGGATTGTGCAACCTGCCACTCGGAAACGGCCTGGACGCCTTCTGTGTTTGACCACAATGCCATTTATCCCATTGCTGGAGCGCACACGCAAATTGCCGATGACTGTAACGCCTGCCACCAGGGCAACTATGTCAGCACGCCGAATACCTGCAATGGCTGCCATAACAACGATTACCTCCAGACCGGCAATCCGAATCACCAGTCGACACAATTTTCAACCGATTGTGCAACCTGCCACACACAAAGTGCCTGGGCGCCGGCGACGTTCGACCACGATGTGCAGTATTTTCCGATTTACAGTGGCGCGCACAACGGGGAATGGAATGCCTGCATCGATTGCCATACCAACCCTTCCGATTTCACACAAACCACTTGTACCAGTTGCCATACCAATCCGCAAACCGATAATGAGCATACGGGCACAAACGGTTATTCATACAACAATTCGGCTTGCCTTGCCTGCCACCCTACCGGCGATGCGGGAAATGTTTTTGATCACAACAACACCAATTTCCACCTGACTGGTGCGCACCTTACGACAGACTGTATCGACTGTCATGCAGGAGGTTATGCCGGAACACCGACACAATGTTCGGCTTGCCATACAACCGATTTCAACCAGACGACTAATCCGAACCACGTGGCGCTGAATATCCCGACGGATTCTGCGACGTGCCATACCACGGCTGCCGGTTGGGAGCCTGCCACATTCCCGACGCACAACAACTATTATGCGCTGAACGGGGCGCACGCAGCCATCGCCAGTGATTGTGCGGCCTGCCACAACGGCAATTACAACAACACGCCCAATACCTGCAACGGCTGCCACAACCCCGACTACATCGCCACGACCGAACCGAACCACGCCGCGTCACAATTCCCGACCGATTGCGCCACCTGCCATACCGAAACGGCCTGGACACCTTCGACTTTTGACCACAATACCATTTATCCGTTTACAGGGGCGCATATTCCCATTGCTGAAGACTGCAATGCATGTCACCACGGCAATTATACCAACACGCCCAATACTTGTAACGGCTGCCATACGGCTGATTTCAACCAGACGATTAACCCGAACCACGTGGCGCTGAATATCCCGACGGATTGTGCGACGTGCCATACCACGGCTGCCGGTTGGGAGCCTGCGACATTCCCGATCCACAATACTTTTTACGCGCTCAACGGGGCGCATACGGCTATTGCAAATGACTGCGCTGCCTGCCACAACGGCAATTACAACAACACACCGAATACCTGCAACGGTTGCCACAACCCCGACTACATCGCCACGACCGAACCGAACCACGCCGCATCGCAATTCCCGACCGATTGCGCCACCTGCCATACCGAAACGGCCTGGACACCTTCTACTTTTGACCACAATACTATTTATCCGTTTACAGGGGCGCATATTCCTATTGCTGAAGACTGCAATGCCTGTCACCACGGCAATTATACCAACACGCCGAATACCTGCAACGGCTGCCATTCGGCGGATTTCAACCAAACGGCCAACCCGAACCACGTGGCCCTGAATATCCCGACGGATTGCGCCATGTGCCATACCACGGCTGCCGGTTGGGAGCCTGCCGCATTCCCGATCCACAATACTTTTTACGCGCTCAACGGGGCGCATATGGCCATTGCAAATGACTGCGCAACCTGCCACAACGGCAATTACGCCAACACCCCGAACACCTGCAACGGTTGCCACAACGCAGATTATAACGCAACCACCAGTCCCAACCACGCCACTGCACAATTCCCGACCGATTGCGCCACTTGCCATACCGAAACAGCCTGGGCGCCCTCCATTTTTGATCACAACGCCATCTATCCCTTCACGGGGGCGCATATTGCCATCGCCGATGACTGCAACGCCTGCCACCACGGCAATTACACCAACACCCCGAACACCTGCAACGGCTGCCATACGGCGGATTTCAACCAGGCGTCAACCCCAACCACGTGGCGCTCAATATCCCGACGGATTGCGCGATGTGCCATACCACCGCGCCGGGCTGGGAACCTGCCACATTCCCGATCCACAATACTTTTTACGCGCTCAACGGGGCGCATACGGCCATTGCCAATGATTGCGCCGCCTGCCACAACGGCAATTACGCGAACACCCCGAACACCTGCAACGGCTGCCACAACCCCGACTACATCGCCACGACCGATCCGAACCACGCCTCATCGCAATTCCCGACCGATTGCGCCACCTGCCACACGGAAACAGCCTGGGCGCCGTCGACTTTTGATCACAATACCATTTATCCGTTCACGGGGGCGCATATTCCTATTGCCGACGACTGCAACGCCTGTCACCACGGCAACTACACGAACACGCCGAATACATGCAACGGCTGCCACAACGCAGATTTTGCTCAGGCAAGCAACCCCAACCACGTGGCGCTCAATATCCCGAGGATTGCGCATGTGCCACACCACTGCGCCGGCTGGGAACCTGCACGTTCCCGATCACAACAACTTTTTACGCGCTGAACGGGGCGCATACCGCCATTGCCAGGTTGCGCCACTTGCCACAACGGCAACTACACCAACACCCAACACCTGCAACGGCTGCCACAACCCCGACTACACGCACGACCGCCCAACCACGCCGCTCGCAGTTCCCGACCGATTGCGCCACCTGCCACACCGAAACAGCCTGGGCGCCTCATTTTGCCACATGCTTTACCGTGGCGCCCCCAAGCACGGCGGGCCTCCGGCATACCAACACCCCCCCCACCGCCCGGCTGGCCCGACTTTACCACAACACCGTTTATCCGTTTACCGGCGGGCATATTCCGATTGCCAATGATTGTGACGCCTGCCACAACGGGAATTATACCAACACGCCCAACACCTGCACCGGCTGCCACCTGACGGATTTCAACACCAGCGTGAACCCCAACCACGTGGCGCTGAATTTATCCAGCAATTGCGCGACCTGTCACACGACCGCGCCGGACTGGACGCCTGCTACGTTTGCCGTACACAATACCTACTGGCCCCTGACGGGCGCGCATGCAAGCGCCAGTTGCAACGAATGCCACACCAACGGCAATTACAACAACACGCCCACAACCTGCATCGGCTGCCACGCATCCGACTACAACTCGGCCAATGATCCCAACCACACCACTGCGGGTTTCCCGACCACCTGCCAGACCTGCCACAGTGTAAATGCCTGGTCGCCGTCGACCTTTAACCACAACACCGTTTATCCGTTTACCGGCGGCCATATTCCCATTGCCAATGACTGCGACGCCTGCCACAACGGAAATTATACCACTACACCCAACACCTGTACCGGCTGCCACCTGACGGATTTCAACACCAGCACGAATCCCAACCACGCGGCGCTGAATTTATCCACCAATTGCACAACCTGCCACACCACCGCGCCGGACTGGACGCCTGCTACGTTTGCAGTGCACAATACCTACTGGCCCCTGACGGGCGCGCATGCAAGCGCCAGTTGCAACGAATGCCACACCAACGGCAATTACAACAACACGCCCACAACCTGCATCGGTTGCCATACCTCTGACTACAACTCGGCTAATGATCCGAACCACGCCACTGCGGGTTTCCCGACCACCTGCCAGACCTGCCACAGCGTAAATGCCTGGGCGCCGTCGACCTTTAACCACAATTCCGTTTATCCGTTTACGGGCGGGCATATTCCCATTGCCAATGACTGCGACGCCTGCCACAACGGAAATTATACCACTACACCCAATACCTGTACCGGCTGTCACCAGACAGATTTCAACACCAGCACGAATCCCAACCACGTGGCGCTGAATTTATCCACCAATTGCACAACCTGCCACACGACCGCGCCGGACTGGACGCCCGCTACTTTTGCAGTGCACAATACCTACTGGCCGCTGACCGGCGCACATGCAAGCGCCAGTTGCAACGAGTGCCACACCAACGGCAATTACAACAACACGCCTACAACCTGCATTGGCTGCCATACCTCTGACTACAACTCGGCTAATGACCCGAACCACGCCACTGCCGGTTTCCCGACCACCTGCCAGACCTGCCACAGTGTAAATGCCTGGGCGCCGTCGACCTTTAACCACAACACCGTTTATCCGTTTACAGGAGCGCATGTTCCTATTGCTAATGACTGCGATGCCTGCCACAACGGAAATTATACCACTACACCCAACACCTGTACCGGCTGTCACCAGACAGATTTCAACACCAGCATCAATCCCAACCACGTGGCGCTGAATTTATCCCATAACTGCACAACCTGCCACACGACCGCGCCGGACTGGACGCCTGCTACTTTTGCAGTACACAATACGTACTGGCCGCTGACCGGCGCACATGCAAGCGCCAGTTGCAATGAGTGCCACACCAACGGCAATTACAACAACACGCCTACAACCTGCATCGGTTGCCATACCTCTGACTACAACTCGGCTAATGACCCGAACCACGCCACTGCGGGTTTCCCGACCACCTGCCAGACCTGCCACAGTGTAAATGCCTGGGCGCCGTCTACTTTTAACCACAACGCCATTTATCCGTTTACAGGAGCGCATGTTCCTATTGCTAATGACTGCGACGCCTGCCACAACGGAAATTATACCACTACACCCAACACCTGTACCGGCTGTCACCAGACAGATTTCAACACCAGCACCAATCCCAACCACGTTGCGCTGAATTTATCCCATAACTGCACAACCTGCCACACGACCGCGCCGGACTGGACGCCCGCTACTTTTGCAGTGCACAATACGTACTGGCCCCTGACCGGCGCACATGCAAGCGCCAGTTGCAATGAGTGCCACACCAACGGCAATTACAACAACACGCCCACAACTTGTTTCGGATGCCATGCTTCCGATTATAATGGGGCCAATAACCCGGACCACAGTACAGCACAGTTTCCGACGACCTGTCAAAACTGCCATACAACAAATGCCTGGGATCCTGCGACCTGGAACCACGACCAGCAATATTTCCCGATCTACAGCGGGGCGCATGAAGGCGCATGGGACGACTGCGTGGAGTGCCATACCACACCGAACAATTTCGCGGTGTTCAGTTGTATCGATTGCCACGAACACAATAATCCGTCCGAATTAGCGAATGATCATGATGAAGTTTCTGGCTATCAATATGCCAGCCCGGCCTGCTATTCCTGTCACCCGGATGGAAGTAATTAATAAAATACGCTAAACCGATGAGGTACCTGTTGACATTATTATTGCCGCTATTGTGCTCGCATTTTTTGTTCGGGCAAAAAGAGACCGTCATAGAAAAAGGCGTAGTATCATATGTCTCCTCTCAAAATGTGTATGTGAAGTTTTCATCCACCGAATTTATAAATCAGGGCGACACCCTTTTTATTCAAAAAGACGGCAAGTTGTTACCCGCACTTCTGGTGAAAGATAAATCTTCCACATCCTGTGTTTGCACACCGCTATTGACCGAAAAAGCCAAGGTTGGAGACACGTTTTTTTCTAGAAGTTTAATAGAAAAAAAGGCGGAAAAACCTGCAACGGATGCACTGCCTGAAAAGACGGAAAGCACCGTTCGTCCGGCGCCGGTAGTGATAGCCCCTGAAGATAAAGAGGATGGCAGCCCGGTTCTTAAACAAAAAATAAAAGGAAGGATTTCGGCTGCATCATACAGCAATTTTTATGGCGCCGAAGCGGCGCACCGGATGCGTTACACTTTTACATTTCAGGGAAACAATATAAAAAAATCGCGTTTTTCAACGGATAATTTCATCAGTTTCCGCCACACCATCGGCGAGTGGAACAAAGTGCAGGAGCATCTGGGAGATGCGCTGAAAGTGTATTCGCTTTCCGTGAAATATGATTTTGACAAAACATCCAGTATTGCCCTTGGCAGAAAAATAAATAACCGGATTTCGAGCATGGGGGCCATCGACGGTGTGCAGTTTGAAAAAGGGCTGGGGCAATTCATTTTGGGGGCTATCGGCGGGTGGAGACCTGATTTTGCCGATTATGGATTTAACTCCAACCTGTTCCAGATGGGCGCATACGTCAGCCATAGTTCCGGAAAGAATAATAAAAGCGAAGAAACCACGCTTGCTTTCGTCGAACAACGCAACCTGTCAAAAACGGACCGCCGCTTTGTTTATTTCCAGCATTCCAATGCGATTTCAAACAACCTGAACGTATTCGTTTCTTTTGAAACAGACCTGTATCAAAATGTCAATAACGAAGTATCGCACGACCTGAGCCTGACCAACCTGCTGCTGTCTATTCGATATAAAGTTTCTAAAAAAATCAACCTTTCACTGGCATATGACAACCGCAAAAACATCATTTACTATGAATCCTATAAAAACTACATCGATCAACTGATCGAGGATGAAACGCGGCAAGGCTTGCGGTTGGGTGGTAGTTACCGCATTGCCAAATGGGTAAACTGGGGGTTCAATGCCAGCCTTCGATTCCAAAAAAGTGGTGTGAATGAGTCTAAAAACATCAATTCATATCTCAACTTCAGCCGTTTGCCGTGGATCGATGCCGTTGCTTCCATTTCTGCCAATCTGCTGCAAACAAATTACCTGGATAGCAAATTATTCGGCGCGCAGATTTCCAAAGATATTATCCGCAACAAGTTGCAGGCAGAAGTCTACTATCGGCTGGCAGATTACGCATACAAAAACTACGAATACAAAATCCAGCAACATATCGGCGGTTTGAATCTTTCCTGGTACATCAACCGGAAACTGGGTTTATACCTCTATTATGAAGGTACTTTTGACAAAAAAAATGCCTCCTTTAACCGGTTTAACTCCAAAATCATTCAGCGTTTTTAAAGGGGATGTTCAAAATGTGTGGCACACCTTCATCTGGACCTTGATTATCAATCAATTACGTGAGGTGTGCCCTCTTCCTTAAACCCGCTAAAATCATACCTATCACTTCAATCACAGTTTACGATGCAAAAGATAAAAATTTCTGCGATGCTCTTGTGTGCGCTGGCTTTCGCAGCCTGCGACTCCCAACCAAAAGTTATTGAAGCCGAAACTTCCGGCGACCAAAGCAGCACTCCCATTTTTCAGGATGCTCCCGCTGCCACTGTTGCGGCAGGCGGCCAACAAGACATGGCCGGTTCCGAACACAAGGTAGTCGTGGCCGAGGCTTTGAATACCGATAAATATTCCTACTTGCGGGTGAAGGAAAACGGGGAGGAAAAATGGATTGCCATTTCAAAAAGAGACGTAAAAATCGGTGGCAATTACTTGTACACCGGCGGTCTGATGAAGAAAAATTTCCAAAGCAAAGAGTTCAACCGGGTTTTTGAAACCGTATATCTGGTGTCCGATTTCAGGGAAGAAGGCGCCGGAGCAGCCGGAGCGGCCCAGGGGGGAATGCCGCCCGCAGCGGGAGCGCTGGAACCGCCTAAAAATTTAAAACCCGCTCCAGGGGCTATAAAAATTTCCGATTTGGTTGCCAATATTCGCAAATACGATGGCAAAGTGGTGAAAGTAACGGGCAAATGTGTGAAGGTCAACCCAATGATTATGGGAAGAAACTGGTTGCATATTCAGGATGGTTCCGGAAAAAACATCGATCTCACAGTTACTACAACCGAAAATATTCCACTCGGCGCCATCATTACCCTGGAGGGTACTATTGCAGTAGACAAGGATTTCGGCGCTGGATATAGGTATGCGTATATTATGGAAGGGGCGGTAAGCAAATAGGAATGAGGGATGAGGAATGATAAATGATGAATGATGAATGATGAATGGCCGAGCGTGATGTCGGACATCACGCTCGGCCATTCATCATTCATCATTTATCATACTCATTCCTCCTATAACTCCTGTGTCGCCAAAATGCAACAAGGCTGATCAGCACCAAAGATCCCACAATATAATATACAAAAGTCGGCACCGGCACCGGATCACCTGCGGCATAAGAGTGCAGACCGGACAAGTAGTAATTCACCCCGAAATACGTCATGGCTACTGAAGCCCAGCCAAATAAAGTGGCTACATTAAAAGCGTAAATGCCCCTTAATCCGGGAATAAAACGCATGTGTAGAATAAAGGAATACACCAGAATGGTTACCAGTGCCCAGGTTTCTTTCGCATCCCAACCCCAGTACCGGCCCCAGGATTCATTCGCCCAGACACCGCCCAGGTAGGTGCCGACGCTGACCATAAACAGACCGCCGATAAGTGTCATTTCACTGATAAATGATAGTTCTTTAATGATTCGGTATACTTTTTCTCCATTCTGTTGATTACCGAAGATCATCAAAATCAGGTTGAGCACACCTATGATGGCGCCCAATACCAGAAAACCGTAACTACCTGCTTCCAATGAAACGTGTATGGTCAGCCAGTAAGATTTTAAAACTGGCACAAGTGGCGTGATTTCGGGATCCAGCCAACTCAGACCGGCTACCAGCAGGATAGTAGCTGCCAGCACGGTGGTAGCCGTCAGGCCTCCAAAAGATTTTCTTGCAAATATCAGTCCGGCCAGAACAGTCGTCCAGCCGATATATATCATGGATTCATATCCATTGCTCCAGGGCGCGCGGCCCGAAATATACCAGCGCAAACCAAGTCCGACACTGTGCATGGCGAACCCAAAAACCAACAGACCCAAGGCTATTTTGGCGGGCAACTCCATCTTGAGTGTAGGATTGAATACGGAAGTAAAAAGCAATACCAAAAACAAAAGCCCCAACAAGCCGTAGAGTCCGCTTAACCGATTAAAAACATCCAGTTTGTTCAGCAAAAGTTCTGCTTTGACCTTCGTTGATCCGGGCAATACCGCGCCGCCATATTTTTGCTGGTAGATATCCAGCTCGTTCAACATTCGATCGACCAATTTAAAGTCATTATTTTGAACAGCAGCCTGCAAAGCAGGGATATACATCGGATAAAATTGTTCGATGATACTGCCGTGGGCAGCGCTGTGTTCGTCGTGTTGATGTGATACATCGGCCGGCGACATCCAGGTATTGGACGTATCGCCCGGCACAGGAAATACCTTCATAAAACTGCCGGAGAAAACCATATTGCAGATATTCACCTTCTCGTCTAATTTGACGAGTTCCTTTTCAAAAACACCCCGGTCTCGTGGTGCGGCATTGAACGCATTTCTAACGGCCGTTTTAAGTTTGTATTCGCCGTTTTGTTCAAAAAAGTCGTTGTAAGAAGCCTTGTCGCCGCTGATGTTCAGCAGTTTTCGAATTTCTTCCTGTTTCCCGATTTTTATCAGCGGCACATCGTACCAGGCCTCCGGGTTGGAAGCCATCCCCAGTACCACTTGCTCTGCTGTCTGCCCCAACAATGTTTCCTTATGGCTAAGTTTTCTCAGTATCTCTCCGGCAAAAGTGTTCATGGGCTTAAACCTGCCCCTGCTGTCCTGAACCAGAATTTTTCCAAAACGGGATGCGTGTGCCGGGCTTACTTCCTGTATTTTCGGCGTCGGACCACAGATGCCCGGTGTTGAAAATCCCAGGAAGAACGCCAATAAAAACACCGTCAGCGCCGCTGATTTTTGCCTCGTTTTTTTAATATTTTCCGCCAATTGTTGGAAACGGCTGTTTTTACTAAACAATGTCAATATCATGCCCAGTGTCAGCAGGATGTATCCAATGTATGAAATCCAGGTGCCGGGCGCGTCGTGGTTAACGCTCAGATAAGTACCCAATTCATCCTGGTCATAAGAAGACTGAAAAAAACGATACCCATCATAATCGAGAATATGATTCATGTAGATGCGCTGATCGATGGTAAAATTGTTGCGTTGATCTACCAATTTCACTTCACTGGCATAGGAGGATGCACTATTGGTGCCCGGGTACCGTTCCATGATGAAGTCTTTTAACTGAATAGCGAATGGAAGCACTACCCTTTTAGCGCCGTAAGACACGGCTACACCAGCGTTTTCAAAGGAAGCAACGCCCGGCTTTCCTTCCACGCCTTGTTGGCCGCTGATAAACAGGGTTCTTTCTTCACCACCGAACCGGACTTTTATATCCAGTCCACCAATTCCTGTACTGGCCATTTTTTGAGACGAGGAACTGATTTCCGACCGTGCGCTCGGTCTAAAATCACCAAAAACAAAACTTTGAACCCCATTGGAATACATACTGCGGAGCATCAACGGATGATAGATGCCCGGCGCTAAGGTATCGCGGGCCTGGGTGGCCATCACCATTTGGGCAAACGGTGTATTTGTCAGAAAGGCCAGGTTTTCATTTTCATATTTGATATTGAAAGCATCCGGTATTTCCGGGTTTCCAAAATTGAAAAGCGTCCCGTAGATATTAACCTTGTCCAGGTACTTGACCAGAAATTCTTCCCGGCCATTGGCGCCACCGATCACTACCTTCAGTGTCGGCACCCCACTGGCATCTTCCACCAACGTTTCTTTGGGATTGGGAATGAAGTTCACTACTTCCGCTGTCAATTCCTGGCTCCCGATCAGGTACGACTTTTGAAAATGATTGTCGCCCAGGGTAGCGAACAAAACCGGTTCGTCGAACAAGTATTTTCGGTCCTGTTGCTGCACCTGAAACTGCAGATACGTTTCAGCGGACAAAAAAGAATTGGAGGCGCTGCCTTCCCGGATATCCATCATGCCTTCAGTGCCAAAATAGCGGGTTACTCCTGCGCCGATCAAAATGATAACCATTGCGGCATGGAAGGTCAGGGTACCCCACTTTTTTTGCTGTACCATCCGAAAACGGAAAATATTGACAATGAGTGAAATCCCAAACAAGATCAGCAGCAATTCAAACCAATGGGTTTTAAATATGACTTTTTGTGCGGAACTGGTACCAAAGTCATTTTCAATAAACGTAGCCACGCCTATAGCGATAGCAAACAATAAAACGTAAAGCCCCGCCGCTGATGTTGAGAAGAGCGCGTTCAAAATTTTTTTAATAAATTCATGTTTGATATTTATGAATTGAAGCAGCACACTGGTTTTGCCAAGGTTGCATTTCAAATTTCCATTGCCGTATAATGACGGGGTGACTTCAAGTCACCCCGTCATTAAGCATCGAGCGATGACTTGAAGTCACCCCGTCAATAAACAGCAACGACATTTGTAATGCACCCTTTTGTCAACCAGTTAAATTAATAAAACCTGAGCAGGAATCATTGAAAATTTGAGGATCATTCGGATGGAACCAAATTGTAAAAAAGGCAGTTAATGACTGACTTTAAAAAAGGGAATGTTCAAAAATGTGTGGCACACCTTCATATGAACTTTCATTATCATTCAATTACGTGAGGTGTGCCACACATTTTTGAACATTCCTTTAAAAAACAACGTATCGATGTTGCTTTTTAACGATGCAAAAATAGAAAAAAAACAAGAAAAATTTCTAATAAAATTAGAATATTTTATATAAAAATACAAGTTTATTTTATATCAGAAAAAAGTGTTTTCATATATACTACTGGACATTTTCGTGGAACGAGACCTATAAGGTTTTAAATCCTTATAGGTCTGAGCGCTGTAGAATAAAATATCCAGTAGTGCGGTTTTCATATATCTAAAAAATCATTTTTCGTTTTAAAAAATAGTTTTTTTTATCGAATAAAACCAACCAAAATATGAAAAAACATGCCCGCTTCCAAGTTTTTTTTCTTCAATTTAACATTTATTTGCACAACAATATTAATAGGAATCATCCCGGATGCTGCTGGACTTTTTCGTGGAATGAGACCTGTAAGGTTCCAAAAACCTTACAGGTATGCGCGCTATATTACATCGGCAATTCCTATTTTTGCAGCCGGTGGAAACGCTGTTCAAGCAAAATTTAGATTAAATTATTTACAAATGCTTGATTATCAACACGGATAACCAATAACTAATAACAGATAACTACTTAATGCCCCTTTACTCCGGCAGCGTCACCGTCCCGATATGGAAGTTGCTCTTGCTGAACATCTTAGGCTTAATGGACACAAAGAACAGTTTGTTTTTCTGGAACGGACTGCTGTCTTTGGGCACAAAAAGCGATTCCACATCTTTGGCTTCAAACAGTTTTTACGCACTAATTTGCCATCGGGCGTGAGCGTGGTCATCACGGCGATGCATTCCTTGAACTTATTGACCAGTTTTGGTTTTGGGTTGCTCACCGGCTTATCCATATTGTCTTCGTCTTCGTTGTAGAAAAATACCACATCATTGCCGTACAGCAGCGAGACGTAAGAAATAAAGTAATCGGTATTGATGCCCACCTGGTATTTTGGAATGGCGTTGACGCGCTCGATTTCACCTTTCGTATTGATGGTAAATACGATGATGTCCCTGGAATTGTACTCATAGGTGGTGGAGTACGTCCGCCCGTTGTACGAGGTGCGTACGATGACATAGTTTTCCTCCGCCACGACCACCGCCGAGCCGTCGTCGCGTACGAGGAAGTCGCTGAACTTGAAAGAATCTTCCAGTCCCATATCGCCACCGCGGTCTTTGTCGGTGTTTTTTTCTCCGAATTTTTTCAAATCAGAGGCCGTAAATTCTTTCTTGTTGCTGGCGGTGATCGTGCCGTCGGATGCAAGATTGAGGTAAAAAACACCCTGCAAACTGCCGTTCTTCTTGTCGGAGTAAAAACCTGCGCATTTCAGGTTGTCGCTTTTGTCGGTCGTCAGCGATGCCCCCCGAATGAACGAATCGCCCAATTGCAGGCGGAATTCGCGTGGCTTTTCACTATCCTGCGTAAAATGAAAAAGCATCATGTCATAAGCGGCAACCGATTTATTCTTGTTGTTTTTTTTGCTCTCCTTGGCCCTTTTCCCTTCGTACACTTTGGCCAGCAGGTACACGCTGCCGTCGTTTTTGAGCAGCGTAGCAAGTACGTCCACCTGCTCTTCCGTGTATTTGAAAGAGGTATTGCGCGACCATGCCGGGGTCAAATCCTTGTTCAGCACAGAGATAAACAAACTGAACGGTTCGTCGTCGCGGTCTTCGTCAGACATTGCGCGAAACAGCAGTTTGGAAGAGTCCTGCGAGATGTTCCAGAGCACCTTCGGAATATCCCTGCGGTTTTCATATTTGAACCTGGCGACGTCCTGCGTTGTGCCATGTTTGCCGTCCAGATACAGCGGCAAAATGCTGAATTGAATATAGTCTTCCTTTTTGTTGACCTCCGAAAAAAGCCAGACGAATTGCCCGTTGAAATAGCGCATACCCAACGAAGAAATGCCCCTGCGGTCGGATTTGTACTCCTTGCTGAAAACGAGTTTGAAATTCGGATCGTACTTTTCCAGAATGGTGGAAGAGATGGCGTTGCGACCGCTGAATCCGCTGCGGTCACCGTCATAGAAATACATGTAATGCCCGCTTGCATCGGAAAAAAGATGGCTTTCAAAGGACCTGTTTTTGGAGAGTTTGAACTCCGGGCTGATGCTCACTACCGGTTTTTGAGCGTTGAGAAAAAAACTGCCTGCTAAAAGCAACAGTTGAAGAGCGGCAAAGCGAATCATATTTAAGTAGTTATCGGTTATTATGCGCGGGACGCGCGCGGGGGGAGTTTTGCTGCTGCAGTCTTACCATGATGCAGTTATTGATTATCAGTGTTGATAATCAAGCCTTTGCAGGTTTTTCATAGCTGCTCGAAAAAGCAACCGCCCTGTTTCGGGCAGCAAATATAAACCTATAAATTTTCCCCAACTGCGACCACTGCGTGTTTGCCCCTGTCTATCGGCAAAACGCTACAACGTATGAATTCAACATTTAAATACCTTATCTCTGCGGCACTGCTTTTTTCCGCTTACGCACTGTCCGCTCAACACAGCCAATGGAGCCTTCGTTTAGGCGCAGGGCGCATCGACCGCCAGGATCAGATTTTTTCTCCTTTTGTTCAAAGCGGTACCTCTGTTCAACAATTCGGGTTGCAATGGCAGCGCTCCGCAAGATGGGAACAATTTGCCGATATTAACTACAGCGGATTCGCAGCGACCCGTTTCCCGGTCTTTGATTACACCAAAAAGCCGGAACCGGAAACGAAGACTATCCTGCCGCATACGTTTACTTTTGTGGAAATCAACTACGGGCTGGGCAAAAAATGGCAGTCCGGCGCGTACACATTCAGCGCGGGCGGCGCACTGGAAAATACCGTGCAGGCGTTCAACTATCAGTATGGCGAAGCCTCTTTCTTCGGCTATTTCGCTGCGTTCAGCCTTAGCCCCTGGCTGCAAATTTCCAGACCCCTGGGTCAGAAAGGCCATTTAAAGGCTGCCATGAGCATCCCTTTCATGTCGTGGGTAGCGCGTTCGCCTTACCTCATCAACGACGATGAATTTATTGAAAACGCCGCTTCCCACAAAGGGTTAAAAACGTTCGCCGATTTCATCCAGGACGGCAGCCTTCAATTTCCGGATCAACTGCAAAAACTGAGCGCCTCGCTGGGCTATTCCTGTCAATTAGGACAACGCTGGACGGCCGGCGTGCAATACCGTTTCCAATTTATTCGCCACACGGAACCATTGACTTTGCTGTCGTATCAGAATGACCTGCGGGTGGAAATTGGATGGAAATTTTAGCGTGAATCGTGAGACGTGAGTCGTGAGAGGGCATATTCTTCAACTTAAGGCCTCGGAGAGGCCCAACGTTTGTAGGGTGAGAAGCAATCCCAAGCAGTAGCACTCTAAAACACTAAAAAACCAAAACACTAAAACACGAATAAACTAAAACACGAATAAAAATGAAAAACATCCTGCATTATATCGCCATTTTTTTGCTGTTCAGTTGGAGCACAGCTTGCCACAAAACATTCTTTGAAGCGGAACCGCAAGCACAACCGGAAGCCATTTTTGAAGATTTCTGGACTTCCTTTCAACAGCATTACGGGCCTTTTGCAGAGCGCGGTGTGGACTGGCAGGCGCAGTACGAGTTATTCCGTCCGCAAGTGGACGGCCAAACGACAGACGCGGAACTGCATACTGTGCTGACGCAAATGGTTGCCGTACTTGCAGACGGGCACGTCAATATCACAGCGCCCGACAGGCCGGTTTTTAATGCCAACCGGTACTTCAACGAACGCATCGACGACAGTTTGTTCAATCTAAAGGTGGTACAGCAACATTACCTCACCGACGGTTTTAAAAGTATAAAAGATGACGATTACGTGTACGGCCTGATGCCCAATGGCATTGTGTATGTGTATTTCCGCTTCGTGGGCGCCAACTGGGACGTGATGAACGACATTTTGGAAAAATACCCCGATGCAAAAGGCCTGATCGTGGACTTGCGCCACAACCTCGGCGGAGATTTCACGTATGCCTTCAGCAATATGGGCCGCCTGACAGACCAGAAACGGTTCGTTTTTAGTTCAAAAACCAAAAATGGCCCGGAGGCTGACGATTTCACAGGCTGGCACGACTGGTCGCTGGAAACTCAGGGCGCATTTTGGAACAAAAAAATTGCAGTACTGACCGATCGCTATACCATCAGCGCCGGAGAGCGGGCCACTATGGCATTTAATACGCTGCCAAACGCCACGCAGGTCGGCGACACCACCAATGGGGCGCACTCCACCATGATCGGGCGCGAACTGGCCAATGGCTGGAAATACACCATTGCAACGCAAAAAGTATTGATGCCCGACGGCAAATCTTATGAAGGCATCGGCATCGCCCCGGATGTCCTGGTTCGGAACAACCTGGCAGACCTGAAAAACGGGCGGGATGCAGTGCTGGAAAAAGCGATGGATTTGCTGGAATGAGGATTTTTAACCCAAAAAGCAAATATCTTGCAGCCTTCTGATTGATATCGAATGGTGCATGTTTAGACAATACCGCATTTGGCTTTTATCGGTTTTACCTCTCTTGACTGGGCAGGCTTTTGCCCAGCAACCGTTCCGGTTCGAGCAGTTACCTGCCGAGACGCGGCTCATGCATGGCGGCATCAATTGCATCACCCAGGATAGCAAGGGTATTCTCTGGATCGGCACCTGGTCGGGCCTGATGCGCTACGACGGTTATAAAGTCCGCACATTTCAGCAGGAACCCGGCACAAGTGACGGCCTGCAAAGCGACCAGGTCACCTCGCTGGTAGAAGACCGCGCGGGCCGGCTATGGGTCGGAACCGTCAGTGCAGGTTTTCATTGTTTCGACCGCGCTACCGAGCGTTTTGTCAGTTACCGTTTCAACCCGGACAACCCTAACTCCTTGTCAGACAATGATGTATGGGGACTATTTGAAGACAGCAAAGGTTGTATCTGGGTAGGCACAAAAAAAGGACTGAATCGTTTTAATCCGGAAACAAAGTCATTTCTGCGCATTTACGCGCCCGGCGACGACATCGCCCGGCCCTCTTCCGACTATATTTATTCGATCTGTGAAACGCCGGACGGCTCCATCTGGTCGGCCACTTCCCGGGGCCTGACGCGGATCAAATTCAGCGATGAAAACAATTACAAACTGCGCAATTATTACCTCGAACCCGTTGCAGGCGATTCCTTTTTAGCCAATTTTATTTACCGCGTTCGGCCCGTACGCAGCGAACCGAATACCTTGTGGGTAGGCTCCAAAGCCGGGCTGCGCAAAATCCGTTTTGATGACAACAACTTCGATTTTTTACAAATTACCGCTTCCTACCAGGCTGTTGCCGGCAATCCTGCCAGCCTGAGTTACAATGTGGTGTCCGATTTTCGGGAGACGGACGACGGCGATTTGTGGGTGGCTACTTACCACGGTTTGAATTTATTAGAGAAAAAAACAGGGAAATTCCGCAGGTTTTTTGCGCAACCCGACGAGCCGCACAGCCTGAGCAACAACTTCATCCGTTCGTTGTACCAGGACCGCACCGGCATTCTCTGGATCAGCACAGACAAGGGGGTCAACAAACTGAACCTGCGCCGCAAACCCTTCCACAGCGTCCGTTTCGACCAGAAAGGCATCGGCGCCAATAGCATCGTCAGCAGTATTTGTAATGGCGGCGCCCCGGGCAGCCTTTGGGCGGCCACCAACGGCGGACTGAACCGGATCGGCAGCAGCCCTGCGCTGACGCAAGCCGCCCACTATGTGCTGGAGCCAAGGTATTTAGCCGATTTTGCGAATTTTATCACCGCCGTCTGGCGCGATGCAGATGGCTGGATATGGTTATCCACGCAAGGCGCAGGCGTCATGCGCATCCGGGAAAGGGATATCCCTCTGCAGGGCGGCAGGATCACACAACTGGAGCAGTTTTCCCAAAGCGCACCGCCCCTCATCAACGACAACTATGTGATGTACCTCTGCGCATCTGCTGATGGCGGCATGTGGATGGGGCTTTGGGATGGCGGACTGGCGTATTTTGATAACCGGGACAATACGCTCACACACTTCCAGAACGTCGGTAACATGAGCCTGACTGCCTCGCCCAATGTGTCGTTGCTGGAAAAAAAAGAAAATGGGCAGATGATACTCTATGTCGGCACCCGGGGAAACGGGCTGCTGAAATTTGTATTCAATCCCGCAGAACGCTCCCTGCACTTAGAAAGACAGTATCGTTTTATTGCCGGACAAAAAGGTTGTTTGAGCAACGACAAAATCAACGCCCTGTTCAAAGACAGCCGCGGAAGACTTTGGGTTTGCACCAGCCGCGGCATCAACCTGCTCGAAGCGGATGGCAACAGTTTTCGTTTGTTTTCGGTGGAAGACGGGCTGCCCAATGAAATTGCCCAGTCTGTCGTGGAAGACAGCGAGGGTCATTTCTGGATCAGCACCCTGAATGGAATTGCCGACCTGCAATACAACGACGACAAATCGGTGGTTATCAGAACCTTCGATGCCCTCGACGGTTTGCAGGACAATTTTTTTATGAACAACTGCGCCACCCGGCTGCCGTCCGGTTTGCTGGCATTCGGCGGCGCCAACGGCATGAGTTTGTTTTCCCCCGGCGACATCCGCCCCGACAGTGTGCCACCCCTGACCCAACTGTCCGATTTTATGTTGTCCAACCAATCCGTCCCCATCGGCGCTATGGAAAACGGTCGGGTTGTGTTGCATAAAAGTATAGCCGAAACGCCCGAAATCGTACTGAATTACCGCGACAACGTGTTGTCCTTCGAGTTTGTCAGCCTGCATTTCGCGGAACCAAAAAACAATCGTTTTGCTTATAAACTGGAAGGTTTTGACCCCGATTGGGTATACACCGATGCCGACAAACGCTACGCCCATTACACCAATCTGCCGTACCGGGAGTTTGTTTTCTGGGTCAAATCGGCCAACGGAGACGGCGTGTGGAGCGAACCCGTGCAGGTAAAAGTTTGTGTCAAACCACCTTTCTGGCTCAGTTGGTGGGCCTATTGTATCTATGTGCTGTTGAGCGTTTTGCTCCTCTACGGCGTGTGGCGCATCACGCACCTGCGGGCGGAATACCGCGCCAGTCTGGCCCTCGAACGGCTGGAAAGGGAAAAGTCGGAAGAGTTGCACCAAATGAAAATCCAGTTTTTTACCAATATCAGCCACGAACTACGAACACCTTTAACCCTGATTATCAGTCCTTTGGAGCAGTTGCTCCGCGAAAATGCCGCCAATCGCACCTTGCAAAAAACCCTCACCCTGATGTATCAAAACGCCGGCAAATTGCTGACCATGATCAGTCAGTTGCTCGACTTCAGGAAAAGTGAAGCCGGTTTGATGAAAGTGCAGGCGGAAAAAACGGATATCGGATTGTTTGTACAGGAAATTTTGTTGTCGTTCAAACCATTGGCGGAGCAGCATAAAATCAGCCTGGAATACGAACAGGGGCGGGAACCTTTGGAAACCTGGATCGATCACGATCAGATGGAAAAAGTGATGTACAACCTGCTGTCGAATGCGTTCAAATTTACACCCGACGGCGGCAAAGTCGCCATACAACTCCGCAAGACAGCCGATTCGTCCGTCGAAATCAGCGTATCCGATACCGGGCCGGGTATTCTGACCGAAGACATGGAGCGGATATTTAACCCTTTTCACCAGGGCGCACAACAACCGGGTCGCACGTTATTTGCAGGTACCGGCATCGGTCTTTCCTTAGTCAAATCCATTATAGACCAGCACGGCGGTAGCATTCGTGTGCAAAATCAGAACGGGGTTGGAAATACCGGCGCTGTATTTACCGTCACATTGCCCGGCAACCACCATCACCTGTCAGCCGAACAAATAGTCGAAGCAGGCAGCACAAACAATCTGCCAAAACTATTTGTAACAACCGGCGCCGGGCCGGATTCGCCGGTCTTGACCGGCACAAAAACAGGCGAAGGCCGGCACCGCTACCGGGTGCTGGTGGTGGAAGACAATCCCGATATCCGCTCTTATTTGTGTGTAAACCTGCAGGAGGAATACGAAGTGGAAGAAGCCTCCAACGGCGTGGAAGCGCTGGAAAAGGCCCTCGAACAAGCCTGTGACCTCGTATTAAGCGACATTGCGATGCCTGAAATGGACGGTATGGAACTTTGCCGACGCCTGAAAACCAATATCCTGACCAGCCACGTTCCCATCGTGCTGCTCACTGCGCGCACTTCCTTAGTGCATACCATCGAGGGCCTGGAAACCGGCGCCGACGACTATATTACCAAACCTTTTAACCTGCAATTGTTGCGGCTGCGTATCCGAAACCTGATTGCCGTTCGCGAGCGCCTCAAGGAGCAATCCGGCAAATCGCTCGAACTCAGCCCCTCGGCCATTACCGTCAATTCCATCGACGAGGAATTCCTGCAAAGATTTATCAGTTTGATCGAAGCGCATATCGATGAGAGCGAATACTCCATCGACGACCTCGCCCACCAGATCGCCATGAGCCGCATGCAGTTATACCGCAAATTAAAAGCGCTCACCGGCGAAACGCCCAATACGCTCATTCGCAACATCCGCCTCCAGCGGGCCGCTCAGTTGCTCGATACCCGCCAGTTCAATATTTCGGAAGTCGCTTACAAAGTGGGTTTTACGGATTTGAAGTATTTCAGGGAGCGATTTAAGGAGCGGTTTGGGGTGGTGCCCAGCGAATACAATTCTAAAGGGTAAGGGATATTACCCCGTTCAAAACGGCATTATACCCCCAGGCATTACAATGGGGTTAAAAACCCCTTCATAGCATTGGTTGACTATCCACCGGCTGAAGCCGGCGGTTATTGATATCAGCCACTCGATATTTGTCAGGAAAAAAAGTACTGACGAAGGAAGGAGGTGACATCTCGTAACGGTCGTTTCCCACTAAGTCCCCGCTACGAGATGTCACTTGCTCCTGCGTCGCAAATGACACCTCTTCACTGACCTCAGGTATCGCCGCTCTCCCACAGAAATTTTTACCACGAAGGGCACAAAGTGGTTTCACAAAGGACACAAAGCGTAGAGTTGACCACTCTTTTTTTGGTCATTTGTGATGATTCATGCCAGGCTTACAGAAAATACTAAGCGGGACGAGTCAACTCTACGCTTTGTGTCCTTTGTGAAACCACTTCGTGCCCGTTGTGGTAAAAATAAGGTGCGGTTCGGTACATAATGTAGCCAAAAAAGAAGTGCGGGGGTCATAAGACCCGCGCACTGTAGCGACTTAAAATTCCTTACTGTAAATGAAATGTTAGAGTTGTGTGCATACCGTAGGTCTTACGACCCCGCACATTCTCACCTTCTCACTTCTCACTTCTCACTTCTAAAAAGAGAAAGGCCGGTATTGCTACCGGCCGCGCTCCAACTAACCCATTTTCGTATGAAATTACTTGAACTACAAATTCAGAATTATATGTGGAAAACGCATATAGCCACCTTTTGTAATTCGCACAAAGATGGATAACACCAAACCGGCTATACAGTGGTTTTTTGTACAAATGAGGGGGCCAATTTGGTCAAAACCAAAAAAAATCGCCCCAAATAAGTTGATTGCAAAATTTACCCCTCCTATTTGAGTGATTTACCCCCCGGATATTGGGTATTGAAAATGGCATCTTTGGCGATAATACGGTTAAGCACAAAATCACTAAACCTTCTATCGTTATGATCCAATCATTTACTTTCCGGGCAGGACTGCGATGGGTAGCAATGCTCCCCTTGCTGTGCTGCTTCACACTGCTATCCGCCCAATCGCTTACGATTCGCGGCGCAGTGACCTCACCCGAAGGCGAACCGCTGATAGGCGTCACAGTTCGGGTCGTTAATGACCCTTCCAGAGGCGCCGTCACGGATGTTGCCGGCGCTTATTCCATCAAGGCTTCGCCCGGCGAACGCCTCGCATTTTCTTACACGGGCCATGTCGAACAGACTGTTACCGTTCCGGCGGATGGCTCGGCAGTGAACCTGCTCCTCGTTCCCAGCGAAGATGTGCTGGATGAGGTCGTCGTAATCGGTTACGGTACCCAGAAAAAGAGCGACCTGACAGGCGCTGTGTCGTCCGTTTCCAGCGATGAACTCAAAAACTCTGTGGTGACCAACCTGGATCAGGCCTTGCAGGGCAGGGTCGCAGGTGTGCAGGTGACGCAAAACTCCGGACAGCCCGGCGGCGCCGCTTCTATCCGTATCCGGGGCGCCAATTCTATTACGGGTTCCAGCGAGCCGTTGTATGTGATCGACGGTATTCCGTTTCAGGGCGACGGCACTTCTGTTTCCGGTTTCGACTGGGCAGGCGGCGCCAACGGCCAGAACCGCGTGAACCCACTTTCCGCCATCAATCCCAATGACATTGTCAGTATTGAGGTGTTGAAAGATGCTTCTTCTTCCGCTATTTACGGCGCGCGGGCTGCCAACGGCGTCATCCTGATTACCACCAAACGCGGTAAAAAAGGCGAGTCGAAAATTTCCTACAACGGTTATTATGCCAACCAGGCGCTCGGACGCAAATTAGATATGATGAACCTGCAGCAATATGCCGACTACCAGTTGCAGATTGCACAGGACCTGGGCCTGCAACCCAACCAACGCTACCTCGATCCTTCTTTGCTGGGTTCGGGTACGGACTGGCAGAATGAAATTTTCAGAAATGCCGGCATGCAAAGCCACCAGTTGTCCGTATCCGGCGGATCAGACAAAACCACTTATGCCATTTCCGGCGGCTTTTTCCAGCAGGACGGTATCGTGATCGGCTCCGATTTTGAGCGCTATTCTGCCCGTATCAACCTCGACAACCAGGTAAAAGACTGGTTTAAAGTGGGCGGTTCGCTGGCTTATGCGGCTACCGACGAAAGAATTACCCTCAACGACGGCGGCGACGGCGTCATTATGCAGGCGCTGCTTACCCAGCCGGATATTGCCGTGCGCGACATCAATGGCAATTATGCAGGCCCCGAAACGGCTTTCACCAGCGCTACCTACAACCCTGTGGCCGCCGCCCTGCAACGGAACAACACCTTTGCCCGCCAGCGCCTGATGGGTAATGTATACGGCGATATTAATTTATTGAAAAACCTGACATTCCGCTCCGAAATCGGTTTTGACGACAACCACGGTTTGAACAAAGCCTTCCACCCGACATATCGCTGGGGCGTTTTGGTCAATACGGAAAATCAGTTGCGCCAGCGCGAGGAAAGCAGTTTCTTCTGGGTCTGGAAAAACTACCTGACCTACCAGGTGCTGGACAACGAAACGCACAGACTGACCGCCATGGTGGGCCAGGAGGCACAAAAATCGAACTGGCAGGGTTCTTTGGTGACCAAGAAAAACTTCTCTTCCAACGACATTCCCGTGCTGAGTGAAGGCGACGATATCACTTCCCGCACTTCCGGCTGGAAAGACGCGGCTTCCATCGCTTCCTACTTCGGGCGTTTCAATTACAGCCTGTTCGACCGCTACCTGATTACGTTTACCATGCGTGCCGACGGTTCTTCCAAATTCGGACCGGAAAACCGCTGGGGCTATTTCCCCTCCGCCGCTCTCGCATGGCGCGTGGGCGACGAAAAGTTTATGAGTGCGCTCAACACCAACCTGAAACTGCGCCTCGGATACGGAGAAGTGGGCAACCAGGCCATCGCCAACTACCTGTACGGCGCATCCCTGCTGGCCATCAACTCGCCCTTCGGTACAGCTTACCGCCTGGAGAAAATTTCCAATCCCAAGTTGAAATGGGAAGCAACCCGGCAGTTGAACGCCGGCATCGACCTCTCCCTGTTCAAAGGCCGTATCGACCTGTCGTTCGACGTGTACAATAAACAAACCACCGACATGTTGCTGCAATTGTCGGTACCGAGCTACCTCGGCGGCACGGGCTGGCAGGACATTCGCGCGCCGTTCGGCAATGTGGGCAAAATGGAAAACAAAGGTTTCGATCTCACGCTCCATACGCACAATATCGAGGCGAAAAAATTCAAATGGGGAACCGACATCACCTTCTCCCGCAACCGCAACCTGGTAAAGGAACTGGATGACGCCAACCGGATTTACTGGCGTAACCTGTACTGGTACAGCGAATTCCAGACCGTAACAAAAACAGAAGCAGGACAACCGCTCGGCATGTTCTACGGCTACCAGACCGAAGGCATTTTCACCAGCCAGGAAGATATTCTGGCCCATGCCGTACAAGTGAACAACCCGAACAACGATGGCAAAAACCTGGTGGACAAACGCGCAGGCGTTTGGATCGGCGACGTGAAATTTAAAGACCTGAACGGCGACGGCGTCATTACGACGGACGACCAGACCATCATCGGCAACCCGAATCCTGACTTTACCTTCGGGGTTAATAACTCCTTCTCGTATGGCCCCTTCGACCTGGTGGTGTACCTGACAGGCTCTTATGGCGCCGATATCCTGAACTACTCCCGTGTACAGATCGAGGGCATGACCAATGTGTATGCCAACCAGGCCGCTACCGTTTTCAACCGCGCCCAGTACAACCTGCGCGACCCGAACGGCTCCGACCTGGATCCGGCTAATGTCACCCTCGCCAACCCGGGTACCGACATCCCGCGTCCGACCACGACCGACAACAACCGCAACACCCGCATGTCCGATCGTTTTATTGAAGACGGTTCGTACCTGCGCCTGCAAAACGTGCGTATGGCGTATCAGTTGCCTGTGAAATTCACCAAAAAGTACCGGGTGGAACGTATGAAGCTGTATGTCAACGCACAGAACCTGTACACTTTCACGAAATACAGCGGCTACGATCCAGAAATCGGCGCATTCAACCAGGACCCCCTGTTGCAGAATGTCGATATGGGCCGCTACCCTACCCCGCGGGTGTTTACGTTCGGGGTTGATGTGGACTTCTGATTGTTGATGAGGTTGAGATGGTTGAGGGTTGAGTAATAGCCTCCCAATCAAGCTGCTCAACCTTATAAACCTCATCAACCATCAACTCCTCAACAGCAACAATCATTCAACAACAGAAAAAATCATGAAGCATAATTTCAAATATATCCTGTCTTTGTGTGTGGCGCTGTCGTTCGGCTCCTGTAGCAAAGAGTTCCTCGAAATAGAACCGCAGGACCGGCTTACTGCCGATAATTTTTACAAAACGGCGGGCGAAATCAAAGCGGCCACGGCCTCTTTGTACGGTTTTCCCTGGTTCGATTTCAACGATAAATTTTTCTGGCTGGCCGGCGATGTGATGTCGGGCAACATGTATTACACCTACGACCAGGAAGGACAGTTTTTCTTCTTTTCCTTCTCCGGCGGTAATGCACACCTGACTTCCGGCTGGAAAGGCCTTTATCGGGTCATTTCCTATGCCAATTCCATTATCAACGACATGCCCCGCGCAGCAGCCGGAAAGGTAGACCAGTTGGTGATCGACCAGGCTTTGGGCGAAGCCCGTTTTGTTCGCGCCTATTGTTTCTATATGCTGGCCGAATACTGGGGCGATGTGCCGATTGTGGAAAATTCTACCGAACTGGTGGCCAGCAACAACCTGTTTTTACCAAAAAACACCCGTTCCAGCGTACTGGAATTTGCCCGTAGGGACCTGGAATTTGCTACCGCCAACCTGCCCACATCCGATGCGCCGGGCCGTTTGACACAGTGGGCTGCCAAGGCAATGCTTGCCAAGGTACACCTCACCCTGGCGCAAAACCTCAGCGACGCCAACTCTGCCGACAATTTCAGCAAAGCCAAACAGTTTGCCGCCGACGTGATTACCAACAGCGGTTTGTCGCTGATGCCGAACTACGCCGACTTGTTTAAAATTGAAAACAACAACAATTCGGAAAGCCTTTTTGCCCTGCAATGGATGGAAGGTTCGTACGCTTTCGGCAACAGCCGCCAGGCCAACTGGGCGCGTGGCAGCCAGATCACCGGCAACAGCGAATGCTGGGGCGGCGGCAAATCGGCCTCTTATGATTTCGTCAACAGTATCGAACCGGGAGACAAACGCAAGTCCTCTGTTTTCATGTCGCTCGGCGATTTCTACCCGGAAATCAACAAAGCAGCCGGCGGATACCGCTACAATATTGTTTCTACCGATCCAAACGATCCGAATATCGTGGTGGAAGGCTCCGCGCCGGTACTCAACAATGCGAAAAAATACATTGTCGGCAGCGCAGCCGATACGGGCGGCAAGGTTTCCACTGGACAAGCCACCGCGATCAACCAGTATATGATCCGTCTGGCCGATGTGTACCTGACATACGCGGAAGCGGCTCTCGGTTCTGCTTCTTCCAGCAGCGACGGACAGGCGCTGGGTTATCTCAATGCCATCCGGCAACGGGCGGGACTTTCTGCCAAATCCAGCTTCACTTTCCAGGATGTTATGAACGAACGGCGAGTGGAATTTGGTTTTGAAAGCATGTACTCGTTCGATGTGAAACGCGCTTACTACCGCGATCCTGCCGGAACACTGGCTGAACTGAACGGACAGGAGCGTGAGTACACGTACCAGCGCATAACGACGCCGAATGCGCCCGACGAAAATACTGTGGAAGGCTACATGCTGGTTCCGCCGCCCAGCCCCATCGTGATCTCCGCTTCGAAGATGTGGATGGAGATTCCGGTTTCGGAAATTGTTACCAATGCGCTGCTGGCGCCTTCCGCACCTGCCGAAGATTACAAGTTCTAAGTGAAATTAAACAGATAGGCACATAGAAAACATAGTTTTTTGATTATCAACCTTATGTGAACTATGTGACTATGTGTTTAAAAATAAAAATATGTTCAATCTGAAATTTTAAAACGATCAAATGTTTTTTAACATGAAATCATTTCTTAAAATAACATTGTTGCTGGTGCTCTCATCCGTAGTAACCAGCATCGTATCCTGCAAAAAGACGAAGTCAAACCCAACAACGGGAAGCCGGTTATTTACTATATCCGCTCGACCAACCCGGAGGTATCCGACTCGCTTTTAGTAGGAACATTTATGGGAAGCCTGATCGCTATTGTTGGCGACAATCTTGCGGACACCAAAGAAATTTGGTTCAACGACCAATCGGCAACCCTCAACCCGGCCTACATCACGGATAAAACCATCTTGGTCAATGTGCCCAGCACGGTACCCAGTACGGTAACCAGCAAAATTCGAATGGTTTTTGGCGATGGCAGCGAGTTGCTGCATGACTTTTCCATCAACATTCCTGCGCCGGTCATTACGGGTGTCAAGAGCGAATACGTCCCGGACGGGGGTATCGTAGTACTGTATGGCGATTTCTTTTTTGAACCCAAGGTCACTTTTCCCGAAGGGCTTGAAGCGGAAATTGTCTCCCTTACTAAAACGGAACTACAGGTAAAGGTTCCGGCAGGGGCAACAACAGGAAACATCACTGTCAGAACAAATTTTGGTACGGCACGCTCACCATTTATTTTTCGCGACAACCGCAATGTCCTGCTTGACTACGATGGCAAAAACCACGAAACCTGGACGGCGCCCATCGTTAGCAGCCCGTTAGCGCCCTGCGCAGGCAGTTACGCATTTTTCAAACACGCTGCCGACGGCGCCTGGATGTGGACCAACGAACTGACTATGCAATACTGGGCGCCGCGCGGCCGGGGCAATGTACCGGTGGCTACTGGTAGTGTCAGCGACCTGGCGCTCAAGTTTGAAGCCAACGTACCCATCGAGTGGAAAGATGTGCGTATGGAAATCTTTTTCGCAGGGTTCGCCGAAGACCACGGCCGCGATGCGCCGGGTACCGTTTTCGCGCGCTGGAAACCCTGGAAAGCAGGGCCGTACAAAACGGACGGCTGGGTGACGATTACCATTCCGCTGACAGAATTCAAGTATAAAAGAGACGACGGAGATGATGACGAAAATGGAACTACGTCCCTCAGCAACCTGAATTCGCTCACGAACATTACCATGATGCTGTTCGGACCGGCCGCAGGCCCCAATCCGGTGCAGATCGCCATTGATAATGTTCGTATTGTTCAAAAATAGAAATCACTGCGTGTGGTTATCAGTTATCAGTTATTGGTTATCAGTGGTTACTACGCTCGGCCCTGTTCAAATGCCAGGCGTTACCACCACTGATAACCAATAACCGATAACCGATAACTGCCTCTCAAACTCACATGCCATGTCACAACTATTTAAAATAAAGCCATTGCTGCTCCTTGTTTTTCTGGCCTCCTTGTTTGTCATTGAAGCCTGCAAGAAAGACGATGATACAGATGCCAACCTGATTCAACTGCTGAGTTTCGGCCCCTCCCCGGTTTTGCGCGGCGGCGACCTGCGTTTTATCGGTACCAACCTCGACAAAGTCACAGCCATCGTGCTGGCCAACAACGTGGAAGTAAACACGTTTAAAACCAAAACACCCGAACTGTTGGTCATTGTAGTGCCGGAAGCCACCGTTAACGGCAAAGTGGTGCTGAAAACCCCGCAGGGCGATATTCAGGCCAAAACGGAACTCACCATTTCCGAACCCATTACGATCACTTCTTTTAGCCCGGCAACAGCCCGGCCGGGAGCGGTTATCAGTATTGAAGGCACCTATCTCAACCTGATCAAATCGGTGACTTTCAACAACAAAAAAACCGTGCTGGATACAGCTTTTATCAGCCAGACCAGAACAAAAATCGAGGTAAGAGTCCCGGATGACGCCAAAACAGGCCTGATTGTCATTTCCAACGGGGAAGTCGACCCGATTTTAGTGGAGTCTGCGACGGAATTGGTGGTGACGCTGCCCGTCGTTACGCAGGTTTCGCCCACGCCCGTGAAAGCAGGTACGGCGCTGACCATCGACGGTACAGACCTCGATCTGATCAGGGAAGTAATTTTTACAGGCGGTTCGAAAGTGACCAGTTTTAGCAGCGTTTCGCCGACTCAAATCGTCCTCAACGTACCTGCGGACGCCAAAGATGGCGCTATCAAGTTGGTAGTCGCTTCCCTGGAAGAAGTGACCACCGCCCAGGAAGTCGTGATGTCTGTTCCGACGATTACTTCCATTGCACCCGATCCGGCTAAAACCGGCGCCACGGTCACGGTCAGCGGCGTCGACCTCGATCTGGTCACACGCGTTTCATTTGGCGGTGATAAAACAGGCGCTGTTCAAAGCAACACAGGTACGGAAATGGTCGTGAACGTTCCGGCCAACGCTCAAGACGGCGCTGTTACGTTCAGCACGGCAGCCGGAAAAACGGTTACTTCCAGCACAGCGCTGGCTATGGTAAAACCCAGCATTGCCACGATGTCGCCGACGGATATTCAGGTCAATAATGTGCTGACTGTCACCGGCAACGACCTCGATATTGTATCCAAAGTAATATTCACGGGCGGCACCGAATCGCCGGTTATCAGCGCATCGCTGACCGAACTGACCGTTAATGTGCCTGTTGGAACGGCTTCCGGCCCGATTCGCTTAGTTGCCAACAATGGCGACGAGGTATTTTCGGCCTTGTCGATCACCATCCTGGCTTCTACCTCCGCTACCATCACTTCGATGCCGGCCAGCGCAAGGCCCGGCGAAATGATCGATATTGTAGGGGTCAACCTGGACGTAGTGACCGGCGTAGTATTCCCGATTGACATTCCGGCTACCATGTTTGGTATCAAAACGGAAACCCTGATACAGGTCGTCATTCCGATGAATGCCAAAACAGGCAACGGCACGATCAAATTGATCACAGCGAACGGTGAAATCATCGAATCGCCTGTTATTAATATCGCCGGCGTAGACCCTGTTGCTGACCCGAGTCTGGTATTTTTCAATTTTGATGGACTGGGCTACTGGTGGAATAATGCAGGTAGTGAACAGAATGATCCTGCACTTTCGCTGGATGGCTCCAAATACTTCTACGTCGATCAAGTCTGCAATGGCTGGACAGGGTTCTTCTGGCGCAACAGCGCGAACAATTTCCCCGGCGCCACCATTGGTACGAATGTTAGCCAATATGTGCTTAAATTCGACATCAATGTGCTGGAACCGATCACAGGGGGTGAATTTGCCTGGCGTCTGAAAGGTTCTGCCGGCGATTTCTGGTACTACTGGAAACCCTGGGAATCCTCGGGATCCTATACCACCAATGGCTGGATCACCATCACCATTCCGCTCACCTCTTTCTACGCTGGTAGTACGCAGATCAGCGATCTGTCCACCATCAACGAAGACTTCGGGGTAGCATTCAACAATGGCACTTCGCACGTGAAGGCGTGTGTGGATAATGTTCGATTTGAACAGCTGTAATTGCATCCCGTTTGGCGGCTTTCCTGATTTTGGCATGGGTTTTTCAGGCCTGGAATCTGGTGTATTAGTGTGTGGTCCCAGTTCGGGGGCTACGAGTTTGGAGTAGTAATATTTTGGTCAACCACAATGCCAAACCACTAACGAAACACTAACACCCACTAAAACCAGATCCAGGCCTGAAAAACCCATGCTAAAACATCAGAGCCGCCAAACGGGATACCTCTCACTTCTCACCTCTTTCACTTCTATGTTTCCTGTAAAAGCACTCCGGCTTTTATGCCTTTCCTTTGCATGTACTGCTGCCATGTATAGCACGGTCACGGCCCAGAAAACACCGCAGCCGGCCGACCCGGAGGCGACCAAACGCACCCGCGCACTTTTTCAAAACCTGCAACAAATGGAAGGCAATCGAACCCTGTTCGGGCATCAGGACGATCTGGCTTACGGCGTTTTCTGGCGGCGCGAAGAGGGCCGGTCGGATGTGCAGGAAACCTGTGGAAACTATCCTGCGGTATTCGGCTGGGACCTCGGCAGCCGTTTCGGCCCCGGCAAAATGACCAATATCGACTCTATCCGTTTCCGGGATATGAAACGCTGGGTGAGGAAGGTGTACGAAATGGGCGGTGTAAATACATTCAGTTGGCATCTGGACAACCTGGTGACGGGCGGCAGCACCTGGGATACCACGCCCGGAGTACGCGACTTGCTGCCCGGCGGGAAATACCACTACCGCCTGACGGAACAATTGGACATCCTGGCCGAATTGTTTAAAAGTTTCAAAACGGGCGGCCTGTTTAACAAACAAGAGATTCCCATCATTTTCCGCCCCTGGCATGAACATACCGGAAAATGGTTTTGGTGGGGCGAACACGCCTGCACACCTGAAGAATACAAAACCTTTTTCCGTTTTACGGTCGATTATTTGCGCAAGGAAAAAGGGGTGCACAATGTATTGTATGCCTATTCTCCCGACTTTTTTGTCGACGAAGAACACTATATGCGCAATTACCCCGGCGATGATTATGTCGACATTTTTGGACTGGATTATTATTACCGGGTAGAAAAATGGAACCTATTCTGGCTGATTTGCCAACAAAATTGAGCATTATGGCCCGGTTGGCTGCCCGGCACCAGAAAATCGCCGCATTTACGGAAACAGGTCTGGAGGCCATCCCGCACGAAAACTGGTGGACGCAAATGTTGCTCAACCATTTGAATGTAGCCTCTGCTGAAAAATCGATTGCTTATGTGCTGGTTTGGCGAAACGCATACCACAAATCCAAAACGGAGCATTACTACGCGCCTTTTCCGGGCCAGAAAAGTGCAAAAGACTTTGTAGCATTCAGTCGCGACGATCGGATGGTGTTTCAAAACAGGGTGCCTAACCTGTATAAAAAACCGAAAAAGGGAACATCGGTCGGGGCCTCGGTTTCAAAATGAAATTGGGATTTGATTCAGACTTAGAGTAATTGAACACGGATTGAAAGGATTGGACACGGATTTTCCCCTCGTAGGAATAATAGCAACACGGATTAGACGGATGACGCGGATTTACGCGGATTTTCCCGCTTTAGAGTTGACTTGCTTATCTAAAAGTGGACATATTTGCTCTGTGTCAACTCTAAAGCGGGAAAATCCGCGTAAATCCGCATAAATCCGCGTCATCCGTCTAATCCGTGTTGCTATTATTCCTACGAGGGGAAAATCCGAGTCAAAGCGGGAAAATCCGTATCCCGTCATCCGTCCAATCCGTGTTGCTATTATTCCTCGGGAAAGTCCGGTAAATCCTTTCACCGTGTTCCTTTTTCCAATCTTCGCACCATGAAAAAATCCAGCCTTCTTTTCCTCTTCATCTCCCTCTGCATCGGCCTCCAGGCGCAATCCAATGTATCCACTTTTATCCGCCTCGACCAGTTCGGTTACCGGCCCGACAGCAAAAAAGTGGCCGTCATAGCCGACCCCGTTGCCGGTTTTGATGCGGCGCAGAGTTTTACCCCCGGCAATGTGTATGAAGTGCGGCGGGTTTCCGACGGGCAAAGCGTTTTTTCGGGTGCGCCGGTAGCCTGGAAAAACGGCGCCACGCACACACAATCGGGCGACAAGGGATGGTGGTTCGATTTTACTTCCGTTGCTACGCCGGGTGAATACTACCTGTTCGATGTGGCTAAAAACGTATCCTCCCACCGGTTCAAAATCGGGGCGGATGTGTACAAAGAGGTACTGAAACAAGCTGCGCGCATCTATTTTTACCAGCGGCTCAACTTTGCCAAACAGCCGCCCTACACCGAAATAAAATGGTCGGACGCCGCCGCTTACGAAGGCCCCAACCAGGACAAAGCCGCCCGCAGCCGATGGGCCAAAACCGACCCAACCACCGCCCGCGACCTGCACGGCGGTTGGATGGATGCGGGCGACGTCAACAAATACACCACTTTTGCGGAAGGCGCAGTCATTCAACTGTTGGAAGCCTACCGCCGCAACCCCGACGTGTTTACTGACGATTACAACATCCCGGAAAGCGGCAACGGCATTCCCGATCTGCTTGATGAAGTGCTCTGGGAATTAGACTGGCTCAAACGCATGCAGGACGCCAGCGGCACCAACGGATTTTTGCTTAAAAACGGTGTGGACAATTACAACGACGTGTCGCCGCCCAGCACCGATACCCGCCCGCGCTATTACCTGCCGGAATGCACCTCCGCTACATTAGCGGGTTGCGCCATGTTCGCACATGCGGGCGTCGTGCTCGGCGCAACGAACCACGCTTCGCTGCAAACCTATGGCAGCGACTTGATCGCCCGGGCGGAATTGGCTTGGCAAAGAGCAGTGACCAGCACCTCCAATTTCACCCAGTTTGAATCGGCCTGCGACGATGGCGATATTAAATCCGGCGATGCGGATCGCAATGCGGCCGGGCAATTAGAAAGCGCCGTTGTGGCTGCCGTTTACCTGTACGATGCCACCGGCAACAACATCTATAAAAACTTTGTGGAATCGAACTACGCGCTGGTGGAACCCATTTCCAACACCTGGTGGGGGCCGTATAAATCGGCGGTGGAATGCGCTTTGTTGCGCTACTCCGAAATGCCGAATGTAACGACCACCATTGCCAACCAGATCCGCAACCAGAAAGGAAACATGAACTACGCCTTTTCCTTAGAATCTTACAACGCCCAAACGGATCTGTACCGCGCCCAGATGGATGACTGGGCGCACCACTGGGGCAGCAACCTGATCCGCAGCAACTGCGGCAGCCTGAATATGGATTTTGTAGAATTCAACATCAATTTTGACCAGGCGGAGCAATACCGGGAAACGGCAGAGCAATATATCCACTGGCTGCACGGAACCAACCCGCTCGGCATGGTCATGCTGTCCAATATGTATGCCTACGGTGGCGACGCCTGCGCCAATGAAATTTACCACAGCTGGTTTGGCAACAATACGCCTTACGACCATGCCCTGAGCTCGCCGAAAGGCCCGGCGCCGGGTTACGTCACCGGCGGCCCGAACAAGGATTTTTCCTATCCGCAACTGTCGCCCCCGGCCAATCAGCCGCCTCAGAAATCATACCGCGATTTCAACGACGGATGGCCGGAAAGTTCCTGGGAAATTACCGAACCGGCCATTTATTACAACGCCGGCTACATTCTGCTGCTGTCTAATTTTGTGGAAAATGCGGTAGTGCCTGCCACAGAACCTGCTGATTTTTCGGCAGTACTGTTTGAGGTTTTCCCGAATCCCGCAAAGGATCAATGCACCATTCGTTTTTCAGAGGCAGGTTTGCGGAAAGTTCAGATATTTAACGCTGCCGGCGCTGTGGTTTCAGAAAAACTGGTCTCTGAAAAAGAAACCATTTTTGACCTAAAACATTTACCTTCAGGTATTTACAATATTGGGGTGGACGGCTCCCGGAAGCAGATCGTCAAACAATGATTATGAAAATACGCGTTTTTTTCCTGTTCCTTTGCCTCCTGACAACCTTTAGTGCGATGGCCCAGCTGCGGTTTGCCCGCCTTTTTTCCGACCATGCCGTATTGCAGCGGCAAAAAGCAATTCCCGTTTGGGGTTGGACCAATCCCGGTGAAGCCGTCACAGTTTATTTAAACGGCGCCCTCAGCCAGTTGCAACAAACGACGGCAGACAGCAACGGAAAATGGCAGGTACAGTTTTCAGCCCTGGAAGCGGGCGCCCCTTACACACTCGGCATTACCAGCGCATCCGGCAAACAGGAATGTAAAGACGTCATGATCGGCGACGTATGGCTTTGTTCAGGCCAGTCGAATATGGAATGGAGTGTCGCGCAGGCCAACAACTATAAACAGGAGCGGAAGAACGCTGATTTCCCACAAATCAGGCATTTCCGGGTAGAACATGAGGTATCCTTATTGCCCGCAGATGACCTGGAAAAAGGTGACTGGGAAATTTGCAATCCTGAAAATGTGGGCGATTTTACCGCAATCGGGTTCTTTTTTGCCCGCGAGGTATTTCAACAAACGGGCATTCCCGTCGGCATCCTGCATTCGTCCTGGGGCGGTTCGCAGGTGGAGAGCTGGATCAGCAAAGAAGCCATGCTTGCTTCCGAGGTATTGCGCCCCTACGGTCAGAATTTCCCACAAACCTGGGAAGAAGCCGATTTCCGGCTCGAACGCAGCATTAAAAAGAAACTGTTCGGCAACCCCGACGCCAACCCGACGCCGGAAGACGAAAAACGTTCTGTGCAACCCGATTACGACTGGTCGGGCTGGCTCACCGCCGACCCGATGTGGCAATGGGACTGGAAAGGTGTATGGGCCTGGCGCGGCAACGGTTATATGGGTAAAACCGTGGACATTCCCGGAGAAATGACGGGTCGGGAGACTACGCTGGGGCTGGCCGATAATTACAACTACAACGAAATTTACATCAACGGAAAACTCGTAGCCTTGGGGGTTGTACAAAGGCACGCGCAAGATTCTGATTCCCCCAATACCTGGAAACCCGGCCCGAACAAACTCATGGTCAAAATGCACCAAACAATTGAACCTGAATGGTTTGGCCTGGGATTGATGGGGTCTGAAAACGACCTGTTTGTACGCGCGGAAACCCAAAACATCAGCCTGGCCGGCAACGACTGGAAACTGATGCCGGCTTTTGCCGAACCGCACACTTTTGCACATTCGAGCAACAATGTCGGCGTCGCCATTTACAACGCTATGATCGCACCGTTGATTCCTTACGGCATTCGCGGCGCTTTATGGTACCAGGGCGAATCCAACGCCGGCCGGGCGTATGAATACCGCCACTCGTTCCCGCTCATGATTCAGGACTGGCGCAACCGCTGGAATGATGAATTTCCATTTTACTTTGTACAGTTATCGTCGTACGGCGCTTATCAAAACAGCAACGAAGGCAGCGACTGGGCCGAACTGCGGGAAGCGCAAACCCTGACGCTGCAACTGCCGAAAACCGGCATGGCCGTCACGACCGATATTGGCGACCCGAAAGATATTCACCCCACCAACAAACAGGATGTCGGAAAAAGACTGGCAGCCGTTGCGTTGAAAAATGTTTACCAAAAAGACCTGTTGCACAGCGGCCCAATGCTGGACGCTGCACAGTTTGAAAAAGACCGGGCGGTGCTGCGTTTCCAGTTTACCGGCAGCGGCCTGGTAGCCAAAGACAAATTCGGTTACCTGAAAGGGTTTGAAATCGCGGGGGATGACCGGGTGTTCCATTATGCCAAAGCGAGTATTGAGGGAGACCGCGTTATCGTGCAACACCCCAAAGGTATTCGCCCGGTATCGGTGCGCTATGCCTGGGCCAATGCTCCCGTGGACGCTAATTTATTCAATGCCGCAGGCTTCCCGGCTTGCCCGTTTCGGACGGATGACTGGGAAGGGGTGACGGTGCGGGGGAGGTTTGAGTGATATGGGTTTATGAGTTTATGGTTTATGGTTTATGGCCACTCGATAAACCATAAACCTATAAACCCATAACCTACACAACAGCCCTTCTTTTCGACCACAAATAATACAACAGCAGCGTCAGGCAAATGCCGATTCCAAAGTAGTAAAAAGACATGGAACCTGTTGCGGTCGGCGTTTGCCCGCTGACGCGGCTGAGGTAAGTCATAAAAAAGATCAGCCAGACATACAGCACATACATATCCTGTAAACGGGCCACTGACCAGGGAAGCCGGGTTTGCCTGCTCAGCATAAAAGGCATGACGACCACCATTGCGTATGCCAGTATCCCGCCGGCCAATCGAAACGGGACCAGTTCAAATCCGCTCAGATGGACAGCCGCAGCCAGCAAAAACCAGTGGATCACATGAACAACCATAAAATCGAAGGCTAATTGCCCTTTGATTTTTAAGGGCGCACTGCCTGCTTCAACACCGGGAAAACGAGCGGCATACACCACAAAGGCTCCAAAAAATAACAGGGAAACCCGGCCGGACAAACGGGCTGCCGATTGAAAAAAAGCGGTGGTATCGCCGTTGCTTTCTTGCCGGGCGGCTAGTAATACGATCGCTTCCAAGAGCAGACCGGCCCAAAGCCATTTGGATATTTTCATAAGTAGGTATTGGGGCAAAAATACAATTTTTACCACCCCGATTTGAACAAAAAATCCCCCTTTCCCTATCTCGCAAGTCTTTAGTTTTGCCCTCCGACATTAAATAGCCCATCATAAATTGAGCGGCACCTCACTCACTACTCACGATTCACGTCTCACCACTCACCACTCACCTCCATGCCACTACCTGATTTCCAGGCGCGCCTGCAACAACTAAGCACCCAGCACAAAGCGCTCCTTACCCGCCAAAATACGCCCCAAACGCCCGGCAACGGCATTTTTACCCGCTGGCAGCATCCGGTAGTGACGCCTGATCACGCCCCGCTTTCCTGGCGTTACGACCTGAATCCGGCCACCAATCCGTTCCTGATGGAGCGGCTCGGCGTAAACGCTACCTTCAATTCCGGGGCGATGTTCTGGAACGGCAAATACCTGCTCATGGTCCGCATGGAAGGCAATGACCGCAAGTCATTTTTTGCCATTGCCGAAAGCCCGAACGGGGTCGATCAGTTTCGTTTTTGGGATTATCCCGTGCTGCTGCCGGAAACGGCAGACCCCGACACCAATGTGTACGATATGCGCCTTACAGCCCATGCCGACGGCTGGATATACGGCCTTTTTTGTACCGAACGCAAAGACCTTACACGTCCGCACGACCTTTCCGCTGCCACAGCGCAATGTGGCATCGCGCGTACCCGCGACCTGCTGACCTGGGAGCGCCTGCCCGACCTCATCACCTACTCCGGCCAGCAGCGCAATGTGGTGCTGCACCCCGAATTTGTCGCCGGCAAATACGCCTTGTACACCCGTCCGCAGGATGGTTTTATCGAAGTAGGCAGCGGCGGCGGTATCGGCTGGGGCCTCAGCGACAGTATGGAAAAGGCGGAAGTGCGCGACGAAATTATTGTGGACAGCAAAGCATACCACACCATCAAGGAAGTTAAAAACGGTCAGGGACCGTCGCCGATCAGGACGCCCGAAGGCTGGTTGCACCTGGCACACGGCGTGCGCAATACCGCCGCCGGCTTGCGATATGTGCTGTATTTATTTATGACAGACTTGCATCAGCCCTGGCGTATTATATTTGCGCCCGGCGGCCACTTCATTGCGCCTGAAGGCAGCGAAAGGGTCGGCGATGTTTCGAATGTGGTGTTCTCCAACGGATGGATACGCAATGCCGATGACGAAGTGTTTATTTACTACGGTTCATCGGATACCCGTATGCATGTGGCCACCACATCCGTAGCGCAATTGCTCGATTATGTCAAAAATACGCCTCCCGACGGCTTCCGTTCGGCTGCCAGCGTAGCGCAGCGGTATGATCTGATTGAGCGAAACATAAAAATATGAGTTATCCGGATTTTGTAATGACAGAGCGGATTCGATGGTAGCACGGCCTTCAGGCCGTCGGGAAAGCGCCTTTTAAGGCGCTTGGAACGGACTAAATCGGGCATAAATGCCCTTTTCCCGACGGCCTGAAGGCCGTGCTACCATCGAATCCGCCCTGGTTTGAAGGCATTACAATTTTCGGATTGATTCAATTTTGCATATAAAATTCACAAAAGCGTACTTATGCAACCAACTGCATCCGAATCTCCTGTGTTGTCGCAACTCGCCGGCTCGGCACAAAAAGAATTGACGAACATCCTCGACTGGTGGTCGGAAAAAATGCCGGATCATGAAAACGGCGGTTTCTACGGACGTATCGACGGAACAGGTGTGCTGCATCCGACGGCTGACAAAAATGTCATTCTCAATACCCGCATTTTATGGACATTCAGCGCAGCGGCCCGGCGAATGGGAATGCATACGTACAGGGATGTAGCAGACCGGGCTTACCGCTACCTGCTCGACTATTTCTGTGATCACGAGCATGGCGGCGTGTACTGGACACTCGACTACAAAGGACAACCGGTGCAGGACAAAAAACAGGTATATGCACAGTCATTTGCTTTATATGCATTGTCAGAATACTACCTTTTGACCTATGAACCGGAGGTATTGGCCAAAGCGCTGCGGCTTTTTGAACTGATGGAACGGCATAGTCTCGACAAAATGAGATTGGGGTATTTTGAAGCGTTCAGCCGTGACTGGCAACTGATTGCCGATCTGCGCCTCAGCGACAAAGACGCCAACGAAGCCAAAACCATGAACACCCACCTGCACGTGCTGGAGGCATACGCCAACCTGTACCGCGCCGCGCCGACCCCGCAGGTGGAGAGCGCCCTGAAAGCCATGATACTGCTGTTTCTGGATAAATTTATCGACCCGCAAACAGCGCACCTGCGCTTGTTTTTTGATGAAAACTGGAACCTGAAATCCGATGAAATCTCCTTTGGGCACGATATTGAGGCGAGTTGGTTGTTGTGCGAGGCAGCCGAAGTGCTGGGAAATAAAAGCCTGATTAAAAAAGCGAACCTCGCCGCCGTACAAATTGCCGAAGCCACACTTCGGGAAGGTATTGACCCAAAAGACGGCGGACTGTTTTATACCGCTACCCCGCATGAAGGAATTACCAACCCCAATAAAGACTGGTGGCCGCAAGCCGAAGCCGTGCTCGGCTTTTTGAATGCCTGGAAAATTGACGGCTCTCCACATTTCTTGCAGGCAGCACAACGTTCCTGGCGTTTTATAGCGGAAAACCTGCTCGATCAGGCACAAGGGGAATGGTATTGGGCTTTAAAACCCGATGGCCGGCCAGATACCTGGAACGATAAAGCCGGTCCCTGGAAATGTCCGTATCACAATGGCAGGGCTTGTATGGAAATCATGCAATACGCGACGATCCGGGAAGTCTGAGTGAGTATGCAGACCGACACCGCCTTACCCAACATTCTGGACCATTACGGCCATACCAACTCTGCCTTTTTACATGCGCGGGGCGCTGTTGCGACGCGGCATCTCGCAGCGCTGCTGAACGGACAACCCGGTGAAAAAATTCTCGAATTCGGGTTCGGCACAGGCTCCACCACCGCTTTTATGGCGGCTTGTTTCCCCCAGACATTTTTTTACGGTGTGGATATTTCACCGATCATGTTCCAAAAAGCCGGTTCCAGACTTCGTTTCTGCGGACTGGAAAAACGATGCGCGCTTTACCTGGTAGAAAAAGGCGCTCCATTGCCTTTTGAAGACGGTTTTTTTGACAAAATTTACGTCGAATCAGTGCTCGGCATGCAGGAAGGTGAAGATTTAGCCGACTCCATTGCCGAAATAGAGCGCCTGTTGAAGCCCGGCGGGCGGCTCGTGCTGAACGAAACTATTTGGCTGGAAAGCACCACTGCGAATGAAATTGAACATTTCAACCGGCAGTGTTTAGCCGTATTCAATGTCATACAGGCCAATGGCCGGTACCCTTATGTCAGCGACTGGGTAACATTGCTGGAAAACAACGGAATTCAAGTGCAATCTATCCAGTCACTGGAGCGAATAGATGCGACAGGCGGCATATCACCTTATGGGTTAACCATCCGGCTATCTACACTTTTCACCTGGTGGGGGCAATTGAAAGCCCGGTTGCATCCTCATTACAGGAAGGTATTTGCAAGCTATAAAAAGGATGGTGAGGCGTTTTACGGGGATAAAAAATATATGGAAGGAATGTTGATGGCCGGGGTCAAATCCTGAGGTGATTTTAATCCTCCCCCGCCCTGATTGTCATCATATCATTTTCGCCCGTTCCAAGGCCAATTTGCACCCAAAAGCATCATTTGTTATCCTTAAAGCATAGAAGATTATGATACTGAATACAGCCATTTCGACCATTATGACGGAAGATGTGATTATCGTCGGAGCAGCCGATGATTTACGGGATGTTGCCATTACCTTTAACAACCACGGTATCCGGCACGCACCGGTGACTTCGCGGGGCAAATTAGTTGGCATGTTGAGCTGGATCGATTTAAAAAAAATGCCGGTTGCCGATCCCGATGGAATGATAAAATCCAATGGAAAAGTCGTCGTCGGTGAATTGATGACACACGATCCTGTGAGTGTTCAGGCCGACGATACGGTAGGGGAATTGGCCGAAATCCTTACAGAAAATGACTTCCACGCCGTGCCTGTGATGGAAGGCGAACGCATTGTCGGGATCGTTTCAACAACAGATTTGATCAGATTCTTTCTGGAAAGTTTATCATGAGTACCAGCTCGCAAGGGTGGCTCTACATTTTTCCATAATAAGCAGCCCCTAACAGCACCGCTTTGGTATTCAATACAATATGAACGGGCACCAACTCCATAAGGGGACGAAGGCGGCCTACCTGAAGGTAATGTTCCAGGAAGATCGCCTGGAGACTTGCATTCCAGATTTTCGGCGGTATACCACCACCGATAAAAACGCCGCCGGTAGCATTCAATTTCAGCGCAAGGTTGGAGGCCTCCACTGCAAGGTAACGCGCGAATACCTGTAGCGTTTCCACACAAATCGGGCAGCCCTCCAGGGCGCCCGAACCGATAGCCGCACCCGGTTCCTGGTTTTTCATATTTTCTTGCAGCCAGGCCGGCTCTTCCCGGTGTTTTACATCGCGAAGGAAATCATAAATATTGCAGATACCGGGTCCGGACAAGACCCTTTCCCAACTCACATGGCCGTATTTCTGCTGTAAATACTGCAGCATATCCCAGTCAAATGCGTTGCGCGGCGCAAAATCGGTATGTCCGCCTTCCGTGGCAAAAGGATGCAGGGCTGAGCCGTCCCAATACATCCCGGCTTCGCCCAAACCAGTGCCTGGCGCGATAATCGCGGCATTTCCTTTTGGTGATGTGTCTCCGGCATAAATCGTGATCAGGTCCTCCTCCTTCAAAGCGGCCAGATCGTATGCTTCTGCTTCGAGGTCATTGATCAGAAACACCTGCGGAATACCCGTTTCGAGGCTGATCTGCCTGATGTCAATGTCCCAGCCTAAATTGGTAGCATGGGCTTTTCCTTCGTGAACCGGACCGGCAAAAGCAATGCTCAATCGTTCCGGCAGCGTTGCATCGGCCATAAACGCCCGAATGACATGCAAAAGCGTTGAAAATTGTTTGGAAGAATATACATCCTCCCTGATGATACTTATTTCGCCGGCGCGTATTTCTACCCATGCCAAAGCCGTTTTTGTGCCTCCCACATCGGCGGCCAGCAAGGTTGCACCTTCTTTCAGGGATTCCCGTTTCGGGAATGCAATGGGAATCATTGGATGTTGCATAAAATCAATTTAAATGGTGTATCCACCCGCAAAACTATGATGCCACCAGCATAAATGGGATGATAAAAGTCAGGTCGATCTTTGATCTTCGCCATTAGCCACCATACGAACAGCGCTATCCCAAAGCCACATCCAGCACCATCCTGACACTGAACCTTGGCAAAGTAGCAAGTGTGGCCGGTTAAGATAAGGTTAGACCACAAAGATCAACGATGACAGTGACATACATCATTAAAATGATACTACTTCCTGCATCAATTTTGCAGTATGAAAAACAATATGCGTTACACATTATGAAAAAGATACTCGTTCCCATAGATTATTCTCCAAACTCCATCAACGCCCTGCATGTAGCCGCAGCAATTGCACGCAAAAGCGGAGCGGTGATCGAAATGCTTCATGTCAACCTGGCTGCCATTTACGCCACTCCTTTTTCCGAATTTGCAACAGTTTCCAAATTTGAAGATGAAGATGAGCAATATGATGAAACAGCCATGCTTGAACTGGAAAAAATAAAAATGGAGTTGCTGGCAGAACCCGCCTATTCCAATCTGGATATAAAAATCCGCGTTCAGGAAGGCTTCCTCCACAGCAGTGTGCGGGATGTGGCCCTCGAGGACAAGGTAGACCTGGTTGTAATGGGCACAAGAGGCGCCTCCGGAATGAGCGAGTTTTTGATCGGATCGAATACGGAAAAAGTAATCCGTACGGCCCCATGCCCGGTTTTGGCTATTCCCCAGCATATCAATGAATTTGCGCCAAAGACCGTACTACTCCCATCCACGCTCAAAAACGACCAGCTTGGCGTATTCCATTACCTCGCCAAATGGGAAGATATGTTCCATTTTCTGGTAAAAGTGTTATACCTCAACAATCCGTCCGGTCTGCCGACAGACGGCTCTGCGGAATCGCAAAAAAACCGTTTAGCAGAAGCGGCAGGCTTGAAAAAAACCGATGTGATTCACACTTCTACTACCTTTTTTGAAGACAGTGCTATTCTGGGCGCTGCCGACCAGTGCAATGCCGACATGATTGTAATGGCAACCCATCAGCGTCAGGGTTTGTCGCACCTCCTGTTCGGAAGCGTCACGGAAGATACGGTGAATCACTCTCATATTCCCGTGCTGGCTGTTCCGATCGGATGGCAGGAAAACTAAACGGCACGCACTTTCTTATTTGCAAGTAATCTTTGATTTTGTTAAGTTTGCCCTTTAAAACAAATCAAGATTACCACCGCCGATGAGAGGTCTACTTGCTACATCTGAGAATGATACCCTGCCCCGTTGCAATGTGCAGCGGTACGCCTCTTCGGAGCATAAAATGATTTTGCCCTACAGTCGCCGGGATTATTTCAAAATATGGATCATCGACGGAGAAAGTATACTGCATTACGCCAGTAAAAGCATTCACATCACGCAGCCGGCCCTCATCTTTTCTAATCCGCTGGTTCCGTATTCGTTTGAGCGGCTTTCCGAACATATGTCGGGGTACATATTTATTTTTACAGATGACTTTTTAAAGGGCAACAGCAGGCAGGAAAGTGTGCTGCAATCGCCGCTTTTTCAGGTAGGCCACAATTCCGTTTTTTTCCTGAATGACGACCAACTTCGTTCATTATCAGGCATTTACGATAAAATGCTGGTAGAAATTGCGAGCGATTACATCTATAAATACGACGTGCTCAAAAACTACGGCAACCTCATTATTCATGAGGCCATGAAAATGCAGCCGGCGCTTACCGCTTTTAAACACCACAATGCGACCTCGCGTATTGCCAACCTTTTTATTGAACTACTCGAACGTCAGTTCCCCATCGATACACCGGACCGTGTGCTTCAACTAAAAAAGCCCGGCGACTATGCACACCAGCCTGTCTGTACATGTCAACCACCTCAACCATGCAGTGCGTGAAATAACCGGCAAACCCACTTCTTCGCATATCACCGAGCGCGTCGTTCATGAAGCCCGTGCCCTGCTACAAAATACCGACTGGAGTGTAGCAGACATTGCATATAGTCTGGGATTCGAATACCCTACCTATTTCAACAACTTCTTCAAAAAAAATACCGGCGTCACACCGCTTTCCCTGCGCAGGTAATTCTTTGATTTTTATATTTTTTACTTTGAATACCGTTAGGGCGGCCGAAGGGCAGGGGGATACCTTTGTGCCTGTATAAAAGTTGGGAGCAAAGGGACAGAACATACCGCCCTATCTTTCAAATCACCCGCAAGTACTCTTAAATACACACACATGAACTACAAATTATTGGGCAACACAGGCCTGAAAGTATCTGAATTGTGCCTCGGCACCATGACATTTGGCGGCAAAGGATTCTGGACGGCTATCGGCACCCTGGATCAACAAGCCGTAGACGCACTGGTGCGTACGTCCGTTGATGCCGGCATCAATTTTATGGACACAGCCAATGTCTATTCCGAAGGTCTCTCTGAAGAAATGACCGGGAAATCTATCCGCAACCTGGGCCTCAAAAGGGAAGATCTGGTCATCGCCACCAAAGTACGCGGTAAAATGAGCGACACACCCAACGGTACCGGACTCAGCCGCAAACATATCCTGCACGAAATAGACGCCAGCCTCCACCGCCTCCAGATGGATTATATCGACCTGTACCAGATACATGGTTTCGATGCGCTTACACCGATGGAAGAAATCGTCGATACGCTGGATGGACTCGTTAAAAGTGGGAAAGTGCGTTATATCGGTTGCAGCAACCTGGCGGCCTGGCAAATCATGAAAGCAGTTGGCTATTCCAGCTTTAACCGCTTGTCCAAATTTGTTTCGCTACAGGCCTATTATACCATCGCCGGGAGGGACCTCGAACGGGAAATCGTGCCTTTGCTGAAAGACCAGCACCTGGGCCTGCTGGTGTGGAGCCCGCTGGCAGGCGGTCTGTTGAGCGGAAAATACAAACGCAACGCAGCAAGCGCTCAGGACGCCCGGCGCACCAACTTCGATTTTCCACCGGTGAACAAAGACAGGGCATTCGATATCATCGACGTGCTGGAACCGATGGCTAAGGAAAAAGAAGCGTCCGTGGCACAACTCGCGCTGTCCTGGCTTTTGCACCAACCGTTCGTCTCCAGCGTCATTATCGGGGCCAACAAACCGGAGCAGCTGGCAGACAACCTGAAAGCCATTGAGGTGAAATTCAGCGAAGCGGAATTGCGTCAACTGGATGAAGTGAGCAAACTACCGGCCGAATACCCCGGATGGATGATCGAACGCCAGGGAGGGGACAGGAAGTAGAGTTGTAAATAATCGAATCGGAATACCTTGTCCCTGGGTGGTTTTTTAGGACGTTTAGAGCAGAGGTGAATTTCACGGTACTTTCCTGTCGGTTGTTCAAGTGTTGCCCCGCATAGTAATAAAAATCACCCCCTGCGTTAGCAAAAATCAATGCAATATTGATGCCCTTAGCCCCAATTTTGATTATTCAAATGCACAGTCCAATTTGTTAACCAAAATACAAAAACCATGAGCGTTCAAAAGCAATTTCTCAAATCCAAGCAAATCTGTAAAGTAACTTTTTCTTTGCCGAAAGAGACGGTAGACGGAGCCAAAGACATTAAGGTACTGGGCGATTTTAATAACTGGGAAAAAGAAAAAGGAATTCCAATGAAAGCAAAAAACGGCGCATATTCTGCTTCGCTTGAACTTGCACTCGGAAAGGCATACCAGTTTCGGTACCTGATCGACAATGACTGGGAAAATGACTGGGAGGCCGAAGAATATGCCCCGAGTCCCTTCGGTGTGTATAATTGTGTAGTTAGAACCTGAAGGGGATTGTCTGAGAGGGTTGATAAAGGTTGATAAATTGAGTCCCTTTTGTAGCACCTTAGTACGCCACTTTTTGTTGCGATTGATGATTTTTGGTGGCATCTTCGCACATCAAAAATCATCAATTGTCAATAAGCAATCATCAATAAATACGAGTTTGACCTTCTTGTGGTCGTTTTAAGCAAAATTCGGGATGACTCATGTTTATCAACCTCAGACTACCCCTTTCTACACCGTATATGCAGGAAATACGCCACCACCTGACTGTCCTGGATATACGGATACTGCCTGACGGTTTCATCGTCGGGCTGCGGCTCGTTGATTTGTTCCAGCACAAAACCCGTCCGAATGATGGTGTTGATCCATTCGGAAAGTGTGCGGGTGAACCGGGGGACTTTGAATTTCGGAAATTTGCTTTTCAAGTGGACAGGCGCTGCGCCGAAGATCCATTCCTCTATCTCCCCATCCGGGTTTCTGAAATAATCGCCGACTTCTATGGCATAGGTCTTACCATCAGCGTCCCGGAGATTTTTTCTGTGCGACGTACTAAAACAAGGATGTGAAATGGAAAACTGCAAAAAACCGCCGGGTTTTAGTATGCGAAAGGCTTCTTCCAGCGTCCGTTCTGTTTCAGGCACATCCATCAAACTCATAAAAGCAGTGGCAAAATCAAATGCCCCGTCTTCAAACGGCAAATCGACGGCGCTGGCTACCTGGTACCGGATGTTCAACGGGTTTGGTCCCTCTCTGCTTCAACAGCACTTTGAATAAAAACGGGGGAAATGTCGATCGCTTCCATTAGCGCGCCTTTTTGCGCCAGAAGCCTGGTATTATGCCCTTCTCCGCATCCAATATCCAGTCCGTACAGACCATTGACGTCAGGCAGTATCTCAAAAAAGGCCGGCGTATTCAGCAAATCCCGGTACAGATCATATCCGGCGCGGGTAAGAAGCGTCCAGGCTTCGGCGTTGTTGTCCCAGTATTGGCCGGCTTGTTGGTCGTTCATCATTGGCCTCCGGTTTTCTTTTGCGGGGGGCCGGGGTTCGGCGGGGGGCGCGCCGGGGTGGGGTTCCTTTCCGTGAAAGGGGTGCATGTTCTCTGGGCGCTGGGTTCTTCTGCTTGCGCTATTTATAAAAGTTCAATCAAACCCATAGAAGGTTGCAAATATACTCCGGCAACAAAACAAAACTACCTATCCAACCCTCATTTATCCCATTTATAATTTCCAGACCCACTCCCCATTCCCCAAAAAAATCCCCAAATTTGCCGCTATGAAATACCTCCTCCACCTCCTGCTCTGTTTCCTCGCCGCCCCGCTCTTCAGCCAGTCCAACGCGCTGTACGACGACACCAAGGTCTCCGAAATCCGCATTTTTTTGCCGGAAGATTCGCTGGCGTATATGCTCTACGAATTGGTCAACGATCATTACCTGCCGGCTACTTTTGTTTTTGCCGACGGCCCGCTGCGCGACACCGTGGTACAGGTGGGCATACGCCTGCGCGGCAACACCTCCCTGAATGCCCAGAAAAAGTCGTTCAAAATCAGTTTCAATGAATTTGTATCGGGCAGGAAATACCAGGGGGTGAAAAAACTCAACCTGCGCGGCAGCCACAACGACCCGACGATGATCCGCGAAAAATTGTTTTATGAGGTCTGGAACAAGGCGGACATGCCCCGGCGGCGCATCGCTTTTGTCAAGTTGTTTATCAATGACGAATACAAGGGCCTGTATTCCAATGTGGAGGAAATCGACAAGGAATGGCTGGAAGATGTGTACAACGTCGACACCGGCAACCTGTATAAATGTACCTACCCGGCCGACCTGAATTATATCGGCGACAACCAGGAGGCCTACAAAAACATTATGAACAACCCGGAAACCCGTGCCTACGACCTCACCACCAACGAAACGGAAGACAATTATTCACGCCTGGTCGACCTCATCGGAATACTGAACCTGCCGGTCAACGCGAATTATCCCACCTATATCAGCACCATTTTAAACGTGGAATCCGTGCTGAAGTCCTTTGCCATTGACGTGGCTACCGGCAACTGGGACGACTATTTTTACAACAAAAACAACTACTACCTGTACGACAACCCCGCTACGGGCCGATTCGAGTATTTCACCTTCGATACGGACAATACCTTCGGGGTGGACTGGGTGAACCGCGACTGGGCGCAACGCAACTGCCTGGCCTGGCACAAACCGGGTGAAGCGCGGCCTTTAGCCACCAAGTTGCTGGCGGTACCGGCTTACCGCGAGCAGTTTATCAGTTATTTAGACAGCATCACGCGGTATACCACCTGTCACGATTCGATTTTCCCGCGCATCGACGTGCTGCACAACCTGATCACGCCTGCTGCTTCCAGCGACATTTACCGCACCCTCGATTACGGCTATTCCATAGGAGACTTTCACGATGGTTTCACTCAAACGATTGACGGACATACGCCTTACGGCATCAAACCATTTCTCAGCGTTCGTTACGACAGCACACTCAGTCAGATAGACGGCCTGGTGGGCAACACCGACCTGACGGCGAAAGGCCTGACCTATTTCTACACCTTTCCAAACCCGACAAGCGACTGGCTCTATATCCAAGCGGAAGCCAAGCTCTCTGCCCAACCCATCGATGGTTCTGTATACGACAAGGAAGGGCGTTTGTTGTTGCACTGGAAATGGAACGCAACTGCCGATCCGCACCGCGTTTCCATTCAGGCGCTGCCGCCGGGATTGTATCAACTGCATTTAAAAACGAAAGGCGTGGAACAAGCGGCGAGTTTTGTAAAAAGCGGTTTGTAAAATAGTGCCAAGTCGTCAGTTCGAAGTGCGAAAGGTGCCTTCCTGGTTTACCAGCCGCAGCGCGGCGGTCAATATTTGTAGCCCATAGCCAAACAAGAAAAGCGAGGTGCAGCGCACCGGCAATATAATATTACCGGTGCGCTGCACCTCTGAACACATCATCGCAACTATTGCTACAAATATGACCGCCGCGCTGCGGCTGGCAAATCAGGAAGGCTTAATCAATGATACAATATCTATGGACTTCGCACTTGTCGCTGACTTCGCACTGACGACTTCGCACTAACTTATGCACAGTAAATTTCTTGTTCCAATTCTGTTTGTATTATTTTTGAAGGGGTCGCTCACTGCGCAGCAGCCCTTCCATATCAATTACCAGGCAAAGGAAGGGCTGTTCTCCAACTACATTTATTTCGTTTACCAGGACAGCAAAGGGTATATCTGGGTCGGGTCGGACATCGGAGTGAGTCGTTTTGACGGCAACAGTTTTACCAACTTCAATACCGCCCACGGCATGTCTGACAACGAAGTGTTTTCCATGCTGGAAGACCGGAAAGGCCGGCTCTGGTTTGCCACGCTGAACGGCAAACCCTGTTTTTACCAGAACGACGTCATTTACAGCGAAAAAAACCTGCCCCTGCTCAAACAATGCGATGTGGGTGGATTAGTGTTGCGCATTTTTGAACAACAAAACGGTACTATTAACTTTTGCTCCACCCTGAAAATCCGGTCTGTCAACCTGGATGCCCGAAAATGTGAAGAAATCTCCCTCCCAAAGGGCTTGTATGATGCCTGGGAAAACCAGGACGGCACAATCGGCTGCATTGGCAACCAGAGTTTGCAAGTTATAGAAAAATCAGGCGTGGTTTCCAGCACGTATATGCCGCTGATAGCGCCTCCTGTCCGGGCTTTGCCTTTAGGCGATACCATACTGATCAGCAGTTCCAATCAGATTTTGATTTGCGAACGCTCCACAGGTCGCATTGTCCAAACCCTGTCTTTGCTGGAAGCCGGCAGCGAAATTATTGACCTTCGGATGAACAACGGGCAAATCTGGCTGGGCACCCGCAAAGGTTCCTTTTCCTTCGACTACCCTTCTTTCCGCCCCATGCAGCACAATCTGCCGGGGCGTTCCGTCACTTCCATGCTGGAAGACCGGGAAGGCGGCCGGTGGTTTTCTACGCTGGAAGAAGGGCTTTTTTATATCCCGGCCCCAGATATTCTGCATTTTACAACTGCGGAAGGGTTGGTGTACAACCGGATTATTTGCCTGAGCCGCGATGCGTCCGATCGCCTCTGGATCGGTTCGGAAGGCAGCACTTTTTCCATTTTTGATGGGAAAGAAATGCGGACAAGGCAAATTTTGAAAGAGACCGTTAAAAACAAAAACATCCTCAATATCAGGCATTTACCGGACCACAGTACGATGGTGGTGGGTAAATCCGGTACCCTGATCCTGCGCAACGGTACTGAACAATTCCTTTATCAGAGAGCGGCGGACATCAATATCGACGCCCACGGAGATTACTGGGCAGGACTTGCGGGGCTGTACAGGATCAAAAAAGCGCAGGTGCCACTCAAATTGCATCCACCCGAACGGCTGAGCAGGGCAGACGGTTATAAGTTGTATATGATCGCTCCGGCGCAGCGATTGTCCGACCTGCGGGTCGAAAAAATCGAATTCGATCAGCAAAACCGGATTTGGCTGGCTACCTCTACCGGCTTGTTTACCGGAATTGATTCCCTGCATTATCAATGCGTGCTCCCTTATGTAACGCGGGATATTTTGTTCGATTCCGTCCGGCAGGTGCTGTGGGCACTCAGTGAATCCAGGGGCCTTTTTGCCATTCAAAACGGCCGTGTGACGGACAGTATCCAAATCGCGAATGGCCGGGAGGGCGTCATTTGCCGGGACCTTTGCCTCGACGATACAGGCAACTTGTGGATCGGTAGTGCCGGCGGCTTGTTTGAAGTAACCGGCGGACCCGGCCGCTTGCAGTTGACCAACTACTGGGGCGTGTACGGCCTGGGCGGAGAAAAAATAAATGCCGTAGAAGTTATTGGAGATCAGATATTTATAGGAAAAGACGACGGCTTGTTGCGCATTCCCAAACACATCCTTCGTTTTTCGGTGCCTTCTCCTCCGGTATGGATAAAGTCGGTACGGATCAACAACCAAACGCGTCTTTTTACGGGTAACGAACGTATTGAAATGAAATATGGAGAAGGCTCTCTCTCCATCGAATTCGAAGGGCTGTCGTTCCGGGAAGTCCAAAATATCCGATACAAATACCGGCTTGCCGGGCTTGACGACAACTGGCGGGAAACCGCAAACGAAGCCGTCGAATTCGCAGCTTTGCGACCCGGGAAATATACGCTGGAAGTCTTCTCTATCAACGGTTCCGGCGTGCCTTGCGCCCGGCCTGCGGTATTGCAATTGCAGGTGCTGCCGCCTTTCTGGATGCGGGCCTGGTTTTTGCTGCTTGTATCCGGTTGCCTGGCGGCGGCGGTAATTGCCTATATTCGCTGGCGGGAAAACAGGTTGCGCGGCGCATACGAAGTAGAGCGCCAACTGACGGAAAGCAGCCGGGAAAACGCGGAGCTACAGCAAAAAAACACCGAACTGCGGATGCTGGCCTTGCGCCTTCAGATGAATCCGCATTTTATTTTTAACGCCCTGAATACGATAAAAGGTTATTACGGCCAGGATAAAGTGGTGGAAGCCAATGCTTTTATCAGCAGGTTTGCGCGGCTGCTCCGGCTCAATCTGGATTACTCGGACGCAATGATCCCGCTGGAATACGAGATCGAATTGCTACAGATTTACCTGCAATTGTCACAAACCCGGTACCCCGGAAAAATCGGCATGGAATTCCACGTCGATCCGGCACTGCATCCCATGGAAATTCTGATCCCCTCGATGCTCGTGCAGCCTTTTGTGGAAAATGCCGTCATCCACGGACTCGTTCCTAAAAAGGGTAGCGGCCATGTTTTTATCGGTTTTTACAAAAATGATATGGAAATCAGGGTTTGTATCAAAGACGACGGAATCGGCAGGGTGGCTTCCGCGCAACTGCAACTGCGCAATATGCACAAGCCACTCGCCACCCGGATCACGACGAACCGGCTGCGGCTGCTGCATCCGGACAGATCGGGAGAAGCCGTTGCGATCCGCGATTTGTACGACGAAAAAGGCGCTGCCGCCGGCACGGAAGTAACCCTGTTTATCCCATTTCAAAACAACCACAGCCATGATCAACGCGATAATTATTGACGACGAGCCGGCAGCCCGGGCTTCTCTGGCAATGGAAATCAAGTTGCACTGTCCAGACATGCGTATTGTTGCGGAAGCCGGTTCCGTCATTGAAGGCCTGGAAGTCATACAGGCCTTCAAACAGGTGGACCTGCTTTTTCTGGATATACAACTCAGCGACGGCTCCGGCTTTGAAATATTACAAAACATTGATTTTAAACACTATAAAATCATTTTTACTACGGCGTACAGCGAGTATGCCCTGCGCGCCATCAAGTTTTCGCCGCTCGATTATCTGCTCAAGCCGATCGATGCCGATGAGTTGATCAAAGCGGTTGAGAAGGCATTGGCAAGCCGGCAACCCGAATTCAGCGAACAGTTGCGGCGCCTGATGCAACAAATGAACCCCAACCAGACACCGCCGCGCATTGCACTGGCCACTTCCGATGGCATTCACCTGCACTTTGTCAAAAACATCATCCGCTGCGCATCCGACGGCAATTACGCCACCGTTTTTTTCGACGACGGCTCCAAGTTGCTGTTAGCCAAAACCCTCAAAGACCTTGAAATACTGTTGGAGCCTTACCACTTCGAGCGCATCCACAAATCCCACCTGGTCAACCTCGACCACCTGCGGCGGTACTACAACCGCTTTTCCGGTGAAGTGGAAATGAGCGACGGCAGCGTGCTGCCCGTATCCCAACGCAAAAAAGCCCAACTGCTTGATTTGCTCAACAATGTGAACCTCTCCTTCCTGTCAGAATAAGACAACCCTATCGGTAAATCAATCGATCCGATCGCTGGTCATGGGCAGCTTGCGGATGGAGCGGTGTTTTTCCAACCTTGGTTTCGTTATTGGTTATCAGTTATCCGTTATCAGGTTGCTGGCAACAATGGTGAATGAAGCCAAATTTTACCACCACGAATAACGGATAACGGATAACGAATAACTAATAACCGATAACTAATAACCACCATGCCTACACTTATCAAAAAAAGTACACTTATTCTCCTTTTCTTGGCTACCGCAATCGCCGCAACCGCACAAATCAGCAACCTGAAAAACAAAGCAAAAGCGCGGGTTGAAGAAGAAAAAGAAAACGCCAAAACCGAGATTCCCGCAGCGAATAACTCGAATCAAACACCAACACAAACAACTACCCCAGCCCAACCAGCCGTGAGCGTGACACCGGCCCCGTCGGAAAAACCTGCCGACAAAAGCGCCGGCAAAACCCGGCAGGCTCCCGCAAAAAACGATAGAGCGGCCGCTTCCGAGGACAAAACCGTCCCCAATTCGGAAGTCGAACTGGATTTTGACTCCGAACCCTTCCAACCGGCCATCCTTTGGTCGACCCTGCTGCACAACGGCTGCTGGTATTACAACATCACCAATGGACAGATGTACCTCAACAACCTGGAGGTATCTTTTTTGCCCAAAAAAACCAAAAGCGGTGAAGCCGTCAACTACGCAGGATACGCCAACAAAACACCCCTGCTGCGCATGGAAGTGGTAGATGTTGCCACAGGGGTTGTAAAAGGCACTTTGCATTATGAAGCCAAAGCATCTATCCTTCCTTTTTATGAAATGGAACAGTTAACAGGTAAGAATTACGCATTCTCTGTCACTATTAAGGAAGGTAAATACGAGTTGCGCTTTTTTGCAGGTACCAAACACTTTTACACCTACCCGTTCAGTGTGGAAAAAAAGACCAACCCCGATCCGTATGCGTCGGTGCATGATTTGTATTTCCTGAAAGGCCCCTGGGAAGAATGGGGACGGGTGGAATTCGGCCCCGACAACGATTTCATTTTCAATTTTTACCTGACCGATGCCAGCACCACCATCACCAACCAATCCGTCTGGGACAATTCAAAACAATACGAATTTCTGATCAAATTGTATCGCGACGGTAAAATGGCCGGCGCGCACAGGATTCAGAATGTGGGCAACGGATTCGAATACGCAGGCATTCAAACCCGCAACGGCAAATGGATGAAATTTGACGCTACCTTGTTTGCCTATCCTGTTGTAGCCACAGGTACGGGCGCAGGTTCCAAAAAATTTCTCAAAAAAGACGAATTGAAAGACGGAAATTACACCCTCGACCTGCTGCTCAAAGATAAAGACGGCGTGGAAAAAACATTACAATATACCTGTGTAGTGAAAAACGGCGCCATTCAACCCGACCCGAAGGCTGACCGCGCAGTCCACAAAGATCCGCTCACGCTTCTGGAACAGGGGCCAAAGTTCTTTTATGTGAAAAGGGTGAAGTAGATTTGAGGATTTTAAAGACACGGATTAAACGGATCACGGATTTTGCGCTGACGCACAACGCGGATGACGCAGATTGCATGATGATTTTCGGTTAATGCCATCTTGAAAATCATCAACTGTCAAAAGCATCACTACCGTCCGGCGCGTACTAGCCGCAACAAAATCCAGGATGATCCATGTTTTCAATTCATTTTAATCCTCATCCATCCTAACCCGATCCTCCCGAAATTTCATGCAATGAAAATTTCTACCGCACTTCTGTTAATCTGCTTTCATGTCAATCTTTTCTCCCAGGCAAGCCCGGAAACGCGCCGGTTCGCCCCTGAAATCTGCAACAACGAAATAGACGACGACGGCGACGGACTGATCGATTGTTACGATGTACAGGATTGCCCCTGCGACACGGTCCCGAATTGTGTCGTCACCTCCATGCCCGCCAGTTTTGGTATGCAGGCCGCCTGGATCAGCCCGCAGGACAATCTTACATCCTGGGTAACGCCGCTTGTCGGCAACCTGAATCCCACACAGGACAGTATTCCGGAAATCATTGTATTCAAGGCGAACAATGTCATTGCACTACCCACGGAAGTTTTGTTTTTCAAAGGAGACGGAAGCGACCGGAATAACCCTCCGAAAATGACGGTGCCCGGCGGTTTTTCGGATCCTAGTATCGCCGACCTGGATCGGGACGGCAACGTCGAATTATTTATGGTAGACCATGAAAAACGTCTTCGCGTGTACCATGGCTACAACCCGGCCGCTAACCAGGCTATGCAGTTGTGGGTAATTTCAACGGATACCATTCAAAGCAGATTAGCCCATACGCACGCTGCAGATTTCGATGCGGACGGCATTTCAGAAATATATGTAGGAAACGAGGTGTATGCGCTGGATTTCAGCAATCCCGGTGCCCCCCAGTTGAAACGGATATTAAAAGGTACTGGCCCGACAGGTGGGTGGTCGTATTTTTATAACTTTTACAACTCCTTTGCTGCCGACCTGCTTACTCCGGCCGATTGCGGCGGCGATCCGGACTGCAACGGACTGGAAATCGCCGCCGGTTTTGTCATCTATTCCATCGACCTGGACCCCAATGACGGCGATGGCGTACAAATAAAAATACAACGAAACATCAAAGTAAGTTCGGGCCAGAATTTTTCAGATGGTTACACTGCCGTCGCCGATGTGAACCTGGATGGCATTCCGGAAGTCGTGGTGGCGGGGAGGTTGATCCAGGGAAATTTCCCGACTGATCAGTCTGGCGTATACGTGTGGAACAAAACGGGATTCTGGAAATTTATGGCCAATCCTTACGAGGTTGCTCTGAACGATGAAGAAACCGGGGTTTTGACTATTGCAAACGTATATGACGATACCGAAGCGGGACATGCCGAAGACTGGCCCGAAATCATGAGTTGCACCGAAGGAAAACTCAAATGTTATAATCTCCATGCCGCCAACACTACTCCGGCACAACCAACCTGGTGGGCGGTAAATACGGAAGATCTGGGCCAGCTTCCCGGGGTCACCAGTTTTGATTTTGACAACAACGGCATAAGCGAACTGGTTCTCCAGGATCAGCCTTACTTGCGGATTCTTTATGGCGGCGCAAATCTCCCTGCAGGTGTATCGGGCAACAACAGGAACCTGGCTACTTATCACAACAAGGGAGTAGGTCTGAATCAGATGGCGGTTATCGCGGATGTGGATGCGGACGATGAAGCGGAAATCGTGGTGATCGGCGGAAGGGAAATTCCCAATACGATCGAGTACACTTCTTACGGATCGCTCTACGTCCTGGAATCCAACCGTCAGAACCACCGTGCCTGGATGCCCGCCAGGGACATCTGGAATCAATATTCCTATAATGTCGTCAACATCAACGACGACCTGACCGTACCCATCACGCAGCAGGAAAGTCACCTGCAAATACCTGCCGGAAGCGGGAAGCGGCCGCTGAACAATTTCGGCTTTCAGGCGCCGAAATACGGCAAACCGAATAATGCATATTTACCCACAGCCGACCTCCAACTTGAACTGGTCAGCAAATCCTGTACCGGCACTTCGTTAAACATCACGATGCGTATCTGCAACAAAGGCAGCATACCCTTCCGCGACAGCATGTTCCTTTCATTTTACAGGTACGGCAACCCTTTTTCCGGCAATGCATTCAGGGGTGGCACTTACCTGTTGCGTACCACGCCGTTCCAGCCGGACAGTTGCCTCATTTTTAACGTCACGCTGCCGAATGCGCCCATTACTTTCTATTTTTTGGTCAATGATGCGGGGGACACACAGATTCCGCTGCCCGGCAACCTGGTGTTTTACACACCCGAATGTAATTACCAGAACAATAGTATTCAGTTCAACGGCTTCCCCAATGCTACGCTGAACCTGGGGGCCGACCGGACCGGCTGCCCGGCCGCCGGGCACACTTTTATCGTGGGCGGCGGTTTTGCTACATACGAGTGGCAGGACGGCTCTACCGGACCGCTTTTTACGGCATTCACTTCGGGCAAGTACTGGGTGGAAGCCGTCGACTTTTGTAATAACATACGCCACGATACAGTGGAAGTAATTTCGGGTGACGTTTTACAAATAGTTCAGGCAGGAGCCTGTGCCGGAGATACCTATCTATTTGACGGACAAAACATTCCTGCCGGAAGCAGCCAGACTTTCCAGTACGTCTCCGCACAAGGTTGCGACTCCACAATCGTCGTGGAGGTGGCTGTTCTTCCTCTATCCATGAGCACGGAAATCAGGCAGATTTGTCCCGGCGATTCCACACTCGTTTTTGGAAATTATGTGTCCGTTGCAGGTGCTTTTCAGCAAACAAGTTCCAATACAAACGGCTGTGATTCCACGCATACCATAACCGTCAGTCTCTTTCCTCCGGCCCAGAGCACACAGGAAATCAGGCAGATTTGTCCCGGCGATTCCACACTCGTTTTTGGAAATTATGTGTCCGTTGCAGGTGCTTTTCAGCAAACAAGTGCCAATACAAACGGCTGTGATTCCACCCACACCATAACCGTCAGTCTCTTCCCTCCGGCCCAGAACTCCCAGGAAAACAGGCAGATTTGTCCCGGCGATTCCACACTCGTTTTTGGAAATTATGTGTCCGCAGCAGGCGCGTTCCAGCAAACAAGTGCCAATACAAACGGTGCGACTCCACCCACACCATAACCGTCAGCCTGTTTCCTCCGGCCCCAGAACACGCAGGGAAACAGGCTGATTTGCCCCGGCGATTCCACACTCGTTTTTGGAAATTAGTGTCCGCAGCAGGCGCTTTTCAGCAAACAAGTTCCAATGCAAACGGCTGCGATTCAACGCATACTATCACTATCAGCATGTTCCCGGCAGCGCAAAACACACAGGAAAACAGGCAGATTTGTCCCGGCGATTCCACACTCATTTTTGGAAATTATGTGTCCGTTGCAGGTGCTTTCCAGCAAATCAGCCCCAATGCAAACGGCTGCGACTCAACCCACACCATAACCGTCAGTCTCTTTCTTCCGGCCCAGAACTCCCAGGAAAACAGGCAGATTTGTCCCGGCGATTCCACACTCGTTTTTGGAAATTATGTGTCCGTTGCAGGTGCTTTCCAGCAAACAAGTTCCAATACAAACGGCTGCGACTCAACGCACACCATAACCGTCAGTCTGTTCCCTCCGGCCCAGAACTCCCAGGAAAACAGGCAGATTTGCCCCGGCGATTCCACACTCGTTTTTGGAAATTACGTGAACGTTGCAGGCGCTTTTCAGCAAATAAGTGCCAATACAAACGGCTGCGACTCCACCGCACACCATAACCGTCAGCCTGTTTCCTCCGGCCCAGAACTCCCAGGAAAACAGGCAGATTTGTCCCGGCGATTCCACAATCGTTTTTGGAAATTACGTTTCCGTTGCAGGTGCTTTTCAGCAAATAAGCCCCAATGCAAACGGCTGCGATTCAACGCACACCATAACCGTCAGTCTCTTTCCTCCGGCCCAGAACTCCCAGGAAAACAGGTTGATTTGTCCCGGCGATTCCACACTCGTTTTTGGAAATTATGTGTCCGTTGCAGGTGCTTTCCAGCAAATCAGCCCCAATACAAACGGCTGCGACTCAACGCACACCATAACCGTCAGCCTGTTTCCTCCGGCCCAGAACTCCCAGGAAAACAGGCAGATTTGCCCCGGCGATTCCACACTCGTTTTTGGAAATTATGTTTCCGCAGCAGGCGCTTTCCAGCAGACCATTGCCAATACAAACGGCTGCGATTCCACCCACACCATAACCGTCAGCCTGTTTCCTCCGGCCCAGAACTCCCAGGAAAACAGGCAGATTTGTCCCGGCGATTCCACACTCGTTTTTGGAAATTATGTGTCCGTTGCAGGTGCTTTCCAGCAAATCAGCCCCAATACAAACGGCTGCGACTCCACCACACCATAACCATCAGTCTCTTCCTCCGGCCCAGAACTCCCAGGAAAACAGGCAGATTTGCCCCGGCGATTCCACACTCGTTTTTGGAAATTATGTTTCCGTTGCAGGTGCTTTCCAGCAAATCAGCCCCAATACAAACGGCTGCGATTCCACCCACACCATAACCGTCAGTCTCTTCCCTCCGGCCCAGAACTCCCAGGAAAACAGGCAGATTTGTCCCGGCGATTCCACACTCGTTTTTGGAAACTATGTGTCCGTTGCAGGTTCTTTCCAGCAAACAAGTGCCAATGCAAACGGCTGTGATTCAACGCATACCGTCACCGTACAATTGACTGGCCAACAACCGCCCTCGTTGGAATTAACACAACCTGATTGCCGCGATACGCTGGGCAAAGTCGTATTGCAGCAACAGCCCGCAGGTACATTGTTCAGCCTGGATGGTATGCACTTCAGCGTCGATACGGCATTCGATGATTTGCCGGTGGGCGCTTATACATTGTACATAGATTATCAGGGATGTATGGATACTGCATCTTTCGAGTTGTTTGCGCCGAATATTCCCGAACTGTATTTGCCGGCGGACACCCTGATCCTGCCCGGAGCAAGCGTACGCATAGATCCCGATTTTTCGCAGAGCGGGACCTTCCTGTTCGACTGGAAACCGGCGCAGAGCCTGAGTTGCGCAGATTGTGCCACACCCTTCGCCTCGCCTTTTGAAAATACCGTGTACACCTTGATCATAACGGATGAGGCCGGTTGCACGGCAATGGACGACATCGGCATAAGTATAAGACAATCATCTGTTTACGGGCCGAACATCTTTAGTCCGGATGGCGATAACAGCAATGATTTTTTTACTTTGTATGCCGACGGGGCTTCCGTTGAAAGCATCGCCCTGCTCCAAGTGTTCGATCGTTGGGGCAATCAGGTGTTCGAGCGAAAAAATTTCCTCCCTAATATAGCGGAAATGGGATGGGATGGTCATTTCAAGGGCAAAATCATGGATACAGGGGTGTATGTCTGGCAAGCGAGCGTTGTCCTCCAGGGTGGGGAAACGCTGTACTTCCGGGGCGATGTGCTGCTGGCGAAATGAGGTGTTTGGTGTTTGGGGTGTGGTGTTTGGTGTTTGGGGCGGTAACATGAGTCATCCCGAATTTTGGCGCGAAAAGACTGCGAAGCAGTCAAATCTATGTGCTCTACAACACCCGTAGAGTAATTTAAACACATAGGCACATAGAAAACATAGCGTAGAGTACTCTTAACTATGTTTTATGTGCCTATGTGTTTTAAAATGTCGCGCTCGGCAAATAGAGCACATAGATTTGACTGCTGCAGTCTTTCGCCAATGGGATGACTCATGTTACCGCCCCAAACACCACACCCCAAACACAAAAAAATGGGCGGACTTTTACAAGTCCTCCCATCATCTCTCATGGTCTTCTTTTGCTTCAAAACTGGTTCTCTTTCTTATCAGAGAAGCGCTTTCCGGTATTTGAGTACTTCAGTGTTTGTCTTGTGTTTTGTTCACAACCGATTCAGTCTTGCGCATAAGAAGAGCCACGCGATTTTTTAGAAGGCTCGAAATCGATGATATAAAAATTTTTATATTCCCTTGCTTTATACAAACCTGGCAGTATGCTCGATTCCAATAATTGCAGATGATTTACCATAGCGGCAGGTAAATCAAAAGCGTGGTCGATCCTGAAATGACCATCCTGAAAAAAGGTGTCAATAATGGCAGTGCTCATTGAACTTTTCAGAAAATAGATACGCGCGTAACCATTGCTAGTACGGCGGAAAATCGCTTCTGTTTGAGGACAATTGGCTTGTAACGCTGAATTTTCAAGTGATGCAATTGGATTGGCAGGCATAGATTCGATTAAATATAAGATCAAAAAATATCTGCTGCAAAGGTGGAAACGCCATTCAGATAGCGCTTGCGTTTATTTCCCAAATACTTGACGAATTTTCCCAGGATGAGAAAAAGGGAAATACTACTTTTACCCTCCGTTTCATTTATCACGCAGCGTCAGTCCTATCCCGATTGCCAAACATGATACAATTGAGGGTCATCATTTTGCTTTTACTGTACTGTTCCTGCGAGGTTATCCGTGCGCAAACACCTCCTATCCAGTCGATCACTGTTGCAGACGGGCTTTCTCAGGGATTTATCACCGCCTTGTATCAGGATCGGCGCGGTTTTTTGTGGATTGGCACCCTGGATGGCCTCAATCGCTACGACGGTTACTCCATCCGTCGTTTTAATCATCAGCCTTTTAGCAAGTTTTCACTTTCCAATTCTGCCTATATCACCACTATTCAGGAAGATACAGCAGGATTGTTGTGGATTGGAACGGATGAATGCCTGTATGTCTTTGATCCTGCGACAGAGCGATTTTTTAATCTCAACTATCCGTTGCAGGAATTACCGAGGCAAGGTGTGAACAGCGCAGCCATAGATTTGGCAGGTACCATTATTGTACACATGCCCAGCAAACAGGATTCCGTTGGATTGTACCATATTACTGTCCCACCCAATTTCTCCCATCAATTGCGTTACGGGAACGATCCGTTGGCAGGTGTGCGTACCGAAAAGGTAACTGCGCCCCGGAATATCCATACACCTGTTTACCTGGAATCGTGTATCGGCGATACACTACTGCTGGTTCGGGGGGATGATGGACGGGGCTACCGGATAACCGGGCCACCCTATCGTTTGACGCCCTTTGATTTATTGCGGTTGAATACACCGGACCACAGCATTCTCTGGAATAACAATATCGGCATTTATTTCCGCCGCCGGCTCCCCGACGGGCGCGATACCCTGGTATCCCCGAATGAATGGAGACGTATGATGCGCCTGAAAGACAGTACCCGTGTTTTTAATCTTGGAGGAAACAAGGTGATATATAAAATTATATCGGAGGGACCATTATACAGCGATTCCATTGCGCTTTCCAATTTGAGCGAGGTATTCCGAAATGAATTTACCCCTTTTCTGGAATTTCCTTACGGGGTAAGCGTCATTTTGGGCGACCGGTCGGACGTGCTTTGGGTAGGCACCGGCGGGAATGGATTGCAAAAAGTCAATATGCGCAACCTGGCTTTCCGGCATTTGCTGCCCGCCACTTCCCTGTATAACCTGCAAGAAATGCCCGATGGCCGAATCTGGGCAGGCAAATTGCAACACCAGAAACTGGTAAACCTGCAAACAGGACAGTTTGAAGAGGCGCCCTGGGCTTCTTTTTTTCGCAATAAAATTATTTATAACGTACTGCCCGATCGCTCCGGCAACCTTTGGTTTGTTGTTGCCGGCAATAATCATGGTGACATTGGAAGTATTGTGTTCTGGGAAAAAACGAGCGGGCAATACCGGGAACTGGCACAGATCCCTTCTTTCAAAGAGTCGGTTGCCGAACAAATACTGGAAGATCGCAACGGCAACGTCTGGATTGCAGCGCATGACGGGCACCTGTTCCGAAGTGGCCCGGGAGGTAGCAACATCAGGCACTTCAATTATGCAGAACTGTTTTCCGAAAATGATAAAAACCTGACAACCAATGCGATCCTGGAAGATTCGGAAGGCCGGTTATGGATCGGGACAAGCAGGGGATTGCTCGAAGTGCGCAACCCTGTCCAACCGGAAGGGCCGGATTTTCACCTACAACAACACCAGCCGGACAACCCGAAGTCGTTGAGTTGGAACTGGATTTTGTGTTTATACCAGAACCCCGCAATAACCCATCAACTCTGGATCGGCACACGTGGCGGCGGTTTAAATTGTTTTGATAAAAATACAGGACAGTTCAGCCATTACACGGAGATGGACGGCCTGGCAGACAATGTCGTGTATGGTATCGTTCCCGACGATCAAGGCAATCTCTGGTGTAGTACCAACCGGGGGCTTTCCCGTTTCAATCCGCAAACCGGCGTTTTTGTCAATTACTACCAGTCGGATGGACTACAAAACAATGAATTCAATACCGGCGCTTTTTTGCGCGGCAGGGACGGCAACCTGTTATTTGGCGGCGTCAACGGGCTTACTTTATTCAATCCGGACGATATAAAACTGGCCGAACAGGCGCCACCGGTTGCGATCACCAACATCCGGGTGCGCGGCAACCTGCTGGCGCCTGCCCGCGAAGGTTCACCCTTGCAGTTTGCGCCGCCTTTTGCCCAAACGCTGACACTCCCGTTTGCAGAAAACAACGTAACATTTGAGTTTGCCGCACTTGATTTTGCCAATCCCGCCACCAATCGCTACCGTTATCAGATGCAGGGCATCGACCGCGGCTGGATTTATTCGGGTACCACACATTCCGCCAATTACGCCAGTTTGCCCCCGGGCGCTTACACTTTTCAGGTGCAGGCCGCTACCGCCGACGGCGCCTGGAACCAGCAGGGCGCTACTTTTCAATTGGTGATTTTACCTCCCTGGTATCGAAGCAGGCTGGCATATTTGTTATATGTACTCCTGGCTGCCGGAGCCACCTGGAGTTTTATCCGTTTCCGCGAAGAACGCCTCCGCGAGCAGCATATACTCCAACTCAAACAACAGGAATCGGAACGCCTCAAAGAACTTGATTCGTTTAAAAATCGCGTTTTTGCCAATATTACACATGAATTTCGCACACCGCTTACCATTATCCTCGGTCTTGCCGAGCGACTCAGGCGGGGCGAGCGCCAGGACAATATTCAGGACAGCGCCGGGAACATTATCACCCAGGGCGCCAATCTGCTCGATTTGGTCAATCAAATGCTCGACCTCGCAAAATTAGAATCCCAGGGACTGGTACTTCACCCCATTCAGGGCAATATAAGCGCATTTATCCGGTACCAAATCGAGTCGTTTCAGTCTCTTGCGGTTTATAAAGATTTGAAATTAACGGTACAAACAGATCCGCCCGACCTGGTAATGGATTATGACCCACAGCGTTTCCGGCAAATTCTGAGCAACCTGCTTTCCAACGCCATACGCCATACGCCTCCCGGCGGCAACATTACCGTACGATGCTCCCGAACGATGGAAAACCAGGCTGTCCTGGAAGTTGCCGATGCAGGAGAAGGCATTTTGCCGCAAGATTTACCCCATATTTTTGACCGTTTTTACCAGGGACGTTCTTCCGAACAAAAACAGGGCGCCGGCGGGATCGGACTTGCGCTTACCCGGGAATTGGTGTTGTTGGCCGGCGGTAATATACGGGTGGAAAGCCCGCCCGGCAAAGGCGCCACTTTTACGATAACAATGCCCATCACAAACAATGCAACTCCTGTTTCCAATGAAACAGCTATGGCGCTGCCGCTCTCGATCGCCCTGGCAACTACCGAGACAACCAGTCATGCCGGCCGCCAGTTCCCGCTGCTGCTCGTGATGGAAGACAATGCAGTGGTAGCCGATTACCTGCGCCTTTGTTTGACCGGGCATTACCGGCTGCTTTTTGCTGCCGATGGCGAAAAAGGCATACAAATGGCATACAAACATATCCCCGACATCATTATTTCGGACGTGATGATGCCTTATAAAGATGGACTGGAAGTAACGGATTTGCTCAAAAAAGACGAGCGTACCAGCCATATTCCGATTGTTCTCCTGACGGCAAAAACACAGATGGATGATCGGCTGGATGGTTTGCGACGAGGCGCCAACGCTTACCTGACCAAACCTTTTAACGACCAGGAACTGCTGCTCGTGCTCAAAAACCAATTGGAATTCCAGCGAATCTGGAAACAACGCTATACTGTTTTTGAAAAGGGCCTTTCGGTAGATGTGCCGGAATCGCCTGTAACAAACAGCGATTCCTTTCGGACAGATGACGCATTTATGAAAAAATTATACGGGATTTTTGAGACCCACTACACTGATGAACATTTTAACCATGAACAACTCTGCCGCCTGACAGGCATGAGCAGCTCGCAGCTACACCGGAAACTGACCGCGCTCACCGACCAGCCCGCCATGCAAATGCTGCGTACTTTCCGACTGAACAAAGCCCGCGACCTGCTGCGCACCCGCCGCGACCTGCATGTGACTGAAATATGTATGCTGGTCGGGTTTAATAACCCTGCGCATTTTTCGCGCATGTTCTCTAAAACGTTTGGCCGCCTTCAGCGGTAAGAGATGTTAAAGCGTAAAGGCAGGGCGAATAACTTTTCGGCGCTTCCCGGTTTCCGCTCTTGTTGGCGTCCACCAGTTCCAATATCGGCCCCGGGGCGTGGTGGCGGCGGCTTTCTTGGGTAAAAATGACCCCGCGAACGGGTACGCGGCTTGGCGGGGCCGGCCGAGTGTCGACTCGATATTGGAACGCATGGTCGCCCAAAAAAACAAAAAAGGGTACATTTTTTTACTTCAAAACACAGGATACTAAGTACATCGTCATATCAGATTAGGCTGCGTTATTTGTAAATGCTTGATTGTCAACACGAATAACCAATAACTAATAACGGACAACTTCTTATCACTGTCTAAAATGTAAAAAAATGAAAAACGCCTTGTTCAGCGATAGTTACGAAAATCCATGCATCGACCTGCTGCCATACATGCAAATGCAGGAGTCCTGTAGCCGGCCGGTAGCAAACCAGTCAGGTGCTGCGAAACAAATAACAGCGCCTGCCTTTTCCGGCGCTTACTTTTCTTTCCGTCCGTGGCCCTTCGGAATCAAAACAAATATTTTCTGGCGCTTCCCGGTTTGTATACAATTTGTATTGCTTATCCAAAATCAAAATGTTTATAGGCGTTTTATTTGGTTATCCAAATAAAACGTCCTTTATTTGCCCATTAGGAAAAGTAATGTTATCTTATGGGCAAACCAATCAACATCCAGCGTGGTTACGATATCAGGATAGAGGGAGCCGCTGAAAAAACTGTAGACGACTTATCCCTATCTGACATCATCGGAGTCAAACCTACCGACTTCCACACCGTAGTACCTAAATTACTCGTGGAAGTCGGTGATGAGGTACTGGCCGGCCAGGCGCTTTTTTTTGACAAAAACCGGCCTGATATTCGGTTTAATTCCCCTGTAAGCGGCGAAATCGCTGAAATTGTGCGGGGTGAAAAAAGGCGGATACTTGAAATCCGCATCCTGCCCGACAAAAAAGACATTCGTTACGTCTCCTACCCGGTTTCCGATCCTGCTGCTCTTTCCCGCGATGAGATCACTGAGCGCCTGCTCGAAAGCGGTTGCTGGAACTACATCCGCCAGCGCCCGTTTTCACTCATTGCCAACCCTTCCGATACGCCGAAAGGTATTTTTGTTTCCTGTTTCGACTCCGCACCGCTGGCCCCGGATATCAGTTATCTCGTGGATTTTGAAAAAGATAATTTCCAGGCAGGCCTGACGGCATTGCAAAATCTTTCCGGCGGTCGCCTGCATTTGGGTTTGCGCGCTGCGCCGCATGCAGGTTTAACGGACAGCGATTTCACCGGTATTCCGGTCGAACATATTCACCATTTTAAAGGGCCTCACCCGGCAGGAAACGTAGGCATCCAGATTCACCATATCGACCCGATTAAAAAAGGCGAAGTCGTCTGGTATGTGCATCCGCATGATGTGGTGATCTTGGGCAGGCTTTTTCGCGAAGGCCGTTACCGCGCCGACAGGTTACTGGCGCTCACCGGCAGTTCGGTGCTGCGGCCGCAATATTTCCGCGCCATGACGGGGCAACGCATCAGCAACATACTCGGCGGCAGGCTGCGCGATGCGCACAGCCGCACCATACAGGGCAATGTGTTGACGGGAAGTACTGCCGGTTCGGATGATTTTTTGTCGTATTATGAAAACCAGATCACCGTCATCCCGGAAGGCGATGAACCCGAGTTTTTGGGCTGGCTGCTGCCGGGCATCAAAAAACTAAGCCTCTCGCGCACCTATTTTTCCTGGTTATTTCCCAAACGTACCTACCAACTCGATACCAACATGCACGGCGAGGAGCGGGCTTTCGTGATGACCGGTCAATACGACAAGGTGTTGCCGATGGATATTTATCCCGTGTATTTACTCAAAGCCATTCTGGCAAGAGACATCGAACGCATGGAGGCGCTGGGTATTTATGAAGTTGCCGAAGAGGATCTTGCACTGTGCGAGTTTGTATGCACTTCCAAAATTGACGTACAAAAAATTGTCGCGGAAGGACTGGAATATGCCCGCCTGGAAGGATAAGTAGTTATCGGTTATTAGTTATTGGTTATCACAGGGTAATCAGGCACACACGTATCTATTTATCACTACCCACAGAAGGAACAAGGCAAAGGCAAATTGCAAAAAATCAATATCAAACTATCAAATCATACAAACTTTCAAACCATTTTGAACACCATGACAAAAGCAGCCAAATCAGTTTATTACTTTGGATTTTATTTATTTGTATTGGGCCTCACGCTCATTGTTGCGCCCAATATGCTATTATCCATGTTCGGTTTTGAAGCCACCGAAGAAGTCTGGATAAGGGTACTCGGCTCGGTTGTTTTTACCATCGGCATTTATTACACGTTCACGGCGCCTTCCAACAATGAAACCTTTTTTAAAGCCACCATTTATAGCAGGTCATCTATTTTGCTCTGGTTTGCACTTTTTGTATTGATGGGCTGGACCAAACCAAACCTGCTGCTATTCGCAGGAATTGATGTGTTGGGCGCTTTTTGGACCTGGAGCGCCATGCGTAAATAAGAAATTCATTTATTCACCCGTTCCTTAATACTGAACTGTGAAATTTTTACGTCGAATCATTGGTACTGTTAAACCCCATTTTTCCAAAGGCGGAAAATTTGAAAAACTACATCCCGCCTTCGACGCACTGGAAACTTTTTTGTTTGTACCTGCTACAACCACCAAAGAGGGCGTACACGTACGCGATGCCATCGACCTGAAGCGCACCATGGTGACGGTCATTATCGCATTGATTCCGACTGTGCTTTTTGGCATGTGGAACACCGGCTACCAGCACCACCTGGCTTATGGTATGGAGGTTTCCATCATGGAAAATTTCATGTTCGGTTTCTGGAAAGTGCTGCCCATTATTATTGTATCGTATGCGGTAGGGCTTGGTGTGGAGTTCATTTTTGCCATCACCAAAGGCCACCAGATCAGCGAAGGATACTTAGTCACCGGATTACTGATACCGCTTACTTTGCCCGTCACCATTCCATTGTGGATGGTAGGGCTGTCCGCGATTTTTTGCACTTTGATTGGCAAGGAAATTTTCGGCGGCACAGGTATGAATTTTATGAATCCTGCGCTGTTGGCCCGGATTTTCCTGTTTTTTGCCTTCCCGGCCTATATGTCGGGCGATATCTGGACCGACCTTTCACCCGAAGCGGGTCAGGCTATTGTAGATGCGTATTCCGGCGCCACCAACCTCGTGACCTTCGATGCCGACCAAACCAAACTGCCATCTGCCGCCAATATGTTTTGGGGATTTGAACAGGGTAGTATCGGGGAGACAAGCGTCGCTGCCTGTCTGATCGGCGCCTTTATCCTCATTGCCACAGGTATTGGTAGTTGGCAGATTATTGTTTCGTGTTTTGCCGGCGCCTGGCTTATGGGCGTCTTGCTAAATGTCCTGGCGCCTGCCGACATGCCCACCCATGCCATGCACACCCCGGCCTATTACCATTGGCTCATGGGCGGCTTCGCATTCGGGGCTGTCTATATGGCCACCGATCCGGTCAGCGCCGCACAAACGGAAACAGGAAAATGGATATACGGGCTGCTGATCGGCGCTTTTACAGTCATACTACGAGTGTTCAATCCCGCCTACCCCGAAGGCGTCATGCTGAGTATCCTGCTGATGAATGTATTTGCCTCCCTGATTGACCATATTGTAGTGGAACGACATATTAAACGACGACTGCGGCGAGCGAAAACGTGAGTGTGTGGTGTTTAGTGTTTCGGGAGCTTCGACATGCAGTTTGAGAAAATTCGCCAAAATATCAACTATGCCAAAGGCGACCCACTAAACACACAACACATCGAAGCCCCCAACACTAACACCACTCACCAATCACCATTCACGATCCGTGCATAGCAACCGATACACTTTCATCTACGCCATCATACTGTCCGTCATCACGGCAGTACTGCTTGCATTCGCTGCGGAAGGACTCAAACCGGCGCAGGCAGCAAATATCGCTTTGGACAAAAAAACAAGTATCCTTCGCTCGGTGCGGTATGACGGTACCGAACGCGCTGCGATTGAAAAACTGTATGGCGCAAGCGTTCGGGAACTCGTCGTAAATGCGCAGGGAGAAGAACTCAGCGGCATCGACGCTTTTGCTGTTGTAGTAAAAGATGAACTCGACAAACCTGTGGAAGAACGCCAACTTCCCCTGTATATTTATACCGGAGAGGACGGTAAAAAACGCTACGTCATTCCGATGCAGGGCGTGGGTTTATGGGGCCCGATCTGGGGCTATATCAGTCTGGAAGAGGACTTCAACACCGTATACGGGGCGTTTTTCGACCACAAATCGGAGACACCGGGACTGGGCGCTGAAATTGCGGAAAGACCGTTTCAAATGCAATTTCAAGGCAAAAAAATCATGGATGCCGAGCATAACTTTGTTTCCGTACATGTCGTGAAAAAAACCGCCAAAATAGACGTCGGACCCGAACACCGCGTGGATGGTATTTCAGGCGGTACCATTACCTCGACCGGTACGGACAAAATGCTGCGGAGATGTGTGGAACCGTATTTGGGTTACTTTGGAAAAGTGAAATCATAAACAGTTATCCGTTATTAGTTATCGGTTATCAGTACTGATAATCAAGTATTTACAAAAAATTTAATCAAAACTAATTTTGCATACACACTTCATGTAAAACAGATTTATTATGAGCGTAGAAACGACCACTTCGCCTGAAGTCAAAAAAGAACCGCTGTTCTCCAAAAAGAACCGCAAGGTACTGACAGATCCGCTGGACGACATCAATCCTGTGACCGTGCAAATCCTGGGTGTTTGTTCTGCCCTGGCCGTGACAACCCAGATAAAACCGGCGATTATCATGGCACTCGGCGTGACCGTGGTAACCGCTTTTTCGAATCTGATTATTGCGCTCATTCGCGATTCCATACCCGGACGCATCCGGATGATTGTGCAATTGGTGATTGTGGCGCTGCTGGTGACCATTGTCGACCAGTTGCTCAAAGCCTATATGTTCGACGTGAGTAAAAAACTCTCGGTTTTCGTGGGGTTGATTATCACGAATTGTATCGTCATGGGTCGTCTGGAGGCTTATGCCATGTCGCAAAAACCCTGGCCTTCCTTCCTCGACGGCATCGGCAACGGACTGGGCTACGGGATGATATTAGTCGTCGTTGCCATTATTCGCGAATTGTTCGGCTCCGGTTCGCTGCTGGGATACAAAGTAGTACCACAATGGCTGTACGATGCAGGTTATTCCAACAACGGACTGATGATGTTGCCCCCGGCAGCACTGTTTATTATCGGCATTTTTATCTGGCTTCAGCGAAGCCGGAACCGGAAACTGGTTAACGCCTCCTAATCTGGTATCGATTAAAGAACACAATCAAGTATGGAACATCTTCTCAGTTTACTCATCAAGTCCATCTTTGTTGAAAACGTGATTTTCGCGTTTTTCCTCGGCATGTGCTCATATCTGGCTGTTTCCAAAAAAGTGAAAACGGCATTCGGCCTCGGCGTCGCGGTTATATTTGTAATGGTTCTTACGACGCCGCTCAATTACCTCATTTTAGCATATATGCTCCAGGAAGGCGCGCTGGCCTGGATACACCCCTCGCTGGCAACGGTAGACCTTACCTTTTTAGGGTTTATCCTTTTTATTTCCACGATTGCCGGAGCGGTGCAACTGGTGGAAATGGTGGTCGAAAAATTTGCCCCCACCCTGTACAATGCATTGGGCATATTCCTGCCGCTGATTACGGTCAATTGCTCCATCCTGGGCGCCTCGTTGTTTATGCAGGAAAGGGAATACAATTTTGCCGAAACAGCGGTGTTCTCGGTCGGGGCAGGAACCGGTTTTTTTCTTGCGATCGTTTTACTCGCTGCAATCCGGGAGCGTTTGCAGTATTCCAAAATACCGGAACCCCTGCAAGGCCTGGGTATTGCCATGATAATTACCGGACTCATGGGTATGGCGTTTCTGAGTTTTTTCGGGTATACAGTTGTGAAGATAATGATGAATGATAATGTGAAGGTTGAATGATGGTTTGGGTGGTAACCTAGCCTTGAGTTACCACCTCAACCATCAAACCTTCAAACCTTCAACCTTTAAAACCAAATTTTTAGTACCTCATTGCTTTCTAATTCAATCAACCATGCTACCAATCATCACCAGTAGTATCGTCGTTTTTATCCTGGTTGTACTGTTGTTTGTATTTCTGATACTGACGGCCAAAGACCGCCTGTTGCCACAAACGGATGTGTCGATTATCATCAATGGCGCGCAGGATGCGCCGGTGGTGGTCAAACCCGGCAGTACGCTGCTGACAACGCTGGCCTCCAGAAACATATTTCTGGCTTCAGCCTGCGGCGGCGGCGGCACCTGTGCTATGTGCAAATGCCAGGTGTACAGCGGCGGCGGCGAGGTATTGGCTACCGAAACCAACCACCTCAACAGGCGGCAGGTGCAGGAAAAAATGCGGCTGGCTTGTCAGGTGAAAGTAAAAGAGGACATGGAAATCCGTGTGCCTGACGAAGTATTCGGGGTGAAAAAATGGGAATGCGAGGTGGTTTCCAATGAAAATGTATCCACCTACATCAAAGAATTCGTAGTTGCGCTGCCGCCGGGCGAACACCTGACATTCCGTTCGGGCGATTATATCCAGGTAGATGTTCCTGAAATATCCATCGACTTTAAAAAGGATCTGTACAATATTCCCGATAAATTCAAAGACGAGTACGACCGCTTCAATGTCTGGAGCCTGAAATCCAGGGTGGATGAACCTTTGTTCCGCGCCTATTCGATGGCCAACCACCCGGCTGAGGGCAACAAAATGATGCTCAACATCCGCATCGCCACGCCGCCCTGGGATCGCGACAAAAAAGCGTTTAAAGATGTGCCGGCCGGTTATTGCTCCTCTTATGTTTTTTCCCGAAAACCCGGCGACAAAGTGACCATCAGCGGCCCTTACGGCGAGTTTCACATCAAAAACACGGATAAAGAAATGGTCTATATCGGCGGCGGCGCCGGTATGGCCCCTTTACGATCGCATATTTTTCACCTGTTTCACACGCTGAAAACAGATCGAAAGGTCTCGTTCTGGTACGGTGCGCGCAGCAAAAAGGAAATTTTTTATGAAGAAGATTTCCGTTCCATCGAACGGGCATTTCCGAATTTCAAATTTGTAATAGCGCTTTCCGAACCGCTGCCTGAAGACAACTGGACCGGTGAAACGGGATTCATCCACAACGTCGTGTTGAAAAATTACTTAGATAAACACGCCGAACCGGAAGAAGTGGAGTACTACCTCTGTGGCCCTCCGATGATGAATGCCGCCGTTTTAAAAATGCTCGACGACCTGGGCGTGCCCAAAACGAATATCGCATTTGATGACTTTGGCAATTAAATACCACACCAAGGTTGCAGGATTTTTGCTAAAAACCCTGCTGCTGCTCTCCTTCTCCGCATGCCGGCAGGAAGCGCCGAGATATACGCAACTGGAAGGAAAAGCACAGGGCACAACGTTTCATATTAATTACAGGAACGCCCGGGAGCAAAACTTCTCCGGTCAGGTGGACAGTCTTTTCAGGCGGATCGACAAAAGTATGTCGCTGTGGGACAGCACTTCCATCATCAGCCGGGTCAATCGAAACGAGCCGGGCGTTGTAGCAGATGAACATTTGATAAAGGTGTACAACCGCTCCCGCGAAATATCGGAACGCAGCGGCGGCGCATTTGACATCACGGTAGGGCCATTAGTGAAAGCCTGGGGATTCAGTTACAAAAAAGGGTTGCCTCCGCCCGATTCGACCAAGGTGGACACCTTGTTACAACTAATTGGTTTTCAAAAGATTCGTCTTGAAAACGGCGTTTTTGTGAAAAACCATCCGGCCATGGAAATAGACGTCAATGCCATCGCGCAGGGTTATACGGTCGATTTGATCGCCCGGTTTTTGGAACAACAGGGCATCCATGATTACTTAGTTGAAATAGGCGGCGAAGTGCGCAGCGCCGGCAAAAACGAACGCGGTGAATTTTGGAAAATCGGAATCGACAAACCCCTCGATAACCCGGAACAGGAACGACTTTTACAGACGACGTTGTCATTGAAAAACCGCTCGCTCGCCACCTCCGGCAGCTACCGGAAATTTGTGGTTCGGGACGGCAAAAAGTATAGCCATGCGATCGATCCGGCAACCGGATACCCCATTACGCACAACCTGCTCAGCGTGTCGGTACTGGCCGACGACTGCGCTTCCGCAGATGCCTATGCCACCGCTTTTTTAGTGATGGGGATGGATAAGGCCATGCAACTGGCCCAAAAACAGGAACTCGAAATTTACTGTGTGTATGCCGATGAAAAAGGCGCCCTGCAGGTGCAGGCTACGCCGGGATTTTTGAAATGAAGGTTGATGATGATGAGGTTGATAAAGGTTTATAAAAGTTGATAATACATTCGCTCGAAAATAGAGCGATTTTAACTTTTTTCGAGCGAATGTATTATCAACCTCATCAACCTTATAAACCCTTATAAACCCCCATCCTCTTCTTTCCCACAGGCCTCACCCGGCTTACGACCACAAACGCCACAAGCGACGCCTTCTTTTTGCATAAATGGACTATTACCGGCACATGTACCCCTGAATTGCCCGTTTTTAACGAAGAGCAAACGTACACTGAAGAGCGCAAAAGCGATCAGCACCAGGACAATGGTAACAAGGATCAGAGGGAGCATATCTGAGTATTTTACGACAAAGTTAAGGAGAATAGCCCGATTTGGGTTTATAAGTTTATGGTTTATGAGTTTATAGGTTGCCACTCTATAAACCAATGAACTCATAAACCATAAACCTATAAACTCATCACCTCCTAAACCATAAACTCAATCCATTTTTTCACTAAAACACATCGCCATGATTTCTGTACAAAAATTGCTGGAAGGAAAAAAGATCAATAAAATCTTTACACTCACCCCGGAACACATGGTTATTGACGCCCTCGACCTCATGGCGCAGAATAATATCGGCGCCGTGATGGTGATGGAAGGCGAGCGGCTGGCAGGCATTTTTTCCGAACGCGACTATGCGCGGAAAGGTATCATTAAAGGTCGCAAAGCCAAAAGCACCCCGCTGACGGAAGTAATGACCCACAATGTATTCACCGTCAACCCGGATATGAATATTGATGATTGTATGAAGCTTTTCAGCGACAAACACATCCGGCACCTGCCGGTCATAGCCGGTTCGGAAGTAGTGGGAATGTTGAGCATTGGCGACATCGTGAATGCCATCATGCAGGAACAAAAACAACACATTCAATTCCTGGAACAATACATCAGCGGCTGATGCGGCTGTGGCCGACATCGATTTTTATTGCCTTTTGATGAAGTCGGTGCGCAAAATTATTTGAAACCGTACTTCTGTAACGCATTGACTAACATTGCCTTTTGCCCTTTGCAATTTTGCCCTATTCACTTATTACCCTGCACTTATGGACCTCTTGATTATTGTAGTTTTTATCATTGGATACACCCTGATTGCACTGGAACATCCACTGAAAATTGACAAAGCCGCTTCCGCCCTGCTGACAGGCGTTTTTTGCTGGCTGGTCTTATTATTCGGTATTGAAAACATGCCCGCCTTCGGCGAAATTGCACAAACGCACCCCGATACGCGTTCTTACATTCAGGAATCCCTGTTTGAACACCTTGGGAAAATCGCTGAAATCCTGTTTTTTCTGCTTGGCGCCATGACCATTGTGGAACTGGTGGATGTACACGACGGTTTCCGGGTGATTACCGACCGGATTACCACTGCTAACCGAGTCAAATTGTTGTGGATCATTTCCTGGGTGACTTTTTTCCTGTCTGCCGGCTTAGATAACATGACCACTGCTATCATTATGTGCGCGCTGTTGCGCCGGATCATCAAAAAGCAAGACAACATGTGGCTGTTCGGCGGTTTTGTGATCATTGCCGCGAATGCAGGCGGCGCCTGGTCGCCCATCGGCGACGTCACCACTATCATGTTGTGGATAGGCGGACAGGTGACCACCTTTAAAATTATGCAAGCCACTTTTCTGGCTTCGGCGGTCAGTTTGATTGTGCCCTTGTTGGCAGGTACCTATTTCCTGGGTCGCGATAAAACAGCATTGGAGCAATTCTCGGAATCGGAAATGAAATCCGAGCGGATTACGACGCCTTTTGAACAAAAACTGTTGTTTTTCTTGGGCGGCGCCGCGCTCTTGTCGGTACCGTTTTTTAAAGCCATTACCCACATGCCGCCGTACATGGGTATTTTATTGTCGGTAGGGGTGCTGTGGTATATCACCGAATTCCTGCACCGGGGCAAGGAACCTGAAACACGCAAGGAGTTTTCAGTAGCATCCATGCTGCACCGCGTCGACACACCGAGCATCCTGTTTTTCCTCGGTATCCTGCTTGCAGTCGGTTCTTTGGACACCTCCGGACACCTCCATAAAATGGCGGAAGTACTCAACAGCACTTTCGGAAGCATTTATGTCATCAATACCATGATCGGGCTACTTTCTGCTATCGTAGACAATGTGCCCCTGGTAGCTGCCTGTATGGGCATGTACGACCTGACAACTTATCCGCCGGACCACGATTTCTGGGAGCTGCTGGCCTATTGCGCAGGCACAGGCGGCAGTATTCTCATCATCGGCTCTGCTGCCGGCGTGGCCTCGATGGGTATTCTGAAAATCGACTTCCTGTGGTATTTGAAACGCATTTCGGGCTATGCGCTGATTGGTTATCTGGCGGGTATCGGGGCGTATTATTTGCAACACCATTTTTAGATTTTTGAGGATGAGGGAATGAGGATGAGGAATGATAAATGATGAAATGATGACGGATTTTGCCGAGCGTGATCCGCTTTAGGTTCCTGTTTTCAAGTCAATTTGATCCGGCCATCCGCCAAATCCCCCCCGGCCGCGCGGAATCCTCAATCCGTGTTCCATCACCCTAAAAATCTATTCAATCTTCTTTTAATATCATCGCCGAAATCCCCCCCAGTTCCACAAACGGTCGCATCACAACCCGTATACCTTGTTCGTCGATCTCATCGCCTTCCATGACGACGCTCCACTTGCCTCTGGGGAGCTGAATTGTTTTGGTCTCCTTGTTGCCGTTAAAGATCACCACGATATTTTTCCAGCGATCGCCATTGGCATGATTGGATAGTTGGTAGGCTACCAGGTTCTTGTCTGAAACATCTAAAAATTTCAGGTGGGTTCGGATGAGTTCGGCGCTGGGCATTCTGAATGCCGGATGTGCTTTCCGCAGGCGAATCAGTCGGGAGAAATAGTTGTGTACGGAGACATATTGCGTTTTGCGGTTCCAGTCGATCCGGTTGATTGAATCGGGTGACTGGAAGGAGTTTTCCACCCCTTGTTTGCTGCGCAACAATTCCACCCCGGCATGCAGGAAAGGCACACCTTGTGAAATAAGTACCATTGCTCCGGCCAGTTTGTGCATCCGGATGCGCTCGGCTTCATTAGCATCCTGGCAGGAAATGGCCAGCCGGTCCCACAGGGTGTGGTTGTCGTGACAATCCACATAAGTGATCGTCTGGAACGGTTCTTTGGCCCAGGGCGCTTTGGAATAATTGACTTTGCGGTAATCTACCTGCGGATGCATAGTGGATGCGACGATACCGAATTTAATACTTTCTTCCTCATCGGGTCTGCCGCTGACGAATCCTCTTTCTTCGTGTTTGAACACCGAACCTTTCAGCGCATCGCGAAAATCGTCGCTGAACGCCGCTATGCGGTCGAGCCGGTGCGTATTGGCCTTCAGGGCGCGCAGGGAATCGGGTAGCGGACTACCGCCTGCTGTCCAGCCTTCTCCGTAAATAAAAATAGTCGGGTCGATGGCGTGCAAATCGGCGCTGATGAGGTTCATGGTTTCAATGTCGTGAATACCCATCAGATCGACCCGGAACCCGTCGATATGGTATTCCTGCACCCAGTACCGGAGCGATTCGATCATGTATTTCCGCATCATGGCGCGTTCGGACGCCGTTTCATTGCCGCAGGCCGAAGCGTCGGAGTATTTGCCGTCGGCGTTTTGCCGGTAATAATATCCAGGCACGACGCGGTTAAAAACAGATTCGGTCGTAGAGCCGGTATGGTTGTACACCACATCCATAATGACGCGGATACCGTTGTTGTGCAGCGCCTGAATCGCTTGTTTGAATTCGCGGATCCGCACCGCTCCATCGGCGGCATCGGTGGCGTAACTGCCCTCCGGAACGTTGTAGTTTTCGGGATCGTAGCCCCAGTTGTATTGCGGCGTTTGCGCCGGCAGGCTTTCATCCACCGAAGTGTGGCGATAGTCGAATACCGGAAGCAAGTGCAGGTGGGTGACGCCCAGTTCCTTGAGGTGGTCGACTCCGGTGCTTTGATCCCCCGCATTTGTCGTGCCCATTTCGGTCAATCCGAGGTATTTGCCGCTGTGCCGGATACCGGAACTGAGGTGGGACGAAAGGTCGCGTACATGTAATTCATACAATATTATATCTGTAAACGCCGCTTGTGGAGGTCGTTTATCCGCTGCCCAACCGGCGGGATTGGTGCTGGAAAGATCAAGAATCATACCTCGGCGCCCATTTACGCCAACCGCTTTGGCATAAGGGTCGGGGGTTTCAGCCAGCCACTGCCCGCCGATCCGAACCTGTACGGTGTAATATTTTCCCTGCATATCGCCTTTGAGGGAAATGCTCCACACACCCTGTTTGCCTTTTTTCAAGGGCAGGGTTTGCAGCGGACTACCGCCCGAACCACGTTCGTACAGGTGCATCTGCACCGCTTCGGCCGGGGGCGACCAAAGTTTAAAAACGGCAGCGGAAGGAGACCAGTTCATTCCGAGGTCTTTACCCGTATAAACCGGATATTGATCATAAGTTAAAGGAGCCGAAAGGCCGGATTTGGCCCCGCGACAGGCTGTCCAAAGCAGAACAAGCACAAACAGAATACTAAAAATACAGATCGTGCGCATGGACAAAGATGGAATGTAAATGTGAATTACGGGAAGAAAGGAAGGGCAAAGAAGCAAAAAAGCAAAAGGCAAAGCAATGATAATCAACTGAGTTACATTGCCTTTGCCTTGTTGCCCTGCTATTTTGCCCGCTAATACCGTTTCCCCATCGGGTGAAATATCTTCCAGCTGTGCCAGAACTCCTGGTAGGCATTTACCTTTTTCAGGTTGGCTTTTTTTGTCTCGCTGGAGTTGAGTGCCCTGCCTGCCAGGTCATATTTTGCAACATCTGTTATCAGCGTATCATTTTGCAGGATAAACATGGTTTTGGCATCAGGGCGTTCAAAAGCGGCAAAACTATGTCCGTCAGCCGCCAGCGCGAGCACGACCGGGGTTTGTCCGACGGTTTCATGGATGATTTGTTCTTTTACCAGTTTATTCCAGTCGAATGCGGTCGATTCATTGCCAATTTCAATGCCGACCACCCATGATTTTTCTTTCCAGGAGAGGCTGTCCGTGCGGGTCAGGTCGCTTTTGCCTTTTCCACTTTCATAGTCTTTCATGCGCTCGTACGATTCGGCGAAGGCGGAATCGGGCTGCATGACCAGGCTTTGCGGGTACAGATGAAGCCATTGACCGAGCGTCATTTGCCAGCTTGGTCATTTCGGGCAAAACGGCGCCGTTCAAGGGGCCTGCGATGGCCACGCCGTTTTCCTGCCGCCACCAGCTACTGGTGGAAGCATCTTCAAACATCGCATTGAAATGATCCATCCCGACGAGGCGAAACTGCTCGGGTTGGCCGTTTACTTCGGGTAAAAAAACGCGGCCGCTCCTGCAAACGTTGCAATACGTCACCATAACAGCGTGATTTCCAAGCATATCTCTTACCTGGTGGTGATAACCGATAAACTGAATCGGATAGGCCTTTGCCACGCCATTTTTTTCAATTCCAATCACCAGGCGGTTGGAATCCACCTTGTTTTCAGCGGCATTTTTCATCAACACAGCATTGGGCTGATAAAACATGTGATCTGCCGACATTTGAAAATTGAATACATATATCAGGGCCGCCAGCGCTGTCAGGGCAAGGGCAGGCAGCCATTTGTACCGAAATGTCGATTTAAAAAATGACCAGAAAAGCAGCAGCGCAAACACAGCGCGAAAAGCCAAACGCCAGTGATATAGAAAATAGGCAAACCCAATGCTTTCCATCCGCTGACTGCCGGGCATGGGCATGATGAAAAAAACATTGGCTATTTCAAAAATGGCCCAGGCGATCAGGGTGAGGTAGAATATTTTTTTCATAAGACGTACATCCGAACCCTGTTCGGATACTTTTTGAACTTATATTATCAATACGCGAGGTTGTCTCATACGGATCAAAATCAGAAATAGTTTTAATATTGCGGTCTAGACTCCCGAAAGTTAAAAACTGTCAGAAGTGAGTAAGAACAAATTCTATCTTAAATTGACATTAAAACTGTTAGAGGCACCTTCACTTGTTGAACTTTTCGGCTCACCCCGGAAACAGGGTACTCCTACTTCGGCGGCACATACCCCACGGTTGCCATTCTTTCCCCCATCACATTCCAGGTATCGAGGTCTTCCGCAGGCGGCGTGATCGTGGCCAGACCATCCACATACCGGTTGAACATACAAAATGTCGCAGCAATCAGCACCGTATCGTGTATGTCGCGGTCAGTAGCGCCCTGTGCGTGGGCAAACGCCACATCATCGGCCGAGACTTGCCGGGCGTCCGCCTGCACTTTTCCGGCAATGGTCAGGAGGGCCTTCATTTTTTCGGAAATGGGTGCTTGTTGGTAATCATTCAGCACAAAATCAACCGTTTGTGCATCGTCTTTGTATAAATACCGCGCTGCTGCCGCATGGCTCGACATACAAAAAGTACAAGCGTTTCGGTTGGAAACAAATGCGGCAATCAGTTCCCGCTCGGCTTCCGAAAGCGGCGAATCGCCGCCCCGGAGCAACACCTGCGCCCATTCGTACAAGTGTTTGCCTGTATCGGGGCGAAACATTACCAGGCTGCGAATACCGGGAACCTGCGCCGGGAGATCGATATGTGGCATACCCTTTATAGTTATCCGTTATTAGTTATCGGTTATTAGTATTGATAATCAAGCATTTGCAAGAAATTTTATTCAAACTGATTTTGCTTGATTGCTTATATCAAAAGCCAAGGGCAGCGCTTTCTCACGCTCTCGCCTCTCACTTCTCACTTCTCTTCATACCCTTCCGGCCTTCTCCCATACCCGACGGCAATACGTTCGCCCAATTCCCGGAAATATACCGGATCCGCCGGAAAATCAGTTGCGAGTCCGTCCACGTATTTGTTGTAAAAACAAAAAAGGGCTGCGATCAAAACCGTATCATGAATTTCCAAATCTGTCGCGCCGGCGTTTTTAGCGCGTTCGATAGCCGAATCAGTGACATGCAGGCCGCTCTTTTGCGTCAGAGCGGCAATATGCAACAAGGCTTTCATTTTTTCGGAAACGGGTGCTGATTCATAGTCTTGCCTGACCAATTCGCAGGTATCGCTTTCGCCCAGCAAAAGATCGGTTACAGCGCTATGTGCAGCCGAGCAGAAACGGCACTCATTGCGATGCGAAACCAGGGAGGCAATCAACTCGCGTTCGGCAAAAGTGAGGGAAGATTCACCCCGCAGTATAAGTTGCGTCAAGGCCCGGATCGGTTCGGCAGTATCCCGCCGATATTCGAGCAGGCCGGTAATACCGGGCAGATGAGCGGGCAAAGGAATGTGCGGCATATCTTCAATTCCAGCTGATATGCTCCGGCATATCCGAAATGATTTCGTAAATATCGCCTTTGTTGTACATCACGCGGCTCCAGAGTTGGCCGGGTTGCAGTTTGAACAGATAATTGGCATCCATCGGAGCGGTCATCCAGGAGCCGATTTCCATTTCTTCCATCAACTGGCCGGAAGACCAGCCGGAATAGCCGACAAAAAAACGGATATTCTCAGGTTTGATGAGTTCGGATGCAATCAAAAATTTCAGTTTATCAAAATCGCCGCCCCACCACACGCCATTGGCTACCTGTACGCTTTCTTCCAATAAATCGCCCACGTTGTGAATGTAGTGGAGCGTATCTGTTTGTACCGGGCCGCCGTAAAACACCTCACTGTCAAAAGTGGGAAATTCAGCCATCAGGTCATTCACCTTCATATCGATGCTCTTGTTAAGGATGAATCCAACGCTGCCTTGTTGGTGGTGTTCACACAGCAGAATCACCGCTCTGTGAAAATAAGGATCGAGCATAAAAGGATCAGCCAGCAAGACTTGTCCACTTTTCACCAGAGATTGTGTAGCCATATATCGTACCTGTTTGTGTCGGTACGAAAGTAAAGGTTGGTTTTGGAGTCTCCAAATTTTTTTATCTGAACGGGGGATTTTGGTGTTTGGTGTTTCGTGTTTGGGGCGCTTCGCCCAATCTACTCACAGTAGCCAAAGGCAATGCGCCCCAAACACAAAACACCAAACACGAAAAACCAAAATCACAGCGCTTCCGTCAGCGCATCCTTATTAATCTTCCGGATCAACCCGCGCAGCACAGCGCCCGTACCCACTTCCACGAAGGTAGTTATGCCGCCAGCGATCATATTTTCAATAGTCTGCGTCCAGCGGACAGGCGCAGTGAGTTGCGATACCAGGTTTTTGCGAATCTCATCCGGCGAAGTCACCGGCAAAGCATGCACATTTTGATATACCGGGCACATCGGCACGTTAAAAGCCGTGGCAAGAATGGCCTGTGCCAGTTCATCCTGTGCGGGTTGCATCAGGGGAGAGTGGAAAGCGCCGCCGACCGGCAATACCAGGACGCGTTTGGCGCCTGCTTCGGTCAGTTTCGTTACCGCTATGTCGATACCTTTTCTGGAGCCGGAAATCACCAACTGGCCGGGAGAGTTGTAGTTGGCTGCTACAACTATTTCATTCTCAATACTTTTGCAAATCTCTTCCACCAGAGCATCTTCCATACCCAGCACGGCAGCCATAGTGCCTTCCGTCAGTTCGCAGGCTTTTTGCATGGCAAAAGCGCGTTGACTGACTAAGCGCAGGGCGTCTTCAAAAGAGAGTGCTCCTGCCGCGCACAACGCGGTGAACTCACCCAGTGAATGTCCCGCAGCAGCAGCCGGCTGGAAGGCCGAACCCGCTATTTTAGCCCGGACGATGCTGTCGAGAAACACCGCCGGTTGTGTCACTTTCGTCTGTGTGAGGTCTTCTTTTGTGCCGCCGAACATAATATCGGTGATGCGCCAGCCGAGTATTTCATTCGCCTGTTCAAACAGGTCCTTTGCGTGGGCATTGCTCTCGTACAATTCTTTGCCCATGCCTTCCGACTGGGAACCCTGTCCGGGAAAAACGTATGCTTTTTGATCCATTGGATTGATAAATAGTTATCCGTTATTAGTTATTGGTTATCCGTGTTGATACTCACAAAAATATGCTTTTCAGCGCCGTCCAAAGCAGTCCCTTTTTCGTCTTATCCGGCGCAAGCACCGAAAGCGCGTCGGCAAACAACCAGGTGGCACCGTAGAAAACAACAGGTTGAAAAACAGGGGCCTCTATGTGCAGGCCGAGTTGTTGGGGTGGTATGCCGAAAACCAAAACCTTTTCAGCGGGTTTTATACGCAGTGTGGCGGCCATATCGACAGGTTCTCCAAGAGGTATTTCGGCAAAAAGGGTATCGCGTTCCAAATCGAGTTGGGCTGCGGCCAGCACTTTTTTCAGAAAATCCAGGTTTTCGGCCTGTGCAGGTTCCGCTGCGGCCAGTATCCAGATGCCCTTTGCAAAACGGCCCTGCGCAATTTCATTGGGCAAAAGCGCGGGCGCAACAAAAATCAATTCTTTCGGAGTAAACATTTTTTAAATTTTGTGCTGAAAAGCCGATGGGGTATTGAAAACCGATAATTGTCGAAAAAAAATATTTTTAGTAAACAAAACCAAATTTTATAAACAATAATTTTGTCAATACGCCATTAGTTTATTTAAATTTGGAATAATATTTTTTTTTCTGGCAAAGATACTTAACTTTGCATCGTTAATTAAGGTTTTCACCACTGTCAAATTCCCTCTCTATTATGGCCGTAAAGTATCCTGTTACTGTCACTCCAACAACCAAGTCCAGGCTGTCCCAGGTTGATTTTTCCAATCTCCCCTTTGGCAAGGTCATTTCCGATCATATGTTTGTAATTGATTATGATGGCAAAAACTGGGTGGATGCGCGGATCGAAGCTTTTCAAAATATGGAGATCTCTCCAGCCAACCTGGCGCTGCACTACGGCCAGAGTATTTTTGAAGGAATGAAAGCCAGCAAACTCAACGGAGAACCGATGCTCTTTCGGCCCGAAATGAATGCCCATCGCCTGAATGCTTCTGCCGAACGGATGTGTATGCCGCCCCTCCCGGAAGACCTTTTTCTACAAGCCGTTAAAATGCTGGTGGAATTAGATAGTGAATGGATTCCTGAAAAAGAGGATCACTCGTTATATATACGTCCACTCATGTTTGCTACCGACGACTACTTCGGGGTGCATGCCTCTGAAAAATACAGATTCCTCATATTTACCGGCCCTGTAGGCCCTTATTATCCAAAACCCGTTAAACTGTGGGTCGAGGAGGTTTACACGCGCGCTGCACAAGGTGGTTCGGGTGAAGCCAAATGCGCCGGCAACTACGGGGCCTCCCTTCTGCCTGCCATGCGGGCCAAACAAGCCGGCTACGACCAGGTCATGTGGATGGATGCTGTAGAGAAAAAATACGTACAGGAAGTGGGTGTCATGAACCTCTTTTTTGTAATCGACGGCAAAGTGATTACCCCGGCCACTACAGGTACAATTCTGCGCGGTATCACCCGTGAAAGTTTGATAACCTTGCTCAAAGAGTGGGGTTACAACGTGGAAGACCGCCTTCTGAGTATTACTGAAATTGCAGATGCTTATTGGCGCGGCACACTTCAGGAATGTTTCGGCGCAGGCACAGCCGCTGTGGTCAGCAATGTCAGCGACATCACCTGGCGCGACCGGAAAATGGAACTTCCACCGATTGATGACGCACACCGCCCCGTGGCTGCCCGCTTGAAAAAACACATCAACCGCCTGCGTATGGGTCTGGAACCGGATACACACGGCTGGATGCAGAGTTGTGTTGATTCGGGCGTGCTGGAATTGGTGGGAGAAGAAGTGGGTGCGCTGTAAGTAACCGGATTTATAAAAATGCCGCTGTACGACGATGTTGTGCAGCGGCATTTGGTGCTGTTTTCTAAACATTAGAAATAAGGGTAAAAAGTATAATAATTTACTCTCCTGCAAGTCGTACCACTTCATCATACAGGGTTGCATGAATAAAAAAGTCGGCTTCAACCAACAGACGATCCATGAGTGGCCTAACAAGAGGAATCAATTTTTCCTGCTTCGCTCTTAGCAGGACTCCCAGCACTCCACTGGTTTAAGCGGGGCTATTTGCCGCCCTTTCTTTATCTATTAGGATTCGGTCTGCTCCAATTTCTACTGCTAATGCAATGGATTCTGCTTCGCCGGGATCTAAATCGAGCATCAACTGGCGTAAAAGCGGGCTTGGAGTGCATATCTTGACAGATACCCAAACGGCTGATTGAATTTCGGCTGCACCCGGTTCGCCGGCACCTTCAATAACTATTTCATTAAAAACAGCAGGAGGGATAATGATTTGATCATAAATTTTGGGGATCAGCCACAGGTGATCAATCACAGCCAGGTTGATAAGTGGTGATGTATCACTGACTACCATCACCTTTACATATTTTGAACATCAACCTGTATATCCTCGATGGAATAGTGCAGATGTACCCCTCTTTCCTTTAATTTTTTCTGGAACTGAAGTCGTGTTCTACCACATAGCCGGGCGGCTTGGGCAAGTGTCAAACGCTCCCGTTCATAGAGCCACACAGCAAAATCAACCTTTACATCCTCGGGGCTTGTATAGGCTGGCACTTGTTGCAAAACGGCATCAGATATTTCGATGATCATAGTTTGCTTTTTTTAGTATTCTTTGCAAAGTTAAGGGAAAAACGTCAAATTTCCGCCCACTCATTCCCCTTCCCCATTCACCCACCCAAACCACATTTTCATACATTTCCTACCACTGCATTCAGCGGTCGTTTTACTTTTAACGGCATCTAAAACCAACTGCGATGCGCTATAAATACCTCCTGTTCCTGTGTTTTTGTTGGGTTTCCCCGCTGGCCGCGCAACGCTGGGAAGTTTACGGAATTATTCGCAGCAACACGGGCGAGGCAGTACAGGGCGCTTCGGTTTATATCAACGATACCGTCGGCGTGGTCTCCAATGAAAGCGGGATGTACAAAATTGTGAGCGATACGCGCCCTGCGGAACTGACCGTGCAGCATTTGAGCCACTTTTCGCGCCGGATTCTACTGCTGGCCGGCGCATTTGAAAACCGGCGCCTGCAAATGGACGTGCTGCTCACCGCACAATTCGTCGCGCTGCCGCCGGTAGACATTGTTTCGCCCAAGGTACAGACCCTGATAACGGAGGATTTTTCCGTCGAAATCTACGACTATGAATTTGCAGGCGAAAACCTGCTGTTGCTGATCCGGCAACGCAAACAGCATTTGTTGCGCCTGGTCGGAGAATCGGGTGCGGTGCTCTCCGAACTACCGCTGGCCGGGAATCCGCGCCGACTCCACCGCAGCTGCACCGGTGGATTACATGCCGTGGGATCATTTTTTGCCCAGGAATTGATCGTCAACGTCCTGGAACTGGATACTTTTCCGCGCTATGATGTCCGGCAATTCAGGTCTGTCATCGAGCCTTGTGTGCTCAAACAGGACCGTTATTACATTTACCGCAAGGCCACCTTGTTCAACCAGGCCATCCACTACTGGTTCTTTGACGCTTACGGAGGGCGGCACCACCTGACCGACATTCTGAACCGGGCATCGATACGGGAAGCATACCGGGCATACCGGTATTTCCTGAACAACATGCCTTTTACAGTCCGGCCTGAAAAAACGCCGTATTCCGAATCGATTGATAAAGGTTTTCACCTCGATGAATTTCCGGACGAATACGAAGTGCCGCTGGATATTAAGGCGCTGATGCCGCTGGCTTTATCTGCTAATCAAACTTCCTGGCTGGGCGCTTTACAAACCATAGAAGCCGACTCCAACTACGCACCGCTTTTTAAAATAGGTGATAAAATCCTCGTTTTTGACCATGTAAACGAAGAAATACAGCAATTCGACGATGCTTTTCGCCGGGAAAGCAGTATTCCCATCGCTTATCAAAAAGGGAAAGGATGGAGAAAGGAATTGCTCAAAGACGATGTTACGCAGGCCTTGTATGCGCATTTTGCACCCGATGGCAGGCACGAATTGCAGAAGATAGACGTGGGCAACGGCGCTGTTATAAAATCATACCCGATGGATGAAGTGTTATACCTGTCCCATCATTTTAAAATCCGCAACGGGTATTTGTATTACCTCGGGCAGGAACATGTGAATATTCCGAATTGTAAATTGTTCAAGGTCAACATTGCACAGCAGAATAAGCGATAAGAGTGCGAAGTCGTCAGTGCGAAGTGCGAAGTCCGTAGAGCGTGCCGTAGCAAGTGCGAAGTCGATATCAGTGCGAAGTGCGAAGTCGACAGTCCGAAGTGGTATCCCATCGAACGAAAACAACAAAACATCCGGCAAAAAGCATTCAACTTCTTAAAAAAGCCGGTATCAGGTTTTCGGCGTTTTATCTTTCCGGCAAATCACCTTGCCATGCTGACCCTGTTGAGTATTTCTATTTCCGAAGCCGTTCGTACCCTGCGCGGCAACCTGTTGCACACCTTGCTTTCCACTCTTGGCATCGTCATTGGCGTAGCTGCGCTGATTGCTATTTTGGCATTGGGCGATGGCATGGAGCAGTACGGCCGCGAGCAGGTATCGTCCACCACCGACCTTTCTACCATTATGATTATCCCGAATACCCGGGAGGAAGTGGATGGTATGAATATGGAAAAAGAAGATGCAGTCACGTTCGACCTCGAAGATGCCACCGATTTATCCGCACAGGTGAACGGCAACGCAGATATCATGCTGCAATGCGACTTCCGCGCTTACCTGCAACTGGTCGGCGATACCCTTCGCAAGCCTGCCCAAATCCTTGCTACGCTACCCAGGCCTTTATCAGAAAAACAAGAAATAGCACTCGGACAAGTATTTACGGCGACAGAAATGAACGCGCGAGACTCCGTGGTCGTGCTCAACCACCTGCTGGCCATGCGTTTTGCGCCCGACAGCAACCTGGCCGGATTGATCGGCAAAAAACTGGATCTGGGAGGACGCCAACTGCGGGTTTTGGGCATCATGAAAGCGCAGGAGAAAGAAAATACGCCCCTGGCTTATATACCGATATTTGTATTGAACCCGGCAGAGTTAAAGAAAAACACACCCGATATGGCCGTAGTGGCCCGCAAAGTGGAAGATGTCAGCCAACTCAAAGCGCGCACAGAGCAATGGCTCGACCAGCGGTTTACAGGCGGTAAAAAACAATTCCGGGTATTCACCAACGACTTCCGGTTGGAACAACTGCAACAGGCCATCCTGGTTTTTAAAATCGTAATGGGCATGATCGTGGGCATCGCGATACTCGTGGGCGGCATCGGCGTGATGAATGTCCTGCTGATGTCGGTCACCGAACGCACCCGCGAAATCGGCGTCCGAAAAGCCCTCGGCGCCAAACGCAAAACCATCGCCATGCAGTTTCTGGCCGAGTCGCTGGCGGTATCGCTGTTGGGTTGTTTGTTCGGTATGCTGCTGGGCATGCTGTTTATGATGGCGGCAGTACCGCTCATCAAACATTTTACGGAAGTAGATTTCCGCATTGCCTTCAAACCGGCGTCTTTTATGGTGGTCGTCATTGTCGCCATTATGATCGGCATTATCTTCGGGACTTATCCAGCCTGGAAAGCATCCAAACTGTCGCCTGTCGATGCCATACGACATGAGTAATATCATAGAATCCGACTATTGTATTTTCGCGCACTCACGCGCCTGACACTTGGTCCGCTGTAAAAAACATGTGTTATAATCCTTAGTATGATACACAATATTCTTCGCTTGAGCGGCATTCCTGGCAAAATTGTCGCCCGGAGTGCCGCGCTGCATTACGCCCGTATCCAAATTAAATTCCGAACTGACTACCTGACCACCCCCTTTGCCCCATTTTTTTTGGGAAAATAATTTTCTTGGTTTTTTTAAACGAAAATCACATTGTACCTTTGCAGCCGATTTGAAAAAAGATTTTTCGCCGTGGATATGACCTTTGCTCGTAAATATTGGATAGTATTGATTATCAGTGGTTTATCGACCTTCGCTTTTGCGCAGGACAGCCACGAAAATCATAATCACCCACAGCCCGCACAGCAGCCCGGTACTGCCGCGCATCCGCAACCGACACAAACGACGGGTGAAAACGCGGAAGCAGGCCATCCGGCAGGCGCACACAGCCCCTGCGGCCACTCCGTGAACGAAGAAGTTCCATTTAACGCAGGTGATAATGCGGTGCACCACATCGCGGACGCCAATAGCATTCACTTGCTGGGCGATACCTACCTGCCGCTTCCCTGTATCTTGTATGCGCCTGGTCACGGTTGGAAATTTTCCACCACCAACACCTTTCACGCACACCACCACGGCAACGGCGAAGTAGCACAGGATGGTTATGTGCTGGTTCATGGTAGCATCATGCGTATTCAGAACCCTGCTTACTTACAGGGTGAAGTGAAGGTAGACGACTATACGCATAAAGACACGACCATCGACGGCAAAAACAAAACCCTTTATTTTGCAGTCATCAACGGCTCCTGCAATCTCCTCGATACTAAAACCACCTACGACGGCGGTCTCATGGGCGGCGGTATCACCAGTTTCTACGATTTCTCGATCACCCGCAATGTGTTTACCATGTTGCTGACGGTACTGATCCTGTTCCTGGTCTTCCGCTCTGTGGCTAACAGCGCCACCAAAACACACGGCCATGCGCCGAAAGGACTGCAAAATTTCATCGAGCCGTTTTACACTTTTATCCGCGACGAAGTAGCCAAACCGAATATCGGTCCGAAATACGAAAAATACATGCCTTACCTGTTGTCGGCATTCTTTTTCATCCTGGGTCTGAACCTGATCGGCCAGATTCCTTTTTTTCCCGGCGGCGCCAATGTGACCGGTAATATTTCCATTACCATCGTGCTGGCACTACTGACGTTTATCATATCGACGTTCAGCGCAAAAAAACACTTTTGGGAACATACGCTCTGGATGCCGGGTGTGCCCGCAGCGCTCAAAATCTTCATCCTGACGCCGATCGAGATCCTGGGTCTTTTCCTCAAGCCGTTTACTCTGTTGTTGCGTCTTTTTGCCAACATCACGGCAGGGCACATTGTAATCTTGAGCTTTGTCAGCCTGATCTTTATTTTCGGTGATGCCGGAAAAAGCACGAACGGTTCTATCGCCGGTATCATTGCTTCCATACCGCTTTCATTGTTTATGATGACGCTGGAATTGCTGGTAGCGTTCCTGCAGGCATTTATATTTACCATGCTGTCAGCCACATATATTGGAACAGCGATTGAAGAACCGCACCATCATTGAGAGACGTGAGAAGTGAGACGTGAGAGGGTGAGAGCCGAGCGTGATGTCGCCAAGAGAAGTGAGAGAGTGAGAGGGTGAGAGGTACTAAGATAAGAGCGGAGTGAGTGAATGAGCCTAAACACCAAAAACGAAACACTAAACACGAATTTTTTTTCATCAATATAAATTATACAACATGAGTTACGCTGCACTTGGCGCTGGTCTGGCTGTAATCGGTGCCGGTCTCGGTATCGGTCAAATTGGTGGTAAGGCGATGGAAGCCATCGCCCGCCAACCAGAAGCAACAGGCGATATCCGTTCAAACATGATCCTCACTGCCGCTCTCGTAGAGGGCGCTGCGTTGGTTTGTATGGTATTGTCTTTCTTCGTGAAAGCACAAGGCTAAGAAATGCCCTTTCGGGGCTGCGAGCGACGGTTGGTCTGTTCAACGCCCCGATTTTTTGAACTTCACTCGGCGCCTTCGGGCTTCGATCCATTTATAAATTTTATAATTCATTACTCCTATGTTGTTTCTGGCAGATTTTTCCGTCATCAAACCCGAACCGGGTTTATTGTTCTGGACAACCGTCATTTTCCTCATTTTCTGGTACATGATGAGCCGTTTCGCGTTCAAACCGATCGGTGAGGCTTTGAAAAAACGCGAGCAGGACATACAGGAAGCACTCGACGAGGCCAAAAAAGCCCGCGAAGAAATGGCGCACCTGGAAGCGAAAAACGAGCAACTGCTGGCGCAAGCCCGCGAGGAGCGCGCACAAATGCTGAAAGAAGCGAAAGACGCGAAGGAACAGATTATTGCGGAAGCGAAAGAACGCGCCAATGCGGAATACAAACGCAAAGTGGAAAGCGCCCTGCACGATATCGAAAACCACAAAAACGCCGCGATGGTGGAACTGAAAAACAAATCGGGTCAACTGGCTATCGAAATCGCTGAAAAAATCCTGCGCAAAGAATTGTCGAACAAGACAGAACAGGAAGCCTACGCAAAAAGCCTGACAGATAGCATCCAATTGAATTAAGATATGAATTGTTGAGTGGTTGAATGGTTGAGGTGTTGAGTATGTGATCCCCTATAAAGATGCTGTACTCAACACCTCAACACTCAACATCTCAACAAAAAACATAACCACCATGAGTGTTATTCGTATAGCCACCCGGTATGCCAAATCGCTGATCGAACTCGCTGTCGAGCAGGGCAAACTGGCACAGGTAGAAGCCGATATGAAGGTGCTGCAAAATGCCGTTCATAACCGCGACCTGTACCTGATGTTGAAAAGCCCGATTATTGCCAACGACCGGAAAATTTCTGCGATGGACGCTTTGTTCAAATCGCAGTTCGACAGCCTGACCATGGGCTACCTGAAGCTGCTGATCACCAAAAACCGGGAAGGCTATTTGCCTGAAATCACTGCGGAATTTGGCGAACAGTACAAAATTCTGAAGAAAATCACCACCGTGCGCGTCACCACAGCCACGCCCTTGAGCGATGCCGTTCTGGACGATTTGCGCAAAAAAATACTCGCCAGCGGCGTCACTTCTGAAAACCTCGATCTGCAATTGTCGGTCGATCCCGATCTGATCGGCGGTTTTGTGCTGGACTTCGATAACAAACGATACGATGCCAGCGCAGCGCACAAACTGGAAGAACTGAGAGCACAATTCTCGAAAAACCTGTACGTAAAAGAATTCTGATTTTAATGATGAATGATGAATGATGAATGATGAGTTATTTACACATCACGTTCATCTCGATCGGTTTTCATTCATCATTTATCATTCATCATTCATCATTGAATAAAATGGCAGACGTCAGACCGGAAGAAATCTCCGCAATATTGAAACAGCAGTTGTCGGGCTTCGGGGCAGAAACCAATCTCGAAGAAGTTGGTTCCGTATTGCAAGTGGGCGACGGTATCGCTCGTGTATATGGCCTCAACCGCGCCCAATCAGGCGAACTGGTAGAATTTGAAAACGGCATTCGCGCCATCGTATTGAACCTCGAAGAAGACAACGTAGGTGTCGTATTGATGGGCGCATCCGAAGGTATTCACGAAGGCTCCGTGGTCAAACGCACCGGCAAAATCGCCTCTATCGAAGTAGGCGAAGGTTTTGTAGGCCGCGTTGTTAATCCGCTGGGACAACCCATCGACGGCAAAGGTCCGATCACCGGCACAAAATACGAAATGCCAATCGAGCGCAAAGCGCCGGGTGTAATTTACCGCCAGCCGGTAAATGAGCCGTTGCAAACGGGCGTAAAAGCCATCGACGCCATGATTCCGATTGGCCGCGGCCAGCGCGAATTAATTATCGGCGACCGCCAGACCGGTAAAACGGCTATTGCCATCGATACCATTATCAACCAGAAAGAGTTTCATGATCGCGGCGAAACGGTGTACTGCATCTACGTTGCCTGCGGCCAGAAAGCCTCTACCGTAGCACAAGTGGCCCGTACGCTGGAAGAAAACGGCGCAATGGCTTACACCGTTATTGTAGCCTCTTCGGCTTCCGATCCGGCGCCATTGCAGTTCTATGCCCCATTCTCCGGCGCTGCCATCGGCGAGTTTTTCCGCGACACCGGCCGTCCGGCGCTGATCGTGTACGACGATTTGTCCAAACAAGCCGTTGCCTACCGTGAAGCATCCCTGTTGCTGCGCCGTCCTCCGGGCCGCGAAGCATATCCCGGCGACGTATTTTACCTGCACAGCCGCCTGCTCGAACGCGCCGCAAAAGTCATCGCCGACGACAAGGTGATGAAAGAAATGAACGACCTGCCGGAAAGCCTCAAAGCGGCCGGCCTGCTCAAAGGCGGCGGCTCGCTCACAGCGCTCCCGATCATCGAAACACAAGCCGGCGACGTATCTGCATACATCCCGACCAACGTGATCTCGATCACCGACGGCCAGATCTTCCTCGAATCCAACCTGTTCAACGCCGGTGTACGCCCTGCCATCAACGTAGGTATCTCCGTAAGCCGCGTAGGTGGTAACGCACAGATCAAGTCGATGAAAAAAATCGCCGGTACGCTCAAACTCGACCAGGCGCAATACCGCGAACTGGAAGCGTTTTCCAAATTCGGTTCCGACCTCGACGCCGCCACACAAGGCGTTCTGGCAAAAGGCGCCCGCAACGTGGAAATCCTGAAGCAAGCCCAGTACAGCCCGGTGTCAGTAGAAAAACAGGTAGCCATCATCTACCTCGGCACACAAAACCTGCTGCGCGATATTCCGTTGGATAGCGTTCGCGAATTTGAAGAAATCTTCCTGATGAAAATGGAACAGGAACTCCCTGCCATTCTGGAAGAATTCCGCAAAGGCAAACTGGAAGACGCCACCATCTATCACGAATCTTAAACATTCATCATTCATCATTCATAATTCATCATTATAGATAGAATTATGGCTGGAGGCTTAAAAGAAGTACGCGAACGGATCAAATCTGTTATGGGAACGCAACAGATCACCAAAGCCATGAAAATGGTTTCGGCGGCGAAGTTGCGTAAAGCGCAGAATGCGATTGTACAAATGCGCCCGTACGCAGAAAAACTGAATCGGATGTTGTCCAATATCCTGTCGAACCTCGGCGGTGATGCCAATACCTCATTCGGGAAAGCGCGCGTAGTGAAAAAAGCGCTGATCGTGGTGGTTACGTCCAACCGCGGTCTGTGCGGCGCGTTCAACACGAATATCAACAAAGAGGCTGTCATGCTCATCAATACGAAGTACCCGCAGCAGCGCCAGAACGGCGGCGTTACGGTACTTTTTATCGGTAAAAAAGGGTATGATTTCTTCCGCCGCCGTTTTTCCGACCTGAAATTCAATACGGATTTCATCGGCGCCTATGAAAAGCCGTCTTATGACAACATCAGCGGTATTGCGCGCGGTCTGATGGACGAGTTTTCCAAAGGGCACTACGATGCCATTGAGGTCGTCTATAGCCATTTCCGCAATGCTGCCACACAGTTTCCTACCGTAGAACAATGGCTGCCCGTCCCGAAACTCGAAGCCAAAGGTGGTAAAGTGACCAATAAAAAAGCGGACTACATCTTCGAGCCGGATAAAGAGCAATTGCTCGAAACGCTGGTGCCGAGCATCCTCCAATTGTCTTTCCACAAAACTGTGCTGGATACCCAGGCCGGCGAACACGGCGCTCGTATGACTGCCATGGACAAGGCAACGGACAATGCCGAAGAACTGCTCAAAGCATTGAAAATCAACTACAACAAAGCGCGCCAGGAAGCGATCACCACCGAATTGGGCGAGATTGTGGGCGGCGCGGCTGCACTGGAAAATTAATCAGTTATCGGTTAGTAGTTATTGGTTATCAGGGTTGATAATCAAGCATTTATACAGAACGTAACTGAAATTGATTTTAACGTAACACCTATTTACCTTAGTTTATAATATTGATTTGTCCCGAATTCCTCCTGTGGGGAATTCGGGATTTTTGTTGATTTAGTGATGGCATGGGTTTATGCGTATTAAAAAGTTCGTTTTTCTTCCGAAAAACCCATGCCATCACTAAACGTTTTGCTATTATCAGTCAATTACCTGATCGAATCTGATAACCGATAGGGGCAAAACCGCAACGTTTGTCTTATCATTATCAATGCGGCATTTCACCTCCGAATCTGGCAGCCCCGCGCATTTCCCTTACTGTTTTATATACATTTCATCGTTTTCAGTTGTTTGAGTCGGGTACAAACCGGCCCGAATCACAACTGCCAACCACTTGTGTTGACTATAGAACAGTACAAGCCCTCATTTCACCACCACTCACTATTCACGACTCACTACTCACGATTCACTCTCACAATCATGGAAACATCTAAACCGAACTCTCGCCGCCAGTTTTTACGCAACACCGCACTGGCATCCTTAGCCGTCGGCGCAGCCCCAGCCCTGACAAAAGCCGCCACCCCACCCCACCGCTACCAACTCGACGTCACTTGTGGCGTTACCACCCGCGACTACTACGGACAAGGGCCTTTTTACACCGCCAATCCGCCGGTCATCATCAACAACCAGTTGGCCGGACCGAACGAACCGGGCACCCGGCTCATCCTCAGCGGCGTGGTGCGCACGCTCGATTGTTCGGAAGTCATTCCCGATGCCCTGATCGATATCTGGCACGCCAATGACGCCGGGCAGTACGACAATTCCGGCTACAACCTGCGGGGCACGGTCCGCTCGAATGCGCAAGGGTTTTACCTGTTTGAAACCGTGCTGCCGGGCAAATACCTGAATGGCGCCAGTTTCCGGCCCCGGCATATCCATTTTAAAATCACCTCGCCAGGGTTTGCGACGCTGACGACGCAATTGTATTTTGAAGGCGACACTTCTATTCCCGGTGATGCTGCGGCCTCGCTCACCAGCGGAACCTTCAACGCGCTGCCGCGGATTATCCCGATTGTACTCAATGCAGAAGGTAAATACGAAGGCACCTGGGACATCGTAGTGGACGGCGACGGGGTGACCGGCATATCCGACCTGCATTTGGACAAAGGAATCCTTTATGAAACATCGCCGAATCCTTTTCGGGATAGCCTGCGCATCCAATACGGCGTTTTTCAGCAAGCCCGCACCAGGGTAGAGGTATTCAACCTGCAGGGCAACCGCGTCGCCATTCTGGACGAACAATCCTCAGCCCTGAAAAATACGAGGCCGTTTGGAAACCAGACAGCGCCGTAGCCAGTGGCGTTTATTTTATTGTGCTAAAAATCAATGATTTGCAGGTGCATTATTTAAAAGTAGTGAAGGAATAAAATATTATGCAGCCAATGTGAAACAAAAAATTTATGTTTGTGCCAACAAATAGTTTTTTCTAAATATGGCACGCAAATCTTCTTCCGATTCCGGCGGTTTTTTATTCAAAACAGGCATTTTCGCAGTGCTGGCCGGCGTTGCGTTCTGGTTGTTCAACCAGTTTGGTGGCAAAAAAACCGATGAAACGTCCGAGGCCGCTACCCCGACGGAAATGCCGGCCAAACCAACTCCGGCGCCGGAAAAACCGGCAGAGTCGCAGGTTTCAGAATCAATATTGCCTGTTTCTACCACAGGTGAAGTGGTGCGGCATACCTGGTTTGTATTGTCCTACGATGAAGACCACGAACAGGCGGAGTGGGTTACGTACGAACTCACCCGCGACCGCCTCAATCAAAACTGGTCCGAACGTCCAAACAGCTTCCGGCCCGACCCGGAGGTGCGTACCGAAAGCGCCACACCGCGCGATTACTCCGGTAGCGGCTTTGACAAAGGCCACCTCTGCCCTGCCGCAGATATGGCGTTTAACGACGCTGCCATCGACGAAACATTCTTCATGAGCAACATGAGTCCGCAGGTACCTGCTTTCAACGGCGGCGTCTGGCGGGAACTGGAAGAACTGACCCGCGACTGGGCGCGCAGATTCGAACAACTGTATGTCGTAACCGGACCGGTGCTGACGCAGCAACACTTGGGGCAAATCGGTTTCAGCAAAGTATCCGTTCCTGCCGCCTATTACAAGGTATTGCTGGCGCCGGAACAACACAAGGCGATTGCTTTTGTGCTCCCCAATGCCCTGAGTACCAAGCCGGTACTGGAATACGCTTATTCTATCGATCAGGTTGAAAAAATGACTGGACTTGATTTTTTTCCAAATACGCTGAAAGGCCTGGATGAAGAACTGGAAGGTTCCTTAGACCTCGATGCCTGGCCCATCGACCGGAAACGATATGAGGAAAGGTTGAAGACGTGGAACAGGAAATAAGGGATGAGGAATGAGGGATGGCCGAGCGTGATGTCTAGGTATGAAGGATGAGGAATGAGGGATGGCCGAGCATGATGTCGGGCATCACGCTCGGCCATCCCTCATTCCTCTCACCTCTCAACCCTCAACAATCTCAACAATCTCAACACCATAACTTCAGATCGAACGTTTTTGTCGAACTTTGCGCACATTCTTACCATTCAACTTGCGCCGACCATACCATGATCTGGAACCGAATTTACCTTTTGCTATTGTTCGTATCATTTTTGTCTGCCTGTGAAGAGACCGTCACAGCGCCCAAACCCCGTGCCTATCCGCGTGTGATTTATCCTGAAAAAGCGTATAAACCCTTTGACCAGGGGTATTGCGATTTTACTTTTGAACAACCCGTATATGCCGTGGTGGAGCACGATACCACTTATTTTGATGAAAAACCGGCAAGCGACTGTTGGTTCAACCTACTCGTGCCGCAACTCAATGCGAAAATTTATTGCAGCTACTATCCTATCAGTAGCCGCAAGGATTTTGACAAACTGGTAGCGGATGCTTTTGAAATGACCAACAAGCACAACATCAAAGCCAGTTATATCGAGGAAATTCCGGTGCATCGCCCTTCCGCGCAGGTGTACGGCATCGTTTTCCATGTGGAAGGCGCAGCAGCCTCTACCTACCAGTTTTTCCTGACCGATTCCACCCGCAATTTTGTCCGCGGGTCCCTGTATTTTAATACCCAGGCGCGCCCCGACTCGCTGGCCCCTGTGGTCGATTTTATGAAAAAAGACCTGGATAGGATGGTGAATACGTTTAAGTGGCAGTAAGGTGTGTGGTGTATGGTGTTTAGTGTTTGCGCTTCGCCTTTGTTTTTGGTGTTTAGTGTTTCGGGCGCTCCGCCTTTGGCAGTAGTTGGTATTTTGGCCAAATTTTCACAAGTGCCAAGTCCGAAGCGCCCTAAACACGAAACACTAAACACCAAACACTAATTCAACTTGTTCGCTCACCGCATACCCAATACACGTATTCACCATGCTGCCGGGGCCTTCGCGCCGGGTAGAGTCCACAAACGCCACTTCGACCTCACCGGCAGTACATTTGGCTAAACAGGTGAAACAAACCCCGCTTTTGCAAGTATAAGGCAGCGCGATACCCTGCCGGAGCGCCGCATTCAAAATGGTTTCGCCTTCATACGTCTGAAATTCGATCCGCTCATTTTTCCCTTGCGCGAGGATCGTGTGCATTTTCGAGGTATCTATGATACGATCCGGTAATCTGGTGTCCGGCAAAAAAGTCTCCTGACGGATATGCTCGTCCGGGAAATCGAGCGTGCGCAGCGTCATACGGGCCATGCGCATCAAAGCGGTTGGCGCACAGAGATAAAACCAGGTGTTTCGGCGCTGACGGGGCGTGATTTTCTCCTGAAAATACGCCAGCAGCAGTTGTTCCAGCAGTTCGTTGTTCAGGTGACGGGACAGGGCATGTTCCGCATTTTTTTCCCGGCTAAAAAAATAGATACACTTGAATCGCGCAGGGTATTCGGCTATCCAGCGGTCGATTTGGGCTTTAAAAATCGTACTTTGACTGTCTCGATTGGCGTAGTAAAGTACGATTTTGGTATTCCGATGCGCGTTTTCCCTGGATTGAAGCAACATTTTCAGGTGACTGAACACAGGAGTAATGCCGCTTCCAGCCGCGATAAAAAACAATGTATCCACCTGTTTTTCCGGCAATAAAAAAAGCCCATTCGGGTCGATGGCTTCCAATAGGTCGCCCGCTTGCACGTGGCGGAGCAGGTAATTGGAAAACTCCCCGTTGACAACGCGTTTCACCGTGATAGCGGGCAAGGCATCTACGCCCGGACAAGTGCTGAAGGAATAAGCGCGGCGTTTTTCCCGGCCATTTGATTGGAACAACAGCGTCAGGTATTGCCCGGGCCGGTAATGCAGCGGCAGTCCGTCGGCTGGCTCCAGTACAAATGTAGCGGTATCGCCCGTTTCCGGGATCTTGGAAAGAATGCGCAAGCGACGTCGTTGCTCCATAGATTGGCTTACGGTTGATCCGCAAAATTACACATCCGATGGGCACTAACTGCACAACTTCTTATTTTGCTGCGAGCATTTTCGTCACAAAATCACGGAGCACAAAGCGCATATCTTTCATCAGATCACCAGAATTGCTGCCCTGTCTAAAATTGTAAGTAAATTCAACAGCACCAGTGACGGTATTGACTACAGATGCATTGAAATATTCAAAAAAACTGCCAGTCAAACGCCAATTCATATCGTAGCGCACCACGTAATCGGCCTGTTTATCTTTAAAAATCTCGACGCCCAGCGGCCGGTACTGCATGGTGTTGTAAGTGGTGTCATTGGTGGTGATGGTGACATTACCAGCGGGCGCCGATTGTGTGCGCAGGTAATTGTCTGCAATTACTTTAAAACCCTGTGATAACAATTGTTGCTCGAGCGCAATCAGCACCTGGTCATTGGTGTTCAGACTCACCACTTTAAAACTGGCATCTGCCTTAAAAGTAGGCGCACGAAATGCGTCAATGCTTTGTGCAACAGGATAACATCCTGTAAAGAACAGCCCGAACAACAGGATTGGCAGTATAGATACTTTGCGTTGCATGGTGTATATTTTTCCTGCAAACTATGGTAATTAACATCAAACAGCGCATTAAAACATTGTTAAATGGCTTTTTAGCCTGTTACGGCATTAACACTTGTATGTTTTTTTAACTGCCAGAAGATAAAGTACCCAGAGTAATCAAACCTTAAAATTACATTCATAAGACTTTTAGATGATAAAGATCATCTTGTCTCCTACATGTCATTTTGGTTTTTCGGCCTGCTATTTGCACCAAACATTTCTTTTACGATTCCACTCTTGCCATAGAAGATATTACGCTTTTTATCTCCTTCGCTGCGATGGCAAGGGGCTACACCTTATTCATACCATAAATTTCTAATACTATGAAAAAAGCACCAACACTTTTTTGCTGCTTGCTGCAACCGGCTATTTTTTGTCCTGTGTACACGAAGTTTCCATCCAATTGGATGACTCACTCGAAGATGCTTTGAACCTGCGATCCGCTACCGGTTCGTACGAACATTTTATTTTACCCAAAAGCGACGACTACGCTTTGTTGCCCAACCAGGACGCGAAGAATCCTATTACTCCTATTAAAGTGACTTTGGGCAGGCTACTTTTTTTTGAAACTGGCCTTGGCCTGGAGCCGACTTACTCCGTTTCCAAAGTAGCGTACTCGTGCAGCAGTTGCCACGTTCCTGAGAGAGGTTTTACCGCAGGCCGTTTTCAGGGTATTGCCGACGGAGCGATTGGATTTGGCGAAAGCGGTGAGGGTCGTATGAAAAACCCTTCTTACCTGGGCAATGATGTGGACGCGCAAGGCGCCCGGCCTTTGCCGGTTATCAATACCGCTTTTGTAACCAATGCTTTGTGGGCCGGCACATTCGGTTCATTCGGCTCAAATGAAGGCACCGAATCGGTCTGGAACCAGGACACACTTGTGGAGGTCAATTTCAAGGGATTACAGGGCCTGGAGGCCAATAACAACAGAGCGCTTATTGTCCACCGGCAGGTGGTAAATAAAAATGTGACCGATTCTTTAGGTTACACGGCGCTGTTCGACGCGGCATTCCCCGAAATTCCGGAGAACGAACGTTACACCCGAACAACGGCTGCGTTTGCCATTGCCGCTTATTTCCGCACCATTCTGACCAATGAGGCGCCTTTCCAGTTGTGGCTCAAGGGCGATAAAGCGGCCATGACAGATCAACAAAAAAACGGCGCCCTGCTCTTTTTTGGAAAAGCCGGTTGTTCGAGCTGCCACAACAGCCCTTCGCTGAACACCCTGCCGCACGGTTTTTTTGCGCTGGGCGTGAATGATTTGCACCAAAGTGGATATGAGGTTTTTCGCACAGGCCCGAATGACAAACGCAACCTGGGTCGCGGCGGCTTTACCGGTCGCGAAGAGGATATGCACAAGTTTAAAGTGCCGCAACTCTACAACCTGAAAGATGTGGGTTTTTATTTCCACGGCGCAAGCAAAACTTCCTTACGGGATGTAGTGGAATACTTCAACAACGGTATTCCGGAAAACCCGAATGTACCGGCGAGTCAAATATCGCCCCTGTTCCGTCCTTTGCATCTGAACGAACAGGAAAAGGCCGATCTGGTGGAATTCCTGGAAAACGGGTTGTATGATCCCAACCTGAAGCGTTATGCGCCTGCGATCACCATGTCGGGCAATTGTTTCCCGAATAATGATCCGGTTTCGCGGTTGGATATGGGATGCCAGTGATAAGGACGATTGAACGGATAGGACACCGATTTTTAAACCCATAGGCACATAGGACACATAGCGTAGAGTACTCTCAAAACTATGTGTTCTATGTGCCTATGTGTTTAAAAATCCGTGTCCTATCCGTTCAATCCGTGTTCCCTTTATTCCTCCACGAGTTGGAAATCCGTTCTCCGGTTTTTACGGCGTCCGTCTTCGCTGCCATTATCGGCTACAGGGTTATCAGGGCCATTGCCGATGGCTACAAAACGGCTGCGCGGCATACCGTATTCCTTGACAAGATAGTCGATAACGGCCTGCGCGCGTTTTCTGGAAAGCGCTACGTTGGAAGCGGCATTGCCCACATTGTCGGTGTTGCCTTCCACGCGAATACGGCTGTTGGCAAATGCCTTGGCAATCGGAACCATCTCATTATCAACGATATACTTGGCATTGTCGTCGAGCAGGAACTCGCCCGAACGGAAAGAAATACTCACGCGTTTGGTCGCGACGGCGTCTTTCCCTTTGGCTTCGCTTTCAGAAATACTCGCAAACGTTTTTTGTCCTTCGGCGGCATGGTCGGCGCCGCTCAGGGAGGAGCGTTCCACGGCACTGAACCAGGCGGCTTTCGACCAACCCGGCACCACATCGCTGCTTTTCAGCACGCCTACATTGCGGTATTCTTTGGTCATTCGGCTGTACAGGTCTTCCCCGCTCACGCCCTTGAAGTTAGCGCGGTTGAGGCCGAAAAAGTTGACATTGTCGCCGTGGGTACAAAGGCGGACGTTATCGATGGCTTTGATGGCGTCGTCTTTCGTAAATCCGTCGAATGCATCGGCGAGAATGGCCGCAGCCTCCTGTTTGGCGGATGCGCTACGGTTGATTTCCGCTGCGCCTTTCATCCAGCCGTCGTAAAGTTGTTGCACCTTGTCGCGGTTGGCTTCCACCCATTTGCGTTTGGCGATAAATACGTCCGCAATGATATTGGAAGCATTGCGCGTGCTTTGCAGCACCCGCGCTCCGGGTACTTTTTGCACACATTCTTCGTCGAACGGCGACCAGACAACTGCCGCGTCTACATTGTTGGCTTTGAATGCATCAGCCGCTTCTACGGGAGAAGGCACGCCGACGATTTTTACATCGTTGGTGGTCATGCCTGCGGCACTGAGCAACCAGATCAGGAACGAGTGGGAAGGCGACATTTCAGCCACGGCTATTTGTTTGCCGCGCAAATCACCCACGGAAGTAATACCCCGGCGCACCACTATGGCATCGCCGCCGCGCGACCAGTCGGCCTGAAAAACCACGACCGGGTCATAAGCAGCGAGTCCGGGCATTTCGGTAGGCAATGCGTCGATGGTTGCCCACAGCAGTTGCACTTCGTCATTTTTCCAGGCATTCCGGCTGGCGGTGGGGTCATCGAGGATTTTAAAATCCACTTTAAACCCGTTTTCCTTATAAAAACGGCTTTCGGTATTTGCCGCGAAACCTTTGTTCCAGTATTGGCCGCCGGCATATCCGCCCCAGGTAACCACACCGACGCCGATGGTGTTTTCATCGGATTGTGATCCGCCGCCAAAGAGTCCGCCGCCGCCCTGCTCCGTCCCGGCTTTTTCCTTCAGTTCCTGACCCGTTTTGGTTTTATTCAGGAAATAACTGGCGACAAAATAGACGACGCCGACAATCAGCAGGGTGATAATAAATTTTGAAAAAGAGGTTAGTCTTGCCATTTTTAGTTATTGGTTATTGGTTATCAGTTATCAGTTATCAGTTATCCGTTTTCAGGCAGGGAAGTAAAGAGTCACTTTGTTTCCACTGGCATTCGGGGGAAACTGGTCTCTTCAAATTTGCCTGAAAACGGATAACTAACGGATAACCAATAACTGATAACGAAATTATTGTTCAAAAAAAGTGTCGTACTGATTGCCGCCGCGTTCGGCTTTGGCAGGGATATGCGCGGGCGCATTGAGGTCAAGCACATCGCTCGGGTTGTTGGATTTGGCGATAATCTTGTTTTTCTCACCGCCCAGCAGCACGGATACGCCTTCTTTTTCCCATTTTTCGAGCATGGCCAGACCTTCTTCTTCAAACACGCCGTTTTGCAGGTCGATGCCATCCATGAAGTTCTTGGACATATCCATAAAGCGCTCCATTTCACCCACTTTCTGACCTACATCTTCGGCCATTGCCTCTAAGGCCATATCGTACATGTACTTTTTGTCGGAATTGCCGCTCAGGATAGCCTGTGCGGAACGAATCGCGGAGTGGCTGGCCTTAATGGCTTTGTACTCCTGCTCTTTTACCACCACCTGGTCGGAGAGGTCTTCGAGCATGATCTCGGAGTTTTCATACATCTTTGTCAGCACCCGGTACAGCACTTCCATGCGTTTGTACAAGTCTTCCAGTTTGACATTGGAGTCCTGCAAACGCCCCGCTTTACGGGCCTGGAGCACCATAAGCGCTTCTTTACCCGTTTCTTTGGCTTTGCCGGCCATGTTGAGGTTGTTCTGGATATTGCGCTGATTTTGTTTGATCATTTCGCCCAGTTTGTACATCTGGCCTTTCAAGCTGCTGATCTGGGTGTTCATTTTGCTCAAACTATCTTTCAAATCGTCGATGTAACTTTTGAGAATCCCGATCGGGTCGATCTGCACAAACATGCCTGTAAACCAGCGCATGATAGATTTGTACATGTACCAGATGAGGTTGCGCATTTTTGGATCAAGCACCATATACACTACCGCAGCCAGGGCAGCCAGCAGACCGGCCAGGTATAACGTGTTCTGCGCCAGGGCAATCAGGGTGGGCAAGGCCTGGTAAAGCAGGTAGCCGCCGCCCAACAAAATGGCAGCCATAAACAGACCACCGGTGACACCTTCTGGACGTTCCCAAAAATTTTTGGGCTTGATCGGTTGTAATTCAGACATGGTTAAAGTTGTTATTCGTTGTAAACGTTGGATTCAATTTATTACCACAAAGGGAATGCACAAAGGTCACAAAGAGACCGCAATTCTTTATGTTTGGCGGCTTATTTTCCGCTAAATATACTGCCGAGGAACATTCTCACCGCACGGCGAAAACGATCGTTGACAAAAAACAGGATGACAAAAGCGAGAACGAAAACCCAAAACAGGTTGATCACCACTTTCAGGAAGTAAAACAGCAGCCATAATGCCAGCAAACCGGCAAAAAAAGCAGCAATCGGATTTTTAATTAAGTCGTTCATGTTTAGTTTTGGTTATCAGTTATTAGTTATCAGTTATCGGGTTTCAGGCTGGGAATGGTGAAAGGTATTCCCTTCCTTAACCGGTGCGAGTAATTTTATGTTAAAAAAGTGACGTGTTCATTGGTCAGGTTAGGGAACGTATTGAAAGTTTTTTTACGATTTTCGGCCTGAAACCCGATAACTGATAACAGATAACTGATAACCAATAACTTACTTCAAGTGCTGCTGTATCTTGGCAATATCCTCCTGGATTTGTCCGGCGACACTGTTAAAAGTCACTTCAAAATCGGCTTTGGTATTTTCAATTTTTACCGTGCTTTCCCCAATTTCACTGCGTATCTGCTCGCTGTTGCGCTTATGCTCTTCAATCTGCTGGGTCAGTTGTTTGATCTGTTCCGTTTTGTTTAAGATCATCGCTTCCAGGTTTTTAACCTCGTCTTCCCGGTTGCCGATGAGTTTGGCGCGTTGCTGGGCGTGCGCTTCGTTGAATTTCGACTGCTCACCCGTCAGCACATTGAGATAAAACTGCGCGGATTCAATCAGTTTGGCAGGCGTTACGTTCATCGTCTGCGCCATGGCGTAAGCGGAATGAAAGCGCGTTACTTCATCCATGGGCATCTTGGCCAGGTTTTTCAGCGACTGGCGGAATTCAAAATAATCGAAACCCTGCTGGTTGTTCTTTTCCAGTGCGCCCAACAAAATCTGTACAAATTTATCCGTCACAGCGCCGCCTTCGGAAACCGATCTCGGCGCGACAGGCGGCGGAGCAGGCACTTGTTGTTGCGGGTTGGGCGTTTCGGCAGCAGCCGGCGTTGTTTGTTTATTGCTGTTTTCTTCCTCTACCACAAAAACAGACTTGAATTTTTTCAAAAGATCACTCATCGAAGTTGAAGTTGAACCATATCGTCACACCACGGGAGGCGCACACGCTGGGTAGATAATTAGTTATTTCCCCATTGACCGGCCAAAAGTGGGGGCTGGAAAATTACCCCCACCGGTTTCGTCGGCGACAATCCGGGAATTTCGGACAAAGTAAGGTAAAACAGACGATAAAATGAAAAATGGGACCTGTTCAAACCAAATAAAAATCGCTCACGCCGTCATACTTTTGCCCGCTCGGTTGTTCTAACCTGCCAACAAAGCAATCCATCATGGCCATCCTTTAAATCAAGGTCCCAAATCATTTTTAATCAAGGTATGACTTTCGACGTAACCATCCCCGTGCTCAATGAAGCGGAGACCTTAGACCGGCAGGTTCGGATCCTGTATGATTTTTTATGCATGCATTTTCCGGAAAAATATCAGTGGCGCATCGTGATCGCGGACAATGGCAGTACCGACGATACCCGGCATATCGCGGAACTGCTGTGCAATGAATTTTCGGAAATCCAATTAGTCCGCGTGCCCGAAAAAGGGGTTGGATTAGCCCTTAAAACTTCCTGGACACAAAGCCAGGCAGATATTGTCGGTTATATGGACCTGGATTTGGCTACTGATCTGCAACACTTTATTCAAGCCTACAACGCACTGGCCACGGAAGGATTCGATGTGGTATACGGCACCCGCCTGCACCGCAAGTCCCGGGTGATCGGCCGCAGCCTGAAGCGCGAAATCACTTCCCGTATCTTCAACCTGCTGCTCAGAACTTACCTTGGCACCCGATTTTCCGATGGCATGTGCGGTTTCAAATGGCTCCGGCGCGAATGGGTGCAACCACTCATGGACGGCGGCGCCGTATCCAACGGCTGGTTTTTCAGCACCGAACTGCTAGCGGTTGCCGAATGGAAAGGCCTGAAAATGTGTGAATTACCCGTAAAATGGACCGACGATACCACTGGCAGCAAAGTGGATATTCCAAGGCTGGCGAAACAATATATACGGGCGATGCGGGTGCTGAAACATAGACGGTGAGTTTTGTTGAGAATGTTGAGGGTTGAGAGTGTTGAGGGCCACTCTATGAACAATATCTTCCTTCACCGAGCGGCCCTCAACAATCTCAACTCTCAACATTCTCAACCATAAACAAAACAGTATGCCTCTACCAGAACTCGTACTCGGTACCGCCCAATGGGGCTGGAACGTCGCCCGCGACGAAGCCTTCCGTATGCTCGATCTCTGGCTGAAAGCCGGCCACCGGAACATCGACGCAGCGACCAATTATCCCATCAATAAAAATCCCGTCGACTTCCGGGCTGCCGAAAAAATCCTGTACGAGTATGTGCAAGCCCACGGCCTCCACGACCTGCGCATCACCATGAAAATCGGCAGCCTCGACAATATGCGTACGCCGGATATCAACCTCGCGCCCTCTTTTATCCTGATGATGGGCGACGAGTACCGCCGCCTGTTCGATGAGAACCTGCACTGCCTGATGCTGCACTGGGACAACCGAGACGACGAAACGGCCATTCGAGGCTCCTTAGAAGCGCTGGCCGTGCTGCAAAAAGAACAGGGGCTTCAGCCGGGTTTGTCAGGCATCGCGCACCCGGACATCTACGCCGCCATCAACGCCGACCTGGGACTTTCCTTCGATATTCAATTGAAAACAACCTTTTACAATCAGATATAAGGCGGTACGAGGCGCTACTCGAACAAGGAAAACACCATTTTTTTGCCTACGGCATCAACGCCGGCGGCATCAAACTCGACGGCGTGTACCCCAGCGACAGCACTTTTCTGCGGCGCGGCGGCGACCCGGAAAAAGTAGCGGCTACACTGGATCAACTGCGCAGTATTTTACCCAAACTGAATACGGATTTTGTGCGCCCGCCTGTCAAAACGATGAACCACGTCGGGCTGATTTACACCGCCCTGAACCCGCAGTTCAGCGGAATGTTGCTGGGTGTTTCCTCTGTGGCGCAATTGAGTGAGACGCTGGATTACTGGCGGAATTTGGAGACGTATGATTACGGGGATGTGTGGGCGGCGCTGTACCGGCTGCTTTAGCTGCCGGATGGGAGGCAAAATGTACTGAATAACTGGCGCCGACGCCTCACTCCAGTAAATCCGGTACCAATGGGGTAAATAGTTTATATCAATGAAAATAATTACATTATGAAATTACAAAGAATTGTTTTGAGTTTTCTCACTAGTGTTATCCTGTTTATTTTGGGGTATATCCTGCTGGAAAAGTTTTTGATCACTCTACCGATACTATTTCAGCAATCATTTTAAAGCACTGGAAAAGCGCGGTCGGCCTTAGTTTGTTGATAACGTTCCTCAATTATATTTTCCGGGATAAAAATGCCGCAGAGGATAAATAGCAGGTATTACGTATTTAAAATCAATATTTTAATCATTTGTGATAATTTATGCCTGCGTACATTATTTACTAAGCGGGATGAGTCAACGCTACGCCTTGTGTCCTTTGTGAAACCACTTTGTGTCCGTTGTGGTAGAAAACGCGTGCGGTTCAACAGAAAAATGTACAGGTTTGCAAGACCCACACCCAGCGCCAACGCACAAAAAAATGCGGGTATCAGAGCCTCTTCCCGGTTTCCCGGTCTAATACTCCAATACCCGCATCCTCAAATACTCATATTATTACTGCACAACTACTCGAACGGTCGCTACTTTCTCCTCGCTTTGTAAACGGAGCAGGTACAAACCTTTTGGCATAGCACTCAAATCAATTTCTGTCTGCTGATTCGTGATCGATTGCTGCGTCCGAACCAGTTGTCCTGCCGTATTAAACACCGACAACTGCGCAGGAGTGGACAACAATTCGTCCATTTGAATGAACAGTTTTCCGCCGGTCGGGTTCGGGAAAACCTTCACCTGATCCTGCAAAGCCAGTTCTTCCGTGCCGACACAAACTACTACGCTGACAGCGACGTCATTAGAAGCAGAGCAGCCAAAGGTATTGGTGACCGTTACTTCGTACAAATCGGAAGCGTCTGCTGTGATCGTCTGCGTAGTAGCGCCGTTCGACCAAACATAAGCGCTACCTGCATTACCTGCATCGAGCGTCAGCGTCAGTCCTTCACAAAGCGTGGTGTCTGCGCCTAAGTCCACTACTGGGTTCGGATTTACATTGACCTGCACGGTATCCACATCGGAGCAGCCGGTAATGAGTGTCACCTGAACCGTGTAGGCGCCCGTCGCAGTCACATTGATAGAAGGCGATGTAGCACCCGTAGACCAGATCGTTGCTGCACCCGGGAAACCCGAATTCAGCGTAAGTGCCTCACCTTCGCACAGGTTTTCATCGGCGCCCAGGTTGATAACGGGCGTCGCCAAAGATGTAATAACAATCGCATCGGAAGCGGAACAACCGTTGCTATCGGTGACGGTGACCGCATAGTTACCGGGTGCATTAACTAAAATGACCTGGGTAGAAAAAGCGTTCGACCAAACGTAATTGCTACCGGCATTGCCTGCGTCCAGCATACGGGTTTGTTGTGCGCAAAGCCCTGCGTTGGGGCCGAGGTCGACCACAGGCCGTTCATTTACAGTAAGTTGTACGGTATCGCGTGAAACGCAACCGAAAGCGGTTGTAGCCAGAACGGAGAATACACCCGTTTGGGTGGCCGCAATGGCCAGCGTCGTGTCACCTGTCGACCAGTCGGCTTCAGCAAAACCCTGATCCGCAACAGTCAACTCTAATTCTGCCGGTGCGCATACTACTACGTCATCGCCCAGAGCAACTTCGCAGAACGGACTTACATAATCCAGTTGCAGATTGGATGGAAGGTGGTACACATATAAACGGGTCGTTTTGCCAGTCAGCGTAATTTTTCCATCTGCATTGGGCGAGGCAATACCAAAGTCATTGTCGTTGATGACTGCCACCGTAGCGGAATCGACAATCGCCAGGCCTTCGGGTTTGTCGTGCTGGCGTTCCCAGCCGAGTTCCAGCAAGTCGAGGAACAGTGATTTTTGAACCGGTACGATACCATTGGCTGCCAGGCCGGCTTCGTTGTTCAACTGTTCCAGCGTTTGACCGCCAAAATTATTACCACTCACCAGCGTAGCGCCTGCGATGCTGAATTTATACACATTTTTTGCATTCCAGCCATTGCGTTCGGCATGTTCCAGTACGAGAAATTCTTCGTTGTTGACGGCTGCCAGATCACCAATTTTCCAGTCCTGGCTACGAATTTGACCCAAAACGGGGTCGTGCACATACACAAATGTGCGCATGGCGCCGGTAGCAGGATCCAGTTCCACCAAACGGTGGATGCGGGAAGCGCTGCCCGCAGCAGCAGTCGGGTTGTTCAGCGGGCTTTGCACCATCGCAAAGATTTTTCCGTTGGGTGTGTAGGCGATACCTTCAAAACCGCGGTTGGCGCGGCGTTTACCCAGCAGGGTATCCAGGGGCAGATCCGCTACTTCTTCCGGGAACGGCGTGTAGCGATTGAGTACTTTAAAGTTCTGATCTAATTTCCAGATGCTCACGCCGTATTCGTCGCAGATCCAGAAATTACCTTCATTGTCTTGTGTAATACCTTCAGAATCAATACCCCATGTATCATTGGGCACAACGGTTGCCAGCGTATCGGACCAGGCAACCTCGCCGGTATTCCCTTGTCCGACCGGAAGCGGCAGGCCGCTTGCGCCGGTACCGTCCGGGCGTTTGATAAAATCGAAATCTTCTATTGCAAGTGTATCATTGTCCGGGCGCACCTGCCATACTTTCGGCGCGTAATCCGGGAAAGGAAACACCAGGGCTGTCTGGCCGTTGGCCAGCGGGCTGTTCAGGGCATCCGCATTCGGGCCGCGGTCGCCGACAAAACGATAAGAGCCGTCGCGGTAGAACAAGCCGGAAATGCCGCCTTCGCGGATCGTATCGCCGTACACCCCAATGACGGGATTGTTATCAAATGCGTATTTATCGAGGTTGTATTCGCCGGTTTTAGTTTTATCAATGGAAACTTCAAATACAGAGATGGTGCCGCTGATTTCATTGGAAACCACGAGCAGATTTCGGCCATTCGGACTTTCAGCCTTCGGAATAAAGAAGATACCTTCAGGACCCAGGTCGCCACCGAGACTATCTGTCGTACGTGTATTGATCCATTGTACATATTGAGGTGCAGCCGGGTTGGTGATATCGTACACCACCACGCCACCGATACGTTCCAGAGCTGCGAAAGCGTAATTGCGGCCTTCGATCGTGGCAATTTCAACACCTTCCGGTTCGGGGCCTTTGTCGTCGGAACGGTTTTTACGGGTATTATTGAAGTTACTGGCATTGAACAAAGCGCCATATACCGGATCAGCCGCTACGATGCGCTCCAGGTCATCGCCACTGTCCCACACCAAAGTGCCGGTGGTTGCATTCCAGATGGAAACAGAACGGCCGCCAAAAGTGTGTATCTCATCAAAATCGCCGTCGCCGTCGGTATCGCCCGTTGCAGTGGTCACGTTGAGTCGACCGAGCAATTCGCTGCGTTTCAGGTAGGCGGCATCCGGGAAAGCGGTGGAATCCAGTTTGTAGGAAGAGGAACTGACGCGTACAATTTCTGCGTAAGCATCCCATTCGCGCACGTCGCCTTCATTGGCTGTGAGCAGGTATTCGTCGCCGCCTACCGTCCAGTAAGCGAGTGCATCCGGCTGGTACAGGCCGTTTACATTCCAGTTATTAAAGAAAATACCGGGCGCCTGGTCGGAAGCGTCGAGTGCCACTTGTTGTGCGGCATAATTTTTCAGACCCAATGGATTAATAGCGGTCACGGTATTGGTTTCCAGGTCGATCACCGCGATAGCGTTGGCTTCCTGCAAGGTCACCCAGGCTGTTTTGCCGTCGGCAGAAGCCGTGATAAATTCCGGCTCCAGGTCTTGTGCTACAGTAGCATTCGGGCCGAAAATACGCACACCCGCAGCGCGCAGAGCAGTGGTATCGTCGTTAAAATCCGTAAATCCGATAGAGATTACGTTGGCTTGTGTAAGGTTAGCAGCGCCAGGCGTCATATCGATCACGCTGACGGAGCCTTCCGGGTCGACAGAATAATCGGAAGCCGGTTCGCCTTCATTGGCTACCAGCAATTTGCTGCCGTCTGCGGTGAAATTCACGTGGTCAGGCAAAGAACCAACCGTTACTTCGCTCACAAAATTTCCGTTCACGTCAAAAAATACCACCTTCCCGGGATCTGTGATCACTGCAGCATCGATAGCCACGGCCATTATTCCGTTGGAAAATGCAACCGAATTGATACCGCCGCCATAGGTTGTAATATCTAAGGATTGAATTTTTGCAGGTGCAGCAGGGTTTTTCAAATCAATGATTTCCAGCCGATTCTGTGAGATATTGGTTGTAAACAGGCGCTTGCTGGTCGGGTCGTAAGCCGAAATTTCGGCGGTGGCTGCTGAAGTGGGGTCTACATCATAACTGCTCAAAAAATTTAATTTAATCGGCGCATTGCTTTGCGGCTGCGGCGCAATTTTATCATCGTCATTAATCAGAATGGCATGCTCAGCAACAGGTCCCGCTTCGGATGCCACGAAGTCGAACAATTGCAGGATGAGGTAACGGCTATTGCCCGGCGCGCTATCGTCACGATTTGTACGGACAACTGGATGGGTGTAGTGGCGCCCTGCGGGAACGTTACAACAGAATCGACCAAAATGTAATCTTCCACGTTGACGGCAGTAGAGGCACTGACTACGCGTACACGGGCTTCCGCCAGGGTGGTGCTCAGGTTGGTAACCGTAACAGGAATACTGACGGAACCGCCATTTTCCTGCACCAGTGTGCGTGGGCTACCAAAAGAAATGGTTGCTAATGTAGCAATCTCAACCACGCCCGGGCTGGCAAAATTGCCGGGATCGGCAGTAGCGGTCGTGCTGGGTTTCCAGTTGGCGCCGTCGTTGTTGTCGAGGTTGGGAGAAAGCAATTCTGCGGACGGACCTTGTCCGTCCGGTTCAAGCGGCCACGGGAACGCATCGTCGTATTGTACGCTGTCGATGGTTACGCCTGCTGTGTTGCGAATCACGAGCGTGTTGCCGCCATTGGTCAGCACGGATCCGCCATTCCACTGGTAAAATGTTTTTCCGGTAAAAAAGGACTCGCAGGCCGCTTTTTTGGCAGCCACCAGAAATGTTTCGCCGGGAGCGAGTGTCAGCGCCGGGAAAGTCATGGAGACTACTCCACCCAACCGGAAACCACCAATAGCAGCAGGCTGGTTGCCATTGTTGTACATTTCTATAAACTCGAGCGTATCCGGGTCGCCGCTGGGCGGGTTGTAATTAATTTCGGTGATAACGAGATCGGGCACGGAACTGTTCCAGACAAAACTATAAACGAATGGCGCGGCCAGTGGATTTCCGGCAGCATCCTGTACGCCAGTTACAGTTAAAGTATTGTTTGCGCCGGTAACAAATGGTGTACCGTAAACCTAATATCACCGTGTCGCCTTCTGTATTGCGGACAGCGCTCGTCAGGTTGCAACACCAGTATAATTTGCCATGTTTTCTGCGGTAGCATCCAGGGATTCGGAAAAAACCAGGCGTACTGTTTGGTCATTCAACGCTTGTGCATTCAGCACCACGGGTGGTGTGACGTCGCCATTGGAACTGGTCAATTGTACGTCATCGAAACCGGCAAAATCGCTACCGCCGTTTTGTTTGGCCATCAGGCGCAGGCGCACGAATTGTGCACCGGCGGGCACTGCTATTTCCACTACAGTCCAGGCCGTAGTATTGCGGTTCAGGTCCACGTATTTTGTGATATCCCAGGTTGTACCGTTGTCCGTTTCCAGGATATATCCGATGGAGTCAGCCGCCTCGTATCCAATTGTATAGTATTTGAATGTGAGGGAATTGGTACTGAAAGCCGCTACATCCACCGTCTGAAAGTCGAGGGTGTGGAAAAAAGCGCCGCCGCCGCTGGGATTTTCCAGATCGAGCATGTACCAGAAACGGTTGCCCGAAGCGGGGTTGATGGAATTGGTTGTGGTAGTATCCGTCCAGAAGTCTTCGGCTGCCGGTACATTGTATGCTGCGGGAGTTGCCGTGAATGCCCAGGTATCGCCTGCGCTGCGTTCAAAACCCTGAAAAAACGTTTGTTGCGCGTCAAGCCTGCCTAGAAAAACCAGGGCTATAAGACTACAAATTAAGTGTTTGGTGTAAGATTGGATCATGCCTTTGAGAATTTGTTTATTCAAAAAGGCGAAAGTAGAGCGGCGGAAAAGAGGGGATGGAAAGCCTGGATTAACGAATGATGAAGTAATTGTAAAGCAATTTCAGCGAAATGTTTCAGTACGTTTCTGCTATAGCGGAACCCAGCGGAACCATGCCTTCAAGTCCGGAAATTTAACATTTTAAACTTAACCTTTACTTAAACCTGGCTTGCATTTCGTCTGCTGCTGCTGTTTTTACCTTGTCAGTTCAGAATTTTCACCGAATCACACTACCTGAACATGAGCACAAACCACCTGTACAAATTCCTCTTGTCATTCATTTTGACCGCTGTTTGCAGCGTAGCAAACGCGCAGAATTTTGTGATGCAAAGCGTCATCACAGTCACCGACACGATTAATGACGAAGGCGTAGTCTTTGAAGCATCCTCCGACGATGCCGAACAGGAAAACGACGCCATCGACGCACTCTACGATGACGACCTCGACGCAGGTTGGGAAGGCGCGCCGGAAGATCAGAAAGCATTGACCACCGGCCTGCGTTTTCGCAACATCGCTATCCCGCAAGGCGCTGTCATCGATTCCGCTTTCCTGCTGGTTTGGTCGCATGAAGGTAAATCTGCCGACGACGTAGCGCGCATCACCATTACCGGTGAAGCTACAGACAACGCACAAACCTTTACCGAAGACGCCCTCATCACCGCACGACCTCGCACCACGGCCTCCCTGCTTTGGGAAGTGGCCGAAGAATGGGAACTCTGGGGTGCGTACCAGACGCCAGACCTGAAGGAAATCGTGCAGGAAATCGTAGACCGCAGCGGCTGGCAGATGGGCAATTCCTGGCGCTTATCCTGCAAGGCGAAAACCAGGGCGTGACGGAAGTTGAAAATGCCCGCGAATTCGAATCTTTTGAAAACATCGCCGACCCGGAAGATGGCGGCGACGGCCAGAATCACCCGGAACGCCGCCCGCAATTAGTCATATACTACTCGGTGTCCAGCGCTCTGTTGGAAATACCAATGATGGTTACCGATACCATCGAAGACGAGGGCGTGACCTTTGAAGGCTCTTCGGACGACGCCGAACAGGAAAACGATGCGATCGACGCGCTCTACGACGACGACCTCGACGCGGGCTGGGAAGGCGCCCCGGAAGATCAAAAGGCGCTTACTACCGGTCTCCGTTTCCGCAATATAGCGATTCCGCAAGGCGCTATTATTGACTCGGCGTTTGTACAAGTCTGGTCGCACGAAGGCAAATCTGCCGATGATGTGGCGCGAATTACCATCACCGGTGAAGCGGCCGACGATGCACAAACTTTCACGGAAGATGCCCTCATCACCGATCGCCGCGCACCACGGCCTCCCTGGTCTGGGAAGTTGCCGAAGAATGGGAACTCTGGGGAAAATACCAGACGCCAGACCTGAAATTCATTTTGCAGGAAATTGTAGACCGCAGCGGCTGGCAGGCAGGCAATTCCCTGGCGCTTATCCTGCAAGGCGAAATCAGGGTGTGACCGAAGTAGAAAACGCCCGTGAATTTGAATCTTACGAAAACATCGCCGATCCGGAAGACGGTGGCGACGGCCAAAACCACCCCGAACGCCGCCCGCGCCTGGTGATTTACTATTCTTCGCCTTCGTCTTCTGTCAAATCGATTTTCAATCCGACTGTACAGCAGTTGAAAGTGTACCCGAACCCTGCCCGACCAGGCCTCGTTAACGTGGAATTGGAAAACGACGATGCCGCTGCAATTCGCCTGTTTAATAGTCAGGGTCAATTACTGAGAACGATCCAAACTATTTACGGAAAAACGGTCTCTTTCCAGACGGGCAATTTACCCACCGGCACGTACTACATACAAGGCTTCAGGGTAAAAAATCTATGCGCAGCAGTTGATTATTCAGCAAAAGGCTTTTGGTGGGATTAACGTGACAAATAAGCTTTGGTCAGGTGCAAACATGAATCATCCGAATTTTGGCGTGAAAAAGCCGCAAAGCTCTTTTGCCCAAGTCAAATCTGTTCTATTTGCCGAGCGCTCTTGAACACATAGGCACATAGAAAACGTTAAGAGTACTCTACGCTAGTTTTCTATGTGCCTATGTGGTTAGATACGCTAAGGGTGTTGTAGTTCACATAGATTTGACTGCTTCGCAATCCTTGCGCCAAATGGGACTCATGTTTCACGTTGCGTTTGGCAACAATAATTTGGCACAGAAAAACCAGTTTCTTAAATTGAAATGTGTTTTCAAAGATTAATTACCGAACGATGTACCATTTTTACAAACCATCTTGTACCCTGGCATTTTTCATACTCGCTCCCTTGTTTGTTTTTGCGCAGCGCTATTCCATTTCCGGAACCGTTCAGGATGCCAATACGAAAGAAGCGCTCATTGGAGCCACCATTTCACTTGAAAACACCTTGCTGGGCGCTATTTCGGATATAAATGGCGCGTTCTACATTGCAGATATTCCCCCTGCAAAGCGTCCGTGTTCGCGTTTCCCTCACCGGCTACACGACTAAAGTATTTCGCCACGACTTCGCCAAAGGTCCCGCTGTTTTTTCAGTACAATTAGATCCCGACGGCATCAGCCTCGCCCAGGTGGAAATCAAAGGCAAAGCAGAAGGTCAAATCCGGGCTATGATCGAACAAAAAAGGGCGGAAAGTATTAAAAATATCGTCTCAGCCGAACAAATCGCCACTTTTCCCGACATGAACGCGGCCGAGGTGATGCAACGTATTCCAGGTATCACGCTCCAGCGCGATCAGGGCGAAGGGCGTTTTGTACAATTGCGCGGCACCCCTCCGGAACTGACTAATTTTAACATAAACGGCGAACAGATTCCTTCCCCCCAGGGCGGCGTGCGCTATGTCGGCATGGACATTATTCCCGCAGACCAGATCGAATTCATCGAAGTGTCCAAAGTGATGACGCCCGACATGGACGCCGACGGCATCGGCGGCTCGGTCAATATAAAAACAAAAGAAGCCGCCGGGGAGCTGCCCGATATCCGCGCTACCATCGCCGGAGGCTACAATAACCTGCGGCAAACACCGAACTACCAACTGCAATACACTTATAGCCAGCGGTTTGGACGTTTTGGATTTAACCTCAACAGTAGTTTTTTTCAAAACAACCAGGGCACCGACAATGTGGAATACGACTTCGCCAAAGGCCCGTTTTTTGGGAGCCAGGACTCGGGGGTGAACAATTATTTCGTGCAATTCCGCGAGGTGCAATTCCGCCACTACGACATCACGCGCACCCGTATCAGCGTGGCGCCGACGCTGGATTACCGTTTCAATAAAAATTCCTTCGTTTATCTAGGGCCATGTACAACCGCTTCACCGACGACGAAGTACGCCGCCGCAAAATCTATGAACTGGACGACGCGCTTTCCTATGAATATTATCTCTACGGCGGGGTCATCCACGACGTACGGGCGCGGCAGAAAAGGCAGGAATTGAGTACGTTGAGTTTGGGCGGCGAACATAAAATCGGGCGGGCGACGCTGGATTATCAGGTTTTTGTGGCCTATGCCCGGGAGCAGGAGCCCGACCGGCTCGAAGCGGAATTTGAAAGTCCGGGGCAGGCTATCGCCACGCGGTTCAACCTCGACGACCCGGAATACACACGCGCTGAATTTCCCAATGCAAACAACGCGCCCAACGCCACCGACTACGACAATTTTGAACTGGATAATTTGCTGCTCGAGAACCGCAAGGTACGTGACGTGAATTATACGCCGCGTATCAACCTTACTTTGCCTTACATTTTAAATGCCAACAACAGCGGCTACATTAAATTCGGCGGAAAAATAAGGGCCAAAAACAAGGAACGCAATATTGAATCGCAGCAATTTGCCGCCTATTTTGAAAACCGCTGGGGTACCCCGGCGAAGGTCCAAAACTTTCGCTGGCCACCGTGAACAACGGTTTCCGCGACGACAATCTGCTGGACAAGGGCTACTTGTTGGAGTTCATGCCTTCGGCAGAAAAGATGCGCAATTTCTACGAATTTTACCCGCAGCATTTCATCTTCGACCGCGTCGGCACCAAAACCCAATCGTTCGGTGAAGATTACGAAGCCCAAGAACGGATTTATGCCGCTTATGGCATGGTACGTCACGATTTCAACCGGCTCATGATGATTGCCGGTTTGCGTTCTGAACGCACCGATATCGACTACACCGGCGCGAAAGTACTCACGGACGGCAACAAATTCCTCGGCATCGACACCCTGACCGACCAGCGCACCCACGAGTTTTGGCTCTCTCAGGTGCAACTGAAATACGACGTCAACGACAATTTCAACCTCCGCGCTGCGCTCACCTACACCTACTCGCGCCCCAATTTCGACGATGTATTGCCTTACCGCGAACAGGATCGCGACGAAGTGAAATTTGGCAATCCCGGACCTGCTGCCGAACGGTATTTGAAAAAAGGCATCCTCTCCGGCGGGGTGTTTTACAAACGAATAGACGATTTCATTTTCTTTTTCAAACGTTTCGCCCACGAAGGCGACCCAAAGGATTTCGGGCTGGTGGAAATCACTAAAGCAGTCAACGGCAACAAGGCATCAGTATATGGCGCTGAATTGCAGGCACAGGCCAAATTTGATTTTCTGCCCGGGTTTTTGAGCCGTTTCGGCGTTTACTCCAATTACACCTATACCTACCGGAGGCGGAAATTCACAAACGTTTTCCGCCAATTTCACCGATGCGGTCGTGGTTTCGGCGAAGACGACGTGGAAATCTGAACCCTTCCGGAGAGCAGGAAAAAATCACCCTGCCCGGTCAGGCGCGACACACCGCCAATCTGGCCCTTTTTTATGATGCCAAAAAACTATTCGTGCGACTCACCGGAAACTACCACGACGCTTTTCTGTATCAACTTGGCGCTGACAAGGATTTAGATGAATACTACGACAAAGAATTTCGCCTCGACTTTACGGCCAACTACGATTTGACGCGCCACCTGAATGCCTTCGTAGACGTTATCAACATGACCAACACACCCCTGCGCTACTACCTTGGCACACCCAACCGCATCAAGCAACAGGAATTTTACTCCTGGTGGACGCGTGTAGGCATCAAATTGAATTTCTGATACATCTACAACCTACGCTAAGTCAAACATACATGAGCACCCGCCGTATTTTACCCTTTGCCCTGGCTTGCCTCGCATGGGCTTCCTGCCAAACCGACGCGCCTAAACCGGCCACCCTGACCGAAGAACAACTCGAAGCCCGCGAAGACTCGTTGGAATACGCCGAAGCGCGCGCCAAACAGGCCAAAATCACAGCCTTCGTTGTGCCGGATGCCGAAACCGGCGCCGTGCATTCGCCCCACGCCGACGACGATGCCGCCGACGATATGGCAATTTGGGTAAATGCCGCCGATGCCGAAAAAAGCCTCATTATCGGTACCAATAAGACGGGCGGTGTGGTGGTGTTCGACTTGCAGGGTGCTGAAAAGGCCTTCTACCCGACCGGACGCATCAACAACATCGACGTGATGTACGGCTTTGGGCTGGGTAAGCAGCAAGTTGACCTAGTGGGTTGCACCAACCGCAGCGATCAATCCATTGATTTGTTTCAACTCAACCCTACCAACGGAACGCTTTCCGACATCGCTGCCGGCACTTTGAAAATTGACACCAACCTGGTGAAAGACGTGTATGGTTTTTTGTTTTACCACAGCAAGAAACCCTATTTATTCGTCAGTGGAAAAAATGGCACGGTACAACAATTTGAGATGCCTAACACCCGACAATAAATTGGACCTAAAACTGGTGCGACCAAACTGCGATTCGCAAACCGAAGGTATGGTAGCCGACGAAGATTTCGGCGTGCTTTACGTCGGCGAAGAAGATAAAGGCATTTGGAAAATGCTCGCCGAACCCGACGGCGGCAACCGGCGCACCCTGCTGAACACAAGCGGCGAAGACAATCCGAACATCGCCTACGACGTAGAGGGGCTGACGCGCTTTACAAAATAAACGGCAGCGGCGGTTATCTGTTGGTCAGTTCGCAGGGCAATTTTTTCCTACGCCGTATTTGAGCGCCGGCGAGAATCGTTACCTCGGCAGTTTTAAAATCACCGACTTCGAAACGGTAGACGGCGTGGAAGAAACCGACGGCATCGATGTGGTGAGTGTGCCATTGGGCAAAACTTTCCCGAAAGGGTTGTTCGTGGCCCAGGACGGCTTTAATTATGACCAGGGGAAATTGCAGCGGCAGAATTTCAAGATGCTACGCTGGGAAAAAATCGGGGCGTTGTTCGGGAAGAATGGAGAAAAGGAATGCCACATTGCAAGGGCAAAAAAGCAATGAGAATTACATTGATTTTGCCCTTTTTATTCCTTTAATTTAACCAAAAGAAACTCACGTTCTCACAACCCTCACTACTCACGACCAGCTCCTCCCGCACCACCACCATCGCCTTATCCCGCATATCCATCCACGCCTGTTCCGTCGTTTCGTTCCATTTTTTGCGGTCTGTTTTTTTGGCAAGACCGATAAACACATCCATGAACCGCTCGTAAGCCGCCGCGTCGAATTGCTGGTGTTTGCCGTTGCTGAGGATTTGCCGGAACAGCGCTTCTTTTTTGTCTAAGTCGATCAGCACGTCCATCGCCATTTGCAGCATGGTGTGCTGCCGCTCCCGGTTGGTGAAATGACTGCGGTCGGCTTCGGGCATATCTTCCAGAAACAGCGTGTAAAATTCATTGATAAACTCCTTGTTGAAGGCTAAGCAACGCCGGTAACTATTGCGCAGCAAACTGGCGTCGTCATCTCTTTTCATACTCAACTGGCGGAAACGATGCAACACATCATGCAGGTCATCGAAACGATTGGAGGGCTTTTCTTCCAGCATTTTTTCGATCATTTCCATTAATTCCTTATCCTCAATGACGGACAAAACTTCTTTGCGATGGCGTTTGTCCTTAAAAAACTGTTCGCGGTTGGCGATGATGTCCATCACGGAATCGCCTGTGAACAAGTCGCGGCCCGTCAGCAGTTTAAACGCCACCAGTCCGATGGAAAACTGGTCGGAGAAGCGCATGGATTGAAAACTGAGCGGTTCGCCGTCGCCGCGCAGGTATTCGGGACTGAGGTACTGGCAATCTTCCCGGAATTTACCGAGGGTTCGATCGCTCATACCCGCCTTGATGATGTCGAAAGGGGAAATCATCATGTGTTGCTCTTCGTCGATGTATATTTTGGAAGGGCGAATGTTGGAATGCAGAATCTTTTTCTGGCGCAGGTAACTGAGCGCGTCGGCCAACTGGAACAGCCAGTCGACGGCCTGGGAAGCCGGACGAGGCCCTGTTTTTTCGAGTACGATGGGCAAGGTCGGGCCGTTGACGTATTCACAAATAATATAAAACGGAAAACGGTCGAGCGATTCGCCCAGCAACTTGATGATATTGCGGTGTTTCAACTGTGAAACAGCCCGGATTTCGTTTTTGATTTCATCCGATAAAACGGGCACTTTCAACACCTTGGTCACGACCCGGCGGTGGGTAAACACATCTTTCAGCAAAAAAATAAGCGCCGAGTTGCCATCGCCCAGCGATTTTTCAATGTCGTAATACCCGCGCAAACGTTGTCCCATCACTTCCAGCACAATCTGGATCTGGTCGGACACGCCGCGCAGCAACAACTCCGGCTGGGTCGTATTCAGGTACTGGGGCAGCGCCATTTTGAACATTTCCAGTTCAGACAGGAAAGCATGCCGGATGCGGTTGAGTTCCAGGTTTTTATCGTCAAACCCAAGGGTACCCGCGTTGTCGTCGTATTTCAGGTTGGTCAACTGGCCCTGCAACTGCTTGATATTCAGTTCCATTTTATCATACAACTGCGCAAATTGACCAAAGCGCTCGAACGCCGTTTCCAGGCCGTCTTTCCCGATAACCGTTTCAATTCGGAAATCTGATGTTTTTTTATCTGCCATATTTAAGTAGTTATCCGTTATTAGTTATTGGTTATCTGTGTTGATAATCAAGCATTTGCAAAGAATTTAATCTAAACTATTTTGTCTGATATACTTATAGTGAACACAAAGTGGTTTTGAACGAGAAGGTGTATTAATTCACTGATTACCAATGCTTTCTCAACCATCAACATTCTCAACCTCTCAACTTTTAGTATATTACAACCCAAAAGTGCTGAGAATCAATTTGTTTTGCAGCACTTTATTGAAAAAAACGATACAAGTATATTTAAAACCCGGCAAAGAAGGGCCTGTTTTGCGCTTTCACCCCTGGATTTTTTCCGGCGCCATCGCCCGCATTGAAGGAAAGCCCGAAGACGGCGATGTGGTGGAAGTGTACGACCGCAGCAAACAACTGCTCGGCGTGGGCCATTTTCACCACGGCAGCATTGCCGTGCGACTGCTCAGTTTCGGGCCGGCCAATGTGCTGGAACTGGAATTCTGGGTGCAAAAACTGCAACAGGCGCTGACAGTGCGTCAAACGGCGCTACATAGTGCCGAAACAACGGATTGCTACCGACTGGTGCACGGTGAAGGCGACGGCCTCTCCGGTCTCATCGTGGACGTATACGGCCCGGTTGCGGTGGTCCAGTGCCACAGCATCGGGATGCACCGGCAACGGGCGCTTATTGCCGAAGCACTGCGGGAGGTGCTGGGAGATGCCCTGCAAGCGATTTATGACAAAAGTTATGAATCGCTCCCGCCCAAATACGCTGAAAACCAACCCAATAGTTACTTATGGTCGGCTAGCATTTCTCCACCGGAAAA
>JADJSY010000024.1 GCA_016711435.1 Lewinellaceae bacterium
TTACAACCGCCAGCCGCTATTGATGAGATTTCTCTTAGATCTTCTTGTTCGCCCCCCACGACGGGTTTGAACGCCACAGCCACAACAATATCTTCTGCAACACTTGGTTGGACTGCCGTTGGAGCGCAACCTCATACAATGTACGTTAAAAAAGACTTAACACGCCACATCTGTTTTCTCATTGGGCTCTAACCAATACCGCTACTAATTCTTTGGCTGGCAAGCGGATTAGATCCCGGTAGCATTTACGAGTTTCAGGTTAGTGCTGTTGGAGTTTCATGTGCTGCTTATACAGCATCCACAACATTCACAACACTGGTTCTTCCTGGTTGCGCAACCAGTATTGTGCCTGCAAATAGCGCCACGGATATTGACAATGGTACCCGTCTCACCTGGGCTGCAGCAACAGGTACTCCAACCGGATACCGCTTAACTTTTGGCTCTAATTCGCCCAACTATGATAACATTGCCAATAATGTAGATTTAGGTAATGTGTTATTTTACAATACCAGTTACGCCTTTGTCAATGGTACAGTGTATGGTTTCAAGATAGTACCTTATAATGGTGTCGGACCAGCAACAGGTTGTTCATTTAATACTTTCACCGCAAATGATAATGTTCGTTTACTGGCAAACGGCTCCATTACAAAATGCTCAGGCAACTTTTACGATTCCGGCGGATCCGGTTCTGCATATTCTAGTAATGAAGATTATACGTTGACAATTTGCCCAAGTGTAGGTACTGATAAAGTATCCGCTGCTTTTAGCGCCTTTGCTACAGAATCCGGTTGGGATGGCATGGTGATTTACAATGGTAATAGTATTGCTGCCCCCATAATATCTTCCGGTTTAGTAGCGGGTAGTAGTCCCACTAACTGCCCTGCTGGTTCATATTATGGTGGTACTTCTCCGGGAACTGTTACGTCTACTGCTGTAAATGGGTGCCTTACTTTCCGCTTCCGTTCTGATAGTGGTACTAACGGCGCAGGTTGGGCTGCTGCTATTACGTGCGCTGCTCCGCCAAGTTGTCCTGCGCCTTCCTCTTTTGCCGCTTCTGGCACTACGGGAACCTCTACCAATCTTGCATGGACAGAAAACGGCACTGCAACAGTCTGGGACGTTTATCGGGCAGCCACCAGTACACCTGTTCCAACAACTAGTACAGTGCCAACGTATAATGATGTCGCCAATCCTTACAATGTGACCGGTTTATCTGCCACCACTACCTATTATTTCTGGGTTCCGGGCTGATTGTGGAGCCGATAATACTAACGTATCTACCTGGACGGGAGCTATAACGGTTACCACTACATTAGACTGCTCTGCTGCACCTGCTTTGAGTTGTGGTCCCAACGTTACATCTGGGAATCTGGCTACTTCAGGTGGGGCCTACAATATTACCACCTGTTATTTCAATGGAACACCAGGAAAAGAAAAACTATACAGTTTTGTACCGACCACTACTGGCGCGCACACACTTAGTGTTACTGGTATTAATGGTGGAACAGGATATATTGACTACTTTTATAAAAATGGCACTTCAGGGGATTGTAGCGCTACCGGCTGGACTTGTATCGCTGATCTTAATTCTGTAACAACTGCACCAATCGGTACTTTAACAGCGGGTGTTACATATTTTATTCTCCTCGATGCCGAATCTGCTACAAGCACTGCCAATCACACTTTTCAGATCGTTTGCCCGGCACCGCCTCCGGCGAATGACAACATTGCCACACCTACGGCATTGACTGTAGGCGCGGGTTGCACCGGGGCGCCTTATACGACCGTAAGCGCTACGTTGGGTGGCGGAGAGCCTTATCCTTACTGCTCCGGTTCTGCTGTAACACCGGTATGGTTTAGTTTTGTCGCTCCTGCTTCCGGCGCCGTACGAGTTAGTACTGATCTTGGATCTGGAAACACATTAACGGATACGAAAGCCGCTATTTTTGATTCCGGCATGAATATTATTTCCTGCGACGATGACGGGGGATCCACTTCAAACTTATGTCGGTGGTGTATGCCAATCGAATTTATTCCGGGACAAACGTATTAAATTGCGGTAGATAAATTCAGTTCTACTACTTCAGGTACATTTTGTGTAGCTGTGGATGAACTCAGCAACGCCATGATCCCTGCAACCGGTACGTGTTCCGGTTATCAAACTCCATAGGTTCAAATTCGGCATATGATAACTGGGTGCCGTTGATGAATAAACCTCTCCCAGTTACTGGCGATGGTGCGCAGTCGGCAGGCGCGAGCCTCTTCTTATACCTCCGCTTCACAGTATGTAAATACTGGCGCGGTTCGTCAGTCCGGTCAGTATTATCTGGATAGAAACTTCCTGATCAATAGTACGACAACAAACGCAGATGTGATTTTGCCTTTCCTGACAGATGAAATGGATGACCTGACTGCTGCCGATCCCGGTTCAAACATTGGAACAGTAGGTGTTACAAGGGTTAGCGGTTCTTCCTGTACCAATAACTTTGCAGGCGGAACTACCTTCTTTTACAATCAGGCTCTCAGCGGATCGGGAAATGGCGTGGATTGGGTACAATTCCAGACCGCAGGATTCTCTAACTTTTTTATTAACCGAGTCGCCGCGCTACCCCTTGAACTTAAATCCTTCACCGGCAAAACCACCCCCACTTCCAACATGCTCCTCTGGGAAACCCTTACGGAGAAAAACGTGCAGTCGCATATCGTCGAGCGTTCCGTGGACGGCATTAAATGGCTGGAAATAGGCCGTAAAAGCAGGCCAAATGGATTCTCAGGTTGCTGTGAAATACGAACTGGAAGACCGCGCGCCATTGGCAAAAGCCTACTACCGCCTGCGTTCGGTGGATTTTGACGGCGCAGAAAACCTGTCGAATACCATCGTACTGACCCGCAAAGGCGAGCATTTCGGTATCACGGCGGCCTTCCCTCGCCGACGAAGGATCAGGTGACGGTGCAGTTTGCATCCCTGAAGGAAGAGAACGTGACGATCCGGGTAATGGATTTCTCCGGTCGCCTCGTATTGGTTCAGGAATATGCTGCCGATAACGGAATTAATGAAGCGGTGTTACAACTCGACGGCCTGCAAGCGGGTGTGTACTTAGTGCGCATTTCCAACGCGACTTCGACGGCGGAGCCGATGCGGATTGTGAAGGAATTTAAGCGGATTTTTCTGATAGATATAGGAAACGCCCGGCTGCCTGATTTTGGTGGCCAGGCGTTTTTAAAGTTATCTGTGCTTTTCGCGCACGTATAGGAATAAGGCAACACGGAATGATGTTGCCTGGATTTACGCGGATTGAATTGCGATCGGCGGTCAACGCTAAGCGGGAAAATCGTGAAACTCCATCGTCATCCGTGGACTTTTTGCGCAAGAGGAATAATCGGTCAACTCTACAGGAAAATCCGGTAAATCCGTCGTGGTCGTGCTTATCTACGTGCGCGCGCAACACAATCAGGTCAACTTAACGGAAAATTCCGCTAAATCGCCTAATCGTCAATTGGTCCCCATTGCGCTACGAGGGAAAAATCCGTGTCCAATCCCTTCAATCCGTGTTCCACTCCCGAGGGAAAATCAGCAGAAATGCTCAAACATTCCATAAAATGTATTTATGTGTTTAAAAATCTTGCCAAATAATAGTTTCTGTATATTTTTGTAGTTGACATCACGTTGATTAAATTTACAACGGCTTTTATATTTTTATTCCAAATTCAATCTGTCACAACCTGGACTCGCTTTCGGTCGTGTGGCAGTAGCACTCCTGTTTTTTTAACCCTTCACCCACCTGGATCATGAAAACAAACCCCTTTGCTCTCTTTGTACACGTGAAAAATACGGTATAACTCCTCTTTTTATCCCTGCTTTTTACTTTTTTTGGCGGATTACACACCTTGATGGCAGCAGCCTGCGAATGACCAGTGCAGTGGGGCAGATGTCGTGGGCGCCTTACCCTGGACATCTGTCGCTTACGACCTGACCACTGCAACCACCACCGGAGATCCGGGTATTCCATCTTGCGTGGCCTCTGTATCGCGGAGTGTCTGGTTTAAATTTACCCCCTCTTCCACGGGATTATATTATTTTTCTACCTGTCAGTCCGACGCTCCTTTGAGCATGCGCGCCAACACTGTAATGGAAATTTATACGGCAAGTGCAGGATGCGGCAGCACCTATACGTCGGTTGCCTGCGACGATGATGGTTGTACTACCCAAAATAATCAGTCGGTCATTTCAGGTTTGAGTTGCACCGCCGGCACGGATTATTACATCGTTGTTTGGAGCGCCGGTACAGGGACTCCGGCTAATATGAGTATTTCATTGTATGTTAATGCAGAGCCTGTAATGACGTTCTCGTCGGACCTTTCGACGCAACCGGATGCAAGTACTATCCCCGGCGCAACCAACGTTCAGATATACCGCTTACGGATAACTACGGCAACCGGATCGATCAATCCGCTGGAGATGCAAACCATCAACGTGGACATGACAGGTACCACGAACAACGCCGATATTCTTAGTGCGAAGTGCTACTACACCACTGGCACGTTTGCCACAACGACTCCATTCGGCGCGACGCAGAATGCTCCCGGCACTACTTTTTCGTTTACGGGTACACAAAGTTTGACTTTTGGAAGCGGCAACTTTTTCTGGGTAGTGTATGATATATCATCATGTCCGACAGGTGTAAATAACATCGACGCTTCTGTACCTTCTTACGTCCTTTCGGGGGTTACGCGCACGCCTGCAACCGTCAATCCCGGCGCGGCTATAGCGCTGGCTTTGTACAGCCCCACGTATTCAGGCACCGTAGGCCCTGCTTCTCACGCACAGGGGACGGTTAATGGCGTTATGGCTCGAACCACTATCACAGGTGTAGCGGCCTGCCCCGGCACGGCTACGACGCTTACTTTCAACACCGGTACCACTACTGCGCCGAGCACGGATGTTTTATCTGCCCGGTGCTACTACACAACCAATACCACCTTCTCTACGGCCAACCAGTTTGGTTCGGCAATCGCTTCACCCTCCGCTGGGAACCTGGTTTTCACCGGGTCTCAGGCAATTGCTACGGGTAGCGGCAATTATTTCTGGTTGGTTTACGATGTGTCCTGCACTGCTTCTACCAGCAATGTTTTGCAAGGTACATGCATCTCGATGGTCGTAAGCGGCGGCACGTATCCTACGCCGCTCTCCAACACGAATGCTGACCGTCCCATCACAGCAACAACTTATACGACTGCCCAGGCCGGCGACCTGGCTACTGCCGCCACATGGCTGGGGTGCCCTCCTCCTGGAACAACCAACGATGTACTCAATATCAACCACAATACTACGGTAACAGGAAATTATACTTCAGGTAGTATCACGATTGCGTCCGGCGTAGGTTTAAATGTGTCGGGCACCTTAAACATCGGGCCTGCCAATGGAGGCAATAAATCCGTGACTGCTACCGGCACACTCACAAACACAGGTACGATCAACCTGAACGGCTCCCTGGCAGTCGCAGGCGGGTTTACCATGAGCAGCGGTTCGCTCAATGTCGATCCGAATGATGGCACCTCCGGAGGTAGCGCTACGGGCAATAGCATATCGTTCACTACATCTAACCTTAGTATCAACGGAGGAGCGATTAACCTGTACGATCCACCCTGGACGGACGGCAGTCATTCTATGCGCTATAATGTATCGACAACAGATGCAAGCATTGGAACCGGCTGCACCGTCACGGTCGGCAGCACTGCCGGTGGCTCCCATGCCAATACGTCTAACACCACCGGCTTTTTGCTGAATGGACAAAACAGTACCGGCACGCTCGAGTTTGGTACGGTGATCATTGATGGCGGCAGATACAGTTCGAGCCGACACGCGAGTACCGCCTCATCTGCCGTCGACAATGTGAAAATACGCGATCTTACCGTCAATTCAGGCGCAGAATTGCTGGCAAGAGGTTCCATGTTAGCCATTATTGGAACAACACTTGTCAACAATGGCGTGATTACGGTTACCCCTACTAATCCGCTGCGAGGTCTCGTATTCTGTGGTGATGTACAAAATACCGGTATCACGCCGAGTAGCGGGGCTCAAAGTATTACAGGAACCGGTCTTTTCAAAAAATCCGAGTTAGATGCCGACCCGGCAGTAGCGGATAATGTAGTCAACGCCTTGCATTTCTTGAGCACCAGTACGCTTACGTTAGAGACCCCGCTTTCTGTGGTTAACCTCTCATTGGGCACCGGTGGTACCATCATTACAACTTCCACCAACGTACTCACCATCGGCTATGGCCCCAGTTCCATTACAGGTGGAGCAGTGCTGACAGGCAGTGTCTCCCCTTTGGTTACCCCAACGCTCCCGCTCACGGAAGCCTGGGCAGGCGGTTGGGTAGTTGGTCCGGTACGGCGCTGGTTTACAGGTACCAGTCCAGCCTCCATCCTGCCTACGGGTGATGGGGATGACCCCCAAATCGCTTCCATTACGTACACGGTCGCTCCAACCTCCGGCAGATTAGAGGCATCCTATACAGCAGCTGCACCGGACGGTGGCAGCACCATCAGTCCAGAACTTACCGAAGGCGCTCTTTCCATAACAAAAGTATCGCCCACTGGCAGTTGGGATATACAACCAACATCTACTGACGGAGTGTCAGGGGGGACGTATTCTGCCTGGTTCTACGCAAATGACTTTAAAAAAGAAGACGGTACTTCTACGCCAAATCCGGTTAACGAGTTGGTATTACTTAAACGCAACTCAGGCGCCCTGCTGGCCACTGACTGGACCCTGGACGGCACCCATGTCACAACTGTAACCGCAGGTGCAAACATCTACAGACTTAACCGTACAGGAATGTCAGGTTTTAGCCAGTTCGCTATGGGAGGCACTTCCTCCGCTCTGCCGCTCGAACTCCTTTCCTTCACGGGTAAAACCACCCCCTCCTCCAACATGCTCCTCTGGGAAACCCTCACAGAGAAAAACGTGCAGTGGCATATTGTCGAGCGCTCTGTGGATGGCGTCAAATGGTTGGAAGTTGGCAAAAAAGCGGGTGAAATGGATTCCCAGTCTCCCGTGAAATATGAACTCGAAGACCGTACGCCGCCGGCAAAAGCCTACTATCGCCTGCGTTCTGTGGATTTTGACGGCGCGGAAAACCTGTCCGGCACGATCCTTCTGACCCGCAAAGGCGAGCACTTCGGTATCACGGCGGCCTTCCCCTCACCTGCGAAGGATCGGATGACGATACAGTTTACATCCCTGAAGGAAGAACAGGTAACGATTCGTGTGACTGATATATCCGGTCGCCTGGTATTGGTTCAGGAATTCGCTGCCGATAATGGCATCAATGAAGCGGTGTTACAACTTGCCGACCTGCAAGCGGGTGTGTACCTGGTGCGTATTTCCAATGCGACTTCTACGCCGGAGCCGGTACGGATCGTGAAGGAATAGTTTTTTTAAACACATCAATTTTTTAAACACATAGGCACATAGAAAACATAGCCGTAGAGTACTCTTAACTATGTTTTCTATGTGCCTCGTATGTTTAAAAAAACTATATGGTAAAAAACACTATTTCCTGATAAAATACACCGCCAGCACCAGAAAGCCGAAGCCCACAAAGTGGTTCCATTTCAGCGTTTCATTTTTAAAGAAAATCAGGGTAAAGGCCGTGAACACCAGCAAGGTGATAACTTCCTGAATCACTTTGAGTTGCAACAAAGTGAACGGCCCGCCCTGTTCCTTGTAACCGATCCGGTTGGCAGGCACCATCAGGCTGTATTCCAGGAATGCAATCAACCAACTGGCGATGATCAGACCGAACATTCCCGTTTTTTGAAAAAATTTCAGGTGGCCATACCACGCAAACGTCATAAAAACGTTGGAAAGCAGGAGCAACAGAATGGTATAAATGCCTCTCATGTAAGGGATGGAAATTTTTGAAATATGGAGTTGCAAATATAGTTCAGGGAAATTTCGTTTGTCGGACGAACTATTTTTGCCGCTTGTTTTCCAAATTTCAAAATTGCTTTTACATGAAATTTTTTCCGGTTGTATTGAGCGCAATGCTCTTTTTCTTTGCCTGCAAACAAACATCGCCAACGCCCCAGGCTGAATCGGTGACCACTTCCGACACACAGATTCCGGCCGATTTCTCCGATTTTTATGAGAAATTTCACACGGACAGTATGTATCAGATGACCCATATTTCCTGGCCCCTGCAAGGCGATAAAAGCGAACAGATAGACAGTACGCATTATCAAAAAAAAGAAATTACCTGGGAACAAAGCAACTGGCGCATGCACCGTCCGGTGGATTACAGTTCGGGCGATTACAAAAGGCAAATACAAATGCTGGGCGACGGTCTGCTGATCGAGTATATCCTGATTACAGCGGGAGGGTATGGCATAGAACGCCGTTTCGCCAAACAACCCGATGGCGAGTGGAACCTGATCTATTATTCTGATATGCAGGAAAGGGGGAAGTAAAAAGGGGGGGATGGTTTGAGAGGTTTGATGGTTTGAAGTGGTAACGTAAAGCGATTAGATTTACCAGCTTTAAACCATCAAACCTATAAACCCATCAACTTAATTTTGAACCACCAACTTCCGGGTGTTCAGTGATTTACCGTTGCGCACCTCTACAAAATAGATACCATTTGGCAGGCGGCTGACGTCGAAAGACATCTGATTGTCGCCTTTACCCAGCACGCGGTGTTGTTGCAGGGTTGCTTTGCCGGATGGATCAAATATGCTAACCTGTACGTCCGCCTCCGTATCCATAGGCACTTCTACTGTGATGTGATTGGAAGCAGGGTTCGGGAACATACCAAAGGGCACATTTTCAAATACAACGGGTATTTCCAGCTCCTCTACTTCACCGTCTGAGCTGCCGTCCGTCCGGAAAGCGCTGGAACTGAGGCTTACGCGCATGGTGTAACACTGCGTAGTGCTGAATACACCCTGGTAACCCTCTACTTTGGCATAGTAGCTGGTAGAAACAGTATTTGTATTGTAAATCAATGTTTCATCGGTAGTTCCACCGTTCAGAGAAGAAGCCAGCACTGAATTATTGGTACCGCGATACAGGCGTATATCATAATCGAACGGCAGGGTAGTGAGATCGATTTTGATGTTTCTGGTAGCCGACGTGTTAGCAAATTTGTACCAGTCTACATCGGAAGACGAAGCGATCTGTGCCGTAAAAGTGGTGTTTACCGGAATAACTTTGGCCGTATTCTTCGTATTGTTGGATTCATAGGTGTCAGTACATCCGCCACCGCCGGAAGCCAGCGTTGTAAAGGATGCGGCAGATGAATAGGCCGCAGAAGTGCCCCCACAAACAGTTTGTACCTGGTAGTTGTAGGTGCTGTTGGCGGTAAGTCCTGTAATATTAGAGGAAGTACCAGTCAGACCCGTAAAGGTGGTCCAGGTAGAAGACGAAGACAGTTTTACCTGTAAATTGTAAGAAGTTGCTCCGCTAACAGCGCCCCAGTTGAGCGTAGCGCTAGTTTGTGCGATACTGGTAGCATTCAGACCGGACGCTACAGCGCAGCCGCCGCCGCCGCTTGGTGGTTGGCAACCGGGAGAACTGAGCAGCGATACACGGCTGCCGCCCGTGGCAAACAAAGCTTGTGCGCGGGCCTTCTGGCCGGGAGTGAACATGTACATACAGGCATCATCCGTGTAATCCATGTAGTTCATGGTCATTTCTACCGGAGCGCCGGAGCAGGTAGAGTAGTGGGGGTAGCTCGGACAACCGCCGTTAGAAGTATTGTGGGTAGGCGTATCGCTCACGAGGTCGCTGCCGCAGGTAGCATCGCCCCAGATGTGGCGCAGGTTGAGCCAGTGGCCAACTTCGTGGGTGGCAGTACGGCCTTTATCAAAAGGAGCAGCAGCCACGCCGACAGTACCAAAGTACAGGTAGTCGCAAACAACGCCATCGGTGGCGGCAGAGCCTCCGGGAAATTGCGCGTACCCCAGCAGCGTGCCGCTCAGGTCGCATACCCACAGGTTGAGGTATTTGTTGCGATCCCAGGCGTCCAGACCGCCCTGGGCAGTGTATTTCATCGCATCATTGCTGGAAAACGATGTCCGGGTAGTGCTTTGACGGCGAATGCCGGTGGTTGCATTTCCGCTTGGATCCTGCGTTGCGAGGCAGAAATTGATTTCAAAATCAGCAATCAGGTTGGAAAAAATAGAAGGCGTGTTGAGCCTGTCGGCATTGAGGGCCCGGAAATCAGCATTTAAAACGTCAATCTGCGACTGTATTTGCGCATCGCTAATATTTTCTGCTGTTGTATTCCAGATCACATTGACAACAACCGGAATGGTGACTTGCACCCGCTCGTGTACGCCCTCTGGGGTGTTAATAAAACCTTCGGTGTGGCGTTCAATTTCCTCCATCATTTCCTGGAGGAGCGGGTTTTCAAGTAGTTGTTGTTCCAGCACGTCGTGGGCGGCACATACGCGCTGTGCAGAAGCATTAAGGGCCAGGAGCATGAACGCTCCCAGAGCAAGAAGTAGATTCCGAATCATGATTAAGACAGTAAAGGTTTGAAAATGAACAGTTTGAGTTTGGTACTACTATTTAATATAAACTTGATGAAGCCAAATTATCATTTTCAATTGGAGCGGAGAAGAGAATTTTCGCAAGGGCAAATATAGATTTAATAAAATCTTTACTATACTTTATTTTGGTCCGCCAATTGCTATTTGATTGATTGTACCAAATGCCCTACAAACTGTGCACCGTTGTCGATGATGCGTTGCGGACTGCGGCGAAAACCCATGCCGCAGGCTTCATAGGCGAAAAACACGCCGGCTTGATAATACTGCCCCTGCTCATCCCGGGCTAATTCGGCGAGTGCCTGGTAAACGCTGCGTTGCTTTTCGTATTCGCCGCCGCGCACCTCCACCGGCAGGCCGATTTCATCATGGATGCTGACATTGGCGCCTTCCCGGCCAAAAAACACTTTTTGAACAAAGGGGAAATTGGAACGACCCATGGGTTCATCGAGGCTGGCTTCGAGCAATGCCGGTTCATTGGGAAATAAATCCCACAGGTATTTCAGGATACCTTTCGATTGAAACAACATGGTGTACGCCGGATTGAGAATAACCGCCAGATCACGCCGCACGATTTGGGTCAGAATTTTACACAAATCCGGTTCTTCTTCGGCAATATATTCCCAGGGAACCAATTTGAACCAGAAATCAAAGCGCGTGAAATTTCCCCGGCCATCCGGTGCGAAAATGCCTTCCAGTTCGGAGAAATTTACTTCGTCGACGTAACAAAACTTCGTTTCAAAACCCGCTTCTGCCGCCGCTTCGCGCAGTATGGAAACATTGTCGTCGTCTTCCGGCGCGCCGCGCAGGGTGCTGAATAAAATAGCAGGCACGCGGTCGGGATTCAGGTCTTTGAGGCGCTCAAAATTTGCGATCAACGCGTCATAGACATGGTTGAACTGCCCTTCTTCCGGCAGTCCGTTTGCTTTGAGTTGCGCCCATTGAATGATGGCGGTTTCAGGAAGGGAAGTGGGCGTATCGGCGTTGAATTCCAGTAATTTGATCGGCAACCCATCCACGCCGCCGGCAAAATCGAAACGCCCGAACAAGTGCAGGTGCCGATCATCGTCCCAACTCATGCGGATCAGTTCGTGCAGGTTGCGGTGAATGCCGATTTTGTCCAGATGGTTGTGTTGAAGCACATAGGTGCCGGCCTGCACAAACAAATCATACAGCCGGTTGCCGGCCTGGTAAAAGGCATCCCGTTCGTTTTCCTGCACAATAACCATCTCGCTTGTCAGGTAATCTGCGGCGTCTTCCGATATAAAGTAGTCCCAGCCCAGTTCCTTAAAAACATGGTTGGGGAGTTGGCTAATTGATTGTTTTTGTACCATTTTTTACGTGTTTGGTGTTTCGTTTTTCGTGTTTGGGGTGCTTTGCTTTTGGCGACTGTGAGTAGCTTAGGCGAAGCACCCCAAACACGAAAAACGAAACCCCAAACACGTAAAATTAGCCGGCGCTGTTGCCACGAAAGCCTTTAAAAAATCCGCTGCGACCCTTTGCCGGTACTTTTACCGTCCGGCTCACGGCGGTTTGACGCAATTCATTGGATGTGCCGAATCCGCTACGGCCATCGCGGTACACGTACGATTGTCCGGAAGAACCGAAACCGCGGCCCATCATATGTCCCATAGCGCTCCACCAAAGAATGTGGCCCAATCCGAATCCGCCGCCATGATGGCGCACGGTGGTCTGCCGGACGGTATCCTGTGCGCCCACCAATCCTTTTACCTGGGAAAGGTCGAGGGTATCTACGGTGCCGTTCAGTCGGCGAACAACGACACGCGACTCATTTTTGGTGGCTACTACCTGTTCGTCGACGACGGTAAATTTGCCGGCCTCGGTTTCTTCAATTGTCGTAATCACCCCTTTGGTCGGCTCCTCCACGGTTACTTCTTCCCAGTCGGAACCGTTGCTGTCGCTGCCGCAACCCGTGGGCGCCGTTAACATAGCGGAGACCGCAATAAAAAGTGCGCCCCTGCGCAAACGGCTTTTCCAGGCGCTTTCCTGACTAAAATTTTTATAAGGCGTCATATTAATTTGTATTGATATGCTGGTTGAATTGGTAAAGGTGTAGCGTAAAACCGGTTTGACACAAGTATGTTGCATCTATATTCGATCAACAGAGCATTCAGACGGATTTCTTCGTATCAAGTGCCGACATTCTTCTTCCAAATTATTAATACAATCCCGCTGATATACCCAAAAGACAAAAAACAAAGAAAAAGCGCAGTTTTTAAAACAAACAATCATTTGCTACTGCTACCTTTCGGCCACTGAAATCTGAATAGTTAACCTTTAACAAACATTAAAGTCGCATGAAGACCAATAATCTCCTTACTTACCTGCTATATGCACTGCTCGGGCTACTTATTATTGCTGCCGGTTACAAGGCTTGCCAGATGCAACAAGACAAAAAAGAAAAAGCCGCTGAAGAAGCCGAATTGCAAAAAACGCTGCGGGACATGGGGTATGCCAATGATGACACTACCTCAATAGGAAGCACTTATGCCGGCGATTCACAGACTACTTCCGGCACTACTTCCGATGGTATTGAAAAAGATCCTGTCACCACCAGTACAAATACGACTGCTACTACGGCAGCCAAGCCTTCCACACCAGCCACAACAACCGCCAAACCTGCCACGCCAGCTGCCACGACAACCAAACCTGCGGCTACAACCGGCACGGATCCCAAATCTACGACGGTAACTACGACTACCAAAGGAAGTAGTGCTGCCAAAAAAGGTCCGGGTAGCGGGCGTTGGGCTGTTCGCGCAGGCACTTTCAGTCAGATGGAAGGCGCCCGCCGCCGCCTGGAAGAGGTGATCAGACTGGGCTATACCAATGCTGAAATTTCCAAAACGAGTTCAGGCAATGCTGCAGTGGTGGTATTTCGCTCTAATGATAAAAATGCGGCCATTCGTGTCGTTGATAAACTGGAGGAAAAAGGCGTGGATGCTGCCGTTTTTGACCGCAACAAAAAGGACTGAGCTATTTCAAATGGTACCCGTTGAGAAACTCCCGTGTACCCATGCGGCGTTTGCCTTCCATTTGAAGTTCTAAAATGTCCAGATAACCGTCTAAGGCACTGATTTTCAGGTAGTTTTTCCCATCTGAAATAAATGTGCCCGGCGGTTGGGCCGGAGCGCTGATATCTTTCAATGCGCGGAGAATCTTGAATTTTTTACCATCCAGCACTGTCCACGCGCCGGGGTGGGGGCTTAGTCCGCGTACAAAATTGTGTACTTCGGCAATTGGGCGTCCAAAGTCGATTTCGCAGGTTTCTGTGAAAATTTTTGGTGCATGGGTCACTTCGGTTTCCTCCTGAGGAAAGGGTGCTGCTGTGTTGTTTTCCAATGCCTGAACGGATTTTAATACCAGATCGGCCCCGATTTCCATCATACGATCGTGCAGTTCGCCGGCAGTTTCATTTTCGTCAATAGGAATTCTTTCCTGAAACAAAAGGTCGCCCGTATCAATTTCGTGTTTGAGCAAAAATGTGGTGAGACCGGTTTCTTTTTCGCCGTTGATGATCGCCCAGTTGATCGGCGCTGCGCCGCGGTATTTGGGCAAGAGCGATCCGTGCAGGTTCATGGTGCCGAGGGGCGGCATGCTCCATACGAGCTCCGGCAACATGCGAAAAGCGACAACTATTTGTAAATCTGCCCGGAATGAGCGCAATTGCTCCAGAAACTCAGGGTTTTTGAGCCGCTCGGGTTGCAGTACGGGTATGTTGTGATCGAGTGCAAATTTTTTCACTGCCGACACCTGTGTTCCCAGCCGACCGCCGGGTTTATCGGGGCCGTAACAACAGCAACCACCTCATATCCGTTCTCCAACAACTTTTTGATAGGTGGAACAGCAAAATCAGGCGTTCCCAGGTAAATTATTCTCATGTGTTCATTTTCTTTAACCTGACTTCCGGTGCAACTCACTGCCTTTCTACAATCAATGGAATCGCCTGCACCATATATTTTCCGGAGCCTGTGAGTTGTACTTCCAGGAAACCGGTCCAGGGTTGATTTCCAGAGAACGCGGACAGATCCAGGGGCAGCGTAAAAGCGCCGGCTGCGGCATTGTCCGCCTGAAATACGGCTAATTCCTGTCCCAAAACATTGCGTATCCGCCCACGCACATTCCCATCAAAAGGCAGGTTCATTTCCACACGGGATTGGCTGTGGGCCGGATGCGGACTTACGCGTAGTCCGAGATTTGCCCGGACAACCGGCTCTCGGGCATCGAGGGTACAATTGGAAGCCACTTCCGGGCACCAGCTGCGTTGGGCCAGCGTACAATCGACGATAAACGGGTTGGGTTTCCCTTCCTGATATGCGGCGATGCGCCAGGTTTTGGTTAGTTCTGCTGCATCAGCCGGATCCAGTGCATCCCACTGACAAAGTGTTGGTCGCTGTAGTTCAAAAAAATTCGGATCTGCCAGGTTTGCCTGAGAGCGATACATGGTGTAAAAGTAGAAAATAGCGCGGGCCAGGTCGCCCTTCACCGATTCTCTCGGTTCAAAAGCGCCCGTACGAAATTCCGCGTATAAGTCCTTGTTCTGCGCCGGCATACTTAAAAAGACCTGCGCACCGAGGAACCATTTTTGCGTTTGAGCATCGGGAATATCCAGGAATGGCACATCTCCACGCGCCTCATTCACCGGAATGCGGGCAGGGTAGAGGTGGTGCATATCGCTGCGGGCATTGCCCTCTGCAGCCCCTTTGCTTTGCGGATAGGCGTGTTCGGTATTTATCCCCAGGGTCGATCCGTTCAGGTACACGTACTGCGTCGGGTCTTGGGTGGGATCCATGTACAGGGCATAACCGGAATAAATACAGCGCAGGGTATCGTCATCCAGAGCCAGCACTTTTGAGTATAAAGTATCGCGAGACTGGGTGTAATCCAGTACAGTTCCGGGTTTGTAATGGTCAAAAAGGCTATCCAGCAGCGCCGGACCGCTGGTTGACGGAAAAATAAGTTGGAAGCCCTGCGCCGGGAGGCTGTGGAAAGAGCAGACAAAAACAATCAGAAAACTATACAACGCGAGACGGGACATGATGCAGGTTAAATTTGATGAGCGCCGCAAAAGTAGGAAGCAAGCGGGCAAAAGCGGAAGTAAATGTGCTGTAAGGCAAAAAAAGCACAATGCACTACATTTACAACAATCCATTTATATTTGTCAATTGAAACCTACATTATAAATCAAAAACAATTACCGATGAAACAAATCTTATCCTTTTTGACGCTGCTCTTCGCACTGATCGCCGCACATCCTTTAACAGCCCAGTTCGGCACCACCAACCAATTATTATTCACAACCGATCTGAACGGGCAGCAGGAAACACCTTCTGTAAATACTGACGCCCGGGGTATTGCCACCGTTTTCCTGTCAGAAGACAGAACGACTATGAGTATCCATGCCGTTTTTTCAGGCTTGAGCGGCCCTATCACCGCCTGCCATTTTCATACGGGCGCAGAAGCTGTTGCCGGGCCTGTATTGATTGGTTTAACGGATAAAGTCTTTGGTAACAGATTGCGGGGCGATATTCCTGTAACCGCCGAATTTCTTTCCAGAGCACTTAAAAACGAGATTTACCTGAATGTGCATACTGCCGCCCACCCAGGCGGTGAAATTCGGGGACAAATGACATTGATGTATGACAACCTGTATGCCGCTGCGCTTAACGGCTTGAATGAAGTGCCTCCGGTCATTACCAATGCAACCGGGTTGTTTAAAATGAATTATCCCCCCGGCTACTTCTTTTTCCGGTATAACGGTGAAACCAATGGTTTGAGCGGCCCGATTACCAACGCCCATATCCATGACGGCGTGGAAGGTGTTGCCGGACCTGTGGTAACCGGCCTCAATTTCTCTTCCAATACCTTGGCGGGAGAAGTCTCCCTCGTAAATGTTTTATCCACATTTCCTGCTTTTTTACAAAAGTTAGATGAAGGCGCATTGTATGTGAATGCACATACGGCGGCCAATCCCGGTGGCGAAGTCAGGGGCCAACTGAAGAACCTGGGGCCTTTGGCCTTCGAATCGACCCTGAATGGCGACCAGGAAACCCCGCCAGTCGCTACCTCCGCATTTGGAGTGGCCGTGGCAGGACTCAATACAACGCTTGATAGTTTGACTTATATGGTTGGTGTAAATGGACTTACACCGACCAATGCCCATTTCCACATCGGGGCGCCTGGCGTCGCCGGGCCGGTCATGGTGGCCCTGCAACCAAGTCCTGCTCCGAATTTTTATACGGCAAAAATACCTGTAACGAATGAACAGGTGACACAAATGTTCAAAGGTAATGTGTATGTCAATATTCACACTGCCGCCAATCCGGCCGGGGAAATTCGCGGGCAAATGGAGCCGCTATTGCGTCGCGCTTATGTATTTGACCTGTGTGGCGCACAAGAGGTGCCACCTACCAGTTCCTCCGCACAGGGCGCCGGATGGATTACGACCGATTACCTGAACACACAACTTACTTATAGGTATATCGCAGACGGATTGAGTGGTCCTGCCGTGGCTGCACACATTCACGACGGGGCACCGGGGGTAGCCGGACCGATATTCGTGGGTGTTAATTTGCCCGGCCCGGTAGGAAGCGGACAATTTCAAATTGATGGTAATGTAGTAGTCAAATTGGAATCAGGAAACGCTTACCTCAATGTACATACTGCTGCCAACCCGGGCGGGGAAATTCGCGGCCAGATTTTGCGGGAATTCTCCTGTTCCGAGAATGTAGGCGTTTCAGAACTATCTATTTCATCGCTTAAGGTCATGCCGAACCCGACCAACGGGCGCACTATCATTCAGTTTTTTGCGGAAAGTAATTTTGATGGGCAACTTACGCTCACGGATCTGACTGGTAGGGTCGTCCGACAGGAAAATCACTATTTTACTGCCGGCGAACAAGCCATTCAACTTGATCTTACCAGCCTGCCCGGCGGTTTATACATTGCCAGACTCAACAACAGCCGGGGCGCGCAACAATCTTTCAAGTTGATGCGCGAGTAAAGGCTACATCCGGAGCGCTTGTTTACCTTTGCCGTTTTGTTATCAGTTATCCGTTATCAGTTATCTGTATCGGCATGGGGAAATGAATGTTGCATTTCTTCACCATTCCAGCCTGAAACCCAGATAACTAATAACTGATAACTAATAACCATTATGAAGCAACCCAACAATCCCCTGCACGGCAAAACCCTGCAAATGATTCTTGAACACCTGGTGGAAGTATACCGCTGGGAAGGCCTGGCATATTATATTGACGTCAACTGTTTTAAAAACGAACCGAGCATCCAGTCCAGCCTCAAATTTCTGCGCAAAACGCCCTGGGCGCGGCAGAAAGTGGAGGAATTGTACCTGCATTCTTTGGGTGTTTAGTGTTTGGTGTTTCGTGTTTGGGGGTGCTTCGCCTTTGGCCGCCGCCCCCGACCCCTAGAGGGAGTACATCGCAAAAAATGGATAACTTTACTTTAAAGTGCAGGTTGTCAATCTATTGCGATGTACTCCCCTTTAGAGGCCGGGGGCAAATGCCAAACGCGAAGCACCCCAAACACGAAACACCAAACACCTACACACGACCCAACGGCGAAGCACCCCCAAACACCATACACCACACACTACACACACAAATGTCCTACGCACCCCGCATTGCCCCTTTGCTGCAAATTTCCGCCCGCCGGGTAGAATCCGTCATTGAATTACTGGAAACCGGCGCAACCATACCCTTTATTGCCCGCTACCGAAAAGAAGCCACCGGCGAATTAGACGAAGTACAAATCGCCGATATTCAGGATGCCTGGAAAAAAATGCAGGAACTCGACAAGCGCCGGGAAGTGATACTCGCCAGCATTGAAGAACAGGGCAAACTCACACCGGAACTAAGGGCTTCCATCGAACGCGCTCTGACGATGACGGAACTGGAAGACCTGTACCTGCCATACCGGCAAAAGCGCAAAACACGCGCTTCGATGGCGATTGAAAAAGGGCTGGAACCACTGGCGAAACGTTTGTTTGCCCAAAAAGATAAATCGGGCGTGGAAACCATCGCAGCTGCATACATTACCGATCAGGTGCCGAGCGCAGAAGAAGCCCTGCAGGGCGCCCGCGATATCATTGCCGAATGGATCAACGAAGACAAAAAAGCGCGGGATAAAATCCGCCGCCATTTTGAAAAAGGCGCGGTGATTGCTTCCCGGCTGGTAAAAGGTAAAGAAGAGGAAGGGAAAAAGTACCTCGACTATTTTGACTGGAGCGAGCCGCTCGCCAAATGTCCTTCCCACCGGCTTTTGGCTATGCGGCGGGGCGAAGAAGAGGGTTTCCTGCGGGTGGCTATTGCGCCCGAAGAAGAACGCGCTGTGCAGGACCTGGATGAGATGTATGTGATCGGTTACGGAGAGTCCGCCGCACAGGTACGAACGGCGTTAAAAGACAGTTACAAACGCCTGTTATTACCTTCCATCGAAACAGAATTCCGCAACAGCAGCAAAGAAAAAGCCGACATTGAAGCGATCCGGGTATTTGCAGAAAACCTGCGCCAATTGCTGCTTTCATCGCCCCTGGGTGAAAAAAAGGTAATGGGAATCGACCCGGGCTTCCGCACCGGTTGTAAAGTAGTTTGCCTCGATGCAAGTGGTACACTTCTGTACAATACAGCCATTTACCCACACGAACCGCAACGGAAAATCTTTGAAAGTCAATCGGAAATAGAACATTTGGCCGAAAAATACCAGATCGAAGCCATCTCCGTCGGCAACGGCACAGCAGGCAGGGAGACGATGGATTTTCTGCAAAAATGCAAATTCAGCAGCCCGGTCGAAATTTTTCTGGTGAATGAGGCCGGCGCTTCCATTTACTCCGCTTCAGATGTAGCCCGCGAAGAATTTCCTACGCAGGATATTACCGTGCGCGGCGCCGTCAGTATTGGCCGGCGTCTCATGGATCCGCTGGCTGAACTGGTGAAAATCGACCCCAAAAGTATAGGCGTGGGCCAATACCAGCACGATGTGAATCAAAACCTGCTGAAAGAAGGCCTGGATCGCACCGTTGAAAGTTGTGTAAATGCCGTAGGTATCAACCTGAACACCGCGAGCAAACACCTGCTGACGTATGTTTCCGGCCTCGGCCCCGTTTTGGCTCAAAATATCGTTAACCACCGGTCCGAGAACGGGCCTTTCAAAAAACGCAGCGACCTGAAAAAAGTCGCGCGCCTGGGCGACAAGGCCTTTGAGCAGTGCGCCGGATTTTTGCGCATCCGCGATGCCTCCAATCCCCTCGATAACACTGCGGTACATCCGGAGCGCTATACACTGGTGGAAGAAATGGCGGCAGAACTGGGTTGTAAAATCGTCGATTTGGTAAAAGACAAAACGCAACACAGTAAAATCGACCTCAAAAAATACGTGCGCGCCGATGTGGGATTGCCCACTTTGCAGGACATTCTAAAAGAACTAGAAAAACCCGGCCTCGACCCCCGTGGCGCGGCTAAAACCTTTGAATTTGCCAATGTACACTCCCTCGACGATTTACACCCCGGCATGATTTTGCCGGGTATTGTCACCAATATCACCAACTTCGGCGCATTTGTCGACATCGGCCTGAAAGACAGCGGCCTGGTGCACGTCTCGCAGTTGGCCGACAAATTTGTCCGCGACCCCATGGAAGTGGTTTCACTCGGCCAGCAGGTGACGGTGCGCGTGGTGGAAGTGGATTATGCAAGGAAACGGGTGGCGCTGAGTATGAAAGGAGTGTAAGAAGGTTTGAAAGATGGTTTGATGGTTTGAAAGGTTTGATGGTTTGAGGTGGTAACCCAAGCCAAGAGTTATCACCTCAAACCATCAAACTTTTCAAACCATCAAACCCTCTTTCAAACCATCAAACCTTCTTACATTTTCACAAACCTTTCCACCGCCATCCTCTTTTCCCCAGTCAACACGGCAGCAAAATAGATACCTGCCTGTAAATCAGCCACATCCAGCGTTGTCTGCGGCTGTAATAGCGACTGACGGCGGATGATTCTGCCCGTGGGATCGGTGATAACCAGTTCTGTGGAGTGATTGATTTCTCCGCCAAAGGACATCGTGATGAGATTGGCCGTTGGATTCGGCGCCAGGGAAATAGAATTGTCAATGAAAGTAAGCGTCATCTGTGAAAACTCTCCCGGGCTATTCGGATACTGCAAATTGGAAGGAGTAACCAGTGTTTTGGCAGCGGAATACACCGAACAACTGGCTTTTACCCGCCATTGATAGGTCGTGGATGGACTGAGGCCGCTGATGGTAACGGCTGTTACAGGGACAGTGCCCAATGTGAAGAAAGCGCCTGATCCAATACTAATTTGCAAGGTGTAACTGGTGGCGCCCGGCACTGCCGACCAGGAAATGCCGGCAGTACTTGCCGTCACATTATTGTTATTCATGGTGGCAGGCGGGTTGCACGTACCGCCGCTACCGCCGCCTGAGCCGCCGCCACTGCTTGCTGTTGTAAATGCTGCTGTTGCGGAATACCCCGTAGAACAATTGGATTTTACCCGCCAGTTATAAACGGTGCCGGGGTTCAGCCCGTTCAGGCCGTACATATTGGAAGTGGTATTGCCGGCTGTATTCCAGGTCAACGAGGAGCCTAATTTATATTGAACCATATAACTCGTTGCACCCGAAACTGCAAGCCATTGCACCGTGATCGAACTGCTGGTCAGGTTAGCATTAGTCAGGCCGCTTGGCGCCGCACAAGTGGTGCTACCGCCTCCTGAGGTATTTGTAGTGGTAAAATTGGAGACAGCCGAATAATTGGAACAATCCGTTTTTACCTTCCAATTGTAGGCGGTATTGGCGGCAAGTCCTGTCAGATTATAGGAAGCCGATGTGGTCGGGTTGAGTGTAATCCATGACGTGGATGAATTGGGTTTGTATTGAATGGTATAAGAAGTTGCTCCTGTGATGGCGCCCCAGGAAAGAGTCGCAGAAGTATTACTCAGCGCTGAAGTAACCAGCGATCCGGGCGTCGAACCTGATTGCGTCAGGCAGGTAGCCGCCAAAACCTGGTTGCGGATTCGCGCACCCGGCAGAGGACCAAATCCTTTGGTAAAGTTGATGCCGGTGCCATTCAGGTGGCAGTAACTCATGATAGTGCCGCCGCCCGACGGGCTTGGCCCCGGAGAACAGGAGCCTTCCGGCGAATAACAATTGTCGATGGCGCCACCGGTCCAGTTGCAGGAATGCGTATGCCAGGCGCCCAGATTATGCCCCAATTCATGCGTGACAACTTCCACCGTCCAGGAATAGGTCGGCACATTTTGATAAGTTGCGCCGATAGCGCTGACGCCGTGTGCATAATTTTTAAAACAAATAACATCGAGGTAAGCAATTCCGCCGCCCAGGGCGCGGGTCGACAGAAAATGAGCCAGGTTGCCGTTGTGGTTGGTTCCGCGCTGGTTTCTGAAAGCATTCAGAACGGAACTGGTGCTGTTGTAAGATGCGTACGGGTCAGTGGAAGTCCATATATACAATTGTGAAACGGCAATACCTACATTCTCGTTGGCGTACAAAGTCGAAATCTGATTGAATAAGCCGGTGATATAGTTTGTCACATTGGTCGTGCTCGAACCCTTGTCTGTGTACAACTTATAGTCGCATTCAAAGTACACGTTGACTGTTTTACAGCCCACACCCCGTTCCTCAGCCGAAATTTCCGCATCAGGTAAAACTGCATCATCATCCGCATAACATTCAAAAGGCGAGCTGGCTTTCAGGTCTGTGGATCGGTACAAAATATGCTGATCCGAACCGTCTTCCATTTTACCCAATTGCCATTTGTTGTCGTCCACAGCAATGATACCCATCACGCCGCTGCTGGTGAAACTAATGGCAACCAATGAATTAGGCCGATCCCGCAGAATACCACGGTAATGTGCGGCGGCATGGTATGGAATATTGTCTGCGGCATTATCGCCCAGCGTTCCAACTAAAAATTCGGGCGCCAGGATGTCCACTTTGACCAATTCCAGGTCGAAAGGGGTATTGTTTTTGTCGGGCACCTGCAAGCGCAGGGTAGCCGGCGCAACATGCAGCAACTCATCCAGCGCCTGCTCGTTCATGTCCAGCAAAGTTGCATTTTCTACCACCTGATCGAGGTTGTCGGAACGCTCCGAGGCGATGCTGAAAATATTGACCGGACTAAAATCGCCCGATAAGCGGTAACTTTCCAGCCACTCTGCTACCGGGGGCAATGTATTGGGGTTTTGGGAAATAGCCGGGAGTACAAAACTCAAAACCAGCAAAAGGGATGTGAAGGATCGGTAAGTGATTAAAACAATTGTGCGCATAAGTAAAAAGAAAAAATTAAAGGTGAAAAAATCGGTTGTTGGTTGGTTATTGGTTATCAGTTATCAGTTATCAGTTATCCGGTTCGGCATGGGGAAATGCATGCTGCATTCGTTCACCTTCCAGCCTGAAAGCCTGATAACAGTTAACTGATAACCGATAACTATTACAGCATTTCAATGAACATGATCAATTTCAACACACAACTCATCGACGACTGGCCGTCTGAAATGCTGTCTGTCCAGCGCGGCTTGTATTACGGCGATGCCTTGTTTGAAAGCATTCGGGTTTTTGAGGGTCAGATTCCTTTAATGTCCAGGCATTGGGAGCGCCTTTCAAAAGGGTTGGTTGCAATGGATTATGCCATACCGGCGCATTGGTCAGCGGATTTTTTTGCAAAAGAAATCCTGCGCGCAGCGTGTGGCAACGCTCGCGTGCGGCTGACAATCTGGCGATCGCCCGGCGGGTTGTACAATCCGCAGGATGATACGCCTCAATTCCTCATCACCGCTAAGGAATTGGCCTCCAGTATGTTTGATGGATATTCTGAGGGGCTTTCAATTGGTTTTTCCGAGGCTATCCGGCTTTCTGTAGATTCATTATCGGGTTTAAAAACCCTGAATGGAGCGCGTTATGTAGCCGCGGCGAAAGAAGCGTGTGCCAAAGGCTGGGATGATGCAATTATACTAAACTGTCGGGAGCAGGTGTGCGAAGCAACGAGCAGCAACATCTTTTGGATGGCCGATCATCAGGTCTGCACGATTCCGCTGTCTGACGGGCCTGTAACAGGCGTACTTCGGGATTTATTGTTGCGCTTATTGCCGGCAGCCGGGTATCCGGTACTGGAAAAGTCTGTTTACCCGGAGGAACTTATGGAGGCTGATGAGGTGTTTTTCACCAATGCCGTAAGGGGTATTCGCCGGGTAGTGCAATGTGAGGGAAAGGTTTTCAGACATACCCATTCCGAACACTTTAACTATCTACTGGCAACCCATATCGACGGCATTTTAAGTAATAAAAGATGAACATTTTTGTCCGTTCTTTGCGTCCTGAAAACGCGAAAAAACGGCCCGAAAAAAAAATTTAAATTTATAAATTTTAACATATCAGGCATGCCTGATATATATGAGTTCTTCCTCTATAATAACACGGATAACTGATAACTAATAACCGATAACTACTAAAATAACCTGATTTTATGTTGCAAAATCGCTCTGCCGCGGTAGGTTTTATTTTTGTTACCCTGCTGATAGACGTTATCGGATTCGGCATCATCATTCCGGTCTTACCCAAATTAATCACGCACCTGACCGGCGAAACCATGAGCCACGCCGCACAGATCGGTGGCTGGCTGATGTTTTCCTATGCGCTGATGCAGTTCATTTTTGCCCCGATTCTGGGCGGTTTGAGCGATCAGTATGGCCGGCGCCCGATTTTGCTGGTGTCCTTATTCGGTTTTGGACTGGATTATATCTTTCAGGCGTATGCGCCGTCGATCGGCTGGTTATTCGTCGGACGGATACTGGCGGGTATTCTGGGCAGCAGTTTCACCACTGCTTCCGCCTATATTGCGGATGTGAGTACGCCCGAAAAACGCGCCCAGAATTTTGGTATGATCGGAGCGGCATTCGGCCTGGGATTTATTATCGGGCCTGCGATTGGCGGTTTTTTGGGACAATACGGCCCCAGAGCGCCATTTTTGGCAGCAGCGGCGCTGGCATTGCTCAACTGGCTGTACGGCTTATTCATTTTGCCGGAATCGCTCGCGCCGGAAAACCGCCGCTCCTTCGACTGGAAACGCGCCAATCCCATCGGCACTTTGCTCCAACTCCGCAAGTATCCCGTTATCATCGGCATGATCGCTTCTTTGGTATTGTTATACATTGCCGCGCAGGCCGTACAGGGCGCGTGGTCATTTTACACCATGGAGAAATTCAAATGGGATGAACGGATGGTGGGCATTTCACTCAGTTTTGTAGGTCTGGTAACAGCCATTGTACAGGCAGGATTAATTCGGATCATCATTCCCAGGCTGGGACAGGAACGCGGTGTGTATGTCGGCCTTGGGTTGTATTCTCTTGGATTCCTGTTGTTTGCCTTTGCCCCAGAAGGCTGGATGATGTTTTTGTTTCTGATTCCATATTGCCTGGGCGGTATCGCGGGCCCATCTTTGCAGGGACTGATTTCCAACCAGGTGCCCGCAAATGTGCAGGGCGAATTACAAGGCGGACTAACCAGTTTGATGAGCCTCACCGCCATTGTAGGGCCGCTCCTGATGACCGGCATATTTGCGTATTTCACCGCTCCTGACGCTCCAATTTATTTCCCCGGCGCAGCCATGCTTACAGGCGCCGTATTAACCATAATCAGTACCTTGCTCGCTTATAGAAACCTGCATGTAAAATGAAAAAAATACTTGTCGCCAATCGGGGTGAAATTGCCCTTCGTATCATGCGCACAGCACACCGGATGGGCATTCAAACCGTGGCTGTTTACTCCGAAGCAGACCGCAACGCGCCGCATGTGCGCTTTGCAGATGAAGCGGTACTGCTCGGCCCGGCGCCTTCTGCACAGAGTTATTTAAAAGCCGATAAAATCATTGAAACATCCTTGCGGCTGGGCGTGGATGGCATACACCCGGGTTATGGGTTTTTGAGCGAAAATGCTGAATTTGCCCGAAAAGTAGCCGCAGCCGGCATCACTTTTATCGGTCCCGACCCGCATAGCATTGAAATGATGGGGAGCAAATTAGCCGCCAAAGAAGCCGCGAAAAAGTTCAATGTGCCCATGGTACCGGGCATCGAACAGGCCATTACAGACATCGAAATGGCAAAAGAAATCGGGCGCAGGGTAGGGTACCCTATCCTGATTAAAGCCTCCGCAGGCGGCGGCGGCAAGGGTATGCGTATTGTGGAACGGGAAGAAGATACCAAAGAACAAATGGAGCGCGCCATTTCGGAAGCGGTTTCTGCCTTCGGCGATGGCGCTGTTTTTATCGAAAAATACGTGACTGGCCCGCGTCACGTGGAAATACAGGTCATGGGCGACCGGCATGGAAACATTGTCTATCTCTTCGACCGGGAGTGTTCCATTCAACGCCGCCACCAGAAAGTGGTGGAAGAAGCGCCCTGTGCTATTCTAAGTCCTGAAATGCGTCGGGCGATGGGCGAGGCTGCCGTCCGGGTGGCCAAAGCCTGCGATTACGTGGGCGCCGGAACCGTGGAATTCCTGGTGGATGAAAACCGCGATTTCTATTTTCTCGAAATGAATACCCGATTGCAGGTGGAACACCCTGTAACCGAGATGATTACGGGACTGGATCTGGTGGAATTACAAATCCGGGTAGCCAGGGGCGAACAATTGCCTTTTGCCCAGGAAGACCTGAAAATCGACGGCCATGCGCTCGAACTGCGCGTTTATGCTGAAGATCCGCTCAACAACTTCCTGCCGAGTGTGGGTACTCTCACCAAATACCAGGTGCCGGAAGGGCCGGGTATCCGCGTGGACGGCGGATTTACAGAAGGTATGGACGTACCGATTTATTACGATCCAATGCTGGCCAAACTCGTCGTGCACGCCCCTACACGAACCGAAGCGATCCAGTTGATGAAAGAAGCCATTGCCGGTTATATGGTGGAAGGTGTGGCCACAACACTACCGTTCGGCCAGTTTGTGCTCGACCATCCGGCTTTTATCTCGGCTGATTTCACAACGCATTTTGTGCAACAGTATTTTTCGGCCGAACAACTGATCGAAAGCCAGAAACCGGCTGCATCCATAGCGGCACATCTTGCTCTGCGGCTTTATCTGGAACAACAAGAGCAGTTACAAGTCGCCAACGTCGCCCCGTCCAATTGGCGGCAACGTGCAAAATCATAAAAATGATGGATCAAATACCCTTACAACTCAACGACGACTTTAAGTACGCGCTCGATGCGTTGGAAAAAACCGGTCAAAGCCTGTTCATAACGGGCAAAGCCGGCACGGGGAAAAGTACGCTGCTCCAACTGTTTCGCAATACGACCAAAAAAAAAGTCGCCGTGCTGGCGCCAACCGGCGTCGCCGCGCTGAACGTGCAGGGACAAACGATCCATTCCTTTTTTGGATTTCCGCCGCGGATCATTACGCCTTCCGAAGCCGCGCGCAGGGTGACCCGGAAAGACCTGCTGCGCCTGTACAAAAACCTGGAAGTGCTCATCATCGATGAAATTTCGATGGTACGCGCGGACATGCTGGACGGCATGGACAAATTCCTGCGGATCAACCGGGAGAATTTCCGGCCCTTCGGCGGCGTGCAGGTCGTTTTTTTTGGCGATTTATTTCAGTTGCCGCCGGTAGTAACAAGGGACCCGGTAGAATCCTCGTATTTTAATGAATACTACGAATCGCCTTATTTTTTCTCTGCAAAAATTTTCCAGGAGCCTGATTTTCAATTAGATATGTTGGAACTCAGGAAAGTATACCGGCAGGAATCGCGCCATTTTCTGCGCTTGCTGGAGGCCGTGCGCATCAATGAAATAGATTATGACGACCTCGAAGACCTGAACGAACGACACGCGCCGCATTTCAACGAAATGGAAGGTTATATCACCCTCTGCGCCCGCAATGCAACTGCCGACCGAATCAACCAACGGGAACTCTCTCAACTCGACACGCCTGAATTTGAATTTTTAGCCTCGGTGAAAGGTCAGTTCGATCCGGGTTTGTACCCGACAGATGCAGCGCTGCGCCTGCGTCTGGGAGCGCAGGTAATGTTTGTGCGCAACGACCAGGAGGAACGGCAGTTTGTCAATGGCACGATCGGTAAAATTATCCAACTCAACCAGGACAGCATTGTAGTGGAAACAGAAGAATACGGCGGTAAAAAACGAAAAATAGACGTCCCTAAAATTGAATGGGAAATTATTCGCTACCGCGCTTCGGCCACCGGCAGCATCGAAACTGAAGTGGCCGGATCTTTTACGCAGTATCCGCTTAAACTCGCCTGGGCCATCACCATCCACAAAAGCCAGGGCAAAACATTCGACAGGGTTTTGATCGACCTGGGCGGCGGGGCATTTGAACACGGCCAGCTCTATGTGGCACTCAGCCGCTGCCGAACGCTGGAAGGAATTGTGCTGCGCCAACCCATCCGCACCCAGGATATTATTACGGACGAAAGGGTTGTCGCGTTTTATGAAGAGCGGTTTCGCAATTAGTAGTTATCCGTTATTAGTTATTGGTTATTCGTGCTGATAATCAAGCATTTATACTTCGCGCCGCTAGGTTTTGTGCATAGGTTACGCCGAGGATACGTTTACTAAACTTTTTAAGTTTAGTAAACGTCGCTAAATCGAATGTATAAAACCTAGCGGCGCGAAGATAATTGCGTAAATCGGACGTTCAGGGCTGGTTGGCAAAGGGGCAGCGCCCTGGTAATATTTGTAGCATTTTCCAGTTAACCCAGGAATGGAGGGGCAGCGCCCCGATAATATTACCGGAGCGCTGCCCCTTTTTTAGCCGGTTCCGGATGCGAAGCCTCTCGAAATGTCTTACATTAGAAACTGCTATAGTTTTGGCTAAGTTCTTTGTAAATGCTTGATTATCAGCACGAATAACCAATAACTAATAACGGATAACTACTTATGAGCCAGCATAGTACTCCCATATTTCCCTTGTTGCTCGTTCGTACCGCCGGCTTGCCTTTGGAGTGGCCTTTCTGCTCCAATGAAGCATTAGCCATCCTGCACAGGTCTTTTGCCGACGCGACCGATCAGTTGCAATCTGATGCTTCTTTTGTAAAACAGTTTTTGAACAGGAAAAGGATTTTTTGTTGCCGGACACCCGGTTGCAAAAAATCATCACCAATACACGCCGGCATTTGCGGCAGGAAACATTTGACAAGTCTATTATTGTTGACCCTTATTTTCGGGAAAAACGACCCGATCTCGCCCGATTGTTTGATGATTTGAATGAAAAAATAACGAACAAACAATTCATTGTCAATCAATTGCAGGAAAAATTTACGGCATTGGTTATTGCAGAAAGGAAAGCGCTCATTCAATATGCCGAACATGAAACCATCCGTCGTTCTTTGCTTTTTACCAGCCACAGTTTACTCGGCGAACTTCCGGATTTGGCAGATTCCAACCCTGAAAACTGGCATAAAAAGGAAAGGCGCACGGCGTTGTCCCTGCTTCATTACCTCACAAGGGCTTCTACCAAAACCACGCCGCTCAGCAGATTAGCCACGGTGCATCTGCAATACTTAGACAGGCCGAAGACCGAAACGGATGAACAAACGCCTGTTTTTTCAACAAACAAACACATTGTAACACCCAACGTCGCGCTGCTCCCGGGACTGTACGATGTGCTGCTCCGGGAGCCGGCCTTTTTCAATACTTTAGGTATCAGGCTCAATCGGGGCCTGCAATCTACTGATAATGGGTTTGAATGGCTGCATCACGATGGAACACAGGAGCGTTTTCAACTGCATGGCGCCACCGCTGCGCTCCAAAGTATCAGTGCGTTTTTTGAACGACAGCAACAAGACCTCCGATTTTGCGATTTGATAACTGCTCTTGCTAAAGAGACGGAAGACAGCCAGGAAGATATTTATAGATATGTCTTCCAATTGATCGACCACGGCTTGGTCGAGTGGGTTTGGCCGGAAAAAGGTTTTTCACCGGGTTGGTGCGGCAGTCTTTATAACTACCTCGGTTTTCTGCCCGCTTCCGATATGCTCACAGACGCGGCTTACCTGTTGCAATGGCTGCGCACTGCAGCGCGATCTATTTCATTTCAGTCCGTATCGGAAGCCAGGGAAACACAATGCGAGGCGCTTGCACAGTGTCGCACTTTTTTTGAGCGATACGACGGCGTCTGTCCGATAACTTCACCGGAGCATGTTTTTTATGAAGACGTGGAAGCCCCGGCACAAGGTGATCTGCCGGTAGAAGTGGTACAAAAAGTGACCCGTGATTTAAGCAAAGCCATCAAAAATGTCGCCCCGTACAGCATTACCGGATTGCGCGCAGCATTGATTCTTTTTGGCAGGCAGATGCTTCAAACGGGTGAATCCATGCCGTTTCTGACGTTTTGCAGGCTGTTTCTCGAACAAAAAGATCGCAACCAACCTGCACAAGTCCTTGAAAACCACATCAATCTGGAAGAAATCGGGGCGCTTCTACAGTTTTACAAAACATCATCGGGCGAATACCGGGCTGTACTGAATGCGCTGTACCCGGGAGGTGGGAAAATGATGGCCCGCTGGCTGCACCTTTTCCCCGCAGGCGTGCGCGAGCAGTTGCAGGACTGGTGGCCCGACGAAACCTTTGCTTTTCCCTGGCAAGACTGGAACAATGCGAATTTTCAACCTATTTTTGCCCATGAAGCGCTGGAGGTGCCCGGTGGCAGGGGCGCAGGAAACATTGCCCTGCGCGATCTGCTGATTTTTCGGGACGCTGACGCACTTCAACTCAGGGAGAAAACAAACAACCGGCAGATTGTTTTCAGCGACCTCGGGCTGGAGGCCCCCAATGAACGACCGCCTGTGATACAGATATTATGGCAGTTGGGCGTGCCGTTCGTTTCTGCCGGAATTTTTGCCCAAAATGCCGATCGGATCATTTTGCAGAATGGCGTACTTTGGCGCAGCAGAATTGAATATCAATCGCTTGTTTTGGAACGGGCAAACTGGTGGGTCGCTCCACATGTATGGCAAAATTTTGTGACCGATTCATTAAAGGATGATCCGGAACGATTTATCTCAACCCGGAACACCTTGTCAGAATGGGGCGTACCGCGCTTTTTCTTTGCCGGTTTTAACAATGATAAAACCCGTTTTTTTGACCAAAACAGTCCGCTGCTGATGCTGGATTTTATAAAAATGTTGCAGCAGCAAAGAAGTGAGGACTTATACCTGAGCGAGATGCTGCCTGAGCCGGATCAATGGATTGTGGAAGTGGAGGGAAGCAAGCGTGCAGCAGAATGGGTGCTGGAGTGGAAAAATGTAATTTTATAAATCAAATATGATCGAATTAAGCTGGAAAAATCAACAGGGCTTGAAATTGTTTGCCGCGCACTGGCCTGTTAAAAGACCCGTTGCAGTGATTGCGCTTGCGCACGGACAAGGCGAACACATTGGCAGATATGCCCATGTAGCGGAGTGGTACAATGCACATGACGTAGCGGTGGTCGGATTCGACCACCAGGGTTACGGTCGCAGCGAAGGTATTCGCGGGCATGTGAAAAACCTCGACGCATTGCTCGACGACATCGGTCTTTTGCTCGAAAAAACGCGGGATTTGTATCCCGATACCCCGCTATTCCTGTACGGTCATTCTATGGGCGGCAACCTGGTGCTGAATTACAGCCTGCAACGAACCCCGGCATTGACCGGACTGATCGCCACAAGTCCCTGGATTCAATTGGCCTTTGAAGCGCCTGCCATTAAAGTATTGTTGGGCAAGTTGTTGCGCAAATTTATGCCAACGCTGACCTTGCCCACCAACCTGGCCGCCCATTTCATTTCCCAGGATAAAAAGGTGGTGGATGCCTATAAAAACGATCCATTGGTGCATGATAAAATCAGCGCCGCCGCCGGCATCGCTTTGATGGAAGGCGCCGCCTGGCTGGATGCCTATTCCGGCGTGGTAACCGTTCCGCTGCTGTTGTTGCACGGCACGGGCGATAAAATTATTTCATCCAAGGCCACCAAAGCCTTTTTTGGTCGCCTGGCAGGCGATGTAACCCACCACGAGTGGCCGGGACTGTACCACGAATTGCACAATGAAAAAGAGCAAAAGGAAGTGTTTGAGTACACTTTCACATGGATGAAAAAGCATCTTTAAGTAGTTATCCGTTATTGGGTTATCAGTTATCAGTTATCAGTGTGGTAACCTTTGGCTACTCTTGCATCAAGGCCAATCAGTCCACAATGGTTACAACTGATAACTGATAACCGACTAAACGATAACCAATAACTAATAACCAATAACGGATAACTTACCTTACAACCCATATTGCCGAATAACATCCTCCGGCGGCCCATCCCACTGATTCGGCGTATTGCCCATGTAGCCGATGTCTTCAATACCTATTTTGCTCGACCAGAAGCCGGAAGCCGTGAGGTTGCGCATCAGGCTGAAAAACGCGATGCCCTGGCTCATACCGCTTTTTTTGCGCTCCGGATAAGCAATTTCTTCCACCAGGGCAATGCGTTGCGCTTCCGTGCAACTGATGAAATCGCGTTCATGGCGACGCTTCATCATATTGTCCATCCAGGTGAGTCCGCCGCGCAGGGGCGTTTGCAGTTCCGGTTGATCTTTGGCCATAAACTCGATAAAATCGGGTACACCCGCATCTGTAGCGCTACCCGACTTAGCGTCGCGCGGAATGATGATGTCGACCAAAACACTGATGGTTTTCAACTCATGCTTGTTGAAAAATTGTTCCGCGAAGAGTTTCGCATCACGGGCTTTTTCATAATCCGTGCGACCAAACTGCTCAAACTCCGGGTCTTTTTTCTTGTCTTCCGGCGCCAAAGCAGGATGCAGCATTGGATCCAGTATCTCGGAGGCTTTCACCTGCGGGTTAAGGCCCACCAGTCCCAGGGAACTCAAACCGATGCTTTTTAGTACGTTGCGACGTTTCATGTTCGTTGATTTTTTCTGTTTGGTGTTTGGTGTTTAGTGTTAGGGGTTCGCTTTAGCAGTGTTTATGTTTGGCATTACGAAGAAGGTTTGGGTTTTTATCAGATTTTGAGCCAATGACGCTCCAAAACACTAAAACTACAAACACCAAACACGTCAATTAAAGATTTCCCGCCTTCCGCTCTTCCACAATATACCTGGAAGCGCGCATCGAGAGCGCCAGGATCGTCCAGGTACAGTTTTTGTCGCCCTGCGAAACAAAAGGCGCGGCATCGACCACAAACAGGTTTTTGACGTCATGCGCCTGTTGCCATTTGTTGAGCGCAGACTTATTGACATCGTTGCCCATGCGGATCGTGCCGACTTCGTGGATAATTTCGCCGGGTAGATTCAGTCCGTATTCCTGATCGGCGCCGGGTTTATCGCCCATTGGAATACCGCCGAGTTCCCGGATCACCTGTTCAAAAGTTTCGTGCATGTGTTTGGCCTGCAGCCGCTCGTAATCCGACCATTTGTAATGAAAACGGAGCACCGGAATACCAAACTTATCCACCTGTTCCGGGTCGATTTCACAGTAGTTGTCTTCTCTTGGAACGGCTTCACCGCGGCCTGCCATACCAATGTATGCGCCATAGAAGCGGCGATAATCGTCTTTCAACGAAGCGCCATAACCGCCGGCCTCCCTTTTTGTTGCCATTTCGGTCTGCAAACATACCATTGGTATCTTCTATACCCCAACCAAAACCATAGGCGGGCATACCCATGCCGCCCCAGTATTCGATGTGATAACCGCGCGGGAAATCGAGTTTTTTATTGTCGAGCCACCAGGGCGAATACACGTGCATACCGCCGACGCCGTCTTCATTGTAACGTTTGCGGTCGAACAACGCCGGAACAATACCCCCCCGGGAAGCGCCGGTGGAGTCGTGCAGGTATTTGCCCACCACGCCCGAGGAATTGGCCAGGCCATCCGGGAAACGCGCCGATTTTGAATTGAGCAGCAAACGCGCCGATTCGCAGGCGCTGGCCGCGAGGATGACGATTTTGCCGCGCACGGTTTTTTCCTCCAACGTCAGCGTATCCACATACGAAACGCCGGTAGCCAGACCCGTTTTGGTATCGGTCAGTACCTCGCGGGCCATAGCGTAGTAAATCGTATCCATATTTTTGGTTTTGGATGCCGGTTTACATAGGCAGGAAGAAGAGGAGAAATCCGCATAGGCCACGCAGGCGCGGTTGCATTGTTTGCAATAAAAACACACGCCGCGTTCGTCATTGATCGGCTTGGTCAGGATACTCAGGCGGGAAGGAATGGTGGTAATGCCCAGGTTTTTATTACTTTTCAACAACATCATTTCGTGCAGGCGCGGCTTGGGCGCGGGCAGAAAGATCGAATCGGGATCATTGGGCAGGTTTTCATTCGTGCCGAATACTCCGATCAGGCGATCCACCTCGTCGTAAAAGGGCGCCACATCTTCATAACCGATCGGCCAGTCTTCACCCAGTCCGTCGATGCTGTAGCGTTTGAAATCCTGCGGCCCGAAACGCAGGCTGATGCGGCCCCAGTGGTTGGTACGCCCGCCGAGCATCCTGGATCGAAACCAGCGGAACTTGGTATCGCCTTTTGTGGTGTAGGGTTCGCCTTCAATATCCCAGCCGCCATACGCCGCGTCGAAATCGCCAAAAGGCCGGTAGCGGGTGCTCGCGCCGCGCCGGGGCGACTGGTACGGCCATTTCAACTGGGTGATGTACTTCGGATCGGCAGGATCGTAGTGTTGCCCCGCTTCGAGCAGGCAAACTTTGGCGCCTGCTTTGGTCAGTTCGTAGGCGGCCATGCCGCCGCCTGCGCCGGAGCCGATAATGATGACATCGTAAACTTCAGGGGCTTCTTTAATCTGAAAATCGGACATGTATTGCGAGGTGGATATTTGAACCGCTAAGGAACGTGTCAAATTGTAAAAAACCAAATTCGGGCTGGGATTTTTCCCGACTGGAGCACGGATTTAAATCCGTGTTCCATCCACCCTACACTTCCACAAAATCCAGTTCCTTTCCATGCGTCTCTTCCATCGTCCAGGCCGCAGCAATCGCAACAGCGAAAATGATCGCGCCGGTCACCCAGGCGCCGGTCACATAATCCTGGAAAAGGGTTCGGTTGTATTTAAACAGTACGATAATCAGCGGCAGGGAACCCCGCACCATATTCGGGATGCTGATGGCTGCCGAAGCGCGCAGGTTGGTACCGAATTGTTCGACGCCCATCGTCAGGTACACCACATTAAATCCTGCTCCGAATCCCAATCCCATACAAATCGCGTAAAAAGTAGTGGCGCTTCCACCGTGTTGCAGGAAAAAAAGCACACAAAAAGCGATGGTGATGCCCATGAACAGGAACAAGGTCTTTTTCCTGCTTTTCAGTCGTTCGCTCAGCCAGCCCACAGCAAAATCGCCCAGCCCCACAAACAAATACAGGTACATAATGGCCATGCCCGGGTCAATATCGGGGATACCGAATGCCTTTCCAAACTGATCTGAAAAGGTCACTAAAATACCAATCACATACCAGACTGGCAGCCCGATCAGGATGCAGCGCATGTAGCGCCCGAATCGCTGCCGGTTGTTGAAAAATTGCAGGAAATTGCCGCGCTGCACGTCTGATCGTTGCACTTGTTTAAAAAGGCCGCTTTCGTGTACGCTGACCCGCATGAGCAGCAATACAATCCCCAAAAAGCCGCCGATGTAGTAGCAACTGCGCCAGTCGAACAATTGGCTCATAAAAAATGCCGCCACGGCTCCCAAAACGCCGAAACCGGCAATAAGACCCGCCGCCACGCTTCGTTTTTCCTTGGGCAATAACTCACTCACCAGCGTCAGTCCGGCGCCCAGTTCGCCCGCCAGTCCAACGCCTGCAATAAACCGCAGCACCAGATACTGCGGCACAGTGGTCACCATCCCGTTCAGGATATTGGCAATGGAATACAGCAAAATGGAACCGAATAGCACACTTAGCCGCCCTTTTTTATCGCCGATGATACCAAAAAGGATACCGCCCAGCAACAGGCCGATCATTTGAACGCTGATTAGCAGTTCGCCTTCCGTGAGGATTTGATCCGGCGTAAGTCCGAGGGCCGCCAGGCTGGATTTTCGGATAATGGCAAAAAGCAGTAGATCGTACACGTCTACAAAAAAGCCCAGCGCACTGACGATGACTGCTAACTGGAAAATGCCGGTGTTGTTTTTCATGTGAATAGTTGTGTTTTGGTGTTTTGGTTTTTTTTGTGTTTTAGGGTGCAATAGTTTGGCTTTGCGTTGAATCTGGGCAATGCACCTAAAACACAAAACCCTAAAAAACACCAAAACACCCATCAGGGCAAATGTATAGAAATCATCCTTACCCATGATCCACGTCATCAATCGAGGTTCGGGCCGCCCGGTACTTTTGGCACAAATTCAGTTTCTATGTCTGCCACAACACTCTTGCAGCCTAAAAATCCTGCGGTTCTTCCACACGCCTGTTTTCACTGTCAGGACGTTTGTCCCGACGATCACCTGCACATCGAAGACAAGTACTTCTGCTGTGAAGGCTGTAAAATGGTGTTTGAAATACTGAATACGCACAACCTGTGCGAATTCTACGCACTGGATGCAAACCCGGGTCATAGCCTGAAATACCAGCGCAACGCCAAATCCTTCGCTTACCTGGATGACCCGGAAGTGCAGGAGAAATTGCTGGAATTCAACAACGGGCAAACCGCACAGGTCACCTTTTACCTGCCGCAGATGCACTGCGTGAGTTGTATCTGGTTGCTGGAAAATTTATACAAACTCGATACCGGCGTCGTCCATTCCAGGGTTACGTTCCTGAAAAAAACGGCCACGATTCAATACAACCCGGAACAAACTTCCCTGCGCAAAATAGCCGCGCTGCTGGCATCCATCGGTTACGCGCCGGAAATTAACCTGGGTGACGTGGACAACGCCAAACCCCGAATTATCAGCAAAAGACTGGCCTATCAGATTGGTATCGCCGGATTTGCTTTCGGGAATATCATGCTGTTCAGTTTCCCGGAATACGTGGGCATGGACCCGGAGACGGATCGCTGGTTTGCCAATGTGTTCGGCTACCTGAGCGTGTTGCTGGCCATACCGGTGCTGTTGGTGAGCGCCCGCGATTATTTGATTTCTGCCTGGAATGGCCTGCGAAACGGCCGCCTGAACATCGATATTCCGCTTTGTCTGGCCTTGCTGTCGCTGTTTGGGCGCAGTATCTGGGAAATATTCACCCATACCGGCGCAGGGTACCTGGACTCTTTCGCTGGACTGACTTTTTTACTCCTCATCGGCAAATGGTTCCAGCAGCGCACCTGGCACGAGTTGTCGTTCGAACGCGACTACAAGTCCTATTTCCCCGTGTCGGCTTCGCTTAAAAATGGATTAGAAGAAGTGTCCGTTCCGGTCAATCGCTTAGTTCCGGGCGATATAATTGTAGTTCGCAGCCAGGAAATTATTCCTGCCGACGGTATTTTGCTGAAAGGTTCGGCACAGGTGGACTATAGTTTTGTGACCGGCGAAGCGGAGCCTGTGGCGGTAAACAGCGGCGATAAAATATTTGCCGGCGGCAAACAGGTTGGCGAAAGCATTGAAATTTCGCTCACGCGCCGTGTGTCTCAAAGTTACCTGACAAGGCTCTGGAACGACCAGGCTTTTAAAGAAAATGAACAAGGTCAGGTCACTAAACTGGCGGATCAGGCTGGGCGTATTTTTTCCTGGATGATCCTGGTGTTCGGCGTCGGCGCATTTATCTATTGGGCGCCCACCGATATGGCAAAAGCCATCAACGCCTTTACCGCCGTGATGATCGTAGCCTGCCCATGCACCGTTGCGCTATCCATTCCATTTACACTGGGCAATGTGATGCGCATCCTCGGTCGCAACCGCTTCTATTTAAAAAATATCAAAACCGTGGAAGCCTTTGCGGCGATCGACACGGTTGTTTTTGATAAAACGGGCACGATTACCAATGTGTCGGAGCAACGTTACGCGTTTAATGGCCAGACCCTGAACGCTGCGGACAAAGTGGCGCTGCGCTCATTGACCAAACATTCGGCGCACCCGCTGAGCCGCCGCTTGTACCATTCCATGCCGGATGTGCCGACGATTGTCCCGGAAAATTTCCGTGAAATACCCGGACTCGGTATTCAGGGCAGGGTAGAAGGCCGGGAAATAAAAATCGGTTCCGCAAACTTTGTGGGCGCCGAAGGGCAAGGATTGTTTTTTGCCGTGGATGGGCAAATAATAGGTTGTTTTGAAGTGAAAAGTCGTTACCGCGATGGACTCATGCAGGTACTGGATTTTTTCAGAAAAATAAAACCGGCATCACTTTTTAGCAAAAAAGAAAAGGCACATACACAGGTATGGCTGCTCTCCGGCGACCAGGATCGGGAAGCCGCATTGCTGTCGCCCTTTTTCCCCGAACGCGAAACGATGCTGTTTGAACGCTCGCCGCAGGACAAACTGGAATTTATCAAAAAACTGCAACGCCACGGGCAGCAGGTGATGATGCTCGGCGACGGACTGAACGATGCCGGTGCGCTCCGCCAAAGCAACCTGGGCGTCGTGGTGGCGGAAGACACCAATAATTTCACGCCTGCCTGTGATGCGATCCTCCACGCCGATGAATTCGAGCGGCTCCCGCAATACGTACAACTGGCCCGCGCCGGTGTGCAGGTGGTCAAACGCTCATACGGCGTTGCGCTGGTGTACAATATCATCGGACTGGGTTATGCTGTCACCGGCGGCCTGTCCCCATTGGTGGCAGCCATTCTGATGCCGGCGAGTTCGATCTCGATTGTGCTGTTCGGGGTGATGATGAGTAGTTGGGCGGCAAGGCGGATTGTTCATTAAAGGGCAAAGGGCAAAGGGCGCGTTTTATCTGCAAAGGGCCTCCCCAAATATTTACAAAACCTCGCATCCTCGTCATGGCCTTCCGGCGAATTGGACCTTGGATTACCCTTTGGCCGCAAGGCCAGAATCGGGTAACAATACACAGCGACAATGGAAGCAACAAAGCGGCCCAGCGGCGTATTTGGGGAAATATCTCCATATCCGACGGTGGTAATGGTTACAATCGCCCAATAGATGCTTTCGGGAATGCTACTGAAACCGTTTTCCCCGGCTTCCACCAGGTACATCACCGAGCCGAGTACAATGGCCAGGACGAGTACTGTAAACATGAAAATACTGATCTTTCGTATGCTGGCCTGAGGGGGTCGGGCGCATCCAAAAGCCCCCAAAGATCGGACCGGGGCAGCCGCAACGCCCGGAAAGCCCGGGGGGTGGCGAGCCGGCAAACATAAAACTGATGTAGGAAGGGATCAGCGCCATCAGGTCGATAATGCCTAGGGGACTGAGTACATAACTCATTGGTCTTCTGATACAAATGAGCCGAAGCACATACTCAATCGTGAATATCACCGTGAAAATCACTCCAGAATGAAAATGTATAGCCGAATTTTTTGTACGCTCCCACACTGTCGAGCATCACGACGATAATGCTGGCAACAATAGCAATCAGCAGCCCGACATCGAATGCCTTCCCGGCAACGGTGTTGAGACCGGGGTGCCTGGGGGGGGGGATCTGGCAGAAGCAAATTTATAGGAATTACTCTATATGTCGGGGGGGGGGGGTGTATTTGCCTTTCGCTTTGCACATTCCACGAATAAGATTCCCAATAATACAACTTCGTTGTGCGTATCCGTACACTTTATAATACAATCCTTAAAAGCCGGGAGTTGGCCCTCACTGGTTTTTTGCTGCTTACTGATCGCATATTTCTCCGTCGCATTGCCCTGTTTGTCAAAATCAAGTTGCCGGTTCCTGTTTTTATCCTGAATGGCGACCACCATATATTCCCCCTTTGGCAAGCCGTAATATTGCCAGGTATATACCTCGGCATCGATATTAAAATTGCCGGCCCCGCCTTCTATGGCCTTTTGTTCCCTTGCATGTTCTTCGCTATCGATAATGGCGAAAATGATATTTCCCAGTTTGCCCTCTTTGGCTTTTAATACCATTTCGAGACTTCCGTAGTTTTTGGTGAATGAATTTTCCGGTGTTACATTGAAAAAAAACTGGTGCGCGCTCAACTCCGCAGCATCCACCTTTTCCAGCCCTATTTCTGCAAAACTGATCTGAATGAGTTTTGTATTCGTTTCCTGCCGGTAGGGCGATAAATGAGGAACGATGTTTCCTTTCACAGAACTGTTGATGTCCAGCCCGAGGATATCCTGGTCAAAATCCAGCATTTTTATATCTAACTCCTTGATTCCCTTGCTGTTTTCGGTTTTGAAATAAACTATTTTCTGCTTCAGGTCATACACGATACTCCAAAAAGTCCTGAAACCGCTTTTGTCGATGGATACGTCATTCAGCGCCCCAAATGCATCGTCAACGGTTAGTGATGTTTTTTCAAAGGCCTTTTGATCAATGCTGCGTTGCAACACATTATACCGATGAAAATGACTGCTGTTGTTGCCTTTGAGCCGGGCGCCTTGTTTTTCGTAGTTCAGTTGCGACATACCGACCGTGTAGTTTGTAATCGCCTGGCACTGGTTGGGTTCTTTTTTGGACCAGGAAACCTTCCCGAACATGAACTCGATCACTACAGAATTGCCGCCCGGATCCGCCAGTATGTAATGAATTTTGCCTTTGACAGGGTAGATGCTCCGTTTATCCAACTGTTCGATCACTTCATCCACCGAGGCATAATTATCCAGTTGATATTGTATCCATTCCAGTTCGTTGAGGTATTCCTTTTCACCTTGCTTGCCATAGTCCGTATATTCCATCCAAAGCATTTCAACGGCCAGTCCTTTTTCATTCATGCCGCCATAAGGCATTTCTTTGCCGTTCTGATTGAAAGTGACGCTCCCGTACTTAGACACCCAACTGACGGGCGTGCCGGCTTGCGTATAAAATGCCTTTTTGGGAACATTGCGCAGGTTTTTAATCAGGTAACCGTCGCCGTAGGTCCAGTCAAAGTTTTTGGCAAAAAACAGGGCGTTCTCGTTTTTTAAAACGATGGCAGAACAGGCGGAGACTGCGCAATGGACTGAAAAAATGCAGAGGAGTAAGGGAAGGATTTTTTTTATCATGGGTGGAATTTTTTCAATAGGCAAGTATAGTTGACTCCTGACCACATCTCAAATTTCTGACACGGTTATTTGAACTTTTCCTATTTTTGTGTTATAAAAAACACAAAATAAACATTCATGGAGCTGACAAAAGAACAAATTGATCTGATCGGGCGCTACTTTTCAGGCCAACCCGTTATCCGGGCTTTTCTTTTCGGCTCGTACGTTCGCGGCGAGGCCGACGAGGAAAGCGACGTCGATTTGTTGGTAGAACTGGATTATGATCAGATGACCGGCGGCCTCCAGTTTATCAGTATGCAATTGAAACTCCAGCAGTTACTGAATCGAAAAGTTGATCTGGTTTCTGCGCAAGGGCTTTCCAGGTATATCCTGCCATTTATCGAAATAGAGAACGGCCTGGTGTATGCCCGATAAATTTGGTGATAAAGGCCGGCTTTTGCATATCAATGACGCTATTGAGTCTATCGAAGCCTATACGAACGGAATAGATTTTAATGGATTTTCAGCAGATCACATGTGTTTTGATGCGTGTGTTCGTCAATTATCTATTATCGGAGAAGCCTCCAATCATCTTTCCAAATCATTATGCGAAAGATTTAACGAGGTTCCCTGGCCCAGAAATAATCGCGCTGCGCAATTTAGTGGTGCATGAATATTTTGGGGTAGATACTTTGGTTATCTGGAAAATTATTCGAGAAAATATTCCTGAATTGAAGCGGCAGGTGTTGGTGATGATTGGGGAAGTGGAGGGGTAATATTCGGACTGGCCATTTTTGGGTGACTTTCGTAACGTGAGCATGAACTCGGCTTAGGACCGTAATGTTATTTTTAATTATTGTATTTAGTTTCCAATTTAATTCATTAAGTTTAGAATTAGGATTCCGCTAATTCAGAGCAAAATGTTTGCTTTTCTAAGTTGCCGCATTTACTTTGTCAATACTTCCGTGTGTTATGTTGGGAACTTTTTAATTTGTTTTATCAGGAAATGTTTTTGGGTCTAAGTTTTGACTTTCTAAAAACGAAACCAATTGATTTTTCATTGGTTGGTTCTGTAAAAGCGTTTGTACGTTATGCCAACGCTTTTTAAATTCTTCGTGTTCTTTTTGGTCTATTGCTTCTAACAGTTTTGCCAAAGCTTCGTCTTGTTTCTTTTTTGTCTGTTTTTTATTCAGCGAAAAGGGTGAATTTAACGTTGTCTTGTTTTTGTTTGTCGCAAATTTCAATGATGTTGTAACGAATTAAAAACGTAGAATAACTATCGACTACATGCGATTGATTAAACAACGTAATTGCAAATGTGAAGTTTTACCGTTTCCTTTGCCAACTTGGGAATTTGTTGAAGTCCCAGTGAATTTTAAACCCCCAAAGGTTTCCGTTTGTGTCAAAAAAGTTTTTTTCTTCAATATTTCTTATTGTGATAGTGTTTTCACGTAAATGGATTCTGCGAAGTATGTAATCAATTTTGATATGATGATAAAATGAAGCCAACATCAAGACTACATCGCCATAAAAAATAGCCTCTTTTTCTGTAATCCTTTTTTGTATTTGAATTGTATTTTGGGTTCTTTCGTGACTGTAGCAACTCGATCTTTGTGGTTATCTTTGAAACAAAATTGTATTCGGGACGAAATGTTGATTTTGCAAGGTTATAAAATTTTGTTGAGTCGTTCATTCTTCCAATTTCAAATTTGCCGTCATTTTTAAAAATGTTTTGGGGTACAAAACACTGTAAAAATGGTTCTACAACTCAAAACCCTTATCGTCTAAGTAAAATTCGGCTGTAACTTTCGTGTTCAACAGGATTCCAATAAAATTTTACTGTGTCAATTCCTTACGATAATGTATTTTTTACCGTTTTCAAAAGTTAGAACTATTTGTAAAACCAAGTAATTTAGCACCTGATACATCTACTTTTTGCAAGCGTTCGTTTGTGTGATTATTTGTTACTTCCTTTTAAAAATGAACCAAATTTCCGCCAATCAATTTTGCTTGCCCAATCCATTAGTTTATCGCCAAAATATGTTTGGTCATCAAAAAAAAATTTGAGTTCAATTTCGTCTTTCTTGGTGTACAAATGAGCATGATGAACCTTACTAATTTCAGATTTGTGTGGATAACCATACTTGCTAAAATCAACACTCAGAAACTCAATATCTAAACAATGGTAATCGCTCATCTTTTTTGTCTGTAGTTTAATTGTGCCATCTTGTTCATTGCTACAAAGATTAATTTTCCTCATTGCGTGATTCCTCCCATTTTCCCTTAACCCGCATTGTGTGCATTCAACCGTCTATTGCAGCAATACTCATTACCTAAATTAAATCAATAGTTTCATCATATCTTCAAATCACGCAAGTCAATTTCGATAATCTGTTCTGAATCGGAAGCATTCATTATTGCTTCCTGAATGACAGCAATGTACGGGACTAAGGTCTTAAAACGATTATCAAATGTCCGTAACACGATCAGTCGGACAGGGTATTTCTCTAAGTTCTGCTGGTTTTGTAAGTTCTTATCTGCGGTAAGTAGAAACTCAAAACCTTCCTCTAACATGGATCGAATCAAATCCCCATTTTTCTTTTCGGCCCAACCCATATCATGCACCGAAATAACATCTAAAGGTTCTGTAAAAAAGTTGAGCGAGCGGACGTGGCAAATTTTCATCAAGCAATATTTTCTTCATGCTCCGTATAAGTGTATGGTTTCTCCAAAAGTATCAGCAACTCTATTACCTGCTCTCTTTTGAGAGAAGGATAGTCATGTAAAAATTCCTCGATGGTTATCTCCATTCTTTATATAGTCGAATAGTATTTTCACGGGTACTCGGGTTTTGGCAAACACCGGTGCGCCGCTTTGAATTTCAGGAGATATGGTGATCAAATCCGCTAACATATTTGCTGTGATTTATTGATTCACTTGATCTGATTGATCTTTTCACTATGCAAAGTAAGGGATTCAGCCTCGTTTTTCAAAGTTTTTATCTCAAACGCTACGTCTCAAACTACCAAACGACCGTATAAAAATCCCCTCATTGAAACCTCACTTCTCAAATCCCCTCCGCAGCACCTCTTCCTTGTAACTTGCCCCGACCGGCAGCGCCTCTCCGCCGATGTGCAGCATATTTCCCTCCAAGGATTTTACCTTATCCAATGCCACGATATAGGATTTATGGATGCGCATGAAACGCTCTGCGGGCAGCTCTTCTTCCAGGCTTTTCAGGGAACCGAGCGACAATATGCGTCCGGCGGGCGTGTAAAAAGCCACGTATTCCCGCATACTCTGGATATAAATAATGTCGTCGAGCGCAAGCCGGTGGATCTTGTGGTCGGCTTTGACGAGGATAAAATCCTTTATGGGAACAGCGGATGCCGGTACAGCCTGGCGTTGGGAGATACGTTCCGCCACTTTATTCACAGCCTGCAAAAACCGCTCAAAACCAATGGGTTTAAGCAGGTAATCTACTACGTCGAGCGAATAACCTTCCAGCGCGTATGCTTCGTAAGCGGTGGTAAACACCGTAAACGGTTTGTTTGTCAGCGTTTTCAGGAAGTCGATGCCGCTGAGTTCCGGCATTTGAATATCGAGCAGGAGCAGGTCGACAGGCTCCTGTTGCAGGACCGCGATGGCCTCCAGCGGGTTTTTGCATTTCCCGGCCAGTTCGAGGAATGGCAGGCGCTGGATGTAGTTTTCCAGCAGCGTGCGGGCGAGTTCTTCGTCGTCGACGATCAGGCAGCGTATTTTATTCATTGGATATATTGCTATAGTTCAACACGCAACCCCACCCGAAACACCCCATCTTTTTCCGAAATCTCCAGCACATGCCGCCCGGGATACAACAACTCCAGTTGCCGCCGCACATTATGCAGACCGATACCGCCTACCGCATCCTTGGCAACATTGTGTGCGGGCAGGCTGTTCTTCACTTCAAATTCAATATGATGTTCGCCGGTACGCAGGTCGATGGTGATCCAGCCATGGGCAAGGTCTTCAATTTTGCTGTGTTTAAAAGCATTTTCTACAAATGGAATCAGCAGCATCGGCGCAATGTTCAGGTTGGGGCGGCTTTCGTCAAAATGCACTTTTACATTGAGTCCGCTGCTGTCTTTCAACATCTGAAGGTCAATAAAATTTTGCAGATAGGCAATCTCCTTGTGCAGGGGAACCGTTTCCGCCTTGCAATCGTGCAGCATATAACGCAGCATGCCGGATAATTTCAGCAGGTGATCGGGCGCATTATCCGATTTCAACAAAGTCAGCGTGTAGATATTATTCAAGGCATTGAATAGAAAATGCGGGTTGATCTGCGACTTCAAAAACTTGATTTCCGCTTCTAATTTTTCACTTTGGTACACGGCGGCTTCCCGTTCTTTCCGGTTGGCAAAAGCGGCGATTTCAAACAAGGCGCTGCCGATAAAAGAGGTGAAAATGGGCATTCCAAGACCGAGGTAGCGCATGCCCCGGCGTCCTCCCGAAACCGCATTGCCCGTTCTCGACGGCCCTTGCTGCTCTGTGTTGCGGTGGAAAAACTCATCCCAGGGCGCTCCGTCCCAATCGAGCAAAAGCGTGATGGCCGTCACCAGTGCCACACCTGCAAGCATATATACGAGCGGGTGATATTTTCCAAAATACAAGCGGGGCAGCAGGATTTCCATGTTGATCCACACCACGATGCCAATAGCAACTATTACCACCAACGTACGTTTCAGGTACATGTCCGGGTTGCTCAGTCCGCCGGACAGGATCAGGGGTACCAGCGCCCAGAAACTGCTCCAGAAAAAAATTTGCAGCCAGGTCTTTTTGTGTGGTAGGATGTTCATGCCTGCAAAAATGCGTTTTATCTTCCTGAGGGGATTCTTTTTTCAATCAAAGCGGTGATTTTATCTTTAAGGTGAATAGATTCAATTACCGGATATTGCTCTATGACTAGGAACAAGGTCGCGGATGAAGTGAATTTGTGCCACGGATTTTCCTCGTGTTGACGAATGGACGCGCTACGCGTTTTTGGCAAAGTGGTTTCAAGGACAAAGTTGACCACATTATATAGTCATTTGTGACAATTTATGCCAGCCCATAACACGGACGAGTCAACTCTACGCCTGTCCTTTTGAAACCATTCCGAACACGTGGTTCTGTACATAAAGGCGCCAAACAAGTGCGGGTCTTAGAGATTTTTGTCCCGGGGCGGTTCATTGATTAAATTTCAGAGGGATTGCAATTCGCCTCGCACCATCTTTGTATTCAATTCAGCAGACATGGACGCTGCTCCAGTCTAAAACACAAAAACACTAAAATACAAAAACACACAATAACATGAAACACATTTTGAAATTGGCCATTAGCGCCCTGCTTTTCCTCGTTGTTTTTACCAGTATGCAGGCCCAGCCTCCCGGAGGTGGTGAAAGACCTAGCATGGATCCCGTTAAAAGAGCCGAAAAGCAAACGGCCATGATGACGGAACAACTGACATTGTCCGAAGCACAAGCGGCTAAAGTGCAGGAGATCAACCTGAAATACGCGGAAAAATCAAAAGCGATGCGTGAGGCGAACACCAGTGGCGACAGGACGGCCATGCGGGAACAAATGACTGCCCTGCGCACCGCACAAGACGCCGAACTTAAAACCATGCTGACCAGCGACCAGTGGGCTGCCTGGGAAAAAATACAGGCAGAACAACGCGAAAATCGCGGCGAATGGGGCAAGAAAAAAGATCAGGCGCCGCCACCGCCGCCGACCGGCGGACAGTAAACCTATATTTCGAGTTAGTTTGAGGTTGTGCGTTGGCTTGACTATAATGAGTCACGTTTGAACGTGCAATCACTCTCCTTTTACATCCTGCAATTTTAATAACCAACTCACATGAAATCCCTCCTCGTCTTCAGTTTATTCCTTACCACCCAATGGCTCAGCGCCCAAACCTTCAGTATTGGTGGACGCATAGCCGATGAAAAAGGCATCTTTTTAACCGGCGCAACGGTGAAACTCCAGCACCCCTGGGGCGAACTGGTGAAAGGCGCTATTTCCGATACGGAAGGCCGCTTTAACCTGACGGAAGTGGGCAAGGGCGGTTATGTGCTGGTTATCAGCATGTTGGGTTTTGAGGAATTGAGGGGAAGTAAATCTGAAAGACCAGAACCTGAATATCGGCGTCTTAAGATTGATGCCGGATTCCAAAATATTGGACCAGGTGGAAATCAGGTCGCAAATGATTACCGCTGTACAAAAAGGAGATACGACCGAGTTCAATGCCGGCGCTTTCAAAGTGATGAAAGATGCCGATGCGGAAGATTTGATCGGAAAAATGCCCGGTGTGACGGTCGAAAACGGCCAGATGAAAGCCCAGGGCGAGAATATCCAGCAGGTACTGGTGGACGGCAAACCGTTTTTTGGCAATGACCCGACGGCTGCTTTAAAAAACCTGCCCGCAGAGTTGATTGAAAAAGTGCAAATTTTTGACGCGCAAAGTGAACAGTCACAATTCACCGGTTTTAATGACGGCACGACCACCAAAACGATCAATATCGTCACCAAAAACGGTATGCAGAATGGACAATTTGGTAAGGTGTACGCGGGTTACGGTTATGACGATAAATACCAGGCAGGCGGCAACATCAGTTTTTTCGATGGCGACCGGCGGATCAGCGTAATCGGCATGACGAATAATATCAATGTTCAAAATTTCGCTGCGGAAGACATTGTAGGTACTATGGGTGGCGGCGGGGGCCGCGGGGGCATGCCAGGCGGCGGACGCGGCGGCCAGGGTGGCGGTGGCAGTGCCGGCGATTTTCTGGTGCGTTCTTCCGGCGGGATTACCCAAACGCATGCTTTCGGGCTGAACTATTCCGATAAATGGGGTAAAAAAGTGGATGTTTCCGGCAGTTATTTTTTTAATAAAGGCATTAACAACACGGAGAAAATCACCAACCGGCAGTTCTTAAACGAAGAAAACATCGCCGATGAAATTTATGATGAAAGCAGCCTGAGCCGTTCCGATAATCTTAACCACCGCTTCAACTTACGGATGGAATTCAAATTAGACAGCATGAACTCCATCATGCTGCGGCCTCGACTGACGATCCAGCAAAATGACGGCAATTCGTCTACAATCGGTAATACCGTGTTTGGCGGCAACCTGCTGAATGCCACCAACAACAGTTACCTGTCCAACATGGATGGGTTGAATTTTAGCAATTCACTCCTGTGGCGGCATAAATTCCAGAAAAAAGGCCGCACCCTGTCGCTCGATTTCACCACTGGGTACGCGCCGAAAAAAGGAGAAAGCACCCTGCAATCCATCAGCGGCTTTTATGCGGGACCCAACCCCTCCGTCGATTCGCTGGATCAGCGCAGCAATCTTTCTACAAACAACTGGAACCTTTCCGGCAACCTGGAATATACAGAACCGATCGGCGCCAACGGGCAGTTGCTGCTCAATTACCGGAACAGTTACCAGCAGGAATCCTCGGACAGAAAAGTGTTTGACTGGGCGGAATCCACCGGCGGCTATGATTTATTGAACGAACCGCTGAGCAATGTTTTTTCCAACGACTACCAAACCCAGCAGGGTGGTATCGGGTATAATTACACCAAAGGCCGCGATTTCAACATTTCAGCCCGGCTGAATACACAATGGGCATCGCTGGCCAACGACCAGACTTTCCCGCAACAGGTCATGTTTGATACCCGTTTTTTCAACGTTTTACCTTCGGCAAGCATGCGGTACAACCTGGACAAAAACCGGAATATCCGCTTCAATTATCGCAGCAGCACCCAACTGCCTTCCGTAGATCAATTGCAAAACGTGGTGAACAACAGCAATCCGCTTCAACTCACAGCAGGCAATCCGAACCTCGCTCAAGCGGAACAGCACAACCTGTTTATGCGATACCAGGCGACCAATACGGCCAAGTCTACCACACTTTTCTTCATGGCCGGCGGCAGTCTCACGGGTGATTACATCGGTAGAAGTACGTTTTTGGCGAGCAGCGACAATCCGATCTTCGACGACCTGGACGTGCAACCCGGCGCGCAGTTGACATTACCCGTCAACTTAGACGGCTACCGGAATGCCCGGAGTTTCTTTTCATACGGCATACCCGTCAAACCGATCAAAAGCAATCTGAATTTTGATGTGTCTTATAATTTCGGACGGACGCCGGGCTTAGTCAATGAACTGCTCAACTACAACAACACCCATTCTTTCGGAGCGGGCATAACGGTCAGCAGCAACATCAGCGAGCACCTGGATTTTTCCATTTCTGCCCGTCCGGTCTGGAATAAAAGCACCAACACGCTGCAAACAGCCGCCAATACGGAATACCTGACCCAGAACTCCCGCGCCAAACTCAACTGGCAAATTGTGGAAGGTTTTGTGCTGCGCACCGACCTGACCCATACGCTGTATTCCGGTTTATCCGACGGATTTAACCAGAATTACTGGCTCTGGAACCTCGGTATCGGCAAAAAAATATTTAAAAAAGAACGCGGCGAGATCACCCTGGCTATCAACGACTTGTTGAACCAAAACCGTAATATCCTGCGGACGGTGACGGAATCGTACATCGAAGATACCCGCACCAACGCACTGACCCGCTTCGTCATGTTGTCGTTTACCTATAACCTGCGCAATTTCAACAGTGGAAAAGCGTCGCAAACGCCTGCGAGGAGTATGGAAATGAGGCCGGGAGGTATGTGGGGGCCGCCGGATGGGCCGAGGGGGTAAAATAGATGAGGGGATGAGTTTGAGGGGTTGAGAGTTTGACGGTTGGATCGGAAAATCTGGGAATGTTTTTACCAACCTCAAACCACCCTCAACCCTCAAACCATCAAACCATCTACGCTATCTCAAACTGCAACTTCGCCAAACTACTATACGCCCCATCAAAAAGCGCCGACAACTCTTCATGGGTGCCTTTTTCAACGATATGCCCGCCTTCCAGCACATAAATACAATCGACTTCCCGGATAGTGGCCAGCCGGTGCGCAATGATAATGCTGGTGCGGTTTTTCATCAGGTTGTGCAGGGCTTCCTGTACCACTTTTTCCGACTCGGCATCGAGTGACGAAGTGGCCTCATCCAAAAGCAGGATGCTGGGGTTGCGCAGAATAGCGCGGGCAATGGCAATCCGCTGGCGTTGTCCGCCCGACAATTTGATGCCCCGCTCCCCGACAACAGTTTCCAGGCCTTCCGGGAAGGTGGAGATAAAGTCCCAGGTATTGGCCTGTTTGGCCGCTTCAATAATTTCCGCCTCCGTGGCGTCGGGTTTTCCGTACAGAATATTTTCCCGGATCGTACCGCCAAAAAGGATCACTTCCTGCGGCACAATGGCGAAGTTATTGCGGTAGGAGTGCAATTCATAGTCGTAAATATCCTTTCCGTCTATACTGATCGAGCCGCCGTCCAGGTGATGAAATTGCAGCAACAATTGCATAATGGTGGATTTCCCAGCGCCACTTTGTCCGACAATCGCCACTTTTTTGCCGGATTCTATGGAAATATTGACATTTTTTAGCACCGGCACATCGGATCGGGTGGGGTAGGAGAACTGCACATCTTTAAATTCAATATTCCCATTCAGGCGGCCTGCAGGCGCAGTTGCCTTCGGGCGTTCTTCTGTCTCGGAGGGCGTGGCTAAAATTTCGCGTATGCGTTCCGTTGCACCCACTGCGCCGATTAACTCGGAGTAAAAATTACCCAATCCGGCAATGGCAGCGCCAATCACGGCTGTAAAAGTCACAAATGAAATCAATTGACCGGCAGTTACTTCGCCCGTCTGCACCATGCGCATACCCGTCCAGATGACGAAAAAGAGCGCTCCAAAAAGCACCGTAATGATAAAAACCGCAAAAAGCGCCCTGCCGGAGGCAAATTTCAGGGAAACATCAATCACCGATGCGTTGGATTGGCCATACCGTTTTGTCTCAAAAATTTCATTGGTAAAGGCTTTTACCGCATGAATACTTTGCAAAGTTTCGTCCAGAATCGTATTGGTTTCCGCCAGAATAGCCTGGCGCTGTTTGGACAATTTCCGGATATAACGACCAAAAATCATCGCGCCGATAACAATAATCGGGAAGGTCAGCAGCATCACACCGGCTAATTTCGGCGTTTGCCAGGCCAAAAAAATGACCCCGCCGATGAGCAGAATAACCTGTCTGAAAAACTCTGCCAGCACGAAGTAAAAAGTGTTGTATAGTTTCTCCACATCATTGGTCAGGCGGCTCACGATGTCGCCGACCCTGCTTTTTTCAAAAAAAACGATGGGCAGGGAAATGATGCGCTGGTACAGCGCATTGCGTATGTCTGCGGTGCCCCTTTCGCTGATCTGGGCAAACAGCAAAACACGTGTATACGACACGATCCCTTGAAAGACAAGCACAACGAGCAATCCAAGCCCGATTTTGGACAGGTCGAGATCGAAGGCTGTTTCTTTGCCCTGGGCTACGTCCAGCATCAAACCGACGCTATACGGAAAAATCATAAATACCGTGCTGCTGAGGAACAGCAACACCAATCCTGCAATAAATTGCCATCGGTATGGCTTCAGGAATTCAAAAATTTTAAAGGCTTCCCGTAAACTTTGGCGGGAAATTTTGGGGCTGGATTCTTCTTTCTGCTGCATATGGGTGCAAAGTTGCTGTTGAAAACCGAATTTTCAGGTAAAAGTTGACATCGGTCTCACAAAGTAGCCAAAACTATTTTGCACACCAGATTATATCACTGTTTTCAATCAATCGCCGCAGATTTGCCCCGCGAAACCGCTGGTCATTTTTAATTAAAAAATTCAAAATTTTCAATGACCAATGTACAATATCCAAGTATGACTCACACCATACACATATTATAAAAAAATGTTGCATCGACGCCCCCTGATCTTAGCCTCCCAAAGTCCGCGACGCAGCCAGTTGCTGCGTGAAGCCGGTTTTGAATTTACCGTTCAATCCGTCGATATTGACGAAAGTTTTCCTGCCGACATGCCGGTCGAAAATGTTGCGCCCTGGCTCGCCCAGCGCAAGGCAAGCGCTGCAAAACACCTGATTCTCGATCGGGAGATCATACTGGCTGCCGATTCTGTCGTCATTCAGGACGGAACGATCTACAACAAACCGGCAGATTATGACGAAGCGTTTCAGATGATCCGCACCCTTTCCGGACGGCAACACACAGTCATTACCGGCATTTGCCTGCTTTCCAAAGAGCAGGAACAAGTGATGTCGGGCGTGTCTCAGGTATGGTTTGCCGATTTGAGTGATGCGGAAATCGACTATTATATCCGGCGTTGCCAACCTTTTGACAAAGCAGGCGCTTACGGAGTACAGGAGTGGATTGGACTTTGCAAAATCACGCGGATAGAAGGAACCTACGCCAATGTGATGGGATTGCCGGTAGAACTGGTGTACCATGCGCTGGCGGAATTTGAATAATTTAACCATGTTCATCCCGGCCATCAAAAAAATCCTGGAAATCAGGGCAAAAAAAGTAACATTAACTTAATATTGCCTGATAATCAAATTTGAACCGCCTGTCTACTTTTGCCGGTAAATTCCTAACGCTACCAGTAAAACAACGGTTTTACTTCTAAAACTCTCAACTTATGGTGCTTGGCTTTATAGCAGGCCTTTCCTCCGAAGCATCTGTGATGCTGTTGGTGTGTATGTTCGCTGTATGTTTTTTCGAAGCGATCAACGGCTTTCACGACACGGCAAATGCGGTTGCTACCGTTATTTACACCAAAACACTTCCTCCCGTTTTTGCCGTTATCTGGTCGGGCACCTGGAATTTTCTGGGGGCTTTACTCGGGGGCATTGCCGTAGCAATGGGCATTGTCAAATTGATGCCGATCAATGACTTGATGACCGTATCCATAGGTGAGAACATCGCTTTGGTGATGTCTATTCTTGTTTCGGCTATTCTATGGAACCTCGGCACCTGGTATCTTGGCATCCCCAATTCCAGTTCCCATACCCTGATCGGCTCCCTCCTCGGTAGCGGATTTGCGTTTTGGACCGTTCACAACGGCTCCGGGCCTAACTGGGGTAAAGCAGCGGACATTGGCATGTCACTGCTCATTTCACCTTTGTTCGGCTTTAGCCTGGCGATTATCCTGATGTATCTTTTGAAGATTTCGGTAAAGAAAAAAACCATTTTCAAATCACCGGATGAAACCAAAAAAAGGCCGCCCGTCTGGATTCGGGCAATACTTATCACTACCTGTACCTTAGTCAGTTATTTTCACGGGAATAACGACGGACAAAAAGGTGTAGGACTGGCCTTGGTGGTGTTAATGGCATTTTTACCCATGCAATTTGCACTGGATCCGCAGCTGTCTTCATCCGATTTGGCAGGCTCCGTAAGAAAGATTGAATCGGCATTGCTGGTACCAACCGGCGTGCCTGCGACAGATGCCCAGCATATTTCCCTTGCTACCACAGCCTCGTCAGTTGCCGCTCAGATTGATACGACCAGCAGACAGGAAAGAAAAGGTGTTTATTCCGTTCGTTTGGCTTTGCAATCTCTGCATAAATCATTGGAAACTTCTGTGAAAGGAGGGGTTATTACAGGAGAAACCGCCAAAGTGGTGAAATCGGAATTAAAAAACCTCACTAAGGCTTATGAGTTTTCCCCTACCTGGGTAGTAGCCATGATTGCGCTTTGCCTTGGAATCGGTACTATGATTGGCTGGAAACGGATTGTAGTGACCATTGGTGAAAAAATCGGCAAATCGCACCTGACGTACGCTCAAGGCGCCAGCGCCGAACTCTGCGCGGCGGCTGTAATTGGGGTGAGCAGCGCTTCAGGCCTTCCCGTCAGTACGACCCATGTGCTTTCTTCCGGTATTGCCGGCACGATGGTGGCACAGGGCGGTATCAGCAACCTCCAGAAAAAGACGATTAAAAGTATTGCATTGGCTTGGGTACTGACGCTTCCTGTTACCATGATTTTATCGGGATTATTGTTCCTTTTGTTCCGGTTATTTGCATAAATAAGTGTTTTTGAGGGTGTTGAGAAAAGAGCCTAATTTTGATTTTTATCAGCAACTTCAGGTAAAACCGAAGTTAAATAAACCATCAGGTGTCTTGAGATTCACCTTTTCTGTATCCATCCTTCACAAGTCTGTCCTAACCTGACTTATGTATCTACATCGTTGTATAGCGATGCTTGCATGCTTATGTGCCATGTCAAGCATATTCGCTCAGGGCGTTTTGCAAGACTCCCTAACAAAATCATCACCGTCCACTGTTAAGTTGAGCCAGGCTCCTGTAAAGTGGTTCGACAAAATCAGTATTCGCGGTTATTCGCAATTTCGCTACAACAGACTGTTGGAAACGAATCCGGATTTAAAGTGCGAACAATGTGATAAAAGCATTGGGCGAGGCCAATCTTTTTCTTTTCGCCGGGGCCGTGTTGTGCTAAGTGGCGATATCCACGAACGAGTTTTTTTGTATTTGCAGTTCGACTACTCGTCCGATATCAGCAGCAGCAACAAACATTTTTTGCAGGTGCGGGATGCTTATGTCGATTATGCATTTGACAAGAAAAAAACATTCCGGGTGCGGGCAGGCCAAAGCAAAGTGCCTTATGGTTTTGAAAATTTGCAGTCCAGTTCGAATCGACTACCGCTCGACCGCAACGACGCCCAGAATTCAGCAGCGCCGAATGAGCGTGATATGGGCGTTTTCTTCTTTTATGCATCGCCCAAAAAACGGGCCTTGTTCAAAAAACTGCTCGACGAAGGCCTGAAAGGCTCGGGGATTATGGAGTAGTTGCCCTGGGCGCTTACAATGGGCAAAGCGCCAACAAGCCCGAGTTAAACGACAACCGGCATGTCGTAGCGCGCTTATCTTGGCCATTCCAGGCCGGCCGACAAATACTGGAACCGGGTATTCAGGCTTATACAGGACAATTTACACTGTCGCCAGATCAGCTATCATCGGGTGTTCGGTGCGTTACTAACCGTACATTTACAGACCGGCGCGTAGCTGCGTCCATGATTTTGTATGCGCAACCTTTCGGCCTGGCAGCAGAATACAATATAGGGGAAGGACCCGGATTTGATCTAGCAACAGACTCCATTCGCGTTCAAAAACTCAAAGGCGGGTATGTGATGGCCTCTTATCGCGGCAAATGGGAAAAAGGGTATTTGATGCCCTATTTGCGCTACCAGGTGTATGACGGAGGCAAAAAGCAGGAGACAGACGCCAGGTACTACCATGTAAAAGAAACGGAAATCGGTGTAGAGTGGCAGCCAATGAAAAACCTGGAACTCACCCTGGCGTATCAAATCAGCAACCGTCGTTATGCAGATTTTAAAACGGATTCCTTTGAACGAGGGAAACCTGTTACGGGTGCAGTTACAGGTGAATTATTGATTTTGAGTAGATGGCACACGGATTGAACGGATTAGACACGAATTTTAAAGGATATAATTAAAATTCGTGTCTAATCCGTTCAATCGTTAAAAATCAAAATGTATAACATTTAATCTTCCGCCGGTTTTGTTTTCCACCACCCCTTCGTTCTTTATTCAACCGCTCTTTGCCGCCCCCGTTTCCGAATGAGAAACCATTGATTTTCAACCCGATATAAACATCCGCACCGCTCAGTTTTTCCCGGGTAAAAAAACTGCCGATGTTATCGCTGCCGATATAAAGCCAACCCAAACGGGCAGCCAGGCCTACGCGCAGCGACTGCCAGTCGTTCAACACCACAGGCAGGGAGAAGGACGCCCAACGGTGTTCAAAACGCGGCACGACAGCCAGGGTGGAGGGCCTTTTGAGGGAATGTTTCAACAACGGCACACGTTGTACCGCCACCGCGCTAAAATACAGATGTGGCAAAGCCTGCACGTCGAACTGGACGGAAAGTGCCGTCGGCAGTCCCATGGAAAACGTCTGACCTTGCAGCGAAGCCAACGGATCACCCATCAATAGATCGCTGATAAGCCTGGAATATCCCTGCGCATTGTCAGCAGTGATCGCATTTCCGTCGACGACGCCAATGGAATCCAGGCGAAGCAAGTGCCGCTCGGCGCCGCGACTGAATCGTACGAAACCCACATCCAGCAAAGAAACCCCGGCGCGCCAGCGATAATCGCCTTCTTCATCCGCTGCAGCGGCCCAACTGAAACCGATGTCTATCCCGGCTCCAAAACCACCAAGTTCGGAACCACCTCCAGACACCGTTTCCGCATTCAGCAAAGCGCCTGAAAGCCCATATTCCCAGGTGGGCCTGTTGAAAATAGCGGTATCATTACTTCCGGGCGTGTATTTAAAAGTGCCATTGGACTGGCCATAGCCGCCCACAAACCCCATCAGAAATTTTGGCTGAATACCCCAGGCGGTCGTCAGGTCGCCGTCGCTGTTGCTTCTGCTATAATGCAGACCGATTTCTGCCCAACTCATTGCCTCTAATTGAACAGGCTGAATATCAACAGTTTGCCCGATTCTGATCTGACTAAATTCCGAATATCTGAAAATGGAAGGAATCCGGTATGTAGAAAATTCTCCTCGAATGGCCGTTGTAAGCCCGATGACATTGTTTTCCCCAAACCGGAAACTGAATCCCGGCCCCCCGATATGCGCCTGTGTAACGCCGCGCATCGTCCGGTCTTTATTATAATAATCCAGCAGGATGGCCTCGGCAGGAAGCGGTTGCTCCGGCGCGAGGTCTGATACGGCTACTATATTGTCTGTATTGCGCAAGGCGTTCGGCAGACTGGTGTTTTTCAGATAACCGTAATTATTTTCAATGAAATACCCTGCGTTGAACAAGCTCACTTCCCAGTTATGGGGCATCCAGGCAGTATTGGCAGGATTCAAGCCAACGGAATAGAGGCCCGAATATCGTTCGAGCCGCATGCCCAACTGTTCCTGGGCAAACAGGGACTGACTGAGAACAAAAAACGTGTACAAAAGTATGGAAGAACGGTACAGGCGGGAGTAATACATGGACGGGAATTGACAGATTTGATGATTAATTCAAAGGTTTGATGGTTTGAATGGTTTGATGGTTTGAGGTGGTAACTCAAGGCTTTAGGTTACCACCTCAAACCATCAAACCATCAAACCTTTCATACGCTCACAACGTCCAAATTACCTGGCTGATTGAATGTGCGGGCCACTTTTTTATCTAAAACCTGAAATCTTTGCCCTGAACGCGTACTTTTTAGGCCTCACCGGATACCACCATGCAGAAAGTACTGACAGTCGTGCTATCTTTGGCCGTGTAATTTTTACGCTAACTATTGTTTGTTCACAAAACTTGCCGTCTTAAATGAAATTCCGACCCGGTGTCCTGCATGGCCAGGAAGTAACAGATCTCCTCAATTATGCCAACGAACAAAATTTCGCGCTACCAGCTGTGAATGTAATTGGCACCAACACCGTAAATGCTGTTTTAGAGACGGCTGCGGCGGTGAAAAGCCCGGTAATTATTCAGTTTTCGCACGGTGGCGCTGCATTTTTTGCAGGCAAAGGCCTTTCCAATGAGGGCCAGAAAGCCTCTATCCTGGGCGGCATTTCCGGTGCGCAACACGTTCACGCCATGGCGGAGGCCTATGGGGTTCCGGTTATTCTGCACACTGACCACTGCGCGCTCAATATCATCGATTGGGTAGATGGCTTGCTGGATGCAGGTGAGAAATTTTATGAAAAAAACGGCTATCCACTGTACAGCAGCCACATGCTCGACCTGTCGGAAGAACCGCTGCACGAAAACATCGAAATTTCTTCCCAGCGTTTTGAACGTATGGCAAAAATGGGAATGACCCTTGAAATCGAACTCGGCGTAACCGGCGGTGAAGAAGATGGCGTAGACAATACGGATATCGACTCTTCCCGGTTGTACACCCAGCCGCATGAAGTAGCCTATTCCTATGAACACCTGCTCAAAATAAGCCCCAATTTCACTATTGCGGCGGCATTTGGCAATGTTCACGGCGTGTACAAGCCCGGAAATGTCAAATTGCAGCCGGTGATTCTCAAAAATTCCCAGGAGTTTATTCGTGAAAAATTCGGACTCACCGCTAAAACGCCGGTCAATTTCGTATTCCACGGCGGTTCGGGTTCGGCACAAAGCGAAATTCGTGAAGCCATTGAATACGGCGCTGTCAAAATGAATATCGATACCGATATGCAATGGGCTTACTGGGATGGTATTCGCGCTTATTACGAATCCAAAAAAGGTTATCTGCAAAGCCAGATCGGCAACCCGGATGGAGAAGACAAACCGAATAAAAAATACTACGATCCGCGGGTTTGGCTGCGCGAAGGCGAAAAAACCTTTGTGGTGCGCCTGAAGCAGGCATTTGAGGATTTGAATTGTATCGGGAAGAATTAGTGTTTGGTGTTTGGTGTTTAGTGTTTAGGGCGCTTCGCTTTTGGCAATTGAATAAAATTTGGCCAAAATACACGCGGTTGCCACAGGCAGCGTGCCCTAAACACAAAACACCACACACCAAACACCAAAAAAACAAGCCGCCAGGAGAAGATAATTCTCCCGGCGGCTTATTTTTTTGGGTTCCTGTAACGGCGTTCCCATTTTTTTACATCTTTGCTGCTGGTTTTCGGATATAAAATTTTTTACTCAAATTAATATACGGACGAATCTTCTAAAATTAGCAACAACAACAGATGGCTCTTTCTACAACAAATTCAGGCGAAACAGATACAAAACCCAAACTCGCAACCCGCGATATCTGGAACATGAGTGTCGGATTTCTGGGTATTCAGGCAGGTTTTGCCCTTCAGAATGGTAATGCCAGCAGTATTCTGCAACGTTACGGCGCCGATGTACACGAACTTCCCAATTTCTGGCTGGTGGCGCCGATCATCGGCATGATTGTCCAACCCATCATCGGACACTATTCGGATCGTACCTGGACGCGTTATGGTCGGCGCAAACCCTTTTTCCTGGCAGGCGCCATTGCAGCCTGCTTCGGTATGATGTTGATGCCCAATGCCGGCGCGCTGACTGCCTTTTTGCCGCTGGTACTTATGGGGGCAGGCATGTTGATGATTATGGACGCTTCTTTTAATGTTGCCATGGAGCCTTTCCGTGCTTTGGTGGCAGATAAACTTCCTGCATCGCAGCGCACACAGGGTTTTTCGGTACAAACAGCGCTGATCGGCATCGGCGCCGTCATTGGTTCCTGGCTTCCCTGGTTTTTGGCCAATGTTGGCGGCGTAACGGATACTGCCGCAGCAGGTCTTATCCCGGACAACGTAAAATGGTCATTTTACATCGGCGGATTTCTGTTGCTGGCTGCCGTCTTATGGACGGTTTTTACCACAAAAGAATATACGCCCAAAGAACAGCAGCAGCATGCGGGCGGATTGGATACGGAGATTGAAAAAGGTGGATTGGGCTTGATTTTCAAGGACTTGCTCAAAATGCCTAAAACCATGCGGCAATTGGGTTGGGTACAGTTTTTTTCCTGGTTCGGCCTCTTTTCCATGTGGGTATTTACTACACCCGCCATTGCGCACCACGTGTACGGCTGCGCCATCGACGACACCACTTCAAAGGCATATAGCGACGCAGGAAACTGGACCGGGATTATTTTCGGCGTATATAATTTAGTTTCCGCTGTTTTCGCGCTGTTATTGCCTACCATTGCAGGGCGTATCGGACGGAAAAAGACACATGCCATAGCGCTTGTTTGCGGCGGATTGGGGCTTATTTCCATGTATTTTGCTACTTCGCCCAATTTCCTGCTATTATCTATGGTAGGTGTTGGGATGGCATGGGCCAGTATCCTCTCCATGCCTTATGCCATGCTGGCGGGTTCCTTGCCTGTCCATAAAATGGGGGTGTATATGGGTATTTTTAATTTTTTCATCACTATTCCACAAATTGTAAGCGGTGTCATCAACCGCCCGATCGTGCAGCATTTGTTTGGCAACAATGCCATCTACGCCATTGTGATGGCCGGCGTTTTTTTCCTCCTGGCCGCTGCATCCGTTGTATTAGTAGAAGACAAAGACGATCCGGTGAGCAGCCGTTCTCAGTCAACCCTTACTTGATTTCTTCACTTAAAACTTGCATATTATGGAACTGAATTCTCTCATTTTTACACTGATTATTGGCGCCGCATCCGGTTGGTTGGCGGGCTTAATCCGTCAGGGCTACGGCTTTGGCCTGCTCGGCAACATTGTTGTTGGTATCCTTGGCGCTTTTATTGGCAGCTGGTTATTCCGTCAAATGGGTGTAAGCATCGGCGCAGGTTTGGTCAACCATATTATCACGGCTGTCATCGGCGCACTGGTGCTGTTGTTCTTGATCGGATTGTTCCGAAAGTAAGTACACCTCTACATTGACTACATAGGCATATAGAGCACATAGTGTTGACATCCAACAAACTATGTACACTATGTGCCTATGTTTTTTACCTTTAAGTAGTTATTGGTTATCAGTGTTGATAATCAAGCATTTGTAAAGAATTTAGTCTAAACAATTTCTGCCCACTTACTTAGAATAAACAGATTGCGCTTATGCTTACTCGAATACTACTTTTTGCCTGCTATTTACCCTTACGGCCTGTAAACACTACTTGGGAAATCCCTATAAAACACCGCTTACTTCGCGCGTGGTGCCTGTTTCTAATAGCGACCTGCGCATGGAACCGGCTTTTTGGTGGACAGGTATGCAGCACAATCAGGTGGAAATTCTGTTACAGCGAGCGGAACTGGCATCATATACGCTCCAATTGGGCGCCACAAAAGACATCAAACTGCTGAAAGTCGAAAAAGGAGACAGTCCTAACTATTTATTCGTTACGCTGGAAATCGGTGAAAAGGCAATGCCGCAAAAAGTCCCGCTGGTTTTTTCAAAAGGAACGCAGTCTTTTACCGTCGAATTTCCGGTAATGGCGCGCAATACCATGCCCAAAGCACAGGGTGTCGACAGCCGGGATGTGGTGTATATGCTTATGCCCGACCGTTTTGCCAATGGCGACCTTTCCAATGATTCCATTGCCGGGATGCTGCAAAAAGCCGATCGGAGCAATATGGAAGCACGGCATGGAGGCGACCTGGCAGGCGTACAGATGCACCTGGATTATTTACAGGATTTGGGCATTACCGCTCTTTGGCTCAATCCCGAACTGGAAAACGATCAGCCCCGCGCTTCTTATCACGGTTATGCCGTGACCAACCATTACCTGGTAGACAGGCGCTTCGGCTCGAATGAACAGTACCGCCAATTAGTAAGCGAATGCCACCGCCGCGGCATCAAAATGATCCGCGATGTGGTGCTCAACCACATCGGCAGCAACCACTACTGGATGAAAGACCTGCCCACAAAAGATTGGTTGAATCAATGGCCGGCCTACACCAACACTTCTTTCCGGGCACCCACTATACTGGACCCCTATGCTTCCGAATACGATAAAAAAATGTTCAACGACGGCTGGTTCGACGTGGATATGCCCGACCTCAACCAGCGCAATCCCCATGTAGCGAACTACCTGATCCAACAGGCGATCTGGTGGACGGAATACGCCGGTCTGGATGGTTTTCGCATCGATACCTACACGTATTCCGACCAGGCTTTTATGAGCAAATGGTGCGCTGCCGTCCGAAAAGAATACCCCAATATGGCCATGTTTGGTGAAATATGGGAGCAAGGCGTTGTTGTGCAGGGCTTTTTCGCCGATAACCAACCCATGGCCCGGGCAAACTTTGATTCCAACCTGCCGGGCGTCATTGATTTTCAAATGTGTTTCGCGATTCAGGAAGCGCTCACCAAAGGGCCGGGCTGGCAGGACGGCGATGCACGTATTTATTATACCCTGGCACAGGATTACTTTTACGAGGATCCTTTGAAAAACCTCATTTTTTTGGACAACCACGATATGAAACGTTTTTATACGATCGTCGACGAGCAGATCAACAAGTATAAATCCGGTATCGCATTTCTGCTGACGACCCGCGGTGTTCCTCAAATTTACTACGCTACAGAAATTTTGAGCACCGGCACGGGCAATCCGTCCTGGGCTACATACAGAAAAGATTTCCCAGGTGGCTGGCCCACAGATACGATCAACAAGTTTCGCCCGGAAGGGCGAACGCCCATAGAGCAGGAGGCATTTGAGTACACCCGTGCCCTGATCAAATACCGCAATGCCACGCCGGCTTTGCAAACCGGGAAACTCATGCAGTTTACGCCTAAAGACGGTCTGTACACCTATTTCCGCTACGATGCCAGTAAAACCGTAATGATTGTACTCAATACTTCCGAAAAGGATAAAGTCCTGGAAACGAACCGTTTTGCGGAGCGGATGCAGGGTTTTTCCAAGGCCAAAAATGTGGTGACCGGTGCAACTATTAGTGATATTGGCAGCCTGGAGGTGGGGAAGAACTCCTGCCTTGTCCTGGAACTTAGTTATTAGTTATCCGTTATTAGTTATCAGTGTGGTAGCCCTTGGCCGCTCTATCAGCAAAGCCAAGGGCTACCACACTGATAACTAATAACGGATAACCGATAACTAACTACGTCCACTCCGATTCACCGCCACCGCGCTGGCCTGCTGCGTGGAAAACATATAGATGTCCTGAATATTGACATGCGCCGGACGCGTAGCCATGTAGTATATCGCGTCGGCTACGTCGCTTGATTTGAGCGGTTGAAAATCATTGTAAATTTTGGCGCGCTCCGCATCGCCGTCGAAGCGGTTGATGGCAAACTCCGTTTCTTCCACATGACCGGGGCTAACCTGGCTCACCCGGATATTATGGGTAAACAAGTCGTAGCGCATCGATTTGGTCAGCGCATCCACAGCGGCTTTGCTGGCGCAGTAGAGATTTCCATTTGGGTAAATTTCTTTCCCGGCAATGCTTCCGACATTGATGATATGGCCGCTTTTGCGCTGAACCATACCTTGCGCTACAATTCTGGAAACATATGCCATACCTTTTACATTTGTGTCGATCATGGCATCCCAGTGTGAAAGGTTTCCTTCGTGAATCGGGGAAAAACCTTTTGCCAACCCGGCATTATTGACCAAAATATCGATGTTTTGAAAATTATCGGGCAAATTGGAAAGCGCCGCTTCTACGGCTCCGGCATCCCGCACGTCGAAAGGCAGCAACAAAACATCACTGCCATAGTCGGCTTCAAAACTGTTTTTCAAAGCCACCAAACGCTCCACGCGCCTGCCGGTCAGGATCAGGCGGTATCCGTTTTGTGCAAATATTTCAGCAGTGGCTTTACCAATACCGGAAGTGGCGCCGGTGATCAGTACCAGCGGGCCGGCGCTTTTTCTGTTGTTTGCAGTTCGGGAACGGATTCAGAAATATTCTGCTCGTGGGCAACTGTTGCAGGCGCTACGATCGCTTGTTCTGCCTTTGATTCCGGCGTTTGTGCATCATGGGCAAAAAACAAACGGTCGTTATCTTCCGTGCGGAAGTTCACATCTGCAGCCACCGCCTGTTCGTAAAAGTGCTGCGCGTCTCCTTCGGCTTTGTTTTGCAAACTGTGGTGCGCCAGGGCGATCAACACTTCCGCATCTTCAGGATTGTTTTCCAATGCTTTATGCAGGTAGTGTACCGCCGTTTCGCGATAATCCTGCAGGTGTTCAGAGGCCATCAAACCCAATTTCCGGTAAATACCGGGAAAAGCCGGATCCAATTCCGCCACACGATCCCAGCAGTATTTGGCAAAAAGAAAATCACCTTTACCGACAGCCATATCGCCCATCAAATCATAAGATTTGGCTTCGTTCGGATTTTCTGGAGTTGTAGAATCCGCTACAACAGGTTCTGTTTCAACGGATTCCGGCTCGTCAGGCAATGTTGTTACCGGCTGGTATTTGGCAATGGCAGCGTGGTATTCTTGCGACAGGCGTTCATTTTCGGGATATTGCTCGGTAGCGAGTTGCAGAAGTTCCAGACCCCGTTCGGTATAACCCTTTTCCAGCCAGAAATGCGCATCGAGAATAGCCTGATCTACTTCCGAAGTATGGTCCGTTAATTCCGCCTGCTCATCTTCTTCAGGAGCAATCAGGAATTCAGGCGCCGCTGCTGACTCGGGGGCAATGATTTCCTCCTCCACAACAAAGTCGGGCGCCAGCGCCGGCAACTCCGGCTCTTCTAAAGGTTCGGGCGACAGCAAGCCACTGCTCAGCGGCATTTCCGGGAGATGGGGCGCTTCGAGTACTTCGGAACTGTCTTTTGTCTGATGAACCAAACGGCGGTATTGACCATGCCAGTCGGAAAGCCCGAATCTCTCAAAGAAAATTGTATAATCATCGGCTTCCAATTGCGCTGCCGATACATAACCTCGATCCCTGAGCAGGCTGATAAAATCGCCCACCTGGTTGGCAATGGTGCGCACGGCATCCAGTTCGGCCTCAAAAACCTGTTTTTCTATACCTTCCGCGTGTTGATACTGGGTACTGATGTCGAGCCAGGCATTTTGCCAGAAATTCATGTATTGCAGGGCATTTACCATCCGGTCGATCTGCGTCGGGATGGGTTGGCCTTCTTCATTGACGCCATCTGCCACTACCACCAGTAAAGGTTGTTCTACGGACAAAGCCTGTACGGCTGCCAGCATACCTGTCATGCAGGCGCGGTCTTTCAGAAAATTGTCGGTCACCAGCAACAAGGCCGGTTCGCCGGAGCCTGAAATCTGGCTGGCAAGTTCGCCGGGCAGGCGTTCGCTGGCATGTTCAAATGGGATGCCAATGCGGCTTAACTGACGGTCGATATGTTGAGCCAGACCGGCATTATGGTGGGAGTAAGCAAGGATAATTCGGTTCATTTTATTTTTTAGCGCAATTCTTGGATGAGTCTGGTAAATTTCTGTTTAAAATCCGCGTATTTTGAAGTGGCAGGGCCGTCGAATCCGGTATGAACCTGACGCACCTGATTTTGTTTGTCCATGATAATCATGGTTGGGAAAGCCATCACTTTATCGAGTGCCGGGAAAAAGGCTGCTGCTGACTCTTTGTCTGCTTTACCGGCATATACTATTTCAAATGGTATGCCCATTTTCTTTTTGTAGGCTGAAAGATGTGCATTTGCCTGCGCAACATCCTTATTTCGTTCAAATGAGAACCCAACAACGGCCATTTCTTTGGCTAAGTCAGGATTTTCTTTTAAAAATTCTGTGAGAAATACCTGCTCGTCGCGACAGTTGGGACACCAGGTACCCATGACGGTAAAAACTTTGATTTTATTGTCAAAGGCGGCGGATGGGAAAACGAGGTCTTTTCCTTCGGGTGTTTTTACAGAAAATTGAATCTTGCCTCCCTGTTTCAAATGGGTCAGCGAATCAGCAGCGCCCAATGTAAAATTGGGATCTTGCCAGGCGGTCCAGAGCGATTGATAACGATGCCCCGAACGAAACTCGCCCTGCAAACTGTCATTGCGGATGCTGCCGGAAAAAAGATAGGCATGGGCGCCGTCGAAGCAGGACAAAAAGAATTTACGGCCCTGCACAGTACCTTCCAGAAAACGGTAATCGCCCGTTTCGGTACGGAAGGTGCCTTCCAAATGGTTGCCCTGCTGCTTGAATTCCCCGATGGCTTTTTCCTGGTCTTCCGGTTTTCCATCCACCCCGAACAGTGTCGCCCAGGAGCCGCTCAGGTCGCGCAACGGAGTTTCCTGCAATGGCGTAAAACGATACCCGCGTCCTGCATGGGCATAAAAAGGAATGCGATAATCTTCTTTTGTGGTGACCACCCATTCGCCCTGCATCACGCCGCCCCTGATTTCAGCATGAATATAGGACTGGTATTCGGGAAACCAGATATTCATGGTATCCCGGGCCTGGCTGCGGTCGCGACCGTACTGGATACTATCTAAGCGGATACGTTCCGTGCCGTTGATAATTTCCACGTAAAAACGTTCGTTGTCTATATACGTTACTTCAAAGTTGAACGGGAGTTCACCCGGCTTGAACTGATCGTATAATATCATGACCGTGTCTTTATCATTCACGGGTACCCGGTATTTTTCCAGTTCCAGCACACCGCGCCACATGCCCGGCGCCACCCTGGTATAGGAAGAATCCGTTGTGACACAGCGACCGAGAATTAATGTCGAAAGAATAAATAAGAAACTGTTAATCAGTATTTTGTACATCAGGTATAAATTTATAAAAGATACCGGTTCCGGCAAAGAAACAAAAGTAGCGCAGTTTATGCGAACCACGACAACTACAAATGCCTGAGAATTGTTTTGGAGATAAAAGAAACGCCCGGCATGAATCGCGGGAAAGTCGACCATCCGGGCATTTCAAAAAGACTGATTTCGTTGTCGGCGGGATTCAGGAACGCTTCGACAGCGCATTGGATAAAGTAATGAGGCCGCTTCCCACCAGGAAAAGCCCCATTGTGACACAAAGGATTAACATAGATTAGAGGATGTAAAAAGATGAAATAATGATTACAAAGTGCTGATTTCAAGAATGATGCCAACTCATTTCTCATGAAGCTCCTGAAACTAAATTAGAAAGGCATCAAAACCAAAATTCCCGTATTTTTGCAGCGCCTAATAAAACAACACGTTCATGCTCCAACACTGGCTCAAAGATTTGGTAGAACGGCACGCATTCGGTGCGTGTCAGTATTTGGGTGAAAAAATGCACCTGTCTCCCGCTGTGGTGCGGAAATATTTTATTTATACCTCTTTCATCGGAATGGGTTCTCCACTCATTATTTACCTGTTTGTTGCTTTCTGGGTCAACATTCGCCGGTATATCCGCAGGGGAAAGAGTTTGATCTGGGACTAGTTTTCGTTTTTGGTGTTTGGTGTTTGGTGTATAGTGTTTGGGGGTGCTTCGCTTGATCTACCCACAGTCGCCAAAGGCGAAGCACTCTAAACACTATACACCAAACACCATACACCATACACCATACACGGCCAAAGGCGAAGCACCCCCAAACACTATACACCAAACACCAAAAACGGTTTCATTTCCGCCTGCAATTTCGAGGCTTCTTCCCGCGCTTTTTCCGTAAAATCAAGACCATTCGAGGCATACAAAATACTGCGCGAGGCATTGACTAATAGGCCGCAGTCTTTGTTCAGGCCATGTTCGCAGATAGATTTTAGATCGCCGCCTTGTGCGCCGACGCCGGGTACCAGTAAAAAATGATCCGGTACAATACTGCGGATGCGGGCAAAGTCATTCGGATGGGTGGCGCCGGTCACAAACATCAGATTATCTGGCGTGCCCCAGGTTTGTACCACGCGAAGTACTTTTTCCCACAATGGTTCGCCGGATGTCTCCTGCAGGTCGCGTTGAAAATCAGCGCTACCGGGGTTGGAAGTCAGCGCCAGTACAATCGCCCATTTTCCGTCAAAACCCAGAAAAGGCGTCACACTGTCTTTGCCCATGTAGGGCGCCACTGTTACGGCATCGCATTGAAGTTGCTGAAAAAATGCTTCGGCATACAGCCTGCCGGTGTTGCCGATGTCGCCCCGCTTGGCGTCGGCGATAATAAAGTGCTGATTACCAATGTAATCTACTGTTTTGGCAAAGGTTTGCCAGCCCTTCGGTCCCAGCGCTTCGTAAAAAGCGAGGTTGGGCTTATAAGCCACGCACAGATCGCGGGTGGCGTCGATGATATGGCGATTGAATTCAAAAACGGGGTCTTCAGCGTCGTGTAAATGGGCCGGAATTTTGGACAACTCGGTATCCAGGCCAACGCAGAGGAATGATTTTTTGCCGAATATTTCAGCAACAAGGGTGGCGCGATTCATGCGACAAAGGTAGGGGATGGGACTGATAGTTTGATGGATGAAGGTTTGAAAGGAGGTTTGATAGTTTGAAGGTTTGATGGTTTGGGGTGGTAACTCATGGCATAGGTTACCACTCCAAACCATCAAACCTTCAAACCATCAAACCTCCTTTCAAACCATCAAACCTTCTCATCTACTCTGGAAACGAAATTTTCCCCATGCCCACCAGTGGAAGTCCGCCTAACATGGCCCCTTTTTCGACCGTACCGGCAACCGTTTCATTGGCCAGCACCGCAAACAAAACAGCCTCTTTGGCGTCACCATGAACGCCTAAGGTTTCCATTGGCAACATTTTCCAGCCGGGCAATATTTCCGATAAATATTTCAACATCAATGGATTGTGCGCGCCGCCGCCGCTCAGGTATACCGTTTGTTGCCCGGCGACTGTTTCCACCCGTTGTAATGCTTCGGCAATACTTTCCGCACTAAGCCGGGTCAACGTCGCCATCAGGTCGTACGGATTGATATTGCCTTTCGGCAATTGCTGTAACGCGGACTGCACCCACTCTTTGGAAAAGAGTTCGGGGCCGATGGTTTTCGGAAACGGTTTTTCAAAAAATGGTTCTTTTTTAAGCAGTTCCAGCAGCAGGCTATCTACCCGCCCGTTGGATGCAATGCGCGCGTCTTCATCAAAAGGTACTCCGAACAGTTCACGGGCAAAATTATCCAGCAAGGTATTTCCGGGGCCTGTATCGGTGGCTAAGGCGTGGGTGGAATCACCATTTCCGGGTAAAAAAGTAAAGTTGGCGATGCCGCCGATATTGAGCAGGAAACGGTCTTCCCCTTTTTTGGAAAATAAAAAATAGTCGCCGAACAGCGCCAGCGGAGCGCCTTCACCGCCGGCTGCCACGTGTTTCTGCCGGAAATCAGACACGGTGATAATACCGGTGCGACGGGCTATGTGGTCGCCGTCTCCGATCTGTAAGGTCGCATTCGGGTAATCGGGCAATCCGTGATAGACACGCGGCGCATGAAAAACGGTCTGTCCGTGACTTGCTATTAAATCAATTTCCTCAGCCGGAATTTTCCACCCAGTTAAACACTGATTAATAATGGCTGCATGGCGTTCGGCTACCAATACATTCAGCAGAGTAAAGTGTTGAAAATCAATCTCTTGTTTGGCGAAAACCCGCCGGATTTCAGACTTGAACGCCTCATCGTAGGGTAGGGTAGCGAAGTTGGTAACTTCCACCAGGGTTTGTTCGCCGGAACCGGAGAAGCGGCAAAGCGCTACGTCGAGTCCATCGAGGGATGTGCCGGACATGAGGCCGATGATCGTGCGGCTGGGCTTTTCGCTGATGCGGGAAAGTTGTTGGATGTGTTTTTTCATGTGTAACGAGGATGAAATTTTTACCACAACGGGCACAAAGTGGTTTCACAAAGGACACAAGGCGTAGAGTTGACTCGTCCCGACTTAGGATTATTTAACCTAAACATTGGCAGAACTCTCCCTGTGTCTTGGGAAACCACTTTGTGCCGTTGTGGAAAATATTGTGTGGTTAAGTGGAGGACGGGTTGTGTCCTAGTTGAATTCTACTTTAAGCCGGTTCTAGTGTAAAATTTATTTCGCGTTACTCAAATCGCAGAACGTTGGAGTTCCGAAACCAGTATAATTTGGCGTCTATCCCCTCGCCTTGCACAACCCGTACTATTTTGGCAGCACCACATTCCCAGTCTTCAACGCCAGTTCATTGCGAGTCGTTTTCAGTTTTTCCTGTATGCGCAACAGGCGCATGACCTCGTCCATGTCTTCGGCCTCCGAAGCCGTTTTGATACGGGCGGGATTGACGATTTCACACAGTTTTTTGAGTTTCCGCAGTTTGAACTTATACAGCGCCTGCCGCATGTCCGTATCAAAATTGAGATCGGGCATCGGCTGGTTTTGAAGCGGGTAGCCCCAGCGCGCCTCCCAGTTGGGCGATAAATCCCAGGGAGATGTCAGGAGGTCGATTGCGAGATCACTGATTTCTTTTTCCGGGTGATGAATAAAAAAATTTTGATCGGCTATTTTGTTTTCCAAAATCAACTGGTAGCACTCGGCGGCTAATTTTCCGTACAGGACATTGTCGAAATCCGACAGCGATTCTTCTATGTCGGACAACACGAATTCGGCAACGCTAACACCTTCTTTTTCAAGCATTTGATCGCCAAACTGCACCAGCAAACGCACAATGTCCCGCTCCTGAAATTCGTCGCTGCGGGTCATCACTTCGCCTTCGCGGCGGGGTGGGAAGGCAGGAATCACCGAGGCCGGGTCGCCGACGGCGGGCGGCTCGGTAGGCCATTCATAACCTGGCGTACCGCCGGGCGAATCACTGGCAGCGCCGGGTTGGCGGGCGGCTTTTTCGTCGCGTTTTTTGAGCAGGGTAGTGATCAACTTGTTCGACTCGCCAATCAAAGCCTGCTCGGACACTTCCATGAGCGCGGAACATTCTTTCAAGTACAGGCTGCGTTTGATCGGATCCGGGATTTTGGAAATGCTGGCCACAATGTCTTTCACCAATCCTGCCTTGCGAATCGGATCACCTTTGGTTTCCTCTACCAGTAATTCCGTTTTAAACAGGATAAAGTCCTTGGCATTGTCAGTCGTAAACTTGCTAAATGCCTCACCGCCAAAGGTTTGCACGTAGGAATCCGGGTCGTGGCCGTCGGGCAGCAGGCAAATGCGCACGTTCAAATCCTGCTCCAGCGCCAGGTCGAGTCCCCGCAAAGCCGCTTTGATACCCGCCGGATCGCCGTCGTACAGGATTTTCAGGTTGTTGGTGTTGCGTTTAATCAGTTGCAACTGGCCTTCGGTCAGGGAAGTGCCAGAAGAAGCCACCACATTTTCAATACCCGCCTGGTACAGCGAAATGACATCCATGTAACCTTCGACCAACAGGCATTCATCGCGCTGGCGGATGGCTTTTTTGGCCTGAAAAGCGCCGTACAGGGTTTTGTTTTTGACGTAAATCTCCGTTTCCGGGCTATTGATGTACTTCGGAATCGTTTTGTCGGAAGACATCGTACGGCCCGCAAACGCCGCAATTTTTCCGGAAATATTATGAATGGCAAACATCACCCGGCCCCTGAAAAAATCGCGGCTGCCGTCCTGGCTGCACAAACCGACTTTTTTGACCAGGTCAATCTCATGGCCGGATGCCCTGGCGCGGCGTACCAGCAGGTCGCGTTGTTCGGGCGCGTAACCCAGCCCGAATGCGCGGATGGTGTCTTCGCGCAGACCCCGTTGTTTGAAATACGCCAGCGCAACGGATTTGCCTTCGTCGGTTTCAAACAACTGCTCCTGAAAATGTTTCAGGCCAAATTCATTAACGATGTACAGCGCGTCGGAGAGCTGGATTTCGGCCATTTGCTCCGGCGTGCGCTCCATTTCCTGTATTTCGATATGGTATTTCCGGGCCAGCCAGCGCAGGGCATCCACATACGTCAGGTGTTCGTGTTCCCGCAGAAACGTGATCGCATCACCGCCTTTGCCGCAACCGAAACATTTGAAGATGTTCCTGGTCGGGTTTACGTTGAATGAGGGCGTTTTTCACCGTGGAAAGGGCACAAGCCGATCAGGTTCACCCCGCGGCGGCGCAGGGTGACAAAATCTTCAATGACTTCTTCGATGCGGACGACATCGAGTATGTCCTGGACCTGTTTGGGTGGTATCATGTTGGGTGCGAAGGTACGGTTTGCGGGGGAAAAGGAACACGGATTTGATCGATGTATGGAATTGTATAACTGATTGATTTCAACATACTAACCAAAAAGTGTGTATCGCACTTTTAAGTGATACATTCCGAAGATAGATAGAACCCGTAACTTTAGGGCATCTTTCAAATAAATTCACTCTTTGAATCGTATGAAAATAGCAATCATTGGCGCTGGAAATGTCGGCGGCGCATTGGCACAACGCTGGGTCAAAGCGGGGCATACCGTTTTAGTTGGCGCAAAATTTCCATTGAGCGATAAACACATTCAACTCGCCACTATAATCGGGGAAGATAGATTTACGACTGTATTGAGTGCTGTTCAGCAATGCGAAGTCGTTTTAATTGCCACGCCGCCTATGGCGATTTTCGAGGTGATTACTGAAATGGGCGATGTTTCGGGTAAAATTATCATCGACGCTACCAACACGGTGCGCCAAAAACCGACGCCTTATGATACCGTTTTTCATGCTTTGGCAGACAAAACGCCTGCAAAAGTGGTCAAATGTTTCAACAGTACGGGCTTTGAAAATATACTCAACCCTGTTTATAATGGGCGAGGTATAGATATGTTCATGGCAGGCGATAGCGACCCGGCTAAAAGTGTGGCGCATCAACTCGCTTTAGACGCAGGTTTTGGCGCCTGCATGGATTTTGGCAAAAGTGACAAGGTCGCTTTGCTGGAACAGTTTGCCTTGTCTTGGATAAATCTCGCTATTATACAAGGACATGGTCGGAATATGGCGTTTGTGGTGGTGCGGCGGTAGGTTGGTTGGACATTAGCTGGGGCGTCGGTTTGACAGAGGCGGGAACACGAGCAAGGCGGAATCCGTTGGTCTTCTCGCTCCCCCAATGCCGACGCCTCAGCCATGCAAGGCGGAACCAAAAGGGTCAGTTTTTGGATTTTGGGATGGGCTTCGATTGGTATTCGATTTTTACACCCAACTCTTGATGACGAGGCATCGGACCCAATGCTTGTTTTTCTCCATTTATGATGACGAAGGCACGTCCAGTATTTTCTTGGACGACACGAACATCTCCACCTGTCGCGAGACCAAAGTTTATGCACGTCCAGCCACCCGGAAAATGGGCGCCCAGTGCAGTCAAATTTGATGCATCATCACATTTGCCCTTGAAAACATGGCACTCTTTCCCCCCTTTGTAGTTGCCACAAACATAGATCATGGCAGAAACACTGAAATAAGAAAGAAAAGCAAACATAAAAAACAATAATTTTAAATTTTCATTTTTAAAAAACTTAAGTTTCCTACTCGTCTGGCTTTTCGGAAAACGCCCTTTTTTTTGGGAAGTGGGTTCTGGGCTCCACTTTTTGAAACCCAGGAAAGATATTTTGATAAAAAATGTCTTTCCTGGCCTATTCTGATTTGTGAAATGGTGGTGGTGAAAAACTTACCAAAAATACCCATTTAAGCCATCAAAATATTCCCAAAAATGACCGTTGGTATCTTTTGTAAGATAATCGGCAGGGAAAAAATGGGATTTGGATTTGTCACCCAATTACACCAACAGCAGTGGCGTACATCCAGAAGATAACTGTTGAGCGAAGGCAGTATACGTGATTGCCAGGACTGGCCGATGCTCTGTTGGATAATTTTGGACAAATAACAGGGGCGGTGGGCAGGCAGGGTGGGGCGAAAACGTTGCGCATTGGCATAATCTTGTGTTACAAGATCACATCCCAATATTTTGAAATGCTCCTTTACTTCGCCCGCGCAGACAATACCTGTATGGCAAGCACAATTAAACGGACCAGGTAGAGTCCAAAAAATTTAAAACATAAGCGAATAAGTACAATTCGGCTATGAAATTTTTCTCGTTTTCCGTGAAAACATCTCCCGCTGCGACGAGGTCAAGTGCACTCAAAAAAGTAAGCGAGTAGAGCAGCCAAAACGACAATCACAACAAACCAAAGAAATTCCCTGGCAATAATCTTTTTCATGGCAGCAGTGGTTATCAGAGGGGCATGCCCCCCAAATCGCAACGTTGACAAGAAACCCTAGCCTGGGCTTTTCCTTTTCATTTGACGCTCAACCCAGGGCGGGGTGTTAAGCAGTGAAAAATCCCGAAGCGACGGTTTTCAGCCGTGTGCTTCAACTCACACCCCAATATCCTCATTCCACAGTTCCGGCCGATCCCGAATGAAATCCTTCATCATGTTTTTGCATTCCTCGCTATCCGCCAAAACTACCTCCACGCCCCTGGATTTCAGCAGTTCTTCTTCCCCCAGAAAGGTTTCGTTTTCGCCAATAATGACTTTTGGAATGCCGTACAGCAGGATCGCCCCGGAACACATCGGACAAGGCGACAAAGTGGTATATAAAGTGCAGTTCCGGTAAACGCTCGCAGGCTGCCGGCCCGCGTTTTCAAAAGCGTCCATTTCGCCGTGCAGCACGACGCTGCCGTTTTGCACACGCCTGTTGTGACCCCTGCCGAGAATCCGGCCTTCGTAAACGATGACCGAGCCGATCGGGATACCACCTTCGGCCAGGCCTTTGCGGGCCTCTTCTATGGCGGCCTCCATGAATTTGTCCATGTTTGGTTATCTGTTATCAGTTATTAGTTATCAGGCTTTCAGGCTGGAAATGGTTAATGGGGTGCATTCCGTTCCCTTTTAGTTTTTGGTTATCAGTTATCTGTTATCAGTGTGGTAACCCTTGGCCACTCTACTAACAAAGCCAAGGGTTACCACACTGATAACAGATAACTGATAACCGATAACTACTTCAACGCCAACCGTGGCTCCGGCACATAATGCCCGTTTCCTCCGGCGCGCGGGTCGTCAAAAGAATCAGGAATGGCATTCGCTTCGGTCAGTTGTTCCCAGGTCACCGGCGCAGCTTCGGGCCGTTGTACTTCCATCGTAATACAGGCTTCGACGGGGCAAACCAGTGAGCACAGGTTGCAACCCACACAATTTTCTTCAATGATGTCGGGGATTCTGTTGGCCGGGTCGGAGGAAAGGGAAATGGCCTGGTGCGCGCCGTCTTCGCAGGCAATGTAGCACAACTGGCAGCCGATACATTTATCGGCATTGATGGAGGCGACCACCTTGTAACTCAGGTTGAGGTCTTTCCATTCCAGCACATTGGGCAGGGCTTTTCCGGCAAAATCATAGATGGTGTTATATCCGCGTTCATCCATAAAACGCCGCAGGCCGCTGTCCATTTCTCGAACGATCCCGAAGCCGTAATGCATCACTGCCGTACAAACCTGCACGGAGGTTGCGCCCAGCAGAATAAACTCCACCACATCGCGCCAGGTTTCTATGCCGCCGATGCCGCTGATGGGCGTGCGGGCGATCTCGGGGTGTTGCGCCAGTTGCCGCACCATATTCATGGCAATGGGTTTCACCGCCGGGCCGCAGTAGCCGCCGTTGGTTCCCTTGCCGTCCACCACAGGGTAGGGGGCAAAAGTATCCAGGTCGATACCCATGATACTTTTGATCGTGTTAATCAGCGAAATGGCATCCGTGCCACCTCTTACTGCCGCCAGTCCGGGGTCTTCAATATTGGAAATATTCGGCGTGAGTTTGGTAATTACCGGAATTTTCGCCGCCTGCATCACCCAGCCGACGATGGTTTCCAGCACTGCCGGTTCCTGACCCACCGCCGAGCCCATGCCGCGCTCACACATGCCGTGCGGGCATCCGAAATTGAGTTCGATGCCGTCCGCGCCCGCATTTTCCACGTCTTTGATGATTTGCTCCCATTCTTTCCGGGTTTCCACCATCAGCGACGCGATCACGGCGTGGTGCGGGAAGTGTTTTTTGACTTCCTCTATTTCCCGCAGGTTGTCGGACAGGCTGCGGTCGGAGATCAATTCGATGTTGTTGAAACCCGACATGCGGGTGTCGCGGTAATTCAGTCCGCCGTATCGGCTCGATACATTGATGATCGGCACGCCCAGTGTTTTCCAGACGGCGCCGCCCCATCCGGCGTCAAATGCCTTCATAATCTGGTAGCCGGAATTGGTGGGCGGCGCAGATGCCAGCCAGAAGGGATTGGGCGCTTTGATGCCTGCAAAATTGACGGATAAATCAGCCATATATTAGAGGTGAGAGAGTGAGAAGTGAGAGCGTGAGAGACATCCCGCTTGGCTATGTTTATAGTACTGAAATTGCCTTTTGCATCTTGCCCCTTGCCTTTTGGACTTACTTGCCCGTTAAATACTGATGAATGCCCAGTGCTGCCTGTTTGCCTTCGTAAGCGCCGTTGACCACTTCAGCGCCGCCATTGACAGCATCGCCGCCGGCGAAATATTTTGGGTTTGAAGTCTGAAAATGAACCGGATCAACTACTATTCTTTGAGAAGCATCGAGTGTCAAACCCTCGATCTGCTTCAAAAAATCGCCCATTTTTGCCTGTCCGGTGGCTTTGATGACCATGTCGCATTCGATGACAAATTCAGAACCGGGGATTTCGCTCAAACGACCGTTTTCCAGTGCCGTTTTGATAAATTTCACCCCGGCAACGTTGCCATCCTTTTCCAGTATTTCTTTTGGGCTGGCATTAAAAACGCCCTGTACGCCTGCGCTGAGGGCCAGATCGTATTCAAACCAATAAGCGCCCATGGCATCTTTGGAACGGCGATATGCCAGGTACACTTTCTCCGCACCCATTCGGGCCGATTCGGAAGCAGCGTCCATGGCGGTATTGCCGCCGCCGAGCACAACAACGCTTTGCGGCATGTGCATGCGGTGCTTTTTAAAACGCAAGTCCTGAATAAACTCCACGGCGCCGATGACCTGGTTTAAATCTTCTCCCGGAATACCCAGCGAAGAAGTAGGGCCTATGCCGACGCCCAGAAATATGGCGTCGTATTGCGCTTCCAGGTCGCGAATTTGCGCTTCCGAAACAACCGGAGACTCATATTGTATGTCAAAACCCAATTGTTTCTGTAAATACGCCACTTCTGAAAGCGCTTCTTCATTGGTGATTTTATAAGGCGCGGTGCCGTAAACAGTCAGTCCAGAAGGTTTTTCATGCGCATCAAAAATAGTAACGGCGTAGCCCAAAACGGATAATTCGCAGGCACAGGCAATCCCTGCCGGGCCAGCGCCGATAACGGCCACTTTTTTCCCGTTGGGTTCGCCTTTCCGGTAAAGTTGTTTATCTGCCTCAATGGCCTGGCGCGTGGCAAAGTTTTGCAACCGGCCGATTTCAATGGGTTTGACATGCGCGTGGTTGAGCACGCAGGCGCCTTCGCACAACACCTGGGTAGGGCACACTTTGCCACAGGCATTGCCCATCCAGTTCTGGTCGTATATCGTTTCAGCCGCACCATCTACATTCCCGGTGTGTATCTGTTTGATAAACAAGGGAATATCAATGTGCGTCGGACAGGCTTTGATACAGGGCGCGTCGTAACAAAACAAACAGCGGGAACTTTCCACAAAAGCCTCGGTGCTGTTCATCAAAGGCTTTTTTTGTTTAAAATTCTGCTGGAATGCTTCTTCGGATTGTGGTCGAGTGTATTCTGCCATGCGGATCAGAGTTCAGTTATTTTACCATAGGTTTCAGGACGGCGATCCCGGAAAAACTGCCAGGTGGAGCGCACCTTATCTATCATATCGAGGTCAAATTCAGCAATAAGCAGTTCATCCTGGTCTTCGGAGGCCTGGGCGAAAATTTGTCCACGCGGGTCTACAAAATACGAGCTGCCGTAAAACTTGCCGAGGTTCCAGGGTTGTTCGGTTCCCACCCGGTTGATGCAACCCATAAAATAACCGTTGGCAGCGGCGTGGGCGGGTTGTTCTAATTTCCAGAGGTATTGGGAAAGTCCGGCCACCGTCGCCGAAGGATTGTACACAATTTCTGCGCCATTCAGTCCCAGACAACGCGCACCATCGGGGAAATGCCGGTCGTAGCAGATGTACACACCGATTTTGGCGTACCGGGTCTCGAACACCGGATAACCGAGGTTGCCGGGTTTGAAGAAGTATTTTTCCCAAAAACCCGAAGTGTGCGGGATGTGGTTTTTGCGGTATTTCCCGAGATATGTTCCGTCCGCGTCGATCACTGCGGCAGTATTGTACAACACGCCTGCCTGCTCCTTTTCATAAATCGGAACGATGATGACCATCTGGTATTTTTTGGCGTATTCCTGCATCAACTCGACCGTTGGACCAGGTACGGCCTCGGCAGTGGCGTACCACTTGGCGTCCTGGCTCGGACAGAAATAGGGTGTGTTGAATATTTCCTGTAAACACAAAATCTGCACGCCTTTTTACCGGCTTCCTCGATAAACGGAATGTGCTTTTGCACCATGGCGTTGCAGATTTGTTCGATACTTCCTTCGCCTTCCGTCATGGGAAGGCTCATTTGAATTAAACCTGATTTGATGATTCTAGGCATAAACGTGAGTGGTGAGTCGTGAATCGTGAGTGGTGAATCGTGAGTGGTCAGATACTCGAATACTCGAATCTTCAAATACTCATTTATTTTACTTTTCCTCGTTTAACGAAATTACCGTAACCCGGCTCTAATAAACACTTTTCGTTTTCAATCGCGACCTTTCCCCGCAACAGAACCGTTTCCACTTTTCCGGTTACTTCACGGCCTTCATAAGCGGAGTAATCCGTTCGCATGTGGTGGGTTTTGGCGGATAGCGTATGTTTTTTATTCGGATCTAAAATACAGATGTCGGCGTCGGCGCCAATGGCGATCGTACCTTTTTGCGGGTACATGCCGAATTTTTTGGCGGCATTGGTGGCGCTCAGTTCCACAAATTTCGGCAGGCTGATGCGGCCTTTACTCACCCCTTCTGAAAAAAGCAGTTCCATCCGGTGTTCGATGGCCGGGTGCCCGTTGGGAATTTTGGCAAAATCGCCTTTGCCCATTTGTTTTTGCTCCCAGGTAAAAGGGCAGTGATCGGTTGCCACCACATGCACCAAACCCTGATCAATGCCCGCCCACAAAGCCTCCTGGTCTTTTTTCTGCCGCAACGGTGGACTCATCACCCATTTGGCGCCTTCAAAATCCTGTTCGTATAAAGAGGCGTCGAGCAGCAGGTACTGAATGCAGGTTTCGACATTGATGTGCTGGTTGCGTTTGGTGGCCTCCCGCACGGCATTCAAAGCGCCTTCGCAGGTGAGGTGTACAATGTAGCCCGGACAACCCGTGTAAAACAACATATCCGCAAAACGCGCCGACGCTTCTGCTTCCGTGATTTCCGGTTGCGACAGGTAATGGTACAGCGGTGCGCGATTGCCAGCGGCTTTGTTTTGGGCAATCAGCGAATCGATCATATCGCCGTTGGTGGCATGAACGGTGACCATGCCACCGTGTTTTTTCACGACCTGCATCAATTGCACCATTTGACCGTCGTCGATCATCAGAGCGCCTTTGTAGGCCATGAATGTTTTAAAGGACGTAATACCCTCCTTTTCAATCATTTCTACGACTTCATCGGCAGTTTGCCGGTTAAAATCCGTCACCGCCATATGGTAACTGTAATCCGCCAGCGCCTTGCCGACCGATTTTTGCTGCCATATGCGCAGTGCATTGTACAGGGAATCGCCCTGGGTTTGCAGAATAAAATCGATAACCATCGTCGTGCCGCGAAAAAGTGCGGCCCGGGTACCCGTTTCGTAATCGTCGCTGGAAAATGTGCCCATAAAAGGCATATCCAAGTGTACGTGCGGGTCGATGCCACCGGGAATAACGATTTTTCCCGTAGCGTCTATGGTTTTATCCGCCTTGTGTGGAAGGTTTGCGCCGATGGCAACGATTTTCTCTCCATCGATATAGACATCAGCCTGGTATTCTTCCGATGCATTGGCGACATGTCCGTTTTTAATCAGTATTGACATAGGGCATTAGCGTTTTTGCTTTTTCATCAAATATAATACAAGACGAAAGAAACGAAAAATCCGGTAAACCAGGATGCTGTGTACAGAAAGTCGAGTTGCGGCACCCAATAACCGACCAAAGCAAGTCCGACACCCGCCGCCGCCGCTATCAGCGCCGCCGGATTATAACCGCTTCCACCGTAGGCAAACTGCCCTTTTTCGTCGTACATGGCATCCAGATCGAGGTTCGTTTTTCGGATGGCGTAATAATCGCAGAGCATGATACCCAACACGGGGCCGAGCAGGCCGCTCACGAAGAGCAACAGGGAACTGATTTCATTGAGCAACAACCACGGGCAGATCAGGATACCGATGACACCGGTAATCAGACCGCCGGTTTTAAAACTGATTTTGCGCGGCAGTAAATTGGAAAATGCATTGGCCGGCGCGATCACATTGGCGGCAATATTAGTGGTCAGGGTAGCCACAATCATAAAGATTTGAGCCACTACCACTACCCACGGATGTTCAAATTTAGCCATCAAATTCACGGGGTCCCAGGGAGCGTCGTCGCCGATCAGGATGTCTTCAAAATTTATCATCGCTGCGCAAGGCACAAACACGCCGACGAACGAAAAAAGCATCATCGTGAGCGGCAATCCGAAAAACTGCCCGTACACCTGCGAGCGCTGGCTTTTTGCATATCGGGTAATATCGGCAATACTCAAGGACATGGTTGCCCAAAAGCCCACCATAGCGGTCAGCCAAAACAGGTATTTACCCAACTTTGACCACCATCCGCCACTTTCTGTAACGAGCGGTTTGGCTTCCAGGGTAGAAGACAGCACTTCTTTGCCTTGAATGTTCGCTTTAAAAATGACGCTTGCTGCAGCAATTTTATCATCAGATACTTTGATCCGTTCCTGCATGGGCGTCCAGACAGATTGAGCGGGGTCTGTTTTACCCGGGAGTAAAATCTGAACCGCTTCCGGCCTGTAACCACTTCCATCCTTCTTTTGGAGCGGATGGAGTTCTATCCAGGTACCCTGTTGGTCATAAACCAGACTGGCGGTCGGGATCGCCAGGGTTTTGCTTTGATCCAATACTTTGCCGAAACTGCCGGTTTGTACCGTTCCCCAGTAAATCAGCAGCAAACCACCCGCCAGCAAAATGGGCGCCGACAATTGTTCCAGCCACTTAATACTTTCCGTGCCTTTCCAGACGAAATACATGTTGAGCAGCCAAAATGCTGCAAATCCCACAAATTTACCGGTGGAAAGTCCTGCGGCAGGCGACATACCTGTTACCACAGTAAAAATGCTGTACAAGGCCAGTCCGCCGATCCAGGTTTGAATGCCGAACCAGCCGCAAGCGACAATACCCCGAACAATGGCGGGCAGGTGTATGCCTTTGGTACCGAACGATGATCTGCCCAGCACCGGAAACGGGATGCCGTATTTCACACCTGCGTGGCCATTTAGCACCATCGGGATGGTAATAATGGCATTGGCCAATCCGATGATCAGCAGCGTTTCTACCCAGCCTAATCCGCTGCGCATCATATACGAAGCCAGCAAATAGGTCGGAATACATACCGCCATGCCCACCCAGAGCGCTGCGAGGTGCCAGGTGTTCCAGGTTCGTTGATCGGCGGGAACGGGCGCCAGATCATGGCTGTATAACGAAGATTTGGAATGATCCTCCTGTAAGGAAACGATTTTAGACATAATGCTCAATGGTATAGTCAGCACAAAGTGGTTTTGAAAGAGAAGGCATCTAAATTCACTTATTTACAATGCTTTCTCAACTTTCAACTTTCTCAACCTCTCAACTTTGGGTATAATATTCGTCGGCAATAGAAATGGCTTTGCTGATAATTTCCAGTCCCTCGTCAATTTGCGCCTCCGTGACGCAGAGTGGGGGAGCGGTAAATATCCAGTTCCAGCGAACAAAAGTGAACATGCCGTTGGCCTGCACGGCGGCGGCTACTTTACCCGTGATACCCATATCCTGCGGTTTGGCGTTCCAGGGGGCGATCGGTTCTTTGGTTTTGCGGTTTCTCACTAATTCGATACAGCCCAATAATCCGGTGTTTCTGAAATCGCCGATAGAAGGATGTTTTTCCTGCAAGGTTTTTACTTTAGCTTCTATGTAAACGCCCATTCGGGCTGCGTTTTCCACCATGCCCTCTTCTTCCAGCACTTTGATATTCTCCAGCGCCGCAGCACAGGCTACCGCATGCGCGGAATACGTGAGGCCGATGGCTAAAAATTTGTCGTCGAAATGCCGGGCAATGGGTTCGGAAACGATCATTGCACCCAAAGGAAGGTAGCCGGAAGTGATACCTTTGGCCATGCACATAATATCGGGGACAACGTCGTGGTGTTCACAGGCAAACCATTTGCCGGTACGACCAAAACCGCTCATAACCTCGTCGTCAATCAACAGAATACCATGTCGTTCGGCCAGGGCCTTTACTTTTTTCAGGTAAAAAGGCGGGTATTTGAGACAACCCGAAGAGCCTGATTCGCCTTCAAATAAAATGGCGGCAATGCTGTCCGGGTTTTCATACATAATTACCTGTTCCAGGTTGCGCAGAGCCATTTCGCCGCATTCTTCCAGGGAAGTTGTGTTCCAGGGACAGCGGTAGAAATACGGGTTTTCTACCCGGATAATATTGGGAATCTGTTGCGCGTCCATGGGGAAACGCCGCGGATCGCCGCTCGCGGTGATAGCGCCGTAAGTGCCGCCGTGGTAAGAGCGATATTGTGTAATGATCTTGTGGCGACCGGTGTATAAACGCGCCAGTTTAATCGCGTTTTCTATCGCTTCCGAGCCGCCCAGGGTGAAAAAGGTCTTGCTTAGATTACCCGGAGCCAATTCGGCCAGTTTTTTGCCCAACGCGCTCCTGGCTTCGGTCACCATGCCGGGGTGAACGTAACTCACTTCTTCCATTTGCCGCCTGACAGCCTCCGTAATGCGCTGATTACCGTGACCGATGTTGACGTTCATCAATTGCGAAGAAAAATCGAGATAGCGCTTGCCATCCATATCATACAGGTATACGCCTTCTGCTCTTTCGATCGCCAGCGGGTTCAGGCCAGACTGCTTGGACCACGAAAAAAGGGTATGATCGAGGCTTGTTTGCACCATCTCCTGCCGGTCCATTAATAATGTGCTCATGGTGGGTTAATTAGTTATTAGTTATCAGTTATTTGTTCAGCTCATCCAGTTCGTCCTGGCCTCCGCATTCCACTTAATAGACGCTTTTTTATTCTGCGTCCAGAATTCAATAGAACTTTTTCCGGTAATATCACAAACGCCGAACTTGGAATCGTTCCAGCCGCCGAAAGGAAACGGTTCCCTTGGAACGGGCACCCCGATATTCACCCCGATCATGCCGGCGCTGGCGCGCTCCATCACTTCTTTGGCAAATCCGCCGTTTTCGGTAAAAATAGCGGCGGCATTGCCATAAGGAGAAGCATTTTCAATGGCAATGGCTTCATCCAGATTTTTTGCCCGGATGATGGCGATGACCGGCCCGAATACTTCTTCATGGGCAATCCGCATGTCGGATGTAACATAGTCCACGATGGTCGGTCCCACATAAAAACCACCTTCTTTGTTGGGCACCACGGTATTTCTTCCGTCGACCAATACTTTGGCGCCGGCTTGTTCTGCCTCGTTGATAAAGGCTTCAATACGCGACCGGGATTCTTTGCTGATGACTGCGCCGAGGTTTTCTCCCGGAATCAATTTGCGGGCCTCGTCGCACATGCGATCAATAATCGGTTGTACACGATCGACGCCGATCATTACCGCCGCCGCCATGCAGCGTTGTCCCGCGCAACCCGACATGGAGGCCACCACATTGGAAGCAGTCATTTCCAGGTTAGCGTCGGGCATGACGATCAGGTGGTTTTTGGCGCCGCCCAGCGCCACACAGCGCTTCAGGTTGGACGTAGCCCTGATATAGACGATTTTAGCCACTTTGGTAGAGCCGACAAACGTAACCGCCTGAATATCAGGGTGGTCGCAAATGCCTTCCACGATCTCGCGCCCGCCGTTCACGACGCTGAAAACACCGTCCGGCACGCCTGCTTCTTTTAATAATTCTGCCAGGCGCAAAGCGCTGAGCGGCACTATTTCGGAAGGTTTCAGGATCAGGCAATTGCCCAGTACGAGGGCGTTGGGAATGGTCCAGTTGGGCACCATATTCGGGAAATTGAAAGGCGCAATGGAGGCGACCACACCGATTGGTTTGCGCTCTATCCGGCACTCCACGCCCCGACTGACTTCCTGGACTTCGCTGCTGACGATTTGCGGCATAGAGCAGGCAAATTCGCACAATTCGATGCTTTTATCCACCTCTGCACGCGCTTCGTCCACCGTTTTTCCATTTTCAAGGTGCACCAGTTCGGCCAGCGATTCCCTATCCCGGATCAGCAGATTCCGGTACCGGAAAATGTACTGGACGCGCTCTTTCAGGGTGAGGGCCGACCAGCCTTTAAATGCATTCCTGGCAGCCTGAACGGCTTCGTCGAGTTCCGAATATGCAGAAAGCGGCACCGCCGATATGACCTGTCCGTCGAGCGGACTGATTACTTCTAATTTCCCGGAAGCAGAACTTTGAAAGCTGCCGTTGATAAAATTCAACACCTCGTCGGGTGTGTGCATGGATACAGACATACGAATGAATTTTTGAATAAAAATGGGGTGGTGAAAGTAATACAAATTTTTGGTGTATGGTGTATAGTGTTTGGTGTTTAGGGCGCTTCGCCAAAGACAGAGCCCCCTAAACACCAAACACAATACACTAAAAACGACCTTTTTATGTAATCGGCGATTTCGAGGCATCATTCCGATTCAGAGGTTTTGAACGAAAGCCCAAACGCGAAGCCCACAAACCATCAAACTTTTCAAACACTCAAACTTTCCACTCAATCTTTCCTTTTTATGAAAAAACTACTTTTCTTCCTTTTGATTATCGGCCAGACCGGCCTGGCACAAACCGCCAAAACCATCAAAACCCGCGTGGATAAAGTCACCGTTTTTAACCGGGGTGCGCAAATATTCGCCACGGAAAAAGCCAGCCTGCCGGTGGGCGCCACGGACTTAATCTTTGAAAATGTATCGCCAAAATTATTACAACAAACCCTGCAGGCCAATGCTGCTACAACCTGAAATACGCAGTGGTAGAAAAGAAACCGGATGATCCCGCGCTCAAAAAACTGGAACGCGACCTGAAATCCGTGCAGGATTCCCTGGTAGAAGTAGGTTTTTATATCAAAGGTTTCCAGAACCAGATGAATAATTTTACAACCGAACGCACTGTGTTGCTGGGCAACCGCCTCATGCGCGGCGAACTCCAGCGCGATTCACTGGTCATTTTTCAACAAAGTATCGATTATTTGCGCCAGCGCCTGAACAACATCGATATGGAATTACTCAAACTGGAACGCGAAAAATACAAATGGGATGTGCTGCGCAATGCGTTGTTGCAACGTCAGGGTACTTTGCAGACGCTGATTGCCGGCAATTTTGCGCCTCCGGAAGCCGATGCACAGCCTGTACCGCAAGTGATTGTTACGGTTTTTACCGAACGCGCCGCCAATACCGATATATCCATTAATTATTTTGTGGAAGAAGCGGGCTGGGTACCTGCTTATGAACTCCGCGCGACCAACAATGCCACTGATATCGAACTCAAACACCGGGCCGGCGTGTACCAAAACTCCGGTATCGACTGGAAAGATGTGCTGCTGACTCTATCGACCGGCAATCCGAATGAATCCAGCGTAAAACCCGTGCTACCGCCTTTTGTCCTGCAATACGAGCAATACCTGGCGCTCCAGAACAGGAAAACAGCCAAAGATGCACTGGCGTCGAAACCCCAGAGCGGAATGGTGCGGTCAGATGATATGAAAGAATCAGAAGAGTCCGCCGCAGACATCGACGGCGTTTTTGACTACACAACTGTTACGGAAAACGCGCTGCGGGTGGAGTACGAAATCAGCCTGAAATACACCATTGCTTCGGATGTCCAATCGCATCAGGTTATCATTCAGAACCGCAAAATACCGGCGCAGTACAATTACTCCGTGGTGCCCAAATTGGACCCCGATGTGTTTCTCATGGCGCGGCTGACGGACTGGGAAGACCTGAACCTGGTTGCGGGCACGGCAAGAATTTATTTTGACGGCTCATATGTCGGACAAACAGCCATCAATCCGGGCAGCACCAATGATACCTTGTTGCTCAATCTGGGCCGCGACAAAAGTATCGTCGTGAAACGTATCAAATTGAAAGATAAATCAAAGGAAAAGGTGCTGAACGAGAACAGGATGGTCACTAAAACGTATGAAATCACCGTCCGCAATACCAAAAGTATCCCTATCCGGCTGATCGTGGAAGATCAGATGCCTATTTCCAGCGACCCTTCCATCAAAATAACCTACGAGGAATATGGAAAAGCGTCGTTCAATCCAGATACCGGAAAATTGATATGGGATTTTAAACTGGATCCGAAAGAAAGTAAAAAAATGAATTTCACGTATGAAGTGAAGTATCCGAAGGATCGCTTACTGGCGAATATATAATACGGGGTTGCGTCAAAAGTCGTATTCTACTTAAGCCATGGTTCTAGTGTAAAATTTAATTTCGCGTTACCTCCAACTTCCCGAAAGTTTAAAACTTTCGGGAAGTTTCGAGCCGAAAAAACCAAGTATAATTTGGCATCTTATTCCACTTCGCCCCCTTTTGATACAACCCATGATTCGCCTATATAAGACTTGCTATAAGTAGTTTCGTAAATGGTATGAAGAAGGAACACCTGGCGAGGCGGAACCACACAAACCTGCGCTAAAACGCCTGCGCCAACCACGCTTTTACTTCAGCCATTTTTCTGCGTGACACCTCAACGGTAGACGCGTCGGACATTTGCAAATACCCCTGACTGGAGAAGGTTTGAATATGTATTCGATTAACCAGATACGATTTATGCACCCGACGGAAATGAACGGGATCCAGCAAGGCTTCAAAATCGCCCAATGGCCTGGAAGCCAGCACCTTTTTTTTATTCAGCAGGTAAAAGCAGGTATAGTTGCCGTCTGCTTCACAGCGAACGATATCAGAAACCGGCAGAAAATGGGTGCCTTCCAGGGTGTTGATACTCAGCATAAAATGTTGTACATCATGACGCCTGATGTTTTCAAGTAAATGTCTGTATCGGAGGCCCGGTTGAGCAGACTGCTTTTTTTGACTGATAAAACGCAATACAGCAGCGCGCAATTCGGTCGTATCTACCGGTTTTAGAATATAATCAAAGGCACAAAACCGTATCGCCTGAATTGCATAATGGCTGTAAGCCGTTACAAAAACAACCTCGAAATTTGGCGCAGGGATTTGGCGCAACAGCTCAAATCCATCCATTTCCGGCATTTCAATATCCAGAAACAGGAGATCCGGTTGTAAGGCCTGCACTTGCTTTAATCCTTCCAAACCGCCCAGTGCAGTATACACTTCACTGATTTCCGGAACAAATCGTTGGATTAGAATCCGCAGCACCTGGATGGTACTCATTTCGTCATCTATGATCAAGGCCCTTATCATGGGGCCAAGATAAGGTGGATTTTAAGCCTGTTCGCCAGACTTTATCGGGATTTCGATACGCACACTGGTGCCTGCCGCTTTGCCTGCTTCGTCGTACAGGTCTTTATATTGAATCGAAGCATTCTGATGTGTCAGTTTTAGCCGCTCTTCACTGATTCGAATGCCTTTAGACTGGTGTCCTGCAATTTTAAGTCGACGGATTTCTGCAGACCTGACCCTGCCTATTCCGTTATCCGTAATTTCAATAACCAATACATTTTCCTCCGGTAAAATTTTCTTTTCAATAATTTTATTTTTGTTTCCCTTCGTCTCCATTGAGATATCTATTTTCAGTTGTTTTACACCTTTTTTGTGCATTAAACCATGCCAAATGGCGTTTTCAACAAAAGGCTGGATAATAAAAGTAGGCAGAAGCAGGCCCGAGTCTTGTTCCAATACATAGTTGTTGATTTGATAATCAATTTGTTGACCCAGTCTTGTATTCTCTAACTCCAGGTAGAGCAGCAGCATCTCAAGTTCCTGCGGTAAAGAAATATAGGTTTTGTCGGATCGTTCCAGCGTGAGGCGGAGCAGTCGTGCAAATCTGGTGAGGTAATCATTGGCATCCATAAATTGTTCCTGTAACACGCATTCCTGGATACCAGCCAGGCAATTAAATATGAAATGCGGGTTTATCTGGGATCGCAGCGCCTGTACTTTCAGTTCTGCGATTTGAGCCTGAATGGCTGTTTTTTCAGATTCCTGCCGGCGAATCCGGCGAATTCGGTTTCTGGCCAACATAATGGTCATGGCTACAAACAAGGCCATTATCAGCGCCCAAAACCCTGTTTTTTGCCAAAATGGCGCCAGAATTACAAAATGAAATACAGCAGGTTGTTGTGTCCGGACGCCATCGCTGTTTTCAACTTCCACATAAAAAGAATAGGTTCCCGGTCCTAATTTGGGGTATGTTACCTGTAAATTGCCCTGCTGCGGGGTGCGCCAGGACTCATCTGCCCCGGCCAGCCTGAAACGAAAGCGGTTGTTGTCCGGGTTGGTGAGACTCAGTCCGTCAAAAACAAAGTGCAGGTTGTTGAGCGAGTAGGGTAGGACGAGGCGCTCCGGTAATCCGGTTACCGGACTCAAAGAATCACAATAGGGTTTGTAATCATAGTATCCTTCGAACAACTGAACCTCCCGGATCCGTACGATAGGGGCCACTTCATTGCGCGTAAATGAATCGGGCCGGAAGTGGCAAACGCCTGTCGGACTCGCCACCCAAAACCTGCCCGATGGGGTCTCCATGATTTGCATGCGGTGACAACCTTTTGGAAAAAAGCCATCCCGGTCATTAAAGTAGCGAATGTGCCATGTCTTGTCTGCCGAAAACTCCAACAGCCCTATTCCAAAACCATATCCTACCCATATACGGCCTTTTGAATCAGCGAGTACAGCCAGCAGGTTGCCGCTAAATAAGCCATCTTTTTCTGTAAATGTTTGCTCGGGTTGCCATTGCGCCCCGTTCCAGGAGCAGCAAATCAACCCGTTTCCAAGTGTTGCGATCCAGAGACGACCGGACGGATCAAGACTCATTCCGCTGATCATGATATTTTGATCGGGATACAACGATACTTCCTCCAGGCCGCGTGCTGTATTTTTGTAGAGACCGCGATTGCCGCCAAACCACAAGCCTCCCAGCGGGTCTTCCACGCCACAAGTGAGGGTATTCAAGCCTTCCTGAGGACGGACAAACCGAATGGCTTGTATTCGTGGTGTACGGAGGCGTATAGACGCTCGTGACAACTCGATCTTTGAAACGCCTCCATCGCCAATTGCCCACAAGTCGCCATTTCGGGCGGGCAGTAACCGGAAAAGTCCTTCGTCGTGAAGACCGTCCTTTTGGCCCAGCCGCCGCAGTTGACCAGACTCTAAAACTGCCAGCCCATCGTATTCTGTGGCGATCCATTGCCGTCCCAAAGCATCTGTATAAAAATCATTGATGTTGGCATTTGGGCAAATCCGTGTGTGCAGGGATTGGAGTTGTGGTTTCGCACCGCCGGTTAATTGATATGCCTTGCCATGATTGGCGCCAAACAGGGGCAATCCGGCTGCATCGACGCCTATTCCGTATATCTCTTCCAGTGCCGGATATTGCGATACCGGCATCTGCTCAAAAAAACGCGGACTTATTTTCACCAGGCCTTCCCAGGTAGCTACCCATACGTTGTTTTCCCGGTCGACGATGACATCGCTGACACCTACCCGGATGTTATGATCCCAAATTTTGGCAATTCCCTGCGGCGTAATACGGTACATCTCGCCAGCGGAAAAAAACAGATGTTCCCCATTGTGCTCCAACAAATCCGTGACATAGTACATGGAATCGGCAAAACGTTCCACTTTCCCATTCAAATACCCAAAAAGTGTGCTTGAATTGCCTCCGAAATATAACGTGTCCTTACCAACGCTGGTCATACAGGTAATTTCATCGTTGGTGTTCGATTGCCATATCCGCCTGGAAGATCGGGCATCGCAGCAGAACAAACTATTCGCATTACCTACCCAAAGCCGGTTTAGGCCATCCATTTCTATGACAAAGGCCCTCGGATCGCCCGCTGTCATATCACTCCAGCCTACTTGTGATGCAGGAAAAAAATCCCGCGCATCCGGCTGTTTTTTAAGGATACTTATTTGTTGATTCGTAAAATAAAACGGACCGGAGGCGCAGGCAAACCACAGTCGCTGCTGTTTCTCATCCCATAAAAAATCGCGCACCTGCTTGTATTTCCCTCCAAATGTCAAGGAAACCGGATGTATCCTACCATGTATGGCCATAAAAATGCCCGTTTCCGTTCCGATCCAGAGTATGCCGTCCGGGGTTTCGAAGAGACTCCTAACATAACCGATTCGCTGATCCTTTGCCTGTAAAAAATGCTCGAACTGGTAACCGTTGTAGCGACTGAGTCCTGCTTCCGTTCCGATCCATAGATAGCCGTTTCGATCCTGACAAAGCGCATGCACAGCGTTGTGCGGCAATCCATCTCTGGTGCCGAAAATGGTCGTTTGATACGGCTCCCGAGGCTGGGCCTGTACGCCTTGTATAGCCGGCCATAAGAACGCAAGTACAAACAACCTGCGATAAATCCCGATTTGTCGATGTAGGGTCACTTCCGTTATGATTGGAGCAAAGGTGCGGAGAAAAACAAGCAAGTTGCGACCGTTCAGAAAGGGAAAACGACCGTTCAGACAACGGATTTGCTTAGACCTTGTTACGAGCAACACTTTTGGTAAAAAACAAAAAGAACATATGCTGAAATTGATTTTTAGAATCCTGCTTTTGGGATTAGGGCTGTTCACGATTTATTCCTTTGGCTTCCCGGGCGCAAAAACTTTATGGTACCGTACAAGCGGAAAAGTTGTTGAAGGTCGGGTCTCCGGATTTTTAGCGGGCAGGAATTCTCCTTCTGTTCAACAGGAACCAACAGGGGTAAGAAAAGGCAAACGCAGGGCGCGGCGCCCTGTTTTTCGATATTACGCGGGGGGCACAACCGCCGATTCATTGACCGGGAGGAGTAATATATCCACACTTTTTACTTTCTCACAATTTGAAATAAATGAACCTGTAACGATTGTTTTCGATCCGAACAATCCACAGGACAGTTATTTGTACAACTGGCAACTATTACTGATGGATCTGTTGCTAGTGTTGTTTGGCTTGTACATGGTAGCCATTGGCATTGGAGCAAAAGTTGGATAAATGAAAATTATAAAAAACTGATTGACAATGAGACATACAAAATTTGGTTTTACACTTTTACTGTTTTTGCAAACATCTTTCATCTGGAGTCAGAGCACCTGGTATGTAGCCACAACGGGTAACGATAACAATTCCGGCACCTTTTCTTCCCCTTTTAAAAGTATACCAAAGGCTATTGAAGAAGCCAATCCGGGCGACGAAATCCTGCTGCGTGGCGGCAACTACGTCAGCAATGAAATCCGTATCGGGAAAAATAACCTGAGTTTGCGTTCTTATCCTGGCGAATGGGCCATCATCACCGCTTCCACCTCCGTAGAGGATATCGCATCCTGTATCTGGTACAATGAGCCCGATGTGGTAGGCGGGCTACTTGAAAACCTCGAAATCATTGGCGGCGCATTTTACGGGGTGTCGTTTGAAACCAATTGGGAATGGGGACTCCCCGACAACGAACGCCATGGGGTGCGGGGTGTCACGATCCGAAATTGTAAAATACACCATACCGGGCGAGATTGTATCAAAATAAAACCAGGTTGCGATGGCATACAGGTGCTGAACTGCGAGATCCACCACAGCGGCGTGGGTTATTTAAACCTGCCAGAAAATGGCGGCCCAAACGCTGAAGGTATCGACAACGTAAATGGCAATCTGATGGTGGTAAGGGGCTGTTATTTCCACGATATATCTACCAGTGGCGTTTATGCTAAAGGTGGAGCAAAGGGCTGTAAAATTGAAGAAAATCTTTTTATCAATATAGGAGAAGGTGGAATTTTACTGGGATTTTACACCGACGCCGATTACTTCGATGCCGGCAGTAACCCGGAGTACTACGAGTGTATCAACAGCATTGCCCGCAACAATATCATCATCGGTACGGGCGGCGCGGGTATCGGCTTTTGGGGCGCCATCGACTGCCGGGCTTACAACAATACTGTTGTGACGGCTTCTACTGCCTATCATGCGCCACTACATATTGCAAAAGCGGAAGTTTATATAGACGAGAACACCACTGCTACGCCGCCTTGCCGCAACATCGAGGTGTTCAACAATATTTTTATAGATCAAAGTGGTAATAGTGAAGAAGACCACACTGTACAGATCCGGGATGGCGCATTGGCCGGTAACAACAACATTAACCACAATATTTTTTATAAAACCGGCGGGCCGGCACAGTTCGACGACAATATCAACTACCCCCCACTCACATTTTCGGAATGGAAGTCGATGTACGGTTACGATCAACAGAGTCTGGAAACCAATCCGCAATTGGACGCCAATTATCACCTATCATCGGGCAGCCCGGCTATCGACGCTGGCGTACAGGTGCAAAATACCCTTGTTCGCGATTATGATGGCGCTACCCGCAGCGGCACCTACGATATAGGCGCAGATGAATTTGGGCAGGGCAACGCTCTGACGGTTCCTCCCGCCACAGGCGTAATCGGAACAGGGAATAATACTTCTGTGGCTACGCAGGATATCCAGCAAGCCATATTTGAAGTATTTCCTAACCCGGCTTCTGATTGGATTTTTATTAAAGAAATGCCTGCCGGCGCAGTTGCTGTTTTGTACGATTCTTCTGGGAAATTGATAACCACATCACTTGAGTCTGCCATGAAAATAACAGACGTGCCTCCAGGCAATTATTTTCTGAGCCTGATTTCTTTACAATCCGTTGTTAGTCAGGCTATTATTATTCAATAGATTATCAATTAATTATGCCGCCAGTTTTTTCCACTGAATAATAGCCTTGGCGGGCATGGAAGAGGTAATATGAATATCGTGGTGCTCGCCGGTCTGCATGGTGAAAAAATCGCCCTCGCCCAGCCAAACCGTACGGGTATTTCCATCAGGGCCGGTAATAAAGCAGGTGCAGGCGCCTTCGAGAATCAGGACGCTTTCCAACAGGTCGTGGTGTACTTCCTCCGGGACAAACTCTTTGACCCAGGCAACAAACAACTCCCTGTTTTCATTCGATTCCAGGGTGTGCATGTGTATGTCCTCAAAATCATCCGGAGGCGCGATGGATGCGGTTACTTCTTTCCATTCCAGCCAGTTGGACGACTCGTCCAACAATGGTAATTGTTCAATATCGAGTTTTCGTTGCTCCTTTTTTTGAGCATTGAGCAGCCATATCTTGTCCAGCACCTTATTGCGCATAGCCGACGGGGGGGCAATGGCATGGTCTTTAGCCAGGTTATGCAAGTCGTTCTCCGCCTGAAGAACGGTGTCGTCACCAACCGGTTCGTTGGGGTTATCCATTAACCATTCCCGGATTTTGTCTCGTGATATGTCGTATTCTTTTTCCAAAGCCTAAAATGTGGTATGCGTGTTACTTATAGTATTGCCTTAATTCCTGCATTGCCGTCCGTGCCCTGAGTTTTACAGTGCCCAACGGAATGTTGAAATGGTCGGATATTTCCTGTTGCGTATAACCCTCAAAGTACATCCATTCGATCACTTGCCGGCAGGCAGGCGTCAGTTTTTTTACCAACTGCCTGATACCAAGTGTATCTACAGGAATGGAGTGCGTGGAAATACCCGTATCCTTATCTACGAAATTTTCAATTGTTTGGTTTTTATTTTTCTGAGAATAATACTTGGAACGGGTAAAATCAATGGCCGTATTTCGCGCAATATTGATCAGCCAGGTCGCTAATTTGCCTTTTTCAGGGTCATACCGATCTGTATTTTGCCATATTTTGACAAAACAATCCTGTAACAGATTTTCCGCCTCCCTCTTGTCTGCCACAATCCGGACAATGACGCCAAAGAGCAGCGACGAATAGTCGTCATACAATTTGGCATAAGCCCCCTCGTCACCGGACTTCAGCAAAGTGACCAGTTGGTTATCCGTATTCGTTTGTTCGAACCCAATTTTCATGGATGCAGGAGTTTAATCCTTCCGCGTGTTTTCATTGGAATATGCACAAAGGTAAAAAATGAATACATGTGATCCAATAATATGTACACCTCCACCTATACGCACCACTTTAAGGTGGTCAACGGACAGGTTACGTACTTCCGGGGCCTGGATGATTTTCAGGGAAAATAAAACCAGGGAACTCCGGCTGAATGCCGATTTCCATGGACTAATGATGCAGATCGGGGGATTCCGGCAGAAAAATAACCGGCGAAGTACTGCCTAAAAGAAAGTAGTAGAATTGTTTAAAACATTGAAAATCAATTTTTTATATTAGTATTTCGCACTTTTTTCGGGCCTTGTAATGAAAATCAATTTCATGGATGATCCTGCTCAATCATCCATGAAATTTTCATTATTAACTTGCGGTTGAAATTTAAAAAGATGAGCCATATGAACAAGCAAACTGGTATCTGGATCGACCTTCGAAACGCCTACATTATTCAACTTCCCCTTGCCATATACAGCAATGAAGACGTTGAAGTGATGCATCTGACATCAGAAATCGAAGAAACTGCAGCCACAGGTGGGACGCGCAGCAAAAGTCCCTGGGGGCCACAGGGAGGCGATGTGAAACGCACTGCACAAGAGCGCCGCCACCATGAGGAAAAACACTTTTTTGAAAAGGTCATTGCCGAGATTCGCCCTTACGCGAGTGAATTGGTCATTTTCGGCCCTTCAGAAGCCAAACACGGTCTAGCAAATGCCATCGGCGAACACAAGGATTTTCACCCAACTATTATGGGTATCGAAAGCGCCGATCAAATGACACAACATCAAATGGTAGCATGGGTTCGCACGTTTTTTAATCACCCGGCGCCGCGTCAGTTGCCCAAACGCAACTGAATATCTTTCATGGCCCTTCGCCGGGCGGGGGCATTTCAAATGGCGGCGTCTCAAAAGGCATATCGTCCGGTATCAGATCAGGATTCAATTCCGGCGTAATGATCGGTTCTTCCGGATCAACTGGCGGCGTGATCTCCGGCGCTTTACCGGGAGATGGAATCTCTGGTGGGGCGACTGGTTGCTTTTTCTTTTCCATGACGCTTTTGTTTAAGTAGGTGTGCAAAATTAGTTTTGCTTAAATTTTTTGTAAATGCTTGATTATGAACACTGATAACCAATAACTAATAACCGATAACTACTTAGAAGTTTTTAAAAACATTACCGGACGATCTATATCAGACGTCCGGTAATATTTTTTTTTACATCTTCTCTTCAATAAATCGCTTGAACTCCGCTTTCAGGTCTGTAAACAACTTCTTCGATGTTGCTACATTTTCACGCATGACGGCATGATCCCCAAAAGTGACGCGATCAATCGCAACGGGATGCTCTGCAGCATAACCCGCCAACCATTGTTCGTGCGCTTTGATCTGGTGCTTTAGAACATTCAACTGGTTTTTCTGAATGAAAAACTGGTTTTGAAAATGTTCCACTTGTTTGAGCACATCTACATGTGTATTTTTAGCAGCAACTTCTTCCAGCCATTTTTGATAGAGTTTTAACTCTTCTCTGTAAAACTTGACTTCCATAGCCCAAAGTTCGTGTTCGAAATGCAAATCTGACAAATGCATTTTTTTTGTCTTATCCATAATCTGTAGTTTTTAAAATTTTTCGTTTAGCCTCAGTCATTTAACACCTTGAAAACCACCGAAGTAGTATTGAATACCCAATGCCAGTGAGAACTGATTAGTTCGTGTTTTAGTCGAGGTATTGACACCTCCGATGGTTGTGTCAAAATTGCTCCGGGCATAATTGTATTTGAAAATTGCCTCGATACCGAATCCGCCTTTGGAATAAACGGTTAAACCCGGTCCTGTACCCACTGCAAAAACGTTGGTTTCAATCTTTTGCGTGGCTTCACCGACAACTTGTTCGTCTCTTGAATTGCCGAATCCGAAATTGCCCACTAAAAAGAAGGCGACATTATCGCCGGCCTGGAAATAATAGCGTGCAAATGGGCCGAATAACAAGTCGCTGTCATCGGTTTTGTCTTTATTCGGTTCTATTACCGTATTCAGGGTGTAGTCGGCGCCAAGCCCTGCCGCAAAGTTATCCAGAACAAAATAACCGATGCTGGGGGCGATGTTGATCTGCCGGGCGGAAAGACCTTCATTTTCTTGTCCTCCGGTTGTGACTTTGGAATTGGCCGTTGAAAAACCGACCGTTGAGCCGACCATAAAATTACCTTTCTCCATTAACTGGGCAAAAAGGCTCCCATGTATCAGCATCAGCATGAATGTGAATAATGCGATCTTTTTCATAACAAGGATTTTTATTACAACAAAGATCATGGTGTTCAAAGGCGGGATGTAATGAGTAAACTCAGTAAAGCGCTTGACTTTGGTCAATAAAAAACAATATGCTGCCGGCAAAATGCACCCCTCAATGCGCCCACTTCTCGATGCGTACCACGGCTTTGGGATAGGCGCCGATCTGGTACAAACCGCGTTCTGCTGCTGTGATCAGGTCGGGGCGGTGTATTTTTTCCGGCGGCACCAGCGCCAATTCAGGGCACCACAGGCGTACAAACTCGCCGCGCGGGTCATAATTTTTTGCCTGTGTCAGGATATTGAAATACCGGTCTTCCCGCGGATCGCTGCCCACGCCGGCCACGTAGTTCCAGTTGCCCCAATTGCTGCAAGGATCATAGTCAAGTAATTGACTTTCAAAGTATTCTGCGCCCATTTGCCAGTTAACTTTCAGGTCTTTCACTAAAAAAGATGCGACATTCTGCCGTCCCCGGTTGCTCATAAAACCGGTCGCGTTGAGTTCGTTCATATTGGCGTCGATAAAGGGGACACCGGTGCGTCCTTCCGACCATATATTAAACGTGTCAAAATGATTGCGCAAGTGCTTCTGCGGTTTGTTCTGCGGGCCGCTTTTCAGAAAGATGCGGTTGGTATATTTTTTACCGAGCAAACGGAAATAGTCGCGCCAGAGCAGTTCAAAAAACAACCAGTAAGTGCTTTCATTGCCACCGCGTTCCTGTTCGTATCTTTTTATTTCGTGATAGATCTGCTTGGGCGAGAGGCACCCCTGCGCCAGCCAGGGCGAAAACTTGGAGGAGTAATCACTGCCTACCAGCCCGTTGCGTGTTTCTTTGTAGGATTTGATTAGATCTTTTTCCCACAAATAATATTGGAGCCGTCTCAGGCCTTCCGTTTCGCCGCCTTTAAACCCCCAGGCCGTTCGGGAATCCTGCTCAAATTCAGGTAAACCGAAGTCTTGCAACTTGGGCAGATCGCCGCGTTCCAGACCGGTAGGCAGGGGAGGCATAACCGTTGGCGCCGGAAACGGTAAACGCACCGGGGTAATATTTTCATTTTCCTTGCGGAACTGTGTAAAAACATCCGGCGTATGGTGTACCGGCATGGGCAAATCCTGGGTGTGGTACAACATTTTGCCCCGCGTGTACAGCAATTCCACACCGGCGCTCCAGAGTTTTTTTTCCAGCGCATCCTGTACCTGCACCTCTTCCTGGGTGCGTTCCCGGTTGCAAAGCACCCAGGAGCATTTTAGTTCTTTGGCCATATCGCTCACAACACACTCCGGTTTTCCAATGCGGATCACCAGATCGCAACCCAGTTTGCGGAGTTGTTTGCGCAAATCTTCCACCGATTCTAGGATAAAACGGGCGCGAAATTTACCCGTTTTAGGAAAACCGAATCGGGTGGTTCCAGTGAACGTACGTTCGTCAAAAACGTACACTGGCACAACTTCCTCTGCCATACGCAAGGCGGTGGTGATAGCCTCATTGTCGTGCAGCCTCAAATCTTGACGAAACCAAACTATGGCGCTATGCTTCATAAATATGTGGGAAATAAACAGTCTCGAAGGAAATGCTCCGAGTTGGTCTATAAACTTTAAATCGGGCCTTTTGTTTGCGCATCGCACCGTATTTATGCAATAGCAGCAACAAACTATATATTATGCTCCAGTTTAGTAAAATGCCTCGAAAAATTGCAACCAATCAGCAGGCCAGCGAACTTGGTTTTGGTCGCAAGGTGATGACCGATGGCCGTATGATGAATGGAGATGGTTCATTTAATGTACAAAGAGAAACCATCGGATTTTGGGATAATACCTACCACCAAGCTCATAATCATGCCCTGGGCTTACTTTTTTCTGTTGGTCTTTTGCTGTTTTACCCTGCTCAATGCCATTTTTGCGACGGTTTATTGTTTAATCGGTATCGAACATCTGGGTGGTGTGCAACCGGGCAGCTTGTTTCAAAACTTTGCCAATGCCTATTTTTTCAGTAGCCAGACGCTGACGACTGTGGGGTACGGTCATATTAGCCCGCAGGGCTTGCTGACGAGCATTGTGGCTTCCATAGAATCTTTTGCAGGTTTGCTCGCTTTTGCTTTGGTTTCGGGCTTGTTGTACGGGCGCTTTTCCAGACCCCGCGCCAAGATTGTATTTAGTGAACACATGCTGGTAGCGCCTTTCAACCAGGGTCAGGCTTTGATGTTCCGAATGGGAAATGCCAGTAAAAGTGAATTGATTGAAACGGAAGTACAACTATTGATAGCCATCAACCAGCGCGACGAAACAGGAAATGTGCTGCGGAATTACTACCCATTGGGGCTGCAAATCAATAAAATATCGTTTTTTTCACTGTCCTGGACGCTGGTACATCCTTTAGATGAAAAAAGCCCCCTTCATGGTTTTTCGGAAACAGACATGCTGGAAGCCAATGCAGAGGTGATGGTATTGGTAAAAGGTACGGAAGAAACCAATCAACAACAGGTACATGCACGACGCTCTTATACGACCGAAGAGATCATATGGAATGCCCGTTTCGGACCAATTATCAGCCGTAATAGAAAAGGACAACCGCAGGTGCTGACGCGGCAAATAGGCATCTATGAACCAGTGGAATAAATGGTGTTTGGTGTTTGGGGGTGGGGTCCGCCTTGGCAGACCCCAACACCAAACACCAAACACTAAAAACGCAGCAAGTCCTCCGGCGTATCTACCCCGATCGTTTCCATTTCAGTAATCCGAACAGCGATGCGAAAACCGTACTCCAGCCAGCGAAGTTGCTCCAGCGATTCGGCGCGTTCCAGCGGAGTGGGGGAGAGGGCCGTGATGTGCAGCAGGGTCTCGCGCCGGAAGCCATACAGCCCGATATGTTTGTAAAAAGTATGTTGTGTAAGCCGGTTTTCAGGGGTAGCGCCACGCAAAAAAGGGATGGCATAGCGGCTGAAATACAGTGCTTCGCCCGTTTGGGACAGCGTCACCTTTACGATATTCGGGTTGTCGAGCGCCTCGGGCTGTTCTATTTTTTTGGCTAAGGTGGCGATACCGGATTGTGTTTGTTCCAATAATGTACGTGCCAGTAAATCAATTTGTTGCGGTTGAATAAACGGCTCGTCGCCCTGAATATTCAACACATATTCAGCATCGGGAAAATGCCCCGCCACTTCAGCGCAGCGATCTGTACCGCTCGGGTGATCGTCGCGGGTGAGCAATACATCTGCGCCGAACATACGCGCATGTTCATAAATACGTTCATCATCCGTAGCCACAACAACCCTGTCTAACAGTTCAGACAACACGGCCTGTTCGTACACACGTTGAATCATGGACTTGCCGCCTATATCGGCTAAGGGTTTGCCGGGGAACCGGGTGGACGCAAAACGAGCCGGGATGACGCCGAGAATCATATTTTTTTGAAGAGAAACTGAAGGAATTAGTGGCAGATGCTTGTTGCAAACGTATTTTTGCGCTGCAAACATAACCGCAAAGTTCACCAAAACTGTATTATGAGACCCTTATTGCCCCTTTTTATCTCCATTTTTATGGCTTTGCCGGGTATCGGTTATAGCCAGAGCGCCCCCAAAGAACTCACTTCTCCCTTGCTCACACACAAAGACTCTTTGTTTCTGACCGTTGCGGAAGGGAAAAAATTCCTCCACCACCCTGTAAAACCCAAACAAACACTGTTCTCTCTGGCACGGTATTATGGCCTCAGTCTGGAGGAATTGTATGAGTACAATTCAACATTTCGTACAGACCCTACTTTGCATGTTGGTTCCCGCGTTAAAATTCCGGTGCCCAACCGCGCCATCAAACGATATAAAACTTCCACTTTCGTCAAATCCAAAAATGTTCCGATTTATTATATCGTGCAACCCGGCGACAACCTGTACCAGATTTGTAAACGCAATTTCGGGATGCCTGTAGATTCCATCGTGCTGCGTAACAAACTGAAAAACAATAATATACATCCCGGGCAACTTTTGATGGTCGCCTGGATGGGCGTCGACGGCGTTCCTGCCGAATGGAGACCTGTCAGGGTATTTACCAAAAACGACGCCATGAAAACCCGGTATGAAGAAGAAAAAAAACGCCACAAGGAAGGTATTTCCCAGGGCGTTTGTTTCTGGCAAAAAGACAGTAAAGAAAAAGGCGATTTATACGCCATGCACCGCGAAGCAGGTATCGGAACCATCATGGCCGTTACCAACCCGATGGGCGGACGCACCGTATACGCCAGGGTGATCGGACGTATTCCCAGCGGTTATGAAAGCAATGTCGAGGTGATTCTTTCACCCGAAGCGGCCCGGACGCTGGGCGCCAGAGACCCTCGCTTTTTTGTGAAGGTGAAATTTTTGAAGTAGGGGGTTTTAGTGTTTTCGGGTTTTGGTGTTTTGGGGAGCTCCGCTTTTGGCGTTTCAGATAGACAAATACCAAACATTACCACTCCAAAACACTAAAACACCAAAACACTAAAACACATAAATACATAAACAATGAAGTATTATTTTTTCGCCTTTGGCGTATTCATCCTTATCGCCCTTTCGGCTTGTAAACAAGACGGGAAAAGTAACGGCAATCCGCTCGATGAGACCAATGCCAGCACCCTTTCCGGTTACTGGGTTTCCATTGATTTCTGCTCACGCGCAGGCAAAGCAGGCTCTATTCTTAAAACGATCAATGGCAGGAACAAACCGTATGCCTATGCATTCACATTTGACGGTGGCAATCCCGACAGTGTAACCTGTTATAACGGATTTGAAACCTGGAAAATGCACGTGACCTATCGAAAAGATACCCTCGAAATCAAAAATGCCAAAGGAGACCGATCCATTTATCTGGTTTACGATCCGGCGACCAATAAAGACCTGACTTTATTTGACGGTACAAGTGGAAGCACCCAGATCGACCGCTTTACGCTTTCCAAAGCAAAAGTAAAAAATGGGTACTCCGCTTTCCGGACGGCAATCAATTCCAGTATGATGGCAGGTAATTTTGAATCCACCGGAAAAGGAGCCGGCCCGGTGCGTTTTGGCGCCGAGGGAAACATGACCGGCTATAAAGATTATGACCGCTATGAATTATGTGCCGGGGGCGATTGTTTTGTGTTGAAAGATATGGACGTTATTTCACTGCGCAATTCGAAAAAAGAGGACGCAGAACAAATGTTCGGCTTTCGTTTCTCCTCGAAAAAGGACAGCCTTTTTCTGTACAACCTGATTAATCAGAATCCCGAAGAAAAAGGCGCCTACGTGACAGGCGACATCGCACAGACATTTTTGAGAAAAAACTCCAAATAACAATGGCCAGCGCATTAAAAAACCTGTCTGCATACGATGCTGCTACGATACCGGATGCCGGAGACCTGGCATTCGGTATCGTCGTAGCCGAATGGAACGCCCATATTACCCATGCCCTGTACGAGGGCTGTTACGACACCTTGTTGAAACACGGCGCAAAACCTGAAAACATCTATACGGTTCAGGTGCCAGGCTCGTTTGAACTGCCCGCAGGCGCGCGTATCCTGCACGGCCAACACAAATTAGATGCCGTGATCTGTCTGGGCTGCGTCATCAAAGGGGAGACGAGCCACAATGAATACATCAACAATGCCGTCGCACAAGGCCTCACAAGCCTCAGTATCGCCACCGGCAGCCCTTTTATTTTTGGGGTACTGACACCCAATGACGAACAGCAGGCCCTCGACCGGGCAGGCGGTCAGCACGGCAACAAAGGGGTCGAAGCAGCCGTAACGGCGATCCGTATGGCAGCACTGAAGAAAAACCCGGATCAGGAGAAACGGAAGATCGGGTTTTAGGGATGTTGCGCTTCGCGCACGTAGAGTTATGGGGCGCGCTTCGCGCCCCTCGTAGGAATAATGGCAACGCAGATTGAGCGGATTAGGCGGATTGACGCGGATTTTTTCCCACGTAGAGTAGCCCCTCGTAGAGTTAATGGCAACGCGGATTGGGCGGATGACGCGGATTTACGCGGATTTTTCCCTCGTAGAGTTGACGGATTTTCCGCTTTTGTCAACTCTACGAGGGGAAAATCCGCGTAAATCCGCGTCATCCGCCCAATCCGCGTTGCCATTATTCCTACGCAAGCGCGAAGCGCGCGCACCCCCCTACTTCTTCTCCATCAAAAACAAATTAAACTCTACCCGCCGGTTTTTCGTCCGGCCAGCAGCCGTTTTGTTATCGGCGACCGGGCGTGTTTCCCCGAATCCCGCCGATTTCAGGCGGTTTTTGTCGATGCCTTTTTTAACTAAGAAATCGAGGCAGGCGAGTGCGCGTTTTTCAGACAGAAGTTGATTGCTTTTGTCGTTACCGGCGCTGTCCGTATGGCCGTCCATGCTGAGACCGTAGTAGGGATATTTGGCCAGGATATTGGCAATATCCGTCAGAATTTTGCTGGATTCGGCTTTCAGAATGGCTTTTCCGGTCTGGAATTTGACGGCTTTGACCGCCAGTTCCAGTTTTTCCCGGTCTTTCTTTTCCACGACGGGACAGCCCTTGTTATCTTTCGGGCCGACGATGGTGGGGCAGAGGTCCAGGGCGTCTTCCACGCCATCGTTGTCGGTATCGGGACAACCTTTGAATTCGGCCTTGCCGGCCACGAGCAGGCAGGCATCTAATTTATCTTCCACGCCGTCGCCGTCGGTGTCGCGCACGGGGCAGCCGTAATAATACTCCAGCGGCCCTGATTCGGTCGGACAGGCGTCGAAGCGGTCTTCAATACCGTCGCCGTCCGTGTCGGGGCAGCCGTTGAATTGCAATAAACCCGCCACAGTAGCGCAGGAATCTTTGCGGTCTTCGATGCCATCATGGTCAGTATCGGGGCAGCCCTTAAACTGGGCCAATCCGGGAAGGGTAGGGCACTCATCGTCCACATCCGGAATACTGTCATTGTCCACATCCTTGATCGGGCAACCGCCCAGCGATACCACGCCGTATTTGTGCGGGCATTCATCGTCGCGGTCGGCGATACCGTCGTGGTCGGCATCGGGGCAGCCTTGTGTGCGGCCGAAGCCGGGGATTTCCGGGCATTTGTCCAATTTGTCTGCAATGCCGTCGCCGTCCTTGTCTTTTTGCCGAGCCGGACAGCAATGTTCAGTCCGGCGAACCAGTACCAGTCGGGTTTATCGGGATTACCGGACAGGCTGATGCCGTCAAAGTAGTCGGAAAAAGCAGTGCGGGCGCCCAGTTCCAGACCGATCATCCAGGTTCTGCTGAGATCGAGGTTGAGTCCTGCGCCCAGGGCCAGGGTCGGTTCGCGCTGGGTTTTACCGCCGACGCGAAGATCCTCCACTGCTTTTGGTAGCAAACTGGATCCTTCCAGGAATGCCTGGTCAAAAACGGCTTCCGCTTTGCTGAAAACGAAACCGCCGCCGGCAAACAGATAGGGTGCAAGCATGGATTTGAACTTATTGATATGCGCAATTTGCCGGTACCTGTCTAATTCATACACGGTAGTATCCACCCTGCGGAAACGTTTTTTTCCAAAAATATCCCATTCTGCCTGTATGGAAAATTCAGTTATTTTAGTTTCAAACGCGTATTTTCGATTTTGACGCCAGTCGGTATCGGTATAATCCACGTCTTTTGCGGCGATTTTGCCAAGCAGCAGATTGCCGCGCAGGGCCAGGATCGGACACAGGTGGCGGCGGAGAAATATGCCTCCGGCCGGTTTTAAACCGGTTGTATTGGATAGGCGGTCGTTGGACAAATCACCATTGTAACGCATCGTACCCAGCGCAAGTCCGAGTTCGGTCGTTTTTTCAAAAAATCGCGCAGTATCGGCGAAATTAAAAGTCTCTTCTTTGGGCAGGAGACTTGATTTGCCGTTAGGCATTTGCGCCACTGATATCTGGCATACCAAAAGCAGCCCGATGGCAGGGAGTTTGAGAATATGGCGCATATCGGATTTATATTGTGTAGAAAAAATGAGTAAACGGATTAACCCTTCCGGGCAAAAGTAATAATACCTGCCAGCGATTTGACAATTTAGCGCCGTAAGAAGCCAAGTTCTGTCGTATAAACTACATAAAGTCATGAGGGATGAGGAATGAGGGATGACCGAGCGTGATGTCCGACATAACGTTCGGTCATCCCTCATTCCTCATCCCTCATTCCATGTTCCATCAATTACATTTACCTTTGTAATCATGAAACTGACCGTTATACCAGCCGGCACCTTAAAACTTGATGGCGGCGCTATGTTCGGAGTCGTTCCCCGCACGATGTGGTCGAAACTGAACCCGCCGGATGAGCAAAATCTGTGCACCTGGGCTATGCGCGCCTTGCTTGTCCAAACGGCAGATCGCAACATCCTCATCGACACCGGCGTCGGCAATAAGCAGGATGACAAATTTCGTACCCATTTCAAACCGGAGGGAACAAATGCGTTATTTGATTCCTTGCAGCAGGCCGGGTTGGAACGGAATGACATCACGGATGTTTTTCTAACGCACCTGCATTTTGACCATTGCGGCGGCGCGCTCTGGAAAAACGAAACCTCGAATGAAGTGGAATTATCTTTTCCAAAGGCCACATATTGGTCGAACGAACGCCATTTTAAATGGGCCATGCAACCCAATGACCGGGAAAAAGCCTCTTTTCTGCAAGAAAACTTTCTGCCCCTGTATGAAAAAGGCCGGCTCCGGTTTTTGCCGGTCAAACAAAACGAAGTCTTTCTACCCGGATTCCGGGTGCGTTTTTATTACGGCCATACCGAGGCAATGATGGCGCCGCTGCTGCAAACGGATCGCGGCGAACTGTTGTATTGCGCCGACGCGATGCCCTCTCAATGGCATATCGGAATGCCGTATATCATGGCTTACGACGTGCGGCCGCTGTTGACCATGCAAGAAAAAGCGAAGATGCTGGAGGAGGCGGTTCGCAAAAAACAAATACTGTTTTTTGAACACGATCCGATTGCGGAATGCGGCACGGTGCGCCGCGAAGCGACCGGGCGGATTGTGCTCGACCGGGCAGGCGCCTTGTCGGATTTACTCTATTTTTGAAAAAAACAACACTTGCTCTTTTTCCGCGCGCAGCATTTTTAGTTTCAGCGAGTCCTCTGTCAGCAACAGGATTTTCAAGGCGCGTTCTTCCGCATCACGTCTGGTGGAATCCCGCAAAAAAAGGTAACTGGCAGAAGTACGGAAGGCGCCTTTTTCCCGGTATAATCCGATCGAACGAAATTCGTATATCCGGTTGGGGTGCAGCACCAATCCAACAGAATCTAAGGGTACTTGAATGGCCTGCCCGTCCTGATAATAGCCGGTCAGCCGCCAGGCGCCTTCCAACAGCCGGGTATCGGGCGCGCAGGCGCTGATAAATGTTAAGCTGCCCAACAAAAAAATCCACTTCATGTTATATGCGTTTAAGAGGGCGAAGGTAAAAGGAATGACTTGATAGGAATGAGGGAATGAGGTATGAGGTATGACCGAGCGTTATGTCCGACATAACGCTCGGTCATTCCTCATACCTCATACCTCATTCCATACCTCATTCCTAAGAAATTCCTGACCAATGTATTTTTTATCAATTTTTCCGCTGATACCCATGCGTTTACACCTGTTCTTATACCTGATTATGTCATTTTTAATGACTGTTTCCTGCGTTAAACCCAAAATTTATAAAGCCGAATTGTCGGCGCGCAGCGCAGCAGAAGCCCGGGAAAAAGTGCTGGTAAAGGAACTGGGCGACCGGAAAAACGAAACTTCCACCCTGATAAAACAAGTAGGCGATCTCAACCGGACGATCGGCGTTCAGGAAAATGAAATCAGCAACCTGCGCAACGAACTGTCCAACCGCACCCAGGTCATGGGCGCATCTTCCAGCAGATTAGCCAACGAAAAAGCCGAACTGGAAAAAGAACTGACTGCCAAAAAATTCCTGCTGAACCAAAGGGAAGAGACACTACAGCGCATTCGCGACGCGCAGGCAGATCGAAAAAAATTAGTAGACGAAATGGATACAGCTCTGGCAAGCGTCTATGCGCCTTTTGCCGAATCAGGCGTCACGGTTACCATAAACAATGAAACGGTATTGCTTACCTTGCCAGACAAGAGCCTTTTTGATGATAAAGCCCTGAATATCAGTGCTGCCGGCAAAGAATTGCTGATGCCGTTGGCCGAATTTTTGGCTGCTCGGCCCAGCCTCGATGTCGACGTGGAGGCATACACAGACAATATACTTCCGCCCAAGGAAAAATCCCTGAAAGATACCTGGGACTGGAGTTTGCAGCGGGCAACCAACCTCACCCGCGTGCTGATCCGCGAATTCAACATCAACGCCAACCAGTTAACGCCCGTCGGGCGCGGCGAGTTTTATCCGATCACGTCCAATGAAACGCCGGAAGGGCGGCAAAAAAACCGCAGGACGGTGGTGGTATTGCGCCCGGCATTGCCCGCTGTGCCAGGCGCGGATTAAATGATAAGCAAGAGACATCCCAAATTTCAGAAGCTTGTTTTTCTATATTCCGAGCGCCCTAAGCGTTTATTTTATATGAAAAATCCCGAACTTTTCTTCAGTGAAAAGTTCGGGATGATTCCTGTTTGCTTCAAAAATCCTTACTCACTGACTTCTTCCTCGTCACTTTCCTCTGCTTCTTCCGTTTCTTCTTCCTCGTCAGACGTATCTTCATCGTCTTCCTCGATCATTTCTACGGATTCAATTTCCTCGTCAGATACTTCGAGGTTTTCTACTGGTTCGATTTCTTCAAAATTGAGCATGGTTTCAAATGTTAGAATGAATAAATGGTGAACTTACACCGCAAAGCACGTATTGAAATGTTGCCTTAATTTTGCGTGCAGGTTAAGTTGCCATGAATTTAAACATCATCTCCCATCCCTCATCCCTATTCAAATCCCTATATCTCATCCTCGATCTCTTCTCCCTCACCAAAATCGTAATCGTCTTCTTCGCCCTCTTCTTCCAGGGCTAAATCTTCGTCCAGGTCATCTTCATCTATGCCGAATCCGTCTTCGTCTTCTTCAAATTCTTCATCCAGGCCGTATTCTTCTTCTTCCATTTCTTCTGCGTCCAATTCATCGTCGAGTTGGTTAACAACGGTCTGGCTTTCAAAGTCGTAGCGATCATTTAATTCGATTTTTTCCAAATAGTGCATGGTTGTTTTATTTAAAGTTGAACATGGTTTTTTATTTAAAGTTGAACAATAACTCATAACTCATAACTACTTATTTTTTCCTTGCCGCCCGTATCAGGAAGAATGCCAATGTTGCAAAGAACAGCACCCCGAGGAAATGGTATCCGCCCGTGCCGAGTACATGGGTCAGCGATTCTTCCACGCTGATCGCGGCCAGCGATCCTGCGGTAGCGTCAGAGGCTTGCAACAGGGCAACTACCACACCAGCTAAAGCGCCGCCTGCCACCAATCCGGTTGCAAAAAGACTGCCTTTGCCCAATTCCGAATCTTCCGTTGCTTCCCCTTTGCGCTGCGCCATCCAGTCCGTCAGGCCTTTCAGTGCGCCGCCGATCCAGATAGGCAGGGTAGTGCTCAGCGGCAGGTAAAGTCCTACGGCAAACGAAAGCGATTTTACACTGCATAGTTCGAGCGTAATCGCGATAAACAGTCCGACCAACACAAATTGCCAGTCGAGGTTAAAAGATAAAAGCCCTTTGATAAGTGTTGCCATCAAGGTCGCCTGCGGGGCATTGAATTTTTCACCGATGGCATGTTCTATCCCGGCAGCGCGCATATCCGCAGTCGGGTTATCCAGGAACAATACCGTAGCGCCAATGACTAAAGAGGAGACGATAACGCCGATAAAAAGCGCCATCTGCTGGTATTTAGGCGTTGCACCGACAATATACCCCGTCTTCAGGTCTTGCGAGGTGGCGCCGGCATTGGCAGCCGCGATGCAGATCATACTGCCCACAACCAATGCCATCGGCTCGAATACTTTTCCGGTCCAGCCGACGCCGATAAATACGAGCGCCGTACCCATGATGGTTGCTATCGTCATCCCTGAAATGGGATTGTTGCTGCTGCCGATAATGCCGACGATGCGACTGGAAACCGTAACAAAGAAAAAGCCGAAAATAATGACCAGGACGCCGATCATCAGTTTGCTTAAAATACTGTCGCCTGGAATGCTGGGAAGAACTGCCATCAGTAGAATCAGCGCCAGGCATCCGATGGCGACTACTTTGAGAGACAGGTCTTGATCCGTACGGGCCACTGCCGCATTCGCATCGCGGTTGCGCATGGAAGCCACGCTTTCCCGGAAAGAGGAAACGATTGTAGGCATGGTTTTAATCAGGGTAATAAAACCCGCTCCCGCTACGGCGCCTGCGCCGATTTGCCGGACATAAGCCCGGTACAAAGCGCTGGTCAGGTCGGTGAACGTATGTGTTTCCGGGTTCCAGCCGTAGGGATAACGGATATTGCCCGCTGCGTCCGTAATAGGTTTGAGCAAATCGAGTTTGTTGAGTTGCATAGCAACGGTATCCATCGGAACCAGCGTCGCCAGCAGGGGTATAAGCCCCATCCAGGCCAATACGCCGCCCGCTACCAGCACGCCGGCGATACGCGGCCCGATGATGTAACCCACGCCGAGGTACTCCGGCGTGATTTCGCCGCTGACCCGCGCAGAAGGCAGGTATTTATTGTTGGAGGCTGTTTCCCATACCGGCGATTCGGCAATGACACGGAATACCCTTTGCAAAAGGGCGTATCCGAATGCAAAACCCAGTCCCTGGAAAGCGGTTTTGGCAAAATCGCCCCCTTTTTCGCCCGCAATCAGTACGTGCGCACAGGCAGTACCTTCCGGGTAGGGTAGGTTGGCATGTTCTTTGACAATCAGCGACTTGCGCAACGGAATCATCATCAGAACACCCAGAATACCGCCAAAAATAGCAAGCATCAGGATGGTCCAGTAACTGAAAAAACCTTTGCCGATGCCATCACTCAAAAATAAAAATGCGGGCAGGGTGAATACCACGCCGGCTGCAACCGATTCGCCCGCCGAACCGGTCGTCTGAATGATATTGTTCTCTAAAATCGTGGTTCCGAGAAACTTACGGCCCAATGAAATGGCCAGTACGGCAATAGGAATGGAAGCGGAAACCGTCAGACCGGCTTTTAAAGCCAGGTAAACGGTGGCTGCACCAAACAGGATACCAAACAGGGAGCCCAGCAAAATGGCCCGGACGGTAAATTCTTTGACCGACAAATCGCCGGGCGCAACATAGGGTTTGAAATCGGAAGTGTCAGTTGGCTGCATATTTCGTTTTTGATTGGAAAGAACCGGAAGATTAGATGGCGAAAGGTATAAAAATTTTGATTTCCTTTAAAAAGACCAAAAAATGGCCTGTGTGCGTTAAAGGACACAAGCCGGACATTTATTCAAACTGGCGCCGAAAAATATCGCCGAACAGGGGTTCTGCGGTACCATACCTTTACAAACCGCATTACCTTCGCCCAAATTTATTCCCATCAGCATGAAGAAATCGCTTTTTTACACCCTCTTTTTATTCTTTTTTGTATCACAAATTAGTGCCCAGGACAAGCATTTTACCCAGTTTTATGCTTCTCCACTGACGCTCAATCCGGCATTAACCGGCGCATTCGATGGCAGTTATCGCCTGGGAACCATCTACCGCGACCAATGGCGGCAGGTGCTTGACAATCCGATCAAAACGTTCTCTATGGGGGCTGATCTGCGTTTTGATGCACCAGGAAAAAACAACAACGACGACGCAATCGGGCTGGGATTGATGTTTTTTAACGACAAAGTAAGTGTAATCGACTTTAGCACCACCCAGATTGCCATTTCCATGGCATATCATAAATCATTGGGAGGCGGCAAACGGCAGTTCCTTACCCTGGGCGCTCAACTCGGCCTGACCCAGCGCAATGTCAACTACGAATCGCTCGATTTTCACGATGAATTCGATGGCTTTAACGGCTACACGGGTACTACCCTGGAAGAACTGCCCACCAATACTTTCGCATTTGCGGATTACTCTGTTGGTTTGAACTATACTGCAAAATTCGGACGTTCCGGGCGGATTTTTGTCGGCAGCGCTTTGCACCACTTTCTGCAACCGACCATTTCCTTTTATGAAACGGATGCAGAAGGCGACAAACTTTATATGAAACTAAACGGGCAGTTTGCAGCCAGCCTTCCCCTGACCCGCGACAACCGCGTTTCGCTGCTGCCCCGGGTGCTTGTAGCGATACAAGGCCCGCACATGGAAATTAATGCAGGCGCCAATATTCGTACGGCTATGGGAAAATACGGCGGCAGCGCGGTGCACTTTGGCGCCTGGGCGCGACCGGTGCGCAACAGCGACGGCCTCGGCCTCGACGCCGTCGTGGCAATGTTGGGATTTGAGATCAACAGTGTGCTTTTAGGTTTGAGTTATGACCTGAATATCGGGGCATTACAAGCCAAACAACGCCAAAGCGCCTTTGAAATTTCTGTCGCTTACCTGGGCAATTATGACAACGAAGAAATTGTCTGCCCGAAATTCTGATGACTATGAAAACAATTACCTGCTTTGCCCTTTTGCTCTGTTGCATCGGTTGGCGATGCCAGTCACCCTCACAACCTGCCAATACTTCATTGAATGCCGTGTTTGTGGCAAACCCGCAACCGGTGCCTTCACAACCGGTCAAAACCCTTGAAACCGGTGTGGCCGCACCGGATTTTAATCTCCCTGGTGTCGACGGCAAATTTTACAGCCTGAAAGATTTTAAAGACGCGCGGGCATTGGTGATCGTGTTTACCTGCAATCATTGCCCGACCGCCCAGGCGTACGAAGACCGGATCATTGCGTTTACCAATGATTACAAATCAAAAGGTGTGGAAGTGGTGGCTATTTCACCGAATAGTCCACTGGGGTTGTTGTACGAAGAACTGGGTTTCAGCGACCTCAACGACGATTATAAAGACATGCAGCGCCGAGCGGAAGACAAAAAATTCAATTTCCCTTACCTGTACGACGGTGATACGGAAAGCGCTTCGCTGCAATACGGCCCGGCTGCAACGCCGCAGGTATTTGTATTCGACCAGGAACGCAAGTTGCGCTACACCGGCCGCCTCGATCGCAGCGAGAAACCGGGCACTGCCAATGCCGACGATTTAAGGGCTGCTACCGATGCCGTGCTGGCCGGACAAGCGGTAAAGGAACCCGTGACACAAACCTTCGGATGTTCCACCAAATGGGGCTGGAAACTGGATTTGCGCACCAAAGCAGACGCAGACTGGGCCAACAAGGAAGTAAAAGTGACTGGCATTGATGCAGCAGGCATTCGCAGCCTGTTGAAAAACGAAGGTTCCGATAAATTACGACTCATCAACATCTGGGCGACCTGGTGCGGCCCCTGTGTGCTGGAATACCCGGAATTCGTCGTCTTACAACGCATGTACGGCGCGCGATTTCGAATTTGTATCCGTTTCGGCAGATAAAGCCGAAAAAGAAGCCAAAGTGCTGGAATTTTTGAAAAGTAAACAATCTGCCGTCACCAATTACCTGTTTATGGAGTCGGATAAATACGCACTCACAGAAGCCATCGGCAAGGATTGGAACGGCGCATTACCCTACACGGTACTGCTGGAACCGGGCGGCAAAGTGGTCTGGTTCCACCAGGGAGAAGTCGATTTCCATGCCCTGAAACGCGTCATTGTGGAACATCCTTTGATGGGCAGGGTTTATTAAGTAAAGAAAAGGGCAAAGGCAAGGCAAAAGGCAATTTGTGCCATTTTGCCCTTTTGCCAAAATTGGTGACTCTTGCCTTTTACTTAATAAACCAGCAAAACATTCCCTTGATAGGAGCCGTTCACCTTGACTACATACAGGCCGGGCGTCGGGCTTCCCGGTTGTACTGAAAGATAGTTCGCGCCTTTGCTCGTCTGAAAAGTTTTTTCCAAAACAATTTTTCCGTTCATATCCGCCACCTGTACCAGCACATCCACGCCTTCCGGGCTGTCGTAATACACCTGAAACATACTGCGGGTCGGGTTGGGAAATATCTTTCCGGCGATGGGTTGTTCCTGTTCGCGGCTTATCCACCTCAAATCCATTTGCCGTTTGCTGATCTCCGTATCGTATATTTCAGCAGGTAAATGCGCCGAATGAAAACGCAGCATATCGGATAGTTGTCCGCCCTGAAGCGCTGTCAATTCTATAGAAAACAGCGCATCGTTGGGGGGTAATGTCGCTGTGGCGCCATCCACCCACACCACAGGTAAATGCCCCTCAGAAACAGCATGAAGGTTGTAACATGTAGCGTCGAAACCGGGCAACCCTGTCGCTGATATGTTGTTGATTTGCACGACGTTCGGATCAAATCCGAGATCGAGCTGCAAGCCTTGAATCTCGAACCATTCTTCCGGTCTTAGTTCTAATCTGTATTGCTGTCCGGGATGCAGGTACCTGTCGGCAGCACGCAATGCGAAAGCGCCCCGGTCGCTGGGAGGAGGCGCAAAATAAGGCCCCGTCAGGTCACCTAATTTCACGCCCATCAGATCGACGCAACTGCCGTTGGACTGGACATTTGATCCCTGCGGGATAAATTTCCAGGGACTGCAAGGGAGATTTTCGAGAACACCGAGAATTAACTGCCTCCCTAATACTATGTCGTATGTTGTAACCATACCGTTGCAATTCATATCTGCGGCAAGTTTTTGCCAGTCCTGTACGAAGGTATCCAGACCGAGTATGTGTTTGCTGATCCGTACGAGGTCGAAAGTCGAAACGCCCTGAAGGGGGTCGGCATCCATTTTTGTTGCAGAAATGGTGTAACTGGTGTTTTGCAGTTGCGGTACATTGGAAAGGCTGTATGTGCCGGATGCGCTAATATTGGCAGTCATGGTTGGTGTCGTAGCGCTGATCTGAATGTTGGAAACCGGATTTCCAAAGGGGGATTCAATCGCGCATGATTGCGTCAGTTGCGCCGTGATACTTTGAGCAATCATGTCCATTGTAATCTGCGGTGTGGCACCCCGCACATCAAATTCCACTTCGCCGTCAGGATAGATGATGATAAAAGTTGGCGTACCCTGAAATTCTCCAAACTGCCCGGTGATGTACGGTTGAAGAGCCGTCAGGCCGCCGCCATCGGTACCCGAGCCGGGCATGGTGAGGTTTTTTGCGGTTTTGTATTGGGCTACTTTAGAATTATTATCTGATTGCAGGGTGCTCAGTAGGAGGAATTCGACCTGACCCGGGTGGGCCGCTAACTGGCTTTCGTATAGAGCCTGCCAAAAAGGGGCGTGGGTGTTGCAAGGTGGGCAGGTGGTAAAAAATGCTTCAATTATGACTATTTTGCCCTGATTCAGGTAGTCATTATACAGGTTTCGCGATTGTCCATCTGAGGTGACAATGGTAAAATTGGGCGCAGTTTGTGCAAAACCATTGGCACACAAAAGCAGCAGCAACAGGGTAAACAAATTTTTCATGTGACTCGGATTTGGATAATTAAAAGAAAGACAAAGAGGATTTAAACACCGAAAATTACTCTATTCACATTAACAATGCATTATATCACTGATTTTTACTTTGTTGCACGGCGATTTTGTCAGGTACTTTACTTTTGTGCCATGAAAAATCGCATTTCCTTTTTTGTTGTTGCCCTGTCTTTGACGGCCCTGTTTGCTTTTGACAAAATGGTCTTTCAAAGTCCGGAGCAATTGGGGGAGCGTTTATTTTTTGACCCCATCCTCTCCTTAGACAGCACCATCAGTTGCAGCAGTTGCCATATTCCACAATTCGCTTTTTCAGACACTGCATTTTTTAGTCGCGGCGTAGGCGGCAGGACGGGCAGGCGCAATTCACCTTCTATTACCAATATGACAGCCCGGGCGCATTTTTTTTATGACGGCCGCGCTGCCACACTGGAAGAACAAGTATTAATGCCGATACAGGATACGCTGGAAATGCGCGCTAATGCGGCATTGGTGACAGCGCGCTTGCGACAGCATGCGTATTACGGCCCCGCTTTTATCCAACTATTTGGCAAAGAAGCAGATATGGCTGCCCTGGCACAGACTCTGGCCGCTTTCGTCAGAACTTTGGAAACCGGCAACACGCCTTTTGACCGCTGGATGCAGGGCAAATCGGGCGGCATGGACGCCGCAGCGGTTCGGGGCCGTGACGTTTTTATGAACAAAGGCAAATGTTTCGATTGCCACTTTTCCCCTGACTTTACCGGAGACGAATTCAGAAATGTGGGGCTTTATACCGGGCGACGCAATCTGCAGGACCGCGGGCGCTTTGATGTGACGGGTGATAGTACCGACCTCGGAAAATTTAAAGTGCCGGGACTTCGGAACGTAGCCGTTACGGCGCCCTACATGCACAATGGCATGTTCAAAACCCTGGAAGAAGTAATTGAATTTTACGATACGCCCAATCAGGTCGTTCCGGGCGGCATCAACCGGGATACTCTACTCAACGAGCCTCTTCGTCTTAGCCCGGAGGAAAAAAGCGACCTGAAAATATTTCTGGAAGCCCTGACGGACGACAGATTTATCAGGTAGTTATCGGTTATTAGTTATCGGTTATCCGTGTTGATACTCAAGTATTTGTAAAGAATTTAAGCAAAACGAATTTTCCCCTATTTTACCTTAACTTTTTATGAAGTATATTGTTTAACCCTAAAAATCAGTTCCATGGAAAATAAAGATCAAAACTGGAATACCCTCACTCCGGAAGAAGAATATGTAATTGCCAAAAAAGGCACGGAAAGGGCTTTTACCGGCGAATACAACAACCACAAAGCCAACGGCACCTTCATCTGCCGCCGCTGCAATGCGCCTTTATACCAGTCGTCCGATAAATTTGACAGCGGCTGCGGCTGGCCATCTTTTGATGATGAAATACCGGGCGCAATTGTTCGCCATACGGATATTACGCTGGGCATGAAGCGAACGGAAATCGTTTGCGCCAATTGCGACGGGCACCTGGGGCACGTTTTTGAAGGCGAACGCCTGACCGAAAAAAATACACGTCATTGCGTCAATTCGCTTTCCATCCGGTTTGTCCCGGCTGCCGGCTGAAAATCAAAATCGTATAAATGGGTCTGATCCTTTTTTTCCTCATACATTAGCCGCCTGTTCTAACCATAGATCAACCAACTATTGTATGCCGGTAAAAAACTACTCAAAAGAATCGCTCGAACTATACGAAAAATACAAAGGCAAAATCGGCATTCGTCTGAAAATGCCTGTCGTTACCAAAGACGACCTGGCTATGGTGTATTCTCCCGGCGTGGCAGCTCCCTGTGAAGCGATCAGACACAACCCCGAAGAAGTATACCGGTATACGATCAAGTCCAATACCGTTGCCGTGGTGTCGGACGGTTCTGCCGTACTGGGTTTAGGCAATATCGGCGCAGCAGCAGCCATACCGGTGATGGAAGGCAAATCTATGCTTTTCAAAAAATTTGCAGACATCGACGCCTTCCCGATTTGCCTCGACACACAGAATGCCGAGGAAATTATACGCACGGTGCGCCTGATAGCGCCGGTTTTCGGCGGCATCAACCTGGAAGACATCTCGGCGCCGCGTTGCTTCATCGTTGAAGAAGCCTTCCAGGACCTGGGCATTCCCGTTTTTCACGACGACCAGCACGGCACGGCCGTTGTAACGCTTGCAGCCCTGCTCAATGCTTCAAAAGTTGTCAACAAAAAGATAAATGATCTTAAAGTTGTCATTAACGGGGCTGGTTCCGCAGGCATTGCCATCGCAAAACTGCTGAAAGGTTTCGGCGAGAAAAACCCAAAGTCAAAGTGCGCGATATCATTTTATGCGACCGGAAAGGGGCCATTCACAAAGGCCGTAAGGACTTAACCCTTCACAAGGAAGAGGCGCTTCGATACACCAACCGACATCATCTGAGCGGTTCCGTCCATGAGGTACTGAAAGACGCCGATGTCTTCATCGGCGTCAGTGAAGCGGGATTGTTAACTGCCGACGATATCCGCACGATGGCTAAAGATGCTATTGTATTTGCTATGGCCAATCCAAATCCTGAAATTATGCCGGAAGAGGCATATAAAGGCGGCGCCGCTATTGCAGGTACCGGGCGCAGCGACATGCCCAATCAAGTCAATAATGTATTGGGATTTCCAGGTATTTTCAGGGGCGCGCTGGATGCGCGGGCGCCCCGTATCAGTACGGCTATGAAATTAGCCGCTGCTTTCGCGATTGCTAAATACCTCAAAAAACCCGACCGCGAGCACATTATTCCATCTTCCCTGGACAAAAAAGTTACGAAAGCCGTCGCGAAGGCTGTTTACAGACAGGCGATGAAGGAGAAGTGAGTGTTTGGTGTTTAGTGTTTAGTGTTTGGGGGTGCTTCGCTTTTGACAACTATGTGAATTGCCCCGACCCTAAAGGGGAGTACATCGCAACAGATTGCCAACGCACGAAGCCAAACACTAAACACCATACACCAAACACCGGCCAAGGGCGAAGCACCCCCAAACACGAAACACCATACACCAAACACTCATTTGGGTGGCGCAATCAACGGTTCCGGAAATTTAATTTCAATAATGCGCAGGCGATGCTTGTTGCCGAGTTTTAATTTCCGTTTGGAGAGAAAAAACAGCCCGGTACCCGCCGAAACGACTGACATGCCATACAATTTGGGCAGGTCTAAATCCCGGTCATTATACAGCAGGCGCCCGGCAGTGGTTGCCAGCGCCAAGGTTCCGCCAAGACTGACCAAGGCGCCTCCGCTGATCCGCCATATCGGTCTTCTGGAGACTTTTAGTACCGCAATACTGTCTAATTTGACAGGAAAATTATCCAGCAGCAGCAGATTGGATTCAGGTAATATATCGGTGATGGTGCGTTCGTACCAATAGTTTTCGGCGCCATTCAAACGAAAACGCAGGGTTTCACCCACGTACATTTTTGTTGTTTTGGCCCTGTTGGCCCTTTCCAGCAGCAACATTTTCTGACCATAAGAGGGTATGGCGAGGAAAAGCAATAAAAAGTAACAAAGTCGCATAAAGCCGAAGGTTGGTAAACACATGAATCAACGAAAATTGCAACGCAAGATCGTTTTGATCCTGCAAAGTATAATAACAAGTCCTCTGAGGCAACACTTTTGCCGTCACGAGGACTTTTAAAAATGCAACGTTCAACCCAACTTAAATGCGGCGAATGACCGGCATATTATTTTTGGGCTTCACCCAGCAGGTATTGCGCAACCGGCGCACCCCAGTTGGGCATGATAGCGGAAGCAGGCTTAAAAATAGCAAATTGCTCGACGGCAAACTTAATCAGAGGCATTGCCTTTTGTTTGCCACCGCCGTATGCTTCCGGCGTGTAGAACACACCTTGCGCTTCATGCAGGGTAATCCGTGGATTCAGGGGATTGATGGATTTCGCTTTTGCAATGGCCATCGCAGCTTGCGCACCGTAACGCTGCCAGCGGTTCATCGGATCTACAGCCATCCGCGCAGAGGCGATATTTGCTTTCAATACCTCTATTTCGTCATTTTTGGGACTCAGAGTATCGGCTGTTGCAATCAGTTGTTCTGCTTTGTCTAATAAAAGGTCCTTTTTTTCAGCCACAGGCTCTGTAAAAGATTTCATCATGTAGCAATATGCCGCCCAGTAGGAGGGTAGCCACTCTTTCGTTTCTGCCGCCGCGACACGTTCAAGAATATTGGCAAAAGGAATCAAATCCTCTCCAAATGGAGCACCCTGGATGTCTGCCACCACTTCTTCCATGGTTGTTTGATACTCGGCATTTTGTCCTGTTGCCAGGGTGTGGGCGAATCCGGCGATCAGGATAAATAAGAAAATACGTTTCATTGAATGTGATTTATAGGTTATGAAATGGTGTTTGGTGTTTGGTGTTTGTGTTTCGTGTTTCGGGGTGCTTCGCCTAAGCTACTCACAGTTGCCAAAGCGAAGCACCCCCAAACACGAAACACCAAACACCAAACACAAACACTGCTTTATTACAAATCCAGTTTCCCTTCCTTCGGTACCTCCGCATTACTGGAAATATTCATACTCACGCCAAAAAACAAAGTGCGGTATGCTACCGGAATAACAGGGAAGCGCGACTGTCCGTCAGAAGAATAGCGGAAACCGAATTCGTTCCGGCGTCCGAGTACATTGTCGATGGTCAGAAAGAAAACCAGAAAACTGCCTTTAATGGCGCGGATATGACTGGCTGCAATGCTTACGTTGGTGAACGCTTTGGTGCGGTCTCCCAGGAATACCGGATTGGCAGCATCGAAGTAGGGTCTCCCTGATGTGTATGTGTATATAATACCGAAGTTGGATCCGATTTGGGGAACAAACTGCTTGTACACCACGCTGAAATTGTGCGCTGTTGAAAAAGTGGGCATTGCCTCGACCGGGTAGTTTTGAAACAATCTTTTGGTGTTCAGGTAGGAATAGGTCACCCAGAAATCGCCTGCTTTGACACTTTTTTTATCCCTGAAAAACACGTCGAAACCGTAAGCATTGCCAAAGCCGCCGTTGTCGGTAGGGCCTGTCGGGAAGCGGAACGGATTGGGGTCAAAGGTGTTTTGATACTCCCGAACCAGGTTTTTATAGTCCTTGTCAAATGCTTCGATACGGAAAGTGCGGTCATTTTTGGAAATCTGATAGTTCAGAATAAAATGGTTGGCTAATTCGTAGCCGAGATTCTTGTTTAAAAAGAGATAATTCTTTTCAGGTGTCTGGTAAAACTGGCCGGTAGCAAAGGACACCTGGCTGTACTGGCTTGTTTTGTAAGCCAATGAAATGCGCGGGGAAATATTTGCTTTGTCAATAATACTGGTGTATTCGCCGCGCAAACCGGCGCGCACAGCCAATTTAGTGCTGAGGTAAAATTCCGACTCCGCGAATGCCCCCGAATAGTTTTCTTGTAGCCGGGCTTCGTTGACGCCGAATACATTACTGTTTTGAATGTTGTGGTATTCGACGCCCGCCAGTACGGAGTTTTCCATGTTGGCGCCCCAAAGGCGTTTTAGCACCGTGCGCACTTGCGCGCGTTCGTCTTTCCTGTCGCCGGGTGTTTCACCGATGGTAATGTTATCGCTGTTATTGCTATACGAGAATCCTGATTGCCAGGTCCATTTCCCTTCATCAAAATTGACCTTGTAAGTATTATTGGTGAAAAAGTTGCGGTTGCGCAGTGAAAACAGGTATGTTTTACCACCATTGTCATAATTGGGCAGCCCTAGCGCATTATCATTGTCCGAATAAGTGGCATACATTTTTAACACCCCGTTTTTGGACAGGTTTTGATAAACGGACAATGAACTTCCGAAACCCTGGGGAGGCTTGACAAAATCTATATTGGTTTTGATTAGTTTCAGAAAAGGCGCCAGGTTGGTATAATACAATTGCCCTGTAACAACGCCTTTATGGGTATAACCAACGCCGACCCCTGCCAAATGTGCAATAACATTTGTGCTGCTTTCATCCGATACCTTATCCTGCGTATCCAGTAAAAGTACTGATGATAGCGCCTGGCCGTATTGAGCGGAATAACCGCCGGTGCTGAAAGCCATACCTTTGAACATGAAAGGCGTGAACCGTCCGCGTTGCGGCACATCTGGTGTGCTGCTGAAAAAAGGGTTCTGGACGATCATGCCATCGATCACGGTTTTGGTCTCGTTGGCTGAGCCGCCCCGAACAAAAAGTCCCTCCTGTTCGCCTACACGGTTTGCGCCTGGCAATAATTGCATGACCGCCGTAATATCGGCGCCGCCGCTCGCTGTGGTAACAATATCCAACGGACGCAGCATCACCATACGTTTGCTGTCTGAGGCTTCAAAGGTGCCTGCAGTGATAGTCACGGTATTCAGTTCGTTGAAAGCGTCTTTTAATCTGAAATTGATTTCCATCGTTGGACCAGCGATCAGCACTTTGCGCAATTCAGTTTCGTAACCGATATAGGAAGCCGCTACCACGACGGAGTCTTTTTTGCGGGTGCGGAAGGAAAACTGTCCCAAGGTGTCGGCCGTAGCGCCGTCGTAACTGCCGCGAATGGAAATGCTGGCGCCGATCAGGATATCGCCTTTCCGGTCGGTTACTTTACCGGAAATAATGGTTTGCCCGCCCACTGTTTCAATAAATGCAAATAGAAATGCAAAAGGTAAAAGAAGGAGTTTCATGTTGCCTGAAATGGTTTGACGCGGCAAACATAGGGGGGATCAGTACCTGGGTCGGGGGCTTTTCCGATCAACGGTTGCTTTCCGGGGATAAAATCCCAAAAATCCAATCATCATGCCATAGCATAAGATGCCTGTACCGTTACTATCCCCTTCAGTTTTTCCACCACAAAATCCACTTCGTCGCGGGTATTGTAATGGGAAAATGAAAAACGGATACTTTTTCTGGCAGGGTCGGCCTGGATGGCTTCCAACACATGACTGCCTTTTTCTGAGCCGCTGGAACAGGCACTACCGCCCGAACAACTGATACCGGCAATATCGAGGCTCAACAGGAGTAGTTCGTTTTTTGGAGAAGGCGGAAAAGCCACATTGAGTACAGTGTACAGGCTATCGCCTTCTACATCGCCATTGAACTGTATATTGTCAAATGTTTGTAAGAGCCTTTCTTTCAAATAGTTGCGAATATCGGCAATGTAATGGGTACGCGCTTCCATCTCGGCGCAGGCAAGTTCGAGTGCCTTGGCCAGCCCGATGATGCCGTACACGTTTTCAGTGCCGCCACGCATATTGCGTTCCTGCGCCCCGCCATCAATAAACGGTTTAATAGGCGTTTCAGGATTGATGTAGATAAAACCCACCCCCTTCGGACCGTGAAATTTATGTGCGGCGCCCGACATAAAATGGAGCGGCGTTTTTTGCACATCTATAGGAAAATGTCCTACCGTCTGAACGGTATCGGAGTGAAAAAGCGCACCGTATTGCTTGCATAGAGCCGACACTTTTTCCAGGTCTAACATGGTGCCAATCTCGTTATTGGCGTGCATCAGCGACACCAGTGTTTTTTTACTGCCGGAGGCAGCCAACTCAACTTCCAGAACTTCGTAATCAATTCGTCCGCAGGCATCTACGGGAAGCCAGACCACTTCTGTGCCTTTTATTTTTTGTACCATTTCAATGGCATGGATACCGCAATGGTGTTCGGTCGGACTGGTGATGATACGCTGAACACCCAGGTCTCTGACGGCGCATTTGATGGCCATATTATTGCTTTCTGTGCCGCCGGAAGTGAAAAATATTTCACCTGTACCCGCTCCAATACTTTGCGCCACGGTTTTGCGGGCAGTTTCCAGTGCTGCGCGTGCTGCGCGGCCTTCAGCATGGATAGAGGATGGGTTGCCGTACAAGTTGCGCAATACGGGAAGCATCGTTTCGATGACTTCTTCCGAAATGGCAGTAGTAGCGGCGTTGTCGAAATAAACTCTCATTTTATTAGATTGATATCCTGAATGATCTTTTTTGCCAGGTTTTCCGCCACAACAATGGAGTTGCTTTCGGAATACACACGGATGATCGGCTCCGTATTGGAAGGGCGAAGATGCACCCAGCCCTGTTCAAAGTCGATTTTCAGCCCGTCTTCTGTATTGATCTGTTCGTTGCGGTATTTGGCACGAAGGGATACAAATATTTTTTCCAGGTCAATATCAGCGGTGCGCGCTAATTTGGTTTTGGACATCTGGTAGTCCGGGTAAGTCTTTCGGAGTGTCGACATTTGTTTATTCGCCTGCGACAAATGTGTAAGAAACAGGGCAATACCTACCAGCGCATCCCGTCCGTAATGCAGTTCGGGCAGAATAACGCCGCCATTTCCTTCTCCACCGATAACAGCGTTCACCGATTTCATTTTTTCCACCACATTCACTTCTCCGACTGCCGCTGCAAAATATTCACCGCCGTATTTCCGGGTCACATCGCGCAGGGCACGGGTGCTGCTCAGATTGCTCACCGTATTGCCCGGTCGTTTGGAAAGAACGTAGTCCGCTACGGCAACCAGTGTGTATTCCTCGCCAAATATTTCGCCGTCTTCACACATAAACACCAGGCGATCTACATCCGGGTCGACAGCTATACCCAATTGCGCTTTTTGCTGCCGCACTTCCGTAGATAGTTGACCCAGGTGTTCTTTAAGTGGCTCGGGATTGTGCGCAAAATGGCCATTGACTTCACCATTAATCAAAATAACCTGACAGCCAAGCGCTTCGAGCAGGGGAGGAACGCTCAAGGCGCCGGTAGAATTGATGGCATCCACCACGACTCGAAAATTTTTCGCGCGTACAGATTCCACATCCACCAAAGAAAGCGCTAATATCTGAGCAATGTGTTTTTGAATATAGGAGTCGTCTTGCCTGTACGAACCGAGTTTTTCAACCGGCGCATATTCGACCGATTCGTTTGCTACAATTTCAAGCACTTCTGCTCCATCGATTGCACTGATAAATTCTCCTTTGTGGTTGACTAATTTGAGGGCATTCCACTCTTTGGGATTATGACTGGCTGTCAGGATGATCCCCCCGCCCGCCTTTTCCAGAGGAACTGCTATTTCTACCGTGGGCGTCGTGCTCAGTCCAAGATCAATCACAGAAATGCCCATGGCGCGCAATGTATTGATAACCAATGCACTCACAATGGCGCCGGAAATACGGCCGTCACGCCCGACAACAATGGTCGGGATGCCTGTTTTGTCCACAATCCACTGCCCAAAGGCTGCTGTACATGTTACAATATCTTGAGGCGTCAGGTTATCGCCGGGACGACCTCCAATGGTGCCCCGGAAACCGGAAATAGATTTTATAAGTGGCAATTTGAAAAAGGTTATTTTTTAAAAAGATGTACGCTCGATGCTTAACGGGCGCAAAGGTAATCATAACCATGCGCATACTAGTCGTCGGGTATCGGCATAAGAACGTGTTGGAACATTTCTGTTACTCCATATTTTTATTTCAAACTCTGTTCCGCTTTTGAAAAACCCAGGACCTCTCTCATTTTATTGTAAATATCCGTGTTCTCATAAATACCGCTAAACAATTGATGCTGAGGCCCATATGCATAAACCGGCACCATAGCGGCCGTATGAAGTCGCGTTGAAAAAGTTGGATTAAACTGGTTTCTGCTCGCAGTTTTTACCAAAGCAAGTCCGCCGCATTCGTGGTCGCCGGTTACAATTACAAGTGTTTCGCCGTTAGATGCAGCAAATTCAAGCGCCTTAACGATGGTTTTATCGAAGTCTTCCATTTCAGCCCGCAGCCAGTTGCGGTCATTGGCATGTCCTGCCCAATCGATCTGGCTGCCTTCTACCATGAGGAAAAAACCTTTTGGAGAACGTTTTTGCAAATAATTACAGGCAATCTGGGTAGCCTCCGGCATGTACGCCCGTCCGCCCGAAGCGGTAGGCGGTTCTCTTTCATGTGTAAATTGCATAAATGGCGCCGAACCGTCGAGCGGAAGTTTTTTAAAGGTAGTCCCACGCCTGAGCACGTACCCGCGTTGGCGGAGCGAATCTTCCAGGTTGGCGCGATCGGGTCGTTCATTGAAAAGCGCCTCTCCGCCACCGATAAAACAGTCAATATCGGTTTTGAGGTAATCCAGTGCAATTTCTTCCGTAAACGCCCGCAGTTCCCGGTGCGCGATAAAGGAAGCAGGCGTGGCATGCGTAGCCGTGCAAGATACCACCATACCTGTAGCATATCCTTTCCGGTCGAGGTCTTCCAGGATAGTAGTGCAGGGTTCGTTGTTGGGAGGTAGCACGCCGATCGCGCCGTTGGTGGTTTTTTCTCCGCAGGAAAACGCCGTAGCACCCGCAGCAGAATCCGTTACGAGATCGTCGCAGGAATGACTTTTATGAAAACCTACGGTCGGAAATTTTTCAAAAACAGTACGACCGACACCCCGCCAGTAAATATGAGCGGATACCTGCGCCAAACCCATGCCGTCTCCAATGAGCAGGATGATATTTTTGGGGCGTTCAGAAAAGGTAACGGCCTGATAATCTGTACCAGTCTTTCTACTTCCAGAACAACTGAAAATAACAAAGAGTACAGGCAGCAGAAACAGTGTCTTATTCGTTTTGCGTCTGGATTGCCGGATTTGGATAGAATACCCAAAAATGCTTCGGAGAAATGTCATGATTTGTCGGAAAAATGATTTGCAAAGGTATTTCGCCTGCTGTGATTCTCATATCAATACGCCATCGCGCATTTCCAGACAGCGATCCGACAGATCGGCGAGTTCTTTATTATGCGTAACAATAACAAAAGTCTGGCCATAGTCATCCCGAAGTTGGCGAATCAGTCGGTGTATGTCCTGCGAGGCTTCAGAATCGAGATTGCCGGTCGGTTCATCGGCGAATATGAGGTCGGGTTGGTTAATCAATGCGCGCGCCACGGCCACCCGTTGTTGTTCGCCTCCTGAAAGTTCCGAGGGTTTGTGACTGATTCGTTGTGACAACCCCAGGTAGCCAAGGAGTTCTTCAGCGCGTTGACGCACTTGTAATTCCGGTTTTTTTTGAATAAAACCAGGAATACAAACGTTTTCCAGGGCGCTGAACTCAGGCAGCAAGTGATGAAATTGAAAAACAAACCCGATATGTCTATTGCGAAAAGACGCCAGTTGTTTGGCATTTAGCGACTTAATAGACGTATCGCTGATCGTTAACTCTCCTTCGTCGGCAAGATCGAGTGTGCCGAGAATGTGTAGCAGGGTACTTTTGCCTGCGCCGGATTTTCCGACGATGCTTACAATTTCTCCGCGTTGCACGGCTATGTCAACGCCTTTCAGAATTTCAAGGGCGCCATAGGATTTATGGATATGCTGGGCTTTTAATACCATAGCGCAAATGTCCGAAAAAGTTGTCGAGTTGTGGCGATGAAGTGCGAAGACTCTGAAAAAACGATTGTTTCAAGACCGACTATGAAGATTCTGCAAATCTGTAATAAATTTCCTTATCCGCTGAAAGACGGCGCTGCTATTGCTATCACCTACCTGGCAAAGGCCTTCAACGAATTGGGAAACGAAGTGACCCTGCTATCTATGAATACCAGCAAACACTGGTTTGATACGGAGTCTTTACCCCATGATTTTGACCATTACGAGGCGCTTCATACGGTATATATCGACAACAGAATACGGCCTTTCCCGGCACTCTGGAATTTGTTTTCCGAAAAATCTTACCACATCGAGCGATTTGAAGACGCCGTTTTTGCTGAAAAACTGCGCGAAATTCTTCAAAATTCGTGGTTTGATGTCGTTCAACTGGAATCGGTTTATCTCGCCCCCTATATTCCGGTTATCAGAAAACATTCTTCCGCCATCATTGCCCTACGCGCGCACAATGTTGAATATGAAATCTGGGAAAGGGTAGCCTCGAATGCCAATCCATTGAAACGCTGGTACCTGGAAAAAATAACGCCCCGGTTAAAACAATATGAAATCGAACGACTGAATCAATATGATCTTTTGGTAGGCATTACCGAACGGGATGTCGCGCACTTCAAGCGGTTAGGCCTGCAAAAACCGGCCGTGGTAAGTCCCATCGGCCTGGATTGCCGGGATTACCATGCCGACGACAGTTGTTTCAATCGTCCCCCTTAGCCTTTCTTTTTATCGGGTCGCTCGACTGGATGCCGAATCAGGACGGGTTAAAATGGTTTCTGGAAGAAGTATGGGAACCTTTGCTGGCGCCGAATTTTCCTGAAATGACTTTTCATATCGCCGGACGTACGGCGCCTGCCTGGTTGCGAAACCTGCAAAAAGAACGGGTAGTTTTTCACGGAGAAGTCGACAGCGCCGCCGATTTTTTAAACCGGCATGCCATTATGGTCGTACCGCTGCTTTCCGGTGGCGGTATGCGGGCTAAAATTCTCGAAGGCATGGCCGTAGGCAAAGTGGTGCTTTCCACCCGTATCGGCATGGAAGGCATCGCAGCCCAAAACCGTCGGGAATGCCTGCTGGCCGATTCCCCGGAAGATTTTTTATCTGCTGTGCGCTGGTGCGTTGAACGTGGTCCGGAGATAGTCGACATTGGCCGGCGGGCACAGGTTTTTTGTTCAGAAAACTTTGATAATGTACAAGTTGCAAAAAGATTGCTGGACACTTATCGAAACCTGGTCAATGAAAGGCCTGTGCTGATGGATGCCAAGTGGTGATTATTTCCGGACACGTTTCAAAGACAACAAATTGATCGCATTCCGCGAAAGCCCTTGTACCTGACTGCCCGCAAATTGCGCCGTTTCATCATAAAACAGGAAAACAACCGGGGCTTCTTCCACCAATATCCGGTCCATAGCCTGGTACAATTCATAACGCCGCTCCGTATCCGTTGTCTGAAGTGATGCTTCGTATAAACGGTCAAATTCGGCGTTGCTGAAACGGGTATAATTCGGTGGGGCTGTGTTTTTGAGTAAAAACACGTCAAAAAACTTTCGGCATCCGGGTAATCTGCAATCCAGGAGGCCCTGAAAAACGGCGCCTGTCCGTTGCGCATACGCTCCCGCAACAGCGCCGTTTCGGTCATTTCAACCTGGATATTAAAGCCCAGGTCTTCCCATTGCCGGGTCAAAAAAGTACACAGATCGAGGTAATCCGCATTGCAAAGCAGGGTAATGGCAGGCATCCCCCGGCCTTGCGGAAAACCCGCTTCCGCCAGCAGTTGTGCTGCCCGGGCAGGGTCATACCGGAAGCCAGGCACACGCGCGTCGTCGAAAGAGGGTAGGCCGGAAGGCGCAAAGCCGGAATTAGCAGGTTTGCCGACGTTATTGCGCAAAACACGCAGCATTTGTGCGCGGTTAATGCCATAATTGAGCGCCTGCCTTATTTTTTTCTGCTGTAGCAGCGACGCACTGCTATCCATACGAATGCCGAGGTACTCTGAATTGAGATAGGAATTTTTCAGAAATATAAATTGCCCGGCAAGGCTGGGCTGGAGTTCGCCGTCCGCCGTGAGCAATTCATTGATATACGAACTTTCAAGCCCGAAAAAGTAGTCGAGATTTCCTTTTTTGAATTCCAAAAATGCGGTTTTTCGATCGGTAATAAAACTCGTTTTTACGGCATCCAGGTAGGGTAGGCGGTTACCATCCCGGTCTTTTTCAAAATAATTTTCATTTCTGACAACTACCAGCGCCTGGTTTTCAGCCCAGATTTTCATTTTAAACGGCCCCGTTCCTACCGGATGACGTCGGAAGTCGCGGCCGTAATAAGTACAGGCTTCATGCGGCACAATGCCGGCATATTGCATGGTCAGGATTTGCAGCATGGGTTGAAAAGGGCTTTTTAACCGCAACTGAAACACAGAATCGTTGACGGCCACAAAAGCCGAATCGACAGCAATTCTGTCTTTAAATATCCAGGAACCCGGTTTGGGCCAGGATGTGTCCAGCAGTCGCTGGAAACTGTATACTACATCGGATGCCACCATCCGGCGGCCTTTTCCGTCGGGGAAAGCAGCGTCGTCGTGAAAAAAAACATCCTGCCGCAGCAAAAATCGATAAGTCAGTCCATCCGGCGAAATATGCCACTCCCGAGCGATACATGGCTGCACCCGCAGGCTGTCGTCGAGTTGTACCAGGCTGTTGAACAAACAATCCACCACCCAAATATTATTCTGAGTGCGGGCAAATGCCGGGTCGAGGGAGGTGACGGGATTATGTTGGTTGTATCGAAAAGACTTGCGCGTTTCCACAATTTTTTCAGCACGGCGACATTGTATCTGAGACAGTGTCGCCGCCAAAAGCAGCAAAAGACCATATTTAAAAAGATGCTTAGAAAACTGACTTGGCATTCTATCTTTGGCTTAACAAAAGTATCAACACGGATAACCAATAACTAATAACCGATAACTTCTTAACAGCAAACAAACATGGAAAAACGCACATTTCTGAAAACCCGGTATTATACTGGGTGTGACAGCAGCCGTCGCTCCTTTTTTTGAAGCCTGTAAAAAGGCAATAAAAGAAACGCCCACCACTGCGGCGCCCGTCATCCCGCCACCCAAAATGCGACGCAGCAAACCATTTGACCTCCCTGTCTTGGGTTATGAAACCAGTGCACTGGAACCCCACATCGACAAATTAACGATGGAAATCCACCATGGCAAACACCATGCTGCCTACGTTAGCAACCTGAACGACGGAGTGAAAGGTACCGCTTACGCCGATTACGAACTGGAAGATATTATTGCACGAATTTCCACTTCCGACGCGGATAAAAAAATCCGAAATAATGCAGGCGGGCACTGGAACCACAGTTTTTTCTGGCAAATCATGTCGCCCAAAGGCGGCGGTATGCCACAGGGTGCGCTCGCAACTGCAATCAATGGCACGTTCGGGTCTTACGATAAATTTAAAGAGGAATTTTCAAATGCCGCAAAAGGGGTGTTCGGCTCCGGTTGGGCCTGGTTGTGCGTTGGGGCCGATAAAAAACTGTTTATCAGCAGCACACCCAATCAGGATAATCCATTGATGATGCAAGTAGTCAAACAGAACGGAACACCCATATTGGGTCTCGACGTGTGGGAACATGCCTACTATTTGAAAAATCAGAACCGCCGCCCGGAATACATCAACTCATTCTACAATGTAGTGAATTGGTCGGAAGTCGGCATGCGGTATCAAAAAGCCCTCGGTTGATTTAAAGTCAAAAGGCAAAGAGCAAAAGACAATTTTGACCAGGTGGCCATTTTTGCCTTTTGCTCTTTGCCTTTTGACTTTTAACCTACACCATGTTTTCCGGAACGAACTTGTCCAGATTTTCAGGATACTCTTTACGAAATGCATATTTCAGCAGGTCATAAGTCGTAACGATTCCTTTTAATACATGCTCGTCATCCACAATTGGAATAGCATGGAACAAATGCATCATCAATACTTCCGCTGCTGCACCCAGGTGGCTGTCCGGTTCCAGTGTAGCCAGTTTCTTCGTCATTACATCGGATATTTTGATGTCGGCGCATTCTTCAGCCGATTTTCCTAATTTGAAAATATCCCAGGACGTCACCATTCCGACTAATTTATTGGCCGTATCCACGATAGGAATGTGGTGGATACGTTTTTCTAGCAGTACTTCCCTTGCATCTCCCAGGGTGTTTTCAGGAGTAAGGGTAACGACTTCAGTCGTCATAAACGTTTGTAATCGTTCGTTCATCATAGGCTGACTGTATTTATCTTTTTGTTCTTAAAACAATTTTTGTCCGAGCCGAAAGTAAGACTCTTCGCGGCTGTGCACAAAAGGAAGCGGAATTTTCCTTGAAAATTAACACTTGCAGGTGCTGCCGGGCTTCGTGTAAGCACAAATGGGCGGTGTTCCGGTTACTTTTATCTCAATGTTTACCTGGAGTCGGCTCTTTTTTAAACACCCGCTCACCTGCTTTCACCTCCATATCGAGATGGTTTTCCCTTGGTGGAATAGGGCAACTGTATCCGTCGCTATAAGCACAATAAGGGTTGTAATTTTTATTAAAATCCAGTATCAACATGCCTTTTTTGATATCATTTATCCTGAAATCAAGATAACGGCCACCTCCATAAGTCTCCACGCCATTCGTATGGTCTTTGAATGGCAGAAACAGATAGTCATGGTAGGAAGAGTCATTTGCCATCAAAGTCAGATTTTGATAAAGGGTTAATGTATACAAACGACCATCTGCGTCAAATTGAAGTGTCGCATAAATCCGATACAGCCTGCGGTCGCCGCTATAAGTAAGCATGTCGAAAGATGGCGCTTTCGGTATGATCTTCACCCTGGCTGGAATCCGCCATTTCGGATCAGGTGGATAAAAGTCGAGCAATCCGGTATCCCGGGCTGTAAGTGGCGACCGGGGTTCACTGATAAATTCCTTTTTGTAATGCTGGCGGTGTGCGTTTATTTCAGCCATGTAGGCAACATCGCCGGCTTCTTGTGAGAAAGAGACGTAACAAAGCGTACAAAACAAGATAGTTGATATGAGTCGCATAAAATAAAATTGAGGCGGAAATAAAGTGCTCTGCCGTTGCCTTGGGTGCATTAAAACAGGGATTGTTGCATCAAAATTCCATCTGGAATTTTGCTCTTAATGCAAGGGGTGTCGTATTTGGCAGGTTCAGGTAATTCAGCCTGCGAACAACATCTATTCGCAACACCCTGAAAATATTGGAGATGCCGACACTGGCTTCTATGTAAGGTCTTGCTTCCAGGGTATTGGTAATGGTTTCTCCTGCATCGTTTACAGGAAACTGGATCAGGCCGTTGTCCGCATTGGGGCGATTGCGTTCGTCCAGGCCGCCCCAAAGGGCTTTGAATGTTACCACTTCCCGGAGTTTTAATCTCCGGAGCAGCGGGATACGATTGAAGAAGAAGCCTGCAAAATTGTGGCTGATGTTCACAGAGGCAAACTTGTCGCTGACAAATTCAAAATTATTCATCAGGTTGTAGTCATTGCTGCTGTAAGAAAAAGTCTGATTGGCAGGGTGCAACACCAGCAAGGTGTATGGCATCTGACCAAAAACGCGCCCCGCCTCAATAGTTGCGTCGGCCCAGCCGAATGGGCTAAGATAGATACCCTTGCTTACTTTGGCCCTTAGCACATGGTAACTGTATTCGCCTCCCATGACTCCTTTCAGGCCGGCGGTGTACCAAAGTTGAAAAGTAGGGTATTTGTTAAATGCATATAACCGGGCGTCGGGCGCCTGGTAAAACTTTTCGTTGGGGGCATAGCGCAGCATCAAACCTAATTCATTGGTTATGATGGTATTGCGTTGCGCGACGCCATCAGGCGTTAGATAATTGAAACGCAAAGTACCGGCAGGTTCCTGTGTCGCTATTTTATACGAAGCGGCATACGAAAAACCATTTTTCCACTCTTCCAGACATTCGATACCCAAAGTCTGGGCGTACAACATCTTGTCATTAGCGCCTCTGCGGAAAGACAGCAACAAACCGTTTTGCAAATCCTGCCCGGGTATTTGCATATCGTTGAGGTACCAGACGCGGAGTTGGTGCAGGGGTATTTCATCACCTGATCCGGCCCGAAAAGAGTAAGCAATCCTGCAAAGCCTTTCAAGCGGGTATCCGTAAATCCATAAGCGCCGTAACCTTCCAGCAACAGGCGTTTGTTAAATTTTAGGTTGGTGCGCCCGCCCAGACGCAGCCGATAACCTTCAATGGGATTAAAACTGGAAAAAGTATTGATCGGCCCGATATCGAATTTCCCCTGCGTATGGTAACCGTCGACCACTACCCGCATAATATTCATAAACCTTCGAAAGTTCATGTTCCGGTTGAGGCTGTCCACCATTTTATACACGCCCGCTTCATGCCTGTCAAGACTATCGTGGCGGTGCGCAATCCAGAATGTTTCATTGCGCTCGACGGCGCCGGAGTCGCGCTGTACATGGCCGCCTACATTTAACAGTGTTTCCGACACGGGCTGATTAATGCGATACCGGGCATAGGAACTCGTTTTTTGCGCCAGGATTGTTTTGGAATTTTCCGTCTTCATCACGCCGAATTCCATAGTCACCACATCAGAAGTAGGCAACAAAGCCCTGCCCTCGATAATGTCCATCCAGGCAAATTCCTGTTCTATCTGTAAACCATTGACCCAGTTCAGGTTAATCTGAGCAGGGATTTCAACCTGAATTTTCTTTAAGGCATAGGAAGAATCGAATGCAATCCACATATCGCCGTTGAAGGCAAGGTCTGTTTTCTGTCGTGGAGTAAAGTAAAGGTGCACGCAACGCGTATCTCCCAGCATGGCAGTATCGCGCAGGTAGAATTGATAAATACCCGGAGAAAAGTCGGCCAGAGGACTGACAAATTCCACTGTTACGAGGTTGACGGTATTATCATAAAAATCAATTTTGCGATACAAATTTTCCACCATGTTGGAAATACCGTCGTCGTCCAGATACCCCGGAAGCCTGGTGCTTTTTTCCCCGCGGACATATTCGCGTTCCGTACGGGGAGATTTGCGGTAATACACATCGGAAATAGTCTCCCTGAGGTAAAATGGCAGGTTTACCTTGCCGGTGACCTGGTTGGTATCGACGTTTTCAAAGATGAATTGCGTTTTGCGGAAAAAGAAGTTTCGGCGGAGTTTGTTGTCGATATTATTGATCGCGAACTCGATTTTGTCATATCGTTCGAGGCTGTAATAATCTAAATTTTCTTTGCGATTCCGCTCTTTATGGGCAATCACTTCCCGCATGAAGTCCACCGCCGGATTATTCTTATTTCGGTATTTTTTGGATCGGCTTACTACTTCCACCTCATTCAGGGAGGTGCTGCTTTCAACGAGACGTACCTGGAGTTCATTGGTTTCGCCCGATTTAATCAGTACGGTCAAGGGGTCATAACCAATACAGGTGATGACGATGAAATTCCCTTTTTCTTTACTTTTCAGGCTGAATTTCCCAAAAGCATCTGTTCGTGTACCGATATTGAGACTGTCATAACGAATCGTTGCGGCGGCAATAGCCTCGCCGGACTTACTGTCTGTCACTTTACCGTGTACAATGGTCAGATTCTGGGCTGATAAACCAAGACCTGTCAACCAACACGTTATCAGCACTAAAAAACTTGTTTTGGGAAAACTACGCATCTAAAAAGTTATTACCGTACAAAAAAAAGACAAAGATAGTACGAGACGATGCCTGTTCCCTTTTGTTCGTTTTCGTTATCACGATAAATTTTAGTTAATTTTAGCGGTATAACAATACATCGCCTTTTAAGACAACAACCTTTCCCGGATTGAGTTCCACACGGGCCACGAATACATATACGCCGGGCAGCGCTTCTTTTCCTCTGAAAGTGCCGTCCCAGCCATCCTCCGGCTCGTTGGTCATGAAATCATGGCGTTGAAACAACTGTTCTCCCCAGCGGTCGTAGATGGAAAGTTCCAGTATTGGAAGCGGCTCTCTGCTGAAAAATGTAAAATGCGCATTGCCAGTAACAGATGCCGGTGAGAATACATTCGGCGCAAAAACATTCGGCTCGATCAGCAGGAAAAAACTATCCACTGCCGGACAACCCTCCGAATCGTACACCGTCACACTCACCCACATGTTTTCCTGCGGATAAAATGAGTTGACAAGACAATCAGGGCATTCATTATTGTCGGCAGGCTCCCACGATGCGCCAATAACCGGAAGACTGGATTGCGCTTCCAATTCCACCCGCACCCCGGGCTTCAGGGGATCGGGAAGCAGCAAGGGAACCAGTTCCACCGAAAAACTGTCGGGCTGGCCGATGGTTAGCGAAAGCGGCCTGTTGTAACAACCTGTTGAATCCCGCACCAATAAACCGTAATCTCCGGCTGTGATCGTAGAAAATTGATGGCTTGTACTAAAATTTATACCATTGTCGATAGAATACTGGTAGGGCGGAAATCCGCCGTAAGGACTTCCAAAGTCTATCTGTCCGTTGGAAAAACCAAAACAGGATGGCTCTTCGGAGGTAAATGGAAATGCCGGAGAATTAAACACCGCCACTAATGAATCGGATGCGTAATCAGCCTTGCGGCAAACGCCCAGATACCCGATTGCCGTATAACGGCCTGGTACATAAGCAATTAAAAAGGTATCAGGCCCAAACTGAATAATCGAATCTTCAAATACCCATTGTACGCCGTCAAACAACCCTTCGGCTACGAGGGTATCGGGACAAACGCCGTCGCCGATCAGGGAAAGGTCTATTTTGGGGACAATACTTTTGCTGAAACCGGAGTAAAACGCGGCAAAACTGGCGGGTTCATTCCGACCGAACAAAGCCACCTGGACAGCGCCCTCCGCCACTACACTGAGGGTCGATATAGTGCTCGACTGCGTAAACAGGTTTAATTTGCGATATGTCACAAAGTCGGGGTTTCCAGGCACCTGCGCCGGTGGCGGCAATGCAAACACTACTCCGTCGATCCGAACCGTTACGCTGGAATCGCGCATTGCCGTTATCATCAAACCTCCTTCAAAACGCATGGATCCGATGAGGTTGGGTTGGAAAATATTATCCACGGTATTGGGAACGCTGCAACTGATGGGCGGCACAAAAACCAATCCGGCAGTTCGGGCTGCATCCATGCCCGAGGAAGTACCGCCGATCATCTGGTACATAAATACCGGCTCGGAAGTGCTGATGTACATATTGCCATTGATGGAAAAATCATTCGTCGGCACTTCAAAAAAATCTCCCGGCCCGAGCGTCGCGCTGGGATTGGCATTTCCATTGATAAAAACCCGGGTGCCCGCCACATGCGCGACGACAATGGGGTGTTCTAATACTTGTGAACCATTGCCCCGGCATAAAATGTACTCTTCCCCTACCAGCTCGAACGGAACAATCTGATCGATCCCGATATCATGCGCCATAGCCATCAGCGGCGCGCCAACCCAGGATCCGCAGTTGACCGCTACAGGCTTGCTGGATTCCAGCAATGCACCCATCAGCCCGTTGGGAGGCTGGGAAACGACGTTATCGGTAATGTAATTGGAAAAAACGACGGATTGACCGCGTTGCAGTATGACAGTTTGGGGGCCGGTAGAAGGAACATCAATACCACCAATCCTGAAATCTGTTTGAGCGGCAAAATCCGACAACGTGACGACTGTAGAATCTTCCGTGGCCAGCACGCCGACAAAATTGGAGCGTCGATCCTGGTCGTCTGCTTCCTGTATCAAATGCCCGATACGGAACACCTTTCCCAACGCCGCGCGGCCTTTGCAGGTCAGGTCGCCCGCATGATTCAGCGAATTGGAATGAACCCGGAAATAGGCATAAAATTTTTTAGGCCCCGAAATAACCAATCCTTTGGAAGACAATGGTTTATGCAATTGGCTTTCTACTGCAAGTACTGAAGTGTTGGCCGAAGTACCCAAGCTGTAACGAAAGGGCTGACTGTTGCTGATGATCACCGAGACGATCAGGTTGTCAGCGCCATCGCGTACTTCTACCGGGAAAGGATCGGTTTCAGGCGTGGATAAATAGAGAAATTGCGGCCCTACCTCATTGCGCGCATGCATGGGAGGAAGCCAGTGAATAGTATCTAATTGCCCAAACAGCGCAGCTGAATGAAGCAAGAAGATTATTTGAAACAAGAGTCGCGTTACATTCATCAGCCTGGCTTTTTCCGGCTGAAATATAACGGGTTATGACCAATGCCTCCGGTTATTCTTTTCCTAAATGTGGTATTTGGCTTGAAATATCCTTTTTTACGTGTGTAGTGTATGGTGTTTAGTGTTTGGGGCACTCCGCTCTTGGCAATTGAGTGAAATCCGGCCAAAATACACTCAATTGCCAAAGGCGAAGCGCTCCAAACACCATACACCAAACACTACACACCCCTATTGCTTAACCAGCGATCCATCCATTCCCAGCAGCCCCATCATCCAGGAATATTCCAGTGCCCGTTCTTTCAAACGTTCGAAACGCCCGGAAGAGCCGCCATGA